>NZ_BDBC01000040.1 GCF_001612785.1 Nocardia beijingensis NBRC 16342
GGCGCTCGGCGAGCGCGTGTTCGCCGAGCGCCATGCCGCGGGAACGCGGTCGGCTCCGCTCGCGGCGCGCGACCTGGCGGCCCGCGCGGTTCGCGTCAGCCGATGATCGCGTTCATGATCGTGCCCGCGCTCGTCGCCACCGCGCCACCGGCCATGGCGCTGGCGACCATCTTCGGCGACTGGAGACTGCCGCCGTTCCATTTCTCCCAGGCGAACCTGCCCCCGCCGTAGGTGATCGCCGTGATGCCCGACAACTGCACCAACCAGGTGAAGTAGCGGCCCATCTGCATCAATTTGTCCGCCAGCGGCGGTTCTTCCGGGGTCGGATTTTCGAATTGCTGCGCCATCACGGTGTCGTGCAGCGCGGCGAGAATCATGCTCACGTTCGTGCTCCTTTTTCACATGGCGAGGTGATGCTGGAGACAATTCGAGAGAAAGAGCTGCGCTACCGAGGAGTCCGGCGCGCCACGGGCACTGCGACGGCCGCCGATCCGGCGGTCCCGTGCCGTGGTCGTGCCCGTTTTCCGGATGGTTGCCGGTGACCACGTGACAAGATCGATTAGACCGCACGCCGCGGGTGTATTCCGCGCGACACACCGTGGTGCGCATGATTCAACTCACAGCCGCACCCCGTGCCGGACCACGCTGCGACCACTACGATTTCACTAGGTGCAGGAACTGACATGATGTCGGTGCAGTGCGGCGCCGAACCTTCCGCTGAGATCAGCGTGACCGCGGGGAGGGCACAATGCACACCGCTTTCTTGATTCCACTATTCATCACACTGGTGATCGTCACCGCGACAGCCGTCGTGGCCGGTTACGCCACCGTCGTCGCGGCCTATTGGTGTGAGCTGCGCGCCGCCGAAAGGCACGGCGGCCATCCGGGCATGTCGCGGCGCTGACCGCGCCGCAGGCGAAGGGGCCGGGGGTCGCTCCGACACCCCGGCCCGGCCGTCGTCTCCGATTACGCCGTTACACCGGATCCGGCACGCACCGTCTCGCCGATCCACGGCACGACCGCGTCCCGGACCCGCACGGTCCGTGGCAGCAGGCCGTTGGCCGCCAGCAGATCGGCCGCGTGCTGCTGTTCGTTCAGGAAATCCTCGGAGACGGGTTCGACACCGAAGGGCCGCCCGCGCAGCGCGGCCTCCCACGCGTCCAGGCTCGCGGTTCCGCCGCGGGCCACCACGTCGTCCACGAAGTACTGTGCGGCCGCGCGGGGGTTCTCCGTGATCCACGCGTCCGACTGTTGCAGAGCCGTGATGATCGCCGTCAGCGCCTCACGGTTGCCCTCGGCGAAGTCCCGGCGGGTGAACCACAGCGAGGGGTGGCTGAACAGCGATTCCGTATCCACGAGAGTGCGCAGGTCGGCGGCCTCCTCGATGGTGGCGAGACCGGGATACGCGCCGACCCAGGCGTCGAGGTCGCCGCGCAGCAGCGCGGCGCCGCCGTCGTGCACGTCGACGTCGACCGGTTCGATGTCCTTCCAGGCCAGCCCCGCCCGGTCCAGCGCGAACAGCGCGAGGGTGGTCTGCCAGGAGCCGTGGGCGATGCCGACCCGCTTGCCCTTCAGGTCCAGCACCGTCTCGATGCCGGCATCGGCCTTGGCGACCAGGCGGCCGTTCTCCACGCGCGGCCCGGAGATGCCGACGTAGACGATGTCGCGGCCGTTGGCGAGGGCGGTCACCGGCGGGGTGAAACCGGTGCCGATGAAGTCGTAGCCGCCGTCGAACAGATGATCCGAATGCAGCGACGGCAACCCGCGCTTCGGATCGACCGGGGCCGGGCGCGGCAACTCACGCAGGTCGACCCACTCCACGTCGGGCAGCAGGTTCTCCAGTATGCCGCGGTGGCGCAGGACGAACAGGGAGTTGTTGTGCGGGAAATAGCCGACACGAATGGTCATGATCGCTCCTCGATCTCGATGTGCGGGGCCGGTCAGATCAGGCCGCGGCGGCGCGCCTCGTCGGCGAGGCCGGTGCGGCTCCACTGCACCGCGAGGTTGGACGGATCGAATTCGGCCGAGCCGCCCAATGTTTCGGCGATCGCCTGATACTGCGCGCCTTCTTCCAGCAGCACGACGAACTTCGCCAGCTCCAGCAGCCCCGCGCGGCCGATGACGTTCGCGCCGCCGTTGGCCTCGAAGATCGCGACCAGATCCGGGTCGTCGACCAGCTTGGACAGGATGAAATCGCCCGCGCCGATGCTGCGGTCGATGTGCGGCGGGACGGCCCTGGACAGCGTGAGCCGCTGGGCGGCCGCGTAGCGGATCGGCAGCGTGCGATGGGTCTGCGCCCATCCGCCCAGCCACGGTGTGTGGATGTGCACGACGGAGGTGATCTCCGGATGCGCGCGGAACACCTTCGCGTACCCGGTGACGAACCCCGCGGAGCCCGTGCCTGCCAGCACCTCGCCGTCGAAGGTGGCGACCACCGGCGCGACGGTGCGGTCGTCGGCCCACGGGCCCGGCTCGTTCAACGCGACGGCGATCTCCGCACCGGGAACGCGCTCCACGAAATTGACGGTGCCGTTGCCGGAGACGGTGCCGGTCTCCCGGAACACCCGGAACGCCTTCTCGGCGTCGCGCGCGGCGGCGGCGACGAAAGCGGCGACGGACTCCGGCAATCGGGTCTCGGTGGTGGTCATGGTCTCTCCTGGATCTATCGAGCGGGGGAAAGGGACGCCGCGGCGGCGGACGCGGTGAGCCGGGATCGGCCGAGCAGCGGGAGCACCTCTTCGCCGACGCGGTAGGCCTCCTCGAGGTGCGGGTTGCCCGCGAGGATGAACGCGTCGACGCCGAGGTCGATCAGCTCGTCGAGCCGCTGCGCCACCTGCTCGTAGCTGCCGACGAGGCCGAACGCGGGACCACCTCGGATCAGGCTGAATCCGCACCAGACGTTGGGCTGGACCTCGAGGTCGCGGTAGCCGGTGATGGTCTCGGGCACCCAGCCCTGGATGCGGGCGGCGCCGACCGAATCGCCCTTGGCGGCGCGCTCGGCCGCGCCGCGGTCGACGAAAGCCCAGCCCTTCTCGATCTCCGCCCAGGCCGCCTCCTCGGTGTGCCGGGCCACGACGTCGATGCGCACGGCGAACTTCGGTGTGCGGCCGATGCTTCCGGCGTTCGCGCGGACGCCGTCGAACTTGGCGCGCAGATCGGCGAACGGCTCCAGCCAGGACAGGTAGTAGTCGGCGTGCCTGCCCGCGGCGTGCACGGCGGCGGCGGAGGACCCCGAGAAGTACACCTCGGGGAACGGCTGACCGGCGATGCCCGGCGCGAGCGCCGCGCCCTCGGTGCGGAAGAACCGGCCCTCGTGGTCGTAGGGCTCGCCGTCCCATACGCCGCGCAGCACGTCGAGGAATTCGCTGGTGCGGGCGTAGCGGTCGTCGTGTGCGACCTTGTCGCCCCACCACAGCTGGGCGGGCCCGCCGCCACCGCTGATGATGTTGTAGACCAACCGGCCGCCGGTGGCGCGCTGCAGGCTGGCCGACATCCGCGCCGCCTGCACCGGATGCAGGAAGCCGGGCTGGAAGGCGACCATGAACCGGTAGGTGGTGGTCTCCCCGGCCAGCGCCGCGGCGACCGCCCACGGGTCGTCGGTCACGGGGAACGACGGCAGCAGGCCACCGAGGAAACCGGCCGATTCGGAGGCCTTCGCCACCGCCGCCATGTGGTCGATGTAGCCATAGCCGTCCAGGGCGCCGGCACGGATGGCGGGTGCGATATTGCCCGGCCCGTAACCGTTGGCGTGGCCGCGGTTGTAGCGGCGCGGCGTGCGCAGCGACGCGTGGTCGCCCTCCATGCCGATGCGCCAGTAGATGTCGATGGTCATGCGATCGCCTCCTGCGCGGTCAGCGTGCGGCCGGCCGGGTCGGCGAGGAACAAGAGGTGTTCGCCCACGCGGTGCAGTTCCTCGATGTGCGGGTGCCCGGAGAGCACCACGCTGTCGACGCCAGCCTCGATATAGGACGAAAGGCGTTGCGCTACTTGCTCATAGCTGCCAACGAGGCCGATATTCGCGGCGTATCCGAGGTCGGCGAATCCCGCCCACCGGCCGTCACCCAGATCGTGCTGCCGTGCGCCGGGACCTTCCGGGTGCACCTCGCGCCACTGGCGTTCGGCGCGGGCCCATGCCTCGTCTTCGGTTTCCCGCGCGATGACCGGCAACTCCAGTCCGGCGCGCACCGTCCGCCCCGCCGCCGTCGCGCGTTCGCGCAGGGCGGCGATCGCGGTACGCACGCCCGCCGCGGTCTCGGTGAAGACGTGCACGTCACCGTGTTCGGCCGACAGCGCGATGGCCGCCGTGGAAGCACCGGAGGTATAGACCGCCGGGAACGGCAGTCCGGACAGGATGCCGCGGAAACCACCGTCGATCACGTCGTAGTACGCGCCTTCGTAGTGGAATCCGGTACCGGCGAAACCCGCCGACGGCACCGCAGCGTCGTTCCATACGCCCCGGGCGACGGTCAGGAACTCAGCGGCCCTGGCGTAGCGGTCGTCCCCGGTGACGCGGTCGCCGCGCGCCCGCGCGTCGGCCGGATCGGTGTCGACGGCCAGCTGCCAGGCCAGGCGGCCGCCCGAGAGACGTTGCAGGGTGGCCGACATCTTCGCGGCGTAGACGGGAGTGCCGAAGGCGGGCTGGAATTCGACGACGACGCGCGAGTGCCGGGTGCGGCGCAGCGCGCCGCCCGCCACGATCCACGATTCCTCGCCGTGCGGATCGTAGGGCGCGAGCACGCCGTCGAGCCCGGCCAGTTCGGCGGCATCGATGACCTGGGCGAGGTCGTCGAACGGGCCGAAGCGCCCCGGCCGCAGGTCGGTCGCGGGCGTCACCGGCGCCGGTCCGCCGAAGCCGCCGCGGTTGCGTCGTTCGGGGCGGGCGTGGCGGCCGTCGCCACGGGAGGGCAAGCGCCACAGGAATTCCGTCATGCGGGGACCTTCCCGGACGCGACGAGCTCCCTGGCCCTGGCCAGCGGCTCGGGCGCGACCCAGGAATCCAGATCGAAGTCGGCGGCGAGGAAACCGTGCGTGTAGAGGAATTGCTTCTGCACGCCGATCAGCTCGATCCGCTCGTCCGACAGCGAGGGGTGCAGATCCCGGTGGAAGTTCTCGCCGTACGCCGCGACGACGCCCTCCGGGCCGGACAGCGTCTCGCGCTGGAGTACCTCCCGGACGCCGGTCAGATCGCCCGCGGCCCAGTCCGCCGCGCGCAGGCTCTGCGCGAGAAACTCGACGACCACCTCCGGACGCGACTGGAGCAGCTCCTCGTGCACGGTGATGGGGCGAGGCGTGCCGTTGTTCACCCGGAAGCGTTTGGCCTCGGTGGCGTCCAGATCCACCGCGACGCGCAGACCGTGCTCCCGCGCGACCTCCTGTGCGCGGGCGCCCTTGACGTAGATGGCGTCCACCTCACCGCGCAGCAACTCTTCGACGCCCCAGGTGACCACGCGGCGATTCGCCTGGACCTCGGTGCGCACCTGCGGGTCGCGCTCGACGCCGATCTCGGTCATGCGGACGTCGGCGAGGGTGTGCCCGCCGAGTCGCAGCGCGTTCGCGAAACCGTGCAGCGCCATCGCGCGGGGAAAGCTGCGCGGCTGGTCTTGCGCCCAAGCCGGGACGCCGATGCGCAGACCGGCCAGCTCCGTCGGGCCGCCGACCGTGGACTCCGGCCCGACCAGGATCGCTTGCGCCTCATCGATCCAGGTCAGACCGATCAACCGGGTCGGTGAGCCCTGGGCGCGCGCCGCGAGGGCCGGAACGTTGCCGCCCTCGCGGATCAGCCCGGACAGGTCGTGCAGGAAATGATGGCCCGCGAGCTCGGGCCCCGCGTCCTGGAGGACGCCGAACTCCAGCCCGGCCCGCGTGGCGGTGTCGCCGAGCCAGCCGAGGCTGTGCGCGAGCCCGCTCGCCGTGGGTACCGGGCAACGGGTGTACCAGAGGGTGTCGGTCATGAGGCACTCCTTGGAGCGGACGTGGTGCGACCCACGCCGAGCTGAGTGAGGAAAAGGGATTGGTAACGCAAGGTTTCGGGGTCGGCGCGGTCGCGCGGGCGGGGCGCGTCGATGTCGACGTCCAGGGCGAAGCGCCCTTCGTCCAGGATCAGCACGCGGTCGGCCAGGCGAATCGCCTCGTCCACGTCGTGGGTCACCATGAGCACCGCGGGACGGTGGCGGGCCACCAGATCGCCCACCAGATCCTGCATCTGCAGGCGGGTCAGCGCGTCCAGCGCCGCGAACGGCTCGTCGAGCAGCAGCAGTTCCGGCTCGCGGACGAGCGCGCGTGCCAGCGCCGCGCGCTGCGCCTCGCCGCCGGAGAGCGTCGCGGGCCACTGCCTGGCCTTACCGTCGAGGTTGACCTCGGCCAGGGCCCGCAACCCGGCGTCGCGGTTGCCCCGGGAACGGCGCTGGCCGACGATCACGTTCGCCAGCACCCGTTTCGAGGGAATCAGCCGCGGCTCTTGATAGACGGTGGTGCGCCGCGCCGGGACCAGCACTTCGCCCGCGTCCGGCGCTTCCAGTCCGGTGAGCAGGCGCAGCAGTGTGGTCTTTCCGGTGCCGCTCGGCCCGAGCAGGACGACGAACTCGCCGCGCCGGATGGTCAGATCCACGCCGTCGAGCACGGTCTTGGCGCCGAACGACTTGCGCAGGCCGGTGATCGAGACGGCGACCGGCTCCTCCGCCGTCGGCGCGGTGGTCACCTCGGCCGCGGGTTCGGTGACGGCGGTCATCGGATCGCCACCTGTCCGCGCCATGGCATCGCGAAGCGCTCCGCCAACCGCACCAGCCCGTCGAAGACCAAGCCGAGCAGCGCGTACAACACCACGCACAGCACCATGTAGTCGGTGCGGTTGTACTCCTGCGCCAAGGTGACGAGGTAGCCGACGCCCTCCTTGGTGCCTACCTGCTCGGCCGCGATGAGGCCGGTGATGCTGATGGACAGGCACACGCGCAGCGCCATCAGCACGCCGGGCAGCGCGGAAGGGAGGATGACCTCCCAGACCAGCCGCGGACCGGTGAGCCCGAAACTCCGGGCGGCCTCGACCATCTTGCGGTCGACGTTGCGCACGCCGAGATAGGTGTAGGCGTACATGGGCGCCACCGTCGCGACGGCGATGAGCAGCACCTTGTACAGCTCGTCGATGCCGAACCACGCGATGAACAGCGGCACCAGCGCCAGGAACGGCACGGCGCGCAGGATCTGCATGGTCGAATCGACCAGTTCCTCACCGAGGCTGGACAGTCCGGAGACCAGACCAAGCAGCAGGCCGATGGCCACCCCGATCCCGACGCCGAAGGCGGCGCGGGTGAACGACGCGACCGCGAAGTCCAGCAGCTGGCCGGTGCCGAGCAACTCGGTGAACGCCGTCCACACCGCTGGCGGCCCCGCCAGCACGCGCTCGGAGAGCGCTCCGCTGGCCGAACCAGCCCACCAACCCGCGACGATCAGGGCCGGGAGCAGGAACCGCAGCGGCACGGAAAACCATGTGGGCCTGCGCTTCCCGACTCGGGTACGGGGCGGGGCGAGCTCGGCGGGCCCGACCCCGGCCGCCACGACGACCGCCATCTCAGCTGCCCGCCTTCACCGATGCCAGCTGCTCGGGCGTCAGCTTCGACTTCAGGTCGTAGAAGATGTCGGCGGCGGTGATCTTGCGGGTGATGACGCCGTTGCCGAAGAAGGTGTTCACCACGTCGGCCAGCGCGGCGGCGTCGGCGTCGTTCGGCAGGTGCGGCACCGTCACCTCGGCCCCGACCCGGTGGGCGTCCGAGAGCCGCTGGCCGGACAGGGCGCGCGGGCCGGTCTTCTCGAAGACGTTCTCGAAGTCGGCGGGGTTGGCGCGCTGTTTCGCCGTGAGGTCCTGCAGCACTTGGAGGTACTTCGCCGCGATGTCCGGCCGCTGATCGAGCACCTCGGTGCGGAACACCACGACCGAGTTGTCGTTGGAACCGATGCTCTTCTCGGTGGCGATCTCCACGCCGCCGTTGGCCTTGGCCTCCTGGTAGGGCACCAGGAACGAAGCCCAGCCGTCCACCTTGCCGGTCGCGAACGCCGAAGCGGCGTCCTTCTGCTGCAACGGAACCCGGGTCACCTTATCGGCCGGAACGCCCGCCTGCGCGAGCGCCTTGAGCAGGATGTACTCGCCCTTGGCGGCGGGGTTGACCGCCACGCGCCTGCCGGCCAGCTCCGCGACCGAGTGCACGCCCGATTCCGGCGTGACGATGATGCCGCTCTGATCCTTGCCCGCCGGATCCTGTACCGCGACGATCCGCACGCCGACGTCCTTGGACAGCGCGCCGACGACGGGGCTGAACGCCGCGCCGGAGACGTCGAGTTCCTTGGTGTTGAACAACTTCAGGTTGGAGCTGAAGCCGGGGGTGATGCTGACCCACTCGATCTTCGCACCGAGCGGCGCCAGCGCGGCGTCGAAGGTGCCGTCGCGCTTGCCGACCGCCAGCGGCCCGGAGTTCCCCGGGTCGGCGACCTTGAGCACGAAGGAAGCGCCTGCGCCGGTGTCGCTGTCGGTGTCCGAACCACACGCGGCGACGAGTGCGACTAGGGGAACGATCGCCAGCGCGATGCGCATGAGGGCTTGCCGCCACATCGGAGGACTCCTTGTCCGAATCGTCGATCAATGCCCTCGCAGAGTAGGGACGGCGGCGCGGGGTCACGAGGTAATCCTTTCCGTAGATCGGAAAGCTTGACATATCGAGTTCTCTGTACTGGCCCGCTTCGACGCACGATGAGTGGGCACCCGACCCCGGCTTTCCCGGATCACACCCACCGCCCCCCGTCAGCGCTTTCCACATATCGGAAAGATGAAACTTTAGAGTGCGAGCTCCTGTGTTACCGTCGCTTTCGTGGAACCCTCCGGCGTGCAGACCGTTACCCGCGCCCTCTCCGTCCTCGACTGTTTCCGCGACGGCCGCGAGCGCGGCGTCTCCGAGGTGGCGCGGCAGCAGGGTCTGGCGGTCAGCACCACGCACCGGCTGCTGGCCACGCTGGTGCAGGCGGGTTTCCTGGAGAAGAACGCCGAATCCAGTCGGTACCGCATGGGTGGCGCGCTGGCGGAGTGGGGTCAGATCGCCTACCGCCAGCACCGGATCTATCTGGCCGAACCGTGTTTGGAACAGCTCGCGGGCACCACCGGAGCCAGTTGCTCGGTCGCCACCCGCCACGGCATCCACGCGGTGCTGCTGGGCACCAGCCGGTGGCGGGAGACCGACGGGCACAAGCTGCAGGGCGTGCGGCTGCCCCTGCACGCCAGCGCGCTCGGCAAGGCCCTGCTCGCCTGGTCCGGGGCCACCGACGAGCAACTGCGCGAACTCCCCTATGACGAGGGGACCGAACGCTCCGTGTCCGGCCCCGGTGAGCTGCGCGCCGAGCTGGTCGCCACGCGCGAGCGCGGGTACGCCTACAACGACGAGGAACTCGACCCCGGCTTCCGCACCATCGGCCTGCCCATTCTCGACCCGGCGGGCCACTGCCGGTTCGCACTCGGCCTGCGCGGCCCCACGACGCTGATGATTCCCGAACGGGTGCCGTTCTTCGTCGAACTCGCCAAGGTCACCGCGCAGGAGATCGCGGCAAGGTTCGCCGCCGCCGAATAGGCCGGGAAACCGGACCATTCGGCCGAATTACCGCTCATTGTGGATGCGTCACCCTATTCTTGACGCGTAATTCGTAGCGCGAGAGTCGCCTTCGGAGGCGACAGCGGTGCGGCGCCTCCCCGCACCGGCGCCGCCTGGGAAGGGAGTCGCCATGCCGGACGGGCACGCGCGAGTGCGCGCCGGATCGTCGACCCAGCTCGACACGAGCCTCCCGCACGAGGCACGGGTCTACGACTACTGGCTCGGCGGCAAGGACAACTACCCCGCCGACCGCGCCCTCGGCGACACGGTCGCCATGCACATCCCCGGCATCCGCGACATGGCCCGCGCCAATCGCGCGTTCCTCGGGCGAGCCGTGCGCCATCTGGCCCGCGAGGCGGGCATCGATCAGTTCCTCGACATCGGCACCGGCCTCCCGACCGCGGGCAACACGCACGAAGTGGCCCAGGGCATCGATCCGGCCGCGCGCGTGGTCTACGTCGACAACGATCCGCTCGTGCTCGCCCATGCCAGAGCATTGACGGCGAGCACACCGCAGGGCCGGATCGCTTACCTCGACGCCGACCTGCGCGATCCAGGCGCCATCCTGGACGCGCCCGCGCTGACCGACACGTTCGACCCGGACCGGCCCGTCGCGATCTTGCTGGTCGCGGTCATGATGTTCTTCCGCGACAGCGACGACCCGTACGGCGTCGTCGCGCGCCTGCTGGACGCGGCCCCGTCCGGCAGCTACCTGGTGCTCACCCACTTTACCGGCGATTTCGGCCCGCGCCCGATGGCGCGCGCGACCGCCGCCGCCGAGCAGGCCGGGATCGCGTTCCAGCCGCGCAGCCGCTCGGAGACCGAATCCTTCTTCGCCGGAACGGAACTCGTCGAGCCGGGGATCGTTCCGGCCGACGCCTGGCGTCCGGACACCGATGCCGCCCCCGCCGCGGCGCGGTCGGCCTGGTACTGGGCCGGGGTCGGACGCAAACCCTGAGCGGCGTTTGAGCCGCCGCCGTTCGGCAATCACGTCGGAGAACCGGACGGCGAGGTGGTGCACATGGTCGACGACGTGGAGAAACGCTGGCGCGATCCGCGCGGGTTCCGGCGCGCCGCGACCTACGTCGTCTCGGTGCTCGTCACCGCCGCGCTGGTCTTCCTGCTGACCGTGTTGTGGGCCGCGCAGCGCGAATGCGTGGACCAGGACAAGCTGCTGTGCGACACCGCCGCGCAGCTCGCCGTGGTGCTCGGCCCCCCGGTGGTGTTGCTGATCGGCGGTATCGGCGCCTTCGTCGAAACCTACGTGCAGTGGCGCCGCGGGCGGACCTGGCCCATCTGGCAGGGCGCGGGCTGGTTCCTGTTCGTGCTGATGCTGGCCTATCTCAGCATCGGCAGCGGCGCGCTGGCGGGCTGATCAGTCGCCGACCCGCACGACCAGCTTGCCGAAGTTGCGGCCCTCCAGCATGCCGATGAACGCCTCGGGGGCCGCGGCCAAGCCGGACACGACGTCCTCGAGATACCGCACGCGGCCGTCGGCGACCCACTCACCCATCTCACGCAAGAAGTCCGGGTACAGCGCACGGACGAATTCGGATTGGATGAACCCGCGCACGGTGAGGCTCTTGGTGAGGATCCGGCCGTAGAAGCCCGGCAGCCGGTCCGGGCCCTCCGGGGCGCCGGTGGCGTTGTAGTTGGCGATCAGTCCGCAGACGGGCACGCGCGCGTAGGTGTTCAGCAGCGGGTACACCGCGTCGGCCACCGCGCCGCCGACGTTCTCGAAATAGACGTCGATGCCGTCGGGGACCGCCGCCGCGAGTTGCTCGGCGAAATCGGGGGCGCGGTGGTCGAGCGCGACGTCGAAGCCGAGTTCGGTCAAGTACGCCACCTTGCGCGGGCCACCGGCGACGCCCACCGTGCGCGTGCCGCCGATCTTGGCGATCTGGCCGACGGCCGAGCCGACCGGCCCGGTGGCGGCGGCGACCACGAGCGTCTCGCCGGGGCGGGGTTTGCCGATCTCGCGCAGTCCCGCGTAGGCGGTGAAGCCCGGCATGCCGAGCACGCCGAGGGCGGTGGAAACCGGAGCCTTTGCCGGATCGAGCTTGCGCAGCCCGCGCGCCGGGGCGACGTCATGCGACTGCCACCCCGAATAAGCAAGCACCACATCACCTTTCGCCAGCGACGGGTCGCGCGATTCGAGTACTTCGGCCACGGTCGCGCCGACCATCACCGCGCCGACCGCGACCGGTTCGGCGTAGGACTCGGCCGCACTCATCCGGCCGCGCATGTACGGGTCGAGCGACAGATAGAGCGTGCGCAGCAGGACCTCGCCCTCGGCCGGAGCGGGGAGTTCCGCGGTCTCGGTCCGGAAATTCTCCGCCGTGGGCGCACCCACCGGCCGGGAGGCAAGCACGATTCGCGTCGACTCGACCATGCGCCCACCCTAGCCGCAGGGCACGGCCGTCACCGGCCGGTGCCCGACCGTGTCCGGCGATCGACTCACTGCGGCCGATACCCGCCTGCGATACCGAGTCGGGTGTTCGGCGCGACCGGTCCGGCCGCTCGGTCGCGCTTGTCGAGACACTGCTTCCCCGAGTCCGATCGGCCACGAATCGGGGCGCGACCAGCGAGCCGCCGACCAACTCTCCTCTCCATGCTCGCGGTGCACCGGTGCCGCGACTCGGCTGGGGGCCGTCGGAGCACACCGCACCGGCGGGCTGCCCCCACCGTGGCGTGCGGAACGCGCCGTGCGCCGGGGGACGGTGTGAGCGTCCGAGACATCGACTCGAGCGAGCCGAACATTGGCGCGGGCGCGGGGAATTCGTAGCGTCGAGAGCATGACATTGGAAGTCGGCATCATCCTGCCCACCTCGACCCCCGATCCCGCGCGGCCCATCCTGGGTGACGTGCGCGCCGCCGCCCGCCTCGCCGAGCAGGGCGGCCTGGATTCGGTGTGGTCCACCGACCATCTCGCGGCCAGCGGGCCGATGCTGGACAGCTCCGTGGTGCTGGCCACCGCGGCCGCCGTGACCGACCGCATCCGCATCGGCTACGGGGTGATGCTGCTGGCGTTGCGGCCGGCCGCGTGGGCCGCGAAGCAGATCGCGACGTTGCAGTACGTCTCCGGTGACCGGCTGATCCTCGGGGTCGGCACCGGCAACCCGGTGCACGGGGATGCCGCGTGGCGTGCCGTGGGCGCGTCCTTCGCCGAGCGCGGCCGTCGCACCGACGAGGCGCTGCGCGTGCTGCCCGACCTGGTCGCGGGGCGGCCGACCGTGCTCCAGGACGGCACCCAGATCACCTTGGCGCCCGGTGCGACCATGCCGCCGGTGCTCGTCGCGGGCGACGCACCGGCGGCGCGCCGCCGCGCCGCCGCCTACGCCGAGGGCTGGGTCGCCATCGGGCTCGAGCCGAGCCGGATCGGCGCGCACGTGACCGAATTGGCCGCGCTGGCCGAAGAATACGACCGCCAGCCGCTCACCGTGACGGTCGTCGCGCCCACTCTGGCCACCGATCCCGGCCGCGCGGCCGAGCAGCTGAACGCCTACGCGGAGGCGGGCGCGGCACGTGTCGTACTCGCCGTCTCCGGCCCCGAGTGGCAGGCCGGCTACGAGTTCGCCGCGAAGCTCAAGGCACAGCTGTGACGTCGCGCCTCATCCGGTGCACAACAGCCCGAGCCCGAGGCCGAGCAGCACCGCCGCGATCACCGCATCCAGCACGCGCCACGCGCGCGGGCGGGCGAACAGCGGGCCGAGCAGGCGCGCGCCGAAGCCGAGCGCGGTGAACCACAGCACGCTGGCCAGCATCGCCCCCGCGCCGAGGAACCAGCGATCCGGGCTGGCGTAGGTGCAGGCGAAGGAGCCGAGCAACACCACGGTGTCCAGGTAGACGTGGGGGTTGAGCCAAGTCAGCGCCAGGGCGGTGACCACCGTCGCGCCGAGCGCCGCGGTGGCCCGCCCGGATTCGGCGCTCAGCGCGGCGGAGCCGAACGCCCGCCGCGCCGCCAGCGCCGCGTAGCCGATCAGGAACGCCGCCCCGGCATAGCGCGCCACCACGAGCACCACGGGAGCCGCCTGGACGACCGCGCCGAAGCCGCCGACCCCAGCCGCGATCAGCACGATGTCGGATACCGCGCACACCGCCACCACCGCGAGCACGTGCCTGCCGCTGATCCCTTGCCGCAGCACGAACGCGTTCTGCGCGCCGATCGCCACGATCAACGACAGGCCGAAGCCCAAACCGGACGCGGTCGCCACCACCGCCGAGGAAACGCTCACGTCCAGCGACGTTATGGCCGCGGATCACCCCCAGGCAAACTAAAGATTCTTACCTATCATTAGTCTGTCTTAATGTGGATCTCCAGCTCGACCAGTTGCGCGCCCTCGACGCCGTGATCACCGAGGGGACCTTCGACGCCGCGGCGCGGCGGTTGAGCGTCACACCGTCGGCGATCAGTCAGCGGATCAAGGCGCTGGAGGATGCGGCGGGCCGGATTCTCGTGCAGCGCACGAAGCCGGTGCGCGCCACCGAATCCGGGCTGGCCGTCCTGCGATTGGCCAAGCAGATCCAGTTGCTGACCGGCGACACCGCGCGCGAACTCGGCGGCGAACCCTCCGAGGGCCCGATCCGGCTGCCGATCGCGGTCAACGCCGACTCACTGGAGACCTGGGTGCTGCCCGCCCTCGCCCGCGCCCCGCGCGGCGTGTACTTCGAAATCCACCGGGAGGACGAGGAACACACCACGCGACTGTTGCGCGACGGCACCGTGATGGCGGCGATCACCTCGACCGCCCAGCCGGTGCAGGGCTGTACGGCCACTCGGCTGGGAGCGATGCGCTACCGGCCGATGGCGAGCCCGGATTTCGCCGCCACCTGGTTCGCCGACGGCGCGACCGCGAAGTCCTACGCCGCCGCTCCGGTGGTGCTGTTCGACCGCAAGGACGACCTGCAGGATCGCCTCCTGCGCAGACGCTCTCGCACACCGCTCGATCCACCGCGCCACTACGTGCCGTCCTCCACCGCGTTCGCCACGGCGGTCCGGCTCGGGCTCGGCTGGGGCATGCTCCCCGACCTGCAGACCGACGACGACCGCTTGGTCTCGATCGATCCCGGTGTGGTCATCGACGTCCCGCTGTACTGGCAGCAGTGGCGTCTCGACTCCCCCGCCCTCGGCGCGGTCGCCGCCGCCATCGCCGCGGAGGCGGCGCACGTCCTGCGCTGACGGCGCACGACTGGGTCTGCGCGGCAGCATGTCTCGTTCGTGACGCCGCCGGGCCGAGGTGCGAGCACCGAGCCCCGGCGGCGCCGTATCCGAGAAGGCGCTCCCGTGGGCACGGCAGCACCGCCAGTTTGTTCGGAGCCGGGGACGAGTTGGATGGCCGCACCACCGCGCGGTACGACACCAGGCCATCGGACTGACCCGTATCGCTCCGCATCGCGATCCGGCGAGGTACTTTGATCTCCGCACGCCGACCGAAAGCAGCTTCAGCTCCATCCCGCACCCACCCGAGATGCACAGGAGTTCCCTTTGGCACGGCACCGTCGCCCGAATCGCTCACTCACCCGCGGCGCGCTCGCCATCGTCGCCGCGCTCGGCATCCTGCTCGCGGGCATCGCACCCGATGCGGCAGCGCGTCCGATCGGCCCCTACGACGTCGGCGGGGCGATCGAAGCCGAATACGACGAGGCCGGTGGGCCCGCGTTCTTCGGCGACCCGGTCACGCCGGAGGACTTCGCCGCCCGCGGTGGTCGATACCAGGCGTTCGAGCGCGGCTCGTCCATCTATTGGCACCCCGACACCGGCGCCCACCAAGTCGGCGGGGCCATCCGCGACAAATGGGGCAACCTCGGTTACGAGGGCGGAGCGCTCGGCTACCCCGTGACGCGCGAAGCGGCGACGCCGTCGAAGCCGGGCAGCTACAGCGTCTTCCAGAACGGTTCCATCTACTGGTCGATCGGCACCGCCGCGCATCAGATAGGCGGCGTGATCCGCGACAAGTGGGGCGCCTACGGCTGGGAGAGCAGTCCGCTCGGGTTCCCCATCACGGACGAATCCAACGCCCGCGCGGGCAACGGCCGCTACAACCTGTTCGGCGGCGGGGCCATCTATTGGTCCCCGCGCACCGGCGCCCACGTCGTCTGGGGGTCCATCCGGGACACCTGGGAGGCCGCGGCGGGCGAAGCGGGACGGTACGGCTACCCCACCAGTGACGAGTACGACTTCGAGAACGGGAAGGCCCAGGATTTCGAGGGCGGCCGGATCACCTGGGCGCCCTAGGCGATCGCCCTCTGAAGCCGATCCGGATCGTCGGTGAACTCTCGGCAATCCGGACATCGAGGGCGGTCCGCGACGGCTCCGCCAGCGGCCCCAACTGGCGTTGGGGCCGCGGCGGGCGAACCAGCCAGTGCCCGAGTCGATCCTCAGACCCCGACCTCGACAGGGATACTGCCACATCACCGCGGCCGCGTCGCATCGGTGATCGTCCATTGGTACGTACATGCGCGTGTGCATGTGCATGGGCGCCACCGGCATCGAAAACCTCGAAAATCGAGGTGAACGCGGAAAAATTGATAACGAACGAGCATCGCCCACCCGATCGCGATATGAAACTGTTATATCTTCGGGCAGCGTTTTGCCGAGTTCTCATCGAGGACAACGCTTTTCACGGCACGGAGCGCGGATTCGGTTCGGCGCCTTCGCCCGCCACCGCGCGGCGCCCGGATCGAGCCGACCGATCGGTTTTCGAGCGCGGCGCGCCGCACCTACCATCGATACGACGCCACGACGCTCTCCCGGTCGACGACGACCCGCTCGGCAAACTCCCCGCAGGCGCGACCGCGCCCTACACGGGCGCGGACACCACACTCGGCCGGGGCGGCCCGAAGTCCTATTCGTCCGAGTGCGTCTCGGTGAGCAGCTCGCGCAGGAAACGCACGCTGTCGGCCGGGGACAGCGCCTCCACGCTGATCCGGTTCATGACCGACATGTACAGCTCCACATCGCGCTGCTTGTCGAAATACAAGGAGCTGGTGAGCTGCTCGGTGTAGACGATGTCGGGCAGCTCGGGCTCCGGGAAACGAAGGATGCTGAACGGGCCGCCCGCCGCGGAGTGCCCGCCCGCCGCGTACGGCAGCACCTGGATCCGGATACTGGGACGCTCGGCCATCGTGACCAGATGCTCGATCTGCTCGCGCAGCACCTCCACGCCGCCGACCGGCCTGCGCAGCGCGTTCTCGTCGATGACCGCCCAGAGCGTGGGCGCGGCGGCCCGGTAAAGGATCTGCTGGCGGCGCATGCGAATGGCGACGCGGCGTTCGGTCTCGTCGCTGTTGCCCAGCTGGATCACCGCGCGCGCGTAGTCGGCGGTCTGCAGCAGCCCGGGGACGAACTGCGCTTCGTAGGTCCGGATCGTGGTGGCGGCCTGTTCCAGGCCGATATAGGTCTCGAACCACGCCGGGAGCAGATCGCTGTAGTGCTGCCACCACCCCGGGTCGTTGGCCCGCCGAGCCAGTTCGAAGTACGTTTCGCGTTCAGCGGGGTCGACAACGCCGTAGAGGTTCAGCAGGTCGTGCAGATCGCGTTCCTTGAACCCGGTCCGGCCCAGTTCCAGCCTGCTGATCTTGGCGTGCGAGCCGCGGATGGCGTCGCCCGCGGCCTCCCTGCTGATCCCGCATCCCTCGCGCAGCTGACGCAACCGGCTGCCGAGCGCGATCCGCAGAACCGTCGGACCACGTTCCGCCCCAGGGAATTCGGCGTTGTCACCACTGTCCTCGTCGTTGGTCATGCTTGCCTCCGGTCGATCGGGGGTTAGACCGCGGGGCGTAGTGCCTCCACCATCACTGCTGTCGGAACGTCGGTCGAAGATCCTACTCGGCCGGGCCCCGGGACCGTCCCCGACGCAAGCGTGTACCTGCGAATCGGGTTCGAACGCCGTGATTCACAAGAGCGCCAAGGTGATATCGAAGCCGGATTCCCGCGCGCGCCGGGGCGGCTGTGCGTAGAGTCGCCCCCGACGGTGGCCACGCGGAGGAGGAGCGCCATGACGCCGGCCGAGGGATCGACTCCGCGCAGCGGGTCCGGCCCCGGAGACACCCGCATCGCACGGGTGTGCGGCTGCCCTTCGGCGAGACGGACCGGCAGGCGCACCGGCGTTCGAGCCACGTCCCTACCGCGGAGCCCGGCATGACATCTGTGACGGAAGGAGCCGCGAACCGAGCCGTTCTCGTCCACCATCGGTTCCCGAAAACACCACCGGCCGAACGCATCCGCTCGGATTGCTCGCCGAATCGGCGGTCCCTAGGCTGGTGAGCCAGGCGACGGAAACTAGAGAGAGGTCTCCATGTCCGATCCCGCTCCCCAGACCGGTGTCCGCGCGCCGGTAGGCGTGGACACGACCCGCGCGAGCATCGCCCGCGTCTACGACGCCACCCTCGGTGGCAAGGACAACTACGAAGTCGACCGGTTCGTGCGCGACAAAGTCGCCGAAGTCGCGCCGCGGCAGAGCGATGTGGCCCGGATGAATCGCCGCTGGCTGCACCGCGTGGTGCGCTATCTGGCCGGCGCCGCGGGCATCGAGCAATTCCTCGACATCGGCGCGGGTCTGCCGACCGTCGGCAACACGCACGAGATCGCCCAGCAGCAGAATCCCACGGCGCGCGTGGTGTACGTCGACAACGATCCGGTGTGCAACATCCACGGCCGGGTGCTGCTCGAGCGCAACGAGTTCACGCATTTCGTGCCCGCGGATCTGACCGCGCCGGAAACCTTGCTCGCGCACTCCGAGGTCACCCAGCACCTCGACCTCACCCGCCCGCTGGCCCTGATCCTGTGCGGCATCCTGCACCACGTCGACGACGATCTCGATCCCGCGGGGATCATGCGCCGGTACATCGATGCGCTGCCCGCGGGCTCCTACGTCGCGATCACGCATTTCTACGATCCCGCCGACGGCGGCGAGGCGCACGAGATGGCCATCGAACTGCAACGGCGTTTCACCGAGATGGGCCTCGGCTCCGGCTGGTACCGCACCCGGGAGCAGATCGCCTCCTACTTCGGCGATCTGGACCTGATCGAGCCCGGTCTGGTCGAGCTCGACGACTGGTGGCCGATGGGTCCCGCGCTGCGGCCGCGGCTGACCGAGGAACGCCTGCTGCTCGGCGGCGTCGGCTACAAGTCCGGATCGTCGAACGGGGTGGTGACCCCCCTGCGCCGCCGGGCGGCCGAGGACGACGACCTATCAGGCCAGAACCATTCGGTGGAAAGGTAACTCCCGCGATGACCTACGACGACCTGAACGGGCCGGATCTCAGCGCTGACCGGTGGCGTTTCCTGGAAGTGCCGCTGAGCCCGGAGCAGAACTGGCGCTACGCCGACCCGGCCGCCCGCACCGAGGTCGGCGCCGGCGCCGTATCGGTCCGGATCGACGCCTTCACCCGCTCCCACGCCGAGGTCCAGATCCTGGACAACCCGAAGCATCTGCTGGTGTCGACCGAAACGTTCGACCTCACCGGCGGAGCGCGGACCTTCGCGGTGGAGATGGCGTCGGAGAACATCGGCGTCACCGGCGAGGACTACCGGGACGGCTTCGCCGCGTTCAACGTCCTCGACATGAGCAGCGCCCAGGTCTTCGACCTCATCGCGACCAGCAGGCACGCGTACGCCATCCACGAGCGGCTGTTCGTGCCCGGCGTCGTCCCCGCCGACGAGGCGTTCACCCACGTGGTGCACGCGCCGCTGGCCGGAGTCGACATCAAACCCGGCGAGTTCCACCGCTTCGCCGTCACCATCGACCGCGCGGCGGGCACCGCGGGCTGGTACGTCGACGATGTCCCGGTGTACACCACGCGTGCGGCGCAGCTGCCGGAGACGGTGCAGATCGGTTTCGGCATCATCACCCTGCATCCGATCGAAGACGGGCGCAGCACGTCGCTGCGCGGGCAGGGTTTGCACGCGTCGTGGCGCGACTTCACCGTGGATTGACACCCTCAGGGCACAGCGCCACGGAAAAAGAATGGCGCCCAGTCGCACTCGACTGGGCGCCACGGTCGCCACCGCCGGTCCGGCGGCCGTTTCCGCCGATCAGACGCTCTCCTTGCGCGGCCATTCGACGCCGCGCGAGCGGGCGTACTCGTCCACCATGGCGTCCTCCCCGTTCATGTCGTACTCGTAGTCGTACTCGTCCGACTCCGTACGACGGCGGGGGTCCCAGACCATCGCGACGGCCGACATGGCCAGCAATGCCACGACAATGGCCGCGATGACAACATAGAGCACGTCTTCCATCCTCCTGAGGTAAGCCGAACAGCACGTAGCCGTGCCGGATACTCAACGCGCACAGCTTGTTTCACGCCGCTGGCATAGTAAGCCGAACTGCCGCGAACCGGACATTCCGACGACGGTTACCGACCGGTCGCCACCGGACGGCGACCGACGCCGATTCACGGAAACGCCCCCGCGAATCTTCAGCGTCGCTTAGGCTCGTCATCGTCCCGGTGGCTCCGGGACATCCGGCGCGGCACCGGCACGCCCAAGCCTGCCGCGATCGCTGGTGGTAGCGGTGGGGTTCACCCGAATCGATGAACCTCGCCGTCCCCCATTTCCGACGAAATCCGAGGGACATTCTGCGGGAATCACCCGCTGTGGGCATCCTTCGAGCTACCGTGAGCGGTCATGGACGACATCGAACTGCAGCCACCGACCGTCGCCTCCGCCAAGCAGACCGGCCTGGTCCTGGACATCGCCGCGCTCGACATCCACAATCCGCTCGCCCGGCCCGGCGAGACCACCTATCCCTACGTTCGCTGCACCGATCACCGGGTTCTGCGGCTACCCGAGCCGTTGCACCGGTGGGCCACCGAAACCATCGCCCTCAACCACAGCAAGCACGCCACCGGGGCGCTGCCCCTGTTCCCCGGACAGGTCGAGTTCGGCATTCTCGACGGCACCATGTACGCCGAAGTCCTCTGATTCCCGGAGAGCCCGGCGGACCCGGCCGGGCTCTTTCGGATCGCGATCAGGAAGTCCTCTCGGGCGATCGGGCCGCACGACGACGAAAACAGCTGATGGTCGGCCGGTTCGGGTGCGTCTGTGGCGCGGGTTGCGGGCACACGACACACTGGAGCCCGTGAATCGCATGTCAACCCGACGACGCCGCCGCGGATCGGACGGCCTGCCGTGACCGATCTCGCCCGCGGTGAGAACCGCCCCGCGCCCGGCGACCGGCTGACGGTGACCGTCACCTGCTCGGCTCCCGTCGACGTCTCGGCGCTGTTGCTGAACTCGGCGGGGCGTGTGCGCTCCGACGCCGATTTCGTGTTCTTCAATCAACCGGTCGCCCCCGGCGTCACCTACCGGCACGGTCAGGGCGCGGGCGACGTGGTGGACATCCAGACCGGCGCGCTGCCCGCCGACGTGGACCGCGTGGTGGTCACCGCGAGTCTGGACGGCAGCGGTCCGCCCACCTTCGCCGCCGCGGGCTCGCTGCGCGCGACCATCGCGTCTCCCTCCGGCACGCTCGCCTTCCCGATGACCGGGTTGAGCACCGAGACCGCCGTGGTGTGCGTGGAGATCTACCGCCGCGGTGGCGGATGGAAGGTGCGTGCGGTCGGCCAGGGATACGACAACGGCCTGGCCGGAATCGCGACGGCTTTCGGCGTGAACATCGATGACGAACCGGCCCCGCCGCCTTCGGCGCCCGCTCCCCCACCGGCTTCTCAACCCGCGCCGCCCCCGGCATCTCGAGCCGCCCCGCCTCCGGCGTACCAGACTCCGCCTCCGCCCGCCTATCCACCGCAACCGGCCTATTCCGCGCCGGTCGCCGCGGTGCCGCCACCACCGATGCCATCACCTCAGCAAGGAGCGCTGCCGATGCAGAGCGAACTGTTCGCCCCCAGCCACGCCGAAGTCACCGGTGCCGGCATCCAGAAGCAGGGCGGCAAGATGATCAAGGTGGCCGTCAACGGCGAGGTGATGGCTCGTGCCGGATCGATGGTCGCCTACCAGGGCGATCTGCATTTCCAGGCGCTCGGCGCGGGCGGGATCGGCCGGGCGATCCAGCAGCGGCTGACCGGTGAGGGTGTTCCGCTGATGAAGGTGTCCGGGCGCGGCGACCTGTTCGTGGCCAACGGCGCTGCCGATGTGCACACCATCGACCTGGACGGCACCGACGGTCTCACCATCAACGGCGCCAACGTGCTCGCCTTCGATTCCGGCCTGCGCTACGACATCCGGATGGTGCAGGGCGCCGCCGGGTTCGCCAGCAACGCCGGGTTGTTCAACTGTGTCTTCACCGGCCGTGGCCGCATCGCCATCACCACGCACGGCACGCCGGTGGTGCTCAACGTCGACCAGCCGACCTACGCCGATCCGCAAGCGGCGGTGGCGTGGTCGTCCAGCCTGCAGACGGGCATCAAGCGCAACGACTCGTTCGGACTGGGCAGGCTGATGGGCCGCAGCACCGGCGAGGGCATGACGCTGTCGTTCTCCGGACGCGGCTTCGTCATCGTGCAGCCCTCGGAGCTGCCGCCGGGCGGTTTCGTCGGAGGCACCGGCGGCGGGCAGGAAGCCGGCCAGAGCGGCGGTGTGCTGGGCGGCCTGTTCGGCTGACCGCGGATCGCGCGGTCAAACCTGCGGCGACACCAGTTCCACGACGGTGATGTCCGCCGGTGCGCCGACCCGCACCGGCGGACCCCACGCCCCGGCTCCCCTGGACACGTACAGCTGGGTGTCGCCGTACCGCTCCAGTCCGGCGACGGTCGGATTTGCCAGGCCCGCAAGGTAATTGCCCGGCCAGAGCTGGCCGCCGTGGGTGTGTCCGGACAGCTGTAGATCCACACCGTGCGCCACCGCGTCCTCGATCAGCACGGGCTGATGGGCCAGCAGCACGGCGGTGCGCGTGCGGTCGCGGTCGCCGAGCGCCTTGGCGAAATCCGGGCCGTGCCCGGTTCGCTCGCCCTGCACGTCGTTCACGCCCGCCAGGTCGAAGCCGGGCAGTTCGGTGCGGGCGTTCGCGAGCAGGTGCATGCCGAGTTCCTGGACGTGCTCCACCCACTGCTCGGCGCCGGAGAAGTACTCGTGGTTGCCGGTCACGAAGAACGCGCCGTGCCTGGCCCGCAGCCCGGCCAGCGGCTCGACGGCCGAGCGGAGATGCTCGACGCTGCCGTCCACCAGGTCGCCGACGACCGCGATGAGATCGGGCCTGGTGTCGTTGACGATGCGCACCACGCGTTCGGCGAAGCCGCGTCCCAGGATCGGGCCGAGATGCACGTCGCTGACCACCGCGATACGGAACCCGTCCGCGCGGCGCGGCAACTTCGCCAACGGCACGGCCACCCGCTTGACACTCGGCCCGTTCAGCACGCCATGGGCGCCGATGCCGACGGTGGTCGCGGCGGCGGCGACAGCGGCGCCGCCCATCACGCGCGCGACGAAGACACGCCGCGGTACCCGAGGCGGCGGGGAATCGGCAGAAGTGGCCGCGTCCGGCAAGGATTCCCGCCCGGACTCGATCTCCGCCGAGGATTCCGGCGCGGACCCGGCCCCAGCCACGGGTTCCGGCGCGGACCCGGACGCAGCCAGGGACTCCGACGCTGCTCGCATCGACGCCTCCGACGCCACGGTCCCATCCACGGGTTCCGGCGCGGCCACGGGTTCCGATGCAGACACGGTCGCAGGCATGCATTCCGGCGCGGACCCGGACGCAGCAACGGACTCCGACGCTGACTCGGCTCGCACCGACGACTCCGACGCGGCCACGGTCCCATCCACGGACTCCGACGCAGACACGGTTTCTGTTGGGTCTTCCGGCCCGGACCCAACTCCCATCAACGACTCCGGCGCAGACACAGCTGCAGCCGAAAACTCCGGCTCAGATCCGGGTTCCGCCGAGAACTCCCGCCCGGGACCAGCTATCACCACGGAGTCCGGTGCAGCACCGCCCCTTACCGGCGACTCCGATATCGACCCGACTTCCGCAGGAGACTCGGGTTCCCGTGCCATCCGGCCCCGGTCGAACCAGCGCAGCGCCAAGGCTCGGATCGGCTCACCGACCGCGAGCGCCAGCAGCAGGTACACGAACAGCGCCCCCCACAGGTAGCCGGGCCAGGCGATGATCCGGATCAGCGTGAACGGAGCGGACGCCAGCTCCGCCACGGTCGTGCCGAGCAGCAGCAACGGCCCGGTCAGCACGACGGCGGTGCCGACGCGTCGTGCGCGCGATGCCGCTGTGGTCGTGTCCCGCACGAGTCGCCGCCAGACGTACCAGTGGGCGCCGACCACCGTGAGCACGACGACCCCGACGAGAACGAGGACGGCGACGCCGATCAGGACAGTTTTCACGATCACGGCGGCACTCTCTGTGAACATTCGGCTTGCGCGGCATCAACTTACGGCACGCTCGAACCGCGCGGGCGCCGCCGACTTCCCGTCGCCGGTTATCCCGTCCGTTCCAGCACGCCGCGCAGAAACGCCGCTTGGCCCGCATGCTGCAGATCGTCCGAGATCACGCTGACCAGCCGCACGCCCAGCGTGACCGGCGGATCCCATCGGGTGTCGACGATACGGTCCAGATCGCCGTCGGCGAGATCGCGGACGTAGCGCAGCGTCTGCTCGTGCACCGCGTCGTAGTACCCCGTGAGCAACTCCGCGGGCGCTCGCACCACGGCCACGTCGGCGGGCCGGTCACCGTAACCGGTCGCGCTCTTGTCGATGGGCAGTCCGAAGCGGTCGTACCAGCCTCGAGCCGTCCAAACCTGCTCGACACCGGCCCCATCGGCGATGTGGTCGTCCTGCACGCGGGTCAGATGCCAGATCAGCCATGCGATCGAGTTGGCGCCCGCATCGAGGCGCTGAGCGAGGAGGTCCTCGTCGAGTCCGTCCACCGCTTCGTGCACAACCTCCCTGATCCGTTCGAAGCCGTCGGTCAGTACGTCGGCGCTGGTCGCCATCAGTCGACTCCTCTCGAAGTGTCCGCTGTCCCGACCGTACCGAGCGGAACCGTCCGGCACGAGCGCCGACAGGCGGGCAACGAATTCTCGCACGATCGAACCACATTGAGTGTACCGTTGTTCAACGGTACGATGCACGATGGTGAGGTTGGGTCGATGACCTTTCGGATCGGTCACCGACCGGAGGAACACGTACCGAAGTGAGGAAGTACCGATGATCAACGACGTCCAGACCGGACACGTCCGGCGAGCGTTCGTCCGTGTGGCGATGGTCGCCACGCTCGCGCTGACCCCCGTCGCCGCGGTCGCCGCGCCCGCGATCGCCGCCCCCGCGGTGGCGCAGCCGACCGCCGCACAGACGAGTCAGACCGAAGAGATCCACGGCGGCTGGCATCGCCATGGCGGGTGGGGCCACGGCGGCTACGGCGGATGGGGCGGCTACGGCGGCTGGGGCGGCTACGGTTACTGGGGTAGCCCGTTCGGCTACTGGGGCAGCCCCTTCGCCCCCTGGCCCGGCATCGCGTGGCTGCTGCCCGGCACCGGAAGCGCTTTCTGACCGAGAACGATCACGCACAGTCGCGCCGAGTGATCCCGGGCGCGCGCTCGCGTCGGGCACCGCGAGTGCGCGCCCGGATCACCTGACACCGGGTCCGGAACGATCGCCGGATTCCGCAGCGATCTCGGCACCGACGTCCACTCCACCGTCCGGCACGAGCGGCGCGACCCCACGGCAGCCGCCGGATCGCGAGTCGCGCCGAGGCATCGGGCGCGATCCGACCGAACGCAGGCGCCGTGTCGGACCCGAGCGCCATCCTATCCAGCATCCCGACAGCACGCTGCGCTTCCTGGCGACTGAAACAGTCGCATTTGCTGCGCTTTTCGGCGCGATTTCGACGTGCTGGATCGAATTCTTCTCCGCCGCAGGGCAATAGCACACATACGGCAACCAGCAGATCTGTATCGGCGAAACAAACAGTGCCTTCGCATATTTCATGCCCATATCCCTCGCGAGCACCGCGCAGATTTTTCCCCGGAAATCGCAGAACGATTGCTTCGGGAAACCACTGCGGCCAGAATGGGTGGGGCCGAAAACCGGCATCTTGGGGATTCGTCGGCACTCGTGGCCGACACGACTAAGTGGGGAAATACGATGAGAGTCAAGAGATTCGCCGCAACCGCCCTGCTCGCGGTCGGTGCCACCGGAATTGCGGCCGGCGTCGCGCACGCCCAGCCGACGGCGCCCGCGCAGGTCGGCGTGCACGGTGTCGAGCAGGGCATCGGTTTCACCTCCGCTCCCGCCGCCGACGGAACGGGAGTGGTCACCACCCTCGACGCGGGCACCTTCGCACTGACGGCCGACGCCAGGGCGGTCGAGCTGCGCAGCGAAACGGGACAGGTCGTCGCGACCCTCCCCCTGGCATTCCAGGCCTCCGGCGCGACCCACGGGCTCGCCCCCGCGATCAGCGACGCGGGCCGCACCCTCACGGTGACGCCGGTGGGCTCACCCGCCACCACCGAGCGCCTCAACCAGTTCGTCGGTGAGGACGAGACGCTCGCCCGCAAGCAGTACAACGCCGGGGTCGGCGCTCTCATCGGCGCCGGGATCGGCGCCGTGATCGGCTTCTTCCTCGGCGGGGTCGGCGCGCTGGTCACCATCCCGATCGGCGCGGGCATCGGTGCGCTGATCGGTTTCTCCACGCCGTAATCGGCCGGTCCGGTGTGCGGGCGTCGCGGGACGACCGCACACCGATCGCCGGTCGGGCCGCCGGGGTTCCCTGGGCGTGCGCTCTCGCAACGCTCGCCGAGGCACATGCGGCGATCCGACCGTCGTCCAGCCCCGTGGACCCGGGAGCCGAAACGAAATGCCCCGGCCGCGCGCTGGGGCATGATGGGATGGCACGAAGACGATCGGAGCGAAGACACAGGATCGGCGAGATGGCACAGCGCAGTTCCCTCTCGCAGCGGCGCGCTGCACTGGAACAAGAGTGGTCCCGATGGATACCCGCCGGGACGCCGCAGGATGCTTCCGCGCTGCGCAGCGAGGTGGCGCAATCGTGGCTGCGGTCGCTGCGCACCGTCGATCCGGCGTGCGAGCACGCGCCACTCGCCGAAGCCGACGTCACCGCCCGTTGGGCCGAATCGCCTTTGCGCACACCGGTCTCGGAGCTGACCGATCAGTTGCGCGACATCACCGAGGGCGCGGACTACGTCGCCGCCATCACCGACGAGACCGGCACCATCCTGTGGTCGCACGGCGGCCCGGTGATGCGCCGCCGAGCCGAACAGGTGAACTTCGCGCCGGGCGGCCGATGGGACGAGGCGCACATGGGCACGAACGCGCTGTCGCTGGCGCTGCGCACCGAACGGCCGCACACCGTGTTCTCCGCCGAACACCTGGTCGCCGCCCTGCACGGCTGGGTCTGCTACTGCGCGCCCATCCGCGCCGCCGACGGTCGCCAGCTCGGCGTGCTCGACCTGTCCACCACCTGGGACCGCGCCCACCCGCTGGCCATGTCCACCGCCCGTACCCTGGTCACCGCCATCGAGACCAAGTTGCACCACCGGATGGCCGTGCCAGGAGTCCGGCTGACCTGCTTGGGGTCCGCCCGCCTGATCCGGGACGGCGCGCCCGTGCGGCTGCGCCCCCGGCAGCTGGAGATCCTGACGCTGCTGGCGCTCGAGCCCGAGGGTTTCACCCACGAACGCCTGCACTTCGCGGTGTACGGCGACCGTCCGGTCGGCGCGAGCACGCTGAAATCGGAGATGTCCTACCTGCGCCGGGCCACCGGCGGCGACATCACCAGCCGGGTCTATCGGCTGGTGAGCCCACTGTCCTGCGATGCCGTGGACGTGCTCGCGGCGCTCGAAGCGGGCGACACCGCCACCGCGGTCGAGTTGTATCGCGGTCCCCTGCTGCCGGACTCGGACACGCCGGGCATCGTGCAGTGGCGCGAGTATCTGGAAGTCGGCGTGCGCACCGCCGTGCTGTCCAGCGGAAACGTCGCGCACGCGCTGCGCTACGGCGAGCGCGCACCGCACGACATCGAGATCCACGAACACGCGCTGCGCCTGCTTCCCGCCGGCGACGGCCGTCGTGCGCTCGCGGCCGCCCGGCTGCACGGCGCGCTGCGCGACTGAGCTCGCGCGCCTCAACGTTTCGTCAACCCTCGCGCGGCATAGTGACCCGCATCACGTCCGCAACCAGCGAGGAGTCATCGCCATGAGCTACGCGAAGCCGGGAACCGAGGGCAGCGTCGTCGAATTCGCCACGCGCTACGACAACTTCATCGGCGGTGAGTGGACCGCCCCGGTGGAGGGCCGCTACTTCGAGAATCCCTCCCCGGTGGACGGCCAGACGTTCTGCGAGGTCGCGCGGTCCTCGGCCGCCGACATCGAACTGGCCTTGGACGCCGCGCACCGGGCGGCCGACGCGTGGGGCGCGACGTCGGCCACGGAACGCGCCAACATCCTCAACAAGATCGCCGACCGGATCGAGGACAACCTCGAGGCGCTGGCGGTGGCCGAAACGTGGGAGAACGGCAAACCGGTGCGCGAGACGCTGGCCGCCGACCTGCCGCTCGCCGTCGATCACTTCCGCTACTTCGCCGGAGCGGTCCGCGCCCAGGAAGGCGGGATCAGCGAAATCGACGCCGACACCATCGCCTACCACTTCCACGAGCCGCTCGGCGTCGTCGGGCAGATCATTCCCTGGAACTTCCCGATCCTCATGGCCGCATGGAAGCTCGCGCCCGCGCTGGCCGCGGGCAACGCGGTGGTGCTCAAGCCCGCGGAGCAGACCCCGGCCTCCATCCTGAAGGTCGTCGAACTGATCGCCGATCTGCTGCCGGCCGGAGTCCTCAACGTGGTCAACGGCTTCGGCGTCGAAGCGGGCAAGCCGCTGGCGGCCAGCCCGCGCGTGGCCAAGGTCGCCTTCACCGGCGAGACCACCACCGGCAGGCTGATCATGCAGTACGCCAGCGAGAACATCATCCCGGTGACGCTCGAGCTGGGCGGCAAGAGCCCCAACATCTTCCTGCCCGACGTCATGGCCGCCGACGACGCCTTCCTGGACAAGGCCGTGGAGGGCTTCGTGATGTTCGCGCTCAATCAGGGCGAGGTGTGCACCTGTCCGTCCCGCGCGCTGATCCACTCCTCGATCTACGACGAGTTCATCGCCCGGTGCGTCGAACGCACCAAGGCCATCGTCAGCGGCAATCCGCTCGACGATGCCACCATGATCGGCGCGCAGGCCAGCAACGACCAGTTCGAGAAGATCCTGTCCTACATCGATATCGGCCGTCAGGAAGGCGCCGAGGTGCTCACCGGCGGCGGCCCGCGCAAGGTCGACGAGTTCCCCGGCGGCTTCTACGTCGAGCCGACGATCTTCTCCGGCCGCAACGACATGCGGATCTTCCAGGAGGAGATCTTCGGGCCCGTCGTGTCGGTCACCACGTTCGACTCCGTCGACGAGGCGCTGAAGATCGCCAACGACACCCTCTACGGCCTCGGCGCGGGCGTGTGGACCCGCGACATCAACACCGCCTACCGCTTGGGCCGCCAGATCAAGGCGGGCCGGGTGTGGACCAACTGCTACCACGCCTACCCCGCGCACGCGGCCTTCGGCGGCTACAAAAAGTCGGGCATCGGACGCGAGAACCACCGCATGATGCTCGACCACTACCAGCAGACCAAGAACCTGCTGGTCAGCTACTCGCCGGACAAGCTCGGATTCTTCTGATGCCCGGTCCGGTCCACCGCGTCGAGTTCACCGGGCCCGCGCAGGCGCTGCTGCGGCGACTGATCGAACAGCACGGTCCGGTGATGTTCCATCAGTCCGGCGGCTGCTGCGACGGCAGCTCGCCGATGTGCTATCCGCGCGGCGAGTTCCGGGTCGGCGGGTCGGACGTGCTGCTCGGGTACCCGGCGGCGGACACCCCGTTCTGGATGAGCGCCGACCAGTTCGACTACTGGCGGCACACTCATCTCACCGTCGACGTGGTGCCGGGACGCGGCAGCGGGTTCTCCCTGGAGGCGCCCGAAGGCGTGCGTTTCCTGATCCGCTCGCGGTTGCTCACAGACGAGGAGCTCGCCGCACTGGAGGCCGAGCCGCCGCCCACCGGAGCGGATCTGTCGCACTGACCCGGAGCAGGGCTGCTCACCGGAATACCCGGTGAGCAGCCCTTTCCCGTTCGGAGCACGAAAAAAATTCCATGCGGGAATAGCTGGGGAGCGGATACGGTCGTTCGAGGTGATTAGACAGGCGAACGAGAGGGGCCGCGGATGGCGACCGAGACCGCAGCGGTGTCCGTGGGATTCCGATCCGAGCGCGGCGCCATTCTCGGGTCGCTGATGCTGGCGACCGCGCTGGTCGCGCTCGACTCGACGGTCATCGCCACGGCGGTGCTCACCATCACCGGCAGTCTCGGCGGCTTCGCGCAGTTCCCCTGGTTGTTCTCCATCTACCTGCTCGCGCAGGCGGTGACGGTGCCGATCTACGGCAAGCTCGCCGACACCGTGGGCCGCAAACCGGTGATCCTGTTCGGGATCGCGATGTTCGCCCTCGGTTCGCTGCTGTGCGGCGTCGCGACCAGCATGCTCGGGTTGATCGTCTTCCGCGCCGTCCAGGGCATCGGCGCCGGCGCGATCCAGCCGATGACGATGACGATCGCGGGCGACCTGTACACGCTGTCGGAGCGGGCCAAGGTCCAGGGATATCTGGCCAGCGTGTGGGCCATGTCCAGCGTGGCGGGCCCGCTGCTGGGCGGTCTGTTCGCCGAATATGTCAGCTGGCGCTGGATCTTCCTGATCAATCTTCCGCTCTCCGCGCTCGCCGGATGGATGCTGGTGCGCAATTTCGCCGAGAGCGCTCCCGGGCAGCGGCAGAGCGTCGACTATCTGGGCGCGGCGCTGCTGACCGTCGGCGCGGGCGCGTTGATCCTCGGACTGCTCGAAGGCGGTCAGGCCTGGGCTTGGTCGTCTCCGGCGAGCATCGGGATCTTCGTGGGCGGCGCGGTCGTGCTGATCCTGTTCGGACTGGTGGAACGCGGAGCGCGGAATCCGATCCTGCCGCTGTGGGTGTTCACCCGGCGCGTGGTGATCGCGAGCAGTTTGGCATCGGTGCTGGTGGGCGCCGTCGTGCTGGGCGCGACGTCCTACGTCCCGACTTTCACCCAGGGCGTGCTCGGCACCGGGGCGCTGGTCGCGGGCCTCACGGTCGGCGCGCTGACGCTGGGCTGGCCGCTGGCGGCGTCGCAAGCCGGAAAAGTGTACTTGCGCTTCGGTTTCCGCGCTACCGCCCTGATCGGCAGCGGATTGGCCGCCCTGGGCGCCACCAGCACGCTGTTCATCACGCAGCACTCGGCGCTGTGGCAGGTCGCCGCGTCCTGCTTCGTCATCGGCACCGGGATGGGACTGGTCGCGACCCCGACCTTGATCGCCGCGCAGACCAGCGCCGAATGGACCGAGCGGGGCGTGGTCACCTCGGCCAACATGTTCGCGCGCTCGATCGGCAGCGCGGTGGGCGTCGCGGTGTTCGGCGCGATCGTGAATTCGCGCGTCGGCCACACCGATCACCCGGAGCCCGCCACGCTGGCCTCGGCGGTGCACCTGGTCTTCGTCACGATCACGGCGATGGCCGTCGTCATGCTCGCCGCCTCGGCCATGATGCCCCGGCGTTCGGTGAGCGTCTGATCGCCGGCCCGGTCGCGGCAGCCCAGGGCTGGGGAGCGCCCGTCCCGGCGATACTGTCGGTCGATGAACTCCAGTGCAGGCTGGACAGCCTGCCGGAGCATGCGGCACAGCCCGCGAAGCAGCGGGTTTCCGCAGGCCTTCGGCACCGGCCGTGACGGAGAGCCGGGCATTCCAACCGATCGAGAATGTGGAGGTCGCAGTGGCGCAGGCCGTATGCGTGATAGTCGGGGTGTTCTTCCTGGGCATGGGTGTCTACGCGCTGGCCGCGCCCGCCGCTCTGATCCGGCCCTTCGGTATCCGGCTCACCGAACCCACCGCTCGCTACGAGGTGCGCGCGGTCTACGGCGGCTTCGGACTGGCGATGGCGGCCGTGCTCGCCGTGGCCGCCGCCGACCTCGCCGCGCTGCGCGGCGGGATCATGGTCGCGGTCGGCGCGGCACTGGCGGGCATGGCCCTGGGCCGGGTGGTGTCGGCCGTACTGGACGAGCGGACGGCCTTCTATCCCACCTGGTTCTACGGCGTGGTGGAGACGATCGCCGCCGCCGCGCTCTTCTTCGCCGCCTAACGCCGACGGTCAGCTGGTACGCGCGGCGTCCGCCGCCGCGCCGGTGCCTGCGAGTTTGCGCAGCGCGAAGTACCCGGCCGACACCAGCACCGCCCACACCGCGCCGACGACGAGCGCCGTGCGGCCGCTGTCGGTGAACAGCAGCAGCACGACCACCAGGCCGAGGAACGCCAGCGCGAGCACGGTGGTGTAAGGCGCGGCGGGCAGCCGGTAGTCGCTCGCGGGCAGCTCGCCACGGGCGACCTTGGCCCGGTAGAGCAGGTGGCAGACCAGGATCACGCCCCAGACGAAGATGATGCCGATGGTCGACACCGAGGTGATGTAGGCGAAGGCCTTGTCCGGGGAGACGATGTTGACGATGACGCCGATCACCATCGCCGCGGCCGACACGGTGATCCCCATGTAGGGGACGGCGTTCGCGCTGAGTTTGTTCAGCCGGTCGGGCGCCTCGCCGCGCAGGGACAAGGTGCGCAGCATCCGGCCGGTCGAGTAGATCCCCGAGTTGCACGACGACAGCGCCGCGGTGAGCAGCACGAAGTTGACGATGCCCGCCGCCCCCGGGATGCCGATCAGCTCGAAGACCTCCACGAACGGGCTCTTGCCCGCGTGGAAGTTGCGCCAGCTGGACACCGACATGATCACCACCAGCGCACCGACGTAGAACAGGCCGATCCGGAAGGGGAGCGTGTTGATCGCCTTGCGCAGGGTCTTGCGCGGCTCGCGCGCCTCCCCCGCGGTGACGCCGACCAGCTCCACGCCGACATAGGCGAACAGCACGATCTGCAACACGAGCAGCGACTGGCCGATGCCATTGGGGAACACGCCGCCGTCGGCCCACAGATTGGTGACGGTGGGGTTCGGCGCGTGCCCGAAGCCGAACAGCAGCACGCCGATGCCGAGCAGGATCATGCCGACGATCGCGGTCACCTTGATGGTGGAGAACCAGAACTCGCCCTCGCCGAACAGCCGCACCGAGATCAGGTTCGCCCCGAACATCACCGCCAGCACGACCAGTGCCGTGATCCACGGCGCGATGTCGAACCAGTACTCCACGTACTTGCCCGCCACGGTGATCTCGGCCATGCAGGTGGCCACCCACACCGCCCAGTACGACCACCCGGTGACGAAACCGGCGAAGCGGCCGAGGAACTCGTGCGCGTACTCGGCGAAACTGCCCGAGATCGGCCGGTAGGTCAGCAGTTCGCCGAGCGCCCGCATGATCACGAAGATGGCCAGGCCCGCCGCGAGGTAGGCCAGGATCAGACTGGGCCCGGCCTGTTCGATCGCGCCGCCCGCGCCGTAGAACAGGCCAGTGCCGATCGCGCCGCCGATGGCGATCATCTGAATGGTGCGCGGGCTCAGACCCCTGGCGTAGCCTTCCGAGTCGCCGCTGTCCGCCGGACCCGATGGTCCCGCGTCCTGGAGGTGACGGTCGGAGGCTGTCATACTGCGGTCCTTTCGCTGGGCAGCGATGCGACGATCGGTGCGCCGGACTTACGACGACGGATCATCGCACGTCCGGCCCGGATCATCTGGTCACGCTACCGCTGCGTCCGCGCGCGCGTCTGCTCCGGGCCGACCCGCGCCGGCGAAATCCGTGGTTTCCCTGCTCACCGGTCAAGCCATCGCGCCGGGGCGAAGACGACCGCCTGGTGCGGATTCTGCCCGAGCTGACCACCGGCGGCGTACGACGCCGTCACCACCCGCGATCTGCTGGACATGGCCTCCGGCGTCGACGAGAACTACAACAAGTACTGGCCGCTGACCGACACCGCCAGGATGTACCCACCGAGGATCTCGCCGGGTTCGTCCGCGACCACCAGGGCCTGCGCTTCCCGCCGGGCAGCGCGGGCGAGTACCGCAGCGTGGACACCCAGCTACTCGGCATGGCACTCGCGCGGGTCGCGGGCCTGCCTCTGAGCGAACTGCTGGAACGCGAGCTGAGGGCGCCGATCGGCGCCGAGGACGACGCGCGGTGGAATCTCGATCGCGGGGGCGGCCAGAAGGCGGCACCGTCATCGTCGAGCAGGAGACGATCGAGGTTTTCCGTGCGATCGGGCGCGGCTGACCGGCCCCGCGAAATACACCGGGGACCCGGGACGTTGCCAGTGGAGATCGCCACTGTGGAGGAGACCCATGATCGACGTCCCGTTGTCCGTACTGGATCTCGCGCCGGTGCAGTCCGGCCGCACCGTCGGCGAGGGGCTCGACGCGACCACCGAATTGGCCAGGCGCACCGAGGCTTTGGGCTACCACCGGTTCTGGGTCGCCGAACACCACAACATGCCCGGCATCGCCAGCTCGGCGCCGAGCGTGCTGCTGGCCCACCTGGCCGCGGCCACCTCGACCATCCGGGTCGGCTCCGGCGGGGTGATGCTGCCCAACCACGCGCCGCTCGTGGTCGCCGAACAGTTCGGCACCCTGCACGCGCTGCACCCAGGACGGATCGACCTGGGTATCGGACGCGCGCCTGGTACCGATCAGGCGACCGCACGCGCGCTGCGGCGGACCGCGGACGGGCTGTCGGCGGAGTCGTTCCCCCAGGAGCTGGCCGCCTTGCTGGGTTATTTCCGCGGCTCCGATCCCGGGGGCATCGCCGCGACGCCGGGGCGGGGCGAGGAACCGGAGATTTGGCTGCTGGGCTCCAGCGGCTACAGCGCCCAGGTCGCGGCGCTGCTCGGGATCCCGTTCGCCTTCGCCCACCACATCGCCCCCGACAACACCGAGCCCGCGCTGGCGCTCTACCGTGAGCACTTCCGGCCTTCGGAGCGTCTGGAGCGCCCGCACGCGATGGTCGCGGTCGCGGCGATCTGCGCCGACACCGACGAGCGCGCCGAAGTCCTGGCCGGTCCGCGCGACCTGGCCTTCCTGAATCTGGTGCGCGGCACGCCCCGGGCGCTGGCCACGCCGGAGGAAGCGGCCGCCTTCCGTCCGTCGGAGCAGGAGCGCGCGTTCATCCGCCAGCGCAGGGCCGGACAGTTGCTCGGCTCGCCGGAAACGGTGCGCGGACAGCTGGAGGACCTGCTGCGCCGCACGCAGGCCGACGAGCTGATGATCAACACACTGGTCTACGACATCGACGACCGCGCCCGCTCGTTCGAGCTGCTCACCGAGAAGGTCGCGGCCTGAGCCGGGTCAGTGCAAGCGGAAGCCGTGGTTGACCAGCGATTCGCGCAGCCGGTGCCTGCCGTTGAGCGCCGCCGCGGAGGCCAGCCGGGCCAGCACGCGTTCGGTCCACGAATGCGAAAGCCGTTGTTCGGCATAGAATTCCGCGATCCGGGTTTCGTATTCGGCCACGTGGGCCCGCTGCGCGTCCAGGTCGTAGGTCTCGTGGTGCAGCACGGCGTCCTGCGGCAGGCGCGGTTTCACCCGCGCGTCCTCGGCCGGATCGGGGTGACCGACCACCAAGCCGAAGACGGCGAAGACCTGCGGCGGCAGTCCCAGTTCGGCGGCGACTTCTTCCGGCTTGTTGCGCAGCGCGCCGATATAGACGGTCCCGAGCCCCAGCGATTCCGCCGCCACCAGCGCGTT
>NZ_BDBC01000041.1 GCF_001612785.1 Nocardia beijingensis NBRC 16342
GTGCCGCGGAGATCAGCAGCCGGAGGGTGTCGTCGGACACCGGGTCGGGCAGGTAGCGGCGCACCGAGCGATGCTCGTGCAGCACTTGCAGGACCTGGTTCCACTGCGCCGGTTCGACCGGTCGCGGGTCGCGGTAGCGCTGTTGCACGGCGTGGGTGGGGGTGGTCACGGACTGCGTCATGGGCATCATCCTTTCGCCGGGGCGGCGCGCCGTCAGCGGTTGCCCGCAGCCTGAGCGGAACACAGGTAGGGTAAGTAAGGCAATCCTAATTGTTAATATCGGAGGTTCTCTTGGCACGTCCCCGCACCACCCTCACGGTGCAGCGCACCGAATGGCTCACCCCGCACCTGATCCGGGTGCACATCGGCGGGCCCGGCTTCGCCGCGTTCCGGCCCAGCGAGTTCACCGACTCGTATGTGAAGTTCATCTTCCCGCAGGACGGCAACGAGGTGCTGCGCACCTACACCGTCCGGTCCGTCGATTCCGTCGCCGGGGAGATAGCGGTCGATTTCGTCTACCACGGCGCGGAAGGCATCGCGGGACCGTGGGCGGCCGCCGTCCAGCCCGGCGAGACCATCGATTTCTATGGCCCCAACGGCGCCTACGCCCCGCGTCCGGATGCCGACTGGCATCTGCTGGCCGGTGACGAGGCGGCGCTGCCCGCCATCGCCGCCGCGCTCGAGGCGATGCCCGGCGAGGCGACCGGGCTGGCGTTCGTGGAGGTCGCCGGTCCGGACGACGAACTGCCGTTGAAGAAGCCGGACGGCATCGAGCTGACCTGGCTGCACCGCGGCGTCCGTTCCCCGGGCGAGGTGCTCGCCGAGACCGTCCGCTCCGCGCCGTGGGCACCGGGGCAGGTCCAGGTGTTCATCCACGGCGAGGCCGAGGCGGTCATGAAGGATCTGCGCCGCTACATCCGCAGGGATCGCGGCGTCACCGCGGAGTGGGCGGCGTCCATCTCCGGATATTGGCGCCGCGGCCGCACCGAGGAGGGCTTCCGGGAATGGAAGGCCGAACTGCGGGCGACCGAGGAGGCCAACGCCTGAACCTCCTTCAGCTCAGCAGTCCGACGATGGTGGCGGACACGAAGCTGACCAACGTGGCGCCGTAGAGCAGGCGGAGCCCGTTGCGGGCGATGACGGTGCCTTGTTTCTCGCTGAGGCTGCGGACCGCGCCGGTGACGATGGCGATGGTGGAGAAGTTCGCGAACGACACCAGATAGGTGGACACGATCGCGACGGTGCGGTCCGACAGCCCGGCGTGTTGCCGGTTCAGTTCTCGCATGGCGACCACCTCGTTGGACACCAGCTTGGTGCCCATGAACCGGCCCGCTGCCGCCGCCTCCTCCCAGGGGATGCCGGTCAGCCAGGCCAGCGGCGCGAAGACGTGGCCCATCACGTCCTGGAACGTGGTGCCGTGGAACAGCGCGGCGAAGATCCCGTTGACCATGGCGAGCAAGGCGATGAATCCGAGCAGCATGGCCGCGACGGTGAACGCGACCTTCCAGCCGACCAGGATGTACTCGGTGAGCATCTCGAAGAACGACTGCCGCTTGCGGCTGTCGGCGATCTCCTCCCCCAGCAGCCCGGCATCGTCGGCGGCGGTGACCACGTAGGGATTGATCAGCGAGCACACCACGAAGGCGCCCAGCATGTTCAGCACGATGGCCGCTATCACGTACTTCGGGTCGATCAGCAGCATGTACGCGCCGAGGATGCCCGCCGACACCGTGGACATCGCCGAGGCCGCCAGGGTGTACATCCGCTGCGGCGGGATGTCGTCGAGCATGGCGCGCAGCGAGATGAACACCTCGGACTGGCCGAGGATGGCGGAGGCGACCGCGTTGAACGATTCGATCCGGCCGAAGCCGCTCACCCACGCCAGCAGCAGGCCGAGGTACTTGATGATCAACGGAAGCACCCGCAGGTGTTGCAGGATGCCGATCAGGGCGGAGACCAGCACGATCGGCATCAGGACCGCGAACAGGAACGCGGGCCCGCCGCTGCCGACGGCGGGCAGCTCGCCGAACACGAACGCGGTTCCCTGGGCCGCGTAGCCGAGGATGTGGGCGAAGGCGTCGCTGACCGCTCGGATCACGGTGCCCCCGATCCCGGTCCGCAGCAACAGGAACCCGAACGCAAACTGCACGAGCAGCAGGACGGCGATCCGGGGCAGCCGCGCGACGGCGGCGCGGCGGTCGGTACTGGGCAGCCAGGCCAGCAGCAGGAAGCACATCAGCCCGGCGAATCCGATCAGATGGTGCACACGCACCTCGGCGGCCGTGGCGTGCGACGGCTTATGGGAGCACCTCTCATGTCGGTTTATGGTGCGGTGTCTCCACAGTTGAGAAGCCGCGGTGCCCCACGCAGGCCGCCCGGGGCGATCCCGGGCGGCCATGGTCACCGACGCCGCGCTACGGGAGCGGCGCGCGCAACGCCTCCTCCACGAACTGCGTGGTGTAGGTCGCGGACAGGTCGATGCGATCGCGCACAGGCCGCACGTTCTTCGAGTACTTTCCGAGGATCTCCAGCACGTTCTGCGCGCCTTCGGGTTTCATCAACCCGTCGCCGTTGAACATGCCGATGGAGTCGCGGATCGACTGGACGTAGAGGTCCTTGCCCGCGCTCGCGTACTGCGGCGGCATCTTCTCGGCGATCTCCTCCGGCGTGTGCGTCCGAATCCACCGCAGCGTCTGCACGAACGCGGCGGCGAGCTTGCGCACGATGTCCGGGTGGGCCTCGATCGTCGCGCAGCTCATGTACAGCGACGTCGCCGGATACAGCCCGCCGAGCGCGGCCCTGGTACCCGCCTCGGTGCGCAGATCCACCAGGATGCGCGCATCCCCTGAGTTCACCATCTGCGCCACCGTGGGATCGGTGGTCATGCCCGCGTCGATGCCGTCGTGGTTCATGCCCGCGATGAACGTCTGTCCCGCACCGACTTTCACCCGGGTGTAGTCGGCGGTGCCCATGCCTGCCTGGCCGGTGAGCGCCTGGGTGAGGAAGTCGGTCGATGACCCGAGCGAGGTCACGCCCAGCTTCTTGCCGCGCAGGTCGGCGACCGAGGTGATGTCCGCGTCCGCCTTCGACACCAGCTCCACCTCACCGGGCACGTCGGACATCTGCACCACCGAGCGGATGCACTGGTCCTTGGCCTGCAGATCGATGGTGTGGTCGTAGAACCCGACCACGCCTTGCACGTCGCCGGTGAGCAACGCGGTCTCGGCCGTGGCTCCGGATTGCTCGCCGAGCAACGTCACGTCGATGTCGTTGCGCTCGAAGAAGCCGAGTTGCCGGGTGAGCACGGCGGGCAGGTAGATCACTTTCTCCAGTCCGCCCACCATGATGGTGATCTGCGGTCGGCCACCGGCCATCGGGATGGTGCGGGAGTCCCGGCATCCGGTGACCGTCAGCAATGCCGCGACCACCACGGCGACGAGCGCGAGCTGCTTGCGATACCTCATGATCAGATCCCGTGGTTCGAGGTCGCCTGCGAAGGCCGCCATTTCAGCAACCGGTTCTCCGCCATGCCGATGCCCCACTCGGCGATCAGCGCGATCACGGTGATGATGATCATGCCCGCGTAGATGCCCGCCGAGTCGAAGGTGCCCTGCGCGTTGCTGATCAACAGGCCCAAGCCCTTGCTCGCCCCGGCGTATTCGCCCACCACCGCACCGATCAGCGCGAAGCCGAACGCGGTGTGCAGGCTGGACAGGATCCAGGTGGTCGCGCTCGGCAGCACGATCGACACCAGCACCTGCCTGCGGCTCGCGCCGAGGATGCGGGCGTTGTCGATCACGTTGCCGTCCACTTCGCGCGCACCGGTGAACGCGTTGAAGAACACCGCGAAGAAGACCAGCACCACCACGGTCGCCACCTTCGAACTCAGCCCGAGCCCGAACCAGATGATGAACAGCGACGCCAGCACGATGCGCGGAACGGCGTTGAGCGCCTTGATGAACGGCGCGAGCACCTCGGCCCAGTACCGGCTGCGGCCGAGCAGCACACCCAGCACGACACCGGCCACCGTGCCGATCACGAAGCCGAGCACGGCCTCCTGCACGGTGGTGTAGACCTGCAGCCAGATCGAACCGAATTGGGTTCCCTCGGTGAACCATTCGACCAGACGCGACCAGATCAGCGACGGCTTGGAGTAGAAGAAGGGGTCGATCCACACCGTGGCGGTGAGTTCCCACGCGCCCAGCCACAGCGCGACCAGCGCGGCGCGCAGCCCCCAGGTGCGGATCCGGGCGCGGCGCGCGGTGGTGCGCACCCTGGCCAGGATCTGCTCCTCGGTCTCGTTCTCCACCGCCAGCGCGTCGACGGTGTCCTGGACCAGCACGTCATGCGACACGGGAGGCTCCCTTCGCCCGCGCCGCCTCGACCTGATCGCGCAGCGTCTCCCAGATCTCCTTGTAGATGTCGCGGAACTCGGCCGTCAGCCGCACGTCCTCGACGCTGCGCGGCCGGGCCAGACTCACGGGGAAGTCCCCGCAGACAGTGGCCGGGCTCGCGGTCATCACCACCACCCGGTCGGCGAGCACGATCGCCTCCTCCAGATCGTGGGTGACGAAGACGACCGCCGCGTTGGTGCCCGCCCAGACCCGCAGCAATTCGTCCTGCATGAGCTGACGGGTCTGCACGTCCAGCGCGCTGAACGGCTCGTCCATCAGCAGGATCTCCGGCTCGTTGACCAGCGTCTGCGCCAGCGCGACGCGCTTGCGCATCCCGCCGGACAGCTGGTGCGGGTAGTAGCTCTCGAACCCGGCCAGCCCGACCGTGCGCACCCACGCCGACGCCTTCGCGCGCGCCTCGGCCTTCGACGCGCCGCGCAGGCGCGGGCCGAGCGCCACGTTGTCCAGCACGCTCTTCCACGGCAGCACCGCGTCCTGCTGGAACATGTAGCCGATGCCGTCGGGGATGCCGTCGACGTCCTGGCCGCGCACCAGGGTCCGTCCCGCCGAGGCCGGCTCCAGGCCGGACACCAGCGACAGTGTGGTGGACTTGCCGCATCCGGTCGGGCCGACGACGGCGACGAATTCGCCGGGGCGCACCGCCAGGTTCAGATTGCGCACGGCGGTGTGGATGCCGCCGCCGGTGCCGGGGAAGCGCTTGGTCGCGTTCCGCAGCTCGATGAGTGATTGCGTCATTGCTTCCTACTCCTGCGAGATCGGGTCGGGGGAAACGTACGTGTCCCCGGTCACACGCCGGAGCTTGTGCGCACAACCGCCACAAACGCGGGATCTGCGGGTTTTGCGCATTCTGCTCATGCGTCGCGCGCGGGGGTCTGCGCTTATGCTGCGGCCATGGCCACTGAGGGCGCGCGGGCCGTGCGATTGCGGACCCAGGTTCTGCTGTCGCAGATCCTGGTGGTCGCGCTCACGCTCGGCGTCGCGTTCGCGGTGTTCGGCTACCTCAGTGACCGGCGGCTGCGCGACGCCTACGGCCAGCGCGCGCTGGCCGTCGCCCGCACCGTCGCCGCCGACCCGGTGGTGCGCGCCGAGGTGGCCGGGTACGCGCCGGGCACGGTCGATCCCGGCGTGCGCGCCGAACTGGCGACGGGCCCGCTGGAACGGCTCGCGGTGGACGCGACCCAGCGCAACGGCGCACTGTTCGTGGTGATCACCGACGACGCGGGCATCCGCCTGGCGCATCCGGACGCCGGGCGCCTGGCCGAGCATGTCAGCACCGATCCGTCCGAGGCGCTGGCGGGCCGCGAGTCGATCACCGAGGAACGCGGCACGCTCGGTGACTCCGTGCGCGCGAAGGTTCCCGTCACCGCGCCCGGTTCCGACCGTGTGGTCGGGGCGGTCAGCGTCGGCATCGCCACCGACGCGGTGCACGAGCAACTGCTCGGCGATCTGCGTACCGCGGCCGGGCTGGTCGCGGTGGCGCTCGCGGTCGGCATCGCCGGATCGGTGCTGCTCGCCCGCCGGTGGCGCGGACTGACGCTCGGGTTGGAACCGGACGAGCTGGCCGAGTTGGTCCGCGGCCAGGCCGCGGTGCTGCACGGCATCGGCGGCGGCGTGCTCGCCGTCGACGCGGCGTGGCGCACGACCTTCGTCAGCGACGAGGCGCGCAGGTTGCTCGGCATCGCGCCGGACATCGGATGCCCGGTGGACCGGATCGGACTCACCCCTCGGGTGCTGGAGGTCTTCCGCGACCTCGACCAGCAACCCACCTCGGCCACGATCGGCGCGAACGTCGTCATCGTCTCCGCGCGCCGGGTCAGCCGCGACGGGCGCGATCTCGGCGCGGTGCTCACGGTGCGCGACCGCACCGACGTGGAATCGCTGACCAGGCAGCTGGACGCGGTGCAATCGATGAGCACGGTGCTGCGCGCGCAGCGCCACGAGTTCTCCAACAAGATGCACCTCATCAGCGGACTGCTGCACAGCGGGCACGTGGAGGAAGCGGCGCGGTCGGTGGACGAACTGATCGGCGCGGGGCCGCTCGGTCCGGCGACGCCGGGCATCGACGCCATCCACGACCCGTACCTGCAGGCCTTTCTGGCCGCCAAGGCCGCGCACGCCAGGGAGAGCGGAGTGGAACTCGTGCTCGGGCCCAACACCTGGGTCGAGGGCGATCTCGCCGATCCGGTGGACGTGACCACCGTGCTCGGCAATCTGCTTGACAACGCCATGGAGGCCGTGCGCGCCGGGGACCGGCCGGTCCGGCAGGTGGAAGTCGAACTGGTGCAGCAGGACTCGACACTGCACATCGCCGTCGCCGACAGCGGCGACGGTGTCGCGCCCGAACTAGAGGACACGCTCTTCACCGAAGGGATCTCGACCCGCGAGGACCGCGGCGTCCCCGGCGGACGCGGGGTCGGACTCGCCTTGATCCGCCAGATCGCGCGCGCCCATGGCGGCGACGTGCGCCTGTCGAGTCCCCGCGGCGGCGAGCCACCGCTCACCGGTGCGGAATTCATCGCCCGCATGCCCGGAGTGCTCGTGGAAAGCGAGGTGTCATGGCCCCGCCGCCGCTGACCGTCCTCGTCGTCGACGACGACTTCCGGGTTGCGAACCTGCACGCCGGAATCGTGCAGGCCATCCCGGGTTTCACGGTGGCGGGCACCGCCAACACCCTCGCCGCCGCGCGGGAAATCGTCGCGGCACAGTCGATCGACCTGGCGCTGGTGGACGTCTATTTACCGGACGGCTCCGGTATCGATTTCGTTCGTACGCTCCGCTGCGACGCCATGGTGCTCACCGCGTCGACGGAGAGCGAGTCCGTGCGCGCCGCTGTGGCGGCGGGTGCGGTGTCCTACCTGGTCAAGCCCTTCCCGCATACCGAACTCGCCGCCCGGCTCGCCGCCTACGCCCGGTACCGGCGCATCCTCGCCGTGCCGCAGGCCGACAACGCCCGCGTCGCGGCGGCGCTGCACGCGCTGCGCCCCTCGGTCACCGCGAGCCCGGCGGCGACTGTCGCCTCCCCGACCAAAGACGCTGTCCTGCAAGCGATTCTCGACGCGGGCGCGCCGCTGTCGGCAGGCGAGGTCGCCGGCGCCATCGGCATCTCCCGCGCCACCGCGCAGCGCTATCTCGCCGCGCTCGTGTCCAGCGGCGCGGTACGTATGAGCCTGCGCTACGGCAGCACCGGGCGACCCGAACAGGAGTACTCCGCCGCACCGCCGCACTGAGCGGACGGAGCGTCCCCGCATGGCTGCCGACCCGCAATCGGGCTTTCGGGTTGCACCGACGCGCGGGCTGGGTAGCGACGCGCGGCCCGGCGGTCACCGGTCGCTGAATCCGCCGGTTCAGCGCCCACCCGCGCGCTCCGGCACAGGGCTCGGCCGGGTGAAGGCGCGCGGCCCCGCCCTCCCGAGTCGCAACGTCCCGGCAGGGTCCGATCGTCCGGTGCCGCGGCGCTCACTTTCTGCCGTACACCGCTTTCTGCCCTGCTCGGCCGCCGCTCCGGCGCGGAAGCGCATGCCCACCACGCCCTCGTCGGCGCGCCAGCATCCGGGCACGAGCATCGTCTTCTGCTCAGCCGTCGCCCCGGCTCGGATGCGGGTGCCCAGCCCCCCGTCGTCGGCGCGGTAGCGTCGGGGCATGAGCATCGTCGAGGTCGCCGTCGTCGGCTACGGGTTGGCCGGGTCGGTCTTTCACGCCCCGCTGATCGCCGCGCAGCCACGGATGCGGGTCGCGGCCGTGGTGACCTCCTCGGCGGAACGTGCCGAGCGGGCGCGCGCCGAACACCCCGGTGTGCGGGTGGTGCCGCACGCCGAGGAGTTGTTCGCCGCACCGGACGGCATCGATCTCGTCGTGATCGCGACACCGAACCACACGCACGCGCCGCTGGCCCGGCAGGCGCTGGAGGCCGGGCTGCCGGTGGTGGTCGACAAGCCGTTCGCGGTCACGGCGGACGACGCCGATGACCTCGTCCGGCGCGCGGAGCGGTCCGGCCTGGCGCTGTCGGTCTTCCAGAACCGGCGCTGGGACGGCGATTTCCGTACCGTGCGCGAACTGGTGGAGACCGGAAAACTCGGCCATGTGCGCCGTTTCGAGTCCCGGTTCGAACGGTGGCGTCCGGTGCCGAAGGGCGGCTGGCGGGAAGTCGGCACGGACGAGGAGGGCGCGGGCATTCTGCTCGACCTCGGCAGCCACCTGGTGGACCAAGCGGTGACCCTATTCGGCCCGGTGGCTTCGGTGTACTGCGAGCTGGACCGGCGACGAGAAGGGATCACCACCGACGACGACGCGTTCGTCGCGCTCACCCACACCGGCGGTGTGCGCTCCCATCTCTGGATGAGCGCCGTCGCCCCGCAACTGGGGCCACGCTTCCGGGTGCTCGGGTCGGAAGCCGCGTATGTCACCTATGGGCTGGACCCGCAGGAGGACGCGCTCCGGTCCGGTCGTCGTCCGCAAAGCGATTCCTCCTGGGGCACGGTCGATCCCGAGCGCTGTGGCGTGCTCGGCGCGGAACCGGACTTCACCCCGCTGCCGACCGCACCCGGCGCGTATCCCGAGTTCTACTCCGCGATGGCCGCCGCGCTGCTCGACGGCGGGCCCGTGCCCGTCGACCCGCGCGACGCCGTCACCACCCTGCGCCTGCTGACGAAAGCACGCGAGTCGGCCGCCAGAGGTGTGACCGTCACCGCCTGACCGGCGCTGGCAACCCGCGCCGCGACTCGATAACGTCGGTCCCCTCGGGTCGGCCGCTCCGGCCACCCGGTGGAGAGGAGAACCGGATGGGTGCAACGGTTTTCGCGGTGCTGCTGCCGCTGGCGCTGGCCTTGGTGATGTTCGGGCTCGGATTGACCTTGACGACCGAGGATTTCGCGCGCGTGCTGCGGTATCCGAAAGCGGCGGTGATCGCGCTGGTGTGCCAGATGATCCTGCTTCCCGCGGTCTGCCTGGGCCTGATCCGCCTGTTCGGGCTGGAAGGCGCGCTCGCCGCGGGCATGCTGCTGCTGGCGGCGTCGCCGGGCGGGGCGTCGGCCAATCTGTTCAGCCACGTCGCCGGAGGCAACGTGGCGCTGAACATCACGCTCACCGCGATCAATTCGGTGCTCGCAGTGTTCACCCTGCCGGTGGTGGTGGCGCTGTCCTACGCCTTGTTCCTGGACGGCACGGGTTCGGTCGGACTGCGGCCGGACAAATTCGCGCAGGTCTTCGCCATCGTGCTGGTGCCAGTCGCGATCGGCATGGTGGTGCACCGGCGGTTCGAGGAGTGGTCGCGGCGGATGCGCGGCGCGGTCAAGATCCTGTCCGTCGTGGTTCTCGCGCTGGTGATCGCGGCCGGGGTCGGCTCGAATCTGGACATCCTGACCGACCACATCGGCGAGCTGTCGGCGATCTGCTTGTCCTTCGCCGTGATCAGTCTGGCCGTCGGCTACTTTCTGCCCCGGCTGTTGCGTGTGGAAGCCGATCAGGCGATCGCTTCGGCGATGGAGATCGGCGTGCACAACGCGGCGCTCGCGATCGCCGTCGCCGCTTCGGTCCTGGACAACGAGACCATGGCCGTTCCCGGCGCGGTGTACGGCGTTCTGATGAACATCCCGGCGGCGATCGCCGCGTATCTGCTGGCCAGGCGGGCGCGGCGGGAGCAGCCCGCGCCCGCGCCGAGCATGGCGGGTTGACGGAGGCGGTCCGAGCGGACACGGACGGGCCCGATGAGTAGCCTCTCGGAGGGTCGACGCCACGCGAAGGGAGTCAGCTGCGCGATGCAACCGCTCGGCACGAACGATCCGGTCCGGATCGGGGATTACCGCCTGCTCGGCGTGCTCGGCGCGGGCGGCATGGGCCGGGTCTACCTCGGCCGGAACCCGGGCGGACGCACCGTCGCGGTCAAGGTCATCCGCCCGGACATGATCGACGCCGAATTCCGTCAGCGCTTCCGGCGCGAGGTGGCCGCGGCCCGCCGGGTCGACGGGCAATTCACCGCACCGGTGCTGGACGCGGACGTGGACGCCGATCCACCCTGGCTGGCCACCGGTTACGTGGCCGGATTCCCGCTGGCCGACGCGGTCGACCGCTACGGCCCGTTCACCGAGAACGCGCTGCTCGTGCTGGCGCACGGGCTGATCGAGGCGTTGACCGCCGTGCACGGAGCCGGTGTCGTGCACCGCGACCTCAAACCGTCCAATGTCCTTCTGGCCCTCGACGGCCCCAAGGTGATCGATTTCGGCATCGCCCGCGCCCTCGACGACAGCAAGCTCACCACCACCGGAAAGGTCATCGGCTCACCGGGATTCATGTGCCCCGAGCAAGTGACCGGCGACTCGATCGGCCCGCCCGCCGACGTCTTCGCACTCGGCGGCGTCCTGGTCTTCGCGGCGACCGGCCACGGACCGTTCGGCGCCGGCGAGGCGGTGCACATGCTGTGGCGGGTGGTGTACGAGGAACCGCAGCTCGACGACGTGCCGGAACGGCTGCGCCCGCTGGTGGCCGCCTGCCTGACCAAAGACGCCGCGGCCCGCCCGACTCCGGAGCAGCTGCTGTCCCGGCTCACCGCGCTGGGCATCCCGGATCGCGGCGGCTGGCTGCCCGGCCCGGTGCTCGAGGAGGTCGGCCGCCGCGCGGTCGAGCTGCTGAACCTGGATTCCGGGCCACTCGACCACCAGCGGTTCTCTCTGCCCGCTGATCCGGCGCGCACCGCCGACACCATGGTCGGCCCCGCATCACCTGCCAACTCACGGGTACCGCAAGGCGATCGAGGACGATCGGCGTCCACGCCGCACTCCATCCCGCCGCGAACGCCACCCGCGTTCGCGAGACCTCCGACGCCTCCACCCGCGCACCAGGTTTCGCCCGCGTTCGGCCCGGCCCCCGCCGCGCCGCCCGCACGCCGCCCCGGCCGCGCCCTGCTCGCCGCCGGAGCGTTCGTCGTCTGCCTCGCCGTCGCCGTCGCCGCGTTCGTGGTGGGCTCCCGGCTGAGAAACGAGAACGCGAGCGAATCGGCCGAGCAGACCACGCAAACCACCGGCAGATCCTCGGCGGCCACCACCACCGAGGCCATCGATCCGGAACCGACCGGCAGCAGTCCTTCCGGCACCGGTGTTCCGGAGGCTTTCGTCGGAGAATGGAAAGGCGTGGCCCGCGACCCCTTGTTGTCGTTCGACATCGTGCTGACCATTCGTGACGGCGCGGTGGGCCAAGAGATCGCGCAATCGTCGAACACCGGCAAATTGAGCGGTGAGCGCTGCGAACGCGCGGAGACGCTCACCGCCGCGGGCGAGAACGAATTGTCGTTCGTCGCGCGGCTGTCCGGCGGCTCCCCTTCCTGCTTCGACAACGGGTCCACCTCGACGGTCACCCTGCAGCCGGACGGTTCCCTGACGTACCGCACCTCCGGCGTCATCGGCAACATCGAAGGGGTCCTGCGCAAGAGCTGACGGCGTGACGACCGCGCCGGACCGGGCGCCGAGGGCGGGAACGCATGCCCGAGCGCCGTCGGCGGCGGGCGGTTAAGGTGCGGCGGTGGACAGAGCGGAATTCTTCGAGCGCGGCGCTTCCATCGCCGATCGTCTGACGACGACGCAAGCGCAACCGCCGTGGTGGCTGGTGGTGGCGGCCGCGGTGGCGGCGCTCCTGCTGGTCGGTTACACCCCCGTCTGGCGATTGACCCGCAATATCGTCACCATCGCGCACGAAGGCGGGCACGCGCTGGTCGCCCTGCTGACCGGCCGCAAGCTCAACAGCATCCGGTTGCATTCGGACACTTCGGGACTCACCGTGTCGAGCGGCAAACCCTACGGCCTCGGGATGATCCTCACCACCATGGCCGGTTACCCGGCGCCGCCGCTGCTCGGTCTCGGATTCGCCGCGCTGCTGGGCGCGAGCCGGATCACGCTGCTGCTCTGGACCGCCATCGTGCTGCTCGCCGCGCTCCTGATCAAGATCAGAAATGTCTACGGCGCCATCACCGTGCTCGGTCTCGGAGCGGTGGCCTTCGTGGTCTCCTGGTTCGGCACCGACACGCTGCAAGCGGGTTTCGCGTATCTGGGCGCCTGGTTCCTGCTGTTCGCCGGGGCGCGGCCGGTGATCGAGCTGCAACGAAGCCGCTCCCGGCAGCAACGCGCCCGCTATCACGAGGTCGACTCCGACGCCGATCAACTCGCCCGGCTCACCCGGCTGCCCGGCCTGCTGTGGGTCTTCGTGTTCGGCGCGATCGCCGTGGGTTCGCTGGCGCTCGGGGCGTGGCTGCTCGTCTCCGCCATCGCCGAAGTCTGCCTGCCGGGCGCGCCATCGGGGTCCTGCTTCGCGGCGCACTGATCGTCGCGCTGCGCGACCCGGTCGGCTCGGTTAGGCTTCGAACCCGCCCTGCGCCAACGCCTCATCCGGCGGCGCATTCGCCGAGCACACCCCTTCGGCCGTCCGACTCCAGATCGCGATTCACGACCCTCCGGGAGCCAGCATGGCGAACCTTCCCACGCGCACACCGAGCACCGCTGCGCGGCAGATTCTTTCGGCACTGATCACGGCTGTCACGGTGCTGCTCGGCACGATCGCGCTCGGTCCCACCGCCTATGCCGCACCGGTCGGCACGGCCTGCGGCACCCCCTTGACGGAGGCGGAGACGGCCGAGATCGCGGAGCTGTCCGAGACCGGGCTGCCAACGGGTTCCTCGTTGTCGCAGTTGGAGCGCGCCGTCGACCGGCACCGCCGGATCACCGAAATCCTGGTCCGCCATCGTGATTCGCGCGGTGTGTTCGCCCTCGGCCTCGACGCGGTGGAACAAGCGGCCGTCCTGCCGCTCCAGCGCGACCCCGCGTCGTTCGACGACCCGGAATGGGCGCACCGGATCAGTCTGGAGCTGCTGTCGCGTTTCCTGCGCGCGCTGCACGCGGAATTCACCGGCGCACCCGCCGAACCGCAGTGGGCGCACTACTTCGCGCTGACCCGCCGCTGCGAGCTGTCCCCCGCGCGGGTGGCGATGGCCGGGTACGACGCGCATCTGACCGTCGATCTGTCCTACTCCGTCGCGGCGGTCGGCAGCTCGGCCGCGAACGCGCGGGACTACTTCCGCATCGTCGACTCGATCGCCCAGCAGGGAGCGCTGATCGTAGCCGCGACGAAATCCCTCTACGGCGGTGATCTCGGGCCGCTGTGGCGCTTCTACTTCGTCGGCGATGGTTTGGACGCGGTGCTCGGGCAAGGTGTGGCGACCGGCCCTTTGCTGCGGCTGGCCGACGCGGGCGCCAATGTCGTCATCTTCGGCAACGGCCTGGCCCTGCAGGACCAGGCCGCGGCCCCCGCCGTCACCGCCGAGATAGACGCTCTGTGGCGCGGCTTGGATCTCGGTTTCGAAGTGCTCTCCGGCCTCGGCGGACTCTGACCGGCGCGCACCGTCACGCCAGCGCCGCGACGGCGGCCCGCACCACATCCTGGGGCGGCCGGGTCGCGTCGACGGTGCTCCCGCGCTCGTCGGGATCGAGCCGCTCCAGGGTGGCCAGCTGTGAATCCAGCAGGCTCGCAGGCATGAAGTGCCCGCGGCGTCCGGTCACGCGGCGTTCGAGTTCCTCGCGTGGCGCGTCCAGATGCAGGAAGAAGACGCCGGGAACGCGGCCGCGCAACCTGTCGCGATACGCGCGTTTCAGGGCGGAACAGGTCACGACCGCTCCGTGGCCGGATCGCTCGGCCATCCAGGCGGCCAAGGCGTCGAGCCACGGTGCGCGGTCGGCATCGTCCAACGGCGTGCCCGCCGACATCTTCACGATGTTCGCGGGCGGATGGAAATCGTCGCCTTCGGCGTACTCGACCCCCAGCACCTCGGCCAGGCGGACGCCGACCGTCGTCTTCCCCGATCCCGACACCCCCATCACGACGATCACCGGTACACCACGCACTCGGACCATTCTCCCTCCGAAGGCGGATTCTCCCGCGTATACGGGCTTGTCATCGGCAACAACCTAGCGGCTGAGCACTTCGTCGGCCTGTGCAGTGACCCTGCGCGCCACCGCCGATACATTTCAAGGACAGCGACGTCGCGGGATCGCCGACGCACGTGATGCGAATCGCGCTCCGGTCTGTTCCGTGAGACGCGCGGTCGATTGGATGGGAAGTACCGAATGTTTGCGACGACGCAATGCACCCGGCATCGGACCGGCGCCCGCACGCTCGACCCTGAACCGGTCGGCGGCGGAGCCGGTTCCTGAGGGATCGGCATGCCACCGACGCCCAGCATCACCACAGCATCCGCCGAGCCCGAGCCCACCGAACACATCGTGCGGCACCTGCTCGGCATCATTCCCCGCAGGCACGTCGAACATGGGAACGTGCTGCGCACGGAGATCCGCGCCACCGTCGCGCACTGCCTCGACCTGCTCGCTTCCGCGGACCCCGGGCGACCGGCCCGCACGGTCCGCATCTTCGAGGCAGCCACCCGGTGGGCCGGCGTCGGGGTGCGCATGGACACTGTGCAGCATCTCGTCCACGAGGGCTTCCGGCTCTATCTCGACGAGCACCTGCGTGCCTCGGACACCGTGCGGCACAACGACGTACGCAAGCTCTTCGACGCCGTCCACGCGGTCACCTCCGCCGTGTCGCTGGCCTACCTGTCCGTCGCGCCCGCCGACGAGCAGGCGGCCGGGCACGCCGTCGCCGTCGCGCTGCTGCGCGGCCACCACCCGGCGAAGGTCTACCGGGAGTACGGCGTTCCGGTCGCCGAGCGCTACACCGTGCTCGCCGTCACGGTCGATCCGCCCACCGAGACGCGTCCCGGAGACGAGCACAGCATCCGCAGGCGCATGCGACTGTGCCTCGAGTTGCACTGCGGTGGACACGTGCCTGCCGCGCTCAGCGCGATCGGCGGCACGATCCTGCTGCCGGGCTCGCCGGCCGCCGCCGATCGGATCGACGATCTGGTCGCCGCCTTGGCCGCGGCGGCGCACGCCCCGCTCACCGCCGCCGCCGTCACCGCCGAGCCCGAGCGGATTCCCGGCGCCGCCGAGCAGGCGCACGAACTGCTCGACATGGTCCGTCGCCTGCAGAGCCCACCCGGCCTGTACCGCTTCGAGGACCTCGCCCTGGAATACCAGCTCACCCGGCCGGGGCCGGGGCGCGACCGGCTCGCCGCCCTGCTCGACCCGCTGGAGGGCCATCCCGAACTGTTCGACACCTTGCGCGAGCACATCCGCAACGACTTCAACCGCAGGCGCACCTCGCGCACGATGTATCTGCACCCGAACACCGTCGACCATCGGCTCAAGCGCATCGGCCGCCTCACCGGCTTGGACACCGCGGTTCCGCACGCGCTCTACCGGCTGCGCGCCGCGCTCATCGCACGCGCTTACACGCAGTCCTCGCCCGCGCCGGGCCGTGCCGCGCAGTGATCACGTTCGCCGCGCGTCAGCACACCGGGTCGGCGGCGTTTCGGCTGGTCGGGAGCCCGAGCGAGCGCTCGCCGTGCGCCGAGCACGCGACCGGCTAGGGTCGTCGACATGGAACTACGCATCTTCACCGAGCCGCAGCAGGGCGCGAGCTACGACACCCTGCTCACCGTTGCCAAGGCCACCGAGGACTTGGGCTTCGACGCGTTCTTCCGCTCCGACCACTATCTGAGCATGGGTGGCGCCGATGGGCTGCCCGGTCCCACCGACGCCTGGATCACCCTCGCCGGACTGGCCAGGGAGACCAAGCGCATCCGGCTCGGCACCCTGGTCACCGCCGCCACCTTCCGGCTGCCGGGCCCGCTGGCGATCCAGGTGGCGCAGGTGGACCAGATGTCCGGCGGCCGAGTCGAATTCGGCCTCGGCAGCGGCTGGTTCGCCGAGGAGCACGCCGCGTACGGCATTCCGTTCCCCGCCGACAAATTCGCCCGGCTGGAAGAGCAGCTGGCCGTCATCACCGGGCTCTGGGCGACCAAACCCGGCGACACCTTCAGCTACGACGGCAAGCATTACCAGCTCACCGACTCCCCCGCCCTGCCGAAACCGGTGCAGGACCCGATCCCGGTGGTGATCGGCGGGCACGGCGCCACCCGCACCCCGCGGCTGGCCGCCCAGTACGCCAGTGAGTTCAACATGCCGTTCTCCTCGATCGAGGACAGCACCCGGCAGTTCGACCGGGTGCGCGCGGCCGCGGAGGCATACGGCCGCTCCGCCGACGACCTGGTCTACTCCAACGCGCTGGTGGCCTGCGTGGGAGCGAACGACGCCGAGGTGGCGCGCCGAGCCGAGGCGATCGGGCGCGAGGTGGACGAGCTGAAGGCCAACGGCTTGGCCGGCTCGCCCGCCGAGGTGGTGGACAAGATCGGCCGGTACGCCGAGATCGGCACCACCCGCATCTACCTGCAGGTGCTCGACCTGACCGATCTCGATCATCTCGAGCTGATCTCCGCGCAGGTGCAGTCGCAGTTGTGAGGTAGCGCTCAGCCCAGCGGACGATCGGTCGGCACCACGACGAAGCTCGGCGCCGACGGATCGAGTTCCAGGTGCTGCGGCTTCAGCTCGGTGTTGTTCAGCATCGGCCGGAAGGCCAGCGCCTTCGGCGAATTCCCCGCGAAGACGTCGATCCGCAGCCGGTGGCCCGGTCGCAGCACCGCCTGGGTGGGGATCACCGCGATGTCCAGCGCCACCGGCTCACCGGGAACGACCGGCTGCACACTGTCCAGGGTGATCGGATTGAACGGTTCGGTAAGGTCGCCAGTCGGTGTGCGGCTGCTCTTCTGCTCGTCGACGGCGCGCAGCGAAGCGGTCAGCTGCCCGGTGGACAGCACCTTCGAACTTCCGTCCGGCGCCACGTCGTTCATGGTGACGCTCCAGTAGCCGTCGGTAGCGTCGTGCACCGTGTTCAGGTGCACGTTCACCGGCCCCGAGATGACGGTCGGCTCGGTCATCGGCGCGCTGGTGAAGGTCAGCGCGTTGCGCTCGGCGATGCGCGAATCCTTCGCGCACACGTCCAGCACCGCGGCCATCCCGGCGGAGCCCTGCGCGGTGTCGCGGGAACACGCCGAGGCGAGGCCGGGCGCCACCGTCAGCGTCCGCCGTTCGGCGGGAGCGCTCATCGTCAACGATCCGTCGTGGACGGCCTTCCCCGCGGTGCCGCTCGGCTCGGCCGACAGATACACGCGGCGATGGTTGAGGTCCTTCTGCGGGAACTGGCCGAGGGAGATCCAGCCGCCGCCTTGTTCCCACACGGTGATCGGCCCGAAATCGCCCAAGCCGTGGTCGATGTCCTTCAACCACTTGTCGAACCACACGCGCTGCAACACGTCCAACCGCGGCGGCGCACCCGGAATGCCGGTTCCCGAACCGGGATTCGCGTGATAGGTGTCGCCGACGACCAGTTGCTTCTGTCCCGCAGGCAGCGGAATCGCGTTGTACAGCTTGGTGGCGCTGTTGGCGAAGATGTCGTGCCAGCCGCCGTAGACAAAGGTGGGCACCGTGATGCGCTCCGGATGACCCTCGATGCCGCGCCGGAAATAGCTGTTCTCGTCCAGCGCGTCGGCCAGCGCGGGTGGCACGTGGTCGAGCGAGGGCGTCAGCAGCGCCTGGGCCAGCAGATCCACGTTGCTGGCCGGATCGGACATTCGTTCCCGCAACCACTCCCAGTCGAAGGTGCCCCGCAACATCGACTGCACGTCGGGAATCAGCTTCAGCTGGTTGACCGTGCTGAGCCACATCGGAAGGAACGTCGTCCCCACGCCGCCGCCGGGTGCGACGACGTCACGCATGAGGTCGCTGCCCGGTTCCACCGGGAAGATCGCCCGCAACGGCGCGGGCGCGTTCTCGGCGGCGCGCAGCTGGTTGATGCCCGAGTAGGAGCCGCCGCTCATCCCGACCCGGCCGTTGGACCACGGCTGCGCCGCCGCCCACTCGATCACCTCGCGGGTGTCGAGCTGTTCCCGCTCGCCGAGGGTGTCCCATGCTCCCTGCGAGAATCCCGTCCCTCGGACGTCGGCGATGACCTGGGTGTATCCGGCGCGGATCAGATCGCGATCCAGGCCGAGCACCGTCTGCACGGTGCCGCCGTCGACCGCGTGCAGCAGATCGCCGAAACCACTGACCGGCGTGCGGGACAGATTCACGCGATTCACCAGCCGCACGGTCAGCGGCTGCAGGCCGGGCACCGCGAGCGCCGTGTCGATCAGGGTGGTCATGAGCTTGGTGTAGGGCGTGAGGTTCACGATGGTCGGCAGCGGCTGCCGCTCCACCTCGCCGCCCTGCTTCACCGGCCGGTAGACGTTCGCCTTCAGCACGACACCGTCGCTCATCCGGATCGGCACATCCCAGTCGATGTGGATGTCGGCATACGGCTGGGGGCCGTCGTGCAGCGCGGTCCACGCCACGCTGTGGGCGTCGGCCGCCGGTTCCGCGGCCGCCGGGACCGCCGCGCATCCCACGGCCGCGGCCACCGCGACCGCGGCCACCGTCCGGATCACTCTGTTCATCGTTCGTCTCACGTCACGCCCCGCTGCCATCTCGCTCCCTCGACCGGTATGCGGACCGACCATCGATCACCCGATTGGGCGACAACGTAGCAATCTGCTGGCGAATAACGCGGGACGTGCGGTCGGGCCGGATTGTCGCGGGCGAACAGAGAGTGAACGTGGCGCCGCCACGCACGACGCGGCTTAGGGTGGAGCACATGACGCCGCTGCAACGCTACATCGCGGAGGAGATCGCGGCCGATCACGCCGACGGCCTGCTCCCCCGGCGGGAGGCACTGCGCAGGCTGGGACTGCTCGGGCTCGGGGCTACGGCCGCCGCCGCCCTGCTCGCCGCCTGCGCGAACTCCGATACCGAGAGCACCGACTCCGCGCCGACGCCCACGTCGCCACCGACGCCGCCGGGTTCCTCCGCCGCTGTCCCGACGAGCGCCGTCACCTTCGCCGGTCCCGGCGGCACGTTGCAAGCCGCGTGGGCAGCTGCGGCGCAGCCACGCGGCGGGGTGCTGGTGATCCACGAGAACAAGGGCCTCACCGATCACATTCGTTCGGTGGCAGGACGTTTCGCGGGGGCCGGATACTCCGCACTCGCGGTCGATCTGCTGTCGGCACGAGGCGGCACCGCGGCGTTCACCGATCCCGCCGAGGCGACCGCCGAGCTGAGCCGGATCCCGCAGAACCAGCTCGTCGCCGACTTGCGCGCCGGGCTGGACGAACTCGGGCGCCGGGTCGAGGGAAAGAAGCTCGGCGCCACCGGTTTCTGCTTCGGCGGCGGCCTGACCTGGTTGCTGCTGGCCTCCGGCCCGTCGCCGCTGGCCGCGGCCACACCGTTCTACGGACCGTTCCCGGACAACGGCGATCTGTCCGCGTCGAAAGCGGCGGTGCTCGGCGTCTACGCGGCGGCCGACGCCCGCGTGAACGCCTCCCGGCCCGCCGCGGAAGCGGCACTGGCCCGCTCGGGCAGCCCGCACCAGATCTTCACCGCACCCGACGCGGACCACGCCTTCTTCAACGACACCGGTCAGCGGTACAACGCCACGGCCGCCACCGAGGCATGGCGTCGGGTATTGGACTGGTACGGAACGTATCTCGGCTGATGCGGACCGGAACGGGCCGTTTCTCCTGCGTCCGGAGCCCCGACCGGCGGTTCCGACGGACGTTCCGGCGTACGCACGCGCGCGAGGGCGGTCCGCCGCGGAAACGGCTCGCTGCGCGGCACTCCTGCACGGCGATCGCCGCACTCCTGCTCGCGGCGGCGCTGACGGCTTGCGGAGACGATGCCTCGACCGTGCGCAGCGGCACGCCCGCGACGGCGGCCACCTCCGCGCCGAGCGATCCCGCCGGGCGGCCCGACCTCGAAGCCGCGGAGGAAGTCGCCGGGAACCTGGATGTGCCCTGGGGACTGGCCTTTCTGCCCGACGGCGCGGCACTGGTATCCGAGCGGGACTCGGGACGAATACTGCGCGTCGCGCCGGGCGCCGCGCCGGAGCAGGTGTATCGGATGCCGGGCGTCTCCGCCCGAGGCGAAGGCGGACTGCTCGGGCTCGCCGTCGCGCCGGACTACGCCGAAAGTGGTTATGTCTACGCCTATCTCACCGCCGATACGGACAACCGGATCGTCCGGTTCCGGCTCGACGGTCCACCGGAGGTGCTGGTCGAGGGGATCGCGAAGGCCGGTAACCACGACGGTGGACGGATCGCGTTCGGGCCGGACGGCATGCTCTACGCCGGGACCGGCGACGCCGGGCAATCCGGTCGGTCGCAGGATCCCGCCAGTCTCAACGGAAAAATTCTTCGGCTGACTCCCGACGGCCGCCCCGCTCCGGGCAATCCGTATCCCGGCTCACCGGTCTACAGCCTCGGCCACCGCAATGTGCAGGGTCTGGCGTGGGACTCCGGCGGGCGATTGTTCGCGGCGGAATTCGGGCAAGACCGCTTCGACGAGATCAATCTGATCGAGCCGGGCCACAACTACGGCTGGCCCGCTGTCGAGGGTTCGGGCGGCGCCGAGCGCGGCTTCACGGAGCCGTTGCTGACCTGGACCACCGCGGAAGCCTCACCCTCCGGCATCGCCATCGCCGGGGACACCTTGTACGTCGCCGCGCTGCGCGGCCGCCGGCTGTGGACCGTGCCGCTCGTTGACGGCGGGGTGGGTACGCCCCGTGCCGAATTGCGGGACGGATACGGCCGGTTGCGCACCGTGATGGTCGCACCGGACGGAGCGGTGTGGCTCACGACCTCCAACACCGACGGCCGTGGCGACCCCGTCCGCGGTGACGACCGCGTCCTTCGTTTCCCGGCCCGCTGACCCGCCCGGCGAACTCTGTGACGAGCACTACCGACATTTAGGTTGTGCACAACAGAATTGCCCACTACATTATTGCTCATGACCGACCACCTGAGCCTCGACGAGCAGCTCTGCTTCCCGCTCTACGCGGCGTCCCGGGCGATGACCGCGGTCTACCGCCCGAAGCTGGAACAGCTCGGGCTCACCTACCCGCAGTACCTGGTGATGCTCGCGCTCTGGGAACGCGACGAACGCAGCGTCGGCGACGTCTGCCACGCGCTCGACCTGGACTCCGGCACGCTCTCCCCGCTGCTCAAGCGGCTGGAGGCGACGGGCCTGGTCGAGCGGCGGCGCTCGGCGGCCGACGAACGCCGCGTCGATATCCGGCTCACCGACCGCGGACGCGCGCTGCGCGCCGAGGCGATCGACATCCCCACCCGGATGGCCGAGGCCAGCGGCCTGTCCATGGACGACATCGCCGCACTGCGCGACATCTTGCACCGACTGACCGATTCGCTGAAGTCACAGCTGAACGAAGGAGAATGACATGCCGATCCTCTACACCGCCGAGGCCCTGGCCAGCGGCGACGGCCGCAACGGCCGCGCACGCACCACCGACGGCAAGCTCGACCTGAACCTGTCGGCCCCCAAGGAAATGGGTGGCGACGGCGAGGGCACCAATCCCGAGCAGCTGTTCGCGGCCGGCTACGCCGCGTGCTTCCATTCGGCGCTGCGGCTGGTCGGCAAGCAGGTCAAGGCGAACATCGACGACTCCGCGGTCGGCGCCAAGGTCGGGATCGGGCCGAACGACGCCGGCGGCTTCGGCTTGGCGGTTACCCTGGAGGTATCGCTGCCCCACCTGTCCAGGGAGGACGCGCAAGCGCTCGCCGACAAAGCACACCAGGTCTGCCCGTATTCCAACGCGACCCGCGGCAACATCGACGTCCAGGTTCTCGTCGCCGACGACTGATCGAGAAGGAGCGGATATGCGTGCCGTAGTCATCGAACGGTTCGGCGAACCGAAGGATGTACTGACCACCGCCGAACGCCCGGTACCCGAGCCGGGTCCGGGCGAGGTGCGACTCGCGCTGATCCTGTCGCCGATCCACAATCACGATCTGGCGATCGTGCGCGGCGTGTACGGCTACCGGCCCGAGTTGCCCGCCATCCCGGGCAGCGAGGCGGTCGCGCGCGTCGACGCGGTGGGCCCCGGCGTCACCGATATGTCAGTCGGACGGCGCGTGACGGTGTCCGGTGCGATCAACGTGTGGGCCGAGTACTTCGTGGTCCCGGCCCGCCAGGTCATTCCGCTGCCGGACACGGTCTCCGACGAGACCGCGGCCCAGCTGCTGGCCATGCCGTTGAGCGCGCTGATGCTCATCGAGGACCTCGGGCTGCGGCCCGGCGAGTGGCTGGCGATCAACGCGGCCAACGGCGCGGTCGGCAGGCTCGTCAACGTCTTCGCCCGGCAGCGCGGCCTGCACGTGCTGAATCTCGTGCGCGGCCCCGGCTCTGTCGCGGCGCTGCGCGAACTCGGCTACGAGCCGGTGCTCGACACCGAGAGCGAGGGCTGGCGCGACCAAGTCGAAGCGGCCACCTCGGGCGCGCCCATCCTCCGGGCCGTCGATCAGGTGGGCGGTCGCGCCGCCGCCGACGAGCTGGCGCTGCTCGCGCCCGGCGGTCAGCTGATCTCCTTCGGCGCGCTCTCGGGCCAGCCGCTGACGCTGGACACGGGCAACCTGATCTTCGGCCAAGCCGTGGTCAAGGGCTTCTGGGGCGCCAAGCGGATCGAGGAGATCGGCGCCGACCAGCGCGGACGGCTGATCAGCGAACTGATCGATCTCGCCGCCCGCGGGGAGCTGCGGCTGGATGTCGAAGCCGCCTACCCGCTGGAAGCCGCGGCGGACGCCGCCGTCGCCACCGAGACGCCGGGCCGCGCCGCCAAGATCGCGCTGCGCGGTCAGCCCGCCTGACCGGCGTCGAGCACGGCCATCGCGGCGTTGTGCCCGGGAATGCCGCTGACGCCGCCGCCCCGGATAGCGCCCGCGCCGCACAGGAACACGTTGCGGTGACCGGTCGCCACGCCCCACCGGGCGACGGGGTCGGCCGGATCGGCGTCGTCCGGGAGGTAGGGGAAGGCCAGATCCCGGTGGAAGATGTGCCCACCGGGCAGGCCGACTTCCCGCTCGAGTTCGATCGGCGTCTTGGCCTCCAGGCAGGGGTCGCCGTTCTCGTCCCTGGCCAAGCAGTCGGCGATGGGCTCCGCCAGTACCGAATCCAGCTGTGCCAGCGTGGCTTTCACGAAATCGGCTTTCGCTGAAGCGTGGTCGGCGGCGAACAGCTTCTCGCGAGCGTGCAGTCCGAACAGAGTGAGGGTGTGCGCGCCCTGCGCTGCCAACTCCGGCGACAGGATCGTCGGATCGGACAGGGTGTGGCAATAGATCTCGGCGGGCGGCGCGGACGGGATCCGGCCGATGGCGGCCTCGCCGTAGGCTCGGTCGAGTTGGGCGTACGACTCGCCGATATGAAAAGTCCCGGCGAACGCTTCCCGGGGATCGGCTTCGACGTCACGCAATCGCGGGAGGCGGCGCAGCAGCATATTGATCTTCAACTGCGCGCCTTCCGGCTTCGGCGGCAGGGAATCGCCGAGCAACCCTGCGAGCGTATACGGCGCGACGTTCGCCAAGACGTGGCGCGCCGCGATCTTGCCGTCCGCGTATCCGACTTCCGCTGTGACGCCGTCGGTTTCGATACTCGTCACCTCGCGGCCGGTGGCGATCTCCGCCCCCGCCGCACGGGCCGCGGAGTCCAGCGCGCCGGTGAGCGCGCCCATCCCGCCGATCGGCACATCCCAGTCGCCGGTCCCGCCGCCGATCACGTGATACAGGAAGCAGCGATTCTGCCGCAGCGACGGATCGTGCGCGTGGGTGAACGTGCCGATCAACGCATCGGTGAGCACCACGCCGCGCACCGTGTCATCGGCGAAGGCGGACTCGATCGTCTCGCCGAGCGGTCGCTCGAACAGCGCCTCCCAGGTGGCGGCATCGTCCACGATGTGCCGCATCGCCTCCTTCGAGGGAAGCGGCAGGGTCAGCGTCGGAAAGATCCGCCGGGCCAATTGCCCCGTGGTCGCGTAGAACCGCTGCCAGGCCCGGAACTCCCGGTCCGAGCCGGTCAACCGCGCGAAACTCGCCTCTGTGCGCGCCTGCGCCGACGAGACCAGCAAACCCCCGTCCCCCACCGGCGTGTAGGACGAGACCGCCCGCCGCCGCGTCTCGAACCGCAAGCCCAGATCCGTTACGATCGACCGCGGCAACAGGCTGACCAGGTACGAGTACCGCGACAACCGCGCGTCGACGCCCGCGAACACCCGCTCGGACACCGCTGCCCCGCCGGTATGCGGCTGCCGTTCCAGCACCAGCACCGACCGCCCGGCCCGCGCCAGATACGCGGCGGCCACCAAACCGTTGTGCCCGCCACCGACGATCACGACATCGTAGGAAGAGCGCGTCGGCGTCATGGGTTCTCGATAGCACGAAACGGCGCCGGACGACAGCGACCCGGCCGACAGCGACCGAGTCGTACACGAGTTCTGTCTCGACTGAGGGACGCAACCCCGGTACTACCGCAACATCAGGCGGAGCACTTGTCGCCTCCAGCTTCGCCGCTGTTGCATTTCCACGCTTCGGCCGCAAGGCGCCAAACGTATTAGCTTTGCTTACGAACGACTTTGGGATCGGAATTTGAAACGCCACATGTGGTTCGTCCGATGAGACCATTATGTTGCGGGGCGGCTGCGGAGGAAATTGACATGATCGACGGAATGGCCGTTGCCACTTACCTGGCTGCGGCACTGGGGGCAACAGGCGGACGGGTCGTGGACCGATCGGTGGATCAAGGACTGACCGCGCTCACCGGCGTGGTCACACGCAGGCTCGGACGACGCGCGCTCGACGACCTCGACCGGAACCCACACAGCATGGCAGCACGCCGCCAGCTCGCCGACCAGATCGAACGCGCGGCATCCGCCGACGCGGAATTCGCCCGCGAACTCGCCGCCCTGCAAGCCACCCTCGACAGGCCGAACGGCGCAACCGTGATCAACACCGCGACCCACGGCAGCCGGATCGTCACCGGCGGCAGAGGACTCACCGCCGGGGGCAGCATTCACAACACCACATACGACATAGCGTCGGATGAGGATCTGTCGCGCGCTCCGATCTGGAGCAAGGCACTGTTGTGGATCGGCTTGGTGTTCGTCGGTATCGGCTTCGTCGGGGGTCTGATCGGCATGTCCCAAGGCGCGTCGGTGTCGGGGCAGTTCAACTTGTTGCCGTTCTTCCTCATCGGCGGTGTCCTCATGACCTTCGCCGAACTCGGTGCGAGAACGTCGACACCACGACGCCGCCGGTAGGCCGGAACCAGTTCGGACGCTCAGCCACATGCGCGACGGTTCACTGGAAAACAGCTGGTTCGTGACTTTTGCGGGGGTTGCATCAAAATATGCTGGAAGTATGGGTTTTGGAAATCGACGGTACGCGATCGCGTTCAACTCATGGCATGCAGCCCGCTACCGCGAAGTCGTACCAGAAATCGGTGACCCGGATTTTCCGGACGGAATGCGTGAAACAACGCCGGTGGATCGTTCGATGAGATGATTATCCTGCCGGGGCGGCTGTGGAGGAGACTGACATGATCGACGGAATGGTCGTTGCCGCATATGTGGCCGCGGCACTGGGGGCGGCGGGCGGACGGGCCGTGGACCGATCACTCGATCAAGGACTGACCGCGCTCACCGGCGCCATCGCACGCAGGCTCGGACGACGCGCACTCGACGACCTCGACCGGAACCCGACGAGCATGGCAGCACGCCGCCAACTCGCCGACGAGGTCGAACGCGCGGCGTCCGCCGACGTGGAATTCGCCCGTGAACTCGCCGAACTCCGCGACCAACTGGACAGGATGAACGGCCGGACCATCATCAACACCGCGACCCACGGCAGCCGGATCGTCACCGGCGGGGACGGCATGACCGCTGGAGACGACATCCACAACACCACCTACGATTCCCCGGCCCCAGGGGATTTGTCGGGGGCACCTCTGTGGAGCAGAGTCCTGATCTGGATCGGCACGACTGTCGGAGTGATCGGTTGGGCCATCGCCGGGATCGCGATTGCTCAGCACACACCGGGGCACATGAACGATGCCACAAACGGATTCGTGGTCTTCATGATCGGAGTCGGTATCGCGCTGGTGGGTCAATACGGCGCAAGCACGTCGACACCTCGACGGCGCCGGTGACGCCGGCCCCATCTCACCCATCCCGAATGATGGGCGCGGCTGCCCCGTCACCGCAGGCCTCTACTCAGGCGTTCAGGCTGCGCCAACGGCGGAACCGGCGATCTCGTCCATCAGCATCCGCAACTGACCGCCTCTCGTACGCTGCGCTCCTCTCGGGAAGGAGCGCAAGGGTCGGGGCATCCAGGGGACTCCGCATAAGCGGGACTCCGCATCGGTGTGCCGAAACCGAATCATCGCCAGGATGACATTGGCCGCCAGAGCTTTTCGACGCACTGACATCACATCCGCGATGACTCTGTGAAAGGTCGCCTATGCAGGCTGACGCAGCCCAGCCGCAACACCCCTCGGTATCGCTGTCGGAGTGCGCCGCAGCGGTATTCCACGCCTGTGCTCCGAGGCTCATGTCGGTCGCCTGCCCCGAACCTCGCTGCCGCGTCAGCGTCCTGGTCGCCGCTGGGATGGTCGATACCGACGTCGGCTCGCACGAGCACTGCCCGATGGCCGGCGGCCGCGTCATCGACAACCGGCCGACATCCACCGCGGCCGACGATTCGGCCCACCCGACCCGGGCTACGAACCGCTCGCCGCGACCACACGAGCCGGACGTTCACCTGATGATCTCGCTGCGGGGGACGCGGTTCGACTTCACCGTATGTCATTCGGCAGCTTTGTTTTCGTGCACGAGCACGAGACCCCACCGCTATGCCGACGATGGGACCGTCGATCTGCGCGATACCTCTATCTCTCCGCGCCTGCCGAACGAGCGCTTGTATCTGCAACCGTGACCGCGCGCCGGTACGACGACGACTTGATAAAAACATACGGTCGACCGTATATTCTCTCGCATGGAGCACAACGTCTTCACCGAGGAGACCGACCCGTTCTGCCTGAACCAGGCGGATGCCGTGGCCTTGCTGGCCGAGGCCCCGTGGGAGAGGTATGCCGTTGTCGGCGACAGTCTTTCGGCGGGAACCGGCGATCCCACCCCGGGCTACCGAGATCAGGGCTGGCCGGATCGGGTTGCCGGTGTCCTGCGATCCGTCCGGCCGGATCTGGATTACCTCAACGTCTCCGAGAACGGGGCGACCACCGCCCAGACGCTCGAGAAGCAGGCGGCCCGCATGCTCGAGTTCTCCCCCGACCTGCTCCACCTGCCCTGCGGGGCCAACGACATCGTGCGGCGCAGGCCGGATTTCGGCGAGATAGAGCGGACGCTTCGGCAGATGTACGACCTGGCGAAGGGGACCGGCGCGCTGCTGACAACTTTCACACTCGGCAGGGCGTATGTCGTCCCGGTCTTCTCCGACTGGACGGAGCGGGTCGCCGCGGTGAACGAGATCGTGCGCGGGCTAGCTTCGGAATATGACGCCATCGTGGTGGACATGTGGGACCACCCGGTCAACGACCGCGACAACCTGCTCAGTGCGGACCGCATCCACTTCTCGACATCGGGTCAGGCCGTCATGGCGGCCGAGGTGGTCAAGAAGCTGGCCGATTTCCTGGGCGCCGCCAAATGAAGAGGTCTCTTATCGTGGCGAGTAGTCGGCAAGCGGCCAGTCGGCCGGTAGTGGACGCGGAAGCGGACGCGATCCCGTGGATGACGGTATCGATCCTTTTGACGGCCCTGTTCATGGCGGTCCTCGACTCGTTCATCGTCGTGGTCGCAGGCCCCTCGATCGCGGCGGACCTGCACGCGTCCGACGGCGATGTCCAGTGGGTGCTGGCGGGCTACCAACTGAGCTACGCGGTCTTCATCATCACGGCAACTCGCCTGGCCGACATGTACGGCCGCAAACGGATTTTCCTTCTCGGGGTGGCTCTGTTCACTCTGTCGTCAGTCGCCTGCGCGCTGTCGCCCAACGCGGGCAGCCTTATCGCGGCGCGTGTCGTCCAGGGCCTGGGAGCCGCCCTGATGGTTCCCCAGGTGTTCGCGTACGTCACGGTGCTGGTACCGGCGGCGAAGCGGCACAGCGTCTATGGCGTGCTCGGCATCGTCATGGGTATGGCCACCATCGGCGGGCAGGTCATCGGCGGGTTGCTGATCGGCGCCGACCTGTTCGACTCCGGCTGGCGCCTGGTGTTCTGGGTGAACGCGCCGATCGGAATCGCCATGCTCCTGCTCGCCGTGCGATATGTGCCGGAGGCGGGCTCGGCCGTCACCCGCAAGCTGGACATGCCCGGGGTGCTGGTGCTCAGCGCGGCACTCTTCCTCCTCGTACTCCCCCTCATCCAAGGGCAGGAGGCAGGCTGGCCGAGGTGGGTCTGGGCGTGTTTCGCGGGCAGCGCAGTCGCGTTCGGCTCGTTCGTCGCGATCGAGCGACGCCTGGAACAGCGGGGCGGGGATCCGCTGGTACCGCTGACGCTGTTCGGACAGCGCTCGTTCTCGCTCGGGATCGTTCTCGTCCTCGCGCTGTACGCGTTGATCTACTCGTATTACCTGGCCTTGTCGGTGACGATGCAAGAAGGCCTGGATATGTCGGCGCTCGGCGCGGGCCTGGTCTACACGCCGGCAGCCATCGCATTCTTCGTGTTCAGCATGGTGGCGAGCCGGATCATCCCGAAATACGGCCGACGTGTCCTCGAGATCGGAGCGCTCATATTGGCGAGCGGTTATCTGGCGACCGGCATGCTGCTGGTGTCCGGCCCGCGGATCACGCCGCTGCTCGTGATCCCCACCCTCGTACTGCAAAGCGTCGGTGGCGGACTGGTCATCACACCGGCGCTGAACACGGTGCTGAGTCGCGTGAAGCCGGAGTCCGCCGGTGTGGCGTCGGGGGCTTTGTCCACGGCCCAGCAGTGCGGTGGGGCGCTGGGCGTCGCCGTTATCGGAGCGGTCTACTTCAGCTCGTTCCATCCCACGGAAGTCGGCAGGGTTGCCGCCGCAGGCCACGCCTTCGCCGTCGCGTCTTTCGCGACGTTCGTCATCGCTGTCATCGCGGGCATCGTCGTCTTCCTGCTTCCGAAGCAGCAGGCAGTCCATGCCTGAGTGCGAGGATCACCGGACGGCGGCGTCATCGGTTCGGCGGGCCATGAGAGTCGATCAGAGCCGGGTCGCGGGGTCGATCATGGTGAGCACATCCGCGGTCGGACGTACGTCACCGAAAGATCTGTAGACGGTGTGAAGTGTGGCGTTGTGGTCTCGGTCCCGGCGGGCCGCGTTGGCATCGGCGACCATGATCACTCGGAAGCCGAGTGTGGCGGCGTCGCGCGCCCAGGACTCGCAGCAGACGTTGGCGCGCCGTCGCCGTCGCCGCGGATCAGGTCGTACACATACGACCGGTCGCCTTTGCGACTCACCCACACGCCCTCCGGCGGCAGGTCGCCTCGGCCCGAGTCGTCGAACGGGCGGCTGGACACCTCACCGGACGCCGAGCACACCGCCCATCCGAAGTCCGGCAATCGTCGACACCAGAGATCCATGTCGACCCGCTTGTACGACGGAAAACCATGCGTCTCCCCATCGCGGGCGAACTCATAGGTCAACCCGTCCATCCGGCGCACGAACTTCACATCCGACATCACGCCATCCTCGATGAGCGACCCGGCCGCCTCAACCGAGGACACCGCACCGAATTCGACGAACGTCATCGGACACCCGCGACGCGACACAGTCACTGGGTTGCTCGGCGCGGCTCCTGGTACTGCGCCCGCTCGCTCACGAGCTCGGCGATCGGCGGCGATACCCGACAAGAAGTGATGCACAATTCCGGCATATATAGTGTGCTCCACTTGACATGAGACATGCCGCCGGACGACGCCCCTTCCGCCGTATCGAGAGCTACAGGGCGCGAACTGGCCGCAATAGCGCAGTAGACACCATCAATCCACCGCAAGTTCCCGCCCGCAAGCGGCAAGAATCGCTTCACTATCTCGCGCACAACTGGACGAACTCTCGCTACTATGTGAACGACAATTCTTAAACAGAGGAGCGCAATGATGCGTACGCCCCTTCGCCTTGCCGCCGCCTCGGTCGCGGCGGCGGCTCTCGTCGCCACCGCGGCCGGTGCGACCGCCGAACCGATCAGCTCCGCCCCGGGGACCGCTGTCGCAGCCGGAACCGGCTCGTCCGCGGTGGATTCCGGGGCGGCGGCGGCGCAATCGGCCGTGTACTTCCTGCAGCGTGGTGACGTCATCGGGATTCTCGTGCTCCTGGTCACCGCGCCCTTGCAGATATTCACCGGCGCCGTCTGCGATCTGGCCACCGGGTCGGCGCTGCCGAGTCCGTGCGCCACACCCAGGTGAATGGCCGGGTGTCCGGCCGCTCCGGTGCGTCGTGATACGTCCGCACAGTTGAAATTCGTCCGTCGATAGCGTGCGCGTGGCCACCGACGGCGGGTGCACGCATAGCGCGGCCCCGGTGGTCGCGCAATTGTCGCGCGACCACCGACCGGCGTGGCGGACGGCCGCGCTCGGCTGGTAGTCCGCGAGAGAGCGAATGGAGAGGAGTGGCTACCCCCACGGCCTCCTCAGAAGGTGCGTCGCGCGCTATAGTCGAATTCGACTATACGGATTCGACTTGGAGGTGCGGTGCCACCGCGTCCACTGCGCTCGCCCGTCACGCTGGCCGTGCTGGGCTTGTTGGCCGAGAAGCCGCGTCACGCATACGACATGCGCAGGGTGATTCGCGAACGCGGCCATGAACGGGCCCTCGGGGTGAAAAACGCGACGCTCTACGACGTGCTGCCCCGGCTCGTCGATGCCGGTTGGATCGAACGGGCCGACACGGTACGCGACAGCAATCGCCCGGAGCGCGTGGTGTACCGGATCACCGACAGCGGTGTAGCTACCCTGCTCGACTGGCTGCGCGCATGGCTGAGCAGTGCCGACCTCGACCACAACGCCTTCACCGTCGCGCTCGCGTTCATGTTCGCGCTGCCGAAGCACGAAGTGGCCGAACTCGTTTCGCGCCGGGCGCAGCAGGTGGACGCGCGGGTGGCCGAGGTCGAAGCCGGGCTGGCCGCAGCACCCGCCGTCCCGGCGATATTTCTCACCGACCAGAGCTATCGCCAAGCGCTGCGGCGCGCCGAGCGTGACTGGCTGCGCACTTTTGCCGATGACCTCCGCGGCGATCGTCTGTCCTGGCCGGTTCCGGAATAGGAGATTCTCGATGACTATCCACTCGATCCACGACGTCAACCGCTTATTGGCACGGACCATCAACGCCGGCCTCGATTTCGGGGCCGAGGGGGAGGCGGGGTGGACCATCGAGCTCACGGAGGTCGAACTCGATCTGTTCGTTTCCGCCGGATTCACCGCGGTGCGGATGGGCGTGTACTGGGCGGCGCACACCGGTCCCGGACCCGAATTCGTCCTCGACTCGCGGGTTCTCGACCGAGTGGCGTTTCTGCTGGATCGGGCCACCGAGCGAGGGCTTGCCGTGGTGCTCACCAACTTCCTCGACCCCGAACTGATCTCCGACCCGCCGACCCACCTCCCCCGGCTGCTCGCGATCACCGGACAGGTCGCGGCTCGGTTCGCCGATCGGCCGGAAAGTATTGTTCTGGAGCCGTTCACCGAGCCTCGCGGCGCACTGGACCCGCTGTGGAATCGATATCTGCGCGAACTGCTGGCCGTTGTGCGCGACGCGGACCCCGATCGAGCCGTCGTCATCGGTCCCGGTGCGTACAACAACATCCGGATGCTGCCGCAACTGTCGCTTCCCGCCGACGACCGCCGCATCATCGTGACGCTGCATCAATACTGGCCGATCACCTTCACCATGCAGGGCGAGGAATGGCTGGGTGCCGACACTCCCTTCGGGGATCCCCGGTCGTGGCTCGGGACCACGTGGGAAGGTACACAACAGCAGCGAGCCGAACTCGCCGACGCCTACGAGGCCGTCGCGAATTGGGCTGCCGCTCAGGGCCGCCCGATTTTCATCGGCGAGTTCGGTACCTCCACCAACGCTGACAGCCCCTCCCGTGCTCGCTGGACCGAGTTCAACCGCCGTCGCGCCGAATTCCACGAATTCTCTTGGGGCTATTGGTCCTTCGCCCCTTCCTTCGCCCTCTACGACCGCGCCACCGCCACCTGGAACACACCCCTCCTGCACGCTCTCATGGACTAGTGAGTGGGCGCCGACCACTCCCAGACGGGCGCTAGCCGAAATACCGGTGGAACCACGCCGTCAGATCGGCTTCGGTCTTCGGGCCCGGTTCCGGATGATCGGCACGCAGCGTGCAGAAATGCCCGATGATCGCGAACTTCTGGTGGAGCAGCAGCAGGCAGCTCGGCCCGAGCGCCGAGTCGGTATTCGGATAACAGAAGTAGCGGCCGAGGACGTTGCCGTCCTGCCGCCACACATCGTCGCCCTGGTCACCGCGACCGCAGACATGGCCGGAGAACTGGCCGCGGTCCGCCTCGTACAAGTACGTCGCCGACTCCTGGTCCGGGAAGCCGTAGAACTCCGCGGCCGGGAACCCGGCCTTCGTGCCGCAGGCCAGCGCCGCGGCCACCGGACCGGGCGGCGGGTCGGCGTGGCGGCAATTGGCCGGACCGAAATCACCGGCCAGATGGTTCAGCACCGCGCGATCGGCCTGCGTGAAATAGTCCGGATCCCGGGCGAGGTCGGCGGTGCGGAATCCGAGGCGATTGCGCACGGCGGCATAGTCGCGGTAGGGCTGCTCGTCGGGGTTCCAGATGTACAGCGCGGCGGCCGGTATCCGCTCGTCGGTGAGCAGCAGCGCGGGGCGCGGCGCGGCGGGATCGTCCATCTTGCTCTCGAAGCACGCCTTGCGGCCGACTTCCACCCCATCGCGCAGCATCGGCCCGTCCGGCCCCGGCGGGTCTCCTTGGCAGCTGTGTCCTTGCAGACCCGCCAGCAACGACTGCGTGTAGCCGCGCATCTGGTCGGCGGTGCGGAAGCGCAGGAACCGGGCCACGGGATCGCTCGCCGCCGGATTCGCGGCGCAGAACACGACGGCGACGGCGGGCGCGTCGGGGTTCTCGTGCACGCAGTTCGCGCGTTTGTAGCCGGAGGGGCCGACCACCGACAGCAGTTCGACGTCTTGGCCGTTCGGCGCGCTCGCGTCCGGTACGGCAGTGCCCGTGGTCGGCCGGATCAGCTCCCAGCCGAGGAAGCCGATCGCGACGGCGAGCAGCACGACGCACAGCAGGGCGAGCACGCGCAGCAGCCGACGGCCGCGTGGCAGCCTCAGGCGGTGACCGCGGCCCGGCGCGGTCGGCCGGTCCTGCGGGCCCGCACCGGTCGGCGCTTCCGCGGCCGCGGGCGGCTCCGACGGCCCGGTGACCCGGCCCGCCACCACAGCCGCCTGCGCGGCCGCGCCGAGTTCGCCCGCGGTGCCGTAGCGCGCCTGCGGATCTTTGGCCATGCCGCGCGCGACGACGTCGTCCAGCCGGGCGGGCAATCCGGGTCGGTGCGCGTGCGGCTGCGGCGGCGGCTCGAACAGGTGCGCGGAGATGATCTGCGCTTCGGTGTCCCTGGGATAGGGCCGCGAACCGGTCAGGCATTCGTACAGCACGCAGGTCAGGGCATAGATGTCGGCGGCGGGGGTGACCGTGCGGGAATGGAACCGCTCCGGCGCCATGTAGTGGAAGGACCCGATCGCCGAGCCGGTGCCGGTGAGACTGTCCCCCGTGGCCGATTGCGCGATGCCGAAGTCCACCAGATAGGCGAAGCCGTCGGGGGTGAGCAGGATGTTGTCCGGCTTGATGTCGCGGTGCACCAGGCCGTCGGCGTGCGCGGCGTCCAGTGCCGCGGCGACCTGCCGGACGATCGCGACCGCCCGCTCCGGCTCCAGCGGCCCCTGCGCCTTCAGCAAGGCGCGCAGGCTGTCGCCGCGGACCAGACGCATATCGATGTAGAGCCGGCCGTCGATCTCGCCGTAATCGTGGATCGGGATGATGTGCGGCTCCTGCAGCCGCGCCGCGACGTGCGATTCGCGCCGGAACCGCTCCCGGAACACCGGGTCGTCGTGCAACCGCTCGGGCAGCACCTTCAGCGCGATGACGCGATCCTTGACGGTGTCGTAGGCCGCGAACACTTCCCCCATGCCGCCACGACCGATCAGGCGATCCAGGCGATACGGCCCGAATCGCGACCCCACCTCGAGCGTCTGACGTCGCGTCGTCATCTCGTCCTCCGTGACGGGGACCCGGAGGGTGTCCGGCGCGGACCGAGCCGAACGCCTTCCCGGGCCGTGACCCGGGTTCCTGCGCTCAACTGTAGAGCGCGGCGACCCGCTCGGCAGACGTATCCCGGTCGGCCGCCGATTCTTCCCGGTACCGGTCCGAGACCGACCCGCTGCGCCACGGTCGTGGCCGAGACGACTCGGTGGGTCGAGACCGGGCAGAAGCCGTCGTCAGCCCGGGGCCGCGGGCGGGCGGCGGTGCAGGGCGAGCTGGATTTCCAGCAGCAAGCGGTCGGCGGGGTCGTCGAGGTTCATGCCGAGGATGTCCTCGACCCGGCGCAGCCGGTAGCGCAGCGTGTTCGGATGCACGCGCAGGGCCGCGGCGGCGTCGCGCACGTCGCCGTGTTCGCGCAGGTAGGTCTCGACGCTCTCGCGCAGGCTCGCGGCGTGCTTGCGGTCGTAGTCGAGAAGTGCGACCAGCCGCGGATCGCGCAGTTCCGCCCGTGCTCCGACCAGATCGAGCACTTCGCCGAGAAGCACCGCGGTACGCGCCTCGGCGAGGGTGGTCACCCGGCTCGCGGGCGACGCGGCCGTGCGGTCCAGAACCCGATCGACCTCGGCGCGCGCGTCGGCGACCCGGCCGAGATCCGGCACCGGACAGGCGATCGCGGCCCGCAGCGACAGCGACCGCTTCGCTTCGAGTTGTTCGATCAGCTGCCGCGTCCAAGCGGTCACGGCCTGCGCCGATCGGTAGCCGGGCAGCAGCACGTAGACACGGTCACCGATCGCGGCGGTCACCGAGTCGGCGCGAAAAGAACTGGCGCGCAACCGCAGAACGCCGCCGAGTGCGGAGCGTTCGACGCCGGGGGCAGGCTCGTCCGCCGTGAGCGCGAAGCCGATCACCGCGGCGGGACCGGTCGACGGCAGGTGCAGCGCGTTCGCCACCGTCGCGGCGTCGACCGCCGACCCACCCGCGCCGAACAGCCGACGGGTCAGCAGCGCTTCGGTGGTCGGCGCGTCCAGGCTTCGGGAGATCAGGCGTGCGGCGATGGCCGCGGCGCCGCGCAGGATCTCCGCCGCGTCCGGGTGGAACGGCCGATCACCCTGCTGCAGCCAGATCGTGCCGAGCATGCGCGGGGCGCGCGCGTGCGCGTCCGCCCGCTCGCGGATACCGATCACCAGCCTGCGCTTGATGCTCAATTCGTCGTGCGCGGGCACATCGACGACCTCGTCGGTGTCGCGCAACCGATCGAACACGCCCCACCGCCGCAGCAGGGTCAGGTACTCCCTCGGCCCCTCCCGGCCGAGGATCGATCGCACACGCAACTCGTCGGCGGTCTCGTCGGACGCCGAGTACGCGAGCACGTGCGACCGCGAATCCTCAATGGACACCATCCCGCCCGCGTTGTCCGCGATCATCTGCGCCAGCGCGAACAGATCGATGTCCGCGGCGACCTCGTCCCCATCCCGGCCCACGTTTCCGTCCTTCGGCCAACTCGACAACGCACTTGCCTCATCTTTGTCCAATCGGCTCATTGTCCGGGCAGTTTTCCGGTGTTGACTTCTCCTTACCGAAAATTCATCTGCCACCTGGAGGTCCCATGGATGCCGTCGTGTCCCCGCCCCCGCCGGTCAACGAACCCGTTGGCAGCTTCGCGCCGGGCACGCCGGAACGCGAGCGCCTGCGCGCGAAGCTGGCCGAACTGGCCGCTACCCCGACGGAGGTCACGCACGTCATCGGCGGTGCGCACCGGCGCGGCTCGGGCGAGCGCGTCACGGTGGTGCAGCCGCACCGGCACGCCGCCGTGCTCGGCACGCTCACCACGGCGGGGCCGGGCGAGGTGCACGCCGCCATCGCCGCGGCGACCGCGGCGGCCCCGGAGTGGCGCGCGCTGTCCTTCGCCGACCGCGCCGCGATCTTCCTGCGCGCCGCCGACCTGCTGGCCGGGCCGTGGCGCGAAACCATCAGCGCCGCAACGATGCTCGGGCAGTCCAAGACCGCCTATCAGGCCGAGATCGACGCCCCGTGCGAGCTGGTCGACTTCTGGCGGTTCAATGTGCATTTCGCTCGCCGGATCCTGGCGGATCAACCGGTCTCGGCGCCCGGGGAGTGGAATCGGATGGACTACCGGCCGCTCGAGGGATTCGTCTACGCGATCACGCCGTTCAACTTCTCCGCAATCGCGGGCAACCTGCCCACCGCGCCCGCGCTGATGGGCAACACCGTGGTGTGGAAGCCGGCCGTCACCCAATCGGTGGCGGCGTACTGGACGATGAGGTTACTCGAGGCGGCGGGACTGCCGCCCGGCGTGATCAACATGGTGCACGGCGCGGGCCCCGAGGTGTCGGAGGTGGCGCTGGCCGACCACCGCCTCGCGGGCATCCACTTCACCGGATCCACCGCGACCTTCCGCCACCTGTGGCGCACCGTCGCCGCGAATCTCGACCGGTACGACTCCTATCCGCGCCTGGTCGGCGAGACCGGCGGCAAGGACTTCGTCGTCGCGCACAGCTCCGCGGACCCGGACGGGCTGAGCACGGCCCTGCTCCGCGGCGCGTTCGACTACCAGGGCCAGAAGTGCTCGGCCGCCTCGCGCGCTTTCCTGCCGCGATCGCTGTGGGACCGGATGGGCCGCGAATTCGTCGACCGGGTGTCCGCGCTCAGGTACGGCGACGTGACCGACTTCGCCAACTTCGGTGGAGCCCTCATCGATCGGCGGGCTTTCGACAAGAACGTCGACGCCATCGCGCGCGCCAAAGCGACGCCGGGCCTGACCATCGTCACGGGCGGCCACGCCGACGACAGAGTCGGCTATTTCGTCGAGCCCACCGTTCTGCTCGGCGACGATCCGGCCGACGACGCGTTCCGCACCGAGTACTTCGGCCCGATCCTGGCCGTGCACGTCTACGACGATTCGGTGCGCGGCTCGTTCGAGTCCGTGCTCGACCTGATCGACCAAGGTTCGCCCTACGGCTTGACCGGCGCGGTCATCGCCCGGGATCGCGCGGCGATCGCCACGGCCACCGAGCGCTTGCGCTTCGCGGCGGGCAACTTCTACATCAACGACAAACCCACCGGCGCGGTCGTCGGCAGGCAACCGTTCGGCGGGTCGCGCGCCTCCGGCACCAACGACAAGGCAGGCTCGGCACAGAACCTGCTGCGCTGGACCTCCGCTCGCACGATCAAGGAAACCTTCGTCCCCGCGACCGACCACCGCTATCCGCACCAGGAGTTGTGATGGCCTTCTCCGGACTGCTGCGGCCCGCCGTGCTGGCGGCCTCCCGTTCCCCGCGCATGGAGCGCGCGATCACCCGCATGCCGGCCACCAAGAAGCTGGTCGACCGTTTCATCGCGGGCGAGACCGAGGCCGACGCGGTCGCCACCGCCTCGGCGCTGCTGGGCTCCGGCCGCTCGGTGACCATCGACTATCTCGGCGAGGACACCACCGACCTCGACCGCGCCCGCGGAACCGTCGCGCACTACCTGCGGCTGCTGTCGGCGCTGGCCGAACTGCGCGCCGTGGACAACCCTCCGGTGCCGCAACTGGAAGTGTCGCTGAAACTCTCCGCGCTCGGCCAGTCGCTCCCGCAGAACGGGTACGCCATCGCCAGGGAGCACGCCTACGAGATCTGCACGGCGGCCAAGGCCGCCGGGGTCTGGGTCACCGTGGACGCCGAAGACCACACCACCACCGAGGCGACGCTGTCGATCGTGCGCGAACTGCGTGTGGATTTCCCGTGGCTCGGCACGGTCTTGCAGGCCTATCTCAAACGCACCGAGGAGGACTGCCGCGCCTTCGCAGGCCCGGGTTCGCGAATCCGCTTGTGCAAGGGCGCCTATCGCGAACCCGCGTCGGTGGCCTATCAGAGCCGCTCCGCGGTGGACGAGTCCTACCTGCGGTGCCTGCGGGTGCTGATGGAGGGCAAGGGGTACCCGATGATCGCCACGCACGACCCCGCGCTGATCGATGCGGCGCTGCGCCACGTGCGGGAAAGCGGCCGCAAATCCGGCGACTTCGAGTTCCAGATGCTGCACGGCATCCGCGACACCGAACAGCGCCGCCTCGCCGGAGTCGGCCACACGCTGCGCGTCTACGTGCCCTACGGAGACCAGTGGTACGGCTACTTCATGCGCAGGCTGGCCGAGCGCCCGGCGAACATCGCGTTCTTCCTGCGCTCCCTCGGCCGCGACCGCTGAGGGTCGGCCGCGAGCCTGAACCGCTCACCAGGATTGGCATGCCTTTCGCCGTCACGTACGACGCAACGCGACCATACTGGCGGAACCTACGGTTTCGAGCGAAGCGAGACCGAGCATCCGCCGTTCGCGGCGACGCAGTCGCGGCAAATTCAACACAGGAGTCACATGTCGCTCGCGCAGTTACGAGCCCAGATGACGCGCCGCAAGCCGCTCGGCGAGGTCGAGGACGGAACCGCCGCGGCCGACGAGCAGTTGTCGCGGTCGCTCGGCCTCTGGCAGCTCACCGCGATCGGTGTCGGCGGCATCATCGGCGCGGGCATCTTCACCCTGGCCGGCGCGGTGGCGCACAAGGTCACCGGGCCTTCGGTGCTGATCTCGTTCCTCATCGCGGGCGTGGCCAGCGCCGCCGCCGCGCTGTGTTACGCCGAGTTCGCCGGGATGGTGCCCAAGGCCGGGTCCGCCTACACCTACGGATACGTGTCGCTCGGCGAGATCGCGGGCTGGTTCATCGGCTGGGATCTGCTGCTGGAGTACGTCGCGGTCGCGGCGGTGGTGGCGATCGGCGTCTCCGGTTACTTCAAATTCCTGCTCGAGCAGGTCGACATCGCACTGCCGGATTGGATGCTCGGCGCGGCGGGCACCGGCGAAGGCCATGTCGTCGACGTGTTCGCCATGGTGTTCTGCCTCGGCACGGCCTGGCTGCTCTCGCGCGGCATCCGCAGCGTCGGCCGGTTCGAGACCGTCGCCGTCGGCCTCAAGGTCGCCCTGGTCGTGCTGATCATCGCGCTCGGCGTGTTCCATATCGACAGCGCCAACTACACCCCGTATTTCCCGTTCGGCACGGGCGCGGTGTGGACCGGCGCGGCCACTGTCTTCTTCGCCGTGTTCGGCTACGACGCGATGAGCACCGCCGCGGAGGAGTCCACCGAGGGCAAGAAGCATCTGCCGAAGGCGATCATCTACTCGCTGGCCATCGCGATGGTTCTCTACGTGCTGGCCACCCTGGTGCTCACCGGCATGCAGAAATATACGGAGATCAGCCCGACCAGCGGGTTCTCCACCGCGTTCGAGTCGGTCGGGCAGCCGGGCGTCGCCAACATCATCGCGATCGGGGCCATCATCGGCATCGTCACCGTGGTGCTCACCTTCATGCTCGGCGTCACCCGCGTGTGGTTCGCCATGAGCCGCGACGGGCTCCTGCCGGAGTGGTTCGCCAAGACCCATCCGGTCCGCAAGGTGCCCACCAGGGTGACCTGGATCGTCGGTATCGGATCGGCGCTGATGGCCGGGCTCCTGGACATCACGGTGGTGGCCGAGCTGACCAATATCGGCATCCTGATGGCGTTCATCGTGGTGTCGGTGGCCGTGATCGTGCTGCGGCGTACCCGTCCCGACGAGCCGCGCGAGTTCCGCCTGCCGTTCATGCCGGTGGTGCCGCTGATCGGCATCGGATTCTCGGTGTATCTGATCTGGTCGCTGCCGTGGGAGACCTGGGCGCGTTTCGTGATCTGGCTGGTCGCCGGCCTGATCGTCTACTTCACCTACTCGCGCACCCATTCCAGGCTCGAGCGCGCCCGGCCCGCGGCTGCGGAAGACCCGGCGAACTCCTGACCCGTCGGGCGGTCCCCATTGCGGAACCGTCGCTGGAGTGCATACGGTCGAGAGCGTCGGCATCGGCGACAGCCGCGTCGTCGCGCGGCTCGGAAGGAGCGGTGGCGGATGGATCTGCGGGAGGTCGTGTCGGCGGGTGTGCTCGAACAGCGCGAGTTGCTGGCTCAGGGCGCCCTTTCGGCGGAGCAACTGGTCGAGGCGACACTCGACGAAATCGATGCGGCGGCGGATCTCGGCGCCTTCACCCATGTCCTGCGCGAAGAGGCCAAGGCGGCGGCCGTCGAGCGGGACCGCGAGCGGGCGGCGGGCGAGACGGTCGGCCCGCTGCACGGGATTCCGGTCGCGGTAAAGGACGAGTTCGACGTCGCCGGCGTGGTGACCACCTTCGGCACCAGGGCGAACGCCACGCCCGCCGTGGCGGACGCGGAGGTGGTGCGCAGGCTGCGGGCGGCCGGGGCGATCATCGTCGGCAAGACGGCGATGCCGGAATTCGGGCAGTGGCCCTTCACCGAATCCAGCACCTTCGGCGTGACCCGCAACCCGTGGGACCGGAGCCGCTCCGCGGGCGGATCGAGCGGCGGGTCCGCCGCCGCGGTGGCGGCCGGACTGGTGCCGGTCGCGCTGGGCGGTGACGGCGGCGGGTCGATCCGGATTCCGGCGGCGTGCTGCGGATTGTTCGGCCTCAAACCGCAACGCGGGCGCGTGCCGATCGCCCCGAACGAGCACCTGTGGTGGGCGCTGGGCGTCGCCGGGCCGTTGACCCGTGGCGTGCTGGACTCCGCCGTCGTCTACGACGTCATTCGCGGCAGCACCCCCACCGACCGATTCCGCGCGCCGGAACCGGCTACCTCGTTCGAGGCTGCGGCGCGTGAACCGGCCCGGCCGTTGCGCATCGGCTACAGCACCAAACCGCACGCCCTGATGGTGAAACTCGATCCGCAGCACGTGCGCGCCATCCGCGACACTGCGAAGCTGCTCACCGAACTGGGCCATACGGTGTCCGAGATCGACCTGAGCTACCCGGATTCCATGCACGCGTTCTTCCCGCAGTTCTTCGGCGGGGTGCGCGCCGAACTGGCCGAGATCGATCATCCGGAGTTGCTCGAACGCCGCACCAAGCAGACGGTCGCGGTCGGCGCGTGGGCGCGCAGGCCGGTCGTCGAGTGGGCGATCCGGCGCGGCCAGGCGTTGACGCGCAAGATGGACCGCGTCTTCGCCGAATGCGACCTGCTGCTGACACCCACCATCGCGATCCGCCCGCCGCGCCTCGGCGTGCTCGACGGCGCGAATACGGTCCGGGCCCAGCTCGCCTCCATCCCGATGGTCGCCTACACCGAGCTGTGGAACGTCACCGGCCACCCCGCCGCCTCGCTGCCCGCCGGCGTCGGCGACGACGGCCTTCCGCTGTCGGTGCAGCTGGTCGGCCCCACCAACGGTGAGACGGCGATTCTCCCGATCGCCGCGCAGCTCGAGCAGGCGCGCCCGCATCCTCGCCCGGCGGGCCTCTCGAACCGCTAGTCCGACCTGCGCGACATCGCGCCGGAATTGAAAGCACCGGCTCCGGCGACGCACGCCGTGAGCGCGCCCGAATGCGCGGCCCGGTTCGCGCTCGGCGTCGCGCCGCACCGTCCCCACCGGTATGCGCAGCCGCATGCCGCGAGTGGCCATGCCGCGCGCCGATCGGGGGGTTCGTACCGCGTCTTGGTCGGCCGTCCGCGCCGCATCATGAGCGGTCCTCCGCGCCGCGCTTTGATCGTTCTCCGATCTGCGCGGCCCGACTCTTTTATCGACTTCGTCGACGTGGTCCGCCGCACCGTGGAAGTCACCGCCCTCGGGCTCCTCGCGCGCCGGGGAGAACCGACACCCACTGCTACCGCCTGATGTTGCTCCGGATGCCCGTCATGAACGACGGGCATCCCGGCGTCGGAGAATCAGAAGAGGTCGAGACCCGTCTCGCTTCCCGCGACCACTGGATCCACGAGGGCACAACGAACAGGTCGCCGGTGGTCAGGACTCGGCGGTCGCCGCCGAGGACGACGTGGGCGTTTCCGTCGAAGATCTGCCAGATCGAGGACCCGACCCCTCGATATATCTACCGCGCAGCCGCCCGTAAGATACAACTTGTGTCTAAGACGTATTCATCCGCCGAGCAGGCCTATCGTGCCGTGAAGGAGCGCATCCTGTCCGGCGCGCTCGCGGGCGGAGAGCTGATCAGCGAGGGGGAGATCGCCGCCGACCTGGGCACGTCCCGCACGCCAGTGCGCGAGGCGTTCCTCCGGCTGGAGACCGAGGGATGGATGAAGCTGTACCCGAAGCGCGGCGCGCTGGTGGTGCCGATCCCGCCCGACGAGGCCGAGCACGTCGCGCACGCGAGGTACGTGGTGGAGACCGCCGCGGTCCGCAGTGCCACCGCGAACGACACCGGAGTGCTGGTCGAGGCGTTGCGATCCTCGATCCGGCGGCAGCGCGACCTGGCCGCCGCGGGCGATCTGGACGGCTTCGCGCTCGCCGACACCGACTTCCACCGCACCTACGTCCTGGCCGGAGGCAATCCGCTGCTGTCGGGCTTCTACGACTCGCTGCGGGAACGCCAGCGCCGGATGAACAGCGTCGCCCTGCGCCGCGGCCCGGTCGACATCACCCGGATCATCGAGCAGCACGCGCGACTGGCCGACCTGGTCGCGGCGGCCGACGCGGACGGGTTCGCCGACGCGCTGGTCGAGCATCTGTCCGGCGTGCACCAACTGGAACTACGAGGCCGGTGATGGCGACACTCACCGCCCCCGCGCCCCGCGACCTGGTCGTCCCGAGCCGATGGCGCGGCGTCGCCGCCGCGATGTTCGCGATCGCCTGGGGCGGCAACGAATTCACGCCGTTGCTGGTCATGTACAAGAACGACGGACTGGCGGCCACGACCGTCGACCTGTTGCTGTTCTACTACGTGCTCGGCATCGTGCCCGCGTTGCTGATCGGCGGCCCGCTGTCGGATCGCTACGGCCGCCGCGCCCTGCTGCGGCCCGCACCGCTGATCGCCGCGGCCGGATCGCTGCTGCTCGCGTTCGGGTCCGCGTCGGTGCCGGTCATGGCGGGGGGACGGGTGCTGTGCGGCGTCGCGCTCGGGCTGGCGATGGCGGTCGGCGGCAGCTGGCTCAAAGAGCTGGCGCAACCTCCCCACGGCCCGGAGCTTCCCGCGGGCACGGGTGCGCGCCGCTCCGCGATGAGCCTCACCGCGGGCTTCGCCGTCGGCGCTTGCTGCGCCGGTGTGCTCGCGCAATGGGCGCCGTGGCCGAACACCTTTGCGTATCTGATCAACGTCGCGCTGTGCCTGGTCGCCGCCGTGTGGGTCCGGCGTGCGCCGGAAACCGTCCCCCGGCGGCGGAATCCGGGGAGCCTCCGCGACGACCTGCGCATTCCCCCTGCGGGGCACCCGCGCTTCCGTGCGGTGGCCCTGCCCGCCGCGTTGTGGCTGTTCACCTCCGCCGCGACGGCGTACGCGGTGCTTCCCGCGCTGATGGCGCCCTGGGTCGGCGCGGCGCCGATCGCGTTCTCCGCCATGATCTGTGTCATCACTTTGGGCTGCGGGTTCGCCGTCCAGTCCGTCGCGCGCCGGATCGACCGGCCCGGCACCGCGCGGGCGGCCGCGGTGGCGCTCAGCGCGGTCACACTCGGGATGGCGCTGGCCGCGATGGCTTCCGGTCTGCTGACCCTGTGGGCGACGGTGGCCGCCGCCGTGGTGCTGGGCGCCGGATACGGCATCGGACTGGTGGCCGGGCTACAGGAGATCGAACGCATCGCCCGCCCGGACGATCTGGCCGGGCTGACCGCCGTGTTCTATTCGGCGAGCTACTTGGGATTCGGCACCCCGGCCCTGCTTTCGTTCCTGCACGACACGTTCGGTCTCGGTTATCCGGCGATGTTCGCCGCGGGCGCGCTCGCGGCGGCCGGATGCCTCGGCCCGGTGCTGCGCAACTATCGCGCCTGACCGACGGCGGTCAGCTCTTCGGGGTCAGCAGGACCAGCGGAATCTCGCGGGTGGTCTTCGTCTGATAACCGGCGTAGACCGGCTGCGCGGCGGTGACCCGCGGCCACAGCGCCGCCCGCTCCTCGGCGGTGGCCACCCGCGCCGTCATCGGCACCTTCGGCCCGTTGCGCACCGATACGAGCACATCCGGGTTGTCGCGCAGATTCAGGAACCACGCCGGATGGACGGGGTCGCCGCCACGGGAGGCGACCACGACGTAAGTGTCGCCGTCGATGATCGGCGCCGTGAGCATCACCGCGTGCGGCCGACCTGATTTGCGGCCGGTGGTGGTGAGCTCGAGCGACGGCATGCCGGAGAAATCGTTGCCCAGCTTCCCGAAGCTGATCTTCAACAGCGCGCGATGCGCCGTATTCATGGCTTTCAGCGCGAAATTCGAGGGCATACGATCCTCACGATCGGCTCGACGGGTGGTTCGGCTCGGCGACTCCCGCAGTGGGAGACCGCGAATCGGACTGTACCCGAAGCGGAGCGGCTCGCTCAGCGGGCGGACCATCCCGACCAGCGCGAGACGTCGATGGCGATCACCGGGCCCGGCGGCGGCTGCCGTTCGTACTGGGAGTAGCGCGCGGTCAAGTGGCCGATCGCCGCTCGCGCCTCGGCGCCGTCCGCGATGCGAGCCGTTCCGTCGGCACGGACCCACCACAGCTGCGTCCAGTCGTCGTCGTAGCGGTCGACGAGCACGGCGACCGCGGGGTTCGCCGCGATGTTGGCCAGCCTGCGCAACGCCGTTGTCGTCTTCGGTTTCGCGTCGACGCTGGTGTAGACGACCTCCCCCGCCACGGCGAAGACGATGGGCACCACATGCGGGCGCAGTTGCGGCGAAACGGTTGCCAACCGCCCGACCGGACTGGTCGCGAATCGTTTGCGCGCTTCCTCGGAACCCAGCAGCACACCCGCCTCCTCGAACTCGCCGTCCCCGGAAATCGGGGATCGAGTATGTTCCGCCCCCTATGCAACCGGACATTTGCCGTGAAATCACAGCGATCGACTACCGCCACGCTACGGTCGAGTCAATGTGTGACCCGTCAACAGGCTATGTCGCCAGAAGGTGGAGGCGGTTGTGGAAATCGATATCACTACCCGGCTGAACCTAGCGTTCGAGATGTGGGAGCGCGCGCACGGGCGCCCGCTCGCCGACGATACGGTCGAGACATGGGTGACCGCAGCCGGGTACGACCTGGAACCAGGTCACCTGACCAAAGTTCGGCGCGGAGACCTCGCCACGCTTCCCGAACAGGCCCGCGCCGGGCTGGCCCACGTGTTCGGGCTCGACCCCAGCTATTTCGTCTTCGATCCCGGTCCGGACCGGGCCGACGACGCCGAAGTGATCGCGCACCTGGACAATTCGGCTCTGCGCCGCCTCGGACAAGCCGTGAACGGCGTGTCGCTGCGCACCCTGTTGTACCTGGAGTCCGTCGCCGAAGTACTCCGCCAGGCCGACGGCCTGCCCCCGTGCGAACAAACCGCGCAACTCTGATCGAACGACAGCGGCTCGGCTTCGGCCCCCGGGAAGCCCGGCGGGCCGGCCACTCCGCCCACCCGGCGGCACCGCCGCTCGCGGACGCGAAAACATGACGCGTCGATAATTCGAAATTCACCTATCGCATCGGTGATTCGGCCGCACCTAAGCGCCCCCAGCACACCGATAGTGAATTACAGGCAAACGAGAATTCACTCATTTCGCACTGAGCGCGCCGCTGCGACGCGTCGTCAGCGTAATCCGAGCATCGGTACGGCAGCTGGAATATCCGCCGGTGCCGTGTTCTCCCGAAATCCGCCCAAGTGGCGCGGCACCGCCCACGCCGCTATGCTCGGGCCGCGATATTTCGAAACTGCTTGTCGGTCTGCGTATTTGGGGTGCCGAGACACGCGGACGATGGCAGATGCGCCGTTTCCTGCGGCAAGCGCGAGTGCGGAAGTACGGAATTTGTCAGAGTTGTTGAATGCGGCGGCGAGCGAGCCCGGCGAGGACGCCGCCGGGCGCCCGAAACCGCCGTTCGCGATATTGTCGGCCTGCCTGATCGCCAGCGCCGCCATCGTGACCGCGGCGGTGTACTACGCGCCCGCCGAATTCCGGATCCCGCTCGCGGCGGGCGCTGCCGCCGCGGCCGTCGCCCTGTGCGCCGCCACGACGGCGGCCGTCCATTTCCGCAGGCAGGCCCGGCACGCCCGGCGGGACGCGGAGCAGGCCATCCAGGACCGAGCGCGCGTCGCCAGGGGCGCGGAAGTCGAGGTCGCCGCCGCGGCCGCGGCGGCCGTCGAATACGAGGCGCGCGCGAAGGGCAGCGAGAGCGGTCGCGCCGCGGCCATGGCGGCTTTCGCGGGCGCCGCGGGCCGTATGCAGGCGATGACCACCAGCATGCTCGCCGAGCTGCGCGAGATGGAGCACCGCCACGGCGATCCCACCGTGCTCGCCGATCTGCTGCAACTGGATCACCGCACGGCCCAGGCCGGCAGGCTCGCCGACAGCATCGCCGTGCTCAGCGGCGCGCGATCCGGCCGCCGCTGGGCCAAACCGATTGCGATGGAATCGATTCTGCGTGGCGCGATGGGCCGTGTGGCGGGTTACCAGCGGGTGCGGCTGCGCGCGATCGCCGATATCGCGGTCTCCGGTCACGCCGCGGAGGGCGTCATGCACGCGCTCGCGGAGCTGCTCGACAACGCGTGCAACTTCTCTCCGCCCACCACCGAGGTGCATGTCTACGCCGCCGAGGTGCCCGCGGGCGTGATCATCACCATCGAGGACAGCGGATTGGTCATGAGCGAGTCCGCGCTGCGCCGCGCCGAGGCGGCGGTCTCGGCCACCGGGCCGGAGGCCCGCGGTGCCGGAGCCGACCTGTCCTCGCTGACCGGGACCAGACTCGGCCTCGCCGTGGTGGGCAACCTGGCGCGCAAGCACGGGCTCACCGTCTCCTTCCGGCCTTCCGCCATCGGCGGCACCGCCGTGGTCGTGGTGATCCCGCGCGACCTCACCACCCGCGCCGAGCGCCCCCAGCCGTCCACCATCACCGGCACGCTGCCGGTCGCGCGAGAACGCGCCCGCACCGCCGCGCCGGAGCACGCGCCCGCCGATCCGCAGCCCGTGCGTCCGTCCATCGCGGAGGAAGCTCCCGCCGCCCGGACACTGCCCAAACGGCGTCGAGGCAGCACGCTGGCCGCAGTCCACCCCGACGGCCTCGCCGCGCCGGAGCCCGTCGCACCGACCCCTCCCGCCGCACGACCGGACTCGCTCGGCGCGTTCCAGCGCGCGGTGACCGGGTCCGCGAGCGGCAGCGCCGCCGCCACTCCCCCCGCCCCTTCCGTCTCCGTGGAGAACGAACGATGACGACCTCCGAGACCGCCCAGCTGAGCTGGCTGTTGGAACAGCTGCTCACCCGCACACCGCGCAGCAGGCATGCCCTGCTGCTGTCCAGCGACGGGTTGAAGATCTGTCACACGCCCGAACTCACCGTCGATGGCGCCGACCAGCTCGCCGCCATCGCGGCGGGCATCCAGAGCCTCTCGCACGGCGCGTCGGTGGAATTCGGCGACGGCCGGGCCGGGGTGCGCCAGTCGATGACCGAGTTCTACGGCGGCATCCTGTTCATCGTGGAAGCCGGGCTCGGCGCGCACATCGCGGTGGTCGCCGCCGAGGACGCGGACGCCGGACTGGTCGGCCACAACATGCGGGAGCTGGTGGAACAACTCGGCGAGCACCTGGCGGCCACGCCGCGCTTCCCTGGAGCGGGCGTGCCGTGAGCAGACCAGGCCGGGACGACGACCCCGATCGGTTGTACACGCTGACCGGCGGGCGGAGCAGACCGGACTCCGACACCTTCGATCTGGTCACCCTGGTGGTCAGCGAATGCGCGCCGACGCCGGGCATGCAGTCCGAGCACGTGGCGATCCTGGAGTTGTGCCAGGCGCCGACCGCCGTCGTCGAAATCGCGGCCGAGCTGCGGATTCCGGTCGGCATCACGACCATCCTGCTGTCGGACCTGCTGCTCGCGGGCAAGATCACCGTCCGTCCGCCACACGCCGGCCCGTCCGGCTCGCCCTGGCACTGCCTGCCCGACACCACGACGCTCGAGAAGGTGCTCGTTGGACTTCGCAAACTCTGATCCGCGTCCCGCCCGCGCGGACGCGCCCCTGCACCGTGCGACGACGCGGGGGCTGAAGATCGTCATCGTCGGGGGTTTCGGCGTCGGCAAGACGACGATGGTTCGCGCGGTCAGCGAGATCCGGCCGCTGGACACCGAGGCGATCATGACCGACGAGGGACTCGAGATCGACGACCCCAGTGGCGCGCCCGGCAAATCGACCACGACCGTCGCCTTCGACTTCGGGCGCATCACCATCGATGACGAACACGTGCTCTACCTGTTCGGCGCACCGGGACAGGAACGGTTCCGGTTCCTCTGGGATCGGCTGTTCACCGGCGCGCTCGGCGCGATCGTGCTGGTCGACCCGCACCGGATCGCGGATTCCTGGTACGCGGTGGACCGCCTGGAACACCAGCGGACGCCGTTCGTCGTCGCCTGCAACGACTTCGGCGACGGCCACCACCCCGACGCGGTCCGCGACGCGCTCGACCTGGATCCGCATGTGCCGGTGATCGACTGCGACGCCCGCTCGCGCGAGTCCGGCAAGGGCGTGCTGATCACCCTGGTCGAACACCTCTATTCCCGCGCGCCCTCCCCTGCGGGCCTGCGCCCCTCGATCCCGACTCCGGAGGCCGCGTCATGACCACGCCCGCGCCGAGTTCCACCGACAGCTGCCCCGTCCACCACGCGCCGGTCACGTTGAGCGGCCCGCGTTTTCATACCGACCCGCATCAGCTCTATCACGAGATGCGCCGGGAGCACGGCGCGGTGGTCGCCGTGGAGTTGCCCGGTGGCGTTCCCGCGTGGCTGGTCATCGGCTACCGCGAACTGCATCAGGTGACCAGCGATCCCGAGTTGTTCCCCCGCGATGTCGGGCGGTGGAACCAGTGGCCGAACATCCCTCCGGACTGGCCCTTGCTGCCGATGGTCGGGCAGCCGATGCCGTCGATCTATTTCACCGCGGGCGCGGAGCACCGCAGGCACCTGGCGATGGTGGAGCCCGCGCTGGAGAGGATCGACACCTTCGCCTTGCGCCGTGCGTGCGAGGACCTGGCCGACCGCCTGATCGACGCGTTCTGCGGGCGCGGCGAAGCGGAGCTGGTCGCCGATTTCGCCGAGCCGCTGCCGGTGCTGGCCCTGGCGCGCGTCCTCGGATTCCCCGACGAGGACGGCCCGCGGCTGGCGTGGACGATGAAGACCCTCGCCGACGGCGGAGCCGACGCCCAGGCCGCACATCAGCAGTTCGCCGAGCACATGGGGCGCCTGCTCGCGACCAAGAAGGTCGCGCGGGGCGCGGACCTGGTGTCCTGGATGCTGGCGCATCCCGGTCCGTTCACCGACGAGGAATACGTCCTGGACCTGATGGCGATCACCGCCGCCGGATATCTGCCGACGGCCGACTGGATCGGGAACTCGGTGCGGCTGATGCTCACCGACGACCGGTTCGCCGCCGCGCTCGGCGGCGGCCGCCACAGTGTGGGCCAGGCGATGAACGAAGTGCTGTGGGAGGACACGCCGACCCAGATCCTCGCCGGGCGATGGGCCGCGCGTGACACCCGGCTCGGTGACAAGGTCATCCGGGCCGGGGACATGCTGCTGCTCGGTCTGGCCGCGGCCAACGCCGATCCTCATGTGCGCCAGCATGTCTCCGACGGCGCGGATCCCGCGCACACCGGTAACAGCGCGCACTTCGCGTTCAGCTACGGCGAATACCGCTGCCCGTTTCCCGCGCAGGAGATCGCCGAGGTCATCGCGCGCACCGGCATCGAGGTCCTGCTCGATCGGCTGCCCGACCTCGATCTGGCGGTGCCCGCCCAGAACCTGGTCCGGCGGCCGTCGGCCTTCCTGCGCGGCATGACATCCCTGCCCGTCCGCTTCACACCCGTTCGCGCCGTCGGAGGTACCCCGTGAGCAGAGAATGCCCGCACGCAGCAGCCCTTGTCATCGATCCGATGGTCGGTGACCTCGCCGGAGAGACCAGCAGGCTGCGCGCCGCGGGTCCGCTCACCCGGATCGAACTGCTCGGCGTGCCCGCCTGGACCGTCACCCAGCACGCGCTGGCCAGGCAACTGCTCGTGGACACCAGGCTGGTCAAGGACATCGAGGCGTGGTCGCTGTGGCGGTCCGGCGCGGTGACCAGGCAGTGGCCGCTGATCGGCATGATCGACGCGGGCCGTTCCATGTTCACCGTCGACGGTCCCGAGCACCGCAGGCTCCGCATCAAGACCACCCAGGCGTTGACCAAGCGCAGGCTCGACGCGCTGCGCCCGGCGATCGAGCGCATGACCGCCGAACTGCTCGACGACCTCGCCGCAGCCGGGCGCGACGGCGCGGCGGTCGACCTCAAGACGGTGTTCGCCTACCCGCTGCCGATGCGGGTGATCAGCGAGCTGATGGGCGTGGACCGTGCCGACCACCCGATGCTGCTCGACTGGTACAAGGCGTTCTTCTCGCTGCTGACGCCGCAGGACGAACGGCTGCGGGTGATCGACGAGCTGGACGCGTATTTCACCGACCTGGTGCGCAAGAAGACCGCCGACCCGACCGACGACCTGACCAGCGCCTTCATCGTCAGCGGCGACGACACCGAACCGCTGACCGAAGAGGAAGTGGTCGGCAATCTCAAGGCGCTGGTGGCCGCAGGGCACGAAACGACGATCGGTCTCATCCTCAACGCCGTGCGCGCCCTGCTCGAGCGACCGGAGCAGTTGAACGCCGTCCGTGCCGGTGACCGCACCTGGGCGGACGCGGTGGAGGAGACCCTGCGCTGGGACAGCCCGGTGACCCATCTGCTGATGCGTTTCGCCACCGAGGACATCGCCGTCGGCGACACCGTCATCGAGAAAGGCGAGGGCGTGGTCATGTCCTACCGTGCGATCGGCCGTGACCTCGCCGTGCACGGCGAGGACGCCGACGACTTCGACGTCTCCCGCCCGACCGCCAATCGGCACTTGGCTTTCGGCTACGGCCCGCACATCTGCCCCGGCGCGGCGCTCGCCCGGCTGGAAGCCGGCATCGCGCTGCCCGCCTTGTTCGCCCGCTTCCCCGGCCTGCGCTTCGCCGTGCCGGTCGAACAGATCCGCAACTTGCCGGTGCTCACCCAGAACGACCTCGAGGCGTTCCCGGTGTATCTGGGGAACTGATCCGGCGCATGGGTTGTTGTCGTGCCTATGGCCAGTGATCCCCCGGCGCCGCACCGGCGCGCGCAGCTGCGCGACTTCCTCCGCACCCGCAGAGCCAGGCTCACGCCGCGCGACGTCGGTCTGCCGACCGTGGGAAAGCGGCGCACGCCCGGCCTGCGGCGGGAGGAGGTCGCGCTGCTCGCCGGAGTCGGCGTCTCCTGGTACACGTGGCTGGAGCAGGGCCGCGACATCACGGTGTCGGCGGAGGTGCTGGACGCGGTCGGTGCGGCGCTGCGGCTGTCCGGCCCGGAGCGTCGGCATCTGTATCTGCTCGCCGGTCTCAATCCGCCGCCGCCGGGCCCGGCGCGTGACGCCGAGGTCACCCCGCAGTTGCGCCGACTGCTCGACGCGTGGGGAACGCGGCCCGCCGTGCTGCGGGACCGCTACTGGAATCTGCTCGCGGTCAACGACGCGGCGCGCACCGTCTTCGGATTCACCGCCGCCGACCACAACTGCCTGGTCTCCTTCTTCCGCAACCCCCGGTATCGCGGCATGCACGTGGCGTGGACCGCGATCGCGCCCGCCGTCGTGGCCGCCTTCCGCGCCGACGCCGCCTACGCTCCCGACGACCCCGAATTCGGCCGGGTGGTCGGCGAACTCAGTACCGAGAGCCCCGAATTCGCCCGCTTGTGGGCCCGCCACGACGTGGACGCCGCCGTCCAAGCCGTGAAGGCGGTACGCCACCCCGACGCAGGCGACCTGGTGTTCGACACGACCACCCTCGCGGTGGCCGACCACCCCGGCTGGTTCCTGGTGCTCTACAACCCGCAGCCGGAGTGCGCGGAGCGGGTGGAGGACCTGATGCGCGTCGCCGTCACCGCCCCGGTGTGACCGCAGCCTGGTGGCGCCAGACCTAGGTCGACTGGACACTGTTCGCCAGCGCGGACCTTCGGCACGCTCATTCTCATGACGCACAACAACTCCCGATTCGACGGCAAGGTCGCACTCGTCACCGGCGGCTCGAGCGGCATGGGGCTGGCCACCGCGCGACGGCTGCTCGCCGAAGGCGCACAGGTGGTCATCACCGGCCGGGACAAGGCCCGGCTGGACGCCGCGGTCGACGCACTCGACGGCGGCGACCGGGTGCTCGCGACCCAGGCCGATTCGGCGCGCCTCGCCGATCTCGACGCGCTCACCGCCGCCGTCCGCGACCGGCACGGCCGATTGGACGTCGTGTTCGCCAACGCGGGCGTCGCATCCTTCCAGCCCAACGCCGAGATCACCGAGGACGAGTTCGCGCGCGTCGTGGACATCAACTTCAAGGGCGTGTTCTTCACCGTCCAGAAGGCGCTGCCGCTGCTGTCCGAGCATGCGGCGATCGTCATCAACGCGTCGTGGACCCTGCACCGCGGCCTGCCAGGCGCGTCGCTGTACGCGGCGACCAAGGCGGCCGTGCACAACCTGGCCCGCACCCTCGCCGCGGAATTGGGTCCCAAGGGGATTCGGGTGAACTCGGTGAGCCCCGGTTATATCGAGACTCCGATGTTCCACGACAACGTCAGCCCCGACGCGCACACCGCCGTGCTCGCCGAAGTGGCGAGCCGCCGACTCGGCACCGCCGAGGACGTGGCCGACGCGGTGGCGTTCCTCGCGTCCGCCGAGGCGTCCTACGTCAACGGACAGGACCTGATCATCGACGGTGGTCTGGTCGCGGCCGTTTCCCGGGAGTTGATCTGACCGGCCCGCACCGCGTCCCGGGCGGGAACCCGTTTCTCGGTGCACGGGTTCGATGACGGCTTCCCGGATGGGCCCGCCGACGCAGGCCGAGTTCAGGTGCGGGAGTGCGGGTAGGCGTGGCGGTGGTCAGCCGCACCCGCAAGGTCCGGTTCACATCGCAGGACATCGGTGGCCGACTGCGGACGCCCGGTCAGCGGCGGTGCAACGAATGCGAGAGCATTCCGCACGGACGAGCGAACGCGAGGGCGCGGCACTGATGGCTATCGATCACGAGTTATTCCGCGTGCGCGGTCTTGTCCGTGTCCGGTGCCGCCACGCGCCACGCCCGGCGCGTGACCGGGCGGCTGCCGCACCGCCGCTTGCGGGTGCTGCGCCTGTCCCAACCACAGAAGTCTTTCGACCTCCGACAGACGGCCTTTCTCGTCCAACTCCTTGAACGCCGCATTCCGAGCCTCGTCCAGCGCCTTCGACGCCGCCTCCCGCTCCTTCTCGGCTGCCGCCGCGCGCGCCTCGGCCGCTTCGCGCTCCACGCCGGCGACGTCGGCCGCTTCTCGAGCCGCTTGTTCGCCGGTGTCGGAGGTTTCGCGTTCCTGATACTGGCTCGGCACCGGAAACTCCTGCGCCACCCGTTCAGCGGCTTCCCGCTCGATCCGTGCCCGCTCGGTCTCCGGCGTCTGGCGTGCTTGCCTGGCCCGCTCGGCGTCTGCTCGGGCTTGCCGGTCGCGTTCGACCTGCGGCGCATCCAACCGACCACGTGTAGCGGCTTCCCGGAACTGCTGCATCCGCCGGAATTTCTCGGCTCGCTCTTGTGCCCGCACGATCTGGCGAATCTTCGCCAGCCGTTCCCGCGCCCGGTCGGCTCGATTCAACTCGTACGGCCGGATCAGCTCCAATTGCTGAGACACCAGCGACTGGCCGAGTCGCATCGCGCGCAGGGCGTCAGCGCGTGAAATGATCACGTGCTGGAATTTGTCACCGAGGTCGCGGACCATCGCCTGCAGTTCGGCGGCCACGGCTGGCGGGATCTTCTCGCCGGACACCGTCTCCCATCGAGAATGGATCAGTTGGCTGGATTCCAGTCCGACTCGTTCGATACTCAGCTGCCTCAGCGTCTCTTGCTCGTTGATTCGCCCCGACTTGCGCTCGACACCTCGGATACCTCGGCCTTCCGTGCGGGCTGAATCCAGTCTTCGAGTTTTCCCGTCAATCTTGATCGCGAATTGCTGGACCCAACCACGCCCCGGCGTTTCGCCTTGTTCAAGCGCTCGACCGAGTTCGAAATACAGGCCCTTTTCGTAGTTGGACAGCCTTCGGCGGTAATCGTCGTACTCGTCGGGCACGGCGCCCCCCTCTTCAACATCTACTCACACATGCATGTCACCATGCCGCGCGATGAGCCTTAGCAATGCTGTACTCCACCATCCGGGGACCGTAGTTCTCGCGGAATAAATCACTCGCTTCGAACATCAAATCGAGCTTATGTGTATCGCGCACTTTCACCGCCGGCCCGAAATCGGGATACAATGGCGAGTCCGACTTTCCACTGTTCGTCCATGTGATATCACCGTGCCGTCGTATATAGCATTCTCCGAGAAACCGGACGAATCCATCGGCGAGTTCCCGGTTCTCCGGCGCAATGAACCCATCCCAGTCGCCGAACAGCTCTA
>NZ_BDBC01000042.1 GCF_001612785.1 Nocardia beijingensis NBRC 16342
GATTATCAGGGTGGTGCGGCTCGGTAGGCGGCGATCGTGCTGCCGGACCGCGCCCGCCGTCCGGCAGCACAACGGCGAGCCCCGGTCAGGAGTCGGCTTCCTCCAGCTTGCGGCGTACCAGCTTGCCGGTGGCGTTGCGCGGCAGCTCGTCGACGAACACCACATCGCGAGGCACCTTGTGGCGGGCCAGGTTCGCTCTGACGTAGTCCTTGATCTCCTGTGGGTCGCGCGTGGCGTCTTCGGTGGGAACGACGAAGGCGCGCAACCGTTTTCCGAAGTCGCGGTCCTCGACGCCGACGACCGCGGCTTCGCGGACGTCGGGACGGTCGGCCAGCAGATTCTCCACTTCCAGCGGGTAGACGTTCTCGCCCCCGGAGACGATCATGTCGTCGTCGCGGCCGTCGATGAACAACCGTCCCTCGGCGTCGAAGTGGCCGACGTCGCCGCTGGACAGCAATCCGTCGACCATTTCCTTGTTCCGGCCGTCGGTGTAGCCGGAGAAGCTGAGGCCGCTGGAGACGAAGATCGTGCCCACCTCGCCGGGTGTGGTGATCTTGTTGCGTTGCGCGTCGTAGATCGCGACCCGGCAACCGACGGGTGGTCTGCCGACGGTGCCCGGCGCCACGCGCATGTCGTGCGGGGTGGCCACGGCGGCGACCGCGACCTCGGTCGAGGCGTAGAGGTTGTACAGCACGTCGCCGAAGGCGTCGGCCGTGCGCCGGCTCAGGTCCGGCGAGACCGGCGCTCCCGCGGTGAAGATCACCCGCAGTGAGCTCGTGTCGAACTGCTCGAGGACGGCGGGTCCGAGATCGAGGATGCGCTGCAGCATGGTCGGCACCAGCACCAAGGTGGCGGCGCGGTGCTTGGCGACGTCGGCCAGCGTCCGGCGCGGATCGAATTTGCGCTGCTGGAAGACGATCTTGTTGCCCAAGGCCCAGCCGAGGGTGAACTGCGAGAGGCCGGTGCCGTGGAAGATGGGGGCCGCCATCACGACGGTGTCGTCGCGGGGGAATGGCACGCGGTGCAGGAACTGCGCGGACTGCAAGGGCGAGACCTTGTCACGCGGGGCGCCTTTGGGAGTGCCGGTGGTTCCGCTGGTCAGAATGACGATGCCGCCGGGGCGTTCCGGTGCCGGCAGCGCCGCGTCCGAGTTGGCGGCGATGAGCGAGTCGATCGTCGGTGTGCCCGCCTCGACCGCGTCGCTCTCGTCCACCCAGCTCAGGATGCGCGGCACCCGTCCCGGCACCGCGCCGAGCAGGTCGAGGAATTCGCTGTCGAGCAGGATCGCGCCGACGTTCTCCCTGGCGGCGACCTCGGCGAGCTGCGGCTTGGCGAAGCCGGTGTTCATCAGGACCACGCGGGCGCCCAGTTTCCCGGCCGCCAGAAGTGTCAGGACCATGCCGCGGTGATCGCGGCAGAGTGCGGCGAGCACCGTGCCGGGCCCGAATCCGGCGGCGGCGAGCCCGCGGGTGAGTGCGTTGGACTGCTTGTCGAGCTCATCGAACGTGAGTGTTCCGCGTTCGTCGACGATCGCGGGCGCGGACCCGTGGCTGCGGGTGGCATGGGCCAGCGTGGTGACGAACGGGCCGTACACGGAGGCTTCGCGCATCACGCGAATCGTTTCCGCCGGCCGCGCCGGATCGACCACCCCGCGCCTGGCCAGCACGGCGGCCGCCGAGACCGCGTCGGCCACCGACCGGAGCGCCGCGAACGGAGAGCGCAAAGTCATGGTCATCCAACACCTCCAGTTGAGCCGATCGGCGATCGAACCCTGCCGTAGCGGCGCGCCGCCGAGGCGGCCCGCCGCGCGGTGAAGCCTACCCCAGGTCAAGAATTGGCATTCACATAATTGGCGGAAGCCCGCCTCTGGGGGGCGGGGTGGGCGATTGCCGATCGCGCGTGTGAATGAGAGAATGCACTGAAATATCTATCAACATATCGTTGGAGCTGGGCATGTCTCGATCCCAACCGTCAGCGCAGGCGCCGGTCACACCCGAGGCCGATCTCGGGCGTCGGCGCCGCTATATGGCGGGGCCCGCGGCGCTGCTGGGCGGCCCGGCCAACGTGGTCATGCAACTGAGCCTGCCTCCGGTCGGGCGCGGCGTCGTGGAGAGCACGGTCGAAAGTGGCAGATACACCGTGCATCCGCGCAAGCGCGGCCGCACGACCCTGACCTACCTGGCGGTGGCGATGCTCGGCACCGAGGAGGATCGTGCGGCTTATCGCGCCGCGGTCGACACCTCGCACCGCCACGTGCGGTCCGGCCCGCACAGTCCGGTGAAATACAACGCCTTCGATCCGCGACTGCAACTGTGGGTGGCTGCGTGCCTCTACCGCGGCACCGTCGATTCCCTCACCTATCTCTACGGGCGCATGGACGAGGAGTCGGCCGACGAGGTGTATCGCGAGTCGAGCCGATTCGGGACGACGTTGCAGATGCCTGCGCGGCTGTGGCCGCGTGACCGTGCCGCGTTCGCCGAGTACTGGGATTCGACACTGTCGGATCTCACGCTGGACGACGAGGTGCGGGCCTACCTGCTGGAGCAAGTCATCGATCTGGGGCCCTATCGTCGCATCGAGCGGTTGGCGTTCCGCCGGGTGAACAGGTTCTTCACGACGGGATTTCTCCCGCAACGGTTCCGCGATGAATTGGGCCTGGATTGGAGCCCGCGCCGCCAGCGTGTCTTCGAGCTGACGATGCGCTCGATCGGATTGGTGTTGCGAATACTTCCCGAGCGGGTGCGGCTTCATCCCTTCGACGACTATCTGCGCGATATGCGCAGGCGGCGCGCTCTCGGGAAGCCGCTGGTGTGAGACCCGTTTCCGGTCGGGAGAACGGTCCGCTCTCGATGGACGAACCCGGATCGTTGCTGCGAAAGTATCTCGGCGACCGGCGTTTCGCGTTGGCGCTGCCCCGGGCGGTGGCCTTGCAGATCCTGCACCCCGCGATCGCGACGGCGCTCACCGAGCACGTGCCCTACCGGCTGTGGTTGCACAAGCGCCGCACCGTCAACGCGATGGTGCAGATCGCGTACTCCGACCGCGATCTGCGCTCACTGATCCACGCGGGGCACGCCCATGTGCAGGGCAGCGATGATTTCGGCGCACGCTATCACGCCCTCCGGCCGGATGTGTTCTTCTTCCAGCACGCGACATACGTCGACACGCTCTTCTTCGCGATCAATACGTTCATTCACCCGCTGACGCCGGAAGAGAGCCACCGGCTCTATCGGGAGTGCGTCGAGTGGTATGGCCGATACGGGATTTCGGCCCGGTACATGCCCCGCACGCTGCCGGAGTTCCGCGAGTACGTCGAGGAGGCCTGCGCGACATCGCTGCGAACGAGCCCGGCCGGAAGGGAGCTTGCGCCACAGGTGCTGCGCCCGGACGCGTGGATTCCGCGGGCGTTGCCGGACTCGGTGGTGCGAGCGATCCAGCACCCGCGAGCGCGGGACCTCCTCGAGGTGCCGCGGCATCGGGGGGATCGGCAGGCGTTGGGGCTGTACGCGGTGGCGTTGCGCGCTTCGGGGCGCGCCGCACCGCGTCGCGTGAAGTATCTCCATATCGCTCGGACGGCGGGTATTTCCACGCTGCCGTGACCGGCGGCTCGGCGCTGACGTAGTCGGTGCTCGGACAGGTGGCCGCGAGTCGTCCTCGCGGTGATTGACATGCGCTCATCTCCGGAAGTACCTTTGCGATCAAAGATAAATAGCTTTGACTGCAAAGGTATCTACGATCGTTCGCCGCGGCCCGCACCGGGTCCGGCGGGGCCTGTTCGCCCAGGAGTGAATCATGTCGGAGGAGACGCACGACGCCGCGCGTGTGCGGCAGTGGATCCGTACCCGCGCGCACCGTCTCATGGCGGTCGACGCCGAGGGGACGCTCGCGGACCTGGCGGTGTTGGCCGACCGTGCCGAGGGCGCTGTCGTCGTCGGAGTCGGCGCAACCACCCGCGCGGGGCACGAACTAACCGTGACCGCGCACCGAATACTGCGAGTTCTCGTGGAACGCGCCGGGTTTCGGGCGCTCGCCTTGCTCGATGACGAATCCGTCGTGGCGGCCATGGACGACTACGCGCGGACGGGCGCCGGTGACCCGCGCGCGATCCTCGGTGATGCGTGGGTGCCGTGGCGTACCGCCGAGACGCTCGCGGTTCTGGAATGGGCGCGCGAGTTCAATCGGGCCCATCCGCACGATCCGGTGCGCCTGATCGGCCTGGCTCCCGAGGCCGCCAAGCTGTCGCACTACGAGCGGGTGATCCGGTTCGTCGAAGCCGTCGCACCGCAGCGGCTCGCGGAGCTGAGATCCCATTACGACCCGATCGCGACGGCGCATCGGCTGGGCGAGCACATACAGCGCGCGAACGGCACCCACCCGGGGCGCCCGTTCTCCGCCCACGCCGAAGACGCACTGGCGCTGGTCGAGTCGTTGCCGGGTGCCGCCGACGCACCCGGAGTCCTGGACGCGGCTCGCCGCATCGTGCGCTACCACCAGAACAGCACCGCATCGGGGCGCCGTGACTTCGCCGCCGAATCCGTCGATGCGGCTCGCCGCATCGTGGACTGGCACGATCGCACCGGGCACCGCATCGTGTACTGGGAAGGTGTGTCCAACACCGCCGTCGCGCGTGAACTCACCGTTGCCGCTCTGGCACAACGGTTTCCGAGCACGGGGTATCTGCTTCGCGACCACTTCGGAACCGGCTATCTCTCGGTCGCGATCACCTTCCATCACGGCAATGTCCGCGCCGACCTGGCCGTGCCCGCTCCGGCGTCGGGCTTCGCCGACACCGTGCTGGACCACCCCGAACTCGGCGACTACCTGCTCGATCTGCGGACCGCGCCCGCGGGCGCGGTGCAGCAGTGGCTGGGACGGCCGGCCAGACTCCGCCTCATCGTCGGGACCTACCACCCCGACCGTGACGCCGACCATCACATCACCGGAGCGGGGCTCGGCGGCTGGTTCGACCTCGTCGTTCACGTCCGGACCATCACCCCGACGCGCTCGCTCGCCGGACGATGATCCGGCCGTCGTGCCCGCCTCTCGTCATTTGACGCCGCGCGCGACACCGCCGACGGGCGGGAACATTTTTCCTATAGCCCGCCCGGTCGGCCGGTCGATAGTGGGGGCCCGAACAGCGAGAAAGGGCCACCCATGAGCGACGACGATCTGCACGACTTCGAGCGCGACACGTTCACCTACGACGGCAAGACCCGCACACTCTTCCGCCGGGGCAGCGGTCCCGCCGTGATCGTGATGGCGGAATTCCCCGGCATCTCACCCGAGGTGTTCGCCTTCGCCCGCCGCGTCGCGGGGCTGGGATGTACGGCGGTGGTGCCGCACCTGTACGGCAACCCCGGCCGCGACCCGAGTCCGGCGGCGCACGGCTTGGTTTCCGCGTTGGCGAACGTCGCAGGCCAGTTCGGGCCGATCTGCGTCAGCCGCGAGTTCGTTGTGCTGGCAACCGGCCGCACTTCACCGGTCGTGCACTGGCTGCGGGCGCTGGCCGAACATGAGCACAGCCGCTGCGGCGGACCGGGAGTCGGTGCGGTCGGGATGTGCTTCACGGGTGGTTTCGCCCTCGCCATGGCGGTCGACGACCGCCTGATCGCGCCCGTGCTGTCCCAACCGGGGCTGCCGCTGGGTCTCACCTCTCGGCAGAAGTACTCCATCGATCTGTCCGCCTGCGACCTGGAGCGCGTCAAACAAAGGTGCGGCGAAGGGCTGTCGGTCATGGGCCTGCGATTCCGCGGCGACCGGCGCTCCCCCGCCGAACGATTCGACTTCCTGCGCGACCAACTGGGGCGTTCATCGCGATCGAACTCGACGACGACGCCGCCAACCCCGACGCCGTACTCAGTCCCCACTCGGTGCTGACCGAACACCTCATCGACGAACCCGGCCAGCCCACCCAGGCCGCCCTCCACCAGGTACTCGATTTCCTCGGCGGTCGACTCCTTCCGGATCACCAGCCGATCGGCGAGCGCCTCTGACGCCGATTCCCGTCGTGCCGCGACGTCGATATCGACTCCGACTCCGCACCGGCTTCGGCGCGGGCCGGTACCGAACGGGCCGCATCGACGACTTCCGAGTCGAAAGGAAATTCATGACAACCCCCGTCTGGATCGCAGGCGTCGGAATGACGCCGTTCGGCAGACATCCTGGAAAGAGCGTCGGCGACCTCACCCGCTGGGCCGTCACCGACGCGTTGCGGGATTGCGGCGCCTCGGCCGACGCGCTCGACGCCGCGTTCTTCGGCACCGCGACGCAAGGTGCGCTGGAGGGCCAGCACATGATCGCGGGGCAGATCGCTCTGCGTGCCTCGGGCATTCAGCGCATTCCGATCGTGAACGTCGAGAACGCCTGTGCCACGGGCGCTTCGGCGTTCGCGCTGGCGGTGGACCGGATCCGGTCGGGAGCCGCCGATGTCGTGCTGTCCGTCGGTGTGGAACGGATGCACGTCGACGACCTCGAACGGACCATGGCGGTGTTCGACAGCGCCTACGAGGTGTCCGATCCCGCCGCGCTCGCGCGCGTCCTGCTGGAGCTCGGCGGCGACGTCGATGACGACGACCTGGGGCGCCGCTCGGTCTTCATGGACATCTACGCGGCGATCGCTCGCAACCACATGCGTCTGCACGGCACCACCCAGGAACAGATGGCCGCGGTAGCGGCCAAGAACCATGACCACGCGGTCGAAAACCCGCGCGCGCACTACCGCCAGCCGATGACCGTGGCGGACGTGCTCGCGGGGCGGCGGCTTTCGTATCCGCTCACGGTTCCGATGTGCGCGCCGATCACCGACGGCGCCGCCGCGGTGATCGTGTGCAGCGAAGCCGGGATTCGGCGACTGGGCGCGCCGAAAACGGTCCGGGTCCTCGCCGCCGTCCTCGGCAGCGGAGTGGACCGCGACGCGACCACCTTCGAGGGACACCCGAGCCGTGCGGTCTCCGCACGCGCCTACGAACTGGCGGGAGCGGGGCCGGAGGACGTCGACGTGGCCGAGGTTCACGATGCCACGGCGTTCGGCGAGATTCTGCAAACGGAGTTGCTCGGCCTCGTTCCCCTCGGTGCGGGCGGATCGGCGGCGCTGCGCGGTGAGACCACGCTCGGAGGCAGGATTCCGGTGAACCCCTCCGGCGGGCTGGAATCCAAGGGGCATCCTCTCGCGGCGAGCGGGCTCGGCCAGATTTTTGAGCTCACCGAACAACTGCGTGGCAACGCCGGTCCGCGTCAGGTGGACGGCGCGCGAATCGCGTTGGCGGAGAACGGCGGTGGTTTCCACCGCGGTGAAGAAGCGGTCACCGCCGTCATCATGCTGGAAAGGGTGTAGGACATGGCCATCATCGACTTCTTCGATCGTGGGCGCGCGATCAATCCGACGGGTGTGGCCTACCGGACCGACGACGAGGTGTGGACCTTCGACGAGGCCGGTGCGCTGTCGTGCCGAATCGCCAACGCGCTACTGAGCGCCGGAGCGCGGCGGGAATCGAAAATCGCTGTGCTGTCGCCGAATGCGCCGTCGGCGTGGATCTGCGTACTCGGCGCGTGGCGCATGGGCGCGGCGTGGGTGCCGTTGAACCCGGCCCATCCGGTGAGCGAGAACATCAGGTTGTTACGGCGCTTCGACGTGGAGGTGCTGTTCTACCACCCCGCTCTCGCGGAACAGGTCGCGGAGATGAAGGCGGCTTCGCCGGGAGTCCTGGTCTATATCGCGCTGGCCGCGGGGACCGAGGACCCCGCCTTGCGGGATTGGGTCGCCGAGTACCCGGCCACCTCACCGCGGCTCGGCTACGCCATGGACGACGTGGTCGCCGTCGCGCCGACCGGCGGGACGACCGGCGAACCCAAAGGCGTCATGAATACGCATCGCAGTCTGGCGACGATGGTGACTCACCAGATGATGGCGCTGACCCATCCCGCCGACACGCCCATCGTCAACCTGGCCGCCGCCCCGATGACGCACACGGCCGGGCTGTTCAGTGTGCAGGCCACCGCGCGGGGCGGCACCGTCGTCATCATCCCGCGTGCCGCGCCGGAGCTGGTTCTCGACGCCATCGAGCGGTACCGGGTCACGGATCTGTTCCTTCCCCCGACGGTGATCTACCGCCTGCTCGAGGTGCTGCGGCAGCGGACCGCCGACACCTCGTCCTTGCGCTATCTGACCTATGGCGCGGCGCCGATGTCGACCGAGAAGCTCCGCGCGGGAATCGACCGGCTCGGTCCGGTCTTCCTGGAGGGCTACGGGCAGATGGAAGCTCCAGCGGCGATCGCCTTCCTGCGACCCGACGAGCACCTGATCGACGGGCGGGTGGCGCCGGAGTACCGACTGAGTTCGTGCGGACGTCCTTATCCGCTGGCCACGGTGGCGATCCTGGACGAGGCCGGGGCGGAAGTGGCGCCGGGCGTGACCGGCGAGATCTGCGTCCGGGGCGACTTGGTGATGAAGGGCTACTACAAAGACCCCGAACGCACCGCGGAGACCATCGTCGACGGCTGGCTGCACACCGGCGACCTGGGGCATCGTGACGCGGAAGGCTATCTCCACATCACCGACCGGAAGAAGGACCTCATCATCTCGGGCGGTTTCAACGTCTTCCCCGGTGAGGTCGAGCAGGTGATCTGGAGCCACCCCGCCGTGCAGGACTGCGCGGTCGTCGGCGCTCCGCATCCGGACTGGGGCGAGGTCGTGACCGCGGTGGTCGAACTCGAGGCAGGGCGGACCGTCGATGCGACAGAGCTGATCACCCGATGCCGCGAGCAGCTCGGTTCGGTGCGCGCACCCAAGAACGTCGTCTTCGTCGACGAACTCCCCCGCAGTGTGAATGGCAAGGTTCTGAAAAAAGAAGTACGAGAGTGGTTTTGGGCCGATCGGGGCACAAGGATATGAGGGTGCGGACGGCCGGGGGCGCCGGTTCCGCGTCAGGTTGCCGCGCCGGACCCGTCAGACGCCGCGGCCGGTCTGTTCCTGAAGTTCATCGATCAACCGCGACGCCTGGGCCTTGGTCAGCCCCTCCGGCACCTCCACACCCGCCTCTTGGGCGAGGGTGTGCAAGTAGGAGTCCTGTGGGCCGGTCATCGGCTCTTCGCCGGTGGTCCATTCATCCGGATCCTTCTGCGGGTTCTGGTGCACCATCGTCGCTCCTCACGCTCGACAGAACAGGTGTTCGACTCCTGGGCTACCCGGATCACCAGCCGTCAATCATCGGTCCGACCGACTCGTCGGCTCCCGGGCTCGGTCACCTCGTCCGCTGGGTCAGGGACAACCGTCCCGCGCCATCCCCCGACCAGCCGCATCGCGTGGTAGATCAGCAGCGCGGCGACGGCGCCGAGCGTGATCCCCCCGAAGTCGAGATCGCCCAGCTTCCATGTGAAGTCGGCGATGCCGATGACCAGCGGGATCGCCGCGGTGAACTGGTTGATCGGCTTGCCGAAGTCCACCCGGTTGCTCACCCAGATGTGCACGCCGAGGATTCCGACCAGGCCGTAGAGCGCGGTCGTCACGCCACCCAGCACCCCGGCCGGGATGGCGGCGATCACCGCTCCCACCTTCGGCGACAGGCTGAGCGCGACGGCCGCGGCGCCCGCGACCCAGTACGCGGCGGTGGAGTACACCTTGGTCGCGGCCATCACGCCGATGTTCTCCGCGTACGTGGTGGTCGCCGAGCCGCCGCCGCTACCGGCGAGCATCGTGGCAAGGCCGTCGGCCGCCAGCGCGCGGCCCATGCGCCGGTCGTAGTCGATGCCGGTCATCGTGGTGATCGACTTGACGTGCCCGATGTTCTCGACCACCAGGACCAGCACCACCGGCAGGAACATCGGGATCACCGTGAGGTGGAAGCTCGGGGCGTGGAAGTCCGGCAGCCCCACCCAGGCGGCCCGCCCGATCGCCGCGGTGTCGACCTCACCGCGTGCGAGCGCGAACAGATAGCCGAGCACGACACTGGTGACGATCGCCAACCGGCCGAGCAACCCACGGAAGAGCACCAGACACAAGATCAGCAGGACGAGCACCACCGTCGCGGTGATCGCGTCCTGCTCGAAGTTCGTCTTGGCGGTCGGCGCCAGGTTGAGGCCGATCAGTGCGACGATGGCGCCGGTGACCACCGGTGGCATCAGCGCTTCGATCCAGTGCGTGCCCGCGAAGTGCACCACCACGCCGATGACGATCAGCAGGGCGCCCACCACGACGATCCCGCCGAGGGCGGCGCCCATTCCGCCGGACGCGGTGGCCGCGAGGACCGGAGCGATGATCGCGAAGCTCGAGCCCAGATAGCTCGGCAGCCGGTTGCGGGTGATCACCAGGAACAGCAGAGTGCCGACCCCGGAGAACAGCAGCGTCGTCGACGGGGGGAACCCGGTGAGCACCGGAACGAGGAAGGTGGCGCCGAACATCGCCACCACGTGCTGCACTCCGATCCCGATCGTGCGGGGCCAGGTCAATCGCTCGTCGGGCGCGATCACAGCGCCGGTGGCGACCGGAGTCCACCGGAACATCGATCCCGCTCGCGGTTCGGGCGTCGTCATGGGAGCAGTGTGCGGCATCGCCGTCCCTGTGTCGTGGCCGGAGCCGATCGAGTAGACGCCTCGTGCAGTTCCGTCGCGAGTATTGCGCCGCCCGGCAACGGACGCGGTGCCGTGACGCTCGAGTCGAGCGCGCCGCGGGCATCGGCGAGCTCGTCGACGGATTCTGTCCCGGATCGGTGGCCGCGCAGAGATTTCCGTGCGTGCGATCTGATCGGTTCCCGGCATCTCCTGGTCTCGGTCGCCGGAACCGTGCGTCGCGCCTGCGACTGCCATCCGTCAGTCCGAAGGTGCGGCCGTCCGGTCGGCGGCCCGCCGGAGAGCGTCGGGCCGGGGGCATGTCCGGGCGCCGTTCAGGTCCGTCCGGCTGGGGACGAGTCGGCGGTGCCGTTACCGAGCAAGGCGAAGCCGGTGCCGCTGAGCAGGTGGTCGTCGAGCAGGTTGCGGGTGTCGACGATCACGGCTCGGTCGACGTCGGTGGCGAGTTTCGCCCAGTCGAGCGAACGGAACTCGGGCCATTCGGTGAGGATCACCAGCGCGCCCGCGTCTTTCGCCACCAGATACGGGTCGTCCACCACGCGGATGCCGTCGAGGCCGGGGGTGCCCGGTGGGACACACGGGTCGTAGGCGGTGACCGTGGCGTCGTGCCGGGCCAGTTGCCGCGCGACCGCGACGGCGGGGGAGTCGCGCAGGTCGCCGGTGCCTGCTTTGAACGCCAAGCCGAGCACGCCGATCCGAGTTCCCGCCAGCGAGCCGTCGACCGCGCCGGTGACCGCGCGGCGGATCTTGCGCAGCACCATCGCCTGTTGACGATCGTTGGCCTGCAAGGCGTCCCGGAGCATGGCGAAGTCCACGCCCCACGCTTCCGCGGCGCGCAACAGCGCACGGGTGTCCTTCGGCAGGCACGAGCCGCCCCAGCCGGGGCCTGGCGCGAGGAAGGCGGGGCCGATCCGGTCGTCCATGCCCATCGCGCAGGTGACCTCGGTGATGTCGGCGCCGACCTGTTCGCACAGCTCGGCCAGTGTGTTGACGAACGAGAGCTTGACCGCGAGGAACGCGTTGCTGGCGTACTTGGCCAGTTCGGCGCTGGCCGAGTCGGAGCGCAGCACCGGTGCGCCGGTTCCGGCGTAGAGCGCCGCGACACGCTCGGCCGATTCCCGATTCTGCTCGGTCGTACCGAGCACGACCCGATCGGGACGCAGGAAATCCTCGACCGCGTGGCCTTCCCGGAGGAATTCGGGGTTGCTGACCACCGCCGTGCTCGCGAGACCGGCCAGGGTGGGAATGCGCGCCGCCGTTCCCACGGGGACGGTGGATTTGGTGACGAGTACGCAGTCCGGCGACAGCACGGTGGCCAACCGTTTCAGCGCGTCCTCCAGCACGCCGAGGTCGGCCGTGCCGCCGCTGCCCATGGGCGTGGGAAGGCACAACAGCACCACTTCGCATTCGTGCAGCGCCGCCGGGTCCGAGGCGAAGACGAGCCGATTCTCCTCCAGCCCTTCGCGAACCAGCTCCGGCAAGCCGGGTTCGACGATCGCGACCGACCCCGCGCGCAGCGCCGCCACCTTGGCCTCGTCGTTGTCGACACAGATCACGTGGTGTCCGAGGTGGGCCAGGCACGCGGCGCTGGTGAGCCCCACGTAGCCGGCGCCGACCACACCGACGCGACTACCCATGGCGGACCCGCTGTCCGAGCAACCCGGCCGCGACCGTGAGCACGTGTTCGGGTCGCACCATGAGCAGGCCGGGATCCGGATACTCGGCGTGCGGATCGCCGACGGTTCCGGCCCACAGGGCGATGTGGTGTTCAGCGTCCGCGGGCGGCCCCCACCATTGCGGCGGCGTCGGCCCGAACAGCACCACCGACGGCGTGCCGAACGCGGTGGCGAGATGCCCCACGCCGGTGTCGCCGCACACGACCAGCGCCGCCTCGGCGACCAGCGCGGCGAGTTCGGTCAGATCGGTGCGCCCCGCGTACACCGCCGCAGGCGGCAGCCCGGCCTTCTCGGCGACCGCGTTCGCCAAGCGCGTTTCGTCCCGGCTTCCGGTGACCACGACGCGATGACCTTCGGCGCAGAGTTCACGCGCCACCCGCGCGAAACGTTCGGATGGCCACCGACGCGCGGGATAGGCCGCGCCGGGATGGATCACGACCGCGTTCGACTCGGGGGCGGGCCGCAGTGGAGCCGGGAGCTGCAGCGCGGTGGGATCGGCTTCGATCCCACCGTTTTCCAGCAGGCGGCACCAGCGATCCACTTCGTGCACGTCGTCGCGCCAATCGGGGCCGGGCAGGTCGGGGAAGTCAGGATGGCGATGGGTCAGCAGTGCGTCCGGACGCGCCGTCAGCAGATCACGGATGCTCTCCGGTCCTTTGCCGTGCAGATTGACCGCGAGTCTCGGTGGGGCCCCGAGCCATCGGAGCGCACCGAGTCCGGCGGTCGGCAGGAGTTCGTCGACGGCGTCGATCAGGTCGACCAGGTCGCGCAGCGCTTGCGGCGCGGCGAGGACCACCCGGTCGTCGGGGTAGGCGCTCCTGATCCCGCGCAAGGCGGGCACGATGGTCAGCAGGTCGCCTAGCCCGAGCGCGCGCAGCACCAGGATCGTGCGCCTCAGGGCCACGATCCCTCTTCCGATGCGCACACGACCATCTCCCTGACCTCGCAACCCGGCGGCTGCCGAAGCGCGAAGACCACCGCGTCGGCGACGTCGCGAGGCTGGTTGAGTTTGGCGTCGGGCGGCGGCTTGTACTGCTCGTCGCGGTCGTCGAAGAACGCCGTGTGCATGCCGCCCGGAATCAGCAGGGTCACACCGACGCTGCCCGCCGTTTCGGCGGCCAGCGCCCTGGTGAAGCCCACGACGCCGAATTTCGACGCGCAGTAGGCGGTCGCGTGCCCGACCGCCTTGATGCCCAGGGTGGAAGCGCAGGTCACCACCGTTCCCTTGCTCTCACGCAGAGCCGGAAGGGCGGCACGAATGACGGCGGCGGTGCCGAACAGGTTGACCTGCACGACGTATTCCCACTTCTTCGTCGGCACGACGTCCAGCGGGCCGCACGCGTCGGTGCCCGCCGCGGTGAACACACCGTTGATCCGGCCGCCCGTGCGCTCGATGATCTCGTGCACGGCTTGTTCGGCGGCGACGGTATCGGCGAGATCGGCACGCACGAAATCGACGGGGGTCTCCGGCTCCACCCGGTCGATCACGTAGGGGCGGCCCCCGTTCGCGCGGACGGCGGCGGTGACGGCCGCGCCGAGCCCGGAAGCGCCGCCGGTGATCAGGACATTGCCGAGGGTGCGCATCGTGCTCCTTACGTTCTCGGGTCGGCCGTGCCTGCCCGGCTCGCGGCGACCAGTTGTGTTGTCGAGTAACCGGGAACAGTGGGAACCAGCGCGATCTCGCCGCCGTAACCGTGGACGACCGCGGCCTCGGGCAGATCGACGCCGGAATAGTCGCCGCCCTTGACCCAGACATCGGGGCGGAGGCGGTCCAGCAGCGCGCTCGGTGACGATTCGTCGAACACGACGACGGCGTCCACCGAAGACAATTCGGTGAGCAGCCGGGCACGGTCACGCGCGGTGACGATCGGCCGGTGCGGCCCCTTCAGGCGCCGCACCGACGCATCGGAATTGAGACAGACCACCAAGGCGTCACCCATGGCGCGCGCTTGGCGCAGCAAGCTGACGTGGCCGGGGTGCAGCAGATCGAAACAGCCACCGGTGGCGACGAGCCTGCCGCCGCGCGCCCTGATCCGCGCCGCCACCTCGAATGCCGACTCGTTCGTCTCCGTCGGGCCCGTCGTGGCGACGGCCGTGCTGTCGCACGTGGACAACGTGGCCGCGCCGCCCGCCGCGACGAACCTGGCCGCCGCGTCGACGGCGTGCGATACGGCGTCGGCCACCGTGGAACCGTCGAACAGCGCGGCGGTCGCGGCCGAGGCGAATCGGTCACCCGCCCCGCAGGTGTCGGTACCGGAATGGCCGGCGAGACGAACTCCGGCGGGCACGGGAACCACGGTGAGCCGCTTCCCGTTGGCCAGGACCGCACCACCCGGACCGGTGGTGACCGCGACGGAATCCGCTGCCCACTCGTCGCGGAGCACCTTCGCCAACTCGTCGGGTTCGACGTATCCCGGCGCGAACTGCCGCGCCTCTTTCAGGTTCGGCGAGACCAGCTGCGTCCCCGGCGTCGGCGCGGGGCCACGCGGGTGCGGATCCCACACCACCGGCACGGACCTGGCCAGTTCGGTCAGCAGGCTCCGGATCCGCGGATGGGCGGCGACGCCTCGGCCGTAGTCCGCGACGAGAATCGCGCCCGCCGCTCGCAGTGTCCGGGTGACCGCAGTGCTCACCGAGCCGCCGTCGGCGGTGCCGTCGCCGGTGTCCAGGCGCAACAGCGACTGCCCTGCGGCGCGGACGCGCGTCTTGCGTATCGTCTTGCCCCGCAAGGTGATCGGAACGACTCGAACGTGCTGTTCGAGGAGCCTGGTGAGGGTGCGGCCGTCGTGGTCGTCGGCGGTCGCCGTGATGAGCGAGACCTCGGCGACCGACTGCGCGGCCAGCGCGGCGGCCAATCCGGCGCCGCCGGGACGCGTCCACTGGCGTTCCACGTCCACGACGGGCACGGGCGCTTCGGGCGACAACCGCTCCGCGACCCCTTCGATGTCGACATCCAGCATGCTGTCGCCGATCACGACCAACGGCTTCATGTCGCCACCCCCAGCGCGTCGTCCAAGGCCGCGCACAGGGCGTGCACCAAGACCAGATGCACTTCCTGCACAGTGGCCGTGGTGGGCGCGTCGACGGCGAGCGCGTCGTCGCACAGCGCCGCGAGCGGATTGGGCGCGGGCCCCGTCATGGCCCACGTGGTGACGCCGATGTCGTGCGCCGCTTTCGCCGCGGCCACCACGTTCTGGCTGGTGCCGCTGGTGGACAACAAGATCAGGATGTCGTCGGGCCTCCCGTGCGCGCGGACCTGCCGGGCGAACAGTTCGGTTTCGCCGTAGTCGTTGACGATCGCGGTGCCCGCCGAGGTGTCGGCGTGCAGGGCGATCGCCGAGAACGGACGGCGCTCGCCGCGGAAGCGCCCGACCAGTTCACCGGTCAGGTGCTGGGCTTCGGCGGCGCTGCCGCCGTTGCCGCAGGCGAGTAGTCGGCCGCCGTTGTCGAGCACGACCGCGAGTTGCCGTCCCCATCTGCGGATATCGGGTGCGAAGCACCTGGTGCGGTCCAGCGCCGCATGCAGAGCCGCGAAATGCTCCTCGATCACCGCGCACCTCCTGTCCGCAGACGCGCAGGTCTGCCCGCACCCAGTTCTTCGGCTACCGTCACGACCTGCTCCGGGGTGATCGAGTCGAGGCACGGGTGCCCCGCCACCGGGCAGACCCTGGCTCTGCTGCCGCGGCACGGCGCGCGTTGATCACCGAGCATGGCCACCGGAACGCCGTAGGGCGCCCACCGTGCGGCGGGCACGACCGGTGCGAACAGCGAGACCACCGGCGTTCCCACGGCGGCGGCCAGGTGCGCCGGGCCCGTGTTGGGCGCCACCACGACGCTCGCGTCACGCAGCACCGCGGCGAGTTCGGGCAAGGTGGTCGCGCCGCCGAGATCGATGCCGTGCCTGCCCGCGACCGTGCCGGTGAGCGGCCGGTCGGCGGGTGCGCCGGTCACGATCACCCGGTGACCGGCGCCGGTGAGCGCGGCGACGATGGCCGCCGACCGCGACGAGGACGGCTGTCGCGCCGGCACCGACGCGGCGGGATGCACGACCACGTAACCGGGTTCGCCGGTGAGCGCGCCGACTTTCGGCAACGGCTGCCGGACGGCGAGTTTACCGTCGTCGCCGGGCGACAGCCGGAAACCGGCCGCGGCGGCCAGCGACAGTGCGCGTTCGGCTTCGGGCGGATCGCCCTCGACGTGATGGCGCAGATCCAGCAACGAACCGGGGTAGTCCTCCGAGATCGCCCCGATCCACGGGACACCGGCCATCCGCAACAACAGCGCCAGCGGCAGCGGGGACTGATGGAAGGACGTGAGAATCAACGCCAGGTCCACCTCGAGCGCGCGGATCCGCTCGATGAAGGCGTCGACGCCCGCCGCCGTGACCGCGGGCGGCTCCAGGTCGATCCACGGCGCCCGCCAGGTCACGACCTGGTCCACGCCCGGCAGGAGCTCCGCCGCGGCCCGGCCGCGCGGTCCGGCCAGCAGCGTCACCGAATCGACGTGCGCCGCCACCGCGCGCACGCACGGCCCCGCCAGCAGCACATCGCCGAAATTGTCCATGCGCGCCACCAGCGCCCGGCCGGTCACGGCGCACCCGCCATAGCCAGCCGGACGGCTTCGGTCAGATCCCGCGCCACGGTCGCTTCGCGACGCGCGCGGTGCACTTCGTCGGGAAGGGTTCGGGCCGTCGGCACCAGGATCGCGCGTGCGCCCGCGGACTGCGCGGCGGCGACGTCGGCGCCGGTGTCGCCGATGACCACGCACCTGCCTATGTCGACGCCGAGGTCGGCCGCGGCCTGCCGGATGAGGCCGGGCTCGGGTTTGCGGCACCCGCAGCCGTCGCCTTCGCCGTGCACACACACCTGCCACGTCCCGAACGGCCCGAGCAATTCCTCGACCCGGGAGTTCACCGCGGCGAGCTGTTCGCGGCTGATCAGTCCCCGTGCCACGCCGGACTGGTTGCTCACGATGCCGAGCTGGATGCCTGCCGCGCGCACTCTTCGCAGCGCGTCGACGGCTCCCGGCACCGGCCGGACCTCGCTGGGGTCGGCGAGGTAGGGGACATCGATGATGAGGGTGTCGTCGCGGTCGAACAGCAATGCCAGCGGCGAGGCATGGGTCGCGTTGCGGTGGCGCAGTTCGCCGCGCAGCCGGTGCCAGCACGCGGCCGGTGGTATCAGCGCGCTGCTCAGCGTCATCCGGCCGATCTCGGCGGCCGTGCGGGGGCCGGGTGCGATACGGCGCGCGGCGAAGTCACCGGTCAGCGCGAGCCACACCGCCGCGACCGCGAGAGCCGGGCGGCCGCGGCCGACCAGGCCAAGCGCCATGGCGCCTGCGCCCGCGGCCGTGGTGAGCGCGTGGCGGCGCAGCAGCCCGGCCTCTTCGCCGATCCGCTCCCGCCATCGAGCGCCGTACTTGCGTCGCAGCAACGCGTTGTCGGCGTTCCCGCGTTGGGCTCGGACACTGGCCAGCGGGCCGGATTCACGCAGGGGGTGGCGAGTGACGCGCCTGCCCTCGGCGATGACGTAGCCCGCGAGGCAGACCCGCAGCGCCAGATCGGCGTCCTCACGGAAGGCGCGCGGGAATCGTTCGTCGAAGCCGCCGACCGCGACCAGCGCTGACCTGCGGTAGGCCATGTCCGCCGTGATCCAGCGCGCCGTGGCGAGCCGTGCGATCCCTCGTTCCGCGTCGGTCGGCCTGCGGTGCTCGGGCAGCGGAACCTCGATGCGGGCGGTGGAAGCCGCCGTGTCGTCATCGAGACCGTGCAGGTCCTCGGCCAAGCGGGCGGGCCAATCCGGTGCGGTGAGCACATCGTCGTCGAGGAAGGCGATCCACGTGCCGGACGCGTGCCGCCATCCCGCGTTCCTGGCCGCGGCGGGTCCGCGTGCGCCAGAGCGGATGACCTGAACCGGCGGCGCCGTCGCGGGCAGGGGGAGGTCGCCGTCGCGGGGCCGATCGTCCACCACGATGATCTCCCGTGGCTTCGGACCCGACGCGGTGGCCAGCGACTCGAGCAGCACGCGAAGGCTTTCCCGGCCCATGGTCGGGATCACGATGCTGTAGTCGACGGTGCGGCCGTTCATGGGCGGCGGACCACGAACGACCCGATGGCGAGCAGATCGATGGGCGCCGAACCGAAGCATTCGAGGGCGTCGCGCGGTGAATCGACCATCGGCCTGCCCGCCGTGTTCAGGCTCGTGTTGATCACCACCGGCAGACCCGTGCGCCGCTCGAACTCCGTCAGCATCCGCGCCAGGACCGGCTTGTCCGCGGGATCGACGGTCTGCACCCGCGCTGTTCCGTCCACGTGGGTCACGGCTGGGATCCGCTCCCGCCACTGCGGCGCGACGTCGTGCACGAACAGCATGTACGGGCTCGGCAGCGGTCCGCGGGTGAAGATCTCCGACGCCCGGTCGGCGAGCACCATCGGAGCCAGGGGCCGGAACTGTTCGCGTCCCTTCACGTCGTTGAGGCGTTCGAGATTCTCCGATCGGCCGGGGTGGGCCAGCAGCGAACGGTGACCGAGTGCGCGCGGGCCGAATTCGGCCCGGCCTTGGAACCAGGCGACAACCTGATCTTCCGCGAGCGCCTGCGCTACTTCCGCCGCGATGTCATCGGATTTCGTGTAGCGGACCTTGGCCGTGCAGAGAACGGTTTCCAACTCCGGGTCCGTCCACTCGCGGCCGAGGTCGGCGCCCCGCATCGGGGTGACGCGCTCGCCGAATTCGGCCGCCAATTGCAGTGCGGCGCCCAGCGCGGTGCCCGCGTCTCCGGCCGCCGGTTGCACCCAGATCTGTTCGTAGGGGCCCTCGGCGTGCAGACGGCTGTTGGCCACGCAGTTCAGCGCGATACCACCGGCCAGCGTCAGGGTTGGCTGCCCGGTGTGGCGATGCAGCCAGGAGGTCAACTCCAGCAGCACGTCCTCGAGGCGGCGCTGGACGCTCGCGGCGAGGTCGGCGTGATCGCGGCCGAACTCGCCGTCGGTGACCGCGGGCGCGAAGTCCGGCCAGTGCACGGGCTCGGTGCGGAAACCACCGTCGCCGGTGGCGTACACCAGTTCGCGGAACCGATCGAGAAATCGGGGCGTGCCGTAGGAGGCCAGCGCCATGACCTTGTATTCGTCGCTGGACCTGGTGAATCCCAGATGGGCGGTGAGGTCCTCGTACAGCAATCCGAGCGAGTGTGGCAACTGCTGCGCCGCCAGCTCGACGAACTTGCCGTCTCGGTATTCTCCGGCGAGATAGGACTGGCTCTCGCCGCGTCCGTCGGCCACCAGCACCGCCGAATCGCCGGAGGGGGCCGCGAGAGCCGCGGACGCGGCATGCGCCAGATGATGTCGCACGAAACGCACGATGGTGGGATCGAGTCCTGGCAACGCGGCGGCGAGAAAAGCCGGCGCCCGCAACGCGTAGTCCGTTCTGGTCGCCTCGCTTTTCCGATCCAGACCGCCGAGGGAGTGGTCGACCAGTCGAGGGTCGTAGGAGTAGCCGACGGCGTCGAGCTGCTCGGGACGCAGTCCCGCTCGCTCCAGACACCAGGCGGCCGCTTGCTCGGGAACTTCCCACGCGGAGAACGGCACCGGGCGCTTGCCGTGCTTGCGGCGGGTGAATCGCTCTTCCTCGGCGGCCGCGACGATCTCGCCGTCAACGATCAGAGCCGCAGCAGGATCATGAAATACCGCGTTGATTCCGAGAATGCGCACCGGGCCGCCTTTCTGTTCGAGACGTCGAGACGCGCGGGACCTGTCGGTTCGCCCGCTGGCATACAAGGGGGGCGCTACCCGCTGAAGTCGCGACTAAACCGTTCCCCGTCCGGCGCCGGTCAGCGCACGGATTCTCCGGCCGACTCGGTCGTTCGCCCGGCGAACCAGTCGATCGTGCGCCGCAGGCCCTCGTCCCTGTCGACCCACGGCCACCAGCCCAATTCGCGGCGGGCCAAGGAGATGTCCGGGCAGCGCCGCTGCGGATCATCGATCGCGCCCTCGACATGCGTCACGATGGAACGGCTGCCGGTCGCCGCCCGGATCTCCTCGGCGAGGCAGCGCACGGAGATCTCGTGCGGATTGCCGATATTGACCGGTCCAGGATGGTCGGTCGAGGCCAGCGCGAGCAGGCCGCGCACCGTGTCGTCCACATAGCACAGCGAGCGGGTCTGCTCGCCGGTTCCCGCGATGGTGAGCGGCGCGTCCGACAAGGCCTGGGCGATGAAGGTGGGCACCATCCGGCCGTCGTCGGTCCGCATGCGAGGGCCGTAGGTGTTGAAAATCCGGGCGATTCCCGTGTTCACCCCGCGTTCCCGGCGGAAGGCCATGGTGAAAGCCTCGGCGTACCGCTTCGCCTCGTCGTAGACGCTGCGCGGGCCGACCGGATTGACGTGCCCCCAGTAATGCTCGGGTTGCGGGTGGACGGCGGGGTCGCCGTAGACCTCGCTCGTCGACGCGAGCACGAAACGAGCCCGATTCCGCTCGGCCGAGTCGATGGCGTTGGCGGTGCCGAGGGAGCCCGCTCGCAATGTCTCGATCGGCAGGCGCAGGTAGTCCGGCGGCGACGCGGCCGAGGCGAGATGGAAGACGACATCGAGGAAGCCGAGCGCGGGCAACGGCTGGGTGACATCGTGCTGGATCAGCTCGAAGCCAGGGCGGTTCAGCAGCCGGGCGACGTTGTCCGGTGTGGAGGTGGCGAAGTTGTCGAGCGCGACCACCGTGGTGCCCGCGTCGAGCAACTGCTCGCACAGGTGTGATCCGACGAAGCCGCATCCGCCGGTGACCAAGGCACGTTCGCATGGTTCGGACACGGCGCCGCCTATCCTCGACCGCTCGCGCGCACACCGTGATCCGTCGACGGCGCTTCGGGAGCAAGCTCCACGCCGTCGACCGCACCGCCATCGGTGGGCTCGCCCCCGCGGCGGGCGCCGGATGCGAGCACCCGGTGGTAGGCGTGGAGGGTCTCCGTGGCGATCCGATCCCACGAATAACGCGCCTCGACGCGCTCGCGCCCGGCGCGGCCGCAGCGCTCCCGGAGTCCGGGCGTGGTCAGCAGATCGCCCACCGCGTCGGCCAGTTCCGCCGGCTCGCGCGGAGGGACCAACCTGCCGGTCACTCCGTCGACGACGGTATCGATGAGACCGCCCACCGCGGTGGCTACCACGGGAACACCGCAGGCCATCGCTTCCAGCGGCGTCATCCCGAACGGTTCGTACCACGGCGTGCACACGGCGACATCCGCCGATCTCAGCAGCGGAGCAATCCGGGTCCTCGGCACCCGTCCCAGCATGCGCAACCGGTCGCGCACGCCGAGTTCGTCCGCCAGCGTCAGCAGCCGCTTGCCCTCCGGGTCGTCGGCGAGTTCGGCGTCATCCGGGCCGCCGACCAGGACGAGTTCGGTGTCCGGCAGGCCGGTGAGCGCGGTGATCGCGGTGTCGAAACCTTTGCGCGGCACCAATCTGCCGACGCTGATCATCCGGTGCTCGGCCGACTTCGGTTCCGCCGGTCCGTCGGGTGTGAACTGCTCGAGATCCACGCCGCAAGGGATCACCGAGGTCCTGGACCGGGGCACGCCGAGCCTGGCCAGTTCGAACACCTCGTCGGTGCAGGTGGCGATGATGCGGTCGGTCTGTTCGGCGATCAGCCGCTCGAGCCGAACCCGGTCGGCCGGACTGGTGTCGTCCGCGCCTTGGTGGCGGCGCTTCACCACGCCCAGCGCGTGGAAGGTCTGGACGACGGGAATGCCGCAGGGGCGTGCCCCCGACAGGGCCGCGAGCCCGGACATCCAGAAATGTGCGTGCACCACGTCGGGCCGGAGGTCGCGCCAGTGCTCGCGCAGGAAGACGCCGAATTCCATCATGTGCGGCAGCAACTCGTCCTTCGGCAGCACACGGGCGGGACCGGCCGGGACGTGAACCACGCGGTAACCCTGTTCGGGGGTGACCGTGTCCGGCGCGTCGGCCTCCTCCCGGCGGGTGTACACGGTGACCTCGTGCCCCTGTCCGCACAGGGCCGCGGACAACTCGGCGACATGCACGTTCTGCCCACCGGCATCGACCCCGCCGAGCACGGCGAGCGGGCTGGCGTGTTCGGACACCATCGCGATCTTCATGATTCCGCCTTCTCTCTCCGGGACACTGCCTTCATTCGGTGACCTCGGCGAGCAGGGCATCCCACCGGCGCAGGAAGACCTCGAGGCCGTAGTGCTCCAGCGCGAACTGCCGTGCCGACTTGCCCGCGAGCGCCGCGAGATCGGGTTCGTGGAGGAATTCGTGGAACTTCGCGGTGAGTGCCGCGACATCGGTGGAGATCGCACCGGCTTCCGGCGGCACCGCCATGACGGCCTCGGTCGTGGCGATGGCCACCACCGGCATGGCCAAGTGCATGGCCTCCAGCAGGGACAGTCCGAGCGAGGTCCAGCGCGCGGTGTGCAGATACACCCGCCTGCGCGCCATTTCCGGATGCAATGCCGACTGCCGCAGATCCCCGATGCCGCGGATCGGGTGTCCGGTGGATCCACCCGCCGTGTAATCGGCCGCGCCGATGCCGTACAGATCGATCGGTCCCGCCATCGCGAAGTCCGGCAACAGATCGCTTCCGGTGATCCGCCCGCGCCGCGTCGGTTCGTTGATCAGCGCCACGCCATGGGGCAGTTCACCGGTGTAACGCGCGCCGGGGTCGACGATTCCGTGTGGCACCACGCGGGTGGGCGCGCGTCCGTTGTCCCACATCAAATCGTTGAAGTGCGTGACGTGCACGAGCGGGATGTCGGCGCGATCCGCCAGCGGATGGCTGGTGGTGGCCGCGCTGGGGCGCGGCGCGTTGTGCTCGACGTAGACCGCGGGGATATCGGCGCCGGGCCGCCGACCGAGCCAGCGCTCGGTGAGCTCGATTTCCTCCGGGCGCTGGAGCACGACCACGTCAGGCTCGGTTTCGCGCAACCGATCCGAGGGCACTTCCGCGGCCGACGGCCAGTCGCGACCGCACCGTCCACGGCCCCACGGTCCGCCGCCTTCCACCACGGGCAGCAGATAACGGTGCCGCCCTTGGACGAACGACGTCGTCCATGAGCCGTGCACGTGCCACAGCAGCACGGTGAGCCGTTCGGTCTTTTCGGCCATGCCGGTAGCTCTTGCCTATCGACGTCGGATCAAACCTGGCCGGCGCGGCGCAGCAGCGAACTCTCAGCTATCGAAGGGTGTCCGATGTCGCTGTGCGGCGATTCCGATACGGCTGTGGCACGACTGGTTTGAACCGCGGATGCCAGGCAATGGCCGCGACATGAGCGCACCCAACGCTGCACCGTCAGCCACTGAACTCCGCGCGACCGAAACGATCGAAATCCTCGACCCCGCCAGCGGTGCCGCCGTCGGCAAGGTGCCGATGACCGACCGCGCGGAGATCGATCGGCGAGTGGGTGTGGCGAATCGCGCGCAAACCGCATGGGCGCGGACACCGGCGGCCGAGCGGGCCGCCGCCGTCCGTGCCTGCGCCGCGCTGGTGCGCGAGCGCGCCGATGAACTGGCCGAACTCAACCGGCTGGAAACCGGACGTCCACGGTCGGAGAGCAAGGAGGGCGTGCTGGCGGGTGCCGCGACGCTGGAGCAATACGCCGAACTGGGACCGCTGCACCGAGGCAGAAGCCTGCAAGGAGCTTTCGAAGCGACCGACCTCATGGTGTGGGAACCCCGCGGCGTCGTCGTCGCGCTGACGCCATGGAACGATCCCGTTGCGGTGTCCTGCGGTCTGCTCGGCGCGGCGCTGGTCACCGGGAACACCGTCGTGTACAAGCCGAGCGAACGGGCGCCGCACACCGGAGGCCTGCTCGGCGAGCTGCTGGCCCGCGCACTTCCCGAGGGAGTCCTGCAGACGGTGCAAGGCGACGGAAGGATGGGCGCCCTGCTGGCCGCACGGCTCGATGTGGACGTCATCGCGCATGTCGGCAGCACGGCCACGGGACGGTCGATCGCGCGGAGCGTGGCGAACACGGGCGCGAAGGCACTGCTGGAGAACGGCGGCAACGACGCGCTCGTCGTCGACGCCGGTGTCGATCCCGTCTGGGCGGCCGGGCAGGCCGCGCTCGGCGCGTTCGCGAACTCCGGTCAGATCTGCGTGTCGGTCGAGCGGATCTTCGTCCACCGGGACGTCGCGGAACCCTTCCTGGCGGCACTGGTGGCCGAGGCCGAGTCGTGGAATCCGGCCCCGCTGGTCGACCGGCGCCACCGCGAGCAGGTCCACGCGCAGGTCCGCGACGCGGTCGAGCACGGCGCCGAACTGTTGACCGGCGGCGTGCTGCCCGACGGCGCAGGCGCGCACTATCCGGCCACTGTGCTGGCGCAGTGCGATCCGGCCATGCGGATCATGCGGGAGGAAACCTTCGGTCCGGTCGCGCCGGTGCGGGTGGTGGACACGTTCGAGCACGGCATCGAGGAGGCCGCCACCGACGACTACGGTCTCGCGGCCTCCGTGCTGACGCCTTCGATGGCCCATGCCCAGCTCGCGTGGCGGGCATTGCCGGTGGGCACGGTGAAGATCAACTCGGTGTTCGGCGGCGCGCCCGGCGGGGCGGCGCACCCACGGCGCGCCAGCGGATCCGGCTTCGGTTACGGGCCGGAGTTGCTGGACGAGATGACCCAGACGAAGGTCGTGCACCTGCGCGCGGCCCCGAGCTAGGACACCGGCCCGCGATGTGCGAAGTTCGTGGTCACCGAACCGAGAGAACGCTGTCACGGCTGATTGACCTGGGGCGCGGCGGGTATGGGCACAGACATGCGGGTACTTGTCACCGGGTGGCCCAGCTTCCTGCACGGGGAAGCGACGGCCGGGGACGTGTTGAGCATGAGCCGGGTGTGCGACGCTCTGGCCTCCGCCGCGATCCCGCACGACACGGCGTGGAGCCCGGGATTTCGTTCCGACGCGATGCATCTGGACGACGCGGACTCCGGACGCTATTCGCACCTCGTCTTCGTCTGCGGGCCCGCGCACGGTGACCAGGTCCGGTTCCTGCACGAGCGGTACGCGAACTGCAGGCGCATCGCGGTGGGCGTCTCCGTCCTCGACCCGGCCGATGCCGCGGTCACCGGGTTCCACCGCATCTTGCCGCGCGACAGTCCGTCCGTCGCGCGACCGGACATCGCGGTCGGGGCGTCCACGGTGAGCGTCCCGGTGGTGGGTGTGGTCTTCGCCCCCGGCCAAGCCGAATACGGCATGGCCCGCAGACACCGGTCGGTGCATCGCGCGTTGCTGCGGTGGCTGCGCGAACTCGACTGCGCGCGACTGCCCCTCGACACCAGATTGACCTCCGACGACTGGCGGCTGTGCCGCACGCCCGACCAGCTCGCGTCGGTGTTCGCTCGCCTCGACGCGGTGATCACCACGCGGCTGCACGGCTTGGTGCTGGGACTGCGAGCCGGTATCCCGGTCCTGGCGGTGGATCCCATCGCGGACGGCGGAAAAGTCACCGCGCAGGCGAAGGCGCTGGACTGGCCCGCGCTGGTCCCCGCCGAACAGACCGCCGACGCCGGTGCGTTCGATCAGTGGTGGCGCTGGTGCCTGGCGCCTGCGGGACGCGAACGCGCGCGGCGGCGGGAGTTCCCCGCCGCCGATGCCCTGACCAGTGACCTGCTCGACGAACTGCTCGCGGGACGGCCGGCGTGAGCGCGCCGGCGGTGGCGAAGACCACCGTCGTCATCGCCACCCGCAACCGCGCCGCCGAACTGTCCCGAACCTTGACCGAATTGCGCGCATTGCGCCCGGCCCCCGCGATCGTGGTGCTGGACAACGCTTCGGTCGACGAGACGGCCTGCACGGCGGAAGCGTTCCCCGGCGTGCGCGTCGTGCGGCTTCCGCGCAATCTCGGCGCCGCCGCGCGCAACCTCGGCGTCGCGCTGGCTCGGACGCCCTATGTCGCCTTCAGCGACGACGACTCGTGGTGGGCCGAGGACGCGCTCGGTGAAGCCGAGCGGGTGCTGGACGCCCATCCGCGGCTGGGCCTGGTCGCGGGACGCACGCTCGTCGGCGCCGACCACCGTGACGATCCGGTGAACGAACTGATGGCGACCAGCCCGCTCGGGCATCCCCCCGGCTTGCCGGGCCCGTTGGTGCTCGGCTTCCTCGCCTGCGCCGCGATCGTGCGCAAAGAGGCGTATCTCCAGGCGTCCGGGTTCAGTCCGCTGCTGCATTTCGGCGCCGAAGAACGGTTGCTGTCCCTCGATATGGCGGCCTGCGGCTGGGACCTCTGTTATGTGGCGCGGGTGCGCGCCCACCACCACCCCTCGGCGCGGCGACCGACGCAGGCGTGGCGCAGACGGGCCGAACAGCGGAACAACGCGTTGATCGCCTGGATGCGCCGGCCGCTGCGGCGGTGCGCGGCCGAGTCCGCGAGCCTGCTGTGCCGGGCGGCGCGGGACCCGGGAACGTTGCTTGCGTTCGGGGGGATCGTTCGCCGCCTGCCCAGGGCGCTGGCGCAGCGGCGCAAGCTGCCGCCGGAGATCGAGCGCAGGGCCAGGACCCTGGAACTCGCCCATGGAAGGAAGTGACGGATGTCAACGGAACGGATGACGGTCGTCATCATCACCCGCAACCGGCGCGAGCAACTGCTGCACACCCTCGCGCACATGACCGCGCTCCCCGACGCGGCCCCGATCATCCTGGTCGACAACGGTTCCGCCGACGGCACGGCCGACGCGGTCGCCGCGGCGTTCCCTTCGGTGCAGCTCATCCGCTCGGCGGACAATCTGGGCGCGGTGGCCAGGAACATCGCGGTCGAGCGGGTGGCCACGCCGTACGTGGCGTTCTGCGACGACGACACCCGCTGGCAGCCTGGCGCGCTGACTCGCGCCGCCGATCTGCTCGACCGGTATCCGGGCCTCGGCTCGGTGACGGGACGCTGTCTGGTCGCCCCGGACCTGCGCGAAGACCCGATCACGCCGGAACTGCGCTATTCACCGGTCGCGGGGCCGGACTGGCTGCCCGGCCCCGCCCTGCTGGGCGTGATGGCGGCGTTGTCCGCCTTCCGGGTCAGCGCGTTCCGTCAGGTCGGCGGGTTCTCCCGGCGTCTGTGGTTCGGTGGGGAAGAGGAACTGCTCGCGCTCGACCTCGCGGCGTACGGCTGGTGGATGTGCTGGGTGGAGGACATCGTGATCCACCACGAGCCGTCCACCACCCGTGATCCGACCCATCGTCGCCGCCTCGGCATCCGGAACACGTTGTGGACGCTGTGGTTGCGCCGCCCGGCCCGCAGCGCCGCGCGGCGGACCGCGGTGGTGCTCAGATCGGCCCCGGCCGACCTGACGACGGCGGCGGCCGTTCTCGACACGCTGCGCGGGATGCCATGGGTGCTGCGTGAACGAAAAGTGCTGCCGCCGCGAGTGGAGGCCGGTCTCGTTCTGCTCGAGGAATCGCAGCGCTGTTCGGCCGCGCGGCGCTATGTGGGCTGACGGTCGTTCCGCCGGCGAGGAGCCATCCGGCGGCACTAACCCGGCAGGGAGCCGACACCCCGGCGTGCTTCCCGCGCGAGGGCGCGATCGCGTTGTTCCTCGAACCGGGGAATGCGCACGTGCTCGAGGTCGTCCATGAAGGCGGTGAGCCGTTCGCGGGCTTGCTCGCCCCGCGGCCCGAAGTCATTGCGGCCGAACAGATTCCACTGCCGGATGACGGGTTGCAGCACTTCTTCCATGTGCTGGCGCAGATCGTAGATGCCGTGTTTGGCCATGAGGACGCCGTTGCGCCGGAAGTTGGGCATGCCGGTTCCTGGCATCCGGAAGTTGCGCACGATCAGGTCGATCGCTTCGACGGCCTGATCGGGCACCAGATCCAAGGCGGCGGCGCACATGCCGCGATAGAAGATCATGTGCAGGTTCTCGTCGGCGGCGATGCGGTGCAGCATGCGGTCGGCGACCGGATCGTCGCAGACGGCCGCCGTGTTGCGATGACTGATGCGGGTCGCCAACTCCTGGAAGGACACGTAGGCCACCGAGAACAGGAATCCGCCGTCACCGGTGGTGTCCGTTCGCTCCATCGGCGCGGCGAAGCCGTGGGACATGTGCGCCATACGGTCGTTCTCCAAGGCGACCGGGTCCACACCCCGCGTGACGACGAGGTAGTCCCGCAGGACGATGCTGTGGCGGGCCTCCTCGGCGGTCCATCGTCCCACCCACGAGCCCCACGCGCCGTCCCGGGAGAAGTTCGCGCTGATCTCGCGGTGATAGGACGGAAGGTTGTCCTCGGTGAGCAGATTCGTGATCAGGGCCGCCTTCGCCACCTCCGACAGCCGCGATTGGTCCGGCTGCCAATCAATTCCGCCCAGCATCGCGAAGTTGCGTCCCGCGTCCCACGGCACGTAATCGTGGGGATGCCACTCCTTGACCATGGACAGGTGCCGGTTCAACGCGTCGCCCGCGAATGGTTCCAGTTCGGTGAGGATCTCCAGCTGTGTCAGATCACGCGCCACGTGTCCGCCTTTCTTTGCATTGCCCGGAAGGAGAGGTGATCGATGAACGGCACGGTCCGGTCGTGACAGTGCCGGGGGAGTGTGGTCGTTCAGGCGGTCGCCGCGTCGATGCCGCCGGTGGCGGGTGCGACGAGCGTCAGGCCGCCGTCGTAGCGGCGATACATCAGATGGCCGCGCCCCGAGGCGGAGTCGGTGTAGAACAGCGACGGCAAGCCGTTTTCGCATACCCGTGCCACGGCGTCGGTTTCGGTCAGCTCCGGCGCCGGACGGGGATAGACGGTGAACAGTCCTGGAGTGCCCGCGATCGAGCTCGGAGTACGGACACTGTGCTGGCGCGCCATCCGCAGCCCGAACGGCCCGGCGCGGTGGACGACGGCGTCCTCGCCGGTCTCGGCATCGGTGAACAGATGCGCGTCGTAATCCATCGCGTCCATGATCGCCGCCGCCGCGGTCGGCGAGCCGGTCAGCGGCGCGACGACCTTGCGGCGGACGAGATCTCCCGGGCCGGGCGCGTCGAGCGGCCGACGGTCCTGATCCGGCCACGGACGCGGCTGCCACGCCTTCAGCGACGCCTTGATCTGCCGTTCCAACCGCACCACCGTCGGCAGCGCGTCACCGCGGCGTCGCGCCAGCGTCTGGATGCGCGTCTGGGTGCCGCCGACGGACAGGTTCACCTGGACCACCATCGGGCCGTCGTCGCGGTGCGGCCCGGTGATCCGCAGACGGGCGCCGCCCGCGGCAGGGAAGCGCGACAGCAGACGGCCGACGGTACCGGCGAAGCGCTCCCGCTCGAGGGCGGGCACCCGGCCCGCGACGAACACCGCCACCTCCGGGAACGACGTCGACGACCACGTCTCCGACACCAGCGCCATCCCATCCTCCACTGCTCGCCACCCGACTCACCTGGCAAGACTGTGCCCGCGGCGTGTGGGGTGCCCGTAGGGCCGAAAGTCCGCGTCGCTGGTTACTTTCAGCATCGGCGAGTCCCTCGGCGACCGGGCGTCCAGCGCTGGATCGTCCGGCGACCACGGCCGGTCACGGTGTGCCGCTGCCCAGGGATCGACGCGGGTCTGCCACCCGCACACGGGCGAGCCTCAGCGGAGCGGGAGGTGGCGTGCCGGCCCGCTCACTCGACGCGCCCGGCCGGTTCGCTGGAACGCGCGCCGGCGAGTCGCCGCGGCAGCCGCAGTGACGTGCGCGGACGGTTGTATGCCCATTGGGCGACGGCGATGACGGCCGAACCCAGCGAGGTGACGCCGGCGAGCAGGGCCCAGTGGGTGAGCCCCGCGGTGTTGTAGGAGACCTGCCGTACCCCCGGCGCGATCAGGCTGCCGTTGCCGAAGGCCCAGCTCGTCACCATGCCGACCTGTCCGCCGAAGTCCGTCGAGCGCGCGAGCATGCCGCGTAGCTCGGGAGCCTTGCTGTTGACGTAGAGCACGGTGAGCAGGACCAGCGCCGAGGTCGTCACCGCGCACGCCGTCGCCGCACGCGCCAGGATCTCGGTGCGCAGCCGGAGATGCACCGCCACCAGGCAGACGGTCATGACGATCGCGCCCGCGGACAGCAGTGCCAACGCGCCGCTGATCCGCGCGGTCGGAGGCTGCGTCGCGGACCAGACGTTGAGGTAGGAGGTGGTCGCGGTGATCCGGCCGAAGGCATCCGCACTGGCTTTGCCGTCGGCGCCCGCCGCCCTCAGCCACGGCTGGTACAGCAGGATCAGTGTGACGATGCTGCCTGCCACGGCGCCGAGATAGCCCCACTGGCCCTTCAGCGCCGACCGGAGCGCACGCGATCCGCCGAGCCGTCCCGGCGTCGCGTCCGGTACTCGCTCGAGCCGAGAGTCCTTTGCTGACCAGGGGGTTGGCTGCACTTCGCTCCGAAATCGAGGAGGGTTCGCTGTGGAACCAGGGGCGGACATGGCAATCCCCGGCTGCGGTCGTCCGCACGCACGGTGCTCAGCAGGGGTCTCCGGACATTAGGAGCTGCGGATCGTCCGGAGAATGATTGCGCTCAAAGCGATCTGAAATGCCGGTCGGGCTGGGTGCGGGAATAGGGCATCCAGCGCTGAGCGGGTTGCGGGAGCAGGTACCGCCCCCTAGGATAAGTAAGAGGTTACTTACCATGTTGCGCCGACCTGCCAGCGGTCGGATGGCGGTGGGGTGACCGACTCGTCGGAGGGGAGGGCCGGTCACCCCACCGTCACCCGACACCTCGGCTTCCTCGCTCGCGGGAAACCCGGGTGGCGAGCTCGCCGCGCTTCGGAATCCCGGGGTGCTTCACCGATTCGCGGCGTTCGGTGTGCCGA
>NZ_BDBC01000043.1 GCF_001612785.1 Nocardia beijingensis NBRC 16342
CGTGCATGGCGCCCGAATCCGTTACTAAGTCGCAACTTTCGTGCAATCCGGCGCATCGCCACCCGTCGGCACGGCCGAGCGGGAACGGATGGGCCATCCGTAGCGTAGATTAAAAGCACTGCGCGACAGGATGATTCGGGCAATTTCGGCGACATACGGGCCGGTGTGTTCGGCAGGGTATGCGACGCCGATCGGGCCGACCGGCAAACGGCCGAAAGGTGATTCGGAAGCCTCAGGAGAGATACAGTACGGGCCGTGACTGAGCACCGATCGCCCATCGGCGGGGATCGCTCGCAGGACCTGGGAGTGCCGCGTTCGCTGGACCTCCGCTCCGCCGACTGGTCGAGTTCCGATGAGACCCTTGCCCGGCTGTTCCAACGTGTCGAGGCGTATGCCATGGACGCACGCGAGTGGTATTCGCGGGACGGTCTAACGAAGCGGCGGGCCAGCCTGGCCCTCACCGCGGCGCTGATCGTGCTCGGCCTACTCGGAATCCTGGTGCCTCTGCTGACCACCGCCGGAGTCGACGCCATCGACCCGAGCTGGGGATACATCCTGCTGGCCTGCGCCGCCGGAAGCCTGGCATGCGACCGGCTCTTCGGCGTCTCCACGGCGTGGATGCGCGACCTCCGCAGCGCGCAGTCGATCAACGCGATGCTCTGCGACTTCCAGCTCGAGTGGGCTTCCGTCTCACGCGCGCCCGCGAATTCGAACGGGGAGATCGACCGCAGGATGGGCCTGCTACGGGACTTCTCCTACCGGGTCAACGAAGTGATCGCACACGAAACCGACAGCTGGACAGGCCAATTGCAGCTGTCAGCGCAACCGCGGATGAGCAGAGTCGATCGCAGGTAACGCCGGGGAAGCGCCACCGCAGGCTCCGGAAGTCGGGTGTGCCCGGTTCAGAGCAGGGCGGCCAGTTCGTGCAAGGGATGGCCGATCGGTGGAGCGCACGCCAAACCGATCGGCCGGGCGCTCGGCGCGAACGAGTCCGTTTGCCGCTGCACGGTGCCGCCCGCTCCGCCGGGAGACCCCGGCGAGCTCACCGATCGGGTCGACCGGGTGGTCGGTCTCGAGGAGCAGCGCGGCAGAATAAGAACGTGTTCTAATTTATTCATGACTGTGCAGGGGCATGCCGACTCGGCCTTCGACGCGGTGCGCGAGATATTCGCGGCGAACCTGGCCGAGGGCAGGGATCTGGGCGGGGCGGTGGCGGTATATGTCGAGGGCCGCGCGGTGGTCGATCTGTGGGGCGGGGTGGCCGATCGCAAGTCCGGGCGAGCGTGGGAACGCGAGACCCCCTGTGTCGCGTTCTCCTGCACCAAGGCGCTGACCGCGACGGCGGCTCTGCGGGTGAGCGTGGAGACCGGGATCGGGGTGGAGGAGCCGGTGGCGCGTTGGTGGCCCGAGTTCGCGGTCGAGGGAAAGGAGCGCACCACACTGGCGGATCTGCTGGCACATCGGGCCGGGCTGCCCGCGTTCGACCGGGCGGTCACTGTGGCCGAAGCGGCCGATCCCGCGGCCATGGCGGCGCAGCTGGCCACCCAACGGCCGGTGTGGGAACCGGGCGCGGAGCACGGCTATCACGGGCTCACTTTCGGCTGGCTGGCCGGGGAATTCGTGCGCAGGCACACCGGCGGTTCGGTCGCCGACTACGTGCGCGAGCATTTCGGGCCGGAACTGTGCCTCGGTATTCCGGAGGTGACCCCGGCGCGCACTACTTTTCCTCGACGCTCGGGCGGCAGTTCCCGCACCTCCACCGAATGGACCGCGAACGACTCCGGGGACAGCGTCACCGCTCGCCTTGCCCGCGCCTATGCCGATCCCGGCTCGCTCGTCATGCGCGGCTCCACCAACCCGTCCGCCTCCTACTCCGATCCCGCCGTCCAGGCGGGTGGGTGGCCGGCCAGCGGCCTCATCACCACAGCCCGCGCGCTGGCCCGCTTCTACCGTGACCTCGGCGACGGCGCCTTGCTGCCGCGAAACGTCCTGCGGGAGGCCGCGGTCGAACAGGTGCGCGGCCCGGATCGGGTACTGATGCTGGAGAGCGCGTTCGGGCTCGGCTACATGCTGCCCTCGCAGACTCTGTTGCTGCCCGTGGCCGCGCGAGAAACCGCATTCGGTCATCCTGGTTCCGGTGGCTCGCTCGGACTCGCCGACCCCGAGCATGGTGTCGCCTTCGGTTTCATCCCCAACCTGCGCCGCGACGGGCTCGACGGTGACACCCGTGCCCACGACCTGGTCGCGGCCGTCTACGAGGCGCTGTAAGTTCCCATTTCGCGGCGGGACAAGGCGGGTGTCGGGGCGAACCAGGCTCGGCTTGATCGTGGTGGGCGACAATGCGGCGGCGATCGCGTTGTACCGCCGCAACGGCTACCGGTTGTCCTCGATGCACCTGGACAAGCAGCTGCGTTCCGAGTGACGTCGGTCCACCGACATCGGCGGCGACCTGGTGATTCGCTGTTCCGGGCGGTCTTCGCCGGCTCGCGTACTTAGACTCTCGGCATGACCGATCTCGCGGACTTCGCCCGGCTGATCGCCGGCGACCATGGACTCTGCGTCGTCTCCACGCTGCGAGCCGACAACACGATCCAGTCGTCTCTGGTCAACGCAGGCGTGTTGCCACACCCCGAGAGCGGGGCGAATGTGGTGGGTCTGGTGGTGCGCGGCGGTACGCGCAAGTTGGACAACCTGCGTGCCCGGCCGCGTGCGACGATCGTGGTGCGCGTCGGATGGGAATGGCTCGCGGCCGAGGGGCCCGTGTGGATCGTCGGCCCCGACGACCCGGCTCCAGGCATCGACGCCGAACGGTTGCGTCTTCTGCTGCGCGAAGTGTTCACCGCGGCCGGTGGCACGCACGAGGATTGGGACGAGTACGACCGGGTGATGGCCGCCGAGCGTCGGACGGTGGTGTTGGTCTCGCCGGATCGCGTCTACGGCAACGGCTGAACTCGCCGCGCTCCCTGGTGCTCGCCGTCAGGGCGCATCCAGCACGCTGGCCGGAACCCCATACGGCAGGAACCGCACGCGACGGCGCTCATCGGTGTTGTCGCGATGCGCGCGCAAGGCCTCGAGTTCGCTCGGGAAGACCTGGTCGACCCTGGCCTCGCCGCTGTCGTCGATACGGTAGATCACCCACACCCCGCTGCCGGTCTCACCGGTGATGTCGCCCTCCGGTTCCGGTGGACGCGTCCGCTGCGGTTGCACGAACTGGCCGAGCAGCGACGCCAGTGAACCGATGCTCGCGTGATCTACGCGATCCAGGTACACGCCTGCTTTGCCGAGCAGGTCGCGAAGCTCGGTTCCCGCCCCGCGTAGTGCGCGTTCGAAATCTTCCGGGTCGATGCCGAAAGGCCCGTTGTTTGGCATCGCATGTACTCCTGGGGATTGTCGAGTGATACGTCCCCAGTGTCCTCGGGAAATGCCGACTCCGCCACGTCGGCCCCGCCCGCCGTCGGCGTGCGGGCGATCCACCGGCGGGGGAGCGGCCGCGGTGACATCTCGGCGCTTCGCCGGAGGAGCATCCGCGCAGCGCCGATCCGGCGGGCAGTCTCGCTGCTCGGGGCCGCGGCCTGCCCTGGATCCGGATCACGCCGATCAGTAGGGATCCATCGGCGGGGCGTGCTGGTTAGCGTGGCTGCGTGGATCTGAATCTGGACGGCAAGCGTGCGATCGTGACCGGTGGCAGCAAAGGTATCGGTTATGCGGTCGCTCGGGGTCTGGCGAACGAGGGTGTCGATGTGGTGATCGCGGCGCGGACATCCGAACCGCTCGAGGCCGCCGCGCGCACGCTGACGCGGGAAACGGGGCGGCGGGTGATCGCGGTCGCGACCGATACCGGTGACGATGACCAAGTGCGCGCGCTGGTCGAACGCACCGTCGCGGAACTGGGCGGCGTCGATATCTTGGTGAACTCCGCCGCCACCCCTTGGAGTGCGGGCGCGAGCAGCGATCTGGCGGGGACGGATGACGAGACCGTGCGGCGCGAGATCGAGATCAAGGTTCTCGGATATCTGCGCACCGCCCGCGCTGTGGCGCCGCACCTGGTCGAACAGCGGTGGGGGAGGATCATCAACATCAGCGGCCTCGGTGCGCGGCAAGCGAATTCGATCGCGCAGACCATCCGGAACATCAGTGTGTCCGCGCTGACCAAGAACCTGGCCGACGAACTCGGCCCGTCGGGTGTCAATGTCACGGTGGTTCATCCCGGTCTGACCAGAACCGAACGTCTCACGGACCGTCTGACCGCCGATGCCGAGAAATCCGGACGCGCGATCGCCGACCTCGAGGCCGAGATCGCGCGCAACACCCTGCGGCGGGTCATCGATGCGAGTGAAGTCGCCGATGTGGTCACCTTCCTCGCCTCCCCGCGCAGCGTCGCCATCACCGGCGACGCCGTCGCGGCGGGCGGAGGAGTCCCCGGTCCGGTCTTCTACTGAGCGCGCGAGTCGGCTCGGCCTGCTGATGCGGCGGGCGACGGTGAGTAGTCGTCGACGGTCATGGAGTTGTAGAAGCGCGCGCTCTCGGTGGTGAGGCGGAGCAGGGCACGGCCGGGCCCCGCGGGCAGGGCGGAGAGCAGGCGGGCGCCCTGGACCAGTCCTGTGACGCCGAGGCGGGAGGCCGGGATGAGGGTCTTCGCCGCGCTGAGCGCGACCGCTCGGCTGCCGCGCACGTGCTCGGCCATCGCGTGCTCGTAGGCGGGGAAGGCGCGCTCGTGGTCACCGCCCGCCCGCGCCAGTTCTCCGGCGAGGACGTACGCGCCGACGACGGCCAGGGTGGTGCTGCCGCCGACGGCAGGGCCGGGGCAGTAGCCGGCGTCTCCGACGAGCGTCACCCGGCCCCGCGACCAGGTGTCCATGCAGAGCTGGGTGATCGAGTCGAAGTAGAACGCCGGGGTGCGGTCGAGTTCGCCCAGCCAGCGGTCCACGTCGGCGTGCATGCCGCCGAACGCGCCGCGCAGCAATTCCTTCTGCCGGGGCACGTCGCGGTGGTGGTAGTCGAGTTCGCGCTCGCTGCGGAACAGGAACAGCGCGCGGGCCGCACCGAGGTGCCGCGCGCTGTACATGCCCGCGGTGCGGCCGACGCCCACGTGGATGCGGACCTCGCCGTCGAGGCCGGAGGTCTCGGGCAGGCTCAGCACTCCGAGGTAGGCACCGGTCCAGGCGCTGAAGCCGGACTCGTCGCCGAAGACCAAGCGGCGCACGGTGGAGTGCAGTCCGTCCGCGCCGATGACGAGATCGAAGCGGCGCGGTTCGGCGCTTTCGAACCGCACTTCGCCGTGCGGGGAGATCGCGGTGATCGAGTCGCCGAACAGATACTCGACCTCGCTGGAGGCCGCGTCGTAGTAGATCTCGCTCAGGTCGTCGCGCATGATCTCGACGTGCCGGTCGGAGGCCGCGCCGAAGACCTTGACGAGGTCCACCCGCACCGGACGCCGTGCACCCTCCCGATGAAGAGTCATCCGGTTGGTGCCGGTGGCCCGCTCCTGCACGCGCGGGAGCACGCCCATCCGCTGCGAGATGTCCAGCGCGGGCCGGAACAGATCGACCGCGTGGCCGCCGGTCTTGCGCAGAGCAGGGGCGCGCTCCACGACGGTGACGGAGAATCCGTGCCTGGTGAGCCAGTACGCCAGCACCGGACCGGCGATGCTGGCGCCGGAGATGAGTATTCGCATGAGTACGCCTCCCTGGTGAGGCCACCACCTTGCCGGGCGAGCGGGAGATACGTCTTGAAGAAATGTCAGCGTCCGCGGCAGTGCCATAGATCCGCCAATAGATCTGAAGGGGGAGCCGCTGTGGATCCTCGCCCGCGGTTATGGCGTCCTGGGTGTGCAATCCGACACAGAACGAGCAACTGTTGATCTGGCTCACTCGGATGCGCACCAACGCGTGGGTCCTTTCCTCGAGCGAGGACTGGCCGATCGTGCGGTGGGCCGCCTCGATCGCAGGTAGGAACGCCTGGAACGGCGGATTGCGGCGATAGGCGAGCGGGTGCGCAGCGGAAGCCATGAGAGAAGGAGGCGCTATAGATCTAAATATATCATCAGCGGGTGATCCGATCGCACGCTCATGCGAAAACCTAAGGTACACGACGTAATAGCGACTCGACCGACGTGGCTGCGACTGTTTCGGGATCGATCGGGCCGCCCGGCCGCCCGTCAGGAAGCCGACGCATAGGGGATTCGAAATGGCTTCCGGCGGAACGGAATCGCGCCACCGCTGTACAGACGGGCTTCTCTCTGTTAGCAAGGAGGGACGGGTCTGTCTTGAAGATGCAGGGTGGTCCGATATCTAGCGCGCTACGCGCGAAACGAATCGAGTGCCAGATGAGCACAGAATTGCACGGCCTCGGCGGCGGCGCCGCATCGTCCTCGGACGGGTGGAAGAACGGTCTCTCCGGGCTGAACGCAACCCTCGAACACCGCGGCGACGCGACCGTCGTCCGCGTCCACGGTGAGGTCGACGCCTACACCCTGCCCGCGTGGCGGCGACTGCTGGACGAGGCGGCAGCGGCCGCCACGGCGCCGGGACCGATGGTGATCGACACCAGCGGCCTCGGCTTCATGTCCTGCCGCTCGCTGGTGACCTTGGCCGAGGAAGCCGAGGCGTGGCTGCGCCGCGGCATTCGGGTGCGGGTGGTCGGCGACCGACTGGTCGTGGGCCGCGTCGTCGCCGTCCTCGACCTCCATATGCTGCGGCCCGTTCACTCCCGCCTCGAGGACGCGCTGGCGGATCCGCCGCCGAGCGGGCGATTCCACGGAAACGGACCGCGGGCGTCGTTGCGGGGCCACGCCGGGACAGCGGAGCGAAATCCGCTCTGAGCCGCGTTTCGCACGGCCGGGGTTCCGCTAGGCGGAGCCCCGGCCGTGCGGCGCATCGAGGCTTGACCGGCCGGAACCGGTGGCGGAAGTGCGGCTGCCCGAGGGCGTGGAAGCCAGGGATCTGTCCGGAACCTGATCCGTTCGGGCGCCACGGTGGCTAGGCCGGTTCGGCGGATCGGATCGCCGCCTCGAGCGTGCGCAATGCCGCGGTGAGCACAGCGCGTTCGTCGGCGGGAAGCCGGTCGGTGAAAGCGGTCTCGTGCTCGAGCAGGGCGGGGACGACTCGTTCGATGTGCCGATGGCCGTCCGGCGTCAGCGTGACCAGCACGCCGCGCCGGGTGGCCGAGGTGGGTTCGCGGAGGATCAGCCCGGCCGCCTCCGCGCGGGCGAGGCGCTGGGAGATGGCGCCTGCGGTGACGAGGCTGCGGGCGGCGATCTGGCGGGTGGTCAGCTGGTAGGGCGGGCCGGATCGGCGCAGGGTGCTGAGCAGGTCGAGGGTCGATTCGTCGATGCCGAGGCGCTGGAGAGTGCGCTGGCGCTCGTCGGTGAGGAGCTTGGCGACTCGCCACAGTGGTGTGAGGATTTCGATCGACTCGACCCGCGCGCCGGGCAGTTCGCGCCGCCAGGCGGAGGCTATCTGTGTGGGCGACGGTATCGCGTCGTGTGCTTCGTGCGTCATTGCCGGAATTCGCTCCCCTCGGTACATTTAGTGCTAAATATAGCGAGAGGAGACGTGCATGCGTGGAACGGTCGTCGTCACCGGTGCCAGCGGCGGAATCGGCCGCCGGGTGGCCCAGCGGTTCGCCGCAAGTGGGGCGGACGTGGTGATCACCGGGCGTTCGCGGGAACGGGTCGAGCGGACGGCGCACGAGCTCGGAGTGCGTGGGATCGTCTGTGACGCGGCGGTTCCGTCGGAGGTGGAACGGTTCGCCGAGTCGGTCGGGCCCGAAGTCGATGTACTGGTGAACATGGCCGGGGGAAACACCGATCTCGCCGCGGGAGGCGCCGATCCGGCATCGCTGGCGGAGGTGGCCGAGCAATGGAGGGCGAACCTGTCGGCGAATCTCCTGAGCGCGGTCCTGACGACCTCGGCGCTGCGGGAGCGGCTGCGACCCGGCGGAGCGGTGATCAACGTCGGCTCGATCGGCGCGGAGTACGCCGCGGGGTCCTACGGCGCCGCGAAGGCGGCGCTGGCGGCATGGTCGGCCGGCCTGTCGGCGCAGCTGGCGCCCAGCGGTGTCACGGTGAACACGGTCGCGCCCGGCTACATCGAGAACACCGACTTCTTCCAGGGGCAGCTCAGCGAACAGCGACGCACCTCGTTGATCGACTCCACCCACGACAAGCGCGCGGGTGATCCGGACGACGTCGCCGGGCTGATCGAGTTCCTGGCCTCGCCGCACGCCCGGCACATCACGGGCCAGACGATCCACGTCAACGGCGGCGCGCACACGACGAGATGAAAGCCGGTTGCGTTCGCGCTGATCGCAATCCTGTCGGTAGGCCCGCGGCCTGCGGTTGAATCCGGTATCACCTCCGTCCGTCGTCCGCAGTGGTGTCGCAACATTTCGGCTCGAATGGTGTGAACGGCACCGGACCGGGGACGGGCACGGCTTCAGACGAGGAGCACCACATGACAGCGCAGGCCGCCGCGGCAACTCCGACCGACGCCTTCGTGGCCGACTGGCAGGACTGGCACCGCGGGCAAGAGGCGCGCCTGGCCGACCCGCACGGTTTCCTGGCCATCACGAATCTGCACTGGCTTTCGGAGACGCCGCAGCGATTCCCCGACGCGCCGGGCGCCTGGTCCACCGGCGCCGAAGGAGTCACGGTGGTTCTCGATGACGGCGACGAACTGGTGGTCGACGGGAGGTCCGTGCGCGGCAGGCATGTGTTCGGGGTCATCCGGGAACGCGGTGGGGTGAACGCCTTTTGGGGTGACGCGGTGATCGAGGTCGCCAAGCGCGGCGGGCACGACATCGTTCGCCCACGACACCCGGGCAACTCGCTGCGCACGGCCTTTCGCGGCACGCCCGCATACCCGCCCCATCCCCGGTGGGTGGTCACCGGGCGGTATGTCGCCTTCCAGCAGCCGCGGCCGACCACGGTCGGCGCCGCTGTCGAAGGCCTGGAACATGTCTACGAGGCGCCGGGCCAGGTGGAGTTCGAGCTGGACGGGCGGCCGCTGCGCCTGACCGCTTTCCCCGGCAAAGACCCGGGCGGCCTGACCGTGCTCTTCACCGACGAGACCTCCGGCGTCACGACTTACGCCGCCAACCGAGTGCTGCAACTGGCGCCGCCGGAGGCCGACGGATCGGTGCTGCTCGACTTCAACCGGGCCGCGAACCTGCCCTGCGCCTACACCGATCTGGCGACCTGCCCGTTGCCGCCCGCGGAGAACCGGCTCCCGATCGCGATCGAAGCCGGTGAGAAGCTGCCGTACGAACGCGGCGGAACCCGATGAGCGACACGACGCCACGGATCAGGACCTTGTCGTTCCTGACACCGGGCAACTATCCCGATGAGGACCCGTACTCGGGGCTCGAGGACACACTGCGGCTGTTCGAGTACGGCGAAAGTCTCGGGTACGACGGTGCGTGGATCCGGCAGCGTCATCTCGAGCACGGCGTCGGGTCGGCGGCGGTGTTCTTGGCCGCCGCCGGTCAGCGCACCAGCCGAATCGAGCTGGGCGCGGCCGTGATTCCCATCGGTTACGAAAGCCCGTTCCGGCTGGCCGAGGATCTCTCGCTGGCGGATGTGCTGTCGCGCGGCCGGTTGCAGGCCGGATTCAGCGCGGGCACGCCGCCGCACGCCGACTTGATCGGCGACCTGGTCTTCGACGGGGACTGGCGGACCTACGATCTGTCCTACGGGCGGATCGCCCGGCTGATCGACAACCTGCGTGGCGACTACCTCGGGGCTGCCGACACGGTGATCCACTCGCCGGGCAACACCCAGCGGCCCCGGCTGCAGCCGCACAATCCCGGTTTGATCGACCGGCTCTGGTACGGCGGCGCCAGTGGCCGTTCGGTCCGCTGGGCGGGAGAGAACGGGCTGAATCTGCTGACGGGGAACATCGTGTTCGGCGAGCGCAGCGATGATTTCGCCACTACTCAGACCAGCCTGATCGGCGAGTATCGTCGACTGGTCGATCCGGCCAGGCCCGCCCGGGTAGCGGTGGGGCGGGTAATCGTCCCGTTCGACAGCGCCGACCGCGCCACTCGCGAGCGGTACCGGCAATACGCGGCGAGCAGGTACGAGCGCACCCTCGCGCCACAGGGAGAGCGGCGCGTCTTGTTCGCCCCGGATCTGGTCGGGCCCGCCGAGGAGATCGTCGATCGACTGCGCGCCGATCCGGTGCTCGCGCAGACCTCGGAGTTGCGGCTGGAACTGCCCTACGAGTTCCATCGCGCCGACTACGAGCAGATTCTGCACGACACCGTGGCGTTGATCGCCCCCGCCCTGGGGCGTCGGTCCACGACCGGAGTCGAGCACGAGACCGGTGAGGTGGCCGCGCCCGCTTGATCCGCGCGCCGCTGGGCTCGCCGCGGTCACCGATCGACGCGACGGTGGCCGCTGATCCAGGTATCGGTGAATCGCGCTTCCACGGCGAGCATGTCGAGGAGCCGGGCGACGACCGCGCCCTCGATCTTCCTGCCGAACAACGGGATGCCGACCTCGGCCGAACCGTCTACGACCGCCACCGCGGCGGCGTCGGACTCGGTGAGCCGGACGGTGCCGCTCACCCGCGCGGGCACACCCTCGACGCGAGCGTCGAAGGTGCCGCCTTCGCGGGTGTAGCTCTCGGTGCGGGTGACGACCAGGCCCTCCGGTCGCACCGCCGTGACGATGCCGGGCAACTCCGCCGCGATGGTCTGTGCCATGCGCACGTGCACACGGTCGTCGGCGGCGTCGAACGCGACGAGCACTCCGCCGACCTCATCGACCCGGTCTTTCCAGTACTGCTCGTCGAACAGCACCGCGCGGAGCGCCTCCGCCGCATGGGCGTAGGTGGCCGTGTACGCCAAAGGGGTCGCCATAGCGGCCCACGCTACCTGTCGCGCGGTGCCACGGAGTCGATGAATCGCCGCGCCTTCGCGCCGGGATGCGCTGAATCATCCTGCGGAAGAGCATGTTCGACCTCGGCGCACCATGCTCGCATATCCGCTGCGGCATGCCGTGTCCAATCCGTCAACCGAGCCGCCTTGCCCATTCGCGACGAATGTGGCCGCCCTCGGCCAGTCAGCGCCCGGCGTCTAACGCCGCAGGTAGCCCGCGGCGGTGATCGCCTGCCGGTAGGTGTGGTCGGATGGTCCCGCTGGAGCGCGGACTCGGAGACAACCGGCGCGGGCGGTCTCGACCAACTGTGGGCGACTCTGCGGCGCCGACCGTGGGAGGAGCTCATGGCGCGCGAGCGCCCGCCTAGCCGGGCGAAAACTCGAGGCGGTCTCTCCACAGCCGCCGACACGGTCGCGCTCCGGGACGGCTTTGGATTCGGTGATAGTAACCGTGTTTGTCACTATCACCAGACCATCGGCGCGGAGCCAACATCAGATCGGGCAACCGCCCGCCGCGCCCGGGGGCGGCGCGAAGGAGTCCAGCGCGAACCTGCGGTGATAGCGGACCAGCTTCTCGTATTGCAGGCGGTTGTAGGCCAGTGGTAGCAGCAGCAGGCGATCCGGCAGCAGCCGCCATGCCGCCTGCAGCAGCCGGACGTAGACCGCGAACTCGCGGTGGTGGCGCTGCTTCAGTTCGAAGCCGACCATGCGGCGCACGCCGGGGTGCATGACCTCGGCCGAGCACACCTGGATCACGTGACCGGCGAGCGGACGCAGCAGCAGCCACAACGGCATGAGTACGGTGCGCGCGAGCGGCGGCAGCCCGAGGGTCGGCAACGGCAGTCGGGTCAGGCCCGCGAACTGCTCGACCAGGAACGGGTTCGCCGCCAGCTCCCGCTCCACCATCGCGTCGTAGTATTCCGTCGCCGACGCCAGGTCCGGGGGCAGCTTGCCCGACCGCGCGGCCAGTTCCAGCCCGGAAAACCCTTCGCGCAGCAGCTGATAGGCGGCTTCCTTCTCCTCCGGCCGCAGCACCGTCCCGGTGCAGTGGGTGAAGGTGTTCAGCGCGACGAACATCCCGCTGACCCCCACCCAGATCCACGTCTGCGGATTCAGAGCGCTGTAGCGGACGTCCCGGTAGTCGCCGCGACCCCGGCCGTGCACGTCCCGGTGGCGCTGCTTGAGCCACTCGGCCTCGGCCAGCCGGTCGGCCGGATCGCCCCACATCGCCAGCAGCGCGGAGAAACCCGAACGCACGCCCCGGTCGGCGAAGTTCGCGGCGAAGCGACCCGTGCGGTCCACGGCGGCGGCGACGGGGACCAGCGCGACCTGATCGAAGGCGGCGCCGGCGAAGACACCCGACAGCACACTGCCGGTGTGTTTGCGGAACTCGGCGATGACCTCGGGGCGCACCCGATCGGACGGCGGCGCGGCGGTGGCGGGCTCGGAAACAACGGGCAGCTCTGCGTTCGTTGCCATGGGTCACCTCTGAACTACGGGTGATAGTGACATACCGTCAAGACTATCATTTCGGGAGTGGTACGACGAGATCCGCTGCGACGGGGCGGTGGAAGAGCCGATGGTGGTGGCGAGGTGACGCGAACGATGCGCGGTAGGCTCACGCCGATGAGGGCGCAGCGAAACGATTCGAGCAAGCCCGAGGCGAGCACCCGGCGGGACAAGGCCGCGGGAGACGTCGGACCGGTCGGCCCGCACGCCTCCGTGCGCCCGCAGGGACGCGGCGGTGAACAGGCGGTCGCGGAGTTCCTGAACGCGGTGGGCGACGCGTGGGCCGATCTCACCGCGCTGGACACCCGATCCCGCCGCATCGTCGAGGCCGCGCGGGACTGCTTCGCCGAGGTGGGTTTCGAGGAGACGACGATGGTCCGTATCGCCGAGCAGGCCGGCGTCGGCGTCGCCACCGTCTATCGGCGTTTCGGCACCAAATCGGCGCTGGTTCGCTATGCCCTCATGGCCGAATCGCAACGTGTCGGGATCATCGTGGCCGAGGCGGTGCAGCGCTCGGCGGGGCCGGTGAGCGCGCTGGCGGAGATGTTCTCCGCGTTCGTGAGCGAGGCGAAGGCCCCGCGGTTGCTGACGCGCAGCCTTCGTGTCTCGTCCGCGGCAGGCGAACTCACCCGCTTCCTCACCGGTGACGAATTCATCGAGCAGGGAAGGGCTCTGGTCGCGCGCTTCATCGTGCACTGGCAGAAACGCGGCGAATTGGGTGTCTTCGACGCCGAGGTGGTCGCCGAGCTATTCGTCCGCCTGACCATGTCGTTCATCTCGAATCCGCACGGCGCGCTGCCGCTGGCCGACACCGCGGCGGCGAAAGAGTTCGCCCGGCGTTTCCTCGCACCCTTGCTGTTCCCGCATCCCGGCGGCGGGTAGCCGCTTCCGGCAGCGGCTACTGCTTGGGACGCACGCGATACGCCGCGGATTTCAGCTCGCGCTGCTTCATCCGCTCGATGCACCGGTGGTGCTTCCTGGCGTGGTAGGCGATGGGGAAGTAGGTGAGCCGCTCGGGAAGCACCCGGTAGGCGAGGCGGATGACCGCGTAGATCCGTTCGAGTTGCCGTTGCTCCTGCTGGCTCCATTCCACCCCGACCATGGCCCGCAGGCGCGGATCGAGCAGCCCCACGATCGAGAGATAGTTGAACCGCAGCAGGGGACGAGCCAGCCCACGCGCCAGAGAGCGGACTGGGAAGGGCAGCGCCCGCAGTTGCTCGCTGTCCCCGGAGCGCAGGTCGGCGAACTGTTGCCGGACGTCGTCGGTGGCGCAGAGGACATCGGACACCATGTGCTCGTAATAGGCGTCGAATTCCGCCCTGGTTTTCGGATAGCCCTTCATCGGCACGCGCAGGATCCGCGCGATGCGGATGTTGTCGGCGAGCAGATCGTCCAGTTCCGTCGCGGTGAACTCACGACCGACCAGCAAAGGCCCCGCCTTCGCGGTGGTGACGTAGGCGGTCGCGATCACCCATTGGTACGCCTCGGGGTTGAGCGCGCTGATATGCCTGCCGTCCGCGTTGCGCATGGTCAGCGGTTCGTGCAGCGAACGCAGCCGTTTGCCCTCGTCGATGGCCTCCATGCCGCCGTAGGTCCAGCGCAACACCGAGTCGACCGAGCGGATGGCGCGGCCGAGCGGATCGGTGCGTGCGACGGAATACCGGTCGACGACATCGCGGATCACCGGGTGCAGCCCCTGCATCGCGAACGCCGCCCCCTCGACCACCAGATAGGTCCAATGACCGACCATTTCGGCGGTCATGGAATCCGGCGACACGAGTTCGATGGGTTCTCCATCGACCGTCACCACCCTTGCGGCGGCCGCACCGGGCATCGCGGTCCCGATCGTGGTTGTGGAATCACGAGAGGCTCTGGTCATCATCTTCTCCTGTCTCAGGGACTGCGAAAGCGGTGCCCGATTCATCGGGGTGGTGGTGCGGGTGCCGGTGCGGGCAGATCGGGGGTCACGCCACCGACGTCGGTGATGGTCCAGTCGGCCGCGCGGTTGAGCGTGACGGTGTAGGCGGCGGTGGCGGTGACGCCCTCGGGGGTCTGTCTGCTGCGCGAATTCATGTCGACGAACACCTGGACCACGTACAGATCACCGTCACGGCGCGAGACTTTCGCGGCGAGCAGTTTCGCGGTCGCGGTGTATTCCATCTGCGACAACCACGGCCCGACGACGTCGACGGCCGCCGAGAGTTTCGGCGCGAGTTGCTGACTCACGCCGCTCTGCAAGGCTTTGCGCCATCCCTCGATATCGCCCGCGCGTACCTGCGAGACGTCGAGCGCGTACGACGAGGCGGCCTTTTCGGCGGCGGCGTCCACTGCCAGCTGCGCGCGCAACGACGCCAGTTCGTCATCGGAACCGGCGCTGAGCCGCCCGGCCGCGAAAGCCGCCGCGGCCACGACGACGGCGGCGACCACAGCGGCGGTCGGGCGCGCCCATCGTCGGAGTGCGCGTATCCCGGGCACGCGCCCGAATCGTCGTCGTGCGGGTTCGCTGGAAGGGTCCGCCGTCGCATCGTCGGCGGCAGCGCGGTCGCTCTGGGATGTCGTGGCGTCCGGCGTCCGGGGGCTCCGGTCCGTGGTGCTCATCGTTCTCCTTCGTCTGCTCGCGGTGTCCGGAGGGTGATCCGCAGGCGATCGCCTGGCAGTGCGCTGAGGGCGCGGTCGAGCAGGGTCGCCACGTCGACCGCCCCGAGCGCGGGCCCGGCGGCCGAGGTCACGGGCCGCAGCGCCACTCCGAGCGCGCCGAGTTCGGGTGCGAGACGGCGCAGGAAGTCGACGAATCGCTGTTCCTCTTCCCGCCACGAGCCGAGCACTTCACGGCCGCGCAGCAGGGCCGACCCCTCGAACAGGTACTGGTAGGACACGCCGAGCGTCGCACCGAACCGGTCGAGCTGCGGCGGCGCGGCGGTCAGCGCGGGCCGCACCCAGTCGGAATCGGGCAGGAGGCGCAGCAGATCGCGCAACAGCGCTTCCAGGGACGGCTCGTGCCGCGCGAGCGTGACCGCGAGCAGTCCGGCGGCTCGCTCGAGCGCCGGAGCCACCTGCGGGGCGTGCTCGACCGCCGCGGCGAACGTATCCACCAACCGGCTGATCGCGGCCGCATCGGCCTGGTCGAGCAGCCGCGCCGAAGCCGCGAGCAATTCCGGCACGGTGGCGGGCGTGTCGACCGAGCCGGCGAGCTCGTCGCCGTCGCGCAGGTAGCCTGCGCGGCCCGGCTCGCCCGGCAGGAAGGCGAAGACCGGTTCGCCCAGCGCGGAGAGGTTCTCGATCTTCATCACGCTGTTCACCGGGACCGGGCGGGCACGGTCGTAGGACAGCCGGAGCCGGACACCTCCTGGCACACTGCGCACCTCGTCGACGGCGCCGATGTCCACGCCGCGGTAGACGACGGCCGAGCCGGGCCGCAGGCCCGCGGCGTGGTCCATCCGGACCGTGACATGGTCGCGCGCGGCCATCGGCTCGACGTCGAGGACGTCGAGCGCCAGATAGCCACTGCCGAGCACGGTGACCACGGCGAGCGCCACGCCGGACAGCCACGCGGGAATCCTGGTCACGGCAGGACTCCGATCAGGCGGAGCAGGATCAGCGCGTCCACATCGCGGTCGCGGCTGCCCGCGAGTCCGATCCGGCGCAGATCCAGCGCCGGATTCCCCAGGAACGGAACCACCTTGCCGGACAGCAATTCCGACAGCAGCGCGCCGTTGCCGGTCCAGACGGCGGCATCGGGTGACGGGTCCCGCAACAGCACCGCCGTTCGCTCCAGCGCATCGTTGAGGTGGGGCAGCCGGGGGATGAGCCAGTCCAGCCCGGTGGTGAGCGTGTTGACGTCGATCACGACGTTGAGCACCGCGGTCATGAATTCGGGGACACGGCCGAGCCGCCGCGCCGCCGTTTCCGAGAAGAGGAATCCGACCTCCTCGCGCATCTGGTGCAGTCGCCGTGTCACTTGTTCGGTGGCGGTGACGATCCGGTCGATGTCGCCGATGCCGTCGGCCGCCGCGCCCAGATCGGTGGCTATGCGGCCCGCCAGTTCCCTGGTCTCGGCCGGATCGGCGGGGAGTGCGCGGTCGAGCTGTTCGACGGCGTCCTGCATCCTGGCGGCGCTGCCGCCGTTGACGAACGCGGCCATCCGCTCGAGAATCTGTTCGATCTGCGGGCCGGTGTCGGTGTCGCGCAACGCAATGGTGTCCCCGTCGCGCAGCTGGCCCGCGGCGTTGCCGGGCGGCGGCAGCAGTGCGAGGTAGATATCGCCGAGGACGGTGTTCTGCCGCAATTCGGCGCGCGTCCCGACGGGCAGGCGCACGTCCGAACGCACGTCGATGTGCGCGACCGCGGCATGGGGGAGGAGATCGATCGAGCGCAGCCGGCCCACATCGGCGCCGTTGCTGCTGACCCGGGCGCCCGCGGGCAGGCTCAGCACCGACTCGAACTCCACCGCGAGGCCATAGGTGGGTCCGTCGACGCCGGTGCCGGGCAGAGCATGGTCGCTGGGGTCGAAACCGCAACCGCAGGCGGTGAGCAGCACGGTGCCGATGCTCGCGAACAGCAGCCGCGGACCACGCGGCCGTCGCCACCCGTTCATCGGGCGCCTCCTACGGTCGCGAGGACGGCCAGCGGTACCGGCAGCCGGACCGCGTTCGCCGAAAGCGCCTGGCAGGTAGGCGGATCCGGCACGGAGGCGCACAGCGCCGTCGCATCGGCCGCGCCGAGAACGACCTCGGGAGGGCGATAGTCGAAGCTGAGGCCGGAACCGTCTTCGATCATGCCGCGCAACATGGTGACGACCCCCGGTATGGCCGCGAGCAGATCACGGGATTCCTCGGCCCTGGTACGGGCGAGCGTGACGATCGGGACGGAGGATTCGAGGATCTCCATCAGGTAGGGAAAGTGGTGGTTGAACAGCCGGTCGAGCGGGCCGATCGCCGCCGCGAGCTTGCCGACCAGGATCTTGACGATCACCAGTGTGCGTTCGAGCAGTTCCAGGCCGGGCCCGAAGGTGATCAGCGAGGTCTTGATATCGCTCCATTCCGCGGCGACGAACCGGCTCAGCTCGGCGGAGTTGTCCAGCAGTCGGCCGAGTTGAGCCAGGAACGTGTCCGGCGTGGCCAGCAGGTCGGACAGCTGCCGCAGCTGCTGGTCGAGCGCGGGACCGAGCCCGCGCAGTTCGCGGTCGGTGCCGTCGAGCAGGGCCCGCAACGGCGTCGCGCCGTCCGGCCCGGGGCGGGTGAGATCGTCGAGGAGGCCGGTGAAGGAGCCGAGCGCGTCGGAGACGCTCACCGGCGTCGCCGTGCGGTCGGGCGGGATGCAGTGGTCCGCGGGCAGCGCCGGTCCGTCCCGCGGCGGCGTGTCCACCAGTTCTACGCGACGGTCGGTGAGTATCGAGGAATTCACCACCACGGCCCGTACGCGAGCCGAGAGCGGGCGCTCGTCGATACTCATCTCCACCCGGACGTGTCGGTGGTCGGGCACGAGGGCACGCACTTTCCCGACCGCGACACCGCGGATCGTCACCGGTGCGTCCGGATAGAGCCCGAAAGTGTCGTCGAACAAGGCGCACACCGCACGGGTATGGCGTTCGGCGTCGTGGATCGCCGCGCCGGCCACCGCGGTCACCGCCACGGCGGTCGCGATCAGGATCGCCGGTCCCCGGCGTCGTCCGCTCGGCATCGACCACATGATCAGCACCCCGCTCCCGGCACCGGCAGGCAGACGTCGGGGCGGCGCACGGTGAGGCCGCTCTGATCGATGAGCGCTCGGCCCTCCGGTCCCGCCAGTCCGGCGAGTTCTTCCATCGTGTGCGTCATCGCCGCGATGACGGCGTCCGTCGAGCTCAGCAGTTCGCGGCTCAGTTCGCGGCTCTGCTCGAGCGGGAAGAACAGCGGTTCGAGTTTCTCGGCGTAGGGACCGGCGAGGAAGTCGAACAGCAGCCCGACCACGGCGGTCACTTTGTCGGCGAAGATCTCGACCTTGGACCGGGCCGCCACGATCTGCGGTCCGAGCACGGCGTAGGCGCGGATCACCTCGGTGGCCAGCATCTCGTTGTCCCGCGCGGTCGCCAGGTATTCGTCGGACAGTGCCAGCAGCCCCTGCACCTGTTCCTTCTGCTCGGCCAGCGCGCCGACCACCGCACCGAGCGAGGACACCGCCTGGCGAACCGTGCCGGGAGCGTCGGTGAGCGCGCGCGCCGCGGCGTCGAGCGTCTTGCGCAGCGACTCGGTGTCGATCCGGTCGGTCACCCTGACCGTTTCCGGGATCAGCTCGTTCACCAGGAACGGCAGGTGCGCGCGTTCCATCGGAATGGGTGCGCGCAGCGGCTGTGCACCGGCGGGCAGCAGTGCCAGGTACAGCCCGCCCACCGGGGTGAGCATGCGCACGTCCACGGCGGTACGGTCACCGAGACGTTGATCGGATCGCACGATGAATTCGACGTCGACGTGATCTTCGCCGAGGCGGATGGACAGCACCCGGCCCACCTTCACGCCGGCTATCCGCACGCTGTCGCCGGTGGTCAAGCCCCCCGTTTCCGGCAAGTGCAGCCGATAGGTCGCGTAGTCCGGCGGGCGGAGATACAGCACGCCCACCGTGGTGAAAGCCAAGGTGACAGCGATGACGCTGAACAGCGCCCACATCAATTGCGCTCGGGGGGAGGGGGTTTCCGGGCCCAGTGAAACGACGGTGCGCGCCGGGATCAATCGCATCACCGACTCCCTTCGCAAACGGTCAAGGGGCGGCCGTGCAGCAGCACGGCCGCCGTGACCGGCAGCGCGACCGTGCCGTTCGCGCAGTGCCGGGACGGCTCGGAGCGCGGGATCAGCGCGTTGAGCGCTTCCAGCAGGCCGGGCAGAGCCGACAGCGCGCGCACGGCGGCGGTGGTGTCGGGGATGGCTTGGTGGATGCGTTCGGTGAGCGCGTCGGAGCTGTCGCGGGCCCCGAGCAGCAGCCGCGCGAGTGCCTCGGCGGTGCGGACGATCTCGGTCATCTCGACCGAACCCTTGTCCATCAGGCTCAGGAACTCCTCCATCCGGCTGGCGACCGGCATGAAGATGGAGTGGAAGACGCGCAGGATGTTCTCCAGATTGGCCGAGCGCCCGCGCAGCCGCTGCGACAGCGCGTCGAGATTCGCCACGATGGTCGTGATGACGGTCGTGCGGTCCTCGGCATAGGCGGTCAGCGTGGCGAGATCGCGCAGCAGCGGGGCCATGTCGCCGCCGCTGCCCTCGACCAACGCGACGAGGTGGGCGGCGAACCTGTTGTACACCTGGGGATCGGCCTCACGCAGCAGCGGCCGCAACCCGTTGAAGACGGTGGTGATGTCGAACGAGTCGACCGTGTCGACCACCGGCCGGGCCGGGTCGAGGAACGGTCCTTGCCCCTCGCCGACGGTGACCGCCAGATACCGCTGGCCGGTGAGATTCTGGAATCGGATGGCGATGCGGTCGGTGCTGCGCAGCCGGTACCGCGACAGCAGGGTGAAGCGGACGCTGGCGCGATGATCGGAAGTCAGCTCGATGCCGGTCACCTTGCCGACCTGCACACCGCGCAGGCGCACATCGGCGTTCTGCTGCAGTCCGAAGACGTCGCCGAATTCGGCGTGGTAGTCGGTCGTCTCGCCGCCGACCGGCCGGTGGATCGCCTGCACGACCACGGTGATCACGGCGATCACGACCAGCAGCAACAGCAGCAGGCGCACGGCGGCGGCTCGTGGTGTCCTCATCGCGGCGCACCGCCCATCGCCTGGACCGGGAAGCGGAACGCGGGCACCGCCGCGATGAGCACTTCGACGTCGAGCACCACCCGATCGTCGCGGCGGTGCAGCGCCCCGTCGATGCCGGTGGCGAGGTCGTGCAGCTGTCCCGGCGTGACGCCCCGCATCGCCCGATCGAGCGGAATCACCAGGTCCAGCAGCATGTCCACCGCCTGCGAGGTCGGGCCGAGCGCGCCGACCAGCTGACCGGCGAAGGCGAACACGAGGTTGGAGACTTCGGAGATGGTGTCGGAGGCCTGGCGGGTGCGCAGTTCGTCGTCGAGTTCGGTGACCGACGCGAGGGCCGTGAGGATGCTCAGCGCCGAGGGCGTGAACGCGCCGACCCCTTCGGCGACATCCGCCGATTGGCGCAGCAGGTCGGCGAGCGGGCCGGGCCGCGCACGCTGCCAGGTGCGCGCGAGCAGCAGGGCCGAGGTGAGCATCGGAGCCACCGCGTCGGTCAGGCGCGCCGCGTTCTCCAGCGACGTCGTCATACGGGAGGTCAGCACGTCGGCCACCGCGCGGCCGGAGTCGCGCAGGATCCGCGTCACGGTGAAGTTGTCGACTCGATCGCCGAGATCGAGCGTCCCGCCCGCGGCGATCGGGGCGCCGCCCGGCATCGGGACCAGTTCCAGCGCGGTCGATCCGAAGACGTTGGCGGAGACGAACCGGGTTTGCATGGTCGTCGACAACTCGGACAGCCGCGGCGCCGCGACGCCGACTCGCACCCGCTGCCGGTCGGGGCCGATCGGCTCGATCGCCTCCACCGAGCCGATCGTCATGCCGCGCAGCCGGACCGGCGTATGCGTGCCGACGCCGTCGCCGATGCCGGTCATCACAAGGTCGAAACCGGCCAGGTCCGCACGGGCGGGCTCCGTGGTGCGCCACACGGCCACGGCGAGCACGGCCAGTGCGGCGAGCAGCGCCAGCCCGCGCAAGCGCAGACCGGCGGGGCCGGGACCACGAACCGAGAATTGCGCCGCGCGACTCATGACTTGCTCACCCCCCGAAACTGATATCGGTGTCGAAGCCCCACATGGCGATCGTCAGCACCATGTCGGTCGATGCGATGAGCACCAGGCTCGCCCGGATGGCCCGGCCCGAGGCGATACCAACCCCTTCGGGGCCGCCGGTGGCGTAGAAACCCTGGTAGGCGTGCACGCCGGTGATCACGAGCACGAAGACGACCACTTTGATCAGCGAGTACACCAGGTCGGTCGGCGCGACGAACATGTGGAAGTAGTGCGCGAAGGCGCCCGACGCCTGGCCGTGCACCGCGGTGACGGTGAGCCGGGTCGTCAGGAATCCGAGCGCCAGTGCGATCAGATAGGTGGGTATCACGGTGATCACGGCGGCGACCAGCCGCGTGGACACCACGTACGGGATGGGGTCGATCGCCTGCGCTTCGAGCGCATCGATCTCCTCGGAGATCCGCATGGCGCCGATCTCGGCGGTCATCCGGCATCCCGCTTGCGCGGCGAAGCCGACGGCGGCGATGAGCGGGGCCAGTTCCCTCGGGTTCGCCAGCGCCGACATGGCGCCGGCCAACGGACCCATACCGAGCATGTCCAGGGCGGTGAAGCCGACGATGCCGATCATCGCCCCGGCCACGGCGCCCATGATGACCAGCACGGGCACCACCCCGCCGCCGACGATGACCGATCGCCCGCCACCCCAGGCCAGGTCGGTGAAGACGGCCACCACCTGCTTGCGGTACCAGCGCAGCGCGTAACCGGCGCCCAGACACGCCGCGGTCGCGAAACGCAGTTGGAAGCCCAACTCGTCCAACGGTTCCCACAGCCGTGCCACGTGCCGGGTCCAGCGCAGGCCACGAGGCCGATACTCCGACGGCCGCGTGGTCAACGGCCCGTTTCGCAGAGCCATCACAGGAATCCCAACGGCACGAACAACAGCACCACCTGGGTGATGACGAGATTGACGACGAGGCAGGCCAGCAGCCCGAGCACGACCGCCGCGTTGACGCAATCGGCCACACCCTTCGGCCCGCCCTGCGCCTCCAGCCCGCGCTGGCAGGCGATCACCGCGACCAGATAGCCGAAAACCGCTGCCTTGCCGAGACAGATCACCAGATCGGTGACGGTGGCGAAGCTGCCGAACGACAGCCAATACGAACCGGGCGCGACGCCCTGGCCCACGGAGGCGACGAGAAAACTGGCCAGGATGCTCATCAGGATGACCAGCACCGCCAGCATCGGCGCCACCACGGTCATCGCCAGCAGACGGGGTGCGACGAGCCTGCGGTGCGGGTCGATGCCCATGGTGCGCAACGCGTCGATCTCTTCGCGGATCGTGCGCGCGCCCAGATCGGAGGCGATCGCCGACGCGCCGGCGCCGCCGACGAGCAAGGCCGCGGCCAGCGGCGCGATCTGCTGCATCACGCCCATGCCGCCGACCGCGCCCGCCATCGAACCGGCGCCGACGTTCTCGGTGATGCTGCCGACCTGGACCGCGATCACCACGCCCATCGGCAGCGAGATCAGTATCGCGGGCAGCAGGGACACCGACGCGAAGAACCATGCCTGGACCAGCGCCTCCCGTACCGGGAATCGGCGCAGCACCAGATCGGTGGCGAGCAGCGCGGTGGAGCGGGCGCCGAGTCGTACCGTGCGCCCGAAAGTCCTTGCGCTCGACGCGGTCCGGCTCGCCAGCGCGACCACGAGCGGAACCGGGCCCTGTTCCCCGCCGGAGGGCCACTCCGCGGGCGCCGCGTGCTCGGACACGTCCCACTCCTCGCGCAACAAACCAACCCGTCGCCCGAAGAGAGGTCGTCTATCGCTCCGTGCGCGGAGTGCTGAGCCGTTGATAGTTCAACCGTGCTAAGGCTATCAATCCAGGGGATCCGGTGGGCCAGTTTCGCGAAGAACGATCGAATGACATCCATCGAGAACTCGATCAGGTCCGTTCGGGGGCGTGGGCGAGCATGGTTGGAGCCGGACGGCCGGTGGTCGTCGGACACCTGCGAGACGCGGCGACCTTCGCGCGGTCATGCCCGCCGAGCGCCGCGACGCCCGTCAGGGCAGATGCATGAGCTGCCGGGAAAGGGTCAGCAGGCGGCGGGCGAGTTTCACGACCGGGAGGCCGACGGGAAGAAGAATGACCGTCACGCACAGCACCGCGCCGACGAGCCACAGCACGGCCGCCACCAGCCCCAGTACCGTGCCGAGCACGGCGGTGAGGATCCCGAGTACGACGCCGAGCAGGCCCTGTAGCGCACGCATGACGACCTTCCGGTTCCATTCTGCGCTCGCGCGCGGCGAAGCGCATGTGCCGACCCGATCGAAAATCCGAATCCTTCCTGGGTGGCCGAGCGCGCGACGACTCCGTATGCGAGAAGGGGATCAGCCGGTAGCGTCCGAGGTATGAGCCGAGCGATCGTGGAGCTGTCGCATCCGGTCTCCGACGGCATGCTCACCTATCCGGGCCTGCCCGCGCCCCGCGTCGGCACCGAAGCGGCGCCGGACAGATCACCGCTGATCGACATGGCATTCGACATCGCGCGTGTGGATATGGTCGGCCACACCGGGACCTATATCGAGGCGCCGCGACTTTTTCACGCCGAGGGCGCGGACATCGCCGAGCTGCCGTTGGAACGGCTGTTCAACGTGCCGATCGTGGTGATCCGCGCGCCGGGAGTGCGCGCGGTGGGGCCGGATGTGCTCGGCGATCCCGCGCTGCTGTGGGGCAAGGCGGTACTGGTGCACACCGGGTGGTCGGCCAAGTGGGGTTCGGCCGCCTACCGGGACCCCTGGCATCCGTTCCTGGTCGGTGAGGTCGCCGATGCGCTGGTCGCCGCCAATGTCGCGCTGGTCGGCATCGACTCGCTCGACGTCGACGACACGTCGTTGCCGACGCGTCCGTGCCATCACACGCTGCTGGGAGCGGGCATCCCGATCATCGAGCAGATGACGAACCTGGCCGCGCTCCCCGGCGCGGGCGCACGGCTCGTCGCACTGCCTGCGCCGATGCGGGGGATGGGCTCGTTCCCGCTGCGCGTCGTGGCGTGGACCGAACACGAATCCTGACCGGGACTGTCCTCCACGGAACCTGCTGTCGCCGTGGGAAACTCAGGGCCGGAACGGCGGGACCGCGAGATCGTCGCCGAAAATATCCGGCAGATCGCGGTCGACGCTGTCGGGGAATCGCGCGGGCCGCTTCTCCAGGAAAGCGGTCACGCCTTCCCTGGCATCGGCGCTCGCGCCCCGGTGGTAGATGCCGCGGGATTCGATGCGGTGCGCGATCATCGGATGATCGGCTCCCAGGTTGCGCCACAGCATCTGGCGGGAAAGGGCCACCGAGACCGGCGCGGAATGCTCGGTGACGCGGCGTGCGAGCGCACGCGCCTCGTCGAGCAGGGTGTCGGCCGGATACAGCGCGGAGAACAGTCCCGCGTCGAGCGCTTCGCCCGCGTCGACGAGTCGGCCCGAGTACACCCACTCCAGTGCGGTCTGCATCGGAACCAGGCGGGGCAGGAACCAACTGGAACAGGACTCGGGCACGATGCCGCGCCGATTGAAGACGAACCCGATACGGGCGTCGTCGACGGCGATGCGGAAGTCCGCCGCGAGCGTCATGGTGATGCCGACCCCGACGGCGGGGCCGTTGACGGCGGCGATGACGGGCTTACGGGATTCGTAGATGCGCAGGACGACCTCGCCGCCGGTGTCGCGGAAGGACTCCGCGGCGTCTTGGTCGCCCGCGACGAAGGTCTCCGCGCCCGCCGACAGATCCGCGCCGGCGCAGAAGGCGCGCCCGGCACCCGTGATGATCACCGCGCGGATGGAATCGTCGCGGTCGCAGGTGTCGAACGCCTCGATCAGCTCCGTGCTCATCGCGGTGGTGAACGCGTTGAGCTGCCGCGGGCGGTCGAGGGTGATGGTGGCGATGGCGTCGGAGACGTCCAGGCGAATATCGGCCATAACGAACACTGTGCCATCACCTCGACATGCGCGCTCTTGCAGGGGGTTCCCGAGGCATCGCCGCACCCTCGGATCGAATCGAACGAGAATGACTGTTTACTTAATGCTCCCCGGGCGGTTAGCCTGTCGCCGTGTCCCGATCGGTCGCAGCACCTGGCATCCCGCACCGGGGTGGCGGCGCGGACCGGTCGGCCTGCGTTTGGCGTCGTCGTTGGACAACCCGGAGAAGAGGAGTGGGATGGAGATCAGCAACTCGGTCGCTGCGGTGACCGGTGGTGCGTCGGGACTCGGCTTGGCGACCGTGCGGGAGCTGCACGGCAAGGGAGCGAAGGTCGTGATCATCGACCTGCCGTCGTCCTCCGGCGAGGCCGTCGCGAAGGAACTCGGCGACGGCGTGGTCTTCGCCGCGGCGGACGTCACGAACGAAGAGCAGATCACGGCGGCACTCGACGCCGCGCAGGAGCTGGGCGACCTGCGGATCGCGGTGAACTGCGCGGGTATCGGCAACGCCATCAAGACCGTCGGCAAGAACGGTGCCTTCCCGCTGGCGGACTTCACCAAGGTCGTGAATGTCAACCTGATCGGCACCTTCAACGTGATCCGTCTGGCCGCCGAGCGGATCGCGAAGACCGATCCGGTGGGCGAGGAACGCGGTGTCATCATCAACACCGCGTCGGTGGCGGCGTTCGACGGCCAGATCGGGCAAGCGGCGTACTCGGCCTCCAAGGGCGGAATCGTCGGCCTGACCCTGCCGGTGGCGCGTGACCTCGCGGCCATCAAGATCCGGGTGGTGACCATCGCGCCGGGGTTGTTCCACACGCCGCTGTTCGCCACGCTGCCGGATGAGGCCATCGCCTCCCTGGGCGCGCAGGTCCCGCACCCCTCGCGCCTGGGCGATCCGGCCGAGTACGCCGCGCTCGCGCGCCACATCGTGGAGAACCCGATGCTCAACGGCGAGACCATCCGCTTGGACGGCGCGATCCGGATGGCTCCGCGCTGAAGTAGTCGCCGAGCCGAGCGGGCTCGATCGAGGCCTAGCGGGCACGTCTGGGGCCGGGGGACAGACGGATTCCGACGACGGTGATGACGGTGACCACCAGCACCGTCATCAGCTTCATCAGACTCCATGGACCCGGGTCGGGGGCCGGTTCGGCGGCTTGGATGTCCCTACCTCGCTGCCGGTGCTGCGGCGGAGGGGATGACGCGGGAATGGGGCGTTCGGCCCGCGGCTGGATCGGTACGGGAACGGCGGCGGGTGCCGGAACGACAGGGAGGACCGGGGCGGGCGGGCCGAGCCGAAGCGGGCTCATGGGCTCGGGCGGGGTGGTGGGAAGCAGTAGCAGACAGGTCAGCACCGCGCTGCCGGTGGCGGCGCTGCCGACCGCGGCGCTGCCCAGACCCGATCCGCTCGACCCCGGGCCGATCAGACCCGGAACGAGCGAGCCGAAGCCGCTTCCGGTCACCAGCCCGAGCAGCAGCAACGCGCTCCCCGTCACGGCGCTGCCGGTGCAGGCCAGCTGGGCGCTGCCCGCGTCGACTCCCGGCGCCGCGGCGGGATGTTCCGCCGCGGCATCCGCGCGTGGCGTCGTTTCCACCGGGTGGGCGATGCCGCCGGATGCCGCATCGCCGGTGGCGAGAAGACCGCGAGCACCGCCGGTTCCGGCGCTGCCGGTCGGGCTGAGACCGGCGCTGCCGGAGGGCAGCCTGATCGGTCCGAGGCTCAGGGACCCGCCGGAAGTATCGCCCTCGGCGGCGCTGCCGGATGAGACGGCGGGACCGCCGCTGGAACCGCCACCCGGGAAGGCGCCCACCGGATCGAAGCCGGCGGCCGTGCCCGAACTCCCGGTGGCGAGGTCACCGAAGGGCGACCACGGTGGCGCCTGCGCGGATGCTTCCGACGGGTGCGCCACGAAGGCCGCCATGGTCAGCGGCAACAGCGCAGAGGTCAATCCTCGTGCCCATCGCGGTGTTCGAGATGCTTCTCGGTGGGGTCGCATGTGCAGTCGCCTCGTCGTAGTCGAAACCGGCCGGAAGTTCACGTCGTGTGCTGGTACCGCGACAGCGCGAGTTCGAAAGCCTCCTTCGGGACCACGTTCCCGCCGGAGAACGGCTCGTCGAGGTTGTAGATCGCCCGGATCACCACACCGACGATGGCGCCGAGCAGCGCGGTCGTCACGACGGTGCGTTTGGTGACCTGGACGCCGGAGAGCACCACACTGAACAGCAGCAGCACCGTGCAGATCCACATGGCCAGATAGAGGAAGGCGGGTACCCGGTAACCGGCGTCGAGCGCGCGATCGGCGCGTGCCTGTGCCACCGCGTCGAGGCTGGTCAGCGCACCGGTCCGGAGGGCATCGACCTCGGTGTCGGCCGGATTCACCGAGGCCACCGCGTCGCGGAGGGTGTCGAGGGTGTCCTGGGTGGATTGACTGAGGTGACCGTCGTCGGCCATGACGGTCCATTCCTCGGTGAGAACCTGCTGGGTGTAGTCGTGCACCAAGCCTTGGATGCGTGCGTGGTCGGGTTCGGGCATCCCGTGCGCGGCCCAGTAGGTGTCGATGAGCGCCTTGGCTTCGGCGATGGTGTGATTGCGCGCGTTGTCGTACTGCTGCCAGGCGATGACCACGATGAATGCCACCACCGCCATGAAGATCGTGTTGATCAAGTTGAGCACCAGCGCGCCGACGGTGTCGTCGTCGGTGTGCCGCCATGCCTTCGGATGTAGACGATCACCGGCCACGAAGACGACCACCGCGACGAGCGCGGTGAGAGCGGGCACCACGAACTCGAAGGCCATGCGGGACTCCGTTCTGTCTGAGTGGTTCTCGCGACCGTCGGAAGCGAAGCGTCCTCGGGCTGCGGCCCTCACCCCCGAGATGGTTACCGAGACGATCGACGATCACGCTGTCGAGAGTCTGCGACTGTTCGGATCTGATCAGTGATGCACAGCAAAGCGGTAACGCGCTGCGGCGCCGCCAGGAACCAGGCGCCGTGGAATTGCCCTACCCGGCAGACCGGTTCGGACGACACCGATAGTAGACGGCGAAACCGCCTGCCTGTGGCGAAATTTGGGAATGTCCCGCCGCACGCGGTCGGGACGGCGCAGCGGATCGGGCGGCACTACGTGATGCCGACCGGCGCTGCCTGCGGGGAACTGTCGGCAAGCATCCCCTACCGTCGGGACATCGGGCTGCGCGACGAATCTCGTGATGGTCGTGCTCGTCTGTCGCGGTGATGGCAGCAGACCCTGCTCCCGGCGCAGCGTTGACCTATCGCACTGTCCCACAACGTATTCGATTCCTCGGCAGGCGGAAGCCGCGATTGCCGGGATGGTCCACCGCAACAGCGGAATGCATCCGGAAACGCCCCTGTGCGCGTCGATAGCATGAGAACATCAGGGGATGCGAGATCGGAGCGTGCCCGTGTACGCTTGCACAGCTACCGATCGGCGTAACGGGAAGGCCCTGGGTCGCGGATCACGCGTCCAGACAACAGAAGAGCCACAGATGACCAGATACGCGCATTATGTCGGCAGCCTGCCTGCCGAGCTGATGACGGGTGATCGTGCCGTCATGCAATGGTTTGCCGACCACAGCGAGGGGCGGCCGGTGACCGCCGTGCCTTGCGATCTCGATCCGGACTGGATTCTCGACTATCTGCGCACGCGCAAGCAGCACGCCGACGTCTTCGAGATCGTCCGCCCTGGCGACTACGCCGACTACGGTGATTTCCCCAGTTACGGGCTGAGGCCAGGGAGCACGCTGGAGCCGCGGCACGTCTCGATGGACCGGGTCGAGCGGATCGGCCGGGTCGTGGCGACCTTCGAGTCGCTGCGCGACGACCGTCCGCAGCTGGCCGGAACGAAAGTGCAGATCAGCCAGCCCAATCCGCTAGATCTGGCGATGTTCGTCTTCGCGGGCGCCGCGGTCTCCGGTGGGCTGCCCGTATGGCCTGCCGTCCGGCGCTCCGGGCTCGTGGTCGGCGCGCTTCGGCAGCTTCCCGTGTTCACCGAAGCGGTGGTGCGGGAGATGGCCGAGGTCGTCGAGCGGCACGGCGACCGTGTCGTCTGGCAGGTGGAGTCGCCGATCGCCCTGCTGAGCATGGTCAAGGCCGAGCAACTACGTTCGCAGTGGGCGCTGGCGCCGCTGGTCGCGCGGCAACTGGCCGGTTTCCTCGGCCGGATGCACGAAATCGGCGCGGAAGCGATCGTGCACCTGTGCTATGGCGACTATCAGCACAAGAGCCTGCTCACCCCGCGTACTCTGGCTCCGGCGGTGAAGCTGCTCGGCCGCACCGCGCGGCTACTGCGCGAACAGGGCACACCGTTACCCCCGGTGCACATCCCGTGTGCCTACGGCGCCGAGCCCGCGCCGCTGGAGCCGCGGTTCTACGCCCCGTTGCGCAAGCTCGATCCCGAGTGGAAAGTGATCGCCGGTGTCGTCTCTCCGGACTCCGACGAGGACAGCGCTCGCGCGCTCGCGCTCTTCGAACAAGCCGCCGGGCGCTCGGCCTACGGTGTCGCCACCGCCTGCGGACTCGGCCGATGCAGCGTCGACGCCGCTCGGCAGGCGGTAGCGACCACGGTGGCGCTGACCAGCGGCGGGGAACCCGAACAGTGATCTGCCGCGCGATTGCCGACCGCGCGTGACCGTGCGGAAGCGCCGGTGGTCCGCACGCGCGGACCACGATTGGGCGCCGATGCGCGAGCACCGGATCGTGCGCTGCCGACCAGCGCGGACAGTGCGTTGCCCGCGAAAGGGCGGCGAATTGCCTTGTCCGTGCGTGGCTCTCGCGCGTTCGGCGGCGCCGCCTTCGTCAGCGGTGGGATCGGAGCGTTGCTATGTTGCTTAGCGTAGGCGGGTCGCCGAGCTCTGGACGACAGGTCTTGGAAGGCACGTGTACCCGCTCACAGATCACCTTCGTCGAATTGCTGTTCCATAACCTGGAGTCACGTTCTTGACCACACCACAGTCCCCGATGGCCGCGCCGCACACCACTGGAGCCGGAGCGTGCCCCGTCCAGCACGGCCCCTTCACGGAAGCGGATGCCCCACGCGTCCAGATGTATACGAAGGAGTTCGTCGCCGACCCGCACCGCGCCTACCGCGAGATGCGTCGCGAACACGGCTCTTTGGTGCCGATCGAGCTGGCGCCCGGTGTGCCTGCCACGCTGGTGATCGGCTATCAGACCGCGGTGCGGATCCTCAGCGATCCCGATCATTTCCCCGCTGACCCGCGCACCTGGCAGAAGACCATTCCCGAGGACTCGCCCGTGCGGCCGATGATGGAGTGGTATCCGGCCGCGCGCTACAACACCGGACTCGCCCATGATCGCTACCGGCATGCTTCCGTCGACGCCATCGACGGAATCGACCTGTTCGACGTGCCTTCCACGGTCGAGCAGATCGCCGTCCCGCTGATCAACGCCTTCTGCGCGACCGGATCCGCCGACCTGGTCACCGAGTACGCGTTTCCGCTCGTCCTGGAGGTGCTCAACGAGATGGTCGGCTGCCCGGCCGACATCGGCGAGCGGGTCGCGACCGGTATGGCCGCGCGCTTCGACACGGTGCGGGGGCCCGAGGGCATGAAGATGCTCAAGGACGCGCTGATGCAGCTGATCCGGCTCAAGCGGCAGCACCCGGGCGACGACGTCACCTCACGGCTGGCGCACCACTCCACCGAACTCGACGACATCGAGATCTTCGCCCAGCTCATGAGTTTCTACGGCGCCGGTTTCGAGGCGCAGCGCAATCTGCTGACGAACGCGGTCCTGCTGATGATCACCGACGACCGGTTCCGCTTCGGCGACGTGCTCGGCCGGAATCTGTCCACCACCGACGCGCTCGACGAGGTGTTGTTCAACGACCCGCCGATGGCGAACTTCTGCACGACGTACCCGCGGCAGCCGATCATGGTCGACGGTGTCTGGTTGCCCGCCGACCAGCCGGTGGTCATCAGTCTGGCCGGGTGCAACAACGACCCCCAGATCCGCGGTACCGACGAACCCGGTGGCAGTCGTATCGGCAATCGGTCGCATCTGGCGTGGAGTGCGGGTCCGCACGCCTGCCCGGCCAAATCCGTCGCCTACATGACGGTGCAGAACGCCATCGATCAGCTGTTCGACGCGCTGCCGGAAATGCAGTTGGGCAAGCCGAAGAACGAACTGCAATGGCGACCGGGACCGTTCCACCGTGCGCTGATCGCTTTGCCGGTCGTCTTCCCCAAGTCCGCGCCGGTGCACATCGGGTAGGCGCGGCCTCCGCTCGACGGCACGGGCGGAAACGGATGTGGCCCGGCCGGTTCGGGTCCATACCGATGCTCGGCGGTGGAAACGGCCGGCCGGCACGGCGATATCGCCGACGCGGCGGACGCGCACGCCGGTGTGGCAGGTCCGTGGCGGATGACGCGAATCCGGGTAGAAACGCCGACTTTGTGACCGCGGAATCGGCAATTCGGATGCCGTGCAAACAGATTCGATGCGCATTCGCTGCCTGCTACGCTTCCGCCATGTCGGTTCGAACGCGTCCCGCGTCCCGTGCAGCACGCTGACGACTACCCGGGGCTGTTCCAGTCCGCGGACACGGCATCGCTGTACGGCCAGAAGTTCTATCTTCGCGCCTATGGAGCCCGGCTCTTGCTGGCCGTGGTGGCGGCGGCGTGTGCGGCGTTCACGGTCCGCGTCGGCTCTTCGGGTACCGATATCGCGGCCGTTCTCACCGCGATGGCCTTCGTGGGCATCCTCGCGGTGGATGTGGGCGTCCTGCGCGGCCGTCCGGGCAAGTCCTGGTACGAAGGTCGCGCGCTCGCCGAGTCGGTGAAAACGTTGACCTGGAAGTACGCGGTGCGGGGTGCGCCGTTCGTGGGGACGCTGTCCGCCGCCGAGGCCGATCGAATGCTGATCGAGCGACTCATGCTGCTGCGCCAGGACATCTCGGCGCTCGCGCTGCGGCCGACCACTGCCCCTGCCATCACCGCTCGCATGCGGCAACTGCGCTCCGCTCCGTTCGACCAACGGCGCCGCGTCTATCTGGACGACCGCATCCGGGAGCAACAACGGTGGTACGCGGGCAAGTCCGGATACCACCAGCGCAGGTCCCAGCTGTTCGGCACGCTGGCACTCGTTTTCGAGGTGGCTGGTGTCGCCGGAGCGCTGGCGAAGGCGTTCAACGCGGTGAGTTTCGATCTGGCAGGGATTTTCGCGTCCGCGGTGGCGGGACTGGCCGCGTGGTCGTCGGCTCGCCAGCACAGCACGGGCGCGGCTGCCTATGCCGTCGCCTCCAACGAATTGAGCATCGTCGCCGAAGTCCTGGAACAGCACGACACCGAAGCCGACTGGGCCGACGCGGTATCCGACGCGGAGGAAGCGATCAGCCGGGAACACACGCTCTGGCGGGCCTCACACGGCGAATGACTTTCGCGCACGGAGGATGACCGGTGCGACTGCGACGATCGGACATCGGATGATCCGGCGTGGCTGCCGGATATGCCGGGCATCGGCGCTTACCATGAACGGGCTGTGTGACGTGGCGGCGTCGCACGGCGAACGGGGAAGCGGCCCGTCCGGCGTATTGCGTGGCGCCGGGCGGGCCGTTGCGTTCGCTCCGGCTCTCTGCACACCGAATCCGTGCGGTTCATCGCGGTGGAGGCAGGCGCCCCCGTTTGCCGCCGAGCGGTGCGGGTAGGCAACGACGAATGGCAAAGGTCAGGAGGTCGGAGTATGGCATCGAACAACGGGGTCGGACGGTTGCGCAGCGTGGTACTGGATTGCCCCGAACCGCGCAAACTCGCCAGGTTCTACCAAGAGCTGCTCGGCGGAGACCTGCTCGAGGACGATGACGACGATTGGGTGGTGCTCATCGAGGCTTCGGGCCGGCGCATCGCATTCCAAACGGCGCCCGACTACCAGCCGCCGCGATTCCCCGATCCCGAGGGATCACAGCAGATACATTTCGACGTCCTGGTGGACGACATCGAGCAGGCGGAGCCCGCGGCGCTCGCGTTGGGCGCGACCCTCGTGCAGGGCCGGACCGATGGAGCGTTCCGCGTTTACGCCGACCCGGTGGGGCACACGTTCTGCCTGGTGTGGCTCCCGGAGGAGTAAGAACCGGGGCCGTGCATGCGACTCGGCCCGCCGTACCGGAGGCGATCGCGCGATCGTTCTCCGGTACGGCGGGCCGGGCCACGACAGTGTCCGCCGATCGGCCGCGTCCGTCAGTCGGGTGGGGCCGGGCGCCGGATGTCCTCGCCCACCGAGCCGCCCGCGATGTCGGCCGCTACACCGATCTCCTCCTCGTAGCGGTGTGCGGCGGGCACTCGCTCGTTGTCGTCGGTGATGTCCTGGAGTCGCCGGTCGTCCTCGCTTCCGGCGGCCTCCGGCTCCGGCTCTCGATCGGGGTCGGTGTCGGGCTCTTCCTCGGCGAGCCGGTCTCCGATCGATCGGGGATGAGCCTGCTCCCACTGCGTCACGCCGTACTTCGTGACGCCGCTCCAGTGCTCCGGTGGGTCCATTCCGGCCTCGAGCGGGTCGGAACGCAGCCGGTCCTCGTCCAGGTCCTCGGCGCTGTTGAGGGCCGCCGGATCGGTTTCGACCGAGTCGGGCGCGCCGGTGTCCTGCGGCGGGTCGTATGTCTCGTTCGGTTCGGTCATCGCTGCCTCCTCTCCTGCATTCAGCGACTTCCCGCAACCGGGATCGGCAAACCCCCGGGAAATGGATGAGCGATGTCCTGGATCGGTTGCGGGCCGATCCGTGGCCGGGGATCGCGGTCGATGGCGTGACCGTCAGCGCCGGGTGAATACGCCGAGGTGTTCGGTGTCGTAGTACTCGAGGGTGAGCCGGTCACCGTCGAAGGTGGCCTGGGAGATCGATCCGCGATTGGCATTCTCGCCGGGAGGTGTGAAGACGAAAATGTCACCGTCCCAGTGCTTCAAGGGGAAGGTCATGTTGTTCGGGCCAAGGGTGAGCGTCAGCGATTGATCGGTGGCGCTGATCGTCGCCGGTCCGTAGTAGGCGTTGTCGTAGGTGCCCGCATACGATGCCGGTGGTCGCGCGGGAGCGGGCTTTGCGGGCGGCTGTTTGTCCGCCAGCGCCCCTGCCGGTGCGCCGAGCGGCTGGAAGGCCTCGCGATAGAGGGTGCGCCAGTCCTGCTGCACCTTCCCGAACTGGACCAGATCGGCGAACTCGGCGTTCAGTGTCTCCGGCACCCCGATCGGCGCCGCGTTGGTGAGCGTGATGATGCCGACGTCGGCGGACGGGATCAGGGTGAACGCGGTGGCCGCGCCGAGGCCGAACGCCCCCGAGTGACCGAGCACGACGCGGCCGGAGGCGGAATCGCCGACATTGAAACCGAATCCGTAGAACCCGGCCCGCGCGTCGGGCGTTTTCGGCGGCGCGGACACGGCCTGGGGCGAGACGGCGGGCAGGAGATCCTCCGGTGGGACCAGGATCGAGCCACCCGCGGACCCGTCGGCCAGCACCATCGTCATCCATGCGGCCATGTCGGCCACCGAGGAGCTGACCCCGCCCGCCGGGGACTGCGCATCCGGCTGGCGCTGCGGATTCGCCGGCTCGTACTTCCCGTCGACCAGCACGTGCCCCTCCGCCCGGTTCGCGCGGGAGGCGAAGTCGGCATAGCGAGAACTGGTCGATTTCATGCCGAGCGGGCCGTAGATGGTTTGCTGGGACAACGTCTCCCACTCGGTCCCCGCGGCGGCGGCCACGGCGACGGCAGCCGCGGTCAGTCCGAAATTGGTGTATTCGTACGAAGTCCGGAAGGGGCCCAACGGCAGCAGCCGCAGCCGGTCGAGAATCTGGTCGCGGTCGTAGCCGAGGTCCTCGAGCAGGTCGCCCGCGTGATCGGGCAGCCCGGAGCGGTGCGCGTACAGGTCGCCGATCGTGACGTGTTCGGTGACGTAGGGATCGGCCAAGGCGAAGGACGGCAGCAGCCGGTGTACCGGAGTGTCCCATTCGACGCCTCCCGCGGCGATCCTGCGGGCGACCACCGTCGCCCCGACCGGCTTGGACAGCGACGCCAGCTGGAAGACCGTGTCCGGGTCGACCCTCTCCTTGGTGACGACATTGCGGACGCCGAACCCCTTGCTGTACACGACCTTCCCGCCGTGCACCACGGCGACCGCCATGCCGGGAACGCCGGAGGAGGCGAACAGGTCTTCGGCGAGCCGGTCCAGCTCCTCCACGGCGTCATCGATCCGGCCCTCCGGTATCGGCACACCGGCGATCTGGTTGGGCAGCGCCGCGGAACTGGACGGTGTTGCCGATTGCGTGGTGTCGGCTCGGTCGTCGCCGCACCCGGTCAGCGCGAGGACGACGGCCGTCGCCATCGCCGTGGGACCGAGCAATGTGCGCCGCAGTGTGCTCACGGGTCGCCTCCTGGCCGTTGGAGCGACAAAAGACCAGATAAAGGCTAGTTGAGATAGATTTGCTACGCGGACGGTTCGGATTTTCGCCGCGGCGGGCTCCGCGCTCGCCCGCCGCCGTCGAATCCCGGCTGGTTATCCCGCGGCGGGCGTGTCGCGGATCTCCACGATCGGAAGCACCAGCGCGGCGGGGGAGCTCGCGGGCACCGCCGGATGCGCCGGCGCGATGGGAGCGATGCGCCGGTATCCCGTGCCCACCGGCGGACGGGCGTCCACCTCGCCCTTGTTCGGCCAGTACGCCGCCGCCCGCTCGGCCTGCGCGGTGATCGTCAAGGAAGGATTGACGCCCAGGTTCGCCGAGACCGCCGCGCCGTCGACGACGCTGAGCGTGGGGTAGCCGTACACGCGGTGGTAGGCGTCGATCACGCCGTGCTCGGCGTCGGCCCCGATCACCGCGCCGCCGAGGAAGTGGGCGGTCAGCGGGATGTTGAAGATCTCGCCCCAGCTGCCGCCCGCGATGCCGCCGATCTTCTCCGCGACCCGCCTGGTGACGTCGTTGCCGACGGGGATCCAGGTCGGATTGGGTTCGCCGTGGCCTTGTCTGCTGGTCAACTTGCGGCCGAACAGGCCGCGCTTGGTGTAGGTGGTGATCGAATTGTCCAGGTGCTGCATGACCAGCGAGATGATGGTCCGCTCGCTCCAATTCTTCGTGCTCAGGAAGCTGAGCAGGTTCATCGGGTGCCGCAGCACCAAGCCGAGGAAACGCAGCCAGCGCGGGATCCGGCCGCCGCCGTCAACCATGAGCGTCTGCAGCAGGCCCATGGCGTTGGAGCCCTTGCCGTAGCGGACCGGCTCGATATGCGTGTCGGGGGTGGGATGGATGGACGAGGTGATCGCGACGCCCTTGGTGAAGTCGGTGCCGGGGCGCACCGTCTTGGTCGCGGCGCCGACGATCGACTCCGAGTTGGTGCGCGTGAGCACGCCGAGCCGGTCGGACAGGTCCGGCAGCACGCCTTTGTCCCGCATGGCGAACAACAGCTTCTGCGTACCGCGCGTGCCCGCCGCGAGCACGACGTGCGCGGCGGTGAACGTCTGCGGTTGCTTGCGAATCCAGGCGCCGGTACGCGCGGTGGACACATCCCAGGTGCCGTCCGGGTGCGGACGCAGCTCGGTGACCGTCGTCATCGGGATGACTTCGGCGCCGGCCTGCTCGGCCAAATACAGGTAGTTCTTCACGAGGGTGTTCTTCGCGCCGTACTTACAGCCCACCATGCAGTCGCCGCATTCGACGCACCCGGTGCGCTCCGGGCCCACGCCGCCGAAGTACGGGTCCGGCACGGTCTTGCCCGGCTCGCCGAAGAACACGCCGACGGGTGTCTGCACGAAGGTGTCGCCGACGCCCAAGTCCTCGGCGACGGCCTTGAAGACCTCGTCGGCGGGCGTCATGTGCGGGTTGCGCACCACGCCGAGCATTCGCTGAGCCCGCTCGTAGTACGGTGTGAGCTCGTCGCGCCAGTCGGTGATGTCACGCCATTGCGGGTCGCGGAAGAACGGCTCCGGCGGCACGTACAACGTGTTCGCGTAATTCAGCGAACCGCCACCGACGCCTGCGCCGCCGAGGATGAGGACGTTGCGCAGCGGGTGGATGCGCTGGATTCCGTAGCAGCCGAGCGCGGGCGCCCAGAGGAACTTCTTCAGCTCCCAGCTGGTCTTGGGCAGCTCGTCGTCGGCGAAGCGCCTGCCCGCCTCCAGCACGCCGACCTTGTACCCCTTCTCCACCAGCCGAAGCGCGGTGACGCTGCCGCCGAACCCGGAACCGACGATCAGCACGTCGAAATCCGTCGTCCGCTGGTCCATGTGGAACTCCTCGATCGTGTCGCCAGTGACTCGGCTAACACTACTCCCGGGTAAGTAACGGTTCGCAAGTCGGCCGGAATCGGCCGATCGCTCCGGTATTCGGCGTTGCCGGTAGTTGTCCGCCCCGGTTTCAGAGCGACGCTCTCAATAGTTGACAACGCTCTCTCAAGCGCGCATCGTTGCTGCTATGCCGACGACTCCCCGCGCCCGCGCCAGGGCCCAGACCATGAACGACATCGTCCGGATCGGACGGGAGCACCTGGCGACCGAGGGTGCGGCCGCGCTGTCGCTGCGCGCGGTGGCGCGTGACCTCGGTGTGGTCTCCTCGGCCGTCTACCGGTATGTCCGCAGTCGTGACGAACTGCTCACCCTGCTCGTGGTGGACGGCTACAACGCACTCGGCGACGCGGTCGACGAAGCGCTGGCCGAACAGGGCGGGGACGATCCGATCGAGGGACTGCGGGTGCTCGGGCGCACGGTGCGGCGTTGGGCGCTGGCCGAGCCCGCGCGCTACGGGTTGCTGTTCGGCACACCGGTTCCCGGCTACGACGCGCCCGCCACCGAGACCATCGCTCCTGGCACCAGGGTGATCGCCGCGCTGCTCAGCCTGTTCGCTCGCGCCCATCGTGCGGGCCTGCTCGCCGCGCCCGGCGAGCAGCCGCGGATATCCGCCCCTCTGGCGGGCAGCTTCGCGCTGATCCGGGACGAGTTCCGGCTCGACCTGCCGGACTGGCTGATCGTCCGCGGTGTGACGTTCTGGGTCGGCCTGTTCGGGGCGGTGAGCGCGGACGTCTTCGACATGTACGGCGCCGACACCTTCGCCGACCGCGACGAGTTGTTCGAACTCCAGCTCGGCGGACTGCTGGACCTGCTCGGCCGCCGCGGCTGATCATCCGCCGGACCGGGGGCCCGTGACCGGTCGTGGCGGCATGTGCTGCGATGGGACGTGTGACGATGCCCGGCCGACAGTCTTCCGCAATCGCATGGGCGCACCGGATGGGTGCGCGCATGCCCCTGGTCAACGCGCCGATGGGTGGTGTGGCGGGCGGAAGGCTCGCCGCGGCGGTGACCGCCGCCGGTGGACTCGGGATGATCGGAATGGGCAGCGCCGGATCGGTCGCGGCGCTGGAGCGGGAGTTACCGCACGTCCGCGGCACCGACGGCCCCTTCGGCATCGGTCTGGTCGACTGGGTGGTGGCGAAGGAACCGCGACTGCTCGAGGTCGCGATCGAAGCCCGTCCCGCACTGATCTCGGTGAGCTTCGGGGAAGACCTGGACTGGGCGGCCCGCGTCGCGGAGGCCGGGATCGTCCCGGTTACCCAGGTGTACAGCGGGCAGGATGCGCGGCGTGCGGAAGACGGCGGTATCGGCGTCCTCGTCGCCCGCGGTGTGGAGGGCGGCGGACACGGCGCCGTGAACGCGGCGCTGCTGCCGCTACTGGACGAGGTGCTGGCCGTGGCGTCGGTACCGGTACTCGCGGCCGGTGGAATCGGCACGCCACGGGACCTCGCCACCGTGTTGCGAGCCGGGGCCGGTGGGGCCTGGCTCGGCACCTGTCTGGCAGCGTGCTCGGAATCGCTGCTGCCGGAGGCGGGCCGTCGCGCCATGATCGACGCGCGCGGCGACGACACGGTGCTCACCCGCGCCTACGACGTGGGAATGGAATTGCCGTGGCCGCCAAAGTTTCCCGCGCGGGTACTGCGCACCGGGTTCACCGATCGGTGGACCGGACGAGAAGACGAACTCGCCATGGACGGGGCGGCCAAGCGCGCGCTCGCCGCGGCGCTCGCCGCTGACGACCCGTCCGTCACGCCGATCGACGCGGGGGAGGGCGTCGGCCTGGTCACCGCTGTGGAGCCGGTCGCGCGCGTGCTGGAGCGACTGTGGGCGGCCGCGACCGGATCGGTCGCGAGCTGAGCGGTTCAGTCCTCGCTGCTGATCCGCTCACCGAGGTAGCGAATCAGCTCGGGATCGGAAGAGACCAGCCGGTCGACCTCCTCGCCGCCGGTGCACTGATACAGCGCGACGGTGACCGAACCGGATCGGCGTCCCGCGACCCGCCAGATCCCGCCGGAATCGGTCCAGCGCCGCAGCACTTCGATGGGATCGTCGGTCATCGTCCACCTCCGGTCGATGGTGTACCCAGCCGCGTCACCGGGGCACGGTGACCGGATCGGAGCAGCTGGCGGGCACGTCGACGAGGGAACAATCCTTCGGCGCACGGGTCGGCCGGTAATCGGGCGCGACGCCGCCGGTCCGGGTGATGCCGGTGTACGCGGCCACCGCGTCCGTCGGCTTGCGCGTGAGGGCCGGATCGGTCAGGACGTCGACGGTATAGAGACCGAAACGCGGTGTGTAGGAACCCCACTCGTAATTGTCGGTGAGACTCCAGTAGTTGTAGCCGATCAGGTTCATGCCATCGGCCTTGGCGCGCTGGAGCCAGTAGACGGTGTCGCGCAGTGAGTCGGCGCGACCGTATCCGTCCGCGCGCGGCAGGCCGTTCTCGGTGGGCATGCCGTTCTCGACGATGTAGAGCGGCTTGCCGGGGAACTGACGCGCATAGTGCTGGAGCGCGTAGTAGATCCCTTCCGGCTGCAGCGGGTTCTTCCACAACTCGGTGAAACTCGCCGACGCGGTGAGGCTGTCGGGGGAGAGGCCGTAGTAGTAGTCGATGCCGATGTAGTCGAGCTTCGTGGCGAGCCTGTCCACCAGCGGCTTGTTCACCACGTCCTCGCCACCGGGGATGTAGGCGACATTGCTGGTCACCATGGCGCCCGGCTGAACCCGGTGGATGTAGTCGTAGATGCCGTCGTGCGCCCTGGCGATCCGGTCCTGCATCGCGGGCGCCGCCGCGGGCGGCAATCCGCCGTTGCGCAGTTCGTTCACCAGGTAGAAGGCCGGCTCGTTGAACGTGACCCACAACGGCTGGTACGGCGCGTAACGATCCACGACCGCGCGTGCGTGGGCCAGCCAGTCCTCGACGATGCCCGGGGTGGTCCACCCCCCGCGGTCCACCGCCCAACCCGGGTAGACCCAGTGGTCGATGGTGATCATGGGGCGCATGCCCGCCGCTGTGATCGCCGTGACGACGTCGTCGTAGAACTTCAGCGCCGCGGGGTCCCAGGTGCCCGGTTCGGGCTGGAGCCGAGCCCATTCGACACCGATGCGATACACCTTCACGCCCAGATCGGCCGCGAGGGCGATGTCGGAGCGGTAGCGCGCGTAGAAGTCGATCGAATCCAGGTAGGGATCCGCCGTTTTCCCGGACGCGACATAACGCGACCAGTTGCTGTCCGGTGCGTGGCCTTCCGATTGATATCCCGACGAGGCGACGCCCCAGAGGAAATCCGGGCCCATCGGTGCCACCGCGGCGGGCGGCGCGGGACGAGCGGCGGCTGGAGCGGTGCCTCCGAGCAGTACCGCGGCGACGGCCGCCAGCGCAGCCGGGATATGGCGGCGGTGTGAACGCATCGAACTCCTGTTCCGAGAAGGGGGCCCTCGGGAGACCTCGGCGCACGAGGCCTGGGGCGGCATGGGGGACAGGGTAACTGGTCGCTTGACCGTTTTCTCGAACTCGGGGAGGGCGGGCAGCGCAGATGGAATGTCTGGTATTCGAACCGCATAAACCGTGACGAAAGTTCGGGAGCGGAGGTCTTAATTTTACATATTGATACGTAGATATTCGCATCTAACTATACTTTATCCAATCACCCACCGCGCCTCCCAAAAGCGGCAAGGACGAGAGGGGCGGAAATCGGCTGTGAGATGTCCCTCGCTCACGGCCTGGGTCACCTGCTCGGAAGCAAGGGCATGTCAGGATGCGACCATGCTGTCCAATCCGTTGCCGCGAGTAGCCCGACGGCTCGCCCAGCGCCGCTGGGTCATGCGGACGGCGCCGGCCGTGCTTCGGCTCGAGCGCTTGATCCGGCGAGTCAGCGGCGGGCGAAAGGGCGTCCTGGATCTTGCTGGCCTGCCCTCCATCGAGGTCACCGTGCCCGGCCGGAAGACGGGTATCCCGCGCACCACGTCGTTGCTGTACGTGCCACACGGTTCGGATTTCATCGTCCTCGGCTCGAACTGGGGGAGTTCCCGGCATCCGGCGTGGTCGGCGAATCTGCGCGCAGCGCAGACTGCCTCCGTCCGCCACAAGGGCGAGCAGTTCTTGGTCGCGGTGCGCGAGATAGACGGCGCTGAGCGCAAGCCCATCTGGGATCTGGCGGTCGAGTTCTGGCCCGGCTACGCCATGGAGTACGAGCTCTCCGGCGGCCGGCTGTTCCGGATCTTCGAACTGCGCCGGAAGTCTCACTGACGCAAGGTGAATCGGCAGCGGCGCGGTGTGGGTGGAGACGGTTACGGTGGGGCGGTGACCACGCATCTGACCCACTGGGGGGCCTTCGAGGCGGACAGCGACGGTGAACGGCTCACGGCGGTACGACCGTGGCGTGGCGACCCGGAGCCGATGCCGTTGATCGGCAATGTCGCTTCGGCGCAGCATCATCCCACTCGAATCGATCGTCCGTATATCCGTCGGGGGTGGCTGGAGAACGGACCGGGGCCGGGGCCGCGCGGTTCGGAAGCTTTCGTTCCGGTGTCCTGGGAGCGGGCGTTGGACCTGCTGGCCGGCGAACTCGGCCGGGTGTACGGGCGGTACGGTGCGGAGGCTGTATTCGGCGGTTCGTACGGCTGGGCCAGCGCGGGGCGCTTCCATCACGCGCAGAGCCAATTGCACCGCTTCCTGAACTGTCTCGGCGGCTATGTCCGGCACGTGAACAGCTACAGTTTGGGCACCTCGACGGTCCTGCTGCCGTACGTCATCGGAGACATCGGCTGGGTGACGCAACAAGCCACGGCGAAGGCGGTGTTGGCCGAGCACTCCGAACTCGTGGTCGCTTTCGGGGGTCTGTCGCCGAAGAACGCGGCCGTGTCGCCGGGTGGCGTCTCCCGGCACAACATGCGGGGCTGGATCACGGCGGCGCGGGAGCGGGGCTGCCGATTCGTGTCGATCAGTCCATTGCGTGACGACACGCCGCCGGAGAGCGACGCCGAGTGGATCGCCCCATTGCCGGGCACGGACGTGGCGATGATGCTCGCGCTGGCGCAGGTGCTCGACGCGGAAGGTCTGGCCGACGAGGAGTTCCTGCGGGAGTACACGGTCGGCTACGACCGATTCGCTGCGTATCTGCGCGGGGCGGTGGACGGCGTCGTCAAGGATCCGGAGTGGGCCGAGGCGATCACCGGCGTGCGGGCCGAGCGCATCCGGATGCTGGCGCGCGAGATGGCCGCGGCCCGGACCATGGTGACGGTGAGCTGGTCGTTGCAGCGGGCGCGGCATGGTGAGCAGCCGGTGTGGGCTGGGGTGGTGCTCGCGGCGATGCTGGGGCAGATCGGGCTTCCCGGTGGCGGGTTCGGGCATGGTTACGGATCGGCCGCGGGCGTCGGGGAGCCCGCGCGTGGGCCGGTGCCGCGACTTCCGCAGGGGCGCAACGGCGTCGATGCGTTCATTCCGGTCGCGCGGATCGCGGACATGCTGCTGAACCCGGGTGCGCCGTATCGGTACAACGGTCGGGAACTCGTGTATCCGGATGTGCGGTTGGTCTATTGGTGTGGTGGAAATCCGTTCCATCACCACCAGGACCTGGCCCGTTTGCGTGCGGCGTTCGCACGTCCTGACACCGTCGTCGTGCACGACGCGTTCTGGACGGCTACCGCACGGCACGCGGACATCGTGCTGCCGTCGACGATGTCGATCGAGCGTGACGATTTCGGTGCGGGGGAGGGCGACCGGTCGTTGTTCGCGATGCGAGCGTTGACCCGTCCGCCCGCCGAGGCGCGCGACGATTTCCGGATCTTCGCCGAGACGGCCGATCGGCTCGGAGTCGGCAAGGAGTTCACCGAAGGGCGCTCGGTGTCGGAGTGGCTGCGGCATCTGTACGAGCGGTGGCGCGCGGAGCAGTCGAGTGCGGGCCACATGTTCCCGGATTTCGACGTGCTCTGGTCGGGCGAGGCGATCGAGCTTCCGGTGCCGGACCCACGGCAAGTGCTGGCCGCGGATTTTCGCGCCGATCCGGGCCGGTACCCGCTCAGCACGCCCAGCGGGAAGATCGAGATCTTCTCGGCGACCATCGATGGCTTCGGGTACACCGATTGTCCGCCGCATCCGGCGTGGCTGGAGCCGGAGGAGTGGCTCGGTGGCCCGGTCGCGAAGCGGTTTCCGGTGCAGTTGGTGGCGAATCAGCCGCGCACGAAGTTGCACAGTCAGCTCGACGTGGGCGCCTACAGTCAGTCGGTGAAGATCTCCGGGCGGGAGCCGATTCGGATGCATCCCGCGGACGTGGGCGCTCGTGGTCTGTGTGCTGGTGACATCGTGCGGGTGTTCAACGACCGGGGTAGTTGCTTGGCCGGGCTGGTCGTGGACGAGGGGGTGCGGCCCGGCGTCGCGCAGCTGTCCACCGGCGCGTGGTACGACCCGGATCCGGCGGATCCGGCGTTGTGCCGCCACGGTAATCCGAACGTGCTCATCGCCGACCGTCCGTCCTCCACGCTCAGCCAAGGGTGTGCGGGGCAGCTCACGATGGTGGAGATCGCGCGCTATGCGGGCCCACTCCAGGAGGTGGAGGTGATTCGCCCGCCGGACCGGCTGGAACCGGACGCGCTGTGAGGCCGCCGTGCGGCGCGGTGGCGACATCGCGCTTCGGTGGGTCCAGTGCGATGGCCGGTTCGCGGTGTCGGCCGGTGCCTCTACCATTCCCCGGGTGACCGGATACGACCCGCTCGATGCGTTCGAGCACCTCGACACCTCGACGTTGCCGCCGCGCCAGCAGCGGATTCTCGCCACGATTCGGGACTGGGTGCTGCGGTACGGGTATCCGCCGAATACGCGCGAGATCGGTGATGCGGTGGGTCTGCGGTCGGCGTCGTCGGTGTCCAAGCATCTGAAGAGCTTGGAGGAGCGTGGCTTTCTGCGCCGTGGCCGGACGGTGTCGCGTCCGATGGATGTGCGGATGTTCTTGCAGGCCCCGGTGCGGGAGACCGCGGAGGATTCGGTGGCGGTGCCGGTGGTCGGTGATATCGCGGCGGGTGCTCCGATCCTGGCCGAGGAGCATGCCGACGACACGATGACGTTGCCGCGTGAACTCGTCGGTCGCGGCACGGTGTTCGGGTTGCGGGTGCGTGGTGATTCGATGGTCGACGCGGCCATCTGCGACGGTGACATCGTGGTGGTGCGGCAGCAGCACGAGGCGCATTCGGGGGAAATTGTGGCGGCGATGATCGAGGGCGAGGCGACGGTGAAGGTCTACCGGCGGCGCAACGGTCACGTGTTCCTGGAGCCGCGTAATCCCGCCTACGAGGTGATCGACGGCGACGAAGCCGTGGTGCTCGGCAAGGTCGTGTCGGTGATGCGGCGGGTCTGACCTGGGCGAACCGGCGGCGGGCTGGGTGCGGTGACCGCGGCGGCCGTACCCTGAACGGCATGTCGGAGTTGGTGCGGATGCCGCTCGGCGCCGGGTTCGAGCGGCTGGTGGGCTTGCTGGACGGGCGCCGGGTGGTCGCGTTGACCGGCGCCGGGATCTCGACCGACAGCGGGATCCCGGATTATCGCGGTCCGTCCTCGCCGCCGCGCACTCCGATGACCTACCAGCAGTTCGTCGGCGATCCGGTGTTCCGGCAGCGGTACTGGGCGCGTAATCACGTCGGCTGGCGGCGGATGGACGGGTCGTGGCCCAATCCGGGGCATCGAGCGCTGGCACGGCTGGAGCGGATGGGCGTGGTCAGCGGGTTGATCACGCAGAATGTGGATCTGTTGCACACCAAGGCGGGGCATCGGCGGGTGATCGATCTGCACGGCACGTATGCGCGGGTGCGCTGTCTGGGCTGTGGATCGCTGATCTCGCGGATGTCGCTCGCCGACCGGTTGGAGGCGGCGAATCCGGGCTTCGCGGAGGCGGTGACCACCGACGGGCTCGAGGTGGCGCCCGACGCCGATGCGGTGGTCGCCGACACAGCGGGTTTCCGGATGGTGGACTGCGCGCGCTGTGGCGGATTGCTGAAGCCGGATATCGTCTATTTCGGGGAGACCGTGCCCAAGGAGCGGGTCGCCGCGGCCTACGAGCTGGTCGAGGCCGCGGACGTGCTGCTAGTGGCCGGGTCGTCGCTGACGGTGATGTCGGGGTTGCGTTTCGTGCGTCACGCCGCCAAGCGCGGTCGTCCCGTCGTCATCGTCAATCGGGGACGCACGCGCGGTGACGAGCTGGCGGCGCTGACGCTGGATGCGGGGTGCTCGACGGTGCTGTCCGCGCTCGCCGAGCGTGTGGACGGGACGCGCGTGCCGGTCGCGGCCGAATCCGCTGGGCGGGCGTAGTCCCGATCATCTGCTCATTCCGGCCGGTGTCGTGCGCCGTGTGGTGGTTGCCGGGCCGAGCCTGGATGCCGCTGGGCCGGTGACGTTCAAGCCGCGCGGCCGGGATCGCGGTTCAGCGCGGGTCACCCATTCCGGCATGCACATCGGTCCATTGACCAAGGGACGTTTCCCGTGGCGTGCTGGTGCTATTCGGGGAAGGAATGGACGCAATGCCCTGATGAGGGGTATTCGAAGGAGGATCTTGTGGCCGAGAAGAGCTATCGCTCCGCCGAAACCGGTGAATATGTGAGTGAGCAGACCGCGGAGGAGAACCCGAGGACCACGCTCGGTGAGGACGAGCCGCACGACGGTGACAATCGGCGTGACCGTTCGGCGATCACCGGGCACTTCGTCAAGCCCGATACCAGCCGCCGCCATCCCGACACCACCGTCACCGAGAACGGGTGACGCAGCCGATGTCGTGACAACGGGTGCCTGTCGAGCGTCCGGCAAGCGCTTGCGTTGATTCGGTATTCGCTCGACCGGTACCGCGTCGTACCTGATGGGGGCTGGTCGGCAGGGGGAGAGCGCCCGCGCCGCGGGTTCAGGATCGCGCTGATCGCAATCATTCTGTGAACCGTCCGCACACCTTACTGTTCCGGACAGTACTTCTCGTGTGAGGACCGTGTCAGATGACGTTGCAGTTGGATCCGGCCACCTCCGCGCCGCCCTCCGCCCCGGCCGAGACGGCGACCGAGAGCCCGTTCCCCTTCGCTCGCAGGCTGATCGGCCTGGCTCGGGCCTCTTCCGGGCTGGTCTTGGCGGTGATCATCTGGCAGTTGGGCGCTCGATCCTGGCTCGGCGCGACCACTCCCGCGCCGACGGAGGTGCTCGAGGCCGGGTGGGAGCTGATCAGGTCGGGTGAGTTGTGGCAGCATCTGGCCGCCTCCGGGCGCCGGGTGGCGGTCGGGTTGGCCATCGGTATCGGCATCGGTCTGGTGTGCGGGGTGGCCGCGGGGTTGTTCCGTGTCGCCGAGGATCTGGTGAACGGTCCGTTGCAGGCGTTGCGGATGTTGCCGACGCTGGCTTTGGTGCCGGTGTTCATCATCTGGTTCGGTATCGGTGATTCGTTCAAGATCGCGCTGATCATCGTCGCGCCGATCTTCCCGATCTATCTGAACGTGCTGGCCGGTATCCGGGGCGTGGACCGGCGGCTGGTGGAGGCGGCGGAATCGTTGGGGCTCAACAGGTTCGAGCTGACCACGAAAATCATCCTGCCCGGGGCGTTGCCGCAGATCCTCGTCGGTTTGCGGCAAGCGCTCGGCATCGGCTGGCTGACCTTGGTGGTCGCGGAGATGCAGACGACACCGGTCGGTCTCGGGTTCTTGATGAACGATGCCAAGGAGTTCTTGCGGACCGACCAGATCTTCCTGGTTCTGGTGATCTACGCGGTGCTGGGGTTGCTCACCGATCTGTTCGTGCGTGTGCTGGAACACCGGTTCCTGGCGTGGCGCACCGGTTACGAGGGGAAGTAGATGACCGCCACCATCGGGACCGGTGTCCGCATCCGCGGGGCGGGGCGCGCTTTCGGCGGCCGCACGGTATTGGGCGGAGTCGATCTGGATATCGCGCCGGGTGAATTCGTCGCCCTGCTCGGTGCCAGCGGCTCGGGGAAGAGCACGCTGCTGCGTGGTATCGGTGGCCTCGACCGTGGCTTCAGCGGATCGTTCGAGGTGCCTGGGTCGAAGGCGATCGTGTTCCAGGAGCATCGGCTGATTCCGTGGATCAACGTGTGGCGCAATGTCGTACTGGGTGTCGACGGGGCCACGAAGGCGCGGGCGTTGGCAGCGCTGGAGGAAGTGGGGCTCACCGCGAAGGCGAACGCGTGGCCCGCGACGCTGTCGGGTGGGGAAGCGCAGCGTGTTGCCCTGGCCAGGGCGCTGGTCCGCAATCCTGAGCTGCTGCTGCTGGATGAGCCGTTCGGTGCTCTCGACGCGCTGACCCGGTTGAAGGTGCAGGCTCTGGTTGCCCGTCTGTGGACGCTGCACCGGCAGTCGGTGCTGCTGGTGACCCATGACGTGGAAGAGGCGCTGCTGCTGGCCGATCGTGCGCTCGTGTTGCGTGCGGGTCGCATCGCCGAATCCTTCGATATCACCGTCGCCCGCCCGCGTTCGGTGGTCGATCCCGAATTTTCCGCACTTCGCCGCCGGTTGCTGCTCGCACTCGGCGTGAATCCCGAGGCACCGACAGGAGCAGACGCATGAGTGAACCGTTGCAGATCAGTACCGACGTCTTGGTGATCGGCGGCGGGCCCGCTGCCTGCTGGGCGGCGATCCATGCCCGTGAGGCCGGCGCCGAGGTCACGTTGGTGGACAAGGGGTACTGCGGGACCAGCGGCGCCACCGCCCCCTCCGGCACCGGTGTGTGGTACGTGGCGCCGGAGGCGACCGCGCGGGCGAACGCGAAGGCCAGCCGGGAGGCGTTGGGCGGGCATCTGGCCGACCACTACTGGATGGACCGGGTGCTGGATCAGACCTACGCGAACATGAATCGGCTGGCGGTGGAGGGGCGGTATCCGTTTCCCGTCGATCCCGCCACGGGTGAGCAGGTCCGCACCGGTGTGCAGGGGCCGGAGTACATGCGGCGGATGCGGGCGTGGGTGAAGCGTGCCGGGGTGCGCATCCTGGATCACTCGCCCGCGCTGGAATTGCTGGTCGATGCCGACGGCGTGGTGCGCGGCGCGGCGGGTTACCAGCGTCAGGCCGACCGGGACTACCGTGTCGTGGCCGGTGCGGTGGTGCTGGCCACCGGTGGGTGCGCGTTCCTGTCCCGTGCGCTGGGCACCAACGTCGATACCGGTGACGGCGCGCTGATGGCGGCCGAGGTGGGTGCTCGGTTCTCGGGGATGGAATTCTCCAACGCTTACGCGATCGTGCCGAAGGGCTCGACGATCACCAAGACCGCCTACTACGGTTACGCGACGTTCTTCCACGAGGACGGGCGGGTGCTCGAGGGCGCGGGTTCGACCAAGGGCCGTTCGGTGATCGCGCGAGCTCTGTTGCGGGAGAGAGTGTTCGCGCAGCTCGATCGGGCCGACGCGGCGGTGCAGGCGCAGATGCGGCTGGGTCAGCCGAATTTCTTCCTGCAGTTCGATCGGCGCGGCATCGACCCGTTCACCGACCGGTTCGAGGTGGATCTGCTCGCCGAGGGCACCGTTCGCGGCACCGGCGGCATCGATGTCGTCGACGACGACTGCGCCACCACGGTGCCGGGCTTGTACGCGGCGGGTGACGCGGCGACCAGAGAACGGATCTGCGGCGGTTTCACCGGTGGCGGCAGCCACAATTCGGCGTGGGCGATGTCGTCGGGCAGTTGGGCGGGTCGTGGCGCGGCGTTGTTCGCGTTGGGATCGGGCCGGGCCGGGAGCGCCGATGTGCGTGGCGCGGGGCGTGCCGGGTTGCGACCGGAGCACGCGGAGTCGGTGTCCGCCGCGGAGGTGGTGGCGGCCGTGCAGCAAGAGGTGATTCCGTTCGAGAAGAACTACTTGCGCCATGGCGACCGGATCCGGCCCGCGGTGGACCGGCTGGACGACGTGTGGGCCGACGCCAGCCGTGGGTTGGGCGGCGGTACGGGAGATGAGCGGGTGCGGGCTCGCCAGGCCGCGGCCATGACCGCCGTGGGGCGGCTGATGTATCGGTCGACGCTGGCGCGCACGGAGACGCGGGGGATGAGCAAACGGGCGGATCACCCGGATCTGGACCCGGAGCAGCACCATCACATCCTGGCCGGCGGGCTCGACGAGGTGTGGACGGCGACGTCGGCGGCGGTCAGCACAGCGGCGGTGGCGTGATGATCGAGATCGTGCGCGCGGATGACTGCATCGGCTGCGACAAGTGCGTGGACGTGTGCCCGACGAATGTGTTCGACCGTACCGACAGCGGGATTCCGGTGATCGCGCGGCAATCGGATTGCCAGACCTGTTTCATGTGCGAGGCGTACTGCCCGACGGACGCGCTGTACGTCGATCCGGAGGCGACGCCGCTGGCCGATCACGACGCCGTGCCCGGCGAGCACATCGGCCGCTACCGCAAGGAACTCGGCTGGGGTCGTGGCCGTAAACCGGGCAGTCTGGTCGCGGTGGGGCCGCGTCTTCCGCACGGCACTCCGCCGCCGCGGTTGTCGGAACTCTGAACTACGAAAGCGAATCATGCGCAAACTCAGGCTGATCGTGCCTGCCCTCGTGTCCGCCCTACTGCTGGTCCTCACCGGATGCGGGTCGGACGACTCGGGTTCGGCGACGCGCGCCGAGATCAAGACCCTCCGCATCGGCACGATCGGCACCGGCAATGTGCTGACCGGGCCGGTGGGCTTCGCTCATCAGCGTGGCGCTCTGCTGCCTGCGCTGAAGCCGCTGGGGGTGGACGCCATCGAGGTCTACAGCTTCCCCAACGGGCCGGATCTGAACCAGGCGCTGGTCGGTGGCCGCCTCGACGTCGCCACCTACGGTGACACGCCTGCGCTGGTGGCACGCGGCAGCGGGTTGAAGACGCGGTTGCTGGCCATCGCGGCGGTGAACTACAACGCGGGTGTGGTGGCGAAGGATCCGGCGATCCGGACGCTGAAGGATCTGGCGGGCAAGAAGATCGGCGTGCAGTCGGGTTCGTATATCGATCGGTATCTGCAGGGCGCGCTGAAGGCGGAGGGGATTCAGGCGCAGCTGGTGCATCTGCTGGCCACCGACGCGGAGGCTCCGCTCAACGGCGGTGACATCGCGGCGGTCGCGTTGCCGGATGTGAATCCGTCGTCGTACTTCCACGCGTTCTTGGCCAAGGGTTTCCACCAGGTGGACTCGATTCACGACAATCATCCCGATCTGGCCGGTACCAGTTCTTCGGTCAGCAGCCAGGACTTCCTCGACAGCCATCCCCAGTTCGGCGCCGCGTGGCAGTCGGTGATCGCCGAGGCCAACCGGTATGCCAAGCAGCATTGGGACGATTACGTGAACTACGAGGTGTCGCAGTCGAAATCGCCGGAAGCGGTGGTGCGTGCCACCGCGCGGCAGAGCTACATTCCCGACGAGATCTTCGCGCCGCTGGGCGTGCAGTTGCTGACGGGCACCAAGCAGTTCCTCGTGGAACAGAAGAAGATCCGGGAGGATTTCGGGCTGGAGGAGTGGTTCTACCGGCCGGAGCGGCCGAAACAGGGCTGAGCTGGTCCGGGCCGTCGGGGAAGTGCGGGGCCGGGAGGTGATGGCCCGGTTCTCCGGCGAGTGCTTGGGGGGTCGGCCGGGTCGATCGTCGGGAGGGTAGTCGATGGCGGAGATCGCCGAGTGGGCGCGGCAGCGGCCGTCGGGTGTGCGGCTGGAGTGGGGTTCGGCCGGTGCGGCGGCGCTGGGACCGGAGTGCGCGTGTGTGGTGGTGGTCGATGTCTTGTCGTTCACCACGTCGGTGTCGGTCGCTGTCGAAGCGGGGACGCGGGTGCTGCCGTATCCGTCGCGGGAGGGTGGCGCCGCGCAGTTCGCCGCACGGCACGGCGCCGAGCTGGCGGTGGGGCGGCGAGCGGTGTCCGAGCGGCAGCCGTGGTCGCTGTCCCCGGCCGCGCTGCGGTCTGCGTCGGTCGTCGAGCGGCTCGTGCTGCCCTCACCCAATGGTTCGGCCATCGCCGCGGCCGTCAGCGGTGTGCCGGTGGTCGCGGCGTGCCTGCGCAATGCCGGTGCGGTCGCCGGGTGGATCGCCGGGCGCGGATGGGGGACCGAGCGGCAGCCGGTGGCTCTGATCGCGGCCGGTGAGCAGTGGCCCGGCCGTGACGTGCTGCGGCCCGCGGTGGAGGACTGGCTCGGCGCCGGGGCGGTCGCGGCGGCGCTGGCGCGCGGTGGAGCCGGGCCGCTGTCCGCGGAAGCGCACGCCGCCGCGGTGGCGTACGACGGGATCGCCGATGTCGCGGCGCTGATCCGGGACTGCGCGTCCGGCCGCGAGCTCAGCGAGGGCGGGTTCGCGCAGGATGTCGCGGTGGCCACGGAGCTCGACAGCAGCGGGGTGGTGCCGGTCTTGATCGACGGAGCGTTCGTCGACGCCGCGCGGTGACTTCGCAGCGGGTGAGTGTCAGTGGCGGGGCGCGATCAGTCCGATCGCCGATTCGACCGCGACGTCGACGATGCCCGCGATGTCGTCGCCGTCTTCCACGGTGGTGGCGATGAGTTCCCGGAAGCCGCCGAAGAGGATTGTCGCCACCTGGCGCGATGGCGGCCGCAGTCCGGCGGCCGCGAATTCCGGTGTGTCGGCGAGTTTCTGGATGAGCGTCACGAATGCCGCGCCGACCTCGCGCTGCAACTGCCGCGTGTCGTCCCCGAGAGCGGGGATGACACGGATCCAGCTGAGGGTGAGGGAGGGTTCTTGTTGTGCGGTGCGGATCCAGGCTTCGATGGCCTGGCGTACCTGGGTGCGCCAGGGCAGGTGCGGGTCGACGGCGGCCTCGATCCGCTGGATCATGTCCTTGTTGTGCTCGGTGAGCAGGGCGATGAAGCAGTCCTGTTTGCTGGTGAAGTGCTCGTAGAAGGTGCGGCGTGAGGTGCGGGCGTGGCGGACCACGTCGGCGACGGTCGAGTCCTGGTAGCCGCGCTCGCGCACCGCGGTGGCCATGGCGTCGAGCAGGCGGCGGCGGAACCCCGGATCCTGGCCGTTGTCGGCGGTGGTGCGGGGTACGGGCGCGGCGCGGGTCACGAGAATCAGGGTAGTTACTCACTTCGGTGCGTCGCGTCCGGCCCGAGCGCCGCGGGGGCGATGCTCAGGCCGTCGGTCGGCCGGTATCCGGGTCGCGATGTCACGGCGTGTTCGAGTGACGCGGAGGGGGCGGCCGTTGGCTCATGCCGTGGCCTCGACGGCGCGGCCGAGCGCACGCCCGCTGGATGTCCGGCGATGCACCACGGCGCGGCCTTTCTCAGCGGGGACGAGCGCGACGCCGCGGAAGTGGGTGCGCTCGTCGCGGGCGGTGGTGGGTTCGAGCGTGAAATCGCGCAGCAGGGTGCGCAGGACGACGTTCATCTCCAAGGTGGCGAACGCGGCGCCGATGCAGCGGCGGCTGCCGCCGCCGAACGGGATCCAGCTGAACGTGCCGGGACGGACACCGAGGAACCGGTCGGGGTCGAAGGCGTGGGCGTTGGGGAAGAGTTCCTCGTTGTCGTGTATCAGTCGGATGTTGGCCACGATCTTCTGCCCGCGCGGCAGGGTCCAGCGGCCCAGTTGCAGGGTTTCGGCTCGGACCTGGCGGAACGTCGCGTCGATCACCGGCCGCACGCGCTGCACTTCCAGCAGCGTGGCCTCGCGCAGCTGCGAACCTCCCGCGTCGGCTTCGGCGACCAGGCGGCGCAGCACGTCCGGGTGCCTGCGCAGCCGCTCGATGGTCCATGCCAGCGTCGTCGCGGTCGTCTCGTGCCCGGCGGTGAGCAGGGTCAGCAGTTCGTCGGCGATCTCACCGCGCGACATGGCCGAGCCGTCGTCGTAGCGGGCTTGCAGCATCATCGCCAGCACGTCGTCGCGCTCGTCGATACGGTGCTGGGCGGCGGCGCGGTCGATGAGCCGGCCGACGATCTCGTCGTAGCGGCGGCGGCGGGCCGCGAAGCGGGCCCAGGGGCCGAATCTGCCCAGTGCCCGTTGGGGGATCGGGATGGCGGCGAGGGCGGAGGCGATCAGGACGAGTTCGGGCAGCAGCCGGCGCAGTTCCTCGAATTCCGCTCCCTCGGCGCCGAAGACCGCGCGCAGGATGACGTCGAGGGTGATGCGCATCATCGAGTCCATGGTCGCGAACTCCTGGCCCGAGGGCCAGGAGTTCATCTCACGGACGGCTTCGGCTTCGATGAGCGATTCGTACACCGTGAGCCTGCGGCCGTGGAACGGCGGGGTGAGCAGTTTGCGCTGCTTGCGGTGTTCGGCGCCGCTGAGGGCGAACAGCGAACCGGGGCCGAGGAACTGGCCGAGGTTGACGTCGATGTTGTCGACGAGATCGGTGCTCGTGGTGAAGAGGGCTTTGATCTCGGCGGGATCGGCGAGCACGACGCAGCGGCCGAATCGGGGCAGGTGGATGGTGAAGGCCGAGCCGTAGCGGTCGTGCAGGCGCCGCCAGGTCCGGGTGCGCCCGGTCAGGATCTGCAGATTCTGCACGATCGGCGGGGTGGATGGCCCGTCGGGAAGTCGCACAGCGGGCATGCGCCCACCTCCTCGTGTGGTACTTCGATGTACCACCCGAACGGTACGCGCACGTACCGCACTGTGGCAAGGATTACACCGCGCCGATCCGCGCGGTCGTCACGAAATGTCCCACAACCCGGCACCACGGGCGGCGAGCGCGGCGGCGATGCGGTCGAGCGCTTCGGCGACAGGCAATGAGCCGACGCGGCGACCATCACGTAGCCGCAACGCCACCCGGCCCGCGGCGACCTCCTGCGCGCCGATGACCGCTTGATAGGGCACGAGCCGGTGCTCGCGGATGCGCGCGGCGAGACTGCCGCGATCGGCCGGCGAGATCGCCACCCGCAGCCCGCGGTCACGGCAGTGGTCCTCCAGCCGCACGGCCTCCGGAAGCTGGGCGTCGGTCACCGGCAGCACGACCACCTGGGTGGGCGCCAGCCACGCCGGGAACCGGCCGCCGTGACATTCGATCAGGTGGGCCACCGCCCGCTCCATGCTGCCGATGATGCTGCGGTGCACCATGACCGGTCGGTGCGCGGCGCCGTCGGCGCCGGTGTAGCGGAGATCGAACTGCTCGGGTTGATGGAAATCGACCTGCACGGTGGACAGGGTGGATTCCCGGCCTGCGCTGTCGCGCACCTGCACGTCGATCTTCGGGCCGTAGAACGCGGCTTCGCCTTCCACCGCGTCGTAATCCACGCCGCGGTCGTCGAGGACGTCGGTGAGCAAGGTGATCGACCGCTCCCACAAGCGCGCGGCGGCGACATATTTCCCGCCGGCGCCGGGCAGCGACAACCGATAGCGGGCGGCACGGATGCCCAGCGCGGCATAGGCGTCGGCGATCATCGCCAGCGCTCCGGCGACTTCGGCGGCGGCTTGCTCGGGAGTGCAGAAGGTATGCGCGTCGTTGAGCTGGATCGCGCGCACCCGGGTCAACCCGCCCAGCACGCCCGAGAGTTCCGATCGGTACATGCCGCCCAATTCCGCGATGCGCAAAGGTAATTCGCGATAACTGCGTGCACGCGAACGAAACAGTAGCGCGTGGTGCGGGCACAGACTCGGGCGCAGCACCATTTGCTCCCCGCCGAGATCCATCGGCGGGAACATCTCGTCCCGGTAATGCCGCCAGTGGCCGGACAATTCGTAGAGTTCACGCTTGCCGAGCACCGGTGAATACACGTGGTGGTAGCCCGCGCGGCGTTCGGCGGTGCGAAGGTAGTCCTCCAGGGCTTGGCGCACGGCCGCCCCGTCCGGCAGCCAGAACGGCAGTCCCGCGCCGATGAGCGGGTCGGTGTCGAACAGATTCAGCGCACGGCCGAGAGTGCGATGGTCGGGCATGGTGGTGGTCTCCTCGTCGACAGGGGCGAGCGACCACGAAGCGAAACCCCGGGACGCGCGCCCCGGGGCTGGAATGAAACATGGATCAGCGCGCCGGGACGAATTCCGGCGTCGTCGTCACAGCAGCGCGCTCCATGCCGGCGACGCTAGCAGAGGCATCCGCGTCGGCGCACAGGATTTTTCGACGTTCGCCCGACGGCGTCATGGCTTTGGCGCATAATCGGGTTCGTCTGTGAGGCAATGACATCGGGGGTTGATGGGGACGCGCAGAGCGGTGTTGCAAGCGGGTATGGTCCTCCCGCTGGCCGCCGCGTGCGCGCCGGAGCTGTTGCTGGGCAGTTCGGACGCGGTGCGCGTCGGTGTGTCCTGGAGCGGGCAGGAACTCGCGGCCTTCCACGCCGTACTGGACGGGCTGGATCTCGGTTTCGAGGTCGAGGTGATCCCGCTGGGCGACAACACCGACACCGCGTTCACCGCCGGTGGCCGGTCCGCGCCGGACGTGGTGTTGCTTCCGCAGGCCGGTCGGGTGCGTGAACTCGCCGAGGCGGGCAAATTGCGGCCCGTCGCGGAGTCGGTGTGGGCCGACGCGCTCGGCAGCCGCTACGCCCAACCCTGGCAACTGTTGCTGCGCCACGAGAATCGGCTCTACGGCGTGCCGTTCAAGGCCGCGGACAAATCGCTGGTCTGGTTCGACCGCCACCAGTTCGACGCCCACGGCTTGGGTGAACCCGCGGCATGGACCCTCGGTGGCTGGGTCGACCGGATGGAGGTGCTCGCGCAGACGCCGATCCGCCTGCTGGCGCTGGCCGCGGCCGACGGCTGGGTGCTCACCGACTTCTTCGAAAACGTCCTGCTCGCCGAATCACCGCGCATCTACGACGATCTGGCCTCCAAGGACGAGCGGGAGTGGGACAACCCGGCGGTTCGGGCCGCCTTCGGGCATCTGGGGGTGTTGTGGGGGCAGCGTCACGCGTTTCCCGGCGGCGTCGGCGTCGCGTTGACCAGGCAGTTCTCCGACGCTGTCCGGGAGGTGTTCCAGCACCGCCGGGCGGCGGCGGTCGTCGCTCCCGACTTCGCCGAGCCGATCGTGCGCAGCGCGGTCCGCGCGTCCGGGCGTGCGGTCGGCGACGCCGTCGGGGTGGCGCCCTTCCCGCCGGTCAACACCGCCTCGTTGCCGCCGAAGATCGTCGGCGGCGACGTGATCGTGGTGACCCGGCAGGCGAGCCCCCGCGCCGACGACCTGGTCGAGAAACTGGCCGGCGCCCGCGCCCCCTTGCCGTGGATCGAACGCTACGGCGGATTCCTCGCCCCCAACCTGCGCACCGAGGCGGAATACTCGCCGTTGCTCGCGCCGTCGGCGCGGGAACTGGCCGCCCGCAGCACCTTCGATCTGTCCGACCGGATCGGGCCGGTGGGGGGCCGGGAAGGATTGTGGCGAGTGCTGACGGAGTTCCTCATCGCGATCGGCGACGGCGGACAGGCGCGAACGACCGCGGCCACCGACCGCGCGATCGCCGCGCTGGACGACGCGGATCGGCGGCGTCGATGACGCGGCCGCAGGATTTCGACGTCAACGGTCTGCGCATCGAACTGGCCACCCGCCGCATGCGCGGGCCGCTGGTCGCGGGCGGCAGGCCACGGCGCTGGCTGAGCCGGGTGGCGGGATTGCCCGCGACGGTGCTGACAGTGGCGCTGCTGGTGCTGCCGGCCGGATGGACCGTCGTGATCGCCGCCAGGGCCAGCCCGCCGGCGGTGCTCGGCTGCGCGCTCGCCGCGACCGGTGCGCTGCTGCCAGCGGTCCTGCGCAGGCGGCTGGGCGTGCCGTGGATCCGGCTCCTGGTGTGGCCTGCGTCGATCGGCGCCACGGTCGCCGGGTTGTCGCTGCTGGGCGGCACGATGACCGCCGACGGGCGCGGCGCGTACCTGCGCACGCTGCTGTGGGTGGCGTTCGGGATCGGGCTGCTGCTGGTGGCCCTGGCGATCGCCTGGTGGGGGCGGGCGGCGCGCTGGCTGTGGCTGCCGCTGATCGTGCCGTTCGGCGTGTCGGCGTTCGTGTCCGGGGTGGCGTTCCGGGTGATCTTCGGCAACGGCGCGCGATGGCTGGACATCGAGGACGTCGGGCTCTACCGGTGGTGGCTGGCGGCGATGCTGGGCTCGGCGTTCCTGTGGACCTGGCTGGGTTTCCTCACCGCGCTGTTCCGCGCGGGAATCCATGCGATCGAAGCCGATCCGGCGCGCGCCGGGTACCTGTACCACGACGACGGCAGGCCGCTGGCGATCCGGCTGTACGAGTTGCTGCGGCCGGTGCTGCTGATCGCCGGACTGGCCGTCGGCGTCGCGGCGGCGCGGGTGTTCGATGTGGTGCTGATCGGGGTGCCGGGCGCACTCGAGTACCAGGTCGACAGCGCGACCGTGCACTGGTGGCGGCTGGCTGGCGACGCCGAACCCGGCGTCGCGGCGGCCTACGCGCTGCCGCTGGCGGTGCTGGTGGGCGCGGTGGCCTGGCTGCTGCAAGTCGACGTACGCCGCCATCGTGCGAGTTGGTCGGCGGTGCGGGTGTACTCGGTGGCGGGACGGCGGCGCATCGGTCCGGTGCTGGCGGCGGGCATCGTGCTGGTCTCGGTGCTGGTGCTGTACCCGATCGGCGTGCTCGCCTACACCGGATTGCGCGGGCACGACGGCTTCGGCTTCTCGGCGGTCGCGCTGGTGTGGGGCGACGACGGATTGTGGCGTTCGCTGCAGACCACGGCCTGGGTCGCGGGGATCGTCACGGTGGTCGTGGTGACCGCCGCCGCGCCGGTGGCCTATCGGCTGGCCGCGTTGCGGCCCAACGGCACCGCCGCCCGGCTGGGCGTCGTCACGCTGGTGGTGCTCGCGGTGATCCCGGCGCAGACCTACCTCGGGCCGATCGACGATCTCATCGACACCTACGAACTGTCGGGAACCCGGATTCCCCTGATCCTCGTGCACGCCGCCGCCGGACTGCCGATCGCCATCCTCGTGCTGCGCGGCGCGATGCTCGCCCCGCCGGGCAGCGCCGCCGCGGACGCTCTGCACGGTCTGGCCAGTCCGGGCACCATCGCCCAGCGCGTGCTGGCTTCCTCCGGGCCCGCGCTGGGGGCGGTGGCGGTGCTCGAATTCGTCCAGGTGTGGAACGACTTCTTCCTCGGCCTTGTGGTCAGCGGAGCGGGAGCGAGCCCCTGGTCGCTGCTGCTATGGGGCGAGGCAAGGCAATTCGGCGAGAACAGCGCCCAATTGGCCGCGGGATCGCTGCTGTCGGCGGTGTTGCCGGTGGCGCTGCTGCTGGTGACCTGGCGGCGTTGGGTGGTGCCGGGTCTGACCGGCGGAGTACTGCGATGACCCGGGCCGGGGGCAGTGCGGGAGGAATCGGGTGAGCACATCGACCGACCACACCGAACCGGTGGGGCAGACCGCCACACCCAGGTCCTCGATCTGGATCGGGTTCCTGGGCACCGCGTCCCTGGTCGCCTACACGGTGCTGTTCGAGTTGGTGCGCACCCTGGTGGTGAATTCGTTCGGCGAGAACGCCGTCGTGCAGTTCTTCAACGGGCCGCTGCGCTGGTTGTCGGTGCTGTTCATCGCCGCTGCGGCGACCTACGCGCTGTACCGGTTCGCGCGCGGCTATCGCACCAAGGTGCGCACCGCCCGCGAGATGGACCTCATCGCCGGGCTCATCGAGCCGGGCCCCGCGCTCGCCGACCGCGCACAGCGCCGAGCCGCGCCGCCGCCGCGGCCGGTCGCGGCGCTGGACGGGCATCTGATCGCCGCGGTGCTGCGCGACCTGCCGGTGCACGACTACGAAACCGTCGCGCTGCTGGCGGTGCTCAACGCCATCCGGGACACGCCGGGGCGGTTGCCGCTGGCGCGGGAACCCTCGGCGCGCACCGCGGCGAAGCTGCTGGAAGGTCTGCTGCGCCGAGGGGTTCTCGCCGAGGACGGCGCGCAACGGTGGTGTGTGCGACAGGTCCCCAGGCTGCCGGATCGAGCGACGGTGATCACCGGACCGCAGTGGGCGGCGGCGCTCACCGCGCTGCTGCGCCATTACGCCGACCGTGCGCGTCGCTGGGCCATCGCGCTGGAGTCGCGGCGCTTCGCCGTGGGCGCTCGCCGGTGGTTCGAAAGCGAGGAACCGTACCTGCGCGCCCTGGTGGCAGCGTGCGCGGACCCCGGCGCGGATTTCCCCCCGGCGGCGGTCGCCTACCTGATTCGCCTCGGCAACGCCCTGGACGTGTGGTACGCGCGTATCGGCTTGGGGGAGAACGAGCGCGGGGTGGCCGACGATCTGCGCTCCCTTCCGGCGATCGACGAGTTGAACCGGGATCTGGTGCTGCTGCGAGCAGGGCGGCTGACCGAGCGGCCACGCGGCTACCGGCCACGACGGTTGTCGAGGAGTCTGGCCGCCCGTTGGGAGCATCAGGAGGCGCTGCGGCGGCTCGCCGCCGCGTCGCCGCCGCTGGCGGAGGTGGCCGACCAGCTGGAAACCGCGTGGTGGCTGCTGCCGCGCGACGACGTCGCCGGTGAGGTGTGCGCCCTGATCAATCTCGCCGTCGTGCACATCAGGCAAGGGCGCCTCGACGCCGCACAGGACCGTCTCGAACTCGCCGAATCCCTCACCCGCACCGGCCTCGATCCCGACGGACGCGCGCAGACCCACGAGACCATGGGCACGATGTGGTGGGCCCGCGGCGAACCCCGCCGAGCCCTGCGCTGCTGGCAACTCGCCCTGACCGCCTACCGCGCGCTCGACGACGACCTCGGCGTCGGCCGCTGCCTGCAACACCTCGGCTCCGCGGTCGTCGCCGATCCCGGCCACGCCACGCTGCTGCTGCCCACCGACCCGCCCCTCACCCGGGCCGAAGCTCTCCGCCAAGCCACCGGATGGCTCGCCGAAGCCCGGCGCAGGCATCCGGCAGCCCGCCACGCCGAACACTACGCGGCGCGAGCACGTTCGGACCTGCGCGCCGACCGCGGCCTGCGGGATCTCCTGTCCCGCCGCCGCACCCCGCTGCCCCGGATCGATCAGTGGCCGGCGTCCGTCGAAGACCACGCCCACCGCACGCAACCCGCCCTCTGATACCCGAGTGCGTGGACCAGATGCGAGTTGGCCTCGGCGCGAGAATTTTCCGGTGAGGCGAGGTGCGCGCGGATGACCGTGCGATCCACCCTCGTTCTCCTTCGTCATGCCGAGCCCTTCATTCCACGCGCGGGCGGGCCGGGTGACTACGAGCGGTCCCTGACCGCGGTGGGCGCACGGCAGGCTGAGCAGCTGGTCACCGAACTGACAGCCGTGCAGCCTGTCGCGATCTTCTCCAGCCCCTTCCTGCGCGCCGTACAAACAGTGCAACCGCTCGCACGCCACACCGGCCTGCGCATCGAAACCCACCACGACCTGCGCGAGTGGGACTCCGGGATCGGCCCGACACCCGACTATGCGCGCTACTACCGCGAGAGCTGGGCCGAACCCTCGCTCGCCAGGCCCGGCGGCGAAAGTCTGCGGCAGCTGTCCGACCGAGCCGCGGCGATCCTGACGACGCTGGCGCATCGGCACCGCGGCCGGACCGTCGTCGTCGGCAGCCACGGGACGTTCCTCTCCCGGGCGCTGGTCGCGTTCGGTCGCGGCGAGGTCGACTGGGCGTTCAGCCAGGCGATGCCGATGCCCGCGGTCTACCGGCTGGATTTCGAGCAAGACCACGTCCAGGCGGCGGGTCCCGGTTTGTGAACGTGGTGATCGAGGTGGGAGCACTTCGAGTGGCGGATGGGCTGGGTCACCGGCCCGATGATCGGCTCATCCGTAATGCGATTGATCTCGGCGTGAAGTCTGCTCCACCATCCGGTGCGGAACGGCACCTGCTGAGCCCGGCCCCGACGCACCGCCGTATCCGATCCTACAAAGGGATTTTCGCGTCATGCGGGGACTTGTCGGGGCGCAGGCCGCGCCAGCTGGGGTGGCGCAGACCCTCGGAGGTGACCTCCCGATACTCGATGTCGCCGACGAGGACCGGCTCCACCCAGTGGGCGGATGCCGCGACCGCGCGCGGCGGGGGAACGTCGAAGGGCGTATCAGGACGGGACAGTTCATTGAGGCGAACCTGCAGCGAACGACGGTCGTGCAGGGTCCATCCGGTGCCGACATTGCCCACATGCACCAGCTGGTCCTCGGCGTCGTACGCGCCCAGCGCCAGCGAACCGAAGGTCGCCGAGAAACGGCCCGTACCGGGCAACCAGCCCGCGACGACGACCTCGGTCGTCTTGCGCAGCGGCGTCTTGATCCACAACGGCGAGCGGCGCCCAGGGTAGTAGGCCGAATCGAGCCGCTTGGCCACGATGCCCTCCAGACCGTGTTCTCCGGCGATGCGCAGCAGCGTGTCGGCATCGATGTCCCGATAGAACGGTGGCGTGCGGACGAGCGGCCTGTCCAGCGCCAGTTCCGCCAAACGTTCACGGCGCTCGGTGTAGGGCAGATGCATGATCGATGCGCCGCCGACCACCAGCAGATCGAACGCAAAGTACTGCGCCGGGAATCCGCGCAGCAGGTCCGCGCTCGGCGCGACCACATGCATCCGCCGCTGCAGGCGACCGAACGACGGCGCCCCCGTCTTCGGGTCGGGTGCCACGATCTCCCCGTCCAGAACCAGCTCACCACCATCGCCCAGTTCCGCCAGAACCGCCGTGAGCTCCGGAAACGAGCCGCTGAGATCCCGATTGTTGCGACTGTAGAACCGGCATTCCCCCGCCCGGCACAGCGCGACGGCGCGGATGCCGTCCCACTTCATCTCCAACGCCCACCGGCCATGCTCCCGCGGTGGCCGTCCGGAGACGGCCAGCATCGGCGCCGGCACTGACAGCACCCAGCCAGCATATCGCCAGCTTCTAACTGATTCGCAGTTCATCACGCGCGTGAGCAGGGAATATCGCCTCGATATGCGGAGGTCGGTCGCGTCGGAAGCTGTACCGGCAATTCTGTCGCACCACCCTGGCTGCATCCCGGCCCGCACCCGCGTCGTTGACCACCCACTGCGGCTCGGCTCAGCTGCGGCGTCGGGCGCCAGACCGCTACCGCGGGATGGCGCTCTGATCAGCAGACTGCCCACGAACTCGCCGTCGGCTGTGACAGAGTGCCCCTGTCTGCTCAATCTGACTCGGCGCGCCCTACGGTGCCTGGAAGCCGCCGATCTTCTGCTCGAGCAGTTCGGCCAGCCGCAGCGGGGTGCGGTCCTCGAACATCGGACCGATGAGCTGCACTCCCACCGGCAGGCCCTCGGGTGAGCGGCCCGCCGGTATGGCGGTGGCGGGCAGGCCGGGCATGGTCGCCAGACCGGCCCAGACCAGCTGGTCGAAGTACGGGTACTCGACCCCGTCGATGTCGATTCGGCGTCCCAGCAGATCAGGGTTGTGGTCGTGCGGGAACGCGGGAGTCGGCGTGATCGGGCACACCACGGCATCGAACTCGGCGAACAGGTGCCGCCAGCCGTGGCGGTGCAATTCGCGACGGTTGTTCGCCACCAGGCGGTCACGGTGGCTGAACACCATCGCGCGCCACCGGGTCGCGTCCAGACTGTGGTCGTCCGCGCTCAGTTGGGCTGCGCGGCTGCGCAGTTGCTCGTACTCGTCGACGGGGAAGTACGCGACGGTGCCCGAAAACAGCAACTGCATGTAGAGCGTCGCGGCTTCGGTCATATCGGGCAGCAGCGGACTGTGCCGTTCGACGCGGGCGCCGCCGTCGGCGAGCGCATCGGCCACCCGGTTCACCCCCGCCCGCACAGCGGACCCGGTCGCAATGAGTGGATGCTCGTCGAGGACCAGGACTCGGAAGTCGCGCAGCCGTTCGTGGCGGGCGGGCGGCAGCGCCAGATCGAACGCCACGCCGAGGGTCAGGGGGTCCGGACCGGCCATGACGTCGAGCAGCAGCGTGAGGTCGCGGGCGGTGCGCGCCATCGGACCGACGACGGCCATGTCGAGGTCGACCGGCAATGCCGGCGTGGACGGAGGGACCATCCCCCGGGGTGCGGCCAGCCCGAGTGTCGGTTTGTGCGCGTAGACACCGCAGAAATGTGCGGGGGTGCGCAGCGAACCAGCCAGATCCGAGCCGATGGACAGCGCGCCGAATCCGGACGCCAGGGCCGCCGCCGATCCGCCCGAGGAACCACCGGACGTGCGACGGTGATCCCAGGGATTGTTGGTGGTGCCGTAGATCTCGTTGAAGCTCTGGATATCTTGCAGCCCGAGCGGCACATTGGTCTTGCCCAGCACAACGGCGCCTGCGGCCTCGAGCCGCGACACCTGTAGCGCGTCCTCGGCCGGCACATAATTCGCGTATTGCGGCATGCCCCAGGTCGTGGGCAGCCCGGCGATGTTGTAGCACTCTTTGACCGTCACCGGTATGCCGAGCAGCGGGCGGTCCGCACCGCGGGCGCGAGCCTGGTCGGCACGGTGTGCGGCAGCCCGCGCACGGTCGAAGGTCCGCACACAGATGGCGTTGATCGACTCGTCGTCCCGCTCGATCCGGGCGATCGCTTCGGCGGTCAATTCCACCGAGGTCACGTCACCAGCACGCAATGCGGCCGCGAGTTCTTCGGCCGACCGAGAATTCCATTCCATGAATTCGACGGTATCGGCCCGCCGGAGCGGACATAAAATACCTTTTCGCGCAACGGGAAAGTCGAGGGGGTGACCATTCGGTGCAGATCAACGCACTCGTTGTGTCATATCGCAGGTCACGACGGCGGCCGAGCCTGCTCTATCGGCGCAAGCCATGAAATGCTGTTTCGCACAACGGGAGAGATGTCACAATGGCTGCCGCGTTTCCGGCCGCAGGTTTCTCGACCAGCCGCTGGTCACGGCGATGCGCGACGAGAACTGGTCAATTGGCGGTATCGCATCCAGACGTTGTTCGTCGTTCGACGGGCGCCGAAATTGGTGGTGGTCGTGCTCGCGGAGCGATGGTTCTCCTCCAACAAGGGCGGCAATTTCTCTCGGCCTGCCTCGCAGCGTTCATCGCGAGAATGTGCGTGTTGCATTCGATGCGATTCACCCTGGTGGCCGAACTACAGTCCGAGCTTGGTGACCGCGTTGTCTTCCAGCGGGTTGGCGGTGCGGATGTAGCCGTGGACGGTGCGCGGGTTGCTCCAGCGGCCCTGACGCATGATCTCGCGGTCGCTGGCGCCGCCGAGCGCGGCCTGGGTGGCGAATCCGGCGCGGAGCGAATGACCGGAGAACAGGCCGGGGTCGAGCCCGGCGCGCGCGGCATAACGCTTGACCAGCTCGGCGACCGCCCGCCCGGACATGGCGCGGTCACCGATCCCGCCGTGCCGATTGACCGTAGGGAACAGAGGCAGGTCCGCGTCGGTGAGCGTGGTGCCGGTGAAGCCGTGGCAACGGTGGATGTCGCCCGATTTCGCGGGAAGCTCGGCGAGCCAGGCTCGGACACCGGGAGTTCCAGCCTCGGCATGGATTTCCCGTAGGCGTAGCCAGTCGGCGAAGGCGCAGACCGGGCAGGTCGCGGGGCGGCGGCCACGGGGGAGAGCCACGCGCTGTTCGGCCGCGCCGGTGGGGTCGGTCTTCGTCACGGGCAGCAGGATCAACAGGATCGGTTCGCCGGTCGTGTGGTCGACGCCGACCTCGACGTCCCCGATGCGCAGACCGGCGAGTTCGCTGCGGCGCAGGGCGCCTGCGAAACCGATGAGCAGCGCCAGCGCGTCCCGGCGGCGGGCGGGTTCGGTCGGCCAGCCCGGTGCCGGCAACTCGCCCAGCAGTTGATCGAGGGTGTGCAGCAGGACAGGGCGTTTGCGTCTGGGTTGCGCCCGGCGGGTGCGGCGGATGCCGCGCAATGTCAGGCGCACGACATCGGAGCGAGTCGGCGACGGTAGGCCGTTGGCCGCGTGCACCGCGGCGATGGCGGCCGACTTGCGTTCCAAGGTCGCCGGGCTGAACGCCCATTCGCCGCCGTCGCGGCGCGCGTCGGCGGCCGCGGCGAGATAGACGGCGACATCCAGTGCGTCGGCGGGCAACGCCTGACGGCCTTCGGTGGCACACCACGCCGACCACGCCACCCAATCGGCCCGATAGGCGCGCAGAGTGTTCGCCGACTGCGACGCTTCGAGATACCGGCGCAGCGACCCGGCTTGGTCGTCGTCGAAACGGTCACGCACCAATCGCAGCGCCGCAGCGTCGACCAGCACGCTGCGCACCCCGCGACGCAACTCGGTGCGCACCGCCTCCGGAACCGCCACCACGCCGGATCGATCGTCCATGACTCGAGCTCCCGCGTTTTCGGTGAAAGACCCGTCCGCGCCACGACCTCCGGCGCAGGAAGTCAGCCTACGGCACCGAGACAGCACCCTTGCAGGGTCTGCCGAGTCGCGAATCCGCCGACCGCCTGCCGTCCGAAGCGCTCTCGTACATCGAATCATGATGCGTCACAGTGACGGTTGCGCAGGGGCATCGGGAGATGGGGCCAACCCGCAATTGTTGTGAGGCGACATGAGAATGTCAGTGGGTAGGCGACACCAGAATGTCAGCGATTCCGGTCTTCCTACCGCTGGGTACGTGGTCTCCTCTTCCTGAGAGTGGTCGAGTGGCCTGCTGGTTGTGCTGCGGGCCGACGATTCCGGGAGGCCGCAGGCGTGGTCGACGAGAGCAGGCGTGTGCTGCGGCAAGCTGCTGCGGATCGGTTGGCCCGGCTCGATTCTGCGGGCGTGCTGTCCAGTAACCATGTGCGGCTGGCGGCGGAGACCGTGGGAGTGGCCGAGCGCACGGTGTGGCGGTGGGTATCTGCTCGGCGGGCGAAGACAACTCCTACGCAGCGGGACCGGTTTCGGATCGATGATCGGCTGCGGGTGCGTCTGGCGTATTGGCGCGGAAATGCCGCGGCGTTGCATCGTGAACTGGTCGCCGAGGCAACTGGTGGAGGCCCGCGGGCGCCGGATCTTCGTACGGTGCAGCGGGCGATCCGGCGTGATCTGGCTCCGGGAGAAGTGGCCGGGCTGCGGGAGGGCGAACAGGCGCGCCGGCGGTTCGATGTGTTCTTGAAGCGGCCCCGTCGTTCCGGAACGCGGTGTGGGAGGCCGATCACGTCGAGGCCGCAGTGCAGGTCGAGATCGACGGCCGGTTGGTGAAGCCGTGGGTGACCTGGTTCGTCGACGCGGCCCACGATGTGATCCTCGGTGTCGCGGTGACACCGCAGGTCCCGAGCCGGGAAAGCATCCTGGCCGCGCTACGGGCGGCGATCTCTCGGCGGGAACCGTACGGCCCGGCGGGTGGCCTGCCTGCGATGGTGCGTGTGGACCGGGCAAGGATTTCTTGTCGCGGACAGTGGCCGAGGCGATGGGCGCGTTCGCAGTGGCTGTGGATGATCTGCCTGCCTACACGCCGCATTTGAAGGGCAGCGTGGAGACGGTCAACGGTGCGGTCGACCGGATGCTCTTCGCTGGCTTGCCGCGCTACATGCATCGCCAGACCGAGGCCAGCGGGGCACTGGTGGACCCGGATCAGCCCGCGTTGACCTTCGCGGCGTTCGTCGCCGAGGTGCTGGCGTGGGTGAGGTGGTGGAACAGCGAGCACGTCATCGAGGAGCTGGACGACCGCACTCCGTTGGCGGCATGGCTTGCCGATCCGACCCCGATCGACGAGGTCGATGAGGACAGGCTGTGGATGTTCACCCTCGAAGATGACCGCCGCCGGCGCAAGATCACGACCAAGGGCATCGGGTTCGGCCGCGGCCGCTACTACGTCGCGGAGTGGATGGTCGGACGGGTCGGCGCGGCGGTGCGGCTGCGGTATATGCCGCACCACGATCACGAGGTGGAGGTGTTCGACGCGGACACCGGCGCCCATCTGGGGCGTGCGGAACTCGCTGATCAGGTGTCGGAAGCGACGAAGGCCGCCGTGCGCCGCACTCGGGCCCGCAAGGCCGCGCGGCTGCGCTCGGATCTGTCGAAAGCCGAACGCGCGCGCCGCACGCGGTATGCCGCCTCGACGACGCCGGTCCCGGCCCAGCGGCTGGATGCGATGACAGCGGCGGAAGCGGGCCGGGAGCGGGTTGAGGCGCAGGATGTGGACCTGGCGCGGTGGGCGCGGCCGGATCTGATCGCGTTGCCGCCGCCGGCGCCGGGCTGGGTGCTGCCGATCCGATCCGATGACGATCCCCAGCCCCTCGAATCCCGGCACGAACGTTGCTGGCGCGTCCGATCATTTCCTCGGCCTTGTCGGCGCGCATATCGTGGCCACCGATGCGCTGCTGCTGATGAAGGACAACCTCGCCGATGTGATCGAGGCCAAGGCCATGATGTGCGTCCACGGTGATGCCGGGGTCGGTAAGACATTATCGGTCAACGCCACATTGCGTGAGCTGGCGCCGGACACGGTGTGCCGGGTGCAGTTCCGGGCCCGGCCGACACCGCGCGATATCCGGCACACGCTGTTCGATGCGCTCGCGATCGGTGGTGCGCCGCCGCGCAAGCCGATCGAGTTCGACCGAGTCCTCAAGGACGTGCTCTCGGAGCGGTTCCGGGTGCTGGTGTGTGATGAGGCGCAGTGGATGTCGCGGGAGTGCTTCGAATACTGGCGCCACCTCTGGGATGACCAGCGCACCGATATCGCGATCGTGTTCGTCGGCGGCGGAGACTGCTACCAGGTGCTGCGCCGCGAGCCGATGCTTTCCTCGCGGGTATATGTGTGGCAGGAGTTCCGGCGGATGACCCCTGAGCAGGTACTGAGCGTGATCCCGGCGTTCCACCCGGTGTGGGAGAACACCGAAGCGGAGATCATCGCTTTTGCCGACGCGCACGCCGGGCACGGCAACTTCCGAGCCTGGGCCAAGATCACCTCCCACACCGTGCGCGCCCTGGACCGCATGCACCGCGACCAAGTGGACCAGGAGGTGATGGGCTGGGTGTTCTCCAAACTGTCGGGCCTGTCGGGATGAATCAGCACCGCTGGCAGGCCCGCCTCGTCGAGGAGGTCGCGGCCGAAACCGGCGGGCACCCTGTGATCACCATCGTGCGCGATGCCGGTGACGACGCCGCAGTCACCCATGCTCTGCTGGCCGCGCACGACCCGGCCGGTGGGGTTCTCACCGTGCATCCGACACCGACCACCGTTTCCGGGCTCGCGCTAGCCGCCGATACCCTGGCCGCGCTGGGTTGCGCGCCGACCCGGACGGTCGCCGAGAAGGTGGCTGCGCTGGAGCCGGCGTCACGGGCGGTCCTGGCCTGGATATACGCTCACCGCATCCGGCACCTGGTGGTGTTGCGTGCCCACACTCTCACTGCGGATCAGCTCGCCTGGCTGCTGCGGCTGCGCCGCACCGCCAGCCTGCATCTGGTCCTGACCTGGCACACTCGGCACCCCATCCGGTGGGGTGCGGTCGAACTGAGTACGCTGCCCCACCAGCTGGTCGAGGCATCAAGCCCGGTGCTGGACGAGATCATCCTCGCGCGAACCCAGGCGACTGTTCCGGGCCCGGCGCCAGGCACTGTGGACTTGCCGCAGGTACCCGACACAGACGTCGCCGCATTCCTCACCGACGCGAAATCCGCACTGGCAGATAGGGAGTTCACCCGAGTCGAAACCGTCTACACGCAGGCAATCCAGAGCACGTGTGCGTGGCTTGCCGGGCACACCGGCCGCCCCTGCGCCCTCGCTCACGCAGGAGGTGGTGACGGGGTGTGGCTCGGCGCCGAGGACGCTGCCTTCGCCGAGCGGATGCTCGAAGTTCTGCACAACCGGCATACCCGTGTGCGCAAGCTCTACGAGCAGCGCCCCGAGGCCGGAATCGCGAACTGGCACGAAACCCTGGGCCTGTACCGGATACTTGCTGCGGCCGTCGCCGACAGCCCCGGCCCCTACACGACCGTCACCCGGCTGCGCGGTGTGCAGGCCGGGTTCGCGCTGCACGGCATACGCCTGGAATTGCCGCCGAATCTGGCCTACTCGGTCGGGCCCGGGCTGACGACCACCGTGGTGGATCAGCAGCTCGTCGATCGTATCCGCGCCCGCACCGCCGGCCCAGCTCATGCCGCCGCGGTGGCGGTGCAGTTGTTTACCGGCGCGACGGTCAAAGAGCTCAAGGCGCTGCCGTGTGTCGCGTTCGCGATTAACGCCCTGATCTACACCAGTCCGGTCGACCCGGCAGACCCCGCCCAGCTGTGCGTGTGGCCGGTGCCGCCGGCGGCGCGGCCGCTGTTGGAGGCAGCGTTGCTGTTCCAGGCGACCCGGCCCGAGCCCAGCGGGCAGTTGCTCACTGGGGCGGTCGGGGCTCTCGGTCAGGTCCTGCAGGACACGTTCACCGTGACCGGGCTGACCATCCCGGCGCGGCATCCCTGGCACTACGGCTGGCTCCCGCAGACCGCGATGCTGTGGACAGGTCGCCCGCGGCCGCTGCCGCGGAAACGCAGACCACCACAGTTCCGCCGCAATCAGCCGACGTTCCAGCGCTTGCCGCGGCCGCCGGAGCCGGTAGAGATCGAGGAGCGTGTGTACTTCCCACGGGGATAGCGCGGGTGGGTCGAAAACGAACGTTTGAGTCCCACACCCGGTCCAGCACACCGGGCGGGCGAACTACCAGGCCGGCGAACCTGCGGGATGGGCCAGAACCCGTGTGCGGTATCTAGGAGACGAAACCCGCGCCTGTCACCCCTTTGTGGGACATTTCCGGGCATGGCGCGGTTTGGATACGCCCGGGTCTCCACCCGCGGGCAGAAAGACGACTCTCAGATCGATGCGCTCACCGAGGCGGGGTGCGAACGGATCTGGATCGACAAGGCCTCCGGCAAACTCGCCCGCCGCCCGGAGTGGAACAAATGCTTTGAACACCTACGCCGCGGTGACGAACTGGTCATCACCCGGCTCTCGCCCGTTCCGGTCGGTGCGGCACATGACCGAACTCGCCGCCGCGCTCGACGAACGCGGCATCGACCTCATCGTGCTCAAACAGGGCATCGACACCACCACCCCGGCCGGGCGGTTCCTGTTCCACGTTCTGAATACAGTTCCTGGTGTACTGACTGCGCGTAACTCAAATAACAGAAATATCTGACATTTCAGCTATCTGTGTGTATAGTTCGTCGTATGACCTCAGACGATCTGGAACGGGGCTTTGCCGACGCGGTCGGCCGGCACTTCGCGCGTCAGAACGGACTGCCGCCGGTCACCGGCCGGGTAGTCGGGTGGTTGCTGGTCTGCGATCCGCCGCAGCAAACCATCGCCGAGGTCGGTCAGGGGCTACACGCCAGCCGCAGTGCCATCGCCGGTGCCGTCGCGCAACTCGAGGGCTGGTCGTGGATTCAGCGCACCCGGGCAGCCGGGGAACGAGTCGACCGAGTAGAGCTCGCCCCGGCAATCTGGGTGCGGCTGCTGGACAAAACCGAGGAGTACACCTCCCTGCACGCGCTCGCGCAGCGCGGACTCGAACTCCTCGAAGATGCACCGGACACTCGACGGTCTCGCCTGAGCGAGGCCGCGGCCTTTGCCGATTTCCTTGCCGAGCGGATGCCTGCCATCGCCGCCGAATGGCGCGCTCGCCGTGCCGAACTCGAACATCAGGCGGATAGGCCGACGACGTAGGAACGGCCGGGTCCAGGCCACTCATATCTTCATTGCTTCCAACGTGCCCGTACGACGGGTGCGCGATCACACCTGCCCGGAAGCGGTCGCCTGCCGCTCCGATCATTCACCGAATCGAGGATCGATCCCATGAGTTTTCCCACCGAGTTCTGGCAGCGTCGGCTCGACGAACTGCGCGCCGAATATCACGTGCCTGGAGCAGCTCTGGCGGTGGTGGCCGACGGCACCCTGCACGAACTGGCCAGCGGAGTGCTGAACACGGCGACCGGTGTCGAGGTCACGCCGGATTCGGTTTTTCTTTCCGGTTCGACGGCGAAGATCTACACGGCGGTTCTGATCATGCGGCTGGTCGATGCCGGAAAACTGGATCTCGACGCCCCTGTAGTGGACGTGCTACCCGAATTCGCCACCCCTGATCCGGAAACGACTCGGCAGATCACCGTCCGCCACTTGCTCAGCCATACCGGTGGCGTCACCAACGATTTCAACTACGATTCGGGTCGCGGTGACGATTGTCTCGCCCGATATGTCGAGGCCGCCCGCAGCGTGCCGCTCGACTGCAAGCCCGGCACCTCCTATTCCTACGGAAGCCTCGGCTACGTCGTGCTCGGGCGCATCGTCGAAATACTGACCGGGACCACCTGGGACCAGGCTCTCGACGAGATGATCTTCCAACCGCTCGGGCTCGGGCACTCCATGACCCTGCCGGAACAAGCACTGCGCTTCCGAGCCGCCATGGGCCATACCACCGGCAGTAATCCCGAACCGGCGCCGAGGTGGGACATGATGCCGCGCTCCGCGGGCCCCTACGGCCGCGTCATCACCTCTGCGGGAGATGTCGCCAGGCTGGCGACCATGCTCCTCGACGGTGGTGTCGCATCCGACGGCGTCCGCCTACTGTCGGAGGAAGCAGTGGCCGCCATGCAACGGCCACAGGTCACGAGCCCGGATAAATGGACGATGTCCGCCGACAGTTGGGGCCTGGGGCCCGCTCTCTACAATTGGGACGGCGTCACCGGTTTCGGCCACGACGGAAGTGCCATCACCCAGCACTCCTACTTGCGGGTCGTCCCGAGCGCCGGCGTGGTGGTCGTACTGTTGTGCAACGGTGGCGAATTCGGCAAGTTGTACGCCGACTTGGTGGGCGAACTCCTGGCCGAAACCGCCGGGGTGCGGATACCGCCGCCGTTTGCGCCTCCCGCGAGCCCGCCTGCGGTGGATATGACGGCTCTGGTGGGTATATACCGCCGTGGTGGCGTCGAGATCACCATCAGCGAACGGGACGGCCACGCGCGGATCCGTTACGAGTTCATCGATGGCATGAAGCATTTCTCGCCACCCATCGAAACAGATCTGACCGCAGTGTCTCCGTCGGTTTTCGCCGCTACGGGCGGCCCTTCCGGCGAGGATTACACCCCTGTCGTCTTCGGGTCGCTGGCCGAGGGCACCCCGTGTGTCTATGTCAGCATGCGCGCCACTCCCAAGGTCGGCTGATCGCCGATGAGAATCAACAAGGTAGCCGTGATCGCGGCAGGTGTAGCGACAGTGCTGGGTGCCACAGCCGCCGGCGCCGCTGCCGGCCCGAATCCCGCTGACGGACCGAGCTTCCGCGCCGTAACAGCCGGGGACTCGGCTGTCATCACCGTGGAGAGCGCCTCATTGGTTCAGCAGGGCAATGTCCTCGAGGTGAGATCAGAAGACGGTACGGTGCTCGCCGGAACCGAGTTGTCCTTCCGCCTGGATGACTTCGTACTTCCCATCACCGCAGAGATCCACGGCCGTACCGCCACACTCACCCCGCGCTTGGACCCGCGGCAGGCTGTCTATCAGCCGAGAGCCCTGCCGGTCGCACACCCGATTTCCTCGCCCAGTGCCGACGAACGCGAACAGGCCGCCTGGGGCCGGCTGACCAGTTCCCTCGGGATGGGCGCCATGCTCGGTGCCATGGTCGGGACGATCGGTGGCGCGGCCGCGGGTTGCCTGTTCGGTGGTCTGGCCGGCGCGACCATCGCTGCGGCCACTATCGTCGGAATGTTCGGGCCCTTCCTGCCCGCCGCGGCACTGGGCTGCCTGGGCGGGATCGCTGCGATGGGCCCGCTGGGCGCGGTGGCCGGCCAGTTGTTCGTCACCGCACCCATCGCGGTAGCTGCGGCGATCCAGTACTTCATCACGATCAACGAGCCACTCGGCTCACCCGCGACGTGAGCGCGCCGGCCATGCGACTCAGGACTGCTCTCGCCATCTGGCGTAATTGGCACCGCCCACTGGTCCTGAGTTCGATCATGCTGACGGGGCTCATGATCTTGTCGGGGATCGGCATGATCGTCGACGATCGCGTACTGCTCGGTGAATCGATCTGGACGAAGCCGCTGAAATTCAGCGTCGCTTTCGGGCTCTACACCGTGACCCTGGCATGGCTGCTGACGAAACTGGACAAGGCGGCGCGGGTGGGCTGGTGGATGGGGTCGGTATTCGCGCTCTTCGCGGCAATCGAGGTCGGACTCATCGCGATCATCGCCGGACGTGGCTCTTTCAGTCATTTCAACATCGGTGATCCCGATCCGCTGAACCGAACGCTCGTATCGATCTTTCAGAACGGCGTGCCGGCGATCTTCTTCTCGAATCTGGCCATCGCGATCATCGTGCTGATACAGCGCACCTGCGACCAAGCACTGTCCAGGGCGATGCGCCTGGGAATCGTGATATCCACCATCGGCACCACGATCCCGCTGTGGCTGGGCATCGGTGTCGACGCCCCCGAACGCACAGTCCACAACGCCGCGGGCGCGGAAGTCCGGCTACTCGGCGGACACGGTATCGGCGACCCCGACGGCACCGGGATGCCGTTCACGAACTGGAGCACCACCGGAGGTGATCTCCGAGTACCCCATTTCATCGGCATGCACGGCATCCACGCGCTGCTGCTGACGGCCGCTCTCCTCGCTGCGCTCGCTGTTCGTTACCGGTGGATGCACACGAGCACACGTGCACTCCTGGTGACAATCGCCGCGTTCGGCTACGCCGGACTGCTGGCCGCAACCGCCTGGCAAGCCCGCCGGGGACAGTCCCTGATCAACCCCGATGCCCTGACCCTCGGGGTGTTCGCCGTGCCGGCACTGATCACGATCATCGCGACCGTGCTTGTGATCCGCGCCGCGAAACGTCGACCCGTCGCACTGGAGGTGTCCCGAATCCGGCCCTGAGCGGCTGCCACCGGTTCCCAGTGCGCGACTTCTACCGCGAGGCGTCGGCGCCTCGCGTTCCACTTCGGATATTCGAACCGCATTCGATGGAGATCTGTTGATGGCTACCACTGTTCCGCTCGGGGGCAAGGCTCCGGCTACCGGGCCTGTGGTGGCGGTCCTCGCTATGGCGGGAATCGTCGTAGCCCTGATGCAAACATTGATGATTCCGATCCTCCCGCACCTGCCCGAGTACCTCGGCGCACCGGCGTCCGATACGGCGTGGGCTATCACGGCCACACTACTGGCCGCCGCAGTCGCCACACCGGTGATGGGCCGTCTGGGCGACATGTTCGGAAAGCGCCGCATCTTGCTGATCGGCTTGGTACTGCTCACTACAGGTTCTGTGGTATGTGCTCTGAGTACGACCCTCGTGCCGCTCGTTGCAGGCCGGGCGCTCCAGGGTCTCGCATCCGGTGTGATCCCACTGGGTATCAGCGTCATGCGCGATGTGCTTCCCAAGGAACAACTCGCGAGCGCGGTGGCCGTGATGAGCGCTTCCCTCGGAGTCGGGTGCGCGTTCGGACTACCGATTGCGGCGTTGATCGCGGATAAGGCCGACTGGCACATGCTGTTCTGGGCCTCGGCCGTGCTGGGGGCTATCGCCGCCGCCGTGATCTCGTTTGTCCTTCCCGAGTCGCCGGTACGAAGCGGTGGGAGTTTCGACTTTGCGGGCGCCGGCATGCTCACTATCGGCTTGGTCCCTCTGTTGCTGGGCGTATCCAAAGCCGCCGACTGGGGCTGGACAAGTGCTTCGACATCGGTCGCGTTCGGCATTGCTGTTTGCGCGCTGGCCGTGTGGGCCCGGTTGGAGTTGCGTAACGCCGAGCCCCTGGTCGACCTGCGCGTGGCGGGGCGCAGACAGGTCCTGCTCACCAATATCGCTTCGACAGTGCTCGGATTCGCGGTGCTCGCCGCGACAATGGTCTTTCCCCAGGTGGTGCAGCTACCGAAATCGATCGGTTACGGCCTGGGTGGCTCCATGCTGGCGGCCGGTTTGGTGATGGCGCCGCTCGGTGCGGTACTGCTGGTCGCGGCGCCGGTTTCTTCGCGGCTGACAAATGAATACGGGCCCAAGGTCACACTGATGGTGGGAGCTGTGGTGGTCGCGATCGGCTATATCGTGGGTATCTTCATGTTGCACTCGATCTGGCAATTGATCGTCACCGGCGTGGTCATCGGCTTCGGAACCGGCTTGGCATATGGTGCGATGCCCGCCCTCATCATGAGCGCGGTGCCTCCGTCGCAGACCGGCGCGGCCAACAGCTTCAATACCTTGATGCGCGCCTTGGGGACTTCGGCAGCCAGCGCCGTGACCGGCCTCGTACTCGCCGAGATGACCATGACTGTCGGGGACACGGCGGTTCCGACCGAGAACGCCTTCCACGTCCTCATGATCATTGCCGCAGGTTCGGCGCTCGCCGCGTTCGTCGTCGCCTTCTTCCTGCCAGGAAATGAAGAGTCGGTGGTGATTGCAGACCAGGTCGCCGCGCACTGAGTTCGCCGAGGTCATTCACGTCGATACACGCCGAGGGGCGGCGCTCTGTATCGCCGCCGCCTGACCAGGTGGCGGGGCGAGGACTCGCTGAACGCCCTCTGCGCCACAGCCTTCGGCGAGGCACAGTCGATCATGACCCCAGCAGCAGCCGGTCATGCTCCATAACCACTGTCACTTGATCGTGCAGCAGCCCCTGAAGCTCTTCTCTATCCTGCAGCTCGAACGGCAGCAAGAGCCTGGCAGTGTCGACCACATTCCGCATGCAACCATTCAACCGCCGATAAAGCACTGGCCGGGCGGCAGACAGTTCACCAGAGCGGCCGGTTCCGCAGGTCGGAGCACGGATGCCGTCCGGGAGAACCCGTCGTGGGCTACTGACATCGTGTGTCGCCTGCTCCTGACACGGTTGTCGTATCCGCAGGCCAGATCGCTGACATTTTCATGTCGTCTCTCAATTGTCGACGAGTTCTTCGCGTCCGCTTTCCAGTCGCCCTCGTCCGTGCACGTCCTCGGTTGCTGCCGGGCTTGGTAGTGCGTCCGTCCCTGGAGTGCTCATTGCCTACGTCATTTGGGTTGTCCACGGTCCCTGGCGAGGGGGTACCCAGTTTTCCATCCTTTCCGTAGCGGTTTCGTTTCGTCACATATAACGCTACGAAACGAAATTTGAAGACGTTCTCCAGAACCGAAGGCACGCGCTGACCGCCGATAAGGTTCACTTATCGGCGGTCAGGGCTAGGGGCGACTGCACGAACCGCTGGGATGGGACAGCCTTCCATTTCGTCTGAAATGGTGACGAAATCACGAAACCAAACGCTACGATTTCAGTCCCCACGAAGGATGCAGCTCTCCGGCCTGCCCCCCTCGCTCGCTGCGCTCACGGATGGTCGGGTGCAGCCGATTTCGGGAGCGCGAGAACGAGCACGATGAGCACAGCGGCGAGCGGCACACCCCACACCATCACCTCGGGGACGGCGACGGCCACGTTCGTCTGTCCGGTGAGTTCGCGGCTGAGCAGATTTCCCAGTACCGCCACCCCCACCGACATACCCAGACCGCGCAGGGCGAGCGTGGCGGAGGTGGTGACACCCAAATCGGCCGGTCCGACCGCATTCTGGGTCACCACCACCAAGTTCTGCATCAGGAGACCGAAGGCGACGCCCGGCACCATGAGGCACAGCGCCACCACCGCATAGCCGGTGTCGGGCCCCAGCCGGCTCAGCAACCAGAATCCGGCCGTCGCGAGCACCGCGCCCGTCAACAGGTAGGGCTTGAAGTCGCGGCTCGCACCCGCCCTGCCGCCCGCGATCGCCGCTACCGCCACAAAGGTCAGGAAGTACGGCAGTGTGGCCAGGCCCGCTGCGGTGGCACCGATATCGAAGGCGGTCTGCAAGTAAGTCGGCAAGTAGACGAGGGACGCGGCGAGCAATGCACCCGATACGAATGTTGCGGGGAGAGGCGCCCGCAAGGTGCGGTCGGCGAACAGTCGCAGCGGCAGGATCGGATGCGGGGTCCTGGGCTCCCACCAGCGGAAGACAGCCAGTGCCACGAGGGTGAGCGCGACAAGTCCGAGAATGACCGGCGACCCCCAGTCCGCGCTGCGCCCACCCCATTCGGTGACCAGCAGCAGACTCACCACGGCGGCGGTCAGCAGCGCCGCGCCCGGATAGTCGAGCCTGGTGTCACCGCCGACCCTGGGCAGTCGAAGCGACAGCGCGACCACAGCCATCGCCGCAAGGCCCAGCGGCACGTTGATGTAGAAGACCCATCGCCACCCGGCGAGATCCGTGATCGTCCCGCCGATCAGCGGGCCACCCACGCTCGCGATCGCGAAGACCGCACCCATCAGGCCCTGCATGCGACCGCGCTTGTCCACCGGGTAGAGCTCGGCGATCGCGATCGTGGGAACGACGAACAAGGCCCCGCCGCCGATGCCCTGTAGTGCCCTGGCCCCGACCAGCTGCCACAGCGTGTGCGAGGCACCCGCGAGCGCGGAGGCGATGACGAAAATCCCTACCGCGCTGAGATAGACGGCGCGTCTGCCGAAGCGGTCGCTGAGTCTGCCATACAGCGCCCCGGTGACGGTGGTGGCCAGCAGGTAGGCCGTCACCGTCCACCCGATGGACTCCATACCGCCCAGATCGGCGGCGATCTCCGGCAGCGCGATCGCGACCACGGCCTGATCGAGCACCGACAGCAGCGCACCCAGCATCAACCCAGCCGTGGCCAGCGGCACCGCACTCGGCCTGGTGACCGGAATCGTTCGTGTCACGGCCGATCACCCTCGCCCGAAGGGGTTCGGCAGCGCGAAATCCTCGCTCAGCAGGTCCTGATCGACCACGCCTGCCGCGACCGTGCCCGCCGCCGCGGCGGCGATGACGGCCGCCACCGGCATCGGGACGGTGGCGCGATGTGCCGTGTCCCCGGCCGCATACACGCCGGACACGCTGGTGCGCCCGAACTCGTCGACCTCGACGCAGCCGTCGGACAGCACCGCGCAGCCCAGCTGCTCGGCGAGATCGCTGCGCTGCACTGCCACGTTCTCGACGAAGACCGCGTCCCGCGCCAGCGGCGGGCCGGATTCGAAGACGATCCGATCGAGCTTGCCCGCCTCGCCATCGACGTGGGAGATGAATTCCTCGCGCACCGCGACCCCGTTGTCCTTCAGTATGTTTCGCAAGTCCTCCGGTAGCGCACCACCGTTGGTGCACAGAACGACATCCCCGGCGAACCGGCTCAGCTGCAGGGCCAATCGCACACGCGGCATCGCCGACCCGAGCACCGCGACCGGCCTGCCGGTGCACTCGAATCCGTGGCAGTAGGGGCAGTGGAATGCCGATCGGCCCCACAGCTCGGCGAGCCCGGGAATCCCGGGTAGTTCGTCGGCGAGGCCCGTGGCGAGCAGCAGTCGCCTCGCGGTCACCCGATCGCCCTGCGCGAGCGACACCTCGAACCCACCCGCGGCCGCGGCGCTCACGGTGGCCACAGCACCCCTGCGCATCTGGATCGTCGGGTAGGCGTCGAGTTCAGCGCGTGCGATCCGGCGGAAATCCGCCGGGGGCGTCCCATCCCGCGTGACGAAGTTGTGCATCGCGTCCGCCGGATTGTTGCGGCCTTCGCCCGCATCCAGCAGGAGCGCCCGGCGGTGGGTCCGCCCGAGCGAAAGAGCCGCGGCCAGGCCCGCCGGGCCACCACCGATGACGACTACGTCGAACATGTTTTCCTCCTTGACTTTTCCGCGATTATTCAAGTTAATGTCAACATGAAGTCAAGGGATGCGAGCCCGACCATGACCATCGGCGAGCTGGCGGCCCGCTTCGATCTCGCCACCCACGTGCTGCGGCACTGGGAGGCAATGGGCCTGCTGACGCCGACCGAGCGGGTGAACGGTCGGCGCCGCTACGACAACGGCCATGTCGCGCGGGTGGCGATGATCATGCGTGGCAAGAGCGCGGGCATGAGCCTGGAGCAGCTCGGTGAGGTGTTGCGCTCCACCAGCAGGACCGAGCGCCACGACGTCCTGCGGCGCCACCATGCCGAATTGCGACAGCGGCTGCGCGAACTCGAAGCCTCCAAGGCCATGATCGAGCACGCCCTGACCTGCACGGCAGAGGATTTCACCACCTGCCCGGCCTTCCGCGCACTGGTGGAGAACATCGAGCACCGCCGCTGACCGGACACGAGCCCGGCGCGAGGCGAGCCGGTCCAGCAGGCCTGTCGCACCCGATCGAGCGCGGCTCGCGGCACAAGGACCGAGAGGATGCCACGTCGACGAGCGACTGCCGCGCCTCTCTCGCCTGGGGCAACCCACATGGGGACGTGGGGGACGGAGAGCGATCGATCGCGTTCTGCGCTCGTGCTGACACAGCTTCCGAGGTCGGCTTCCCGGCTGGATGCGGGCAGCCGGATCCGATATGAGAGTGTGCAGTTCGAATGGAACCGAACGGATGCCCGCTACGTCCAACCATTCGAGACCATCCCAGGCGGATGAGAGGACTGAGGAGTTGACGGAGAGCCAACCCGCCACCACGTTCGCCGTGGTGCCCGAGCACGTCTCGGATGCCGGGCGTTACGTGCAACAGACCGCCGCGAACCTGATCAGTGGCCTGCGCACAGCCGGCGCCGAAGTCGACGGGCTCATGTCGAGCTGGCGCGGTGGCGCGGCCACCGCCTACACCGGGGCATGGGACGAGACCCACCGCGCCGCCCTGGAGCTGTTCGAGGCATTGGCGGACATGGCCGAGCTGCTCGGCGTGGTCGTGGACCGCACCGCCGCCACCGACACCGCGAGCGCCGGCACCTACAGCTCGCTCAGCCTGCCGCCGATCTGACCAACCCACCGAACCGTTGGAAGACGACCATGACCGAGTACCGTGTCGACCTGGCGCACCTGGAAGATGTCACCAAGCACATCGAGAGTCTGAATGCGTTCGTGGCCGATTCGCTCACCGAAATCGATGAGCGCATCGCCACGGTGCAGGGCAATTGGTCCGGCGCGGCGGCCGACGCGCACGCCCAAGCGCATGCCGACTGGATCGCCGCGGCCCAGAAGATCCACAACGGCCTGCAAGACTTGCGCGCCGCAGCCGCCGCGGCTCGTAAGGAATACGATGCGGCTACCGCGGCGAACCTCTCCCTTCTCGGCCGCGGCGCGGGAGCCGCCCGGTGACCGTCATCGACGTGTCGGTGCCCACCTACTACGACACCGCACAGAAGCTGGCCGACGCCGCCTCGCAGTTCTGGGCCGCGGTCGACGGCGAATGGCCGGCGATGGCGCAGGCCACCAACATGGCCGGAAGCTATTCCGACGGCAAGAAGTGGGGCCAGTCCTACGACGCTCGCGCCACCGAAATCCTCGACCTCGTCTCCAGACTGGCGACCGCGGCTCACGGCTACGCCGTGATCTTGCAGCAAATCGGCTACAACCACGAATGCGCCGAATGGGTCGCCACCGTCGACAACAATGCCATCCCCGTCAAACCAGCCGAGCCGATTCCGCCGGTGATCGTGTGCCGTATTCCGCTGCCCTCGGCGGGGGGACCCGGAAACGGTCTGGTCGACGAGGGCATCGGATTGGCCGAGATGATCGGCATCATCGTGCCCGACGGCAACGCCACCACGATGAGCAACGCGGCCGACACCTGGGAGCGCACTGCCCGCGCCGCGGCGGTGGCGGGATTCCCGGCCGCCTTGGACGCGGCGGCGACCGCCCTGCAAACGATCACCGCTCCGGAAAGCGCGTACGTCGACGAAGACTTGCGCGCGCTCAAAACGGCCGCCGACACGGTGATCACTGCCATGACCGACCTGGCGCAATCCTGCCGGGATCACCGCCAGGCGCTCGACGAGTTGCGCAACAACCTGAAGATCCAGCTCGAATCGATCCGGGATGCGCTACTGACAGAGTTGGCGATCAACGCGGCGGTGTCGATCGCGTCGAGCTGGATCACCCTCGGCGCCAGCGCGGCTATCGGCGTGGCCGGCGCCGCTGCCATCTGCGCGCGCTACGCCCGTCCGATCAGAGTCATGATCGAGCAATGGCAAAACGAGCGTCGGATTGCTCAGGGCGTCAAATACGAGCAAGATATTCAGCGCGCCGTACAGGAAGTCAAACGGCTCGAGGAACTGCGGCCTGGTGGGCCGCTCAAACCGAAACTGGACCCTCCGCGGCCGACGCTGAGCGCCGACGACGTGGCGGTACTGAGGCAAGGCCCGAGCGATGCGCAGGCCAATTCGCTCACCGCCGCCCTGCGCGAAGGCAGGGTGACCCCGGAGCAGCAACGCCAGATAGACGCGTTCAATCAGGCGCTCGGCAAGCTCCCCGCCCACGAAGGGCCGCTGGTGCGGCATACCACCCTCACCGACGAGCAACTGGCCAGATACGTGGAAGGCGAACCGACGACAGAAATCGGATTCACCAGCGCGAGCACCAAACCCACCGGGTCGAATGAATTCCTCGTCCAGAACTCGAATGTCGAATACCACATCGTGAGCAAGACCGGCCGAGACTACAGTCAATACGGCACCCCGGACGAAGTTCTGTTCAAGTCGGGTACCGATTTCATGGTCAACAAAAAAACGTTCAACTCGGACACGGGCCGTTGGTTGATCACAATGGTCGAAATTTAGGAGAAAGATGCCGGAAAAATTCGGGGGAAAGATCTTCTACACAAAAGAAGAGGCCGAACAGCTGGGGTTGACCCTTTCTGCGGAGGAGATGGCGCGCGCTGACGCGATTCTCGCCGCATTCGCCGAGACCGTCCGAAACGCCGCTCCCGCGCCGGAGGGGACTGTTCCACCCGGTTTCGGTGGCCGGTTCTCCGACGACCTGGAAGGCACCGAATTCGAGGGCTGGACTCGCGACGCCAAGACGGGTCAGTGGTTCGACAAGGAGGGCCGTCCGGTCCCGAAACCTTGACGCGCGAGAGCGTCCTGCGACGGCGACCCTCCTGGAAATCAAGGATGCGCCTACATCGCCACGGCTGCGTCCCCCTTCATCCTCCCGGCCTTGCTGGCCGACAGGGTCGCTGATGAGCGCGCAGTGCTCGGGATCGCCTCTCCCGATTCAGGCCACTCGACACAGTGGCTGATGCGTCGTGATGGGCGGTGGCGCGGAAGCGGTGTGCGAGGCGGGTTGACCCTCGCTCAGGGTCACACCTTCGAGACGGATCGAACGCTACGATCTGGCCGTGTCGAAGGTGTGCAACTATCCGGGCTGTGCCCGTCCGATCACCAGCGGGGCGGGTCCCGGTCGTCCCTCGGAGTACTGTGACCGGCCCGATCACACGCGCTGGCGTGCGTGGCGCGAGCGGCAGCGGCAGCAGCAGGAATCGGAGGCCGCGACCGCTGCCGTCACTGTGACGCAACCGGGGCCGGTGACCGCCGCACGGCTGCGGGCCGATGAACTGCTCACCCAGTTCCGGGGACTCGCCGAGCAATTGAACACCACGCTGAACGCCGCGGTCGCGGAGTTGTCCACCCTGGCCGATCCGGCGGTCGCGGAAGCCCAGGTGCAGGCGGTGCAGGTGGACGCGGCGCGGCGGATCGCCGAGGCGGAAGGCGCGGCGGTAGCGGCCGAGCAGGCGCGGCGGGAAGCGCAGGAGGCCAGGGAACTCGCCGAATCCGCCGCCGACGACGCGGCCGGCGCCGCCGAACAGGCCGAAGCGCTGATCGCCGAGGCGAATTCGGCGCGCGACGACGCACTGCGCGAAGTCGAACGTGTCACCAAGCAGGCGGCCGACGACGTGTTCGCCGCCCGCAGCGCCGCGGAATCCGAAGTCCGCGCGGTGCGCCGCGAATCCGCCGAGCAGATCGAGCGCATCGAACAGCAAGCAGCCGAACAGGTCGAGCGGGCCGGGCGTCGCGCGGACACCGACATCGCGCACGCCCGGCGTGAGGCCGAAGCGCTGGTCGCGGCCGCCCATTCCGAGCGCGATCTCGCCGTGCAGCGCGCGGCGGACGCCGAACGAGCAGCCGAACGCGCCGAGCGAGCCGCCGCTGAACGCGCCGAAGCCGCGGACGAAGCACGTGCGGAATGGCGACGGGTCCGCGCCGAACTCGACACCACCCGCGCCGAACTCGCCGAGACCCGTCGCGCCGCGGCCGCCGAACTGGCCGCTGTCCGCGCCGAAGCCGCCGCGGCTGTCGAGAAGGCGCGTGCGGAAGCCGCTCAGCGACTGGAGGCGCTCGACGAAGCTCGCGTGCAGACCCTCGCGCGGGCCGAACGCGCCGAAGCCCAGCTCGACGCCCTCCTCGCCGAACCTCGCAAATCGCCCGCTATCGAGCCCGCTCGCAGCGACGACGCCTGAATGGGCGCAAGGCCTTTTGCCCTGGTCTCTCGGTGGCAGCGAGGTGCGCGGTGAAGGAGTATTCGGTATGGCCGTCATCCATCGGACCATCATGGTTCCCACGAAGAGGCAACTGCTGGCCTCGTGGCTGCCCGGCCGAGCCTGGTATCGCGGTGGAAAGCCGCCGGATCTGCGCAAGGCCGGTGGTTTCCGGCTCGACGACGGACGGGGAAGTCGGGATCGAATTCGTGGTGATCACCGATCACTCCGGCGCGCGGCCGTACACCTACCACGTGCCGCTGACCTACCGTGGCTCGCCGCTTCCGGACGCCGCCGAGTCAGTCGTGGGCACCTCCGAACACGGTGTGCTCGGCACCCGATGGGTGTACGACGCCACCCGTGACCCGGTGGCGGTGGCCCAGATCGTCGCATTGCTCACCGGCAACGCGCGGCCACAGGCCCAGAGCGCCGGCGACACACCGGACCCCTCGGTCACCGTGCGCCGCACGGATATGCTCTCTCCCACAGCGGAATTCGGTGCGGTGCGAGACGGGTCGTCCTGCACCGACATCCTGGTGGGCGATCGGATCGTACGCATCCATCGCCTTCTGCACGCGTCGATCTCGCTTGCGGAGCAGACAGGAGCCGGTCGGGTCAGCGCGCCGTCGCGGCTGAGCGAGGATGTCACCGTGAGCGACGTATTGATCAGCGTGGCAGCGTAATTCGAGACTACGGCGCGCGTTCGCACTGCGGCCCGCCCGTACGACGACGACTGTGATCGGGCAAACGATCCGTTAACCGCCACTCTGGTCATATCATGTAGCTATGCCCGAAACCGAGGTCGAAGGGCGTACGGAACCACTGGCCGGCGCAGCCCGGCAGACGGTACTGGTGGTCGGTGCCTGCTCGATGATCATGGGTGTGGCCCTAGCGGTGTGGCCGCACAAGTCGTTGCCGACAGCGGAACTGCTGTCCGGCGGCTGCCTGCTGCTCAACAGCGTCCTACAACTGGCGGTGGCGTTCGGCGCCCGCTTCGTGACCCCGCTGCGCGTGCTGGTGCTGGTCAGCGGGGCGCTGTCGGCCCTGCTCGCGGTGCTCTGCTTCGCGGGCGGCAATTCGGCTCCGCTGCTGTCGTTCTGGATCGGGTTGGCGTGGGCGATCCGAGGGATCTGTCACGCCACCGTGGCGGTCTGGGTCGACGACCTGGCCGGGCGCGGGCGGCAGGAGCTGTTCGGACTGGTCACGCTGGCACTCGGTGTGCTGGTCGGTTCGGTGCCGTTCGAGTCACCGGACACGCTCGGCTGGGTGGCCGGTTCGTGCCTGATCGCGATCGGGACACTGGAAGCCTTGTTCGCCGTTGGCTCTCGGCGCGACGCGGTCGCGCTGCCGGCTATGGTGCCGACCCTGCGCCTGGACGGCTGAGCGCGACGGCGTATCCGGTGGCGATCCGAACGCTATCGAGGTTGACTGGGCGGCATGCCATCCCAGCAATCCGAGCTCCGGTCGCCGGCGGAACTCATCGTGGTCACCCAGGGCGCAGGCACCGCGATCACGCCGAACGCTCTGAGCGACAGTCGCAGCGCACAAGCACGTCTGACGGAACTACTCCCCGCCGGGGGCGAACTGGTGCGCGTCTTCGGGCCGACCAACCGTTTGGAACGCAGGCTGACCGCCACCCCGTATCGGGAGACCGGGGCGGAATATCTGCACTACTTCTACGTCCGCGGCGTCACCGGCCGACTCGACGAACTGGCCGAGCGGCTGCGTGCCGCCGAGGATGTGGCGGCGGCATATGTGAAACCGCCCGCGGAACCGCCGATCGCGCCGGAGAGCGCGCGAGCGATCACGGGCCGCTCCGCCGCCGAGGCGCCCCCGGTCACACCGGATTTCGTGGTGCGCCAGGGTTATCTGGATGCCGCCCCGCAGGGGATCGATGCCCGGTGGGCCTGGACGGTTCCCGGCGGCCGGGGGACCGGTGTGCGAGTGGTGGACGTCGAGGGCGCCTGGCGGTTCACCCATGAGGACTTGCAGGTCAACCAAGGAGGGGTGATCGGGGGCAGCCCCTCACCGCAACAGGGTTGGCGCGACCACGGCACGGCGGTCGTCGGGGTGATCAGCGGCGACGTGAACGCCTACGGCATCACCGGCATCGTGCCCGAAGCCCACATCCGCGCGGTGTCGATCTTCGGGTCCGGATCGGCGAGCGCGATCCGTTCGGCGGCGGACGCGCTCGGTCCCGGTGATGTGATGCTGCTCGAATTGCATCGTCCCGGACCGCGCTTCGACTACGTCAACCGGCCCGATCAGCGCGGCTATATCGCGATCGAATGGTGGCCCGACGACTTCGCTGCGATCCGGTACGCGGTCGGCAAGGGCATCGTCGTGGTGGAAGCGGGAGGCAACGGCGGCGAAGACCTCGACGCCGCGCTCTACGATGCCCGCCCCGCGGAATTCCCGAGCACATGGCGCAATCCGTTCCGCGGTGGCGATGCCGACTCCGGGGCGATCATCGTGGGAGCCGGCGCACCCCCACCGGGCTTCCACGGCCGCGACAACGGCCCGCCCCGCTCGCGCTTGCCGTTCTCGAACTACGGAGAGCGGATCGACGTGCAGGGCTGGGGCCTGGAAGTCACCACCACCGGGTACGGCGACCTGCAAGGCGGTCCCGACGAGGACCTCTGGTACACCGACGTGTTCAGCGGAACCTCGAGCGCGTCCCCGATCGTGGTCGGCGCGGTTACGAGCTACCAGGGCATGAGCGCGGCCGCGGCCGGACGCAAGACTCCCGCGGAAGTGCGCGCCCGGCTGCGGGAAACCGGCACGCCGCAAACCGATGCCCCGGACCGGCCGGCATCCCAGCGCATCGGCAACCTACCGAATCTGAAATCGATGATCCTGCCACGGTAGGCCGCCGAAGCGGTCATACTCCGAGTCCGGAACCGCGCAGGGTCTTACCCGATTCCGCATAGTGGAATCCACTCGCCACATATTTGCTCGATGTGGAATCCGCGTGAAGGAGTTCCAGGTGTCGGCGGCCGCCGCCGGAAATTCCGCGGACGTGAGGTCGGATCGGCCATAGTGATCGGCGAGCGCCCACAGCTCGTCGTGCGTGGAGGCGCCGTCTTGGCCCCGGACGCCCGTCCCGGCGTGCCGCTCACTCCACGCGCGCCGCGAGCAGCAATTCGAGCAGCAGCTCGGCGAATTCGGTGGGCGCGTCGGTGAATCCACTGTGCCCGCCGGGGAACTCGGTGAGCGGGATACCGAGCCGCCGGGCGAGCTCCTCGGCAGGACGGTGGGGGAGCTTGCCCTTGGTCTCGCGGCCCGCACCGAGCACGAGGCGGTCGGCGACCGGCGCCAGCGCCGCGACGTCGGGCAGATGCGAGGTGATCGTGCGCAGTTCGTGCGCCATATTGCGCGGCGCGTTGGCGTGCAGGCGTTCGATCATCGCCGCGGCGCGCGGGGAGAGCCCGGCGGGATCGGGCATGCGCACGCCTCCGCCGATCCCTTCGAGGAAGCGGGCGCCCGCGGCGGCGAGACCCTCGGTGACGAACAGCTCGTACACCTCGTCGACGAATGCCTTGTGCTCGGCGGCATCGGGCAGCACGGCGAAAGACGGCGGCTCGTGCGCGATCACCAGCCGCAACCGCTCGGGATGCCGGGCGAGCAGGTCGAGGGCGACCACCGCGCCGCCGCTGCCGCCGAAGACGTAGGCGGCCTCGCCCGCCGGCGTCAGATGTTCGAGGAGCAGGTGCGCGTCCTCGCTTTGCACCTCGACCTCGATGTCGGCCGGTGGGCCTGGATCGAGCACGCTGCGCGAGTAGCCGCGCGGGTCGATGGTGACCACGGTGAAGTGCTGGGCGAGCGGCTCTAGGATGGGGTCGAACACCGCCGCGTCGCCTCCGCTGCCCGGCAGCAACAACAGCACCGGCCCGGCGCCGCTCACCTCGTAGTACAGCGTGGCTCCGGGAACTGGAAGCGTGCCGGATCTCATGGTTTCTCCTCGTCGTCGGTCGGCCACTGCTCGAGGGCTACGTGCAGGGCGTCGATGATGCGTTCCCAGGACTCGGCGGTGGAGCGCGCGTGCCCGAAGCCGCCGCCGGCCTCCAGAACGCTGTA
>NZ_BDBC01000044.1 GCF_001612785.1 Nocardia beijingensis NBRC 16342
TTGGGTCGCGGCGTAGCGGCCGGGGTAGCGCAGTGCGTAGTCCCGCCAGGCGTGGGCGTAGGCGGCGAGCGCGTCACGTCCGGCGCGACCGGCCACGGCCGCCGCGATCATTTCGGTCTTCTCCGTGGCCGCCAGAACGGAGATCCGCGCCCGCAAGTCTCGCAGATTCTTCACGTGCGAGTACAGGCTCGCGTCCTGGACGCCGAACTGCTTGGCCACCGCCGACATCGTGACGTTCTCCAATCCGATGTCGTCGGCGAGATCGGCGGCGGCCCGCGTGATCCGCTCCGCGGTCAGTCCCGCTCGGGCCATCATGCGCACACCTCCGGAAACTTGGTCAATTAACTAATATCCTAATACTCCTAGGTTTTGCAACCGCGATGAATTCCGCTCGTGCGCATCGTCTCCATTCCGGAGACGAGAACCGACCGCACGAGGAGAACTCATGACCCAGCTGCCGTCCGCGATCAGCGCGCGGACCCTCGACGTTCCGGACGCCAACCTGTACTACGAACTGCGTGGCGCGGGACCGCTGGCCGTGCTGGTGGGCGCGCCGATGGACGCCGCCGCGTTCGCGCCGCTGGCCGATCTGCTCGCCGCCGACCACACCGTGCTGACCACCGACCCGCGCGGGCATCAGAACTCCACGCTCGCCGACGCCGAACAGGACTCGACGCCGGAACTGCGCGCCGACGACCTCGCCCGGCTGATCACGCACGTCGACGCGGGCCCCGCCGTGGTCTTCGGTTCCAGCGGCGGTGCGGTGACCGCGCTCGCCCTTGCCCAGTCTCGCCACGATCTGGTCACCACGGTGATCGCGCACGAACCACCGATCAACGCCCTGATCGTCGACCGGGACGCGCACCGTGCCGCGACCGAAGACCTCGTCGCGACCTACGCCGGGGGTGACGTACTCGGCGCTTGGCGGAAGTTCTTCGCCGCCGCGAACATCACGATGCCCGAGCCGGTGCTCGAGCAGATGTTCGGTGCCGAGCGCGACCCGCGGCAACTGGCCGGTGAACGGTACTGGTTCGCCCACGAGATCCGCGGCACCACCACGTGGGAACCCGATCTCCACGCTCTGCGCCACGCGCCCACCCGTCTCGTCGTCGGTATCGGCGCCGAATCCGCTGGGCAACTCTGCGATCGCACCTCGCGCGCACTCGCCGCGGCACTCGACCTGACACCGACGCTGTTCCCGGGCGGACACACCGGATTCGTCGACGACCCCGGCGCTTTCGCGGACCGGCTGCGCGACGTTCTGCGCGCCTCCTGAGCCGAGAAGCCGGGCCATCGAGCTCGGTCTCGGCTCACAACGTGAATCTGCGTCCCTTCGCAGCCCATTCACCACGGCCGCGCGGCGTGATGGCCCAGCGGCCGCGGTGCCGGCAGTCCATGATCAGACCGCGCGACTGCAGGCGCAGCAATGCGCTGCGCACCGACCAGGCGGTCAGTCGCGCCTGCTGCGCCAGTTGGTCGACGGTGAGCAATCCGCCCGGCGCCAGCACACCCAGCACCGCGAAATCGGCGGCAGTCCTGGGTCGTCTCATCATGTCGCAGCCCTTTCCCTCGCGGAGAAGGCAGCCCGGGATCGACATCGGCGCGGCGGCCCCGAGTTGCCGAATCGACGGTAGAAGCCACACCGACACCGCCGCCCACATTTTGCGCGACTTTGCGAAGTGCGTTGACCGGCATCGGGTCCGGTAGGGACGATTGCACGACATCGTCCGCCCGCTCTCGCAAAGGATCAGCTATGAACCTGCGACTTCTCGGATCCGGATCCGACCATGGAGCTTGCCCCGCCGTGTATGCGACCGACACCGGCGTGCTCGTGGTGCAGGGCGATGCCACCGACCGCACGGGCACCGTCCGCGTGCCGCACCAACTGCTGGACTGGCTGGAACCGGGCATGTGGCTACGGGTGGAGGCCAGCGGAACCTGCGGTTCGGTGCTGGTGGCCGGTGAACCGGTCACCGATCCCGAACTGCTCGCCCAATTGACCCTCGACTGTCATGAAACCGCCGTGGTGGTGCGCTGATGCTGCACGTCGCAGGCGATCGCTGTTTCGAGCCGCTGTTCCGGGCGGCTCGATTCCGCGCCTTCCACCTGGAGGTGCGAGATCACTACGTGATGGAGGACGAGCAGGAAGCGTTGCGCCGCTTCGATGCCGGAGTAGCGTACGAGCGAGAGGAACAGCCCGAGTCGTGGAAAGCCTGGGATGCCCTGATGGTCGAGTCGGCCGCCCGCGGAGTCACGCTGGAACGACTACGTGTCGTGACGGTCCCGCACACCGGCTACACCCGGTGGCTGTTGTCGGCGACCGACGACAACATCGCCACCGGTGAAGCGGTGCGCTGGCTGCCGCGGCATCTGGTCGACCCCGCCGATCTGCCGCACGACGATCACTGGCTGTTCGACAACGACACCGTGGCCTTCAACACCTTCGCCGAGAACGGGTCGTTCACCGGCCTGTCGATCACCAGCGATCCGGCGCTGGTCGCCCGCTACGTACGGGCGCGAGAACGGCTGTGGCCTTTGGGAATCGATCACCAACGATATTGCGAGAGTGAGCACGTACACGAGTGAACGGTGTGTCGGACGCACGCGAGGTGCTTGGCGCGCGCCTGCGTGAACTTCGTCGCGCCGCCCACCTCACCGGCCTGGAGCTGGCCGCGAGGTGCGGGTGGCATTCGAGCAAGGTCTCCCGGATCGAGGGCGGTAAGCAGACGCCGTCGGAAGCCGACCTCGCCGCATGGTGCGAAGCGTGCGGGAATATCGCCGTGCTGGACGATCTGGTCGCCAACGCGCGCAATCTGCAATCGATGTACCTGGAATGGCAGCGCAGCGTCGCCTCAGGGCACGCGCGCAGGCAACGGCAGTCGATCGACCTGGAGGCGCAGACCACGCAGATCCGCTGGTACGCGCCGGATACGCTGCCCGGGCTGCTGCAAACCGAGGGCTATGCGCGCGCGATCCTGACCGCCTGCATCGCCGTCACCGGCGGCCGCGACGACCTGGAAGAGGCGGTGGCCGCGCGCATGACCCGCAAGCAGGTGCTCTTCCGGGCCAAACACCGGTTCCACTTCGTGATCAATCAGGCCGCGCTGTGGCGCACGGTCGGTGACAGCGCCGTCATGGCCGAGCAGCTCGCCCACCTGCTGGCGGTGATGGCCAACCCGAGCGTCCGGCTGGGCATCATCCCGATCTGCGCGGAGTACCGCGCCCCGGCAACGAACTTCGTCATCTACGACCGGGCGCAGGTGCTGACCGAGACGGTCTCGGCGGAGCTGACCATCACGCGGCCGTCGGAGATCGCGCTGCACGAGAAGACCTTCGCGATCCTCGCCGAGCAGGCCGAGTACGGCGATCGTGCCCGTGCGCTGATCGCGAAAGCGCTGGAACGGCGGCGCGGGGCCTGAGTACGTCCCGCCGCAGGTGCCGCCGCGCTGGCTCGGCGGCACCGCGACGCGTCAGCGCACGAAGGTCGCCGCCCGGTCGGCGAGGTCGAGCACCGGCTGCGGAAAGACGCCGAGCGCGAACGTGACCGCCGCGGTGATCGCCACGATCGTCGTCGTCAGCGGCGGGCTGACCAGCACCGGCGCGTCGGCGGGCGGGTCGGTGAAGAACATGAGCACGATGACCCGCAGGTAGAAGAACGCCGCGATAGCGCTGCAGATCACGCCGATGATGACCAGCGAGGTGGCACCGCCCGAAGCGGCGGCCTCGAAGACGGTGAACTTGCTGACGAAGCCACTGGTGAGCGGCAATCCGGCGAAGGAGAGCAGGAACAGCGCGAACACCGTCGCCAGCCACGGCGAGCGGCGGCCGAGCCCCGCCCAGCGCGGCAGGCCGGTGGCCTCGTCACCGTCGGGCTCGCGGACCAGGCTGACCACGGCGAACGCGCCGAGTGTGCCGATGCCGTAGGCCAGCAGATAGAACAACACCGCCGCGACGCCGCGGTCGTTGGCCGCCACCGGGCCGGTGAGCAGGAATCCGGCGTGCGCCACCGAGGAATACGCGAGCATGCGCTTGACGTCGGTCTGCGTGATCGCCATGACCGCGCCGACGGCCATGGTGGCGATGGCGACGGCGGCGAGGATGGGTCGCCAGTCGTCGCGCAGACCGGGCACCGCGACCTGCAGCACACGCACCAGCGCGCCGACCGCCGCGATCTTGGTCGCCGCGGCCATGAACCCGGTGATCGCGGTGGGAGCGCCCTGGTAGACGTCGGGGACCCAGGACTGGAACGGCACCGCGCCGATCTTGAACAACAGCCCGACCGCGAGCATCGCGATCCCGAGGACCGCCAGCGTCGCGTTGTCCGGTTGCCGCGCGATCGCGTCGGCGATGCCGCCGAGCCGCACCGTGCCCGCCTGGCCGTACAGCAGCGCGACGCCGTAGAGGAAGAACGCCGAGGAGAACGCCCCGAGCAGGAAGTACTTCAGCGCCGCCTCCTGGGACAGCAACCGCTTGCGCCGGGCCAGACCGCACAGCAGATACAGCGGCAACGACAGCACTTCCAGGGCGACGAACATGGTCAGCAGGTCATTGGACGCCGGGAACAGCAGCAGGCCGCCGACGGCGAGCAGCGTCAGGGGAAACACCTCGGTGGTCGAGACGCCCGCGCGCAGCGCCGCGGCTTCGTCCGCGCTGCCCGGCACCGCCGAGGCCTGGGGGGTGAAGGCGTCGACACCGCGTTCGATGGTGGCGGCGGCCCGGCTCCAGGTTCCCGGGCCCGACCGCGCCTGCTGACGCGGCTGCGCCCCGCGCTCGGCGATGAACAAGATCCCCAGCAGCGACACCACGAGGATCGTGCCCTGCAGGAACAAGGTCACGCCATCGATCGCGACCGCACCGGCGACGGCCGCGATTTCGGTGCCTGCCAACAGCACCACAGCGATCAGCGCGGCGACCAAGCCCGCCACGCTCAGCACCAGATGGGTGGCATAGCGGTAGCGCCGCGCGACGAACGCTTCGGCCAGGACACCGAGTACGGCGGCGCCGAACACGATGAGCATGGGAGACAGGGCGCCGTATTCGATGCTCGGCGCGGGAACGCTCGCGGCCAGTGTCGCGGTGGAGGCGAGGTCGGTCATTTGTGGGCACCTCCGGGATGGTTCGCCGATCCCGCTTCCGCCGGTGGCGCCGAGGGCGCGGGATCACTGCGGCCGATGGTGGTGAGCGTCTGGCTCACCGCGGGATCGATGAAGTCGGTCAGGACTTTCGGGTAGATGCCGAGGAACAGCAGCGCGGCGATCAGCGGGATCACGACGGCGAGCTCTCGCGGGGCGAGATCCCAGATCCGCTCGTTGCCCTTCTTGACCGGTCCGGTCATCATCCGCTGATAGAGCCACAGCACGTAGAGCGCTGCGAGCACCAGTGCGCTCGCGGCGATCACGGCGGCGAACCGGTATCGGGTGAAGGTGCCGATCAGCACGAGGAATTCGCTGACGAACGGGGCGAGGCCGGGTAGCGACAGCGTCGCAAGACCGGCGATGAAGAACGTGCCTGCCAGCACCGGCGCCACCTTCTGCACGCCGCCGTACTCGGCGATGAGCCGGGTGCCGCGCCGCGAGACCAGGAATCCGGCCACCAGGAACAGCGCGGCGGTGGAGATGCCGTGATTGACCATGTACAGCGTCGCGCCGGTCTGGCCCTGGCTGGTCATGGCGAAGACGCCGAGGATGATGAAACCGAAGTGAGAGATCGAGGTGTAGGCGATCAGGCGCATCACGTCGGTCTGGCCGATGGCCAGCAGCGCGCCGTACACGATGCCGATCACCGCGAGCGTGATCACCAGTGGCGCATAGGTGTCCGACGCGCCGGGGAACAGCAGCAGGCAGTAGCGCAGCATGCCGAAGGTGCCCACCTTGTCGACCACCGCCATCATCAGTACCGCGCTGGACGGTGTCGCGGCGACCGCGGCGTCGGGCAGCCAGGTGTGCAGCGGCCACAGCGGCGCCTTGACCGCGAATGCGAACATGAATCCGAGGAAGAGGGCGTTGAGCACCGCCGGGCCCGCGCCGAGCTGCCCGGCGTTGGCGGCGGCGACCACGGTGCGGAAATCGAACGTGCCCGCCGAGCCATCGCCCAATCCTTCGCGGGCGGTCAGTACGTACAACCCGATGACCGCCGCCAGCATGATCAGGCCGCCGAACAGGTTGTACAGCAGGAACTTCACCGCCGCGCGGGATCGCTGCCTGCGCAGCAGCGCGTCGCCGGTGCGTGGCCCGAACCCGCCGATGAGGAAGTACATCGGGATGAGCATCGCCTCGAAGAACACGTAGAACAGCAGGATGTCCAGGGCGAGGAAGGAGATCAGCACCATCGCCTCGACGAGCAGGATGAGCGCGACGTAGGTGTGGGCCACTCGTTTGCCGCTGCCGACTTCGCGTTCGTCGTGCCAGCCCGCCAGGATCAGCACCGGCACCAGCGCCGCGGTCAGCAGCACCAGCACCAGCGCGATGCCGTCCAATCCGAGGGTGTAGCCGGCGCCGAACGCCGGAATCCACTGATGGGATTCGACGAACTGGTATTGCGCGCCGCCGGGGTCGAAGCGCACCGCGAGCCCGATGCCGATACCCAGCGCCAGCACCGAGAAGCCGAGTGCCACCGCGCGTGCGAGGGTGCGTCGCGCGGCGGGCAGCGCGAGCACGATCGCCGCGCCGACCACCGGCGCCAGCCACAGCGTCGTCAACCAGGGGTATTCGTTCACCACAACCTCACCGCCAGCAGGGCGGCGGCCACGAGGGCCGCGCCGGTGAACATGGACAGGGCATAGGAGCGCACGAATCCGGACTGCACTCGCCGTGCCCGTGCCGACAATCCGCCGATCAGCGCCGCGGTGCCGTTGACGACGCCGTCGATGCCGCGGTTGTCGAGGAAGACCAGCGCCCGGGTCAAGTACTGACCCGGCCGCATGAAGGCGGTCTCGTTGACCGCGTCGCCGTACAGGTCGCGGCGTGCCGCGACGGTGAGGGCGGAGACGCCATCGGGGGCGGTCTCGGGGACCTCGCGCTGCGCGTACTGCGAGTAGGCCACCCAGACCCCGACGGCGACCACGCCCAGTGCCAGGACCGTGACCAGCGCCGCGGGAACGGTTTCGGTGCCGTGGTGGGCGCCGACGACCGGTTCGAGCCAGTTCTGCAGTGAGGAGCCGAAGACGAACACGGCCCCGGCCCCGATCGAGCCGACGGCGAGCAGGATCATCGGCCCGGTCATCACAGCGGGAGCTTCGTGCGGATGTGTGTCCGGTTTCCAGCGGCGTTCGCCGAAGAACGTCATCAGCATGACCCGCGTCATGTAGAACGCGGTCAGGCCCGCGCCGAGCAGCGTGACCAGGCCGAGAGCGACCCCACCGAGACCGCCTTGGTTGAACGCCGCCTCGATGATCCGGTCCTTGGAGAAGAATCCGGCGAACGGTGGCACGCCGATGATGGCGAGGTAGCCGAGGCCGAAGGTGACGTAGGTGATCGGCAGCAGGGTGCGCAGTCCGCCGTAGCGGCGCATGTCGGTTTCGTCGTCCATCGCGTGCATCACCGAACCGGCGCCCAGGAACAGCCCGGCCTTGAAGAATCCGTGGGTGAGCAGATGCATGATGGCGAGGGCGTATCCGGCGGGGCCGAGGCCAGCGGCCAGCACCATGTAGCCGATCTGGCTCATGGTGGAGGCGGCGAGCGCCTTCTTGATGTCGTCCTTCGCGCAACCGATGATCGCGCCGAACAGCAGGGTGACCGCGCCGACCAGCACCACGCCGAGGCGCGCGTACGGTGCGAGATCGAAGATCGCGTTGGAACGCGCGATCAGGTACACACCCGCGGTGACCATGGTGGCCGCGTGGATGAGCGCCGACACCGGGGTGGGGCCCTCCATCGCGTCACCGAGCCAGGATTGCAGTGGCACCTGCGCGGACTTGCCGCACGCTGCCAGCAGCAGCAACAGACCGATCGCGGTGAGCGTGCCCTCGCCCGCGCCGGACGCGGCGCCGAACACGACGTCGAAGTCGATCGATCCGAACGTCGCGAACATGACCATCATCGCGATCGCCAGGCCCATGTCGCCGACCCGGTTGACGACGAACGCCTTCTTGGCCGCCGTTGCCGCCGACGGCTTGTGGTACCAGAACCCGATCAGCAGGTAGGAGGCCAGGCCGACGCCTTCCCAGCCGAGGTAGAGCACCAGGTAGTTGTTCGCCAGGACCAGCAGCAGCATGGCCGCGAGGAACAGGTTCAGGTAGGCGAAGAACCGCCGCCGCGCCGGATCATGGCTCATGTAGCCGATCGAGTAGACGTGGATCAGCGATCCGACGCCGGTGATCAGCAGCGCGAAACACATCGAGAGCTGGTCAAGGCGGAGGGCGAAGTCGACCTGGAGCCCGGCCACCGGGACCCAGCTGAACAGGTCTTGGTGCACCGCGCGGTCGGCGGTGTCGCGCCCGAGCATGTCGGCGAACGCCAGCGCGGCGACCACGAAGGAGGCCAGGGCCAGCGCGGTGCCGAGCAGATGACCCCATTTGTCGGCGTAGCGTCCGGTCAGCAACAGGACGATGGCGCCCGCCAGGGGGAGGGCGGGCAGCAGCCACAGCGTCGCGGTGTCCACGTCAGAACTTCAGCGCGCTGGCGTCGTCGACCGAGGTCGAGCGGCGGGTACGGAAGATGGTCATGATGATGGCCAGGCCGACGACGACCTCGGCGGCGGCGACCACCATCGTGAAGAACGCGAACACCTGTCCGTCGAGGTTCTCGTGCATCCTGGCGAAGGTGACGAACGCGAGGTTCACCGCGTTGAGCATCAGCTCGATGCACATGAACACGACGATGGCGTTGCGCCGGAGCAGCACTCCGGCCGCACCGATCGTGAACAGCAGGGCGGACAGGAACAGGTAGTTCTCGGGATTCACCGGTTGCCTTCCTCGTCGCTGGGTGTGTCGGTCCCGTCCGGTGCGGGCGTGGTGCCGACCGAGATGACGGCCGCTTCGGTGAGCGCCCTGGTGCGGCGATGCCGCAGGATGGTGCTGACCGACAGTTCCTCGAACGACCCGTCGGGCAGCCGCGCGGGGATGTCCACGGCGTTGTGCCTGGCGTAGACGCCGGGGGTGGGCAGCGGTGTGGCGCGGTGGCCTTGCTCGCGGAACCGCCGCCGCGAGAGCTCCCGCTGATCGGTGCGGGGGCCGAAGTGCTCGCGGTGGGCGAGCACCATGGCGCCGATGGTGGCGGTGATCAGCAGGGCGCCGGTGAGTTCGAAGGCCCACACGTAGCGCAGGAAGATCAGCTCGGCCAGTTCGGCGATCACATTGCGGCCGGGAAAACCTCTGGCGGGGAAGGTGATTCCGGATTCGCGCACGCCGTGGGCGATGCCGCTGCTGAGCAGCAGGCCGAAGCCGACGCCGACCGCGGCGGCGGCGAGCCGCTGGCCGCGGATGGTCTCCTTCAGGGATTCGGCGGAGTCGACGCCGACGAGCATCAGTACGAACAGGAACAGCATCATCACCGCGCCGGTGTAGACCACGATCTGCACGACGCCGAGGAACAACGCGTCCTGGGCGATGTAGAACGCGGCCAGCGCGATCATCGTGGCGGCCAGGCACAGTGCGGAGTGCACCGCCTTGGGGGCGAACACCATGCCGAGCGCGCCGAGCACGGCCAGCGGGGCGAGGATCCAGAACTGGACGGTCTCACCGGTGGAGGCGCGGGTCAGTGGCTCCGCGGCCAGGATCAGTTCGGTCACCGTGTCGCTCCTTCCGCACCGGCGGCGGCGGGTTTGCGGGGCGCGTCGGTCGCCGTGGCTCCGCTGGTGGCCGGCGCGGCGCCGGGCACGCGGCCGAGGTAGTAGTCCGCCTCGTCCGCGCCGGGGTGCATGGCGTGCGGCGGCGCGGTCATTCCCGGCTGCAGCGGGGCGAGCAAGCGGTCCTTCTCGTAGATCAGATCGGCCCGGTTGTCGTCGGTCATCTCGTAGTCGTTGGTCATCGTCAGCGCCCGGGTGGGGCAGGCTTCGATGCACAAGCCGCAACCGATGCAGCGCAGATAGTTGATCTGATAGACCCGGCCGTATCGTTCACCGGGCGAATACCGTTCGGTCTCGGTGTTGTCGGCGCCCTCGACGTAGATCGCGTCGGCGGGGCAGGCCCACGCGCACAGCTCGCAGCCGATGCACTTCTCCAAGCCGTCGGGATGCCGGTTGAGCTGGTGCCTGCCGTGGTAGCGCGGCGCGGTCGGCGTCTTCTGCTCGGGATAGAACTCGGTGTTCGGCTTCTTGAACATGGTGCCTGCGGTGACCGCGAACCCGGCCAGCGGCTCGAACAACCCCGCTTTGGCGCGGGTGGCGTCGCGGGCGTGCGCGTCGGCGGGCAGCGGCGGAACCGGGAAGCCGAGGAAGACCGTCGAGTCGGTGTCGGCCGTGGTCACGGGTTCTTCGATCGCTGGGGGCGCCGCCTGCGCCCGGCCGGCCCGCAGGAACTGCAACACCAGCAGGCCGGTGATGACCAGGCCGCCGATCACCAGGATGGGGGTTTGCACCCGGTAGCCCTCGGCCTGCAGCACCCGCGCGGTCGCCACCACCATGACCCAGGCCAGCGAGGTCGGGATCAGCAGTTTCCAGCCGAGATTCATGAACTGGTCGTAGCGCAGCCGGGGCAGCGTGCCGCGCAGCCAGATGAAGACGAACAGGAACGTCCAGACCTTCGCGGTGAACCACAGCACCGGCCACCAGCCGGAATTCGCGCCGTCCCACATGTTCAACGGCCACGGCGCGTGCCAGCCGCCCAAGAACAGGGTGGTGGCCAGCGCGGACACCGTCCCCATGTTGACGTACTCGGCCAGCATGAACATCGCGAACTTGAGCGAGGAGTACTCGGTGTGGAAGCCGCCGACCAGCTCGCCTTCTGCCTCGGGCAGGTCGAACGGCGCGCGGTTGGTCTCGCCGACCATCGAGACGCAGTAGATCAGGAACGACGGCAGCAGCAGGAACACATACCAGGTGCCTTCCTGCGCGGACACGATGCCTGAGGTGGCCATGGTGCCCGTGAGCAGGAACACCGTCGCGAAGCACAGCGCCATCGCGATCTCGTAGGAGATGACCTGCGCGGTGGAACGCAGCCCGCCCAGCAGCGGGTAGGTGGAGCCCGACGACCATCCGGCCAGCACGATGCCGTAGACGCCGATGGAGGTGATCGCGAGGATGTACAGCACCGCCACCGGCAGATCGGTCAGCTGCAGCGGGGTGGTGACACCGAAGAAGGACACCTCGGGCCCGAAGGGGATGACCGCGAACGCCATGAACGCGGGCACCACCGAGATGACCGGCGCGAGAATGTAGATCGGCTTGTCCACGATCGCCGGGACGATGTCCTCTTTGAGGGCCATCTTCACGCCGTCGGCGATGCTCTGCAACGAGCCGAACGGCCCGGTGCGGTTCGGGCCGATGCGCATCTGCATGCGCGCCACGATCTTTCGTTCCGCCAGCACCGCGACCAGCGGAATCAGCATCAGGTAGACGAAGACCGCCAGCGCCTTGACGACCACGAGCCACAATGGGTCGTGCCCGAAGCCCGCGGGTGCGTAGGGATCGGAAGCGGCGTCGGTCACCGTGGACGCCAGGACGAGCGCGAGATCACTCATGGCGGTGCTCCTTCATCCTCTCGTCGGCGTGCCGCAGCTGCACGATCGCGCCGGGCTGGACGCCGAGCTGCTCGGCGATGGAGCAGCCGGGCGAGTGCTGCGGCAGCCAGACCACGCGGTCGGGCAGGTCGCTGATCATCAGGGGGAGCGTGACCGCGCCGCGGCTGGTGGCGACGGTGACCGGATCGTCGGGCTGCACGCCGATCTCGGCGGCGGTGGCCGCCGACAGGCGAACGACGGGAGGCCGGGCGATGCCCGCGAGGTTCGGTTCACCGTCCTGCATGCGTCCCTCGTCCAGCAGCATGCGCCAGCTGGCGAGCACCGCCGTTCCCGGTTCCAGTGGCGGCAGCGGGTTCGGCGCGTGGGTGGGGGCGGTGACGGGCGCGCCGTCCCACGCGCCGAGTTCGTCGAGTTCGGCGCGGGCGGATTCGATATTGGGCAGACCCAGGCGCACCGACATCTCGGCGGCGATGGCGTGCAGCACGCGCTGATCCGACAGCGGCGCGGCCTGGCGGCGCACCATGTCGTCGCCGAGCGCGGCGGCGAACGGGCGCGGCCTGCCCTCCCAGGTGCGGAAGGTGCCGGACTTCTCCATCGCCGTGGCCACGGGGAACACCACGTCGGCGCGTTCGGTGACGGCGCTGCGGCGCAGTTCCAGGCTGACCACGAACCTGGCGGCGTCGATGGCGGCCAGCGCGGCGGCCGGATCGGGCAGGTCGGCGACGTCGACTCCGCCGATGACCAGCGCGCCGAGGCCGGGCGCGGCCTCCAGGATGGCGGTCGTGTCGCGGCCTGCGCCCACCGGCAGTTCCGGCACGTTCCACACGGCCCTGACCTGTTGACGGGCACGGGGATCGGCGACCGGCCTGCCGCCGGGAAGCAGGCCGGGCATGGCGCCCGCTTCGACCGCGCCGCGTTCACCCGCCCGGCGCGGCACCCAGGCGAGGGCGGCGCCGGTCTCCTCGGCCAGACGCACCGCGGCCGACAACGCGCCCGCGACGGCCGCCATGCGCTCGCCGACCATGATCACCGCACCGGGTTCGCGCAGCAGCCGGGCCAGATCGGCCAGCTGGGCGGGATCCGCCCCGGGCGTGGTGATCTCGCCGGTGCGGATCGCGTCGAGCAGATGCGGTTCGGCGCCCGGCACAGCGCGCATCAGCCGTCCGGACATGCGCTCGAGCCCCCGCGAGGAGTACGGCGCCACCGCGTAGATCGGCAGGCCCCGCTTGCGGGCGGCCTTGCGCAACCGCAGGTAGACGATCGGCGACTCTTCTTCGGGTTCGAATCCGACGAGCAGCACGACCGGCGCGGCCTCCATGCTCTCGTAGGTGACCGCGGGATCCCGGCCCGCGACGCGGGCGGCGAGGAAGTCGGCCTCCTCCGCCGAATGCGCGCGGGAGCGGAAGTCGATGTCGTTGGTGCCGAGGGCGACTCGCGCGAACTTCGCGTAGGCGTAGGCGTCCTCCTCGGTGACCCTGCCGCCGACCAGGACTCCTGCGTTGCCGAAGGACGCGGCCAGTCCTTCCGCGGCCGCGGCCAGCGCCTGCGACCACGAAGCCGGGGCGAGTTCGCCGTCCCAGCCGCGCACCAGGGGGGTGGTGAGCCGGTCGGGCTCGGTGGCGTAGGTAAAGGCCCACCGGCCCTTGTCGCAGTTCCACTCCTCGTTGACCTGCGGGTCGTCCCCGGCCAGCCGGCGCAGGACCTTGCCGCGGCGGTGGTCGGTGCGCTGGGCGCAGCCGGAGGCGCAGTGCTCGCAGACGTTCGGGCTGGACACCAGGTCGAACGGACGCGCCCGGAATCGGTAGGCGGTGCCGGTGAGCGCGCCGACCGGGCAGATCTGCACGGTGTTGCCGGAGAAGTAGGAGTCCAGCGGTTCGGCCTGCGCGGTGCCGACCTGTTGCAGCGCGCCGCGATCCATCAGTTCGATGAACGGATCGCCCGCGACCTGCTGGGAGAAACGGGTGCAGCGGGCGCAGAGCACGCAGCGTTCCCGGTCCAGCAACACGGCCGTGGACAGCGGAATCGGTTTGGGGTAGGTGCGTTTGCGGCCGTCGAACCGGGATTCGGCGCGGCCGGTGGACATCGCCTGGTTCTGCAGCGGGCACTCGCCGCCCTTGTCGCAGACCGGACAGTCGAGCGGATGGTTGATCAGCAGCAGCTCCATCACGCCCTCCTGCGCCTTGTCGGCGGCGGGAGAGGTGAGCTGGGTGCGCACCACCATGCCGTCGGCGACGGCCATCGTGCAGGAGGCGACCGGCTTGCGCTGCCCTTCGACTTCCACGAGGCACTGGCGGCAGGCGCCGACCGGGTCGAGCAGCGGATGGTCGCAGAAGCGGGGGATCTGGATGCCGATCAGTTCGGCGGCCCGGATCAGCAGGGTGCCGGGCGGCACGCTGACGGCGGTGTCGTCGATGGTCACGGTCACCAGGTCGGCGGGCGCGGGGCCGCCGTTGTCGTCACGCACGGTGGCGGGCCCGCTCGTCGCCCGGCCGCCACCCCTGATCGCATCGCTGCGCGATACCGGTTTCATCGGACCTCTTCTCCTGACTCCGCCCATGCCGTGCTGCGCGCCGGGTCGAACGGGCAGCCGCCCAGCCGCAGGTGTTCGGCGTACTCCGCGCGGAAGTACTTCAGCGAGGAGACGATCGGGCTGGCCGCGCCGTCGCCGAGGGCGCAGAACGACTTGCCGTTGATGGTGTCGCTGATGTCGAGCAGCTTGTCCAGGTCGGACGCGACGCCGGTGCCTGCCTCGATGCGTTGCAGCAGCTGCACCAGCCAGTAGGTGCCCTCCCGGCACGGGGTGCACTTGCCGCAGGACTCGTGCGCGTAGAACTCCGTCCAGCGCAGCACGGCCCGCACCACGCAAGTGGTGTCGTCGAAGATCTGCAAAGCCTTGGTGCCGAGCATGGACCCCGCGCCCGCGACGCCCTCGTAGTCGAGCGGCACGTCGAGGTGTTCCTCGGTGAACAGTGGTGTCGACGAGCCGCCCGGGGTCCAGAACTTCACCCGGTGCCCGGCGCGCACGCCACCCGCGTAGCCGAGCAGCTCGCGCAACGTGACGCCCAGCGGCGCCTCGTACTGCCCCGGCCGCGTCACGTGACCCGACAGCGAGTAAAGGGTGAAGCCGGGCGATCGCTCACTGCCCATGGAGCGGAACCACGCGATGCCGTTGCGGATGATGGGCGGCACGCTGGCGATGGACTCCACGTTGTTCACCACGGTCGGGCAGGCGTACAGGCCTGCGACGGCGGGGAACGGCGGGCGCAGCCGAGGCTGGCCGCGGCGGCCTTCCAGCGAGTCCAGCAGCGCGGTCTCCTCACCGCAGATGTAGGCGCCCGCTCCCGCGTGCACGATCAGTTCCAGGTCGTAGCCGGAGCCGAGGATGTCGTGACCGAGGAAACCCGCTTCGTAGGCCTGGGCCACCGCGGCTTGCAGCCGCCGGAGCACCGGAACCACCTCGCCGCGCAGGTAGATGAAGGCGTGCGCCGCGCGGATGGCGTAGGCGGCGATGACGACGCCTTCGATCAGCGCGTGCGGAGCGGCCAGCATGAGCGGAATGTCCTTGCAGGTGCCGGGTTCCGACTCGTCGGCGTTCACCACTAGGTAGTGCGGTTTGGTCACGCCGTCGGGTCCGGGGCCCTGCGGGATGAAGCTCCATTTCATGCCGGTGGGGAAGCCGGCGCCACCACGCCCGCGCAGGCCCGCGTCCTTGACCGTCTGGATGACCTGATCCGGCTCCATCCGCAGTGCGGTGCGTAGCGCCTGATACCCGTCGTGGCGCAGGTAGGTGTCCATCGTCCAGGACTGCGGATCGTCCCAGTAGGTGCTCAACACCGGGGTGAGGGTCATCGCAGGTCCTCCGCGTCGGCTTCCGCCGCGGGCGCGCGCATGCCCTGCTCGCGGGCGACCCGCAGACCGGCGAGCGTCGCGTCACCGGCCGCGCCGTCGAGCACACCGGGGCGCTCGTCGGGGAACCCAGCGAGGATGCGCGCGGTCTGCTTGAACGTGCACAGCGGCGCGCCCCTGGTGGGGGTGACCTGTTGTCCGGCCCGCAGCGCGTCCACCAGTGCCTGTGCGGACTCGGGGGTCTGGTTGTCGAAGAACTCCCAGTTCACCATGATCACCGGCGCGAAGTCGCAGGCCGCGTTGCACTCGACGTGCTCGAGCGTGATCGACCCGTCCGCCGTGGTGTCGCCGTGCCCGATGCCGAGGTGGCGCTCGAGCGCGGCGAGGATGGCGTCACCGCCCATGACCGCGCAGAGGGTGTTGGTGCAGACGCCGACGTGGTAGTCACCGGTGGGTGTGCGCCGGAACATCGAATAGAAGGTGGCGACCGCGGTGACTTCGGCGCCGGTCAGGCCCAATTGCTCGGCGCAGAACTCGATTCCGGTGCCCGTGACGTAGCCCTCCTCGGACTGCACCAGGTGCAGCAGGGGCAGCAGCGCCGAACGCGGATGCGGGTAGCGCGCGATGATCTCCTTGGCGTCGGTCTCGAGCCGTTCGCGCACGAAGGGCTGATAGGGCTCGGGGCGGGTACTGAGCTTCAGCAGGACTTGCGTCCCGCCGGTCGCGTAGCCGCCGTTGGGGGTCTCGCCGTGCGTTGCCGGGTTCATCGGTCCACTCCGCCCATGACGGGGTCGATGCTGGCGACCGAGGCGATGACGTCGGCGACCATGCCGCCCTCGCACATCGCCGCGACCGCTTGCAGATTGGTGAACGAGGGGTCGCGATAGTGCACCCGGTACGGCCGGGTGCCGCCGTCGCTGACCATGTGCACGCCCAGCTCGCCGCGCGGTGACTCCACGGCCGCGTACACCTGGCCCGCAGGCACGCGGATGCCTTCGGTGACCAGCTTGAAGTGGTGGATCAGGCCCTCCATGGACGTGCCCATGATCTTGCCGATGTGCGCGGGGGAGTTACCCAGTCCGTCGGCGCCGAGTTGCAGGTCGGCGGGCCAGGCGATCTTCTTGTCGTCGATCATCACCGGGCCCGGCCGGAGCCGGTCCAGGCACTGCTCGACGATCTTCAGCGATTCCTTCATCTCCTCCACCCGGATGACGTAGCGGCCGTAGCAGTCGCATCCGGTGGTGGTGGGGACATCGAATTCGTAGTTCTCGTAGCCGCAGTAGGGCTGGGCTTTGCGCAGGTCGTGCGGCAGGCCGGTGGCGCGGAGCACGGGGCCGGTGATGCCGAGGGCCATGCAGCCCTGCAGGTCGAGATAGCCGATGTTCTGAGTGCGTGCCTTCCAGATCGGGTTGGCGGTGAGCAGGTGCTCCATGTCGCGCAGCCGTTTGGGCAGCAGCGCGAGCAGTTCGCGCACCTTGGTGACGCCGTTGTCGGGCAGGTCCTGGGCCAAGCCGCCGGGGCGGATGAACGCGTGGTTCATGCGCAGACCGGTGATCGTCTCGAACACGTCGAGGATCAACTCGCGTTCGCGGAAGCCGAACAGCATCGGCGTCAGCGCGCCGAGCTCCATGCCGCCGGTGGCGAGGGCGACCAGGTGCGAGGAGATGCGGTTGAGCTCCATCAGCAGCACGCGCACGATCGTGGCGCGCTCTGGGATCTGTTCGGTGATGTCGAGCAGCTTCTCCACGCCGAGGCAGTACGCCGTCTCGTTGAAGAACGGCGACAGGTAGTCCATCCGGGTGACGAAGGTGACGCCCTGGGTCCAGTTGCGGAATTCGAGGTTCTTCTCGATTCCGGTGTGCAGGTAGCCGATGCCGCAGCGGGCTTCGGTGACCGTTTCGCCTTCGATCTCCAGGATCAGCCGCAGCACACCGTGGGTGGACGGATGCTGCGGGCCCATGTTGACGACGATGCGTTCTTCGCCCGCGCCGGACAGCGTCTCGGCCACCTGGTCCCAGTCCTGCCCCGCGACGGTGACCGTGGCGGGCTCGGGCGCGGTGACCTCGGGTTCGGTGTCGGTGTCGTGCATCAGCTGTATGCCCTCCGCTCGTCGGGCGGCGGGATGCGCGCGCCCTTGTATTCGACCGGGATCCCGCCGAGCGGGTAGTCCTTGCGCTGGGGGTGGCCGCGCCAGTCGTCCGGCATGGTGATCCGGGTCAGCGAGGGGTGCCCGTCGAACCGGATGCCGAAGAAGTCGTATGTCTCGCGCTCGTGCCAGTCGGTGGTGGGATACACCTCGTAGAGCGAGGGAATGTGCGGGTCGGCGTCCGGCGCGGCGACCTCCACCCGTAGGCGGCGGTTGTGCGTGATCGACATGAGGTGATAGACCGCGTGGAGTTCACGGCCGGAATCCTCCGGATAGTGCACGCCGTTCACGCCGAGGCAGAGTTCGAAACGCAGCGCGGGATCGTCGCGCAGCGCGCGGGCCACCGCGGGCAGCTGCTCCCGGCGCACGTGCAGGGTGAGTTCGCCGCGGAAGACGATCACCTTCTCCAGCGCCGCCTCCGGAGGGGAGCCGGTGGCGGTGAGCGCGGCGCGCAGCGCGTCGACCACCTCGTCGAAGTACCCGCCGTAGGGTGGCGGCGTGCCGCCGGGCAGGGTGACCGGGCGGACCAGGCGGCCGTAGCCGGAGGTGTCGCCGGTGCCGGTGACGCCGAACATGCCGCGGCGCACACCGATGACGTCGGTCTCCTGCGGTGCGGAATCCTCGTCCGGCAGTGTGCCTTCCGGGCCCGCGGTGGCCGCGGCATCGATCGCGTCGTGCGCGGGCGGGGTCTCGGTGTCGTCAGGGGTGTCGAAGGTCATCGCAGCAGACCCTCCATCCGGATGGTCGGCGTCGAGGCGAGCGCGGCCTGTTCGGCGGCGCGCACGGCTTCCTCGCGGTTGACGCCGAGCGGCATCTGTTGAATCTTGGCGTGCAGTGCCAGGATCGCGTTCAGCAGCATCTCCGGCCGCGGCGGGCAGCCGGGCAGGTAGATGTCCACCGGCACCACGTGATCGACGCCTTGCACGATGGCGTAGTTGTTGAACATCCCGCCGGAGGAGGCGCAGACGCCCATCGCCAGCACCCATTTCGGTTCGGTCATCTGGTCGTAGACCTGCCGCAGGACCGGAGCCATCTTCTGGCTCACCCGGCCCGCGACGATCATCAGATCCGCCTGCCGCGGTGAGGCGCGGAAGGCCTCCATGCCGAAGCGGGCGATGTCGAATCGGCCCCCGCCGGTGGCCATCATCTCGATGGCGCAGCAGGCCAGGCCGAAGGTGGCCGGCCAGAGGGAGCCCTTGCGCAGGTATCCGGCGAAATCCTCGACCGTGCTCAGCAGGAAGCCGCTGGGCAGTTTTTCCTCGAGACCCATGTTCTACTGACTCGCTTCCACTCGTCGGCTACGAAATCGGCTGCCCGGCAGTCAGTCCCAGCTGAGCCCGCCCCGCCGCCATTCGTAGGCGTAGGCCACCGAGACGTTGACGATGAACAACGCCATCGCGGCAAGACCGAAGAGACCGAGCGCATCGAAGTGCACTGCCCACGGGTAGAGGAACACGATCTCGATGTCGAAGATGATGAACAACATGGCGGTGAGGTAGTACTTCACCGGAAAGCGTTGTCCCGTAACATTTCCCGGCCCGCCCGCGACGGCGTGCGGGGTCGGCTCGATGCCGCATTCGTAGGGCTCGAGCTTGGCCCGGTTGCGTCGTTTCGGACCGACCAGGGCGGACAGGACGATGGAGAACAGCGCGAACGCCGCCGCGATCGCGCCGAGTACGAGCGTCGGCACCTCGATGTTCACGACTGCACTTCCCCTCCTTGCGAGCGGCAGCTGACAACAGCGTCCGAGGCGGGCTGACGTCGTTGTCCGCCTCGGCCAGACTCGCCCCTCGGCTCCACCCGGGGACGGTCATTACCGGATCCGTCTCCGTGTGAGATACGGCACAGCCTACAACTGAAAGGGCGGCCCGCAGTGCGTTTGGCGACGGCGTTTGATCGAATTCAGTACAAGCATTTATGACCGAAACGGTGGTAATCCGCGCGGCGTGGCCGCCCTGTTGGGTGAACGGTCAGTTGGAAGGCCGGGATGTCGGGTTCCACGACGTCGAATGTGGTCCCGAGCGGGTTCGCAGTCGGAAAGGGCGACAATTGCGCGGCGAACCCGACGCGGCCGGGCGGTGGGCGCGGAGAGGGCCTTCCGAGAGTGGCGGCATGGCGACGCGCCCGACCTTACTAATTCATGATCGCTATGAATCGTCTCGGCGGTCAGGCCGCGGAGCGGTTGCGCAGCAGGGTCACGACGGCCTCGGTGAGCCGCAGCGGATCGATGGGATGCGCCACCGCGGCCTCGGCCCGCGACCAGCTGGCCAGCCATGCGTCGTCGGGCCTGCCCGTGAGCACCAGCAGCGGCGGGCACGGATCGACTTCGTCCTTCAATTGCTTGGCGATGCCGAGCCCGCCCGCCGGAGTGGCCTCGCCGTCGAGCACGGCCAAGTCGATGCCGCCCGCGTCCAGTTGCGCGATCACCACGGGAGCGGTGGCGACCTCGAGGTACTCGAACTCCGGTAGCTCCGGGCTCGGACGCTTGCCCAAGGCCTGGATCACCTGGCGCCTGGTGTCGGCGTCGTTGCTGTACACGAGAACCCGCAGCGGGGTGGAACGAGGGGAATCGGCCACGAACGGCATGGTACGTCCGCGAGGGCGCCCCGCGTGGCAGGTTCGGCGCAGATGATTCGCGCGCGTCGTGCACCGCGCGTCACCAGTGCGGTCTTCCCCCGAAAGCCGATGACAAGCAGTTGACAAGAATATGCCGGTAAAGTCCGGCCAATGCGGGGAGATATCACGCAGGCCCTCGTCGACACCGACGTGTGGACCGACGAAATGCTTGGCGGCGCCGGGATTCCGGTGATCGACGTACCGTTCGTGACCATCGGCGGCGGGATCGGGTCCTTCGTCACCTACGACACGCTCCGGATCTTCGGCGTGCCCGCGGAGGCGATGGCGGTGCTCGGTCCGCAAGAGCACCCGTGGGCCTCCTACGAGTACCTCACCAGGGTGTCGCAGATTCCCCGGAGCGAGCGCCTGCGCAGCGACTCGGCCTCCACCCCGGACAACATCTGGGGCTTCCCGTCCTACGCGGTGCGGGAGGCGATCGCCGACAAGTCGATCAAAGCGCTGTGGAACGTCTTCGTCGAGCCGATCTTCGCCAACTACTACACCCCGCGGGCGGGCCAGGCGTTCGAGTCCATGGAACGGGAATTCCACCGCATCGGCTATGCCCGCTCCTTGCATCGCGGGCACGTGCGCATGGTCCGCAAGCGCCACGGCGGCGGATACTTCACGATCCTCACCCCGCCCGCCGGTTCGACGCCGACCAAACGCGTCGCCTTCCGCAGTACGTATGTGCATGTGGCCGTGGGGTATCCGGGCTTGAAGCTGCTGCCGGACCTGCAGGAGTATCGCGAGACCCATCGTGACCCGACGCGCGTGGTCAACGCCTACGAGCCGCACGAGCACGTCTACCAGGCGCTACAGCGGCGGCCCGGTACCGTGCTGATCCGCGGCAGCGGGATCGTGGCCAGCCGCGTCCTGCAACGGCTCATCGACGATCGGGACAAATACCGCCTCGACACCCGGATCCTGCACCTGTTCCGCACCTATATCGCCGGACCGCACGGCAAGAACGTCTTCAGCAGGCGCAAGGGCGGCGACGGGTGGGCCTACCAGGGCTTCAACTATCCGAAGTCGGTGTGGGGCGGTCAGCTCAAGCAGAAGGTGCGGCGGCTGCAAGGCGAGGAACGGGCGCGGGCGTACAAGGAGATCTCCGGCACCAACACCCCCATCCGGGACAATTGGCAGGAACAGTTGCGCCGCGGCCGCCGGGAAGGGTGGTACCAGGTGATGGCCGGCACCATGCGTGCTCCGCGTCCCGCCGCGGGACGGCAGGGAGTGGTCGCGACGATCCTTCCCGACCCCACTGCGCCGCTGCCGTTTCCGCCGCCGACGCAACCGTTCGACACGACCGTCGACTACATCATCGACTGCACGGGCCTGGAAGCCGACATCCGCGAGCACCGGCTGCTGGCCGACCTGCTCGATCACGCCGGCGCGGGACGCAATCCGCTCGGCAGGCTCGACGTGAACACCACCTTCGAGCTGATCGGCACCCGCAGCGGCACGGGGCGGATGTACGCCTCGGGCAGCGCGACGCTCGGCGGGCCGTTCGTGGGCGTGGACACCTTCCTCGGCTTGCAGATCGCCGCGCAGGAGATCGCCGACGACCTGGCGGCGGTCGGATTCTGCCGGCGGATGGGGCCGCTGCGCTCGACGCGGCAATGGTGGCTGTGGGTTACGAACGAGAAGATCTGAACAATGCTTCCTACCTTGAACGGGCGAATCCAGACCCGTCTTCTCGCGCTGAGCGTGATCGGCTTCGTCGTCGCGCTGCTGATCACCCCGTTGCTGCCGACCGGCTCGTTGAGCATCGGGCAGGCCTACCGGGTGACGCTGTCGGTGCTGCTGGCCACCGTTCTGGTCGGTGTGCTCTGGGAGCTGCTCTACCATCTGCTACAGCAGTTCCGCTGGGAAAAGGACTGGCCGACCCTGTTCGGCCTGGTCACCATCCTCAATGAAGGATTGCTGATCTGGGTGCTGGTGCGCTACACCACGGTGGTGCTGCCCGAGCATCTGCGCCCGTCGCCCGCCGCGTTCCTGCTCCAGTTCGTCATCACGTGGATCGTCTTCTGGCTGATCGTGAACGGGCCGATGCGGGTGGTGTTCCATCGGTGGCGCTTCCAAGGCGGCCGATTCCTGTGAGCGCGCAGATCGAGGTGTTGCCCGGCGCCCACCTGGTGGCGAGCTCCAGCGGCGCCGTCGTGGTGGTCGCGCACCGGGGCGACGGACCGGTCACGGCGGACACGGTCGCGGCCCGCACGCTGACGGCGCTGCTGGACATCGTGCGCGAAGCGGTCGCGCGTGACCCGCGCCGCAGCGGTCGCGCGGTGGCGCGGCTGGCCACGACCTGGCTGATGGGCTTGTCCAACGGCGAGGAGGACGAGGTCGAGTTCGGCGTGATCACGCCGGTGGACGACGGCCTCGCGGTGTTCCTGCACGGGGGCATCACCGCGGTGCTCGCCGGGCCGGGCCACACGGAGGTGCTGCGCGGCCGGGACGCCGGATTCACCGTCGACCGGATGGTGACGCCCGCACCCGGCAGCGGCGCGGGGTTGTTCGTGGACGAGGCGGGGTGGATCGCGGAATCGCTGCCGGGGCGCGGGATCCTGTCGCTAGGCGGCGGGACCGCACCTGGATCGGGAGCGGTGTTGTGGTCAGGTGCGATCGACGACGAGGCGTACGGCCACGGCGTCACCGCGGGGCCGGGGGAGCCGCACGCCACATCGCCATCGCACGCCGAGCCGGAGCCGACCGGTGGACCGCGGCGGATCGCGGAGCCGCCGCACGCCGGGCCACGACCGGTGTCCGAACCGCATCCCGTCCAGGCCCCGCCGCCGACGCCGGTCCCGAGTGTCACCGCCGGACCGCAATCACACCGCCCCGGTGCGCAGCCGGGTTCCGAGGCATCGGCGGCCCAACCGCGGCGCGCGCCGAGCTTGCGTAAAGGCGAGGACCCCGGTGACGCCGCGACGGAAGTCGATCTCCAGGCGCCGTCGCGGCGCGCCACGCCACGCGATGGCGTGACGCCGGCCGTGCAGCCGGTACCACCGGCGCCGCCCGCGCACCGCACCGATCGGGATCACGCGATCGCCAACGACGCGAACCTCGCCGAGACCGTGGTGCCCTCGGCCGGAGTCGTCGCGGCCGCGCTCGGTTCGACCGGATCGAACACGATGGGGCATCGGGTGATCGTGCAGGGCTTCCAGTGCGCCCGGCATCATCACAACGATCCGCGAGTGTCGTTCTGCGCGGTGTGCGGCATCCGGATGGATCAACTCACCTGCGTGCTCAGCGCAGGGGTGCGCCCGCCGCTCGGTGTGCTGCTGCTGGACGACGGCACGTCGTTCGTCCTGGACAGCGACTGCGTTCTCGGTCGCGAGCCGGAACATTCGGAGGCGGTCGCGCGTGGTGCGCGGCCGGTGCGGCTGGAGGACAGCTCGGGCGGAATGTCACGGGCGCACGCGGAGATCCGGCTGCTCGACTGGGATGCCACGGTCGTGGACGGCGGCTCCACCAACGGCACCCACATCCGTCATCCCGGCCGCCAGGACTGGGTGCGGGCGGTGCCGGGCCAGCCGATCGTCCTCGCACCGGGCGCCCAGATCCAACTGGGCGGACGCGTCCTGACCTTCGACTCCCAGCACGGCCAGCTGTAGCGGCGATCGGCGCGCTCAGGTGCGGCGGAAACGGATGATGCCAGACCACGGGTTGCGCATGGGTTTGCGGGGGTCGGGCTGGGGCAGGTAGGTGAACGGCCGCAGGTACCACGGCGCTCGGCGGAACTTGCGGGCGTGCAGCAGCAGGCTCTCGAGTTCGATCGGCTGCCAGCCCAGGTCTTCGAAGAAGCGGACGCCGTTGGCGGGCTCGAACTTCATCGGCGCGTTGGCGAAGGTGTCGCCGGAGCGCATCTTGCGCATCCCGAGACTCAAGTCCAGCAGCCACCAGGCGATCTCGGGGCGGGACAGCGCGGCAGCGAGGTCGGTGACCGTCGGCGGGTCGAGGTACATCAGCAGGCCCTCGGTGAGCACGAGGGCTTTCGATGCGGGAGCGGTGACCGGGCCGATCGCGCCGAGCGCCTCGTCGAGGAACTTCGCCCGCGCGTCGGGATCGGCGAGGTCGACCGCTCGGCGCAGGAGCACGCAGTGCGGCGTCTCACCGGCGAGGGCGCTGTCCTTCTCCGCGACGAGCTCGGGCAGATCGGCCTCGATCCACAGCAACTCCCCGGGAAGCTCGAGCCGATAGGGGCGGGTGTCGAGACCGGCGGCGAGGTTGAGGACGCGGTCGCAGCCTTCAGCGATCGCGGTGGCGATCAGGTCGTCGATCAGCTTGGTTCGCGTGACGATCGGCCACCCGCCGCGCATCACCCGGGGTGCGTTGTCGGCGATGGCGTGGCCGCGTTCACCGGCGAGGCGGTCGGCGAGCGGATCGCGGAACAGCGCGTCCTGGCGTTCGGTCTCGCGTGCCCGGTAGGCCGCGACCCAGCGCGCGGTGTCCGAGACGTTGGACGGTACATCCCCTCCGGTCATGCGAGCCAGTCTGCCACATCCGTCCAGCGGTTTCCGCGCTGGTCACGGCGCCGGTCGGCGCGGATGGCGGCTTCAATCGGGGTGGAACGCGGCGGATCCGGCCTCGGCGGTGTCGAGCAGGTGGGCGAGGAACAGGCGGGTGGTAGGGGTCGGGGTGCGGGTGGTGACGGCGTGCCATGGCCGATCCAGCGGGGTGCCCTCGACCGGAAGGACACGCAGCACGCCGTTGTCCAGGTCCTGGGAGATGGCGTCGCTGTGGATCAAGGTCACGCCCAGTCCTTCTCGTGCGGCGGCAAGGACGGCGCCGTGGGAGCCGAGCGTGAGCGTGGGCGGTTCGATCCGGAGCTGATCGAACAGGCCGAGGGTGGCCTCGCGAGTGCCGGAGCCGCGCCCGCGCAGTAGCCAGGTGGCGTGCAGCGGTTCGAGTTCCGGCAGGCCGACCACGACCAGGCTGCTCGGCCTCCGGGCGCGCACGACCAGCCCGGTATCGCGCGGCGGACGGCCCGCGATGACGAGATCCGTTTCGTGGTGCTGCAATTCGAGGAACAGCGCGTCGCGCGGATGCACCGAAAGGCTCAGTTCGATGTCGGGGAACCGGCGGCGGAACGACGCGAGCGGCCGCAGCAGGACGTACTCGCCCGCGGTGGCGACCACGCCGATCCGCAGGCGCCCGGTCTCGGCGCGGCGCACGGCGGCCTGAGCCTCCTGCATCAACCCGAGGATGCCGCGGCAGTACTCGGCGTAGACGCGCCCGGCCTCGGTGAGCGCGATGCCGCGTCCCGCTTTCGCGACGAGCTTGGCCCCCAGCTGTTTCTCGACGTGCGCGACGGCCGCGGAGACGGCGGCCTCGGTGATGTGCAGTTGCGCCGCGGCGCGGCGAATGCTGCCGTGGCGGGCGACGGCCAGGAAGGTTTCCATCCGAGCCGCGCTCACCATACCCACCGGAAAACGGTAACAAACTCTACGAATACGTTGAGTATCGCGAGGAACAATCAAATTGTTTGTCGGTATCCGGCCCGTCATCCTGGAAATCTCGAGGCACGCCCGTTCACCCGGGTGCGGGTGTCCCGCAGTGGCACAGCAGGAGGAACGATGGCCGAAGAAACCGAACGCGACCGCTGGGATCCGGGTGTCCAATCCTATGCGTCGATGGGATATTACGCGCCCGACTACCAGCCGTCGGACACCGACGTGCTCGCCGTGTTCCGGGTGACTCCGCAGCGCGGCGTCGATCCGATCGAGGCGGCCGCCGCGGTGGCGGGTGAATCCTCCACGGCGACCTGGACGGTGGTGTGGACCGACCGGCTCACCGCCCACTCGCGCTACCAGGCGAAGTGTTACCGCATCGATGAGGTGCCGGGACGGCAGGGGGAGTACTTCGCCTACATCGCCTACGATCTCGACTTGTTCGAAGAGGGGTCGATCACCAATCTGACCTCCTCGATCATCGGCAACGTGTTCGGGTTCAAGCCGCTGCTGGCGCTGCGGCTGGAGGACATGCGCATCCCGGTGGCGTACGTGAAGACGTTCCAGGGGCCGCCGCACGGCACGGTGATGGAACGCGAATATCTCAACAAATACGGCAGGCCGCTGCTCGGCGCGACCGTGAAACCGAAACTGGGGCTATCGGCCCGCAATTATGGACGCGTCATCTACGAGGCGTGCAAAGGCGGTCTGGATTTCACCAAGGACGACGAGAACATCAACTCGCAGCCGTTCATGCGCTGGCGCGACCGGTACTTGTTCGCGATGGAGGGCGTCAACCGCGCGATGGCCGAGACCGGTGAGATCAAAGGCCATTATCTCAATGTGACCGCGGCGTCGATGGAGCAGATGTACGAGCGCGCGGAGTTCGCCAAGGAACTCGGCAGCGTTGTCATCATGATGGACCTCACCGTCGGCTTCACCGCGATGCAGTCGATGTCGCACTGGGCGCGCCGCAACGGGGTGCTGCTGCACCTGCATCGCGCGGGGCATTCCACCTACACCCGGCAGAAGACGCACGGTGTCAGCTTCCGGGTGCTGGCCAAGTGGTGCAGGTTGATCGGCGTCGACCATCTGCACGCGGGCACCGTGGTCGGGAAACTGGAAGGCGATCCGGCGACGACCAAGGGGTTCTACGACACGTTGCGCGAGAACCACATCCGCACCGAGCCGGCCAACGGGATCTTCTTCGACCAGTACTGGGCCAGCCTGCCCGGCGTGATGCCGGTGGCTTCCGGCGGCATCCACGCCGGGCAGATGCATCAGCTGCTCGACCTGTTCGGCGACGACGTGGTATTGCAGTTCGGCGGCGGCACGATCGGGCATCCGCTCGGCATCGCCGCGGGCGCCGAGGCGAACCGGGTGGCGCTGGAGGCGGTCGTTCAGGCCCGCAACGAAGGCCGCGATCTGCTGAAGGAAGGCCCCGAGGTGTTGCGGAAGGCGGCCGAGTTGTGTCGTCCGCTGGAGGTCGCGCTGGCGACCTGGGGCGATGTCACCTTCGACTACACCTCCACCGACGCGCCGGACGCCGTGCCGACGGCCAGCCGCTGACCATCCAGGAAGGACCAATCGATGTATCTGAGGCACGGAACGTTCTGCTACCTGCCGCCGCTGACCGATGAGCAGATCGCCGCCCAAGTGCGTTACGCGTTGCTCAACGGCTGGCCGGTGTCCATCGAGTACACCGACGATCCGCACCCGCGTAACGCCTATTGGGAGATGTGGGGGCTTCCGCTGTTCGACCTGGACGAGCCCGACGGCGTGCTGGCCGAAATCGACGCCTGCCGGGCGACGTTCCCCCGGCACTACGTGCGGGTGCTCGCCTACGACGCCCGCTACACCAGGCAGACGACGGCGCTGAGTTTCCTGGTGCAACGGCCGCCCGATGAGCCCGGCTTCGTGCTCACCCGCACCGAGGGGCCCGATCGCAGGCAGACCTACGGCCTGCACTCGTATGCCACGACCGTCCGGCCGGGACAGCGGTATGGCGGCTGAGCGCAACGGCTCCGGATTCCGTCTGCACCGGCCGGGGGCCGAGGTCCCCGGCGCGGTGCGGACGGCGCCCGCCGAATCGGAGGAGCCGCAGATCCTGGCCGAGGACGCGGTGCTGGACCTGTCGAGTGACATCGCCGGTCACGACGTCGAAGAGACGTTGCGCAGGCTGGACGCCGAGCTGATCGGGCTGGCACCGGTGAAGCGGCGGGTACGCGAGATCGCGGCGCTGCTGCTGATCGACCGGGCCCGGCAGCGTTTCGGGCTGACCTCGTCGCGGCCGACCATGCACATGAGCTTCACCGGCGGGCCGGGCACGGGCAAGACCACCGTGGCGTTGCGGATGGCGCAGATGCTGCACGCCCTCGGCTACATCCGCAAACCCAAGGTGCACACCGTCACTCGCGACGATCTCGTGGGTCAGTTCATCGGGCACACCGCGCCGAAGACGAAGGAGGCGCTGGCCAAGGCGGCGGGCGGGGTGCTGTTCATCGACGAGGCCTACTACCTGTTCCGGCCGGAGAACGAACGCGACTACGGGCAGGAGGTGATCGAGATCCTGTTGCAGGAGATGGAGAACGAACGCGCCAGCCTGGTGGTGATCTTCGCCGGATACCCCGACCGGATGGACCGGTTCTTCTCCGCCAATCCCGGCCTGTCCTCGCGGGTGGCTCATCACCTCGAGTTCGCCGACTACACGCACGCGGAACTGCTCGGCATCGCCGAACTCATGGTGGCGGCGGAGAACTTCCGCTTCGACGACGCGGCGCGCACCGCCTTCGGGGAATACCTCCAGCGCCGGATGGACCGCCCGCGCTTCTCCAACGCGCGCAGCGTGCGCAACGCGCTCGACCGCTGCCGGTTGCGGCAGGCCAAGCGTCTCGTCGAACTGCGCAGACCGCTGACCAGAACCGATTTGATCACGCTGACCGACGAGGACGTCTACGGCAGCAGCGTGTTCACCGACCCTGAGCCCGCGGGCGGGCCGACCGTGTGACCGCGGTGACGAGATCGAGGCGTTATGCCAGAAGGACTGAAGACCCTCACCCGTTACACCATCGAGCAGGAGCATCGGCATCCCGGCTCGTCCGGTGAGTTCTCCGCCCTGGTGAACGTGATCGCCACCGCGACGAAGATCGTCGCCAACCAGGTCACGAGGGGCGCGATCGCCGGCTCGATCGGCGCGTCCGAACCGGACAATCTGCCACCGACGGTGCATCGCAAACTGGACGCGATCTCCAACGACATCATGGTCGCCGAGACGCAATGGACCGGCCATCTTTCGGCGTTGCTCTCCGAACAGATCAGCGAGATCCACCCGGTGCCGTCCACGCATCGGCGCGGGAAATATCTGCTGGCCTTCGATCCGCTGGACGGTTCGTCGAACATCGACGTCAACCTTCCGGTGGGCACCATCTTCAGTGTGTTGCGCGCGCCCGCGCAGGGCACGGCCCCGTCCGCGGCCGACTTCCTGCAACCCGGCGTCGAGCAGGTGTGCGCGGGCTTCACCCTGTACGGCCCGGCGACCATGCTGGTGCTGACGACCGGCAGCGGGGTGGACGGGTTCACCCTGGACCGGGAGATCGGCGCGTTCGTGCTGACCCACCCGCGGATGCGCATCCCCGATGACACTTCCGGTTTCGCGATCAACGCGGCCAACGAGCGGTTCTGGGAACGGCCGGTGCGCCGTTACGTGCACGAGTGCCTCGACGGCGTCGACGGCCCGCGCGAACGCGATTTCAATATGCGCTGGGTGGCCTCGCTGGTGGCCGACACGTTCCACATCCTCACCCGAGGCGGGGTGTATCTGTATCCGCGCGACACCCGCCCGCCCACGCGTCCGGGCCGGGTGGCGTTGCTCTACGGGGCGAACCCGATCGCGTTCATCGTCGAACAGGCCGGTGGCGCGGCGACCACCGGCAGCGAGCGGGTGCTGGAAGTGGCGCCCCGCGACGTCCATCAGCGGGTGCCGCTGATCTTCGGCTCCCGCAACGAAGTCGAGCGCATCGAGCGGTATCACCGCGAACCCGACGAGGGCCCCAGCTTCGACAGCTCGCTGTTCGGCAGGCGGTCGCTGTTTCGCCCGGCCCAGCGCTGAACAGGAGAACCATGTCGGTCAAGCACCCGGTCGTCGCCATCACCGGCTCCTCTGGCGCGGGGACCTCCAGCGTGACGCGGACGTTCCAGGAGATCTTCCGTCGCGAAGGGATCAACGCGGCCGTCGTCGAGGGCGACGCGTTCCACCGGTACGACCGCGACGAGATGAAGGCGGCCATGGCCGAGGCCGAGCAGAACCGCAATGTGCGGTTCTCGCATTTCGGCGAGGAGGCCAACCTGCTGAAGGAACTGGAGACACTGTTTCGCGAGTACGGCGAGACCGGCGTCGGAACCGTGCGCCGCTACCTGCACGACGAGGCCGAGGCCAAGCCCTACGGCCAGCCGCCGGGCACCTTCACGCCGTGGGAGGAGCTGGCGCCGGGCAGTGATCTGCTGTTCTACGAGGGCCTGCACGGCGCGGCGGTCACCTCGACCGTGGATGTGGCGCGGTACACCGATCTGCTGGTCGGCGTCGTGCCGATCATCAATCTGGAGTGGATTCAGAAGGTGATCCGGGACAAGACCGAGCGCGGGTACTCCAGCGAGGCCGTGATCGATACGATCCTGCGGCGGATGCCGGATTACGTCACCTACATTTGCCCGCAGTTCTCCCGCACCTATGTCAACTTCCAGCGGGTGCCCACCGTGGACACGTCCAATCCGTTCATCGCGCGCACCATTCCGACGGCGGACGAGAGTTTCGTGGTGATCCGGTTCGCCGACCCGAAGGTGATCGACTTCCCGTATCTGCTGTCGATGCTGCACGACTCGTTCATGTCCCGGTCGAACTGCATCGTGGTGCCGGGCGGCAAGATGGAGCTGGCCATGCAGTTGATCTTCACGCCGCTGATCCTGCGGTTGATGGACAAGCGGCCGAAACGGTCGTACTGAGCGGCGGGCGGCGCTAGTCCGGAAGCAGCGGCACCGAGAGCCCCTCGCCGCGGTGCAGCAGCGCGGCGCGGGTGACGGCGGCGGAGCCGAAGCGTTTGCGCAGGTCGTCGAGGGTCGCGTCGAGGCTGCCTGCGACACGGGCTTCGAACGGCAGGGCGAGCTGGACCGAGTCGGCATCGTCGAGGTTGGTCAGCGCGAGGCCGATCAGGGTGAGGCCGCGTTCCTGGATCAACGGCATGGCCCCGGTGAGCAGGGTGCGGGCCGCGAGCAGGATCGTCTCGGTGTGGTCGGTGGCTTCGGCCATGGTGTGCGAGCGGGTGGCGCGGGTGAAGTCGTCGAAACGCAGGCGCAGCACCACGGTTCGGCATACCCGGTCGGCGGTGCGCAGGCGTCTGCCGAGCCGATCGGTCAGTCCGTGCAGATAGGCCTCGATCTCCTCCGGCGGCCGGTGTTTGCGGCCGAGCGCGCGCTGGGCGCCGATCGAGCGCCGCCGCCTGCCGGTCTCGACCCGGCGTGGGTCACGTGCCCAGGACAGAGCGTAGAGGTGGCGGGCCGCGGCGGGACCGAGGATCGCCCGCAGCGGGCCCTCGCCCAGTTCGGAAAGTTGGCCTACTCGGGTGATGCCGTGCTCGTGCAACGTGCGCGCGGTGACATCGCCGACGCCCCAGAGTCGTTCGACCGGCAGCGGATGCAGGAAGGTCAATTCGCCATCCGGCGGCACCAGCCGCAACCCGTCTGGCTTGGCGACGGCGCTGGCGACCTTGGCGAGGAACTTGGTGCGGGCGATGCCCACCGAGATGGGCAAGCCGACCCGGTCGCGGACTCGCGCACGCAGCCGCGCCGCGATGGCGACCGGCTCGCCCGCGATCCGGCGCAGGCCGCCGACGTCGAGAAACGCCTCATCGATCGAGATGCCCTCGACCACGGGGGTGGTGTCGCGGAAGATCTCGAAGACGGCTTTGCTCGCCTCGGCGTAGGCGGACATGCGCGGCGGCACCACGATCGCGTGCGGGCACAACCGGCGCGCCTGCCCGCCGTTCATCGGGGTGCGCACGCCGAACGCCTTCGCTTCGTAGCTGGCCGCCAGGACGACGCCGCCGCCGACGATCACCGGCTTGCCGCGCAGCCGCGGGTCGTCACGTTGCTCGACCGAGGCGTAGAACGAGTCGAGGTCGGCATGCAGGATCGATGCGTCCGGCTGCGCGAGGATCCGGGGTCTGCCGGATCGGGACACGAACGCATCGGACACGAACATATGTTCGCATAAACCTCCGACAGGCCGGTGTGGGGCGAGCGGATCTACTGGTTGCCTCCGTAGTAACCCGCCCGGACCGGTAACCTGTTCCCACGACGGGGCACAGCTCGGATGAGGGAGTCGGTACGGTGCGTGGATTCGGGGATCTGGAGGCGGTGATCATGGACCGCATCTGGGATCAGGACGCAGAGGACACAACGGTGCGTGAGATCTTCGACGAACTGTCGGCCCAGCGCGACATCGCGTATACGACGGTGATGTCGACCATGGACAACCTGCATCGCAAGGGGTGGCTCGCGCGCGAACGCGCAGGCAAGGCCTATCGATATTGGCCGACACTGACCAGGGAGGAGCACAGCGCCCGGCTCATGCTCGAAGCGCTCGGTGCCGGCGGACGCTCGGATCTGGTGCTCAGCCACTTCGTCGATCGGATCAGCGCCGAGGAGTCGGCCGGGCTGCGTGCCGCGCTCCGCAGACTCGCGGCGCGCAAGTCACCAGAAGTCCCGTGAGCCTGGCCCTGGCACTGACGTTGTACGGCGGCGGCGTGGCGACCTTCGGTCCGCCCGTGCTGCGCAGACTGACCCACCGCGGGATCGCGCCGCGACTGGGTGTGATCGCCTGGGTGGTCGCGATCATCGGCGCCCTGAGCGGGTGGGGTGTGGCGGCGGCGGTGCTTACCGTCGAGTTCGCCACCTACTGGGGACATCCGAAGGATGCGCTGCGCGCCTGCGCTTCGTTCCTGTGGGCCCCGGCGGACGCCCACGGCGCCGCGGCGGGCCATGCGGCGACGTTCGCGGTGGCGGCACTGGTGGCCACCGGCACCGTCGCGCTGATCGCGCGCGCCGTTGGCGTCGTGCTGGACATGCGCAGGCGAACCAGCGTCCACGCGCGAGCGGTCCGCTTGGTCGGCAGGCCGGTGCCTGGTATCGGGGCGGTCGTGCTCGACTCACCGGAGCGGCAGGTGTACTGCGTGCCGGGGCGGCCGGACACCATCGTGGTCACCACCGCCGCGCTGGATGTGCTGGACGACGACCAGCTCGCCGCGGTGCTCGCGCACGAACGCGCGCACCTGTCCGGCAGGCACGCGGCGTTGACCGCGGTGCTGCGCGCGGTGGCCAGCACACTGCCCGGTCTGCGGTTGTTCACCGGCGGCGCGGCCGAGATCGCTCGTCTGCTGGAGATGTGCGCCGACGACAAGGCCGCCGACGAGCACGGTTCGCTGCCGCTGCTGGGCGGCCTGCTGGCGATCGTCGGCATCGCCGAGCCCGCGCCGCCGGGTGCGCTGGCCGCGGCGGGCACGGCGGTACTGGCCCGCGCCGAGCGGCTGGCCGACCCGGTCGGCGCGGTCCGGCGTGCCACCACCCGCACCGCTCTGCTCGGCGTGATCGCCATGACGGTCACCGGGTCTGCGCTGGCCGCCGCGACGGTGGCCTGCGCGGGCACGTTGCTGAACTGACTTCGAGAAGGAGCACGAGTGCGGGCCACCTGGGATCAGGTCTTCGCCTGGCGGCTGGACCGGCAGTACGTCCGGTCGCGGACCGACGAGGGCGCGGTAGCGGTGGCCGGGCGGCTGTGCGGCGTGCAGGCCCAGGTCACCTCCGCGGCGGAGCTGGCGGTCGCATTGCGCGGCACGAAGCCCGAATCCGGCGCGCTGGTCCGCGCGCTCGACGACGGCGCGCTGATGAAGACCTGGGCGATGCGCGGCACGCTGCACGCGCTGCTCCCGGAGATGGCCGCCGCCGTTCTCGCGCTGATCGGTTCCGCGCGCACCTGGGAGAAACCCGCGTGGCAGAAGACGTTCGGCGCGTCGCCCGCGGAGGTCGCGGCGCTGACCGAGGCGGTCGCCGAGGTACTCGACGCCGCGGTGCTCACCAGGGAGGAGCTGGTCGAAGCCCTGGTGTCCGCGCCGGAGTTCCACCGCTTGGGCGAGGAATTGCGATCCGGTTGGGGTGCGCTGCTCAAACCGCTGGCCTGGCAGGGCGCGCTGTGTCACGGCCCGGCGCGGGGGACCAAGGTGACGTTCACCAGCCCCGCGCACCTGGTGCGCGACTGGCCCGGCCTGCCGGAGCCCGATGCCGCGGCGCCCGCGGCGATCCTCGGCTATCTCGGCGCCTACGGCCCGGCGACGCCGGAGACCTTCGACGCCTGGCTCACCCGCGGCAGCCTGCGCAAGACCACGGTGCGCCGCTGGTTCGCCGACCTGGGCGACCTGATCACCGAAATCGACGTGGAGGGCCGCCGGGCCTTCCTGCCGACCGACCAACTCGACGCCATGGCCGCCACCGCGCCGAGTGCGACGGTGCACCTGCTCGGCGCTTTCGACCAATACGTGCTGGGTCCCGGCACCGGCGACACCGACCTGCTGCCCGCCGCCCACCGTGCGAAGGTGAGCCGCGCCGCGGGCTGGATCTCTCCGATCGTCGTGGTGGGCGGACGCATCGCGGGTGTCTGGGAACTCACCGAGGACGCCGTCCGGATCACCATGTTCGACGGCGCGCCGTTACCCACGCAGGGGCTGGAGGCGGTCGTCGCCCACGTGGCGCTGGCGGCCGGACGCGAGAGTCTCACGGTGCGTGCCGCGTAGCGTCGCAGTGCGGCGGCCACCCGACGTTCCAGGGCGTGGAGGACGCGCTGCGCACCAAAGCGGGCTGCTGGCGCTTCGACCCCGGAACGTGCGGGTCGCGGCGCAAGGGCGTCACGACCCGCACTACCGGGCCTGACCGCGTCGTGCTGGGCCTGACCGCGTCGTGCCGGAGTTCGCCGCGTCGTGCCGGACGGACCGGCACGACGCGGACCGAGATGATCCGGGATCAGGCGACGGCCGGATCGGGGACCGATTCTTCCTGCACGACAGTGGGTTTCGGCATCCGCGCGACCATGCCGACCAGTCCGGCGATGACCGCCACCGCGGCTGTCGCATACCATCCGCGCCGGAAGGAGTCGAGCGTCGCCTCGGGGCCTGTGGGTGAGCCGAGCACCGCGACCAGGCCCGCGACGCCGACCGCGAGACCGATCTGACGGGCCATGCTCAGCACGGCAGACCCGGTGGCGAACCGCTGCGGCGGCAGCCCGCTGGTTCCCGCGGCGAAGGCGGTCGGCAGGGTGAGGCCGACACCGATGCCGCTGACCACCATGCCGCCGAGCAGGCCGCCGACATAGTCCGGTGTCAGGGTGATCGCCCGCGCCCACCACAGCATGCCCGCGCCGAACACGATCCCGCCCGCGGCGATGACCGGGCCTGCGCCGATCCGTCCGATGAGCCGCCCCGCCAAGGCGGCGACCACCGGCACCATCAGCGGGCCCGGCGCGATGGCCAGTCCGGTGCGCAACGCCGACCAGTCCCACACGTTCTGCGCCCACAGCACCACCGACAGCAGCATCGCGCCGAAGGCCACGTTGAACAAGACCGCGTTACCCGTCATCCAGGCGAAGTTCGGCGCGCGCAGCAGCGCCGGATCCACCACCGGGCTGTGGTGCCGGGCCGAGGAGACGACGAACGCCACCGTCAGAATCGCCGCCAGCGCGAACGCGATCAGCACCCGCGCCGACGACCAGCCCCAGTCCTCGCCCTCGACCAGCCCGAGCACCAGGCTCGCGATCGCGCCGACCAGCAGCGCCGCGCCCAGCAGGTCGGGCAGCCGGCCGCGGTCGCCTTCGGGGTCGGGCAGCGTTCGCAGTCCGATGACCACGGCGGCCAGTCCGATCGGCACGTTCACCAGGAAGACCCAGCGCCAGCCGAATTCGACGAGAATACCGCCGAGCACGGGGCCGAGCGCCGCGCCGAGCCCGCCGAAGGCGACCCACAGCCGCACCGCGGCGGCGCGGCGGTGCGGTGGGCTGGCCGCGAGCACCAAGCCGAGCGAGGCGGGCGTCAGCAGCGCGGCGCCGACGGCTTGGAGGACACGGAATCCCACCAGCGACCCGACGTCCCACGCGGTCGCGCACAGTGCCGATCCGGCGACGAAGATCGCCAAGCCCAGCAGGAAGGTGGTCCGGATGCTGCGGCGGTCGCCGAGCCGTCCCGCCGGCACCAGCAGGGCGGCGAACACGATCGCGTAGGCGTTGAGCACCCAGGACAGACCGGAGATCCGCGCTCCGCCGAGATCGGCGGCCATGTCCGGCAGGGCGACGTTGACGATGAACAGATCCAGGCTCGACAGCAGAACGCCGATCGAGACGACGGCGAGCACGACTCGGAAGTCGGTTCGCCCGGGCGGTGTGGCAGGGAAATTCACGATCGTCTCCGTTCAGCCGAGCACACGGCGGGTCTGGCGAGCCGAGGCGAGCAGCAGGCCGCTCCGGTCCCAGATCGAGGTGTCGTCCACCGACCAGCCGCCGCCGGTCGAGGCGTTCACCGTGCGTACCAGCACCGGCGAGCCGCCGGTCGGCAAGCCGTGCAGATACATCGACAACGCCACGGTGGGAATCGCGACGGGCGCCCGCAGCAGGGGGAAGACGGCGGGCGGCAACGCGTCGGCGAGGATGGCGAGGGCCGCGGCATCGGTGGACAACTCGGGGACGAGTTCGATCCACGCGCACATCATCGGTTCGTCCGCGCCGGTCAGCGGCAGCGGGCCCGCGGCGGGACGGATGTCGAAATGAGCGCTCGCGGGCACGATCTCGGGCGGGAGGGCGAAGCGCGCACACGAATCGGGATCGGGCACTCGCGGTGCGGGCGTTCCCGCGTAGTCCGCGACATCCGACGCCATCGTGCGACCGAGCGTGACGGACGCCCCGGCGACGGGCCTGCCGTCCTGGTCAGCGCTCACCTCGACCACCACGGTGCTGCGTCCGACGGCGCGCTCGGTGGCGTGGAAGGTCAGCACGTCGTCGGTGGGACGGCCGAGGAACCGGAGGTCGACGGCCCGCACCGGCAGCGGTTCGGCCGCCGCCGCGCGCGCCACCTCGATGAGCAGCGCCGCGATCGCGCCGCCGTGCGGGCCGGTCCAGCCGCGCCAGGACCGGTCGACGCGCGCTTGCCACCCGGCGCCGGACTCGGTGAGCGCGAACTCCTCGGCGAGACTCCGCTTAGTGAGTTGTTTCATACAACGCACCCTAGGTTAGTGAGTTTTATGATGCAACCGACTATGCTGACGACCATGCGCAGGACGAGCTTCGAGGAGATGAACTGTTCGCTGGCCCAGTGCCTCGAGGTGGTCGGCGAGTGGTGGACGCTGCTGATCGTGCGCGACGCGCTGTTCGGCGTGACGCGTTTCGACGACTTCCACGCCCGTCTCGGCATCGCCCGCAACGTGCTCACCCAGCGTCTCGAGCATCTGATCGAGCACGGAGTGCTGAGCAGAGAGCCCTATCAGGACAATCCGGTGCGCTACGACTACCGGCTCACCCCCAAGGGACGTTCGCTGTGGCTGGTCGTCACCGCGATGCGACAGTGGGGCGACGCATGGGCCGCCCCGGACGGACCGCCGGTGCAAACCCTGCACACCACGTGCGGGCACCTCGCGACCGTCGAGCCGGTGTGCTCCGCCTGCGGTGAGCGCATCGCGGGGCGCGATCTGCGTCCCGTGCTGGGCCCCGGCGCCAAGGATCCTTCGCTGCTGCCATCGAGCTGAGGCCGGTGTGACCGGTTCCGCGTTCGCCGCCGCGCGGCGATAGGCTGCGCCGGTGGCGGACGGGCGAGTGCGGCAACTGATCGACACGGTGGCATGGGTGCGTATCGAGGAGGGGCGCATCCTGTGCGCCAGACCCCGCGGCAAGGACGTCTTCTACATCCCGGGCGGCAAGCGCGAGGGCGGCGAGACCGATCTGCAGACGCTGCTGCGGGAGATCGAGGAGGAACTCACCGTCGCACTGCTGCCGGAGACCGCCGCGCACGTCGGCACCTACGAGGCGGTGGTGCACGGCCCGGCGGACGGGGCGCTGGTGCGGATGAGTTGCTACACCGCGGATTACCGGGGAACGCTGGCCGCCAGCAGTGAGATCGAAGAGGTCGCGTGGTTCTCCTACGCCGATCGCCCCCTCGTGCCCCCGGTCGATCAGTTGCTGTTCGACGATCTGGTGGACGCGGGCCTGCTGCGGTGAATCGCGGGCCGAACAGCGCTACCGTCGGCGGTATGTCCTGGTTTCGAGTGCTGCTGCGGTACGCGGCCTACGCACTTCGCGCGGCGCCGCTGGCGGCGCGGCGGATTCCGACCCGGTTGCGCGCGCCGCGGCGAATGCTCGGCGAATCCGTTCTGCCGCGCAAGTTCTCGGCTCCGCGGTCGGTGTCGCACTCGGTGCTCAGCGGCGGGGTGGGCCTGCTGACGTGGTTCCTGGCGTTCCTCGCGGTCCTCGCCGCGTTCCGCGGCGTCTGCTTTCCGCTCGTCGCCGCCAGTAACCTTGAAAACTCCTGGGGCGGACCGACGTTGGCGGGCGCGTGGGCGGTCCACGCGGCGCTCGGTGTCGGATTGCTCCCGGTGTGGCTGTCGATCCTGGCCGGGCTCGGCGCGTTCCAGTTACGGCTCATCCGTGGCCTGCTCGGCCGGACCGGGCCGCGGTGGCCCGCCCCGGTCGCCGTCGCTCTGATCGCGGGTGGCGCGGTGCTGTTCGTCGCCTGGATCCGGCAGGTGTGAGGAGCCGATCGCGGCCGCGGCGTCCACGATGAGGAACGATGGGGACGTGAATGCTCCTGCTCCCGGACCTGTTTTCGACGTGATCGCCGTGTTGAACGGCGCGGTGGACCTGCGGTCCTATCCGCGCCGGAACCTGGTCCTGAGCTCGCTGCAGGGCGGTGGGTTCGCGTTCGGCTCGGCCGGTTACCAGCGCGCGATCTTCGAGCCGGTAGTCCACCTGGTCAACGGCATCGAACTGCTCGAAACCCAGGGCTGGGAGCTGGTCAGCGTGCTCGATCGGAATATCTCGAACGTCAACTACACGTTGGCGTTCATGCGCCGAGCCTGACGAGGCGGCGAAGCCGCGGTGGCGAGGCCCCTTTGCGCGTGGGTGACGGCCACCGATCGACCATCGATGTTCGACACCCGCGTGACGAAGAGGCCGCCGCCCTCGGCGGCCCTATGCGCCAGTTCTCGGCGACACCAGTCCTAGGATCATTCGAGACCGGCGGCGGGCCTGGCAACCGTACCCTCGTCCCGAGGCGTGAACGTGACGAAGTAGGGGAGCGCCCACCGCGTGTGCGCGCGGCGCGCTCAGGTGGTGGCGTGTGCGCGCTGAGCCCGCTGGATGAGGTGCTCGACGAGGGTGAGCAGGACGTCCTTGCAGGAACTGCGCTCGCGGGCGTCGCACAGCATGACCGGGGTCACCGAGTCGAGATCGAGGGCGTCGCGCACTTCGTCGATGGTGTACCGCGGTGCGCCGTCGAAGCAGTTGACGCCTACCATGAACGGCAGGCCGCGCCGCTCGAAGAAGTCCACGGCGGCGAAGGAGTTACCCAGCCTGCGGGTGTCGGCCAGCACGACGGCGCCCAGCGCGCCGCGCGCCAGTTCGTCCCACAGGAACCAGAACCGATCCTGGCCGGGCGTGCCGAACAGGTAGAGCACCAGGTCGCGGTCGATGGTGAGTCTGCCGAAGTCCAGCGCGACGGTGGTCGTCGACTTCTGCTCGACGCCGGACAGATCGTCGATGCCGGTGCTCACTTCGGTGATCAGCTCCTCGGTGCGCAGTGGCGCGACTTCGCTGATCGCGGAGACCATCGTGGTCTTGCCGACGCCGAACCCGCCGGCGACGAGGATCTTGACCGAGGCGGCCAGTTGCGGTGTGCCGCTCGGGTCAAAGTTTTCGGATTCCATCCAGTACCGCTCGCAATATGTTGAGGTCATCGGGTCCGGCCTCCGTCGGGACGGGAGCGCGGAAGATCAGTTGCCCGTCGCCGATCAGATCACCGACGAGGATCTTCGTCACCGCCAGCGGCAAACGCAACTGTGCGGAGAGTTCCGCGACGGTCTGCGAGACCCGGCACAGGCGAAGGATTTCGGCGTACTCGGGTTCGCTGCGTCGCAGCGGGGCCGCGGACGGGTCCACGACCACGGTGGTGAGCATATCCAGTTCCGGCCCGGCGCCGGTGGTGCGCCCGCGCGTCAGCGCGTAGGGGCGCACCAGCGGGCCGGCCGCTTCGTCGAACCAGGGCTCACGCGGATTGGTCATGGCGGTCGCTACTCGACATGCCCGACGAGGTCTTGGCGCGGGGTCGTGGACAGGTAGTTGCCCACGCGCTGGACGGTCAGGTTCATCTCGTAGGCCACCATGCCGAGATTGGCCGATTCGGCGGCTTGCAGTGCCAGGCAGGCGTTGTCGCCCGCGGAGGTCACGAACAGCACCGCGCGGTCGAGTTCGATGACCGCCTGACGGACGCCGCCGCCGTCGAACCGGTTGCCCGCGCTGCGCGCCAGCCCGTAGAGCGCCGAGGACATCGCGCCGAAGTGCTCGGCGTCCTCGCGGTTCATTCCGCCGGAGCGGCCCAATAGCAACCCGTCGGTGGACAGCACCACCGCGTGGCGCACGCCTGCCAGCCGGTCGACGAGATCATCGAGCAGCCAATTGAGATCACCTGCGGGAGAAGCGGACACACCTAACCTTCCTGTTCGTCGGAGATGACAGCGCGACGGCCCTGTCTGGTTCCGTTCTCGATGGCGGACATCAGATCACGGGCTTGCTCGGCGGAGCGGTGCGACTGCACGGGTGCGGTCTGCTCCTGGACCGGCTGCGCCAATTGCGGTGCGAGGTTGGTCTGACGATTCCTGCGCGGCAACGCGGGTCGGCCGTCCGGTGTGACCTGCGCCGGCGCCTCGGTATACGGGCGGGGTCCGTAGCGCGGGAGTTCGGCGGGTTCGGCGGGCAGGGTCGCCACCGACGACGCCGCGGTCCGGGTGGGGTTCCCCGAGTCCGCCGCGACCGCGGTACCGGCGATCAGCTTGCGCCTGCTGCCGGGATCGGTGAGTTCCGCCGGAGTCTGCGGCAGGGAATCGGCCGCGATGAGCGCGGACGGAACGATCACGATCGCCTTGATGCCGCCGTAGTCGGAATCCGACAGCCGTACCGCGATGCCGTGGCGCGTGGCCAGCTGCGCGACCACGAACAGCCCGAGCCGGGAGTCCGCGGACAGGGCCGCCACGCCGAAATCCGGCGGATCGCGCAGCATGTCGTTCATCTTGGCCAGCTCGGATTCGGACATGCCCATGCCTTGGTCGCCGATCTCGACCACGACGCCCTTGCCGACCACGTTGCCGGTCACCTCGACTCGGGACTGCGGCGGGGAGAAGGAGGTCGCGTTGTCCACCAGCTCCGCGAGCAGGTGGATGAGGTCGGCGACCACCGTGCCGAGCACGTGGACCTCGGGCAGCCGCGAGACCCGGACCCGCGCGTAGTCGAGGGTCTCGCCGACGGCGCTGCGCACCAGATCGACCAGCGGCACGGGATTGCGCCACTGCCTGCCCGGCTTGCCGCCGCCGAGGATGGTGAGGTTCTCGGCGTTGCGCCGCTCGCGGGTGGCGAGATGATCGAGGCGGAACAGGGTGTCGAGCAGGCTCGGGTCCTCCTGCCGCTGCTCGGCTTCGTCAAGGATCTCCAGCTGCCGGTGCACCACGATCTGGCTTCGGTGCGCGATGTTCAAGAACACCGCCTTCACGCCCTCCCGGGTGCGGGCCTCGGCCACCGCCGCGGCGACGGCGGCGGAATGCGCGTGCTGGAAAGCCTTGGCGACCTGGCCGATCTCGTCGCTGCCGTAGTTCAGATTCGGGGACTCGGACGCCGGATCGACCTCCTCGCCCGCGCGCAACCTGCGCAGCATCTCCGGCAAGCGCTCATCGGCCAAGGCGAGCGTTTCTCCACGCAACCGCTTCAATCTGCGGATCAGGCGGTTGGCCAGGAGGACCGCCACGACAAGCACCAGAAGTCCCACCAGCAGCATGCCGCCACCGGTGACCGCGGAGCTGGTCGCCGCCGCGGCGGCCTTGTCCTCGGCGGACCGCTGCACATTCCGGCTGTCCGCCGCCCAGGTGTCGAGCAACGTGCGGCTGACCTCGGTGGCGGCACGGTGCCAGTCCTCCGTGTTCAGTGGCAGCGGCGGCGAGCTCGTTTGCCGTGCGCCGCCGTTCTGGCCCGCGGCGGTGGCGCGGTGGGTGATGGCGTTCTCCATCGCGGTCAGCTGTTGCCAGGCAGAGCTGTTGGTGAGCGCTTGCAGGCGATCTTTGGTCGGACCGCTGAGTTCGGCGATGAGGTTGGCCAACTCGGAATGGTAGAAGCCGGTCTGGTGGATGTATTCCTCGATCGGAATGGGTGGAGGCGTGGCGCCGTTGAGGTACACCGCGCCGAGGGCATTGCTGCGGGCCATGGCCTCGCTCACGTAGTACAACCGGACACCCGCCACGGCTCGCACCGCGGTGCCGCTGTCCGGCGCGCCCTGCACGGCGTCCATGGCGCCCTTGGGGATCGGCTCGAGCAGCCGGTTGTAGAACATGTACGCGTCCGGGATCGGCAACGCGCCCGCGTCGGCGGCGGAACGCACCATGATCATGTTCTGCATCAGCACATCGAAGTCGGCGTCCTTGCCGGTGATCTTCGTGTCGTCGACGTTGCGTAGGTTCTGTGAGGCCGTGAGCAGGCGGCGCACCGCCGCGTCCACCCGCAGGCGCACGCTCGCGAGCGTGGCGGCGAGGGTGTCGTCACCGGACAGCTGGGCGATCGTGAGGTGGCGTTCCTGCTGCACCGCGTCCATGACTTCGCTGGTCACCGCGATGGCGTTCTGACTTTCCGCCGCCCAGTCCTTGGCCTTGGTCCCTTCGGCGACGAGATAGCCCGCTGCGCCCACCCCGACCAAAAGCAGAGTCAGACTCGGAATGAGCGCGATCGCCAGAATCCGGGTGCGGACCCCGAGCCTCGCTCTGAACATCGGCACAACGTAAACCACGAACCCGGCGATCCGGGCGTCCTGTCCCGGTGAGCGGGACTGGATTTGACGTGACATGCTTCGCTGTGATTTCGCGCACGATCCGCCGAAACTTATTGCCGGAAAGCATAACTGGGAGTCGGTGGTGTTCGGTGCGGTGGGCCTGCGCGATCGCTTGTGACCCGATCCCGGCGAAATCATCCCGTGGCCGGTTCATGGCGGCTCGGACGCGGCGTAGATTGTCCGTATCCCTCGGTTACTCACAAGTAGGAGGCAACGATGCCCGCGCCGGAAGCCGATGTCTTCGAGCGCCTCAGCGCGCTGGCCGCGATCGAGGCGCCCGCGGAACGTCAGAGCAGGACGATCGCCGAAACCTTCACCGGAAAGCCGCTGGGCAGCGTCCCGGTCGGCACCGCCGCCGATGTCGCCGCCGCCTTCGACAAAGCCAGGGCCGCGCAGGAGCGCTGGGCCGCGCGGCCGGTGGCCGAGCGCGCCGCCGTGCTCGATCGTTACCGCGCGCTGGTGGTGCGGCACCGTGAATTCCTGATGGACGTGGTGCAGGCCGAGACCGGCAAAGCGCGCTGGGCGGCGCAAGAGGAAATCATGGGCCTGATGTTCGCGGCCCGCTATTTCGCCGGAATCGCACCCGGCGTGCTCGGCGGCCACCGGGTGCGGGGCGCCTTTCCCGTGCTCAACCGCGCCTCCGTGCGGTACCAGCACAAAGGCGTTGTCGGCGTCATCGCGCCGTGGAACTACCCGCTGTTGCTGTCGATCGGCGACTCCATACCGGCGCTCGTCGCGGGCAACGCCGTGGTGGTCAAACCCGACAGCCAGACTCCGTTCTCCACGCTGGCCGGTGCGGAGTTGCTCTACCAGGCCGGTCTGCCGCGGGAGTTGCTCGCGGTCGTCCCCGGACCGGGCGGCGTCGTCGGCACCGCGATCGTCGACGCCTGCGACTACCTCATGTTCACCGGTTCGTCGGCGACCGGCCGCACCCTGGCCGAACAGTGCGGCCGCAGGCTGATCGGCTTCTCCGCCGAACTCGGCGGGAAGAACCCGATGATCGTGACCGCGGGCGCCGACCTGGACAAGGCCGCGCGGGCGGCCGTGCGCGCCTGCTTCTCCAATGCCGGGCAGCTGTGCATCTCGATCGAGCGGCTGTATGTCGAGCAGCGGGTGGCGGCGGCGTTCACCGAGAAATTCGTCGCCGCCGTGAACGCCGCGAAACTCGGCGCCGCCTACGACTATTCCACCGACATCGGCAGCCTGATCTCCGAGGCGCAACTGGAGACGGTGTCCAAGCACGTCGCGGACGCCACCTCGAAGGGGGCGAAGGTGCTCACCGGCGGCAAGGCCCGCCCGGATCTGGGGCCGCTGTTCTTCGAGCCGACCGTGCTCGGCGAGGTGACCGACGAGATGGAATGCGGTCGCAACGAAACCTTCGGCCCACTGGTGTCGATCTATCCGGTCGCCGATGTCGAGGAGGCCATCCGCCTGGCCAACGACACCGACTACGGTCTGAACGCTTCGGTCTGGGCGGCGAGCAAGTCCGAAGGCGAGCGGATCGCGGCGCGGCTGCACGCGGGCACGGTCTGTGTGGACGAGGGCTACGCGCCGGCCTGGGGCACCACGGGCGCGCCGATGGGCGGCATGGGCATCTCCGGTGTCGGGCGCCGTCACGGGCCGGACGGCCTGCTCAAATTCACCGAGCCGCAGTCGATCGTGGTCACGCGTTTCCTGAACCTCGACGCGCCGAAGTTCTTCCCGAAGGGCAAGTGGCAGCCGTTCCTGATGACCGTGGCCCGCAGTCTGCGTTTCTTGCCCGGACGCTGAGACACGACGTCCGTCCGGGTGGTCGTGCCCACCCGGACGGACGACCCGCCGGTTTCCGTGCAGGGGTCACGCCAACCGGTCGGCTCCGGTGCGCGGCGGCCCGCCCGCCGCGAGCGCCGCTGCTTCCTCGTCGGTGAGCAGCCGTGATCTGATGACGAAACGCATCTGCTCGAGCGTGTCCGAAGCATCGCCGCCGGGCTCGTCGGCCACGTCCACGGTGAGGTGGGCGTACTTCCAGCGCTCGTACTGTTCTCCGCTGATCCACAATTCGGTGTGCCAGGGCAGGTTCCCCAGCAGCACGTCCTCGCCGCCGATCGGCGACTCCCGGATGGGCAGGCAGCGCGGTGAGGCGCTGTCGCGGTGTCCGCCGGACTGGTGCAGCAGCACGGCCCCGTGCTGATCGATCACGTGGCGCAGGACGGCCCTGGCGCGGTCGGTGATCTCCACCCGCCGCGTTCGATGCGCCACCGCACCGCGGGGACGACGGATCCGGGTGTCGGGTAGTCGGCGGTGCCGGAGTCCCGCCCCCGGTCTGGTGTAGCTCATGGTTCCTCGCAGATATCTCGGACCGAACCAACTATGGTCCGCGGAGGTTGGTGCGAGGTTGGTGGAAACCTCAGTCCCGCAACGCCGTATGCAGCCGAGCCGCGACCACGGCGCGGCGGACGTCGTCGGAAGGGAGCAACCGCAGCGCGTGCTCGTGCACCGCGATGTCACGGGGCGCGCGTTCGCCGAACGCCACCGCGTGCTCGGCGCGGTCACCGGCGAGCACGGCGGTGCGCACACCCACGTCGAGATGGTCGCGCCACTGCAGCACGGCTGGTGCTTCCGAGCCGGGCAGCAGCGGTCCCCGGTACAGCCATACCGCCGAGGTGGTGTCGCCCGCCGTGATGGCGGCGAGCAGGTCGACCGCGTCGCAGGACACCGGGCCGGTCAACACGTAACGGCGATTGCTGATCTCGCCGCCGATCGCGCGGCGCAGATGCGAGACGTCGGCTTTGAGCGTGCTGATGGACACCGCTCGGTCGCCGTACAGGGCGGCGTGCAGTTGCTCCGGGGAGAATCCGTCCGGCTGCAGTGCCAGCAGGGCGAGGATCTCCAGTTGCCGAGGCGGCAGCGGCAGCGGCGACCCCTCGCGCACCAGCCGTGCGGCGCCGAGGCATTCCAGCCGGATGCCCGGCGACGGCACGGGCGCGGCCGTGCGCAACATCGTCTCCACCGCCGTCACCAGCGCCCGCACCGACGTGCGCACCGCCGGATGGGAGCGATCCCAGGAGCTGGACAGGTCCAGCGCGCCGACCTGCCTGCCGTCGGGGCCGTGGATCGGCGCGGAATAGCAGACCCAGCCGTGCAGGGCGGCGACCAGGTGTTCGGCGGAGAACACGGTGGCGGGGCGATCGGCGTGCAGTGCGAGGGCGACGCCGTTGGTGCCCATGTGGCTTTCGTCCCAGCAGCCGCCGGGTGCGAGATTGACCTGCTCGGCTCGTCTGCGCAGGGTGCGGTCACCGCAGGACCACAGGACGGTGCCCGTGCTGTCGGTGACCACGGCCAGGTAACCGGAGTCCTCGGTGACTGCGCGCAGTTCACCCGCCAGCGCCGTCACCGGTTCGCGCAGCGGGGAAGCGGCCCAGCGGTCGCCGATGTCGTCCACTCCCGGCGCGACGGTGGTGCCCGGATCGACGGTGTGCAACGACCGCCGCCAGGATTGTGCTACTTCGTTGCGCAGGACGGTGTTTCGTTGCTCCGGTACCGGCGGAGCCGTCGCCCAACGCTCCCATTCTCTTTCCAGTTCGACCCGCTGCTGGGTGAGGGTGCGGAACAGCGCCACGTGGACACCCATCGTCGTGTGAGCTCGTATTCGCACTCTCATTCTGGCGGACGCCGCTGACGGTGGCGAACCGTTCGGCCGCTACCCGCCGGTCGCGTCATAAGCTGACGGCATGGCGACCGGTTCTGCGCGAGCACGTCTGGCCGACGTCCACGAAGTGGCCTCGAGCATGCCCCATGTGACGCGCGTCGACGGACCACGCGGCAATCCGATCTACCAGGTCGGGGGCAAATCGTTCGTGTTCTTCCGCACTCCCCGCCCGGACGCCGTCGACCCGGCGACCGGCGAGCGCTACCCCGATGTGATCGTGATCTGGGTGCCGTCGGAGTCGGACAAGCAAGCGCTGGTGCAGGACCCGGACTCGCCGTTCTTCACCACGCCGCACTTCGACGGGCATCCGTCGGTCCTGGTGCGCGCGGCCCGGCTCGGCGAACTGAGCCGTCGCGAGCTCACCGAGGTCATCCAGGACGCCTGGCTGTCGCGGGCCTCGCGCAAGCGCGCGGCGGACTGGCTGGCCGCGCATCCGCCGCGCTGAGCGGTCACTTCCGAATGAAAATGCCTGCGACGTCGGCGTTCTTGATCGGGGTGTCGGCGTTGGCCTGGGCGCCGCACAGCAGGTCGACCGACACCATCGTCGCGTCCACCACGGTGCCCGCGGGCTCGCGGTCGTCGTTGCTCTGCTGCTTGACGAACTTGGTGATCGTGGTGCGCTTGGTGTCCTGGTCCTGCTTGACGTACTCACTGCACGGGGTGTCGCCGCCGCGGTTGAGCGCGCGCTCGATATCGGTGCAGCCCGCCAGCGCCATGGCGACCATCGCGATCCCGAGGCCGGTTCGGCCGGTTCGTGACAGCGTGGCGTTCATGGGATTCCTCCTGACGGTTCGGCGGCGCTGGCCGCCGCGATCGGCCTCCAGACTAGTTGTAGGAGGCCACGACCTCGGTGACATGCTGACCCGAAAGGTGTGAAGGCGGCCGTCAGTGCGTGGTCGCCGCGGCGTCTTCGCGGCGGGTTCCGCGCGGCGCCCGGGTAGCCGTGGCGGTCAGCAGCAGGCCACACATGGTCAGTCCTGCGGCTACGAGGTAGATGGGCCTGGGGCCGGCGGGGGAGTCGGCGATGAGTCCGCCCAACAAGCCGGCGCAGGCGGCGGCGACCTGGTAACCGGACGCGTTGACGGCCATGGCCAGCGTGGGCGCCTCGGCGGCGGTCGTCATGACGCGTGCTTGCACGCCGGGGATGATCGCGAAGCCGAGCAGCCCGATCGCCACGACCGCCATCGCGGTGAGTGCGGTCGAGGTGGCGACGAACCACGTACTCGCCAGGATCACGGCCAGCAGTCCGAGCAGGAAAGGTTGGAAGAATCGCGGGTTCCGGTCATGGAGCGTGCCACCGACGAGATTGCCGATCGTCGCGCCGACGCCGTAGGCGAGAAGCAGGACCGGCAGCCGGGCGGCTGGGTGGCCGCCGAGATCGGTGAGCAGCGGGGCGAGATAGCTGAACACCATGAGAACACCGACGTTGCCGACCGCGGTGATGGCCAGCGCCACCAGCACCGGCCGCTGTCGCAACACCCGCAATTCCGCGACCGCCGAGGTCCGACCCGCATCGCTCGGTGGGCTGAGCAGCCAGAACACCAGACCCAGGCCGATCAGGCAGGCCACCGCGATCGCAGCGAACGTCGCGCGCCACCCCGACTGATGACCGATCCAGGTGCCGATCGGCGCTCCGAGGATCATGGCCATATTCATCCCGAACGCCAGCCGGGCCACCATGGTGCCGGCTCGTTCGGCCGGCGCGGACCGCACGGCGATCACCACGGCTTGGGCGAAGAAGGTCGAGGTCACCAGCGCGGTGAGCACGCGGGCGGCCAGCAGCACGGGGAATCCGGATGCGAGGGCGGACACCGCGTTTCCGACGACCGCGACAACCAACAGTGCCAGCATCAGCCGCTTCCGGTCGATCCCGGCGGTCACCGCCGTGAGCACCGGGCCGCCGATGATCATGCCCACGGCGTAGGCCGTAACCAGCAGGCCTGCGGTGCCGACGGCCACACCGAGGTCGGTGGCAACCTCGGGCAGGATTCCGGCGACTACGAACTCGCCGGTCGTGATGCTGAAGACGCAGAACATGAGGACCGCAATTCGAACCATGCTCGGCACGCTAAACTCTGACGTCGACGTGAGAGTCAAGCCCGGGTAGCGAACGGAGCGGCCCGATGAAGATCGGCGAGCTGGCGGAACGGACCGGCGTCAGCGTGCGAGCGCTGCGCTACTACGAGGAGAAGGGGGTCCTGAATCCGGATCGAACCTCCAGCGGATACCGGATCTTCACCGAATCCGATATCCGCACGGTGGCGCACATCCAGACTCTCCTCGCGGCAGGTCTCGGCATGGACCTCATCGGCCAGATCCTGGCCTGCCTGTCCGGCGAATCCTTGTTGCTGGACAACTGCCGCGAACGTCTCGAAACAGAACGCCGCCGGATCACCGGCGACATCGATCACCTGGTCCACACTCGGTCGCTGCTGGATGATTTGCTCGCCACCACCAAGGCCCCGGCCCGGCGCAACCTCGCGGAGACGGCCACCACATAGTGGCGCCGACTGCCCGACCACCGCGGTGGGTCCGCCGGTACTGCATCCACTTCAGCTGCCGCTGGCCGGTCGGCGGTTGGCCGTCGCATGCGTAGTCGTAGCGCCACGGGGCTCATAGGTGACTGCCAAGGGCTTTCACAGCCTCTTGTCACCGAAGGACTCGCCGGTGATGATCGTGTCGAGGTCGGCGCGCGCACGGGCCGAGGTGCAGCGAGCGATCGACGCCGGCTACGGAGCCGATGGATTCGGCAGGCTTGCGGCACTCGATCAGGCGCGGAAGACGCACAGCGGAACGTCGATTTCCGCCGGGGTGAGCGAACCGTGGTGACCGACCAGCCGCGACTGCAGTGGTTCGGCGCCGGTCCGGATGACGCCGCGCCTGCCACGCGCGACCACGACCAGATCGCCGATGCGCTGGGCGATCGCGGGGTCGACGGTGGGGCCGAACCAGCCGCGTTCCACGGTCTCCGCCCTGGTCAGCACCTCGAAGTCCGCGCCGAGCGTGGCCTGCCACGCCGCGGTGACGTCGGATTCGGCGCCAGGCTCGGTGTAGATGTGCCTGGCGCGGGCCTCGCCGCCGAGCGCTCGGACGCCCTCGTGCAGCACGGGGGTGGTGTCGAAGTCGATGCGGTCGTCCAAGTGCACCATGCCGTGGTCGGCGGTCACCAGCAGCGCCGCTCCGGCGGGCAACTCCTCGGCGAGCGCGGCGGCGAGCCGGTCGGCATTCGCCAGTTCCAGCTCCCAGGAACGGGTTGCGGGTCCGCGCACGTGCCCGGTGAGGTCGAGATCGCCGTGATAGGTGTAGACCAAGGAACGCGGACCGGCGCGCAACGCGTCGCTCACGGTGGCGACGAGATCGCCGAACGAGAACTGGGGACGGAACTCGCACCCGCGCAGCACCGCCTCGGTCAGTCCTGATCCCGCCTGGTCGCGTGGCGACACCTGGGCCACGGCGATGCCGTCGGCGGCGGCGCGCTGAAAAACCGTTGTCCGGGGCTGGAATTCCGTCGGAACGAGTTCCTTGCGCAGATCGGATTTCGGCACGCCGTGCAGCCGCCAGGACAGCGGAGTGAACAGCGGGTCGTAGCCGGGCACGTGGAACAGATAGCCGACGATGCCGTGCTCCCCAGGGGGAACGCCGACTCCGAGCGAGGCGAGGCTGGTCGCGGTCGTCGTCGGGAAACCGGCCGTGAGCGAGATCGGCGCGAGACCGGACAGGAACGGCGCCGCAGCGGGATTCGCGACCAGATCGTGGTAGCCGAGGCCGTCCACCAGCAGCACGCAGACCCGGTCGGCGTCGAGCCCGAGGCCGAGGCGGTCCGCCTCGCCGGGCACGCCGAGACCGGCGAGGACGGAGGGCAGCAGGTCGGCGAGAGAGCCGGTACCGTAACGCGGCGCGACGAACACAAAGGTCAGGATGTCAACGCGAGCGGCGGGCTGGCAAGGGCATTCACGCCTGTCCGGTCTCGAAACGGCTCACTTTGCCTTCGCGCAGGACGAACCGCCAGGTGGTTCGCATCGAGCCCCAACGCGAATTGGTGTAGTCGGCGACCAGTTCGGTGCCGGTGTCGCCGACCGACTCGACTCGCATGCGGCCGTTGCTGTCGAAGATCTCCGCTTCGGTCCACTGGGCGAGGTTGCGCTCCACGCCGTCGTCGGACATGGTGGCGTCGTCGGTGAGAACCGCGTAGAACCGGTCCTGATCGTTGGCGTTGAGCGCGTCGACGAACTCCTGCACCGTCGGATCCAGCTGCGCGGTCATCCGTGTCGTCCTCTCGGATCGGTGTGAGAAGCATCGGAGGAGCAAACGTCTGGCGTTCACTCTAGGGCAGCGGCGGCCTGCCGGGTTCGATCAATGTCGCGAAGGTCCGCATCACATCGTCCACCAGTGCCGAGGCGGTGGTGCCGAACTGTCCGGCGCGCTTCTCCAGTTGTCCGTCCAGCCACAGCGAGGCCAGGCCGTGGCCGAGTCCCCAGAACGTGACGGCCAGTGTGTCGGCTTTGTCGGCGGGTAGCGCGCCCGCGCGGACGCACTCGGTGATCGCGTCGGCCAGCACCCCGAAAGCCGCGTCGCCCGCCGCCATGGTGTCGGGATGCTTGTCGGGCTGGGAGAGTTCGGGCCGGAACATCAAGCGGAAGTAGGCCGGTTGCTCGCGGGAGAACCGCACGTAGGCGTGCGCCAGCGCGGTCAGGGCGGCCATGGGCGTCTCCGCTTCGGCGCGGGCCGCCGCCAGTCGCGCTCCCAGCAGCTGGAAACCCTGGGTGGACAGCGTCGCCAGCAGGGCGGCTCGGTCGGGGAAGTGGTGGTACGGCGCCGCGGTGCTCACGCCGGCCTCGCGGGCCACCCGGCGCAGGCTGACCGCCGCGAGCCCTTCGGTTTCGATCAAACGCAGGCAGGCGGCCAGCAGCGCGTCGCGCAGGGCGCCGTGGTGGTAACTGGTCCGCGTCACCGTCCGAGCGTATGCGACGGCTCCTGGACAACCTAACTATGCGGTGCTTAGATTATCTGAGCGGCGCTCAGATGACTGCCGCGGTAGCCACTCCACGAGACGGATGAAGTAATGAGCACACGGGTATCGGTCACCGGCGCAACGGGATTCGTCGCCGGTCACGTCATCGCCGAATTGCTGGAGCACGGCTACGCCGTGCGCGCGACGGTTCGCGACCTCGCCGCCACCGGCAAACGGGCGCACCTGGTCGAGCTGGCCCGGCGAACCGGGGGCGAACTGGAGTTCGCGCAAGCCGACCTCAACGGCGACGACGGCTGGGCAGCCGCCGTCGCGGGCAGCGCGGCGGTATTGCACGTCGCCTCCCCGTTTCCCACCACTCCGCCCGACGACGAGCGCGAACTCATCGATACGGCGGTCGAGGGAACGTTGCGCGTGCTGCGTGCCTGCGCGGCCGCGGGCACCGTGCGCCGGGTGGTGCTCACCTCGTCGATCGCGGCGATCGTCGCCGGTCACGCTGCCGACGGCCTGCGCACCGAGGCCGACTGGTCGGTGGTCGAGCGCAGCCCGGCCTACCAGAAGAGCAAGACGCTGGCCGAGCGGGCGGCCTGGGATTTCGTCGCGGGGCTCCCTGCGGGCGAGCGCTTCGAACTGGTCGTCGTCAATCCGGGCATGGTGCTGGGGCCGCTGCTGTCCGCCGCGACGAGCACCTCGCACGAGCCGGTGCGCAGATTGCTCGCCGCGGACGTGCCCGGCATGCCGCGCGTCGGCTGGGCGCCGGTGGACGTGCGCGATCTCGCCGTGGCCCACCGCCTGGCGCTGGAGACGCCGGAGGCCGCGGGCAACCGCTACATCTGCGCGGGCGAACACCTGTGGATGGGGGAGATCGCGCGTGTTCTCGCCGAGGAATACGGGCCGCGCGGATTCCGGGTGCCGACCAGGCAGCTGCCGAACTGGCTCGTGCGCTGCGTCGCGATCTTCGACAAGAGTCTCCGGCTGACCGTGCCGACCCTGGGGCGCACCGAGTCGCTCAGCGCCGACAAAGCCCGGCGCGAACTGGGCTGGACCATGCGGCCGGTGCGCGAAACCGTGGTGGACACCGCCGAAAGTCTGCTGCGGCACGGGATAGTCGCGTCGCCGCGCGGCAAGTCCGCCTCTCACGCCGCCGCGCCGCGCGCCGTGCGGGTCTGAGGGCGCGGGCATGCTGATCGCGACGTTGATCATCACCACGGTCGCCATGATCCGGCGCTGGTTCGCCCGTCGGTCCCCGCGCGCGAACGCCGCTGGGCGCGACGCTTCCGGCCCGATCCGGCGGGCGCTGCGACGGCCGGTGCCGGTGGCCGCCACCGTCGTCGCCCTGCTCGGCGTCGTGGTTGCCGCGGGTGCGCTCGCCCAGTGCTGACCCGGCCCCGGAGTACGGCGGCCCGGCCCGGTTCGCTAGACAGGACACGTGACTGCACAGCACCCTTTCCGGTTCGGTGTCAACATGGTGGTCCCCGAATCGCGTTCGAGTTGGATCGAAAAGTGCCGTCGGGCTGAGGAACTCGGCTTCGACGTGGTGGGTGTCGCCGACCATCTCGGCATGCCGGCACCGTTCCCCGCGCTGATCCTGGCTGCCGAGGCGACCGAACGGGTGCGGTTGAACACCTTCGTGCTCAACACCGCGTTCTACAACCCGGTGTTGCTGGCCCGCGATGTGGCCGGCGCTGATCAGTTCACCGACGGGCGGGTCGAACTCGGGCTCGGCGCGGGCTATGTGCAGGCCGAGTTCGAGGCCGCCGGCATCCCGTTCGAGAGCGGGAGCAAGCGCGTCGAGCACTTGGAGCAGACGGTGATCACCCTGCGCAGGCTGTTCGCCGATCCGGAGTACCAGCCGCAGCCCGCGCAGCCGTCGGGGCCGCCTGTCCTCATCGGCGGATGGGGTGATCGTCTGCTCGGCGTCGCCGCGCGGCACGCCGACATCATCGCCTACACCGGCGCGGCGGCCGCGCGCAACGGCGGGCCACTGCAGATGGCCGGGCTCGCCGAGATCGAGGAGCGCGTCGCCTATGTGGGGCAACTGCTCGGTCCACGGTTGGACAAAGTCGAGTTCAACATCCTCGTGCAGCGGGTGGTTCCGCCGCGCGAACGCGCGAGCGTGCTGGAGCTCTTCGGTCCGGCGCTGCCTCCGGACGTCGCCGACTCCCCGGAGGAACACCCGCTCCTGCTGATGGGCACGCCCGAGGAGATGGCCGACCGCCTGCGCGATCGGCGCGATCGCTACGGCATCAGCTACGTCACCGTCCTCGAGGACAGCATGGAGAAACTCGCCCCCGTCATCCAGTTGCTGCGCTGATCGGCCGGGTACGGGTCATGGCAGCGGATCGATGATGACGCGCGGATCGATCTGCCGCAGCCGTCTCGGACGGCTGGTCAGGCAGGGCCAGGTGCGGGCGACCGCTTCGCGGGTGACATGGCCCGCGGCGACCAGGGGGTCGTCGCCGAATGCTGCGAGCGGCGGGCTCGTGCCGCGGTCGAACGCCGGGACGACGGTGTGCGGCAAGCCGACCAGCACGGCCAGGATGTCGAGCCGGTCGGCCGGAATGTGCGTGCGCGCCGCCGCGAGCGCGGTGCTCGGAACGACGATGGTGCTTCCCGCGTCCACCGTCGCCCAGACGACCGCCTGGGCGTAGTTGGCGCGGTTGGCGAAGGCGACGACCGCCGCGGCGTCGAAGACGACGCCGCCGAGGGCGCGGGAGGTCACGCTGCGCCGGCGAGCCGTGCGCGCACCTCCTCGCCGGATAGTAGCGGGGGCATCGGCACGCTGTGGTCGGGCAGCGTGCGGATGGCCTTTCGCGGTCTGTGCTCCCGAAGCGACGGCATGCCACGACTCTAGCCGGGTGCGTCCGCTGAACCGATGATCACGCGGGCTTGTGCCACAACAGTGTGTAGCGCCACATGAGCCGCCGCCTCAGGCGTGCACCGGGTAGGAGTTCCGCTGCGGTAGAACGGATCTCGGCGAATCCGTCGACGGGGTCGAGCATTCGTGCGCTCGGCCCGCCGACACGGTGCCAGAGGTCCATCGCCCGGATGAGCGGGATCAGCGGGAAGTAGTGGAAGTCCGTGCGCGGCGTCATCTTCCACAAGCCGACCACGGCGAGCACGCCGCCGGGCGCGACCAGGCGGCGCAATGCCGTGATGCCCGCCCGCAGCGGAACATGGTGCAGCGTGGCCACGGTCGTGACGACATCGAACGAGCCCGCGTAGTCGAGGAAGTCGGCCTGTTCGAGTGACACCCCCGCCACGGCCGGCGCTCGGGCGATGATATCCGGGTCGACGTCGATCCCGGTGACCGTCAGCCCGCGCCCGGCCAGCTTGCCCGCCAGCAACCCGTCACCGCAGCCGATGTCGAGGGCGGTGCGCGCCGCGCGTGGCACCTGCTTCAACAACCAAGGGTGGTAGTGGGTGTTGTGATTCCAGTAGGGATCGTCGCGCACGCTGTCACTGTAGAGCGGTGGTCAGCCCGAGGGCTCCGTCACCGTGAACCGCTGGGCGCCCGCGAGCTGGAACAGCAGTGTGCGGTGCTCGTCGTTGAGCCGCAGTGCGCGGGCCGGCGCGGCCAGCACCGAGCTGGACGGCCGTGGACCGCGCCCCTGCTCCAGCCGCACCACGTTGTCCACGCTGATGCCCGCGAGCTGTGCCGCTTCCGCACTCCCTGCGGCCGGAACTGCGGACAACTCGCAGGACGCCTGCGAAGCCGCTGGCACCCGGTGCGCTCAACCCGTGATCATCGGACGATTCTAGGTACAAAGCCGTGCATGCCAGATCCACCGGAGTGCCGACACTCCCGATCGACTCCACGGCAAGCGCCGATCGGCGACCGCGCAAGTCCGCGACCTTTGACGCCATATGCACGGATGCTGCCGGTATGACGGGAATGTCGCCGAGCTGAGACTGACCATGTGGAGCAGGTCAGCGTCGCGCAAGCCTGTGCGCGAAAGGGCCGCGCTGGCCGACCATGTTGGCGACGTGCAGACCAAACCGAGATGAGCCGCAGCAGGGCGGCCAGCTCGGTTCGATCCACATCCCGATCATGCCGCAGCCAGTCGGTGCGGGGGTAGGACCGCTGCTCCCAGGAGCTGGCAGCCATTGGCGCGATCAGTAGCGCATGTGCCTACCCACACGGGTCACCAGCTGCTGTGTCCTTTGCTCCGTTGATCTCGTCCATCAGCATCCGCAGCGTGAGTGAGTGTTTCTCCGGCGGGAGCGCATCCATCGCATCGCGCGCTGCTCGGGTCCCCTCAGCTCGATCGCCGGCTCTCACCAGCATCAGACCTCGATGCATCTCCAGATGCGTCGCGAAGCGGGGCAGTTCGGCCGGAAGTTCTCTTCGCGCTTGCTCTTGCGATGCCACCGCCAATTTCTCATCCCCGAGCCGTGCGGCCAGCAGGGAGAGGAACACGTTCATGCGCCACCACGGGACGGCGTAGTCAGAGGTCTGCTCATACGAGCCGGACTTGTCGAACACGCGACGTCCCTCTTCCACGAGAGCACGGCCTGTCTCGTGGTCTCCGCGCAGCACCGCCGCATGCGCCTTGCCCATGATCGCGTTGAGACGCCCCAAACTCGGCTTGTCCGACAGCGACAGGGCTTGGTCGGCGAAGAGATCCGCGACCCGCAGCGCCGCGCCTTCGTAGCCGAGGGCAATGGCTGCCCGCCCGCGCACCCATACTCGGGTCTGCTCGTCCGCGGAGCGGTCCGCGGCCTCAGCTGCCATCCGATACCAGGTAACCGCCTTCGTACCATCTGACCCCGGAAACGTTTTCGCATACAGGGTCATCAGCCGGGCGGCCGCTCCCCACATCTGCGGGCTGTCCAGCTGCTGTTGCAGGATCGCCAAGTCGATGGCCAGGCGTCGTTGAATATCGGCCGCACCCAACGACATGTAGTCCGTGCCATAGGCGCTGAGCTTCGCCTGCCACGTCTCGATATCCGGCCCGGCACGATCCAACCGCGCCGAGAATCCCGCCGCCAGCAGATCGGATGCCACTACGGGCGCGATGCTGGTCGCAGCTATCTGAGCCAAGAAATTCCGTCTGTTCATGCCGTCGTCCTCGAAAACAGCCAGAGGCACGTCCAATACGGCCGATAGATGGCGTAGCCAGAACCGGCTGGGCACCGTGTCTCCGTTCTCCCAACGCCTCGAGATGTACTCCCGAGAGATACTCGCCCCCGAGTGAGCGGACAACTCGTCCGCCAACCTGCCCTGCGACCATCCGCGCGCCTTCCGAAGCTCACGGATCAACTCGCCCACTCCCATAGGCCGATCATCTCCCGTCCCAGCAGCGGACGGAAGGATTAAGAGCAGCTAGGCGCCGAGTGCCACTGCGAATGCCACTACTGCGCGTCCCGAGCGCAGCCATCCGATGATCCAGCGCCCAATGCCACTCCCTTGTGCCACTGCACAGGTCGATCTCTGTGCTCGACGCTCGATTAGGCCCCGACGCCGGGTGCCGCCGGTTCCTCGATCCGCGTCGCTGAGCCGGCCAATGGGCAGCCGACGGGTCGGCCTCGGCGTCGGGTGCATTCCAGCGCATCGAGCAGGGGAGTGGTTCGTGAATTCGTCGAAACATCCTGGCCACACGCCGTTGTCGGTGTGTCACTTCTATCGGTATGTGTGTGATCTGCCCGCCGAGGTCCACCCGCCGCATCTGGGGCGTATCACGCTGCGAGCGGGGCGGGTGTGTGGGGTGATGATGCCCGCGTTCATCGGCTCGGAGGTCAAGGCGTGGTTGTACCGCACCGGTGAGCAGGTCGGGCCGGTGATGACGCATCCGCGTTCGCAGCGGTGGACGTTTCTGACCGGGCCGGATCTGCCGGAGGACATTCGATTGTTCGCGGAGATGTCGCGGTTGGGTGTGTCGATTCTGCGTGCGGGGGAGATCGCTTTGCCCGGTCCTGGTCAGCGGCCTGGTTTGTTCCGGGCGTGGGTGCATCCGCCTCGCGATGCCTATCGGCCGTCGGGGCGGGCGGTGGTCGCGGCGATCCGGGGATGCGCCGCCGAGCACACTCGGCAGCGGCGGGCGGTGAGGGTGTATGCCTGACATCGCCAGCGCCGCAGTGGCGTACGGGTGGGGTTCGGCGGGTGGGCTGCGGATCGGTGTCCGCGTCAACCCCGCTCTTGCCGCCCAGCCCGCCTCGCCACCCGGGCTGCTGCGCCAGGGTGGTCGGTGAGCGGGGACCAGGACGGCGAGCGCGCCGACGCCGAACTCGACGTCCTCACCGATGTGATCGGCACTCTGGTGGCCGCTACCGCGGACGCGGTGCGGGACGGGATGAGCGACGCCGCTCGTGTTCGTGTGATGGCGATGGTGGTCTATGCGTTGATCAGCAGTGCCCGCACTGTCGCTGGGCCGCATACCGGTCGCTTGTATGCCGCGCCGGTACTCGATCCGATCATCGAGAACATTCCGGCTGCCGAGGACCTGACCTTTCTGGACCTCTTGATTCCCGCGATCATCGGCCAGCACATCACAAACCCGTGAACCACTCAGACCGCCCCGGCGCACCCGCGGGCCCCTCTTCGCACCACAGGGGAAGCACGAGGAGGTGCCGGTGCACCCGAAAGGGGGAAGGCTGCGCGGACGGGACTCCGCATCGGTGTGCCCAACCGAACCCGCCCGCCAGCCTTCCCCCGCGCACCGATCCGCCCGCGCTCCAGCAGCATTCGCGCCAGGGCGAACCCCCTTTCACGGAAAGTCCCCAATGCAACCGCCAGCTGAACCGCCCTACCTCTCGGCAGCAATGGTCTCCCGCGCCCGACGACCGATGGTTTCCGGTGCGGGGCATGTGATGAGTTCACCCCTGCCGGGCGAACCGGATGTGCACCTGATCGTGCGGATACGCGGCCACACCCGGCATTACGCGGCGTGCGTGACTGCGGCCCTGGTGTTCGTGCAAGACGCGAATGTCCGCCGTTGCGCCGACGCCGTAGTCGTCGCCAGCGGCGAAACTGACCGGCTGCCCCGGTTGCCCTGCGAGCGGCTGTATGTCGAGCGATGATGCGACACCCCGCCCCCGCCCGGCCCGGCGCTTGCCCGGCAGGACGTACCGACATGACACTGTAGTGCTCGAAACCGCGATACCAGACAGCTCGC
>NZ_BDBC01000045.1 GCF_001612785.1 Nocardia beijingensis NBRC 16342
ATCCACCGAAGGCACCGTCGGCACATCTGCCAACCGATACAAATGCGCCTTCTCCGCCGCATCCAACGACAACGTCCGCGCCACCGAATTCAAAACCTGCACACTAACGTTGATTTCGCGACCTTGTTCAAGCCAAGTGTACCAAGTTATTCCAATTCCGGATAATTGGGCGACTTCTTCGCGGCGCAATCCGGGAGTTCGCCGACGTGTCCCTGTCGGAATTCCAACATCCTCTGGCGAGATACGGGCTCGCCGGGACTTGAGGAAGGCACCCAATTCCGCGCGGCGGGCCTTCCGCACTGCCCGGACGTCGACTACATCGGTCATCCTCTGATCCTTCCGCACCATGCCACAGGTATCCAGTTGTTGTCAGTACTAGTTTCGGCCGCCACCGGCCAACGGCCGCCAGACCCGGTGTCGGCATAGGTGAGGACTCTCCTGAGACCGACCAGGCCTAGCGGCTTTGCATCGGTCACGTTCACTAACTGGATCGATATGTGGCCCGGTCGGTGCGGCGAGCGTCGTCGCACCGGGAGCCTGAGTGGGAGTCCACGGCCGCGTCACGAGACAAGTGGCTCGATCTCGATAGTGTCCACGCCAGCGCCCACACCGAACCCGCGTCGTTTTCCCGCGGCGGACAGAATCGTCACCCGCACCAGCGACCGGATGATGTCGCGCTTCGCTTCCAACGGGGTCAGCTCCGGATCGTGCCACTTCGCCCGCGCATCCGGGCCTGCCGCGGCAGCGACGTGCGGCATGGGCAGAGCCGCTTGGGCTCTCCGCTCCGCCGCCTCGATCAGCGGCGCCTTCCTCGCTTTGTAGACGGCGATTTCCGCTGGCGACAGGTCCGCGTCAATAGCATCGTTCAACCACTTCTCGTACGAGACACGCAGTTCACGTGCCTCCGTCAACGCAGCCACGGCGTCCTCGTCCGTGCGAGCCAGAGCACCGAGGAGTGCGGGATCCTCCAGCCGCCGCAGGACCACCTCTTCGACCAGGGCATCGACCAACTTCGCCTTGCGGCCAACGCAGCTGTTCTTCTTGCACACGTAGTAGCGAGTTTCGGGACCCCACTTGCGCCGCGACACAACCGGCCCATCGCACTTCCAACACCGCAAAAGCCCCGACAGCAACCACTTCGGCGTACTCCCGTTAGAAGTCCCCCGGCGAGGATCATTGAGGATCATCTTCAGTCGCTCATGCTCATCGACTGAGATCAGGCCTTCCCAAGCAGCCTTGATCGTCAAGCGCTCGCCGTTCTCATCGACATGAACGCGCAGTCCTGCCGCCGCTTCGCTCAACAGCACGCGCTTGACCATGTTGCTATCCCATTGCGTTCGCCACGTTTTCGGGCACGGGCACGATCGCCTATCGACCTTCCGCACCACCCGACGCCCGTCCTTCACCGAGCACCGGTTGCACGGGAAAGACTTGTCATGGCTCGGAACTGGCACGCCCTCCCTCGTCAGCCAACGTCCGATCTGGTACGTCGGCTCCATGTCCAGCGCACGCCGGACCATCTCACGAAAGATCGGACCGTTCTGAGGACACGGCACCCGTCGCACGGCACGGCCTCGTTGATAGACGATCTGGAAGCCGAACGCCTCCGGGCCATGCGGCTTACCCTCAGCGAAGTTCTGCGCCAGAGCCCGCATCGAGTCCAACCGGTTTCGTTCCGGCGCGTGCTCGTCCTCGACCGCGTCCTGAGCGACCCGCTTGCGATCGTCGGGATCGTTCATGTCATAGAGCACGCCGCCGTAATACCAGTACACCCTGAACTCCGCACACAACTCACGCAGCTCGGCCATGTCGCCGACCTTCCGGTTGGCCCGCGACGAGGACCAGTTGACCAACACACCCCCAGGCACCTCACCGCGTTTCACCCGGCCAGCTATCGCCGCCAACTCCTGACGCAGCACCTCACGACCCGGACGATCCTTACGCGCGTGACGCGTCGCCCCCACCGCACCCTCATCAATCACCTTGCACACCGACCACCCGAACTGGGCACACTCACCCCGCCCCCACGCGATCTGCTCCTTCGGGGAACGCTCGTTCTTATGCTTCCCCACCTTCGACACACGGGCCTGGATGACGGCCGCCAAACCAGGGAAATCCTTCGGACTCAGAGGCATAACCCCAGGCTAAGCAACAGATACCCCTAACTGCACTGCACGCACGTGTACCACGTCACGCCGATTCCCGATAATTGGGCGACTTCTTCGCGACGCAGTCCCGGTGTGCGTCGACGGGTTCCCGTGGGAATTCCGACATCCTCCGGCGAGATACGGGCTCGCCGGGACTTGAGGAAGGCTCCCAGTTCGGCGCGCCGCGCTTTGCGCACCGCCCGCACGTCGACTACATCGGTCATTCCAGAGATCATCCCGGACCGTGACACAAGTATCCAGGTGCTGCCGGTACCCGTTTCGGAACGGCGCGGCGCGGGGATGTTCGGTTCGTCCCGGCTGGGTACGCCTGGGGAATGGTGCGCTGGCGTGAGGCACTCGAAGGCGTCACCGCGTTCCTGGCCACCGCGGTGGCCGGGCTGCTGCTGGTCGTGCCGCTCAGCTTCGGCCGGACCTGCCATTGCACGCCCTATCAGGTGAATCAGCTGGTTCTGAGCGTGCCGCGCGAGGCGGCGATCGGCGTGCTCGTGGCGGCGGTCACCGCGGTGGTCGCGGTCAGCCTGGCTCGTGCGCGCACGGCGTGGTGGATCGCGCTGGCGGCGACGGCGTTGCTGTTCGTCACGCACACGGTCGAAGCGCACAGCGCCTCGCCCGACATCCTCACCACCACCGCCTACCTCGACGCGATCGGCAGCGGTGTTCTGCTCGGCGCGACGGGCGTGGCCGTACTCGGCCGCCGCGTGCCCGCGATGGGCCTGGTGCTGGGCGCCGTCGGCTGTTTCGTGGTCATCACGCTCTCGCAGGCGTCGGGGCTGCTGGGCAATCCGCATCGGGCGACAGCCGAGCCTCGCGTGTGGTCGGTGTTCGAGACACAGCCGCTGTGGTTGCTCGCGGCGGTGGCCGGGCTCATCCTGGCGTGCCAGGCGGCCACCCGGCACCGGTTCACACCGGAGCCGGTCTATCCGGAACTGCCGCTCAGCCCCGTGGTCGCCGCGATCGTGCTGGTGATGACCGAATTGGGCGTCGCGGAGTGGCGCTTCCGGCACGGCGACGGCAGCATCGAGCTCGTCGTGACGGCAGTGTGCACCTTGCTGGCCACGACCGTCGCCGCCTGGCTGCTTCCCCGCCGGGACGGGATCGCGATCTTCCTCGCGGTCGGGCTCAGCGCCACCGGCAGCGCGGTGGGCAACGGGCCACGACCGGCATGGAGCGTGCCGCTGCTGCTCGGCCTGATCCTTCTGGGCTATCTGGCCGGAACCCGAATCCGGCCGTCGAATCCGCTGGTGGGCGCCGGATTGCTCGCGACGGTCGCACTGTTCGCCGCCGTTGCTCCCGCCGGTGGCATGCGCAACATGGTCGCGGCCGCGCTCGCCGTGGCAGCGGGGTATTGCGCGGCCTGCATCCAGCCGCGAACAGCGGGCAGCATTCTCGCGATCGCCATCCTCTGGCGCCCCTCGACGGTGGCGCCTATTCGCACCGAATCGTTCGACTGGACGATGGTGTCGCCGCGCCATCTCCACGACTGGGGTCCGGTCACCGTGGTTACGGGTTCGGAATGGGCGGCGTTCGCCATCACGGTGGGTTGCGGCGCCGGACTCGCGCTCCGCGCTCTGCCCAAGCGAAGGGCCCCCGCGCCTCGTCGTATTCCGGCACGCCGGGCGGGAATGCGGCAGTTGTTCGCCGAGGCGTCGACGGCTCGGCATGGGCACGCGGAGCCGAGTTAGGCGATGCGCAGGGCACTGGAACCGCTCGCTTGCTGCCCCTGGACCTACTCCTACGTCGTGTGACCGGTCGCGCCGCCGTGGTGCGGCACCGGTCGGCCGAGCGGCATCTGCGGTACCGGCGGAGCGGGCGGAACGAATCGCAGGATCTCGGAGAATCCATGGAATCCGCCGGGAATGGGCACTTCCACCGGGACATCGGGTCCGTTGCCGGACGGCTCCGCGGCGGCGGGACCGCAGGCGATCGTCGCCGCCGCGGCGACCGCCAGCGCGGCGACCGCCCAGGCCTGCCACGCCCCACGGTGCGAGCATCGATCACTGGAAACGTCGTCGAATGCCATGATGCGGTCCTCCGATCTGCGTCGGCCGACCCGGCACGACCCTTCCCGTACCGCGGGAGGTCGCCGAGCCTCGAATTGGAAACACCACGGTGCCTACGGTCCACAGGATCCGGAGAGTCATGCTCCCCGCACCCCTCGATCAGCGCGCACGGGACACACGACGATTAGATAACGAAGTGATAACGGACCGAGCGGCGCCGCCATCTTTCGCATACGGCTTGCGCTCGGCCACCCATTCCGGGTGAAGCCTGCCGTTTCCACTCGATTCGAGCCCAGCAGCGGTAGCGGTCCAACGTCGGTGACCGCTTTCGCCGACGGGCCCGGGCTCTTTGGCGCGGCGGCCGCCGCCCGGCTAGGCTGCGTCGGCTGTCGCATGCCGAATTCCGTCCGACCACAAATTGTTTCGATGGGAAACGAATGAAGCTCGCGCTGTGCGGGGTGCTGGTCGTCTGTACATTGTCCGTCTCCGCAGTCGCGGCGGCGTTCATCGTCACCGAAGCGCGGGCGCACGTTCCGCGCGGCGCCGCCAAAGGCTATCTCGCCGATCTACATCGGCTCGGTGTGCGGACGGCGGGCGACGGCGTGACCGCGGCACTGCTCGACCTGGGCTACGCGGTGTGCCGGGAATTGGCGGCCGGAACGTCCGAAGCCGACATCGTGGTCGAGGTGAGCGCGCACCAATCGGTGGACGACGCCGCTGCCGTGGTGGTGGCCGCCGAGCGGAACCTGTGCTGAACCGCCACGATCGACGCCGGGCCGGGCCCTCGTCCACCGACCTCACGGCCACGAAACGGCGAGCGGTGCGGGCTGACCGGAAATTCGCCACGGCTTGGGTAGATTCCCCCGCGATGTCCAGAATCCCTGCCACATCAGGTGCGAACGACACGACCGACACCGCGGCGCCCGCCACGATGGTCGGGCGCCGGTATCGCAGCGGCGATCACTACGAGGTCGGCCGCGAGAAGATCCGCGAGTACGCCCGCGCGGTGCGCAACCAGCACCCGGCGCATCGGTCGGAGAACGCCGCCGCGGACCTCGGCTACGCCGGCTTGGTCGCTCCGCCGACCTTCGGCGCGGTGCCGGGGTATCTGGCCTACGCCGAGGTCTTCGACACGATCCTGCCCGGCTACGACCTGAGCAGGGCCATCCAGACCGATCAGATGATCGAATTCCACCGCCCACTGCTGGCCGGCGACCGGATCGATTTCGAGATGTGCCTCGACTCGTTCCGGCACGCGTTCGGCGGCGACCTCATCGTCCTGCGCCAGACCATCCTCGACCAGGACGATCGGCCGGTCCTCACGTCGCGGACCAGCCTGGTCGGGCGGGCCGACGAGGCACTGCCCGGCTGGTTGGACGCGATGGTGATGCACGGGGTACGCCCTGAGGCCAAGCAGCAGCGCCGGGTCCCGCATCCGCGCTACGTCGGGAACGGCAGCGAGTCCGCTCGCGCGACCCCGCCGCCCGCGCCGCCGAACCCGCGCGGACGGCGGTGGGAGACCGTGCGTCCCGGAGCGGAGCTTCCGGCACGCGCGCTCACGGTCAGTCGAGGCGACCTGGTCAACTACGCCGGGGTGGCGGGAGACCCGAATCCCATCCATTGGAGCACTACGGCGGCCGCCAGGATGGGAATGCAGACCGTCGTCGCGCAGGGCATGTTCACCATCGGGCTCAGTGTGGATTTGCTCACCTCGTGGCTGGGCGACCCTGGGGCGCTGCGCTCGTACAACGTCCGCCTGACCAATCCCGTGCACGTCGGCCCCACCGGCGGGCGGATCGAGTTCTCCGGCCGGGTGAAACACCTGGACGAGGACACGCGCACCGCCACCGTCGCGATCACCGCCGTGCACGACGGGCACAAGATCTTCGGTCGCGCGACGGCCGAGGTCGCCCTCGCGTGATCGCCCCACCCGTTCGCGCCGCCGCGATCGGTGTGTTTGGTCCGCGGCGACGGGGGCACGTTGGAGGCGGAGCACGCGCCCGCCGCGATCGGCGGACGCGAACTCGGCACTCGATCGAGCGGGCAACCGGCCCGCTCGCACCCGAAAGGACCGGTATCTGTCGTGGTTGTGCTTCTTGCTGTGATCGGCTCGGCTTCCCTTGCCGTCATCGCGGTCCATGCCACGGTCGTCGCCCGCAGCTTGGCGGAACTCCGCTCTCCGCGCCGTGGCAGCGCGGCCGGGCACCAGGAGCGCAGCACCGCGCGGCTGACGGGCACCACGGTCTGATCCTCCGACGCCCCTCCCGCGTCCGGCTTGACATATGCCCAGGTGAGCACCGTCATGTCTCGGTCCGGTCGCGGATCGGATACGATCTTGGCTGCCTCTCGGTCCAGCAAACGGCCGCTGAGACAGTCGGCGTGCGCTGGTGCCGCCCTTGGTGATCGGAGGCCGGGTTGTCGGTGTTCGCCGACGACGGCATCAGTGCTGTCGGTCGTTCCACCACACTCGGACCAACGACCGGTGGTTTCCGTGCGGCGTGACGGGACACACGACGATCCCGAGGTGATCGTGGAGGCGGATTGGCCGTGGCAGCAACCTTCGGTGCTGCTCATCGAGGACGACCCGGGGGACGCCCTCCTGGTGGAGGAACTGGTCCTGGACGGCGCGCCCGGCCTGCGGCTGGATTGGGTGCGGTCACTGGCGGAGGCCGCGGAGCACCTCGCCACCGCCGAGCCCGACTGCGTGCTGCTCGACCTGCATCTGCCCGACGCCAACGGGCTCGAGGCGGTGGAACGCATCCGCAGGCACACCGACCAGGTCGCGATCGTGGTGATGACCGGCCTCGATCAGGAGCAGACCGGGTTGGCGGCGGTCGCCGCGGGAGCCCAGGACTACCTGGTCAAGGGCCGGGTCGAGCCGGAACTGTTCGGACGCGCCGTGCGCTACGCGATCCAGCGCAAGCAGGCCGAGCGCACCAGCGCGGCCCTGCAGGCGAGCATTATGCGCGCACAGGAGAACGCCCGGCTGGAACGCGGCCTGCTGCCCACCCCGCTGTTGCGCGGGCAGCGGGTCGTCGACGTCGTGGCGCGCTACCGTCCCGGCCGCGCCCATTCGCTGCTCGGCGGCGATTTCTACGACGTCGTGCAGGACGCGGACGGCACGGTGCACGCCGTCATCGGTGACGTGTCCGGCCACGGGCCGGACGAGGCGGCGACCGGAGTGGCGTTGCGGCTGGCCTGGCGCACCCTGGTGCTGAGCGGCGTGACCGGCGCACGGCAACTGCGGCTGCTCGAGCAGGTGCTGCTGGCCGAACGCACCGGAAAGCAGACCTTCGCGACGGTCACGAGCCTGATGTTGCATCCGGGCGAGCGCCGCGCGCAGGTGCTGCGGGCCGGGCACCCGGGAATGCTGCTGCGCTCGGCGTCCGGATTGACCTGGGTCGAGGTGCCCGGCGGGCCCGCCCTCGGCTTCCTGCCCGGTCGCGCCGACTGGCCCGTCCACGATCTGGACCTGCCGCTCGGCTCTGGCCTGATGGTGTTCACCGACGGCCTGTTCGAAGGGCGAGTCGGGACGGACCAGGAACGACTCGGCGAGCAAGGGCTGATGGAGGTCGCACAGGCCGTGCAAGCAGCGGATCCCGACTGGTTCGTCGACGAACTGATCGGGCGCGTGGAGGCGCTGGCGGGTGCGTCCGGCGGGTTGGACGACGATGTCGCCATCCTCTATCTGGGATGGAACGACGACGGGCAAGGACAGGACCAGAACCGATGACGACGAAGACCGGGCGACCGCCGCTGAGCGCGCGGTGGACCGCCCAGGCTTGGTTCCAGCTGGTGCTGGCCGCGATGGTGCTGGTGGTGATCATCGGCACCGTGGCGGGGGCTCAGGTGATCGCGCAGACCAATCGCGTGACCGATCGGCTGATCGACAAGTCGCTGCCCGCGGCGGCGGAAGCGTATCGGTTACAGGGAGCCTTGGTGAACCAGGAGACCGGTCTGCGCGGCTACCGGATCACCGCCGACCCGCAGTTTCTCCAGCCCTACCGGGACGGCACCCGAGACGAGGCACAGTCGGCCGGTCGTCTGCGCGAACTGCTGGCCGGCCGGCAGCAGCTGCTCGATGAACTCGACGCCGTGGAGCAGGCCGCGCAACGGTGGCGCGACGAGTACGCGGAGCCGCTGGTCGCCGGGTTGGCGTCCGGATCGGTTCCCGGCGCCGACCCCGCGGGCCCGCTGCGCGGCAAGCCGCTGTTCGACAATATCCGGACCCTGTTCGACGTCCAGAACCGCAGTCTCGCCGCGGCGATCGCGCACGACCGAGACGAGCTGAGGCACACGCGCACGGTCCGGGACGCCGTGCTGGCCGGGCTGGTCGTTGCGTTCCTGCTGACCGGCGTGCTGCTGACCGTGCTCATCCGGCGGTTGATCGTTCGCCCCCTCGGCTCTCTGACGGACGCGTCGCTGCGGGTGGCGGGCGGCGACTTCGAGCATCACATCGACGCGCACGGCCCGGCCGACCTCGCGACCGTCGCGAACGCGGTGGAGAGCATGCGCCGCCGCATCGTCGCCGAGCTGGAATCCTCGCGCGCAAAGGAAGCCGTGCTCGCCGAGCAGAAGACCGATCTGGATTTGCAAGCCGTCGAGCTGCGCCGATCCAACGCGGAGCTGGAGCAGTTCGCCTACGTCGCCTCGCACGATCTGCAGGAGCCACTGCGCAAGGTGGCCTCGTTCTGCCAGTTGCTGGAGAAGCGCTTCGGCGACAAGCTCGACGAGCGCGGAAAACAGTACATCGACTTCGCCGTCGACGGCGCCAAGCGGATGCAGGTGCTGATCAACGACCTGCTCACCTTCTCGCGGGTGGGGCGCATCACCGATCGCACCGAGCCCACCGGCCTCGGCCAGTCCCTGGACAAGGCCCTGACCAACCTCTCCACGGCGATCGACGACACCGACACGAGCATCCTGCGGCCGGACGAGCTGCCCGAGATCGTCGGCGATCCCACCCTGCTGACCATGCTGTGGCAGAACCTGATCGCCAACGCCATCAAGTTCCGCGAGCCCGACCGCGCCCCGCGGATCGAGATCACCTGTGCGCCGGATGAGAACGGCGACGGCTGGCTGCTGTCGGTCTCGGACAACGGCATCGGAATCGCACCCGAATTCGCCGAGAAGGTGTTCGTCATCTTCCAGCGGCTGCACAGCCGGGAGGAATACAGCGGAACCGGCATCGGACTGGCCGTCTGCAAGAAGATCGTGGAGTATCACGGCGGCCGGATCTGGATCGACACCGAATACACGGGCGGCGCCCGCTTCTGGTTCACTTTGCGCACGGCCGATTCCGACGCCACCGCCCGCACCGCCGACCTCCCCGCCCACGAAGGAGCCACCGCATGAGCACGCCCGGCCAGCCCATCGACATCCTGCTCGTCGAAGACGACCCCGGCGACGAGCTGATGACGCGAGAAGCCTTCGAGGACAACAAGATCGGCAACACCCTGCACGTCGCCAGAGACGGCGAGGAGGCGCTCGAATTCCTCTACCGCCAGGGACGGTACCCGGACGCGCCCCGGCCCGACCTGATCCTGCTCGACCTGAACCTGCCCAAGTACGACGGCAGGCAGGTGCTGGAGAAGATCAAAGCCGACCCCGACCTGTCGCACATCCCGGTGGTCGTGCTCACCACCTCCGCGGCCGAAGAGGACATCCTGCGCAGCTACCGGCTGCACGCGAACGCGTACGTCACCAAGCCGGTGGACCTCGACCAGTTCGTCGCCGCCATCAAGCAGATCGATGATTTCTTCGTCCAGGTCGTCCGGCTGCCGCGGCAGAACCCGTGACGGCGTTCGCCGTGGCGCCGCCCGGTTCGCCGGTCCGCGGCGCCACGGTTTACGGTGGTGGCCGGTGCCGCAGATCTCACCGACGCCGGCCGCAGCCATGAATGGGGCATGATCAACCGGGTATAGCGTCGGGAAGAACGGCACACGCACGGCGAACACGACAACCGAGCCCAACGGCGGTCGACGTGCTCGGCCCCGCGCTAGTGCAGCGCACCGATCCCCGACAGGGAGGTAACGAGGTGACGGCGCATCAACGCCATCGGAGAGGCATGACGGCAAGAGTCGGCTGCGACAGACGCATCGCGATCGCGGCGGCTGGTACGCGCACGTGAACGCGGGCGAGCGGGTTCCCCTACCCAACGCCGTGGCTCCGCTGGAATTGGACTTTCCCGCCGAGGCGGTGCAATTGGCTACCGTTCGGCACACCTTGCAGGAATGGCTCGCCCAGTGCGGCATGGCCGCGGCACCGGCCTACGACGTGCTGCTCGCAGTCGGCGAGGCATGCACCAACGCCGTCGAGCACGGCCACCACGGCGACGGCGGCCTCGTCCGCTTGCGCGCATCGATCGACGGCGACCAGCTCCGGGTGACCATTGCCGACAGCGGTCGCTGGAAAAAGCCCGATCCGCAGGCCGATTCGTTGCGCGGGCGGGGTATGCCGCTGATCCGGGCACTGATTCCAGAGGTCACCGTGACCACCGGCGACACCGGCACGGTGGTCGATCTGCGTACGCCCTTCTCGGGATAGTCCCGGAACACCTACGCCGGACCCGGCCGTTTGTCTCGCGCGTCCCGCAGGCGGACGTTGTCGGCCTGCAACCGGTCGTTGTCCGCGTACAGCCGGTCGTTGTCCGCGTGCAGGTCGGCATTCGCATCCTCCAGGTCGAGAATGCGGCGGATGCCCGCCAGATTCACGCCCGTGGCGACCAAGTCGGTGATCCGCCGCAGCCGGGCCAGATCGTTGCCGCTGTAGCGGCGGGTGCCCCCGTCGCTGCGTGCGGGACTCAGCAACCCGTGCCGCTCGTAGAGCCTGAGCGTCTGCACACCGATTCCGGCCAGCCCGGCGGCGACCGAGATCCCGTACACCGCTTGTCCGGGATCCGGCAGATGCCCCGAGTCACCCCTTTCCTGCGCCATCCATCCTCACTTCACTTCCTACGAGAGATTTCCTAGTTTAGCGCCTTGCACTCAACTTGCTCCGGTGGTACAAAAAATCTATGTCAGATGACAGAGGTTATCTGACCCCTACTACGGAGAATGGAGTGAGTTGGAGGTGGCGACCATGCTGATGCGCACCGATCCGTTCCGCGATCTGGACCGTCTGACGCAGCAGGTGTTCGGCACGAAGGCGCATCCAGCGGTGATGCCGATGGATGCCTGGCGCGCGGGCGAGGAGTTCGTCGTGGAGTTCGACCTGCCCGGCATCGACCCCGAATCCCTCGACCTGGACATCGAGCGCAATGTGGTGACCGTGCGCGCGCGTCGTCCGGAACTGGACTCGGGGCGCGAGATGATCGCCGCGGAACGCGCCCGCGGCGTGTTCAGCCGGCAGCTGTTCCTTGGTGACAACCTCGACACCGACAAGATTCGCGCCGACTACACCGATGGCGTGCTGCGCCTCACCATTCCGGTGGCGGAGAAGGCCAAGCCGCGCAAGATCGAGATCGGTCGCGGCAACGGGCACAAGGCGATCGACGCCTGAGCAGCCCGAGCCGCTGTCGAATCCTCGAGGGAAGCGGAAGCGAGGTGATGTCGAAGCCGGTGATCTCGGTACCAATCCGCGACGAGTGTCGTCTCACCATTTCCGGGCGGGCCCGGAAGGCCGGGCCCGCACCCGACTCAGGCACGAAAGACGTTGTCGCACGGAGTTTTTCCTGCGCACGCACCTGATGGAGCATCCGATCATGGCATCAACCGAAGTACGCCACCCCGAACTCGCCGCGACCGAGGCCGGAGCCGGGGTTTCCGCCGAAGCCGCGGTCATCTGGCCCGATCCGAGCCCGCTGGACGCCTGGTGGCGACGGATCATGCACTCCGATCCGGTGCGCCGCGGCGCCGCGTGATCCGGCCCCTATCCTCGACTCCGTGACCGATCAGCCCCACCACCACCGTGGCGCGGCGCAATACTGGCGCCGCGGCACGGTGGTCTGGTTCAACATCGAGAAGGGCTTCGGATTCCTGCAGCCCGCCGACGATCCCACGCAGGTCTTCGTGGAGTACACCAGCATCGAGACCACCGGATACAAATCGCTGCACGCGGGCCAGCCCGTGCTGTTCACCGCCACGATGCGCAAGCGCGGCCCCGAAGCCACCGCGGTGCGTCCGGTCCGGCCCGGGGATTGAGCGCCACCACCGGCATGGCGGAAACGGTCAGATGACCGTGCCGACGTCCTGTGCGACCAAGTTGTCCCAGGCACGTTCGGCGACTGCGGCAATGGTCATCGACGGGTTGCAGGCCGCGGTGTTCCCCGGCATGAGCGCACCGTCGAGCACGTACAGGCCCCGCTGGCCGTGCACTCGGCCCTCCAGATCGCAGACGGCTCCCACGCTCGCGCCGCCCAAGGGGTGCCAGGTCGACGGGAACAACAGGTTGGTGTCGGTGAGAATGCTTCCGGGACCGGCGATCCGGTGGGCGGCGGGGCCGATGTAGTTGTCCTGGATGTAGCTGTCACCGTCCTGCGGCCACTGCAGGATGGCGTCGTCGCGGGCCGCGTCGTAGACGAAGTGCCCGCGACCGTCGCTGACGCCGTACCCGACCATCATGGTGCTACTGGCGTCGGCGCCCATCGGTGGGACGGACGCCTGGATCAGGGTGTGGGCGGAGTGCGGGTCGGACCAGTTCTTGCTTCCGTAGACGACCGGGCCGCCCTGTTCCGAACCGAAACTCGCGGTCGGGTCGGTCCACAGGTAGATGCGGTCGGCGTTGGTGCCCCAGCCCTGTCCGAGTCCGTCGGGCATATCGGGGATCAGGCCTTTCGCCGAGGCGCGCACCAGCAGCCTCGTCGTGTTCAGGCTCCCGGCCGCCAGCACGAGCGCACCGGTGGTGATGATCTTGTTCTCCAGGACGGCGCCGCTGGTGTCGAGGCGCTCGACGTGGACGATCCACCTGCCGTCGGCGGCGCGCTCGACGTCGGTGACCTGATGCAACGGCTCGACCGTCACCAGGCCGGTCGCCTCGGCGGCGGCGATGTAGGTGACGTCGACCGAATGCTTGCCGCCGTTGTTCACCCCCATGGCGCCGTCGCCGTTGGTGTAGGAAGGCTTCATCTCGCCCCGGAGTTCGGCCAGGGCGAAGTTCCAGTCGATGGGCATCGGGATCTTCGACAGCGGAAGCCCGGCGCGCAGCACATGTTCGGCGAAGACCCGCGAGGCCGCGTAGTTGGGGCTGGCGATCAGCGCGTCCGGCGCGACCGCCAAGCCGAGCATGCGTGCCACTCGCGGGTAGTGCACTCGATCCATCGTCGCCCAGTCCAGGGCTTCCGGGAAGTGGGCGTCGAACACCTCCCGCGTCGGCTGCAGGGACATCCCTTGATAGACCAGCGATCCCCCGCCGACGCCCGCGGCGCACAGCGCGGTCATATTGGTACCGGGCACGGATTCGACGAGTCCGGTGTACGGCTCGAAGACCAAGGGCTTGCCGAACAACACCGGGCTGGACTTGTACCAGAGGACCCGCTTGTCCAGCGCCGATGCACGCGGGAAGGTCTCCGCGTTGGGGCCGGTCGGCCAGCGCAGGCCACGTTCGAGCACCAGGACCCGGACACCGGCCTCGGCCAGGCGCAGCGCGGTGACGCCACCGCCGAACCCCGATCCAATGACGACCACCCGATGTTCCTCCCGGGTGAGCGGAACGCTGTTCACCCGCGCGGCAATCGGACTCGTCGTGTTCGCGTAGCGCGAGGCGACCAGGAGGCCGCCCGCCGCGGCTGCCCCGGTCAACAGTGACCGGCGCGAAAATGCTGACATCACACACCCTCGAAGATCAGACGCGAGCTCGGATCTCGCGCGGCCGACCACGGCCGCTACGGGACAGTAATCTAACCGGACACGCATGTCCGGTGGTGCCCGGATGTGTAGCACAGGTCACAGTTCATGCGGAGGTGGTCCTGAGCTTCCCGCGGTCGAGCAGGCGGCGGAGGAAAGACCAGCTGCGGTAACGCGTTCGCGCGCGGGCTATCGTGCACACGTCGCCCGCAGGAAGGATTCCGCCATGACCGAGTTCCGCGATTTCGACGCCCTGCGCGCCGCGGTGGGCACGGTGCTCGGGCCCGGTGAGTGGCTCGAGATCGATCAGCGGCGCATCGACCGGTTCGCCGAGGCGACCGGCGATCACCAGTGGATCCACGTGGACGCCGAGCGCGCCGCGGACGGCCCGTACGGCGCCACCATCGCGCACGGGTTCCTCACCCTCGCTCTACTCGCCCCGATCAGCCAGCAGCTGACGTCGGTGACCTCGGCCAGGATGGCGATCAACTACGGCTTGAACAAGGTCCGCTTCATCAGCCCGGTCCGCGTCGGCAGCCGGGTGCGCGGCACCGTCACCATCACCGCGGTCACCGATGTGCCCGGCGGGGTGCAGGTCGAGCGCACCGTGACGATCACCGCCGAAGGCGCGGACAAGCCGGCGTGCGTCGCCGAGCACGTGGTCCGGTACTTGAACTGACCGACAGATGCGGGCATCCCTCCGAGCGGAGTCGACCATTCGACCCGCGGCGCGTGAAGCCCGTCCAGCGTGGTCAGTCCATTGCCGCCCGCACCTGGTGCGAGCCCGGCTTCCCGGATCGGATGGTGGCGCGCTCGAGAGGTGGTCGCCCGCCGAACGCCCAGACCGTCAGCGCGCAACACGCGAACCCGGCGCCGAGCAGACAGGAGCCAACCCAGCCGCCGGCAGCGCAGATGGCGGTGGTCGCCGCCGCGCCGACGGCGGAGCCGAACGAGTAGAAAACCATGTATCCGCCGATCACGCCGCTGACGCGGTCGGGATGCGCTGCGGTGAGCAGGTTCTGGTTGCTGACATGCACGGCTTGGACCGCGAAGTCGAGAACCACGATGCCGATGACGAGCAGCCACAGTGATCTCGGGAGCTGGGCGATCGCCGACCACGACAGGATGAGCAGGGTGAGCGCGAGCCCGGTGACCGGCGCCGCGCGTCCCCCGTCGGCCCACCGGCCCGCACGGGCCGCGCCGAGTGCGCCGGCGAGCCCGGCGAGGCCGAACAGTCCGATCCGGCTCTCGCTCAGCTGCCACGGCGCGCCCGCCAGGACGAGGGACAGCCCGTTCCACAGGGTCGCGAACGAGGCGAACAGGAAGAACGCGATGAGCCCGCGGGTCAGGAAGAGGCGCTGCCCGAACAGGCCGCCGAGCGCGACGAGGGCCCGCCGATACGCTGCGGGCCGGCCGCGTCGTTGCTCCGGCGGCAGGACGAGCAGCACCGCGGCCGCGAGCCAGAGGGCCAGGAACGCGCAGACCGCATACGCACCGCGCCACCCCCACATCTGCGCGACCATGCCGGTGACGATCCGGGCACCCAGGATGCCGATCATGACGCCCGAGGTCACCACCCCGATGTTGCGGCCGCGTTCGGCGGGCGGCGACACCGATGCCGCGTAGGCCACCGTGGTCTGCACCACGACCGCGAACATTCCGGTCGCCGCGAGCCCGGCGAACGCCACCCATGCGGCCGGCGCCGAGGCCGTCAGGATCATGCCCACCGCGGTGAGCGCCAAGTGCGCGGCGATGAGCCTGCGCCTGTCGGCCACCACATCGCCGAGCGGCACCAGCAGCACCAGCCCCACCAGATAGCCGACTTGAGCGGCGGCGACGATCCATCCGGCGCGTTCCGCCGGCACGCCGAGATCGCGTCCCATCGGCTCCAGAATCGGCTGTGCCGCATAGATGCTCGCCACCGCGACACCGCACACCACCGCCAGCAGCAGCCGCCGCCACCCGTTCATCACTCTCCCAATCAGTAGCAGATTGCAACCAATTGGACGGTACGACATAATGGTTTCACTCTGCAACTCATTGGGAGGTGTCATGCCGCGCACCGCCATGCGCGCAACAGACCGGGACTGGACCGACCCGGACTGCCCGGTCGCCCGCACCCTCGACCTGGTCGGCGACAGGTGGAGTCTTCTCGTCATCCGCGACGCGATGGACGGGGCACGATCGTTCACCGAGTTCCAGCGGCGCACCGGCATCGCCCGCAATATCCTCACCGACCGGCTGCGCAAGCTCACCGCTCACGGGCTGCTCGAGCAGCTCACCGCCCCGTCGGGTCGCCGTCAGGAGTACGTACTCACCGAAGCGGGCCGCGACCTCTTCCCGGTCGTCCTCACCCTGCGGCAGTGGGGCGAGCGCCACGCCTTCGCCCCCGGCGAGCCCCATTCCATCCTTGTCGACGAACACGGCACCCGCGTCCCGGAAATCGCTCCGACCAGCGCCGACGGAATCATCCTCGGCACCGGCAACACCCGGGTGCAGAAGACCCGCGAATCCTAGGTGGGGCTGTCGCGATACGGCGGTACGTACGCAGCCGAGGCAGCTGACCGCGCGTCGGCTTGCCCACTCGCGCAGGCGGGCTTCACACCGCTGGACCGAGCTGCTATACATTAGGGGAGGCTTACCTCGTTAGTCGAGGCTAACCTCAATGATAGAGCGACCTGGCTGTGAGGCTTCATGTATGTCTGCATTTGTAACGCGGTGTCCGAAAGTGACGTGCACACCTGCGTTTCGGCGGGCGCCGAGAGCATCCGTCAGGTGAAGAACGCCTGCGGTTGGAAGCCCGGCTGCGGCAGCTGTACGGCGCGGCTGGCCGAGGCGATCGGCCGCGCACGGGCCTCCGCGGGAGCGCAGCCATCGGCCGCCTGAGCCGACACACCAGGCGGTCTGCCCGCCGCTGCGCGCATTTTGTGCCACGATCGCTGCTATGGACGGCGACAAGGACATCGTTGCGCTGCTCAACGAGCAGCTGACGGCCGAACTCACGGCGATCAACCAGTACTTCCTGCACGCCAAGATGCAGGAGAACTGGGGCTTTACCAAGCTGGCGCGACACACTCGGCACGAGTCCATCGATGAGATGAAACATGCCGAGCTGCTCACCGACCGGATCCTCTTCCTGGAGGGCCTGCCGAACTACCAGAAGCTCAACCCACTGCGCATCGGGCAGTCCGTGCCCGAGCAACTGCGGGCCGACCTGCAGATCGAGTTGGAAGCGGTCGAACGGCTCCGCCGTGGCATCGAGTTGATGCGTTCGCGTGGCGACGTGACCTCCGCTCGCATCTTCGAGCACATCCTGGAGGACGAGGAGCAGCACGTCGACTACTTGGAAACCGAACTCGATCTGGTGGAGAAGCTGGGCGAGCCGCTGTATCTGCAGCGCTTCACCGAGACTCCGGACGACTGATCCTCTTCTTCCCGGTCCGCTCGAAGCGGCCGACCGGCGATACGCCCCGCGCTCCCTACACCGGGCGTATCGCCCGGCCGGTCGTCGCCGGTGTTCGGCGAGGCGTACCGCCGTTTCGGTGGTGAGCCCTCAGGCCCGCTCAGCCGTTCGGCCAGACATCCTTCAGGCACGACGCCGCCTCGGCCGCTTGGCGCACGCCCGCCGCATGGGCGGGAACCAGCGCCGCCGGGTTGAACACGTCGAGTCCGATCGCAGTGACGGCTTCGTCGTCGGGGATTATGGAAATCTCTGTGGCGGAGCCCAATCGGCGATCGCTGGGAATGCGCGGGAACATGTGTGCCAGCGGTTCGAGGATCACCACGACGTCCGCGCCGGCGGCCAGGTCCGCGTTGACCGGTGAGCGCAAGCCGCCGTCGATGTAGTGGCGACCGTCGATCGGAATCGGCGGGAAGACTCCCGGCACCGCCGTGCTCGACGCCAGCGCCGCGGGCAACGACGCCGCGCCATCCTTGGTCCATGCCCGCAATTCGCCGGTGGTGATGTCGATCGCGGTGACGACGAGATCGCGCGCAGGCCAGCGTGTTACACCGGCCAGCCCACCGATGCGCGCGATGTGCTCGTCCGGATCGCCGACCTGCGCGGCCAGCGCCAGTTCCCCGGCCCGGCGGCGTGCCTGGGCCGGGTCCTGTCCCGGAGCACGCAGTACGGCGAATATCTCCGCCATGCGCGCCGGATCCGCCCGCGCCGGCGACGCGGGCGTGGACGGCGGCCGCAGCAATCGCGCCGGATCACCGCCATCGGCCAGGACCGCGCCGACCACCGCCCCGGCCGAGGTTCCCACGAATCGGTCGGCCAGCGCCAGGTCGATGCCGTTGTCCCGCAGCCCGATCGCCAATCCGGCCATCCACGAGATACCGACCGGACCACCTCCACCCAGCACGAGCGCTATCGACACACTGTTGGGAACCACCGAGTCCGACATGCCGCCAGCGTATCCGCACCGGCCCTGACCGTCCGCTGCTCGCCGAGCCGACTCGACGACCGGCTCCACAGCCCTCGTCAACCACCTCGTGCCGCAACTGTTCCACGGCTACCCGAATGGATACACGCGGTTGGGTCGCAGTGCCTGCCCGGCGGTCTCGAGGGCATGGATTCGATCGCGACGCTGACCAAGGGATGCCCCGACCAGCGAAAACCCTGTGGGATAACCGAATCCGTTACCCTGGGGTCGAGGCAGGGAGGCTGGTCATGCCCATCAGATATCGTCAGCGCAAATCGTTCGGACCGCTGAAGCTCAACTTCACCCAGGCGGGGCTGTCGTCGTGGAGTATCAAAATCGGCCCCTGGTCGTGGAACTCCCGAACCAAGAAGAACAGTGTGGACCTGCCGGGTCCGCTGGGCTGGCGTCAGCGCTGAACTGCGCCGGACTCGGTCCGGCGAAACCGGTTCAGGCCCAGATCCGTGACAGCGCCGAACGGGAATACGTCTGCTGGGGCGTCACGGTGATCAGGTCGCAGACCTCGACCAGTTGCGCCGGAACCACATTGCCGAAGTGGTGCAGACCGGGAGCGATCACGGCGTCGACGCCGAAGGTGCGGACGACGTCGACGAGGCGTTCCACCGGCGCGTCGGTACCGGCGCCGAAGGTCACCGTTTTGCACAGCTCGTAGCCCAGTCGCTTGGCCAAACTCCGCATCTGCGCTTCGTCCCAATCCTGGGACACACCCGAGACGTCTTTGCGGAGATATCCCAGCGCGGGTGGTTTGGCCCTCATCGGTGCTCCCTTGCCGCGATCGTTGCCGAAGTAGTCGAAAGCGCCTGCACTCCTACAGCTCACGCGGTGTCGGCGCGGAGTGCAGGCTGAGCAAGTTATTGACATCATATGTTGTCAACAGCAGTCGATGTCAACATGTTCGGCGTTCGGCGGACCAGCTTTCCGGCACCACCCGGATCGAGCGTACCGCCGAGGAACCCGGCGGTACCGGTGCAGCCATTCGGCTAGGAGACTCGTTGAACTCCAGCAACATTCGGTAATTACTGCCCGGACCGCCCGGTATGGGACGTCAGCTACTCCAGGATTCCGGTCTGCCTTCCCGCTCCTGGCGCCTGGGTCACGGGCCGGCGCGCCAAGACCACGCCGAGGGCGATCATGCCCGCGCCGAGCACGAAGTGCAGCCAGTTGTCGGCCGTATCGAGCGGCACGAAGTTCGCGTCGCTGTCGGGGTTCACGACCAGTCCGTACAGCCACAGCACGAGATAGAGCACGCCACCGCCGACGAGGAACGCGCGCGCCGACGCGGCGGTGCGGGCGGCCAGCACTCCGGCGATGCCGAAAGCCAGGTGGACCACGTTGTGCAGCACCGACACACTGAACAGACCGAGCAACTGGGCCTGGGAGTGATGCCCCGCCCACTCGAGTTCGCCGTAGTCGGTCGTAATTCCTGGAATGAACCCCAGGATTCCGACCAGCAGGAACGTCGCTCCGACCGCCATGGCGGCGACCTGGAGCGGAGACCGCCGATCCGTAGTCGCGCCGGATGTGGAATTGGACATCGCCGAACCAGCCCTTTCGCTGTGGGTTGACCTCCGTCCCCACCGTGCTACCCGGGCGAAAACGAGGCAAACAGCGAGCCCTCGGGCCATTGTGCGCGACGAACGTGTGGGACCACCGAGACGCCACCCACACACGTGCGGTCACGGCGTGACCGTGATCCCCATCTCTTCTGATCGCCGCACCGGACCCCGTGTCACCGGAGTCGGCGATGTTCGCGCAGGTACACCGGCCGCCGCGGGATCAAAGGCGGGTTTCGGACAAAGCCGGGACGCCTCGGCCCACCGCCGAGGACTCGCGCGCGCCATCCGGTCGGTGAATACTGTCAGCGACTCGAAAACAACTGTCCGCCTTGGTAAGCCGACGCAGTCTGTCAACCGGATGGTGATGCCAGGGAGGCAAGGCCATGTTGGTCTGGTGTGTTGTGACGATGATCGTGGTCGTTCTACTGGGCGCAGCCGCGTCGGCGATGGCATGGGATCCGCGGGGGCGCCGCCGCTCGGCTGCCGCCCCGCCGGTTCCGGAAACGGCGATCTCGGAATCCACCGCGGTGAACCCGAGCGACTGGCCGCGCACACAGGACACCCGGCGTCCGGCCCGCACGATGGAAACGAGTTCACGCGCGCGGTAGCGCGATCCCCGGCACCACAGGCGTATCCGCAGATCATCACTCCCACTTTCCGATCACACTGATCCAGTTCATTGCCGTCGGTCCATGTTCCACGGCATCGTTGTCCGGAGTGGGCAGGCGGTTGCTCGCACCGCGAGCGCGCACGGCGCAGCCGCAGCGGGCGCTGGTCAGCGGGCTGGCACACGAGGCCGTCGTCGGACGGCAGACGGTGCGCACCCTCGGCATCGGCGATCGGCAGATGAGCGTTTCGCGGCGGCCGCCCCGCCTCCCGCGCGGCGAACCGGCGCATGGGCGACGCCGAGACCGCCGATCGGGTGCTGCTGTTCCACGAGGGCCGAATCGTCGAGGACGGCAGCCACATCGAGCTGCTGCGGCGCGGCGGGCGCTACGCCCGGCTGCACGCGGTGTGGGCGCGCGACACCGTGGCGGCATCGGAACCGATTCCCACCGACGTCGGCGGGTGAGATGGGCGGCGCGGCGAGGCGAACACGGAAACGGCCGAGGCGGTCGCGCACCACCCCGACGAAATTCGTGCGATGGGTGACGCGACGCCTCGGCCGTGATCGCTACGGTCGGCTCAGCTGACCGAGACGCTGCCGCCCTTGGGCAGATAGCCGATCTTCTCCACGGGCAGTTCGCCGACCACCGAACCGGTGCAGTCCCGTCCGGAGTACAGCGTGACGGCACGATCGGTGCTGTTGACGACGGTGATCTGGAACGTGGTGTAGAAGGTACCGTCGGTGTTCAAGCAGCCCACCGGGTCCGCGTGCAGTTCGCCGTTGATGGACAGCGTGCCGACCGCGGCCTGCGCCGTCCCCGCCGACAGCATGGCCGCAGCCCCGGCCAGGGCCAGCGCACCGACAAACCCAGCAGTACGAATCATTCGTGCCTCCAGTTCTTTTCGATGTCGACCAACCCCGAAGCCGACGTCTGGTGAAAATGCGCCTGTGATTCTGTCACGAGTTCCAGCCGGAGGGAACCGTGCTGGTCAGGCGACCTCCCTGCGCACACCGAACGCCACGATGATCTCCATGATGCCGACGATGATCAGCCATATTCCGGCCAGGAGGGCCAACGTGGCCACCGACCGCACCGGCCAGACGATCAGCACGACACCGGCGACCGCGGTCACGAGACCGAAAAGCACCTGCCACCAGCGCCCTGGCAGTTCCGGCTCGGAGATCGCGGCCACCAGCAGCGCGATCCCGCGGAACAGCCAGCCGATGCCGATCCACAACCCGAGCAGCAGCAAGGAGGCGAGTTCGTCGCGGAAGCAGAAGACGCCGACCACGATGGACAGCACGCCGATGATGAACGACAGCACTCGCAGGCCGGTGCCGACCGGCGCGCCGAAGGCCGCGAGCAGCTGCAGGAAGCCGGTCACCACCAGATAGACCCCGAAGATGATGCCCGCCGCCGCCAGAGTGATATCGGGCCAGACCAGGATGAGGATGCCGAGGATCACCGCGAGGACGCCGGTGAGCAGGATGGTTTGCCACGCACGGCGGGCAAGAGACTTCAGGGGACCCTCTACCACGCTGTTTGTCGTCATTCCCCGATGCTATAGCCGCTGCGCATATGTTCTCTGCATATTTGCTATGCAGGAGGCGTCCGGGTTGCCCGGTCGGCGTCACGACGTTGTCCCGCGTTCACGTTTCGCCATTCGACCGGCCGGGTAGTTAGTCCATAGTGACTCTTCGTCGGCGCCCCTGGGCTGAACGGGTGGGTCGGGGTTCGGTGAGGCTCGGGTGGCTAGGAGAAGAGGGTGGCGGTTCTGCTCGTGTTGCAGTCGCGTGGGCTGGGTGATCTACTCACCGCGATCCCGGCTCTTCGCGCGCTGCGCCGGGCCAGACCGCACGATCGCATCGTCCTGGCGGCGCCGCTGCGCCTCAAGCCGATCGTCGATCTGATCGCCTCGGTCGACACTCTGCTGCCCACCCCCGATCCGGGCAGCCTCCGCTGGGACGCGCCCGCGCCCGAGTTGGCGGTCAACCTGCACGGCGCGGGCACCGAAAGCATCGTCGCCCTGTCCAAGACCGGGGCCGAGCGCATACTCACCTTCCGCAATCCCGCGTTTCCCGAGTTGTCCGGCCCGGAGTGGGATCCGGACACCCACCAGGTGGACCGCTGGTGTCACCTGCTGGAGTACGACGGCATCGGCGCCGATCGCCGCAACCTGGGATTGGTTCCGCCGGTCTCGACGACCAGCCGCCGCGACTGCGTGGTCGTGCACGTCGGCGCGGGAGCGCCGGCGCGCCGCTGGCCGCCCGACCGGTTCGCCGCCGTGGTCCGGCACCTGCTCGCCCTCGGGCGAGAGGTGGTGCTCACCGGCGACGAATACGAACGCCAACTCGCGCTCGGCATCGCCGCACGAGCGGGCCTGCCCGTCGGCCGGGTGCTCGCCGGACAGCAGACCCTCATCGAGCTGGCCGCCACCGTCGCCGAGGCCGCGCTCGTGATCTGCGGAGACACCGGCGTGGCCCACCTGGCCACGGCGTTCGGCACCCGGACCGTCCTGCTGTTCGGCCCAACGCCGCCACGGTGGGCGGGTCCACCCGCGCACCTGCTCGGCCGGCATGCCGTGCTGTGGACCGGCCAGATCGGCGACGCGGACGCCGACACCCCCGACCCGGGCCTGCTGCAGATCGGCGTCACCGAGGTGATCAACGCCGTCGACAAACAGCTGAGCAAGCGCAATTGGCCCAGCACGGGGGCCGACCGCCGCAAGACGGCATATCGGCGGGTGGGATGACCGCACTTCACGCCGCCGCCACGGCAGGCCGAGGGGCCGGTGCGGCCTACAGCCGCGGTCAAGCGTTCGCCGTCGCGGCGGTCTTCAGCGCGGCGGAATAGGCGGCGATCGCGCTCGGCCAGAACTGTTCGAGGTAGTCGCGGGCATCGGCGAGGCCACGCGGGTCGAGGGAATACAACCGGCGATTGCCATCCGGCCGCATCATCACCAATCGCGCCTCGCGCAGCACACGCAGATGCTGCGAAACCGCCGAACTGGTCACGCCGAGTTCCTGGGCGAGTTCGCCGACCGAGCGCGCGGCCTGCGGAAGGGCCTCGAAGATCGCGCGGCGGGTCGGGTCCGCCAGCGCCGCGATGGCACGAACTCCATTAGTCGCCACTCACACAGTGTGGGCATCCGGCATTCCGACGGTCAACCGCGGGCGTCGCGTCGTCCTCCCAGCTCGGATGGGAATCTGAGCGTTTTCGTTACCTCCCCGTGATCGTCGAGCTGGGCTTTTCCCGCGCGGTGATGGTTGCCACAGGATTGCGGACGCCCACGGCGGCTGCCGTACGTTCGACGCATGCCCGTGACCTTTCCGTTACCGATCCGTCGCGCCGGGACGCGGTTGCGCCGCGACGGCGTCGCCGCCCGCGTCGTCGCCGCCTCCGCGGTCGTCACCGCATCGTTCGGCCTCCTCGCCGCGGCGCAGCAGGACGAGGACACCGACTCCGCCCGCCTCGTGGCGGGGAAGATCGCCTCTGGCGAGATCCGTCCCGCCGAGGGCATGGCTCGATTCGCCGTCTTCACCCCGCCGCAGAGCCCGGCTCCGCAGGCCGCCCCTGCGCCCGCGCCCTGGGACCTGAACCGCATCGCGCAGGACTTCACCCGCCCCCAGACCGTCCGGCCCGCCGCGGGCGTACTCACCTCGAATTTCGGCATGCGCTGGGGCGCGATGCACGCCGGCCTCGATTTCGGCGACCCGCTCGGAGCGCCGATCGCCGCCGTCACCGACGGCGTCGTGATCGAGGCCGGTCCCGCCTCTGGCTTCGGCCTGTGGGTGCGCGTGCAACAGGACGACGGCACCGTCGGCGTCTACGGCCACGTGAACGACATCCTCGCCACCGTCGGCCAGCCGGTCCGCGCGGGCGACGTCATCGCCACGGTGGGCAACCGCGGCTATTCCACCGGTCCCCACCTGCACTACGAGGTCCATCTGGCCGACGGCACGCCGATCGATCCGCGCCCCTGGCTCGCCGGACGCGGCATCGACGTCGGGTACGCCCAGGAAGACTGACCCCGATCCGGCTCGCGGGACATGAGGGCTCGCGAACGAACCCGGCGACAGCGCCGTCGCCCGCTCCGGGCCGCGAATGCAACGACGCGTTCGCGGCCCGCTTCGTCCGCCTGATCGGCGCGGACATACCGAGCGCGACGGCCCGCGATCTCGCCGCGGGATCGAATCCCAATGAGTCACCGGCGGGCCAGCTGCGACGGCGCGCCAGGGCGCAGCCGTATGCGACGGCATGTGGGTCGCCGGTACCGTCCACGGGTGGTCCCCGATACCGGGGTACTAGACGCGAATAGCGCCCCGGCGGGACGCCGACCAGGGTCCGCGATTTCTACTTTCGGTCCATGTCCACAACACATTTCGTCGCCGCATTCGAAGGCGGGTCGCGTGCGGACACGCGGACGGTGACGCGCGGGCGGCTGCATCGGCCACTGCTCTGCACAGTCACCGCGATGGCCGCGCTCGTCCTGTTCTCCCTCGCGGCGACGCTCGTCGACGACCGCACACTGCTCGGGGAATCCGTCTGGCTCAAGCCGATGAAATTCGGCCTGGCCTTCGCCGTCTACAGCCTCACCCTGGCGTGGCTGTTGTCGTTGCCGCACAGGGGAAGCCGGGTCACTTGGTGGCTGGGCACGGTGTTCGCGGTGACCGGATTCGTCGATGTGGGATTCATCGTGCTGCAAGCCGCACGCGGCACGTTCAGCCACTTCAACACCGAGACCGACCCGGTGAACTCGATCGGGCAGGTGGTCTTCGCCTCCGGCGTGCCGGGCCTGTTCCTGGCCAACCTGCTCATCGTGCTGATCCTGTCCTGGCAGCGATTGGCGGACCGCCCGACCGCGCGCGCCGTCCATGCCGGTCTGGCGCTGGCCGTCGTTGGCATGGCGCTGGGTTATCTGATGGGTTTCACCGGCAAGCAACTCGTCCGCGACAGCGCCGGACGAGTCGTCGAACTGGCCGCGGGGCACACGGTCTCGCCCGGCGCCGGCGATCTCGCCCCGCGGGACGCCATGGGCGCCATGCCGATCACGCACTGGAGCACCATCGGCGGCGACCTGCGCGTTCCGCACTTCGTCGGGCTGCACGGCATCCAGGTCCTGCTGCTGGCGGCCGTCGCACTCGCCCGGCTCGCTCCGCGGTATCGCTGGCTGCGCCCGCAACGCGCTCGCGCGGCCGTCGTCGGCGTCCTTGCGGCGGGCTACGCCGGCCTGCTGGCGCTGGTCTTCTGGCAGGCGATGCGCGGCCAGTCGCTGGTCCATCCCGACCCGGCCACCTGGTACGCCGCCTCCGGACTCACGGCGACCGTCGTCGTACTGCTCGGCGCGGTGTATCTACGCCATCGCGGCGCGACACCCGAGACCACGCCGGAGCCGATCAGCGCAGACGTTCCGCGTCACGGGTGAGCGCGACCAGCGTCTCGCCGAGCGCGGCCAGCTCATCGGGCGTGGCTCCCTCCGCGATGGCGGTGGCGACGTCCTCGGCGGCGCAGCGGGCGGCGAACCAGCGATCGGCCAGGTCGGCGGCCTCGTTGGCGCTGAGCACGACCGCGTCGTCGGGAATTCCCGTTCCCTTCAGACTGTTGCGGTGTTCGTAGGCGCGTTGGCGACAGGACTGGCGGCAGTACCGGCGACGGCGGCCGGCCTCCGATTCCACGATCTCCCGCCCACACCACTGGCAGGACAAGCGGCGCGACATGACGCAGAACACTAATCGCTCACCAACCACGATCCGCTCAGCGACCCCCGGCGAATCACCCGCCGTCGGGCGCGGCGGGTCCGATGCGACGGTGGCACTACAATGGAACGGTTCACCGCGGCCGCGTCGGGAACTATCAGCGCAGGCCCGATCGTTGTACATCAGGTCCGGCGGGTGCTGCGCGCACTCGCGCGGACACGGTCGCAGCGCACGAAGACTCGAGCACACAGGGAGAGGCACACCATGGCAGATCGCGTACTCCGAGGCAGTCGGCTCGGAGCGGTGAGCTACGAGACCGATCGCGACCACGACCTGGCTCCGCGTCGGATCGCCCGGTACCGGACCGACAACGGCGAGGAATTCGACGTCCCCTTCGCCGACGACGCCGAGATCCCGCCGACCTGGCTGTGCCGCAACGGCCAGGAGGGCGTGCTGGTCGAAGGCACCACCCAGGAGACCAAGAAGGTCAAGCCGCCGCGCACGCACTGGGACATGCTGCTGGAACGCCGCAGCAAGGAGGAGCTCGAGGAGCTGCTCAAGGAGCGCTTGGAGCTGCTCAAGACCCGCCGCCGCGCCTGACGGCTCGCGAATACCGAAACGGCCGCCGCATCGTCCGGATGTGGCGGCCGTTCGCTGTGCGCGTGGGCACGCGGGTCAGTGACTGGCCACCTTCCGATACCGCAGCAGCGCCAGCGGCACGGCCACCACGAGGATCGCCACCGAGCAAGCCGCCGCGTACTCGACGCAGTGATCGGCGGCCCAGCCGCTGGGCGGGACGAAGGTGGGCGGGGAGTCGTTGACGAACAACTTGCGTCCCGCCGCCGACACCGCGGTGATCGGATTCCACTCCGCGATCGTGCGCAGCGGGCCGGGCAGGGTCTCGGCGGAGATGAACGCCGAGGAGATGAACGTCAGCGGGAACAGCCAGATCAACCCGGCGCTCTGCGCCACCTCCACGGTCGGCGACAGCAGACCGGTCAACGCGCCCACCCAGGACATCGCGAACGCGAACAGCAGGATCACCGCGAACGCCAGCACGGCGTCGGAGACACTGCCGTGGATGCGCCAGCCCACGATGTACCCGCACCCGACCATCACCGCCAGGCTGAGGATGTTGACCACCAGGTCCGACAGCGTGCGGCCCATCAGCACGGCCAGCCGCGACATCGGCAGCGCCCGCATCCGGTCGATGATGCCCTTCTGCAGGTCCCCGGCCAGGCCGACCGTGGTGAACGCGGCGTTGAACGCCACCGTCTGGGTGAAGATGCCCGCGAGCAGGAATTCCCGGTACTGGCCGCCGCCCAGCGACGCGCCGAAGATGTAGGCGAAAAGGAACACGAACATCAGCGGCTGGATCGTGGCCGTCACCAGCAGCGTCGGCACGCGCAGGATGGTGAGCAGATTGCGGTGCGCCACGATGGCGCTGTCCCGGAACAACCGCAGCCGTGGGGCGATATCGCGGTGCGCCGCGGCCTTTTTCGGCTTCGGCTCCGCCTTCGGGGCGGACTCCCCGGCGATTGCCGTGCTCACGACATGATCTCCTCTTGTACGTCGTCGGTCTCCGGTTCCGTGGCGTGCGCGCCGCCCGGCTTGCCGGTGAGGGAAAGGAATACATCGTCGAGGCTCGGCCGGTGCACGTTCGCGTCGACCACGCAGACGCCCGCGTCGTCGAGCCTGCGCAGCGCCTCCACCATCGTGCGCGAACCGTCGCCGACCACCACCGACACCTCGTCGGAGCCCGCTTCGTGGCCGGGCTCGCCGACGCCGACCTGCGCCAGCACGGCCAGCGCCGGCGCGGCGGCCTGCCCGGCGGCCAGCGTGACGGTGAGCCGGTCACCGCCGATCGAGGTCTTCAATTCGTCGGCCGAGCCGCGCGCGATGACCCGCCCGTGATCGATGACGGTGATGCGGTCGGCCAGCAGGTCGGCCTCTTCCAGATACTGCGTGGTGAGCAGCACCGTGGTTCCGTCGTCGACGAGGTCGCCGATCACCCGCCACATGTCCAGCCTGCCGCGCGGGTCCAAGCCGGTGGTCGGCTCGTCCAGCACGACCACGGCGGGCCGGGCGACCAGCGCCCCCGCGAGGTCCAGCCGCCGGGCCATGCCGCCGGAGTAGGTTCCCGCTCTGCGATGCGCGGCGTGGTCGAGGCCGAGGGCGCCGAGCAGTTCGGTGGCCCGCGCGGTCGCCTGGCGCGGGGACATCCCGTACAGCCGGGCCACCATGCGCAGATTCTCGTACCCGGACAGGTTGACGTCGACGGCGGCGTACTGGCCGGACAGGCCGATCCGCTTGCGCGCCGCCGCGGGATCGCGCAGCACGTCGATGCCCGCCACCCGCACCGACCCGGCGGACGGCTTCAAAAGCGTGGTGACGATCCGCACGGTCGTCGTCTTGCCCGCGCCGTTCGGGCCGAGCAGGCCCATCACGGTGCCGGAGGGAATTCGCAGGTCGACATCGTCCAGCACGCGGACCCGGCCGTAGTTCTTCACCAGGCCGGTCACTTCCACCGCGAAGCTCACCTGTGCGTCTCCTTCGTCTCCAGCCACCTCCGCAGCACCGGCCCGATCACCGCCAGCGCCTCCGGGGTGGTCATCGCGGAGTGCGCGCAGCGCAGCTCGTGGTCGTGGACGGCGCCGGTGACGTACGGCTCCCAGGCGTCGGCGCTGCGGTCGGGATCGGCCCGGTTGACCGGATCGTCGCCGGCGCTGAAGAACAGCAGGTCACCGTCGAACGGGCGGGGCCGGAAGCTGTGCGCGAGCACGGTGCCGTTCTCGTAACCCGCGTAGAGCCGCTCCAGATGCTCGACGGTCAGCGCCGCGAACGGTCCCGATCGTGCGCGCAGCAGCTCGGCCGCCTCCCGCAGACTCATGCCCGGATCGATCTGCGCGCCGAGGTCGTCGCTGCCGAACTCGCCGACGATCTCGGCGACGCTCGGGGTCGCCTGGTCGAGCAGTTCGTCCGACAGCCGGTAGCTGTCCATCATCGACAGCAGCGCGACCTCCTCGCCCGCCTCTTGCAGCTGCACCGCCATCTCCTGCGCGATGAGTCCGCCGAGCGACCAGCCGAGCAGGTGGTATGGGCCCTCCGGCTGAATCTCCTTGATCAGCGCCACATAGCGGCTCGCGGCCTCGTCGATCGACCCGTAACCCTCCTGCCCCGCGACGTGCGGCGCCTGCAACCCATACACCGGACGATCCGCCGGGAGGTGCGCGAGCAATCCGGAGTAGCACCACGCCAAACCGATCGCCGGGTGCACGCAGAACAGCGGCGCCCGGCCTGCCGCGGCGCCCGGCCGGATCGGCAGCACGGGCGCCAGCATCGCCGCCACCGCCGCGCCCGAGGTCGCGCCCGCGTCGTCCAGCCGCGCCGCGATGGCCGCGGGTGTGGCGTCGCCGAACATCAACTGCACCGGCAGGTCGATGCCCTGCTCCCGCACGTGCGCGACGACTTTCGTGGCCAGCAGCGAGTTTCCGCCGAGTTCGAAGAAGCCGTCGTCCACGCCGACCGACTCGACACCGAGCACCTCGGCGAAGGCCGCGCACAGCGCCTCCTCCGTCGGCGTGGACGGTGCCCGGTAGCCCTCGCCCGTGGTGAACACCGGTTCCGGCAGCTTCGCCCGATCCAGCTTGCCCACCGGGCTCAGCGGAACCTCGTCGAGCAGCATGATCGATTGCGGCACCATGTAGTTCGGCACCAGTCCGGCCACGTGCCCGGTCAGCTCGGCCGCGGTGAGCGACACTCCGTCCCGCGCCTTCACATACGACACCAGCGCTGTCGCGCCGGCCGGGGTGCGATGCCCGATGGTGAGGGAGAACGCCACCCCGCCATGGCGGGCGAGCGCGGCATCGATCTCACCGAGTTCGATACGGAAACCGCGGATCTTGACCTGATGGTCGGTGCGGCCGACGTATTGGATCTCCGGCGCGGCGTCCCCCGGCGACCCTTGCTCGCGCGAACCGGACCACCAGCGCACCAGATCGCCGGTGCGGTACATCCGCTCCCCCGGTTTGCCGAACGGGTTGGCGACGAACCGCTGTGCGGTCAGGCCGGGACGGTTCAGGTAGCCACGGGCCAGCGCGTCACCGGAGAGGTGCAGCTCGCCGGTCACCCCCAACGGAGCCGGATGCAGCCGCGCGTCGAGGATCGCCGCGTTGACGCCGCGGATGGGTCCGCCGATGGTGATCGGCTCGCCGGGCGACATCGGCTGCGAGATCACGGTGACGATGGTGGTCTCGGTCGGGCCGTAGACGTTGTACAGATTGCGGCCCGGCGCCCACCGGGTCACCAGGTCCGGTGGCAGCGCCTCACCGCCGACCAGCACGTGCTGCAACTCGGGCAGGCCCTTGGGGTCGACCGTGCCGAGCGCGGAGGTGGTGATGAACGCGTGGGTGATTCCCTCCGCGGCGAAGACCTGCCGCAGTTCGTCGCCGCCGACCACGCCGCTCGGCGTGATCACCAAGGTCGCCGCGCCACCCAGGGACAGCAGCAGATCGAGCATCGCGGCGTCGAAGCTCGGAGTGGCGAAGTGCAGCACCCGGCAGCCGGGCTGGACGTCGAACCGGTGGGCGGTCTCGGCGGCGAAGTTCGACAATCCGCCGTGGGTGACCATCACGCCCTTCGGCGTGCCGGTGGAGCCGGAGGTGTAGATCACGTACGCGGGGTTGTCGATCCGCAACGGACCGAGCCGCTCCGTGTCGGCGATCGGCACGTCCGGCGCGTCGAGCACCTGGCGGCGGAACGCCGGGTCGTCGAGCACGATCCACTCCGTGTCCTCGGGCAGCTCGCCGCGGTAGCCCGCCAGCGTGATGCCCAGTGCCGCACCGGAGTCCGACAGCATGTGCGCGATGCGCTGCCGCGGGTACAGCGGGTCGACCGGCACGAACGCCGCTCCGGCCTTGGCCACCGCGAGCACCGTCGCCACCGACTCGATCGATCGCGGGATGCCGAGCGCCACCAGCTTTTCCGGGCCGACGCCACGGGCGATGAGCACGCGCGCCAGCCGGTTGGTCCAGCGGTCGAGCGCGTCGTAGGTGACCTCGGTGCCGTCGGCGACCAAGGCGACGCCGGCCCGGTCGACGCTCGCCGCCTGCTCGAACACCTCGGGGAAGGTGATCGGCCGATCCGGTTTGCCCCCGCGCACCGGAGCCAGCCCCGACCACTCGGCGGGATCGAGCAGCTCCAGATCGCCCACCGCGGTGGTGGGGTTCGCCGCGATCGCGGCGAGCAAGCGGGTCAGGCGCTTGCCGAGCCGCTGCGCGGTCGGCTCGTCGAACAGATCCTCGGCGTAGTTCACCGCCACCGTGATGCCCGCCGGATCGCGGTGCGCGGTCTGCGTTTCGGTGAGGGTGAACTGGAGATCGAACTTGGCGATCCCGGTGTCGATGTCGGCCGCCTCGATGTGCAGGCCCGGCAGGTCCAGGCCGCCGACCGGCTCGTTGCGGACCGAGAGCATCACCTGGAACATCGGATGGTGCGATTGGGACCTGGCCGGGTTGAGCACCTCCACCAGGCGTTCGAACGGCAGGTCGGCGTTGGCGAAGGCGTCCAGGTCGGTGTCGCGCACCGCGTGCAGCAGGTCGGTGAACCTGGCGCCCGGGTCGATCCGCGTGCGCAGCACCAGCGTGTTGACGAACATGCCGACCAGCCGGTCCAGTGCGGGATGGCCGCGGCCCGCGATCGGCGTGCCGACGGTGATGTCGTCGGTGGCGGTCATCCGGTGCAGCAGCACCGCGAGCGCGGCGTGCAGCACCATGAAGAGGCTGACGTTGTTGCTGCCCGCGATCATCTGCAGCTCGCGGTGGGTGACCGGGTCCACCGCGCACTCCACGGTGCCGCCCCGGTAGGACGGAACCGGCGGACGCGGCCGGTCGGCGGGCACGGTCAGCAACTCGGGGATGCCGTCGAGGGTGTGGCGCCAGTAATCCAGCTGCCTGCTCACCGCCGAGTCCGGGTCGTCCTCGCTGCCGAGCACCTCCTGTTGCCACAGGGTGTAGTCGGCGTATTGGACCTCGGGCTCCGCCCAATCGGCCGCGCCGCCGCCGCAGGCCGCGCGGTAGGCGACGGCGACGTCCGCGGCCAACGGCTCCAGCGACCAGCCGTCCATCGCGATGTGATGCACCACGACGACGAGCACGTGCTCCGGAGTGTCCGCGGTCGGCACCGAGATCAGCGCCGCGCGGATCGGCACGGTGGTGGCCAGATCGAATCCCGGTGCGGCGAAACGCCGCACGGCGGACTCGACCTCGTGCGGGCGCACCGTCATCCGCGCGGGGGTGATGGCCGCATCAGCCGGGTCGAGCACGACCTGCGCCGGTTCGCCGTCGGTCTCGGGGAACACCGTGCGCAACGTCTCGTGCCTGGCTTGCACCGCGTGCAGTGCGGAGACGAGCGCTCCGGCATCGAGGCGGCCGGTCATGCGCAGCACGAGCGGCACGTTGTAGGCGCCCGCCGACTGCCCGTCGCCGGAACCGGCGTTGAAACGGTTGAGGAACCACAGCCGCCGCTGGGCGGCCGACAACGGAATCCGCTCCGGGCGCTCCCGGCGCACCAGCGCGGGGCGGTCGGCGTCGGACGCCGCGCCCGCGTCCAGCAGTTCGGCCAGCCCGGCGACCGTCGGCGTGGCGAACACGGTGCGCACCGCGAGGCGAACGTTCGTCGCCGCGGCCAGCCGCGCGACGAGCTGGGTGGCCAGCAGTGAGTTGCCGCCGATGTCGAAGAAACTGTCGTCGGCGCGGACGCCGTCGGCCCCGATCAGCTCGCCCATCACCGCGGCCACCAAGCGCTCCGCGTCGGTCCGCGGCGCACGACCGCCCGCGTCCGCGTGCAGCCGCGGTTCGGGCAGCGCGCCGACGTCCAGTTTGCCGACCGGGGTCAGCGGGATGGTGTCCAGCACGGTGATGCCGGAGGGCACCATGTGCGCGGGCAGGCTGCGGGCCACGAAGGCGCGCAAGGCCTCGATGTCCACTCCGGCCGTCCGGTCGGCGGGCTGCACGAACGCGACGATCCGGTCGGCGCCCGCGATGCGGCGCACCTCGGTGTGCGCGAACCGCACCGACGGGTGTTCGCCGAGCACGGCGGTGATCTCGCCGAGCTCGACCCGGAACCCGCGCAGCTTCACCTGGTGGTCGGTGCGCCCGAGATAGACCAGCTCGCCGGAGGTATTCCAGCGCACCACGTCGCCGGTCCGGTACATCCTGGTGCCGGCCGGGCCGCACGGATCTGCCACGAAGCGGGTCGCGGTGAGCCCGGACCGATCGAAGTACCCGCGCGCCAAGCCGAGACCGGCGAGGTACAGCTCACCGGGTACGCCGACCGGCACCGGACGCAATCGCTCGTCGAGCACCAAAGCCCTGGCTCCGCGCACCAGGCTGCCGATGGTGACCGGCTCGCCGGAGCGCATCGGGCCGGAGATCGTGATGACCACCGTGGTCTCGGTGGGCCCGTACACATCGCACAGCACACGTCCCGGCGCCCAGCGCGCCACCAGATCCGGCGCGACCGCCTCGCCGCCGACCATGAGCGCACGCATGTGCGGCAACGGCCAGCGCTCGTGGTCGATCGTGGCCAGCGCGGCCGGGGTCATGAAGCCGTGGGAGACGCGCTCGCGTTCCAGCAGCGCGGCCAACTCGTCGCCGCCGTAGATGTCGGTCGGGCAGATCACCATCGCCGCGCCTGCGCCCAGCGCGATGAGCAGATCCAGGATCGCCGCGTCGAAACTCGGCGTCGCGAAATGCAGTGTGCGGGAATGCTCGTCGACGCCGATGCGGTCGCGGACCTCGTCGGCCAGGTTGGACAGGCCGCTGTGGGTCACCGCGACGCCCTTGGGTGTTCCGGTCGACCCGGAGGTGTAGACCAGGTAGGCCAGGTCCTCCACCTGGATGGCACGCGAGCGCTCGCGGTCGTGGATCGGCCCGTCGTCGTGGCCGTCGAGTTCGGCGGCGAATTCGGGCCGGTCCAGCAGCAGCCACTCGATGTCACGGCCGGCCGGAGCGCCCGTGCGCAGCTGCTCCGCGTGCGCGGTGACCGTGACGCCGGTCGCGCAACCGGAGTCCGCGAGCATGTGCCGGATGCGCTCGGCGGGGTACTTGGGGTCGACCGGGACGAACGTCGCGCCGGATTTCGCGGCCGCCAGCAGCGCCACCACCGAATCGATCGAGCGGGTGAGCCCGAGCGCCACCCGGGTTCCCGGGCCGAGTCCGCGCGCGATGAGCGCGCGCGCCAGGCGGTTGGAACGCCGATCGAGTTCGGCGTAGGTCAGTGCCGTCGTCCCCGCGCACAGCGCCGTGTTGTGCGGGAACCGCTGACTGGTGGCGGTGAAATACGCGGCCAGCGTGCGCGGCTCGGCCGCCATCGGCCCCCACGCCGGGGCGAGAGTGCGGCGCTCGTGGTCGGTACGCGCGTCGACGTCGCGGATCAGCACGCGCGGGTCGGCGGTGACGGCGCTGAGCACGCGCAGGAACCGATCCGCGAGCGTCTCGATGGTCATCGGGTCGAAAAGCTCGGCGGCATAGACGAATTCGTAGGCGCTGTCCGTCTCGGCGGCGCCGGGTCCCGGCGCGGCGGCATCGTTGGCGACCCGCAACTCCAGGTCGAATTTCGCCAGCGCGATGTCCAACGCCTCCGCGCGCAGCGCGAGACCGGGCAGTTCCAGGGCGGGCACCGGACCGTCCTGCACGCTCAGCGCCACCTGGAACAGCGGATGACGGCCGGTGGAGCGGGCCTCTGCGCCCAATTCGTCCACGATGCGCTCGAACGGGATGTCGGCGTGCGCCAAGGCGGCCAGCTCGGTGTCCCGGTCGGCGCGCAGCAGATCGGTGAAGGCGCGGTCGGGGTCGACGTCGGAGCGCAGCACCAACGTGTTCACGAACATGCCCACCAGTTCGTCGAGCTTGGTGTCGGTACGCCCGGCCACCGGGGTGCCGATCACGATGTCGCGGCCGCCGGTGACGCAGCGCAACAGCACCGCGAACGCCGAACGCAGCACCATGAACTTGCTGACGCCGCGGTCGCGGGCCAGCGCGTCGATCCCGCGGCGCACCTGCTCCGGCACCGTGAAGCGCACCGTCCCGGCCTGCTGCGTCGGTTCGGCGGGCCGCGGCCGGTCGTAGGGCAGCGGCAACTGGTCGGGAATGCCGGCCAGCGCGGTGCGCCAGTACTCCAGCTGGGTCGCCGCCGCGCTGTCCGGATCGCTCTCCGAGCCGAGGCAGGCACGCTGCCAGAGCCCGAAATCGGCGTACTGCACCGGAAGCGGCGTCCACGACGGCGCCGCGCCCTCGTGCCGCGCCGCGTACGCGGCGGCCAAGTCCCTGGTCAGCGGACCGAGCGACCAGCCGTCGGCGGCGATGTGGTGCAGCACAACCCCGAGCAGGTAGCGCTCGGGCGCGGTGCGCAGCAGCGCCAGCCGCAGCGGCGGCTGCCTGGTCAGATCGAAACCGCTGTGCGCCAGCGCATCCAGCGCGGCCTTCGCGCCGGCGTCGTCGATGTCGGTGACCGCCACCTCCGGCACCGCCCGCTCGACCGGAAGCACCACCTGCTGTGCGCCTTCGGCATCCTCCGGGAAGACGGTGCGCAGCACTTCGTGCCGTCGCACCACGTCGGTGATCGCGTCGCGTAACGCGGGCACGTCCAGATCGCCCGCGACGCGGATCACGAAAGCGATGTTGTACGCACTCGATTCGGGTGCGAATCGGTTGATGAACCACAAACGCTGCTGCGGCAGTGACAATGGAATACGTCCCGGACGCGGCGTCCGCACCGCCAGCGCAGGCCGCTGCGTCCGGGGCGCTCGATCCAGTTGTCCGGCGACCGCCGCGACCGTCGGCGCCTCGAAGATCGACCGCACCGGCAGCTCCACCCCGAACTCCGCGTGCAGCGCGGCGGCGAGGCGGGTGGCCAGCAGCGAGTTGCCGCCGAGATCGAAGAAGCTGTCTTCGGCTCCGGTCACCGGGCGGCCGAGCACCCCGCCGAACACGCCCGCCACGCCGAGTTCCAGCGGGGTGCTCGGCGGGCGCGATGTCCCCTCGGCTCCGAAAACGGGCTGCGGCAACGCTTTCCGATCCAGTTTGCCCGCAGGCGTCATCGGCAGCTCGTCGAGCACCGCCACCGACGCGGGCACCATGTAGCCGGGCAGCCGCCTGCGTGCGGTCTCCAGCACGGCCCGCCCCTCGACCGGCCGGTCGGCCGTCACGTACGACGCCAGCCGCACCTGTCCCTGCTCGTCGGTGTGCACCACGGTGAGCGCGAACCGGATGCCGGGATGCGAGCGCAGCACGTTGTCGATCTCGCGCAGTTCGATGCGGAAGCCGCGGATCTTGATCTGATCGTCCACGCGCCCCAGGAACCGCAGCTGTCCGGACCGCTCCATGACGACCAGGTCACCGGTGCGGTACATCCGCTCGCCGCGCCTGCCGTGCGGGTTGGGCACGAAACGCGCCGCGGTCAGGCCGAAACGGCCGTGGTAGCCGCGGGCGACGCCGGGACCGGAGACGTACAGCTCGCCCGGCGTGCCCGGCGGCACCGGATGCAGGCGGTTGTCCAGCACGAACAGGCGCATGCCGCGCACCGGCGCGCCGAGCGGCACCGGACGGCCCGGCCGCATCGGTCCGCTCGCGGTCGCCGCGACGGTGGCCTCGGACGGACCGTACATGTTGTGCATGCGGTGCCCGGCGGTCCAGGTCTCGACGAGTTCCTCCGAGCAGGCGTCGCCGCCGACGATGACCGTCTCCAGCTCGTCGAGTCCCTCGTTCGGCACGGTCGCCAGCGCCGCCGGTGTCACGAAGGCGTGGGTGACCCGCTCCTCGCGCAGCAGCGCCGCCAGCTCGGCGCCGCCGTACGTGCCCGGAGGGGCGATCACCATCGTGGCGCCCGCGGCGAAGCCGAGCAGCAGCTCGAGCACCGACGCGTCGAAGCTGGGTGACGAGAAGTGCAGTGTGCGCGCCGCGTCCGAGATGCCGAACAGGTAGTTCTGCTCACTGGCCAGGGAGGCGATGCCCGCGTGGGTCACGACGACCGCTTTCGGCGTGCCGGTGGACCCGGAGGTGTAGATGAGGTAGGCCGGGTGGCTCACCCGCATCGGGTGGTGCCGCTCCGCGTCGGTGATCGGGCCCGTCGACCGCCCGGCCAGTTCCGCGGTCAGTTCGCCCGAGCCGAGCACCAGCCAGTCGACCTGGGTCTTGCGGTGCTTGCCCCGGGTGGCGGGTACCGCGGGCATGGCGGCGAGGCATGCGGGATCGGTGAGACCGAGCATGGCGCCGGAGTCCCCGATCATGTGCGCGATCCGCTCGGCCGGGTAGTTCGGATCGATCGGCACGTAGGCCGCACCGGTCTTGGCGACGGACCACACCGCGGTGATCGCGTCGAGCCCGCGCGGCAGCGCGATCGCCACGACCGTCTCCGGACCGGCGCCGTGTTCGATGAGGACGCGCGCCAGCGCGTTCGATCGCTCGTCCAGTTCCCGGTAGGTGACGCCGGCGCCGAGGTAACGGACCGCGACCGCGTCCGGCAGCCTGCGCGCGGTGCCGGACAGCAAGGTGGCCAGGGTGATCGACGGCTCGGCGGGCGCGCCCGCGATGGGCACCAGGTTCTCGGTCTCCCTGCGGTCCAGGATCGGCAGGTCGCCGACCGGCAGTTCGGGAGCGGCCACGCCGCCCGCAAGCACCGCGATGAACCGGCGGGCGAACGATTGCACCGTGGTCCGATCGAACACGTCGGTGGTGTAACCGAATTCGGCCGACAGCGGTCCGTCGCCCGCGTCGTCGTGCACGACCAGCTGCAGATCGAACTTGGCGACGTCCGAGGCGATCGGCAGCACCGTGGCGCGGACCCCTGGCAGCTCGATCCGCAGGTCCGGCGCGTGGTCGTAGGACAGCATCACCTGGAACAACGGGTGCCGCGACGGGGAGCGCTCCGGGTTGACCACCTCGACCAGCCGCTCGAACGGCACGTCGGCGTTGGCGAAGGCGTTGAGGTCGGTCTCGCGCACCACGTCGAGCATCCGGTCGAACCCGGCCGCCGGGTCGACCGCGGTGCGCAGGACGAGGGTGTTGACGAACATGCCGACCAGATCGTCGAGCGCCGGATCGGAGCGGCCCGCGATCGGGGTGCCGATGGCGATGTCACCGCTGGCGCACAACCGCGACAGCAGGGTCGCCAGCGCCGCGTGCAACACCATGAACATGCTCACGCCGCGGCTGGCCGCGAGCTCGATGGCCGCGCGGCGGATCTCGGCCGGAATGGTGAACTCGACCCGGCCGCCGACGGTCGACCTGCGCAGCGGGCGCGGACGGTCCAGCGGCAGATCGAGTTGCTCGGGAAGCCCGGCCAGCGCCGCGCGCCAGTGGGTGAGCTGACGGCTTAGCGCGCTGGACGGATCGGACTCGTCGCCGAGCAATTCGCGCTGCCAGAGGGCGAAGTCGGCGTACTGAACGGGCAGTTGCGTCCACTGCGGCTCCACGCCGTTCGCGCGCGCGGCCACCGCCGTCATCAGGTCCTTGGCCAGCGGCGTGATGGACCAGCCGTCACCGCAGATGTGGTGCAGCACGACGAGGAAGACGTGCCGCTGCGGGCCGGTGCGGTAGAGCGCCACCCGGATCGGGGCCTGGCTGCGCAGATCGAATCCGTACCCGGCGTATTCGGCCGCCAGTTCCGCCACGTCGGCGGCGGTGACATCGATCGGGTCGAGCGTCAGCGGGATCGCGTCGGCCGGATGGATCAGCTGGTAGGGCCCCTCCGGCGACTCCGGGAAGGTGGTGCGCAGGCTTTCGTGCCGTTCGATGACGTCCACCAGGCCCGCCCGCAACGCGGCCACGTCCAGTGGGCCCTCCACCTCCACCGCGAGCGGCATGTTGTACGCGGCGGCGTGTTCGGAGAACCGGTTCAGGATCCACAGCCGCTGCTGCGCCTGCGACAACGGGATGTGCTCCGGTCGTTCGGCCGGCGTCAGCCGCGGCGAGGAGACATCGGTGGTCTGCGTGGCGAACCGGCGGGTGAGCGCCTCGATGGTGGCGGACTCGAACAGGTCCCTGATGGTCAGCGCGGTGCCGAGCGCGGCGTTGATCCTGGACACCGCCCGTGCCGCGATGAGCGAGTTACCGCCGAGATCGAAGAAGTTGTCCTCGATGCCGACCTCGGTGTCGAGCACCTCGGCGAAGATGCCCGCGAGCACTCGTTCGACTTCGGTGCGGGGTTCGGCGATCGGCCGGATCTGTCGCGCGCCGGGGGTGGGCGCGGGCAGCGCCTTGCGGTCGATCTTGCCGTTGGCGCTCAGCGGCAGCTCGTCGAGTTCCATCAGCGCGGAGGGCACCATGTACCCGGGCAGCGTGCGGCGCAGTCCGGTCAGCAGCGCGGCCGTGTCCAGCGGGGCATCGTCGTCGTCCTGCTTCGCCGCGACCACGTAGGCGACCAGTTCGTCGCCGGTGCGTCCGGTGTGCGCGACGCACACCGCGCGGGCCACCCTGGAGTCCTCGAGCAGGGCGGCCTCGACCTCGCCGAGCTCGATGCGCAAGCCACGGATCTTGACCTGGAAGTCGCTGCGGCCGAGGTATTCCAGCACGCCGGGCTCGGCGCCCGAGCGGCCGATCTGCCAGCGCGCCAGGTCGCCGGTGCGGTACATCCGCGCGCCGGGAGTGAAGGGGTCGGCGACGAACCGGTCCGCGGTCAGCCGCGGCTGTCTCAGGTAGCCGCGGGCCAGCTGCACTCCCGCGAGGTAGAGCTCGCCGACCACGCCGGGCGGGACGGGCTGCAACCGGTCGTCCAGCACGTAGGTCCGTGTGTTCCACACCGGCGAGCCGATCGGCACGGCGGTGGCGTCGGGCGGGCACGCCCAGTAGGTGACGTCGACGGCCGCCTCGGTCGGGCCGTACAGGTTGTGCAGTTCGGCGGCGGGTAGGGCCGCGTAGAACTCCCGCACGGCGGCGGCGGGCAGGGCCTCGCCGCTGCAGAAGACCCGGTGCAGGCAGGCGCAGCCGCTCAGATCGGCCTCGGCGACGAAGACCGATAGCATCGATGGCACGAAATGCGCTGTGGTGACCGTCTTTTCGGCGATAACCCGGGCCAGGTACGCCGGGTCGCGGTGCCCGTCGGGAGCGGCGATCACCAAGCGGGCACCGACCTGTAGGGGCCAGAAGAACTCCCATACCGAGACGTCGAAGGTGGCCGGGGTCTTCTGCAGCACCGCGTCGTCGCGGCCGAGCGGATACTCGTGCTGCATCCAGCGCAGCCGGTTGACGATGGCGGCATGGGTCACGCCCACACCCTTGGGCTTTCCGGTCGATCCGGAGGTGAAGATGACGTAGGCGAGGTGGTCCGGGCGCAGTCCGGCCGTGCGGTCGGCGTCGGTGATCGGCGCGTCGTCGAATTCGGCTACCGAGGCGGTGTCGATGTCCAGCCTGGTGACCGTCGTGGGCAGCTCGGCGTCGTCGCGGCTCGCCGTGAGCACGCACAACGGCTCGGCCTGACGCACGATCTGCGCGATCCGCTCGGCCGGGTGCTCGGTGTCCAGCGGCAGGTAGGCAGCGCCCGCCTGCACGATCGCGTACATGCCGACCACCAGGTCGAGGCTGCGGCGCAGGCACAGGCCGACCGTCGTATCGGGTCCGGCGCCGCGCGCGATCAACAGCCTGGCCAGGCGGTTGGCGCGGGCGTCGAGTTCGGCGTAGGTCAGCGACTCGTCACCGAACTCCAGCGCGATCGCGTCCGGGTCGGACGCGACGCGTTCGGCGAAGAGACTCCCCAGGGTGCCGTCCTGCCGGGGCGCGGCGGTGGCGTTCCACCTGTGCAGCACGTGTTCCCGCTCGGCATGGGTGATGGCGCCGAGCGACTCGGCGGGCGCCGCGGGATCGGCGGCCAGGAATCGGCCGAGGAAATCCAGGTAGCGCGCGTGGTGCACGCTCACTTCGGCCTCGCCGTAGAGGCGTGGATTCGCTTCGAAGTCGACGTGCAGGCGGCCGCCCGCGCCGTTGTAGACGTTGACCGAGAGGTCCTCGACCGGGCCGGTGGCCAGCACGTGCATGGACCCGACCAGGCTGCCGAAATTCAGCTCGTCGTGGAACAGCATCAGGTTGACCATCGGACCGAAGAAGCCGCGCGCGTCGCGGGAGTAGCCGCTGTCGCGCCGGATGTCGTCGTGCCGGTAGCGCTGATGCCGGAGGGCGCCGGTGATCTGCAGCTCGGCCGCCTTCACCAGGTCGGCGATCGTGGTCGCCGCGTCGATGCGCAGCCGGATCGGCACGACGTTGGAGATCACGCCCGCCGAACGGCGCAGCGACACCGTGGTGCGCGCCGAGACCGGCAGGCTCAGCACCACGTCGGCGTTGCCCGTCACCGAGCGCACGTAGACGGCCATCGCCGCGACGAACAGCGCCGCGTCGGTGGTGTTCCTGGCGCTGGTCGCCGCCTCGATCGCGGCGTGGTATTCGTCGTCGAGCACCGCCGTGGCCAGCCTGCGGCCCGCGTCGTGGGTGGCCGCGCCGAGCCGGGCGCCGCCGAGGCTCACCGGCTCCCCCACGCCCGACAGCTGCCCGAGCCAGTACTCGCGGTCGCTCTGGAAACGGCTGGAATCGTGGTAGCGCGCCTCGTCGGCGTAGATCTCCGCCAGCGGCGTCGCGCGCGAGGCGACCGGCTCGGTCCGGTTCTCCAGCGCGGTGTAGATCTCCGCGGTACGGGTGAGCGCGTTCATCGCACCGTAGCCGTCGATGACGATGTGGTGGGCGAACGAATACCAGAGGTAGTGGGAGTCCCCGATCCGCAGCACCGCGTTGGAGGTCAGCGGGTCGCGCTCCAGATCGATCGGCGAACTCGTGTGCTCGTGCATCCAGCGCAGGGCCGCGGCGTACGGGTCGGGTTCGCCGCGCAGATCGATGCGCTCCCACCCGGGCCGGTGCACCGGGTCGACGACCTGATACGGAGTGCCATCTATTTCCACCAGGCGGACTTGCCCCACCTGGGTCTCGGCGCCGAAACGCTCGATCGCGTAGAGCAGCCGCCCCCCGTCCAGGTCACCGTGTATCTCGACGTACTGGGAGATCGTCAGCGGTACGTCGGGGCGAATTCGCTGCGCGTACCAGAGAGCTGTCTGCGCGGGTGACAGAGCAAACGGTTGGGCCGAGAATTCGCCGGATGAACATTGGTCGACGCGATCCGTGGCCAATGAACTCATCAATCACTCCGTTCTGCCGCTGTTGACGCAACTCCCCGAGCACCGTCCCAGCAAGCGCACGCGCGCCAGCCGCAGGACGTGATCCACGCCCTATGATTCGGAGCGTCGCATCAGCCGGATTGCCGACGTTTTGGATTTGTTTCACATCCAACGTCCTTGGCAGAAGGCCACTTTGGTTGGTTACATTTCCGCAAACATTGCGACTCAACTAGGTCGAACCGAAGCAAAACGGGTCCTGACCAGACTGTTCGATGGTACTCCGCAGATCGCGTCCGCTGTCTGGCGAACAGCACGCAACTTGATTACGCACCTTCGCTTTCGGGGCGATGGGGGCAAGAACATACCGCGTGTTAGGTAAAGCTGGTTCGGCAGGAGCTACCGGTCGCCGACGGCTGCACGGCCAGGGGACACACCCGCGCGCGCGGATCGGCGCGCGCGGACCGCGGCCAGCGCGGCAGCAGCCGTCAGGATAACGAAAATCCGCTCCGGCGCAGGGCCGATTCGCGTCGCGAGAGTGGCGTCGTCGCGCAACGGCAGCTCCGCGACCAGAGCGGCGGGCACGAACAACGCCGATTCCTGCCGCACGCTGCCATCGGCGGCGATGATGGCGCTCACACCGGAGGTGGCCGCGACGACCAGCGCTCTGCCGTGCTCGACGGCACGGATGCGGGACATGGCCAACTGCTGATACGTCATCTCGCTGTCGCCGAAGGTCGCGTTGTTCGTCGGCACGGTCAGCAGTTGCGCGCCCGCGCGCATTGCATCCTCGAACGATCGGTCGAAGGCCACCTCATAGCACGTCGCGACGCCGATGTCGATACCCGCCGCGTGCACAACTCCGTCACCATTTCCCGGAACGAAATACCCGGCGCGATCGGCGTATTCGGAGAAGAGCCGGAAGAAACTCCGCATCGGCAGATACTCACCGAAGGGCTGGATGATCTTCTTGTCGTGCCGTTCGCCCGGACCCGCGGCGCCGTTCCACACCATCACCGAATTGGTCGTGGTGCGATCCGGGTTGATCAGCACCGCGCCGACCAGGATGGGTGCGCCGATCCGCTCGGAAGCGGCGGTGATCACGGCTGCGGCGTCGGCGTTGCGCAGCGGATCGATGTCGGAGGAGTTCTCCGGCCAGATCACCACATCCGGACGCGGCGCGCGGCCCGCCGCCACCTCGTCGGCCAGTTCGTCGGTGCGCCGGACGTGGTTGTCCAGCACGGCCCGCCGCTGCTCGTTGAAGTCCAGCCCGAGGCGCGGAACGCTGCCCTGGATCGCCGCGACCGTGACCGTCCGGTCCCCCGCGTCCGGATCGGGCAGTGCGGATCGGAGCAGCAGACCGCTGAGCGGCATGACCAGGACGGTGAAAGCGACCGCGGCGTATCCCAGTCGGGTCGCCGGGGCGGGCCGGCCGACGGCGGCCGGTCCGGGCACGTCATGGTCGGAGACAGTGGTTTCGCGCTCGTCGCCCGCGGCGCGCACCGACCACAGCGAGGACGCCACCGCGGCGATGCCGGTTCCCGTGAGCGCGACCGCGAACCCGACCAGCGGTGCGCCGCCGACCGCGGCCAGCGACAGGAACCATCCGTCGGCTTGGCCGAAGGCCAAACGGCCCCAGGGGAAACCACCGAACGGGAAGTTCGATCTGCCCCACTCGGCCGCGCTCCAAGCCAGCGCCACCCACAGCGGCCAACCGGGCAGCGCTCCGACGAGCCGGGCGAGCAGACCGAAGAGGCCGAGGTAGACCGCACAGGCGGTGGACAGCGCCAGCCACGGCAGCGGCCCGACGTAGATGCCGGTCCACGGCAGCAGCGGGACGAAAAACGCCAGCCCGGCCAGCAATCCGTATCCGAAGCCCGCGCGCAGGCGGCCCTCGCCGCGAACGGCGAGGGTCAGCACCGCCACGCCCAAAGGCGCGAGGAACCACCACGGCCGCGGCGGGAAGCTGCCGAACAGCAACAGGCCCGAGGCGACCGCCGCCGCCGATCGCGTCGCCACCGGGTAACGGCGTACCACCGCGGGCACCTGCCGCACCGACCCGAGCACCTGTTCCCGCACCATCACTCGGCCACTGTCCGCCATCGCACCGGCCACCGCCAATCGGCCGTCGGCCACGCGATCGCCGATCGGCCCGCCGCCGGAAGACGTGGCACAACGAAGTCCGGCCACGTCGCAGCCGTGATATTTGTCACACGAAATATGAAGTCCGCCATGCACCGACTGAGCACACGAAACGCGTCGCGCCAGCCGACCCGCATCGACCCTGCGGCGAATCCGCACCGCACGGCCGACCGGACGGAGACGCGGCATGCGAAACCGCGGACCGCCGAGTTACCGGGTGTCCATTCGTTCATCGCCGGACGCCGCCGGATCGTTAACCGCCGGACGCCGGATATCGTTTTTCCGGGCGCGCCGCGTCGAACGAACCGATTCCTTCCAGCCGTTTCACGCGAATCGGCGATCCGCGAACCCGCCGCCCGAGCAATGTGCCAGGTCGGGCGCTGCCGCGGATTCTCGCCAAGTCCGGGGTTGCCGGGAATCCGTCCGGCAAACGGAGAAGCACGAAACCTGGCACGCAGTGCCACGCCGCACGACCATCGACAGGCGGAAGACGCTCCATTCCGTATGTCGTTCGCCTCGCGCGAAAATGTGAGAAATCCCGGCAAATAGCGCGCATCCGGCACGCGGCCTGTCGCGTGCCCAGGTCGCCCACCCGACGCGCACCACCCGCCCAACGTCGATTCAGATCCGCATTGTTCTCGGTGCCGCTCACGCGAGAGAAACCCGGTTATCAACCGCTCCGCGGGCACCGCACCGCGGACCCGGCCGTTGCGAGAGTGATATCCGGCCACGGCAGCCCCCGCGGTGGACCTCCAGCTGTCCCGGTGCCGACGCGCGACCCGCCGAGCCGCCGCGGGGCGCGCGGCAGCCGCAGCGGACTCCGTCATCGCCCGCTCATTTCGCATAGATGGTCACTCCCCGGTGCACGGTGCGCAGGCAGGTGGGTAGTGGTGCGCCCGATTCCAGCGCGGGCAATCCGGGGACGCGTGACCGGGGGTCGGTCGACCAGCGCTGCACCGAGTCGGCGGCCGCGGCGACCACGAGCTCGCCCGCATCCCAGACCGCGTAGGAAGCCGGCGCCCCTGGCACCAGGGTGCCCGCCACACCGTCGCGAACTCCGCCCGCCCGCCAGGCGCCGCGCGTGGCGGCGGCGAAGGCGGCTCGCGGCGACAGGCCGTGGCCGGGGGTGCGGTGCTCGGCGGCGGCACGCACCGCCGCCCACGGATCGAGGGCGGTGACCGGGGCGTCGGAACCGATCGCCAGCGCCACGCCCGCGGAGGCCATGGCGGCGAACGGATTCAGCGCCGCAGCGCGCTCGGCGCCGAGCCGCGCCGCGTACATGCCGTCGGGTCCGCCCCACGCCGCGTCGAAGCCCGGCTGCACGCTGGCGATCACACCCCAGCGAGCCAAGCGGGCGATGTGCTCGCCGTCGACGAGTTCGGCGTGTTCGACCCGATGCCCGAGCGCCGCGACGGCGGGGCCGCCGAGTTCGGCGACCACCCGTTCGATCCCGGCCACCACGGCGTCCATCGCGGCGTCGCCGATCACATGGAAACCGGCCTGGATGCCCGCGACGGTGCAGGCGCGAACGTGATCCGCGATCGCGTCGGCATCGAGATAGCTTCGGCCGCAGCCGGTTGCGTCGGCGTAGGGCGCGCGCAGCCAGGCGGTGCGCGATCCGAAGGAGCCGTCGACGAACAGGTCGCCGCCGAGGGCGTGCACGCCGAGTTCGTCGATCAGGGCGCGGGCCTGCTCGGCGCTGCGCACGGCCTCACCCCAGTAGGCCCGCACCTGGACGCCGTGCTCGAATTCGAGCAGTTCGCGGACGTCGGCGCGGCCCGCGATCTCGGGGCCTGCGCATTCGTGGACCGCGACGACACCACGCGCGGCGGCGTGGTCCAGCGCCGCGGCGCGCGCTCGATCCCGTTGCGCGCGGGACAGTGCCGCGAGCGCGGCGGCGCGCACCATGTGATGGGCGGCGGCGCGCACGGGCTCGCCGCGGGTGAAGCCATCGGTCGCCGCCAGCTCGGGCAACGCGTCCAGCAGCGCCGAGGACGCCACCGCGGAGTGGGCGTCCACGCGCGAGAGGTAGACGTGCCTGCCCGCCCCGGCCGCCGCGTCGATCTCCTCGACGGTGGGCGGCCGTCCCTCCGGCCATGCGGTCTCGTCCCAGCCGTCGCCGAGTACCGCGCCGTCGGAGTGCGCCGCGGCGAACTCGCGCAGTAGCCGCAGGCAGTGCTCGAGCGACCGGGCGGCCGACAGGTCGAGCCCGGTCAGCTTCAAGCCCAGCGCGGTGACGTGCACGTGCGGATCGACGAACGCAGGCGCGACGAAGGCGCCGTCGAGATCGACGATCTCGGCGTCCGGATGCAGCGCCCGGCCCGGTTGCTCGGCGCCCAGCCACACGACGGTCCCGTCGCTCACCGCCATCGCCGTGGCGTCGGGTGAACTGGCACTGTAGAAACGGCCGCCGATCAGCAACTGGGTACTCACGAGGCACCAGTCTGCCCCATGCCCGATTCGGCGGTTCCGGTCAGCCGTTCAGTACGGGATGGTGAGCCAGGTCTTCCGGCTGCGCCAGCACGGCCATCACCTCCGCGTATTCCGGCGGCGCACCACCGGTCGCCCCGGCCGGGGCGGGCAGGCAACCCGCTTCGACGGCGATCAGCTCCAGCCGCAGCGCCGCGGCCGTGAATCCGGAAATCGACTGTCCCGCAGCCGCCGCCGCTCGTTTCACCGCGGCGGCCAGCTCTTCGCTCACCGTCACGGTGAGTTGCTCGGTGGCCATCGCGTCACGATAGCCCTTCGCGGCGTCGCGCGGAACCGGGTACGGCGGGTTCGGTTCAGGCCGAGGTGATCGAGCGGCGCGCGTTGCCCTGGCCGTCGTCGTACCACTGCTCCACGACGACACCGTCGACCACGTGGCCACCGTCGACGACCACCCCGCGGTAAGGCGCGGCCGCCACCAGCCTGCGGAAGCGCCGCGCGGCGAAGGCCGCGAGCACCGGACGCGCCAGCAACCGCGTGGGCGGCAGCAGCAGGAGCAGACCGAACAGCGAGGTGACCAGGCCGGGCACGAACATCAGCACACCGCCCGCCGCGACCATGGCGCCGTCCGCCACGGCGGTCCCCGGCGCGACTTCCCCGCGCGCGGCCCGGCGGAACTGCTCGAACACCCGCCGCCCTTGCGCACCGACCAGCAGCATGCCCGCGCCCGATCCGGCGATCAGCAGCAGAACGGCAGGCAGTGCGCCGATCAGCTGGCCGACCGCGACCAGCGCGGTGACTTCCACGACGAGGTACAGCACGAAGAACAAGGCGGGCATGGCGATCCTTTCGGACGATCTACCCGGTCAACGTCCCGCGCCCGGATTTTTCTCCCGGCCGCGCTGACAGGTCGCTGTGAGCGCTGTCGCCGTCAGCCGCCGGGCCGCACCAGCCCGGTCTCGTACGCCAGCACCACCGCCTGAACCCGGTCGCGCAGGCCGAGTTTGGTGAGCACCCGGCCCACGTGCGTCTTGACCGTGGCCTCCGAGAGGTACAGCTGCTCGGCGATCTCCGCGTTGGAGCGCCCGGCGGCGATCTGCTCGAGCACTTCACGCTCACGGGCGGTGAGCACGTCGAGCACGCCGGGATCGCGGGTGCGCGCCGGGTCCTCCGCGATGAGCCGGTCGAGCAGGCGTTTGGTGACCTTCGGGGAGACCACCGCGTCACCGGCGGCGACGCTGCGGATGGCCGAGACGAGGTCCTCCGGCGGGGTGTCCTTCAACAGGAATCCGCTCGCCCCCGCCCGCAGCGCGCCGAGCGCGTGCTCGTCGAGGTCGAAGGTCGTCATGACGAGAACCCGGCTGCCGTGGCCTGCCTCCACGATGCGGGTGGTGGCGACGACCCCGTCCACCACGGGCATGCGCACGTCCATCAGCACCACATCGGGGCGCAGTTCGGCGGCCGTGGTTACCGCGGCGGCGCCGTTGGCCGCCTCGCCGATCACTTCGATGTCGGGGTGCGCGCCGAGCACCATCTTCAATCCCATCCGCATGAGTTCCTGGTCATCGACGACGAGCACGGTGATCGGCACGTTCCCCAATGTAACGTGGCCGCTTCGACGCGCCGGGCGGCGTGGGCGGCCCCGGCCACGTCCATTCGGCGGATTTGATCTCGATATTTCTGTGGCACAATACATTTCGTGCCACGCCTGACCGACGACCGGCTCAGTCCCCTGGTTCGGATCGCAGCGGGATGCTGGCGTGCACCCGCCAGGCTCCGTCCGCGTCGCGGCCCGCGTCCAGGCTGCCGCCGAGCACGGCGACGCGTTCGCGCATCCCGACCAGGCCGAGTCCGCTGCCCTGGATGCGCGCGCCGGGCTCGGGCAGTGGGGCGCCGCCGGTGTCGGTGACGTCGATCAGCACATCGGCATCGGTGCGGCGCACCCGCACCCACGCCTTCGGGTGCGGCCCGGCATGCCGCAGCGTGTTGGTCAGCGACTCCTGCACGATGCGATGCACGCCGAGACTGACCTCCGGCGCGATGTCGTCGAGTTCGCCGGTCAATTCCAGCTCGACGGCCAGACCGGTGCCGCGCATCATCTCCACGACCCTGGCGATACCGGCCGTGCCGTGCTGGGGCAGCTGGTCGGGCGCGTGCTCGGTCCGCAGCAGGGCCACGGTTCGGCGCAGTTCGCGCAAAGCCTCCCGGCCGGTGCTCGCGATGGTGGTGAGCGCCTGCTCGGCCGCGTCCGGGTCGCGGCGCAGCGCGTACTTCGCCCCGTCGGCCTGCACGATGATCACGCTCACCGCGTGCGCCACCACATCGTGCAGTTCCCGCGCGATGCGGGTGCGCTCGGCCGCGACGGCGTCGTGCGCGCGACGCTCCCTGTCGTAGTCGGCGACCGCGAGCCGGGCCGCCACTTCGGCGTCGTAGGCGTGCCGCGCGCCGATGAACTCCGCGAGCGTCCAGCACAAGGCGTAGAACATGGCGGTGAACACGCTGTCGGACCCGGCGGGCTTCCCGATCGCGACGATCGAGAGCACCAGGTCCACCACCAGGCCGAGCGCGTACCACAGGCCGTCCCGCCTGCCGACGTAGGCGACCAGGGTGTAGAGCATGATGCCGTGCGCCAGCTGCCCGATGTGGTCGGCGTCGTCCTGGAACAGGAAGGCCACCAGCGTCTGCGTCAGCGACAACGCCAAGGTGGTCGCGGCCATGGCCCTGGGGTACACCCGCCGCAGGGCCAGCGGCAGCGGCAGCAGCACACCGACGGCCAGATAGGCGAGCTTGTTGTGCGCGTTGCCGACACCGATGATCTCGAGCAGCACGAAGATCGCCGCCAGCACCGAATCGGCCACGACGGGCTTGCCTCGGAGCCACAGACTGAAACGACGCACGGGGATCAGGGTAGGTGCGCCCCGGTGGGCCGACGGTTCTCCCCCGTGGACACCCGGGCGGGCGAGCTCCGGACCGGGGATCTGGTTGTCTGGCCGGGTGCAGATCGGAGACTGGGCGGTTTTGTTGACGGCGGCGACGGCCGCGGGCTGGGTGGACGCGGTGGTGGGCGGCGGCGGGCTGATCGTGCTGCCGACCCTGTTCGTGGTCGCTCCCGGGATCGCGCCGCAGACCGCGCTCGGCACCAACAAGCTCGCCGCGGTCGCCGGGACGAGCGCCTCGGTGCTCACCTTCGCCCGCAAGGTGCCGATGCGCTGGCGGCTCCTGCTGCCCGCGGCCGGGATCGCCGCGGTGGCCGCGGCGCTCGGCGCGGCCGCGGTCTCGCTGATCGACCGCGAACTGTTCATTCCGATCGTCATGGTGGTGCTGGTCGGCGTCGCGGTGTTCGTCACGCTGCGTCCCTCGATCGGGGTCACCCTGGCCACGCGGCCACCGAGCCGACGGAAGGTCGTGCTCACGGTGGCGCTGGCGGCGGGGTTGATCGGCTGCTACGACGGCCTGCTCGGGCCCGGCACCGGAACGTTCCTGATCATTACCTTCGCGACCCTGCTCGGCACCGAGTTCGTCCGGGCCGCCGCCATGGCCAAGGTGATCAACTGCGGTTCCAACCTCGGCGCTCTGGTCTTCTTCGGCGCGACCGGGCACATCCTCTTCGCGCTCGGCGCCGGGATGGCCGTCGCGAATGTCGTCGGCGCCGTGGTCGGCGCGCGCATGGCGCTGCGCAAGGGCGCCGAGTTCGTCCGCGTCGTGCTGCTGGTGGTGGTGATCGGGATGGTGCTCCGGTTGGGCTGGCAGCAGTTCGGCTGATCAGCCCACCGGTTGCGCGTGATGGGTGGACAGCCACGGTTGCAGCACCCGCGAGGCGGTCTCGTGGATCTCGCGCTGCAAGCGCTCGCCGTCCTCCGCACCCGCCACCGGCCGCTGGAACAGGACCGTCAGCGCGCCGGACACGGCGCCGACGACCGCGCCGACCAGCGCGGCGGCGCCGACCTCGTCGAGTTCGGCGGGGAACGCCTTGTGCAACTGCCTGGCGATCTCGCGCTGGGTGACCAGTTGCGCGTGCGCGGCGCGACCGCTCACCGCGGGCACGGTCCGCGATACCTGGGCGCGCAGCGCGCCGATCCTGGCGTGGAGATCGTCGACGAGATGCTCGCCGGGATTGTCACCGGCGGCGCGCAAGGCGCGCAGCATGACCTCCACCGGCCGTTCGCCAGGACGCCTGCTGGCGATCGCCGCCACCGCGGCGCGCACCCGCTCGTCGGATTCCGGGAAGAGCAGCTCCTCCTTGCTGGCGAAGTAGTTGAAGAACGTGCGCGTGCCGACGTCCGCCGCCGCGGCGATGTCGGCCACCGTGGTCTCCTCGTAGCCGTTCGTCTCGAACAGCTCGGCTGCGGCTTCCAGGATGGCTCGGCGGGTACGTTCGCGTTTACGGTCACGGAGGGCGGATGGCGGCACGCGGGCACAGTACGGCATCCGGCGAGCAACACGCGGTAAGCACGAGTGTCGCGCGCGCCGTTCACACCGTGCCATCAGGCAGCCCGTGCAAATCCGCATGCGATGCGCCTGCGCACGGCGTGTGCTCACCGCGCACGGGCGGCGGGACCGACTAGGTTGGTGCGGGTGAGCATCGCGACTTCCAGAGACGTGGACGCCGAGTTCCTCGACCTGCCGCTGGCCGCGCTCGCCGACGCCGCCTTGGCCGCGGCGACGGCAGCCGGCGCCGAGCACGCCGACCTGCGGGTGCATCGCCTGGTGACGCAATCGATCCGGTTGCGCGACGGGCGGGTCGAGGCCGTCACCGACAGCACCGAACTCGGTTTCGCCGTCCGGGTGATCGTGGACGGCACCTGGGGTTTCGCATCGCATGCCGCGCTCACTCCCGCTACCGCCGCCGAAGTGGCGCGCACCGCCGTCACCGTCGCGACCACGCTGCGGGCACTCAATCGCGAACGCGTCGAATTGGCCGACGAGCCGCGTTACGCCGACGCGCGCTGGGTGTCGGCCTACGACATCGACCCGTTCGCCGTGCCGACCGGCGAGAAAGTCGCGCTGCTGCAGGACTACTCGGAGCGCCTGTCGCACGCCGACGGGGTGGATCACGTCACCGCGAGCGTGTTGCAGGTCAAGGAGCAGACCTTCTACGCCGACACCGCGGGGTCCTCGATCACGCAGCAACGGGTGCGGCTGCACCCGAGCCTCGAGGCGATCACGGTGGACGCTTCGGCCGGGGTGTTCGAGACCATGCGCACGCTGGCCGCACCGGTCGGCCGCGGATGGGAGTACGTCACCGGGGCCGACGGGGTGTGGGACTGGGACGGCGAACTCGCGCGGATCCCGGAGTGGCTGGCCGAGAAGGTGAAAGCGCCCAGCGTGCAGGCGGGGCCGACCGACCTCGTCATCGATCCGACCAACCTGTGGCTGACCATCCACGAATCCATCGGCCACGCCACGGAGTACGACCGCGCCATCGGCTACGAATCCGCCTACGCGGGAACCTCTTTCGCCACCCCGGATCAGCTCGGGTCGCTGCGCTACGGCACGCCGATCATGCACGTGACCGGCGACCGCACCCAGGCGCACGGGCTCGCCACGGTCGGCTACGACGACGAGGGCGTGGCCGGGCAGCGCTGGGACCTGGTCCGCGACGGCGTCCTGGTCGGCTATCAACTGGACCGGGTGTTCGCGCCGCGCCTCGGCCTGGAGCGGTCCAACGGCTGCTCGTACGCCGACTCGGCGCATCACGTGCCGATCCAGCGGATGGCGAATGTGTCGCTGCAACCGGACCCCGACCGCGACACCAGCACCGAGGAACTCATCTCCCGCGTGGACGACGGTCTCTACATCGTCGGCGACCGGTCGTGGTCGATCGACATGCAGCGCTACAACTTCCAGTTCACCGGCCAGCGATTCTTCCGCATCCGCGGCGGCAAGCTCGACGGCCAAGTGCGCGACGTCGCCTATCAGGCCACCACCACGGATTTCTGGGGCGCGATGGAAGCGGTCGGCGGCCCGTCCACCTGGCAGCTCGGCGGCGCGTTCAACTGCGGGAAAGCGCAGCCGGGCCAAGTCGCCGCGGTCAGCCACGGCTGCCCGTCGATCCTGGTGCGCGGCGTCAACATCCTCAACACCCGGACGGAGGCAGGCCAGTGAGCGACGATCTGTTCCCCGCAGGCGTGACCGTGGAGCGCGCACTGGCCCTCTCCCGCGCCGACGAGGCGATGGTGATCGTCCGCGACGAGCACGAGGCGTCGCTGCGCTGGGCGGGCAACTCCATGACCACCAACGGGTCGTCGGTGTCCCGCAAATGGGCGGTGATCTCGGTGTTCCGCGACGGCCCCACCCTGGCCCGCGTCGGCACCATCGCCTCGACCAGCGTCGACCCCGACGACATCGAGGCCGTCGTGCGCGCCAGCGAGGAGGCCGCGCGCGGCGCCGAACCCGCGCGGGACGCGATGCCGCTGCTGGAGCCCGACGCCGTCGACGACGACTGGAGCGCCCCAGCGGACGGCACCGGCATCGAGGTGTTCACCGATCTGGCCGAGGGCTTATCCGCCGGATTCGACAGCGCCGACCGCCTCTACGGCTTCGCCCACCATCAGATGCACACCACCTGGCTCGGCACGTCCACCGGCATCCGGCGCCGCTTCGTGCAACCCACCGGTTCGGTGGAGATCAACGGCAAACGCGGTGAGGGCGCGGACCTGGCCAGCGCGTGGGTCGGGGTGGGTACCGCGGACTTCACCGACGTCGACGTCTCCGGCCTGCTCGCGGACCTGTCGCGCCGCCTCGACTGGGCCAAACGGAAGATCGAGCTGCCCGCGGGCCGTTACGAGACGCTGCTGCCGCCCTCCGCCGTGGCCGATCTTATGATCTACCTGGCCTGGTCGATGGAGGGCAGGGGCGCGCACGAAGGTCATACCGCGTTCGCCCGTGGTGGCGGGACCCGGGTCGGCGAGCGCCTGAGCGAGATCCCCCTCACGCTCTACTCGGATCCGCACGCGCCAGGGCTGGAATACCAGCCCTTCGTCGCGACGACCGCGTCGTCGGAATCGATGTCGGTGTTCGACAACGGCCTGACCGCCGAACGCGTCGACTGGCTGCGCGACGGCGTGATCTCCGCGCTGATCTACCCGCGGGCCACCGCCGCCGAGTTCGGCGCGCCCGCCACGGTTCCCGGCGACAACCTGCTGCTCACCGGCGGTTCGCAGGCCACCATCGACGACATGATCGCGCGTACCGAGCGCGGCTTGCTGTTGACCACCCTGTGGTACATCCGTGAGGTCGATCCGGCGACGCTGCTGCTCACCGGCCTCACCAGGGACGGGGTGTATCTCGTGGAGAACGGCGAGGTCACCGCCGCGGTGAACAACTTCCGCTTCAACGAGAGCCCGTTGGATCTGCTCCGGCGGGTGAGCGAGGCGGGCGCGACCGAGCTCACGCTGCCGCGGGAATGGAAGGACTGGTTCACCCGGACCGCCATGCCGCCCTTGCGGATTCCGGACTTCCACATGTCCTCGGTCAGCCAGGCGACCTGAGCGCGGCCCGGCTCAGGCGGCGGGGCTGATCTCGATGCCGATGGTCCCCGCCTTGCCGCGCCGCAGGTTGCTGCCGAGGATGACCAGGGGACCGGTGAGCCAGTACTTGCGCCGCAGCAGCTTGCGCACCCGCTCGGTGCCCTCGGCATCGAGGATGCGCCCGGTTCCCTCGATCACCGCACCGTGCGGCTTGCCGGTCGCGCTGCACGGTTGCACGGTGACCGCCGGATTGCGGCGCAGACGCTTGACCTTCCAGCTGTCGGTCACGGTCCAGACATACAGTTTGCCGTTCTCGGACACCGCCCACACGGCGGTGCCGACGGGCGTCCCGTCCTTGCGGAAGGTGGTCAGCAGCACGTAGTCGGCCCCGGCGACGGCGTCCAGCGAATTCGTCATGCGGGCAGCGTATCCCGCATCACGGCGCGGTGAGCGACGCGGGAAAGGCGGCCGCTTCGTTCGCCGGATGTTCACTCCGGCATCCGGTACTCCCCCGCTTCCAGACGGGCCAGCACTCCGTCGGTCCAATTCGACAGGTTCTCGAACACCCCGCTCCACAGCTCCAGCAGGTCGGTCGCGTGCGGCGCTTCGTAGCGCCCTGGGTAGTCCGGGATCATGGCCAGCAGGTCGGCGCGCACCTCCGCGCTGCGGCGGCGCTGTTCGCGCAACTTCGCGATGACGTGGGCCCGCGGCAGCGCGTCCATGAAGGCGATGGCAGCGCCCAGCTCCTCCATGTCGATGCTGACCAGCGCCTCGTCCATGAGCAGGCGGAACTCGGCCTCGCCCGCCTCGGTCAGCTCGAACAGCGTGCGCCCCGGGCCCTGGTCGCTGGTCTGGGTGGCGAACGCGCTCAACTTGCCTTCGCGCGTGAGCTGCTTGAGGGCGTGATAGATCGAGCCGGGCTTGACGTTCGTCCACGTTTCGGCTCGCCAGGACAACAGTTCCTGGCGCACCGCGTAGCCGTGCACCGGCTGACGCAGGCGCATCACCCCCAGCACGAGCAGGCGAACCACCGACATCGCGCACTCCTCTCACTCCGCGATCGCATAGTAGTCAAGTTTGACTTCCCGCGCTGACCAGCCCTAGTTTGTAGCTAATCAAATTTGACTACCACGGGCGATCGGGAGCTTTTCATGGCCGACACGGCGGTGCCGCAACTCTGGACCGGTGACCTGACCGGCACGCTGGACTTCTACCGGACACTGGGCTACACGGTGACCCACGAGCAGACCCGCCCCTACGTCTACGGCGCGGTGGAAGACCACGGCTGCGCCCTGCACTTCGTGCCGGCGCCGAAGGACGCGGACGTCCCGGCCGAACGCGCGGGCTGCATCGTGATGGTCGACGACGTCGCGAGCAGGCATCAGGCCTTCACCGCGGCGCTGCGCAGCCGCTACGGCAAGGTGCCCGCCAAGGGACTGCCGCGGATCACCCGGTTCCGGGAGGGGCAGTCCCGGTTCACCGTCACCGATCCGGCGGGCAACCAGGTGATCTACATCCAGCGCGACGAACCCCCCGAGGTTGACTACGGCGGATCGAAGGACTTGAACGGGCTGGCCAGAGTGCTGGACAACGCCCGCATCCTGCGCGATTTCAAGAACGACGACAAGGCCGCGTTCCACGTGCTCGAGGTCGGCCTCGGCCGGTTCCGCGCCGAGGCGCCCCGGCTCGACGTGGCGCGCGCCCTGGCGGCACTCGCGGAACTGTCCGTCGCGACCGGCGACCCGGACGGCGCCGGCCGATTCCGGACGCGGTTGCGCGACATGGAATTGTCGGCCGACGAGCGCGCGTCCATCGCCGACGAATTGCGCGCCTCCGACGACCTGTCGACCTGGCTGTCGGAGGCATAACGCGGCGAGTCAGGCCGCCGTCAGCACCCGCGGGCCGTCCGGCGTGATCGCGACGGTGTGCTCGGAGTGCGCGGTGCGGGAGCCGTCCGCCGAACGGATGGTCCAGCCGTCGGGATCGGTGACGATGCGGTCGGTCGTGCGCGCGAACCACGGTTCGATCGCGATGGTGAGCCCGGGGCGCAACCGGTAGCCGCGCCCCGGGCGGCCGTCGTTGGGCACGTGCGGGTCCTCGTGCATGGTGCGGCCGAGGCCGTGACCGCCGAATTCGGTGTTCACCGGATAGCCATACGCACGCGCCACCTCGGCGATGGCGGCGGAGATGTCGCCGATGTGGTTGCCGGGCAACGCCACCGCGATCGCCGCGGTCAGCGCCTCCTCGGTGGCCCGCACCAGCCGCACGTCCTCCGCCGCAGCCGAGCCGACCACGACCGTGGTCGCCGCGTCCGCGACCCAGCCCTCGATGCCCACCGCGAGATCCATGCTCAGCACGTCGCCGTCGCACAGCGCGTAGTCGAACGGAAGCCCGTGCAACACAGCGTCGTTCACCGACAGGCAGACGGTGTTGCGAAACGGTCCGCGCCCGAACGAGGGCGCGTAGTCCCAGTAGCAGGACTGGGCGCCGCGCTCGCTGATGCGCTCGCGGACGTGGGCTTCCAGGTCGAGCAGGTTCACCCCCACCCGCGCCCGCTCGCGCAACTCGGCGAGCACGTCGGCGACGAAGCGCCCCGCCACTCGCATCCGCTCGATCTCCGCGGGGCTTTTCAACTCGACCATCGTTCCTCCAGTACGCCGGTATTTTTATACCACCCTAGCGGCGACGGTATTTTAATACCAATCCGGTCTTGCGACGCCGAACCGCCGTCCGTAGCCTGAGCGCATGGTCCGCCTTCCGTTGACTCCCGCGCAGATCGAAGCGGGCCGCCGCCTCGGCTCCGCCCTGCGCGCGGCCCGCGCGGACCGCGAACTCACCGACGTCGCCCGAGCCGCGGGCATCTCACCGGAGACGCTGCGCAAGATCGAGACCGGCCGATTGCCCTCCCCGGCGTTCGGCACCGTGGTGGCACTGGCGCAGGCACTGGCGCTCCCGCTCGACGATCTCGCGGACATCTGGCGCTCGGCGGCGCTCGCCGAGTCGGCCTAGGCCGGATCGTCCGCCGGCTTCGGAACGATCGCGATCCCGACGGACGCGTCCGCGCCGCGCAGCAGCTTGTGCCCGCGAATGGCGAGCTTGCCGATGACGCCGTACTTGTCCGCGACCACGTCGCGCACGCGCTGCGTGCCCTCCGCGTCGAGAATGCGCGCGCTGCCTGCCAGGACCTCCTGCCCCGTCGGCCGTCCGCGCCCGTCGCAGATCTGCAGCGTGACGTCCGGATTGCGACGGATCCGCTTGACCTTCCAGGTCCCGGGATTGGTCCACACGACGATGCGGTCACCATCGGGAGCCACCCAAACGGGTGCGCCGACCGGCGTCCCGTCCTTCTTGAAAGTCGTCAGCCGCACATATTTGCTCTGACTCATCTCGTTCCACGTCATAGGGCAACGGTAGGCCCGTTCACCAGCGACGACATCCGACCGCGGAACGGTTCGCCAGTACGCCTACGGACGTAGCGCCGAGCCGGGGCCGTGATGCGTCCGCTACGCGGCACAGATGCCGGATTCCTCGGCGCCCGACTCCCCGACCGCGGCTTCCCCGCTCACCGCCAGCCGGTGGCGAATTGCAGGGCCAGGCTGGAGATCGCGAGAACAACGGAGAGGATGCCGCCGAACAACAGGGGTCGGTGTCCTGCGGTGCGCAGGCGCTGCGGGGTGAGGGTGGCGCCGACGGCGGCCAAGGCGGCGGCGATCAGCCAGGCGCTGAGGTGACCGAGGGCCGCAGTCCACGACGACGGGACCACACCGGTGGCGGCGAGGACCGACGCGGCCAGGAACAGCACCACGAACAGCGGGATCGTGCGCCACAGCGGCGTGCCGCCGGAGTCGTCCCTGGCTCCGAGGTGCAGTCCGACGCACAGCGGGATGATCGCCAGGCTGCGCACCAACTTGACGATGACGGCGAACCGCGCGGCGGCGCAGCCGTAGGCCATCCCGGCGGCGAGCACCGACGACGTGTCGTTGATGGCGGTGCCCGCCCACAGACCGAATGCCTCCTCGGACATGCCGAGCAAGTGGCCGAGCGGCGGATAAGCCAGCACCGCCACCACGTTGAAGACGAAGATGGTGCCGAGAGCGTAGGCGACGCGATCGCGATCGGGTTTGATGACCGCGGTGGCTGCGGCGATCGCGGAGGCGCCACAGATGGTGGTGCCCACCGCGACCAGGAGGGCGGACTCCCGGTCCAGGGCCAGCAACCTGCCGACGACCAGCGCGGCCAGCGCGCCGACGAGCAGGGTGCCGATCAGTACGACCATCGTGCCGCGCCCCACGCCGACCACCGCGCCGACGGGCAAACCGAGACCGAGCAGGGCGATGGCGGCGCCGAGCAGTCGCTGCTGAGCCGAGGCCAGCCCTGGAGCGAAGCGCTCGGTGCCGACGCGGCGCGCGACCAAGCCGAACGCCGCGCCACCGGCGAGCGCGAGCACGGGCGCGCCGAGGACGGGCCACACCGTGCCCAGGAAAGTCGCGGCGGTGGCGAGCCCGGCCGCCGCCAGCAGGCCCGGACCGTGCAGGCGAAGATGCGTCATTTCGACAACGATCGCGGCAGCCGATCCGTCCGGGTAGCCGTCGGTATGACAGCACGTCATAAGGCGCGCTGATGGGGTGCGGGATGCCGCGCCGCCCACGACGCCCATAATCTGCCCATGACGCTGCCGCCGGGAACGCCCGATCTGGAGGTGCTCGACCTGCTCGTCTCCGTCGCGGAGCTGGGCAGCCTCGGCGCGGCGGCGCGCAGGCACGGCATCAGCCAGCCCGCCGCGAGCATGCGGATCAGCGCCCTGGAGCGACGGCTCCGGCTGCGGCTGCTGGATCGCGGCCCGACCGGATCGGCGCTCACCGACGCGGGGCGCGCGGTCGTCGGGCATGCGCGACCGGTGCTCGAGGCGGCGCGAGCCTTCGGCGCGGGTGTGGCGGCCCTGCACGCCACTCAGGTGCCGCGGCTGCGGATCGCCGCGTCGAAGACCATCGCCGACCATCGAATGCCTCGATGGCTCAACGCTTTACGTGAGCACTACCCCGAGGTGGGGATCTCCCTCGAAGTCGACAACACCCGGCGAGTGGAGGAACTGGTCCGCGACGCACGGGCGGACATCGGTTTCGTCGAGGGGCCGCATCCGCCGCCGGGCTTGGGCAGCCGGGTGCTCGGCACGGACGAACTCGTCGTCGTGGTGGCGCCGGGCCACCCGTGGACCCGCCGCCGACGACCGGTGATGTTGCGCGAGCTCGCCACCACTCCCCTGCTGTGGCGCGAGCCCGGGTCCGGCACCCGCGACACCGTGTGGGAAATCCTGAGCGCGGAGTGTCAGCCCGCCCGCCCGGCCGCGGAACTGGGCTCGGCGGCGGCCATCGTCGCGTCGGCCCGGGCCGGGGCCGCACCCGCGGTGCTCAGCCGGTTGATCGCGGAAGCCGATCTGGACAGTGGAGCCCTCGTGCAGGTGAAGACCGCGGATTCCGTCGTCCTCACCCGCAAGTTCCGCGCCATCTGGCGTCGTCAAGCGCCCCCGTCCGGGCCGGCGGAACTGCTGGCGCGGTGCGCGGCGGGCGACGGCCGACGCGGTGCGCCCGGCTAGGTGCCCCACCGTTCGTTCCTGCGGTGTATCGGCACTGCCGGTCCGGCGACCTGTATTCGCGCAACACCGGGCTCGTGCCGCCGGATCCGCGGCATCTCGCGGAGGGTCGGCGCGGTCGCTCCGGCAACCGTCCGCCGACCACGCCGCACGTCCGTCCGAGGGCGGCACGACGAGCGGACTCCACCCGTCGCGGGGTTCCGGTGCGGAGCGCAGGCGGGCGTCGGTTACCCGGACGGAGGTGGCGCGGCGTCGCGAACGGCCGAGAATGTATGCCATGAGGGAGCGGCACACCGAAGGCACACGCGGCGCGGAGGCGCACCGCATGCGACCGGACGCGCGCCGGAACGCGGTTCCACGCACGGATCTGGTCTGGTACGCCGCGTACGGCTCGAATATGAGCCTGGCCAGGCTGCGCACCTATCTTCGCGGTGGCAGGCCCGACGGCGGAACGCTCACCCTGCCCGGCTGCCGCGACCACGCCGATCCGATCCGCTCGATGCCCCTCCTGCTGCGCGGCGTGCTGTATTTCGCCACCGAATCGCTGACCTGGACCGGTGGCCGCGCGTTCTACGATCCCCGCTGCCCCGGCGAGATGGCCGTGCACGCCCACCTGCTCACCGCCGCGCAGTTCTCCGACATCGTCGCGCAAGAGATGTACCGCCCTCCCGGAACGGCGGTGGACCTCCGCGAGGCGATCGCGCACGGCACGGCGACTCTCGGCCCAGGACGCTACGAAACAGTGGTCTGCGCCGGCACGCACGCCGGGTACCCGGTGCTCACCTTCACCGCCCCCTGGCGGTACCGCGACGTCCGTGGCAATCCGCCCGCCGCCGCGTACCTGCGGTATCTGGCGGCGGGTCTGCGCGCGGCACACGGCTGGTCCGCCCGGACGACCGCGGAGTATCTCGCCACTCGCCCCGGCGCCGACCGGCACTGGACCCCGGAGACGGTCCATGCCCTGCTCGGCGACGGCGAGTCGGCGCGCCTATGACGGGACCGCGGCCGCTCCCGGCCACGCGCCGATCGGGGCTCGGCCCTCGGAATCCCGGTAGCTGCGCGCGACCAGAGCCGCGCGCAGGTACCACACCCCGGACGCCTGGGCGGGGTCGAAACCGGTGAGCTGACCGATGCGCTTGAGCCGGTAGTCCACGGTGTTGGTGTGGATGTGCAGCGATCGCGCCGTGCGCTGCCGGTTCAGGTTCGTGCCGATATGGCGTTTGAGCGTCTCGAGTAGTTCGGGATGCTCGTCGAGTGGGTCCAGCAGGGTGCGCAGGGTTTCCAGTCCCGGTCCGGGCCTGGTGAGCTGATACTCCAGTGCGAGGTCGTCGAAGCGGAACAGCCCGCGGGTCCAGCGCAGCCGCTGCACCATGTCCAGCAGCTCGTGCGCGCGGTCGGCGGCCGTCGGCACCTCGACCGGGGTCGCGGCGATCACCGTCGCGACGATCGGCACCTGCGCGGCGCGGCCGAGGCCGTCCACCAGTTCGTCCAAGGCCTTGTCCTCCGGCGACGCGGACGGCAGCAGGATGGTGCCGCCGTCGACGCTCAGCAGCGACAACACCGTTTCGCCGCAGCGGGTGGCGAGTTCGGATTGCACCCTGCGCAGCTTCCGCCGCGCGACCACCGCACCGTCGAGATGCGGGTTGCGCTCCTCCGGGTGCGGCGGGATGGCCAGGGCGACAACGGAATACGAGTCGGCAATCTGGATTCCGCATTCGCGGGCCATGGTGAAGGTCGGGTGCCCGCCGAGCAGGGCAGAGGCGAGGGTGTGCGCGGCCGTGTGGTGCTCGCCGACCACGGCGCGCAACTCGGTCACGTAGGCCCGCGAGACGGTCGAGGTGATGGTGTCCAGGATCTCCAGCAGGCGGCGGCTGATCTCCTTGAGACTGTCGAAGTCCGCGGCGGTCGCGTTCGCGACGATGAGGTCGAAGCCGAGTTTGAATCCCTCGTGCACGGCGTGGTGGATGGTGTCGATCGGAATGCCCTCCCGCGCCCAGCCCGCGGCGGCGTTGCGCAGCAGGAGGGTCTTCTCCGGGATGTCGGTGCCGTCGAGCATGCTGACGGCCAGTTCGAGGCACAGGCGGGTGATGTTGGTGATGTCGCCGTTGAGCGCCTCACCGGGGAGCGTCCGGCAGTGCGCGACGGTCTCGATGAAATGACCGACCATCTTGCGCGACAGATTCCGCACATCCCGCAGTGAAGAACTGGCCGGGCGGCCCGACAGGGTCAGATCCGGGCCTGCCGAATCGGTGATGGACATGTGACTCCTTCCCTCCCCGATCGCGGAAAGTACCCAACGGTAACTTGACCGGGTCGGCGTGCCGAGGTTCGAGCCCTCGGTTGGGGACACCACCCGAACCGCGCCGGGCGCCGCTGTGAAGCCTCACAAGTCGTAATCGCGCGGTCGAATTCTTTCGATCCCCGTCGTAACGTCGGTGGCACCAGGGTCGCCGCGCGGAGGGAGGGCCATGAACATCGGCCCGCACGAGGAAAATCGGGACATCGCCGAAGTGTCCGCGAGATTCGATCGTGGCGACCATCGCGGCGGTCCCGACGCGTTGCTCAGAATGGGCTTGGAACTGGCCCTCGTCCTGGTCGACGCGGCCGAGGCCGCGGGAAATCTCGCCCTGGGCAGGTTCGAGCACGCGGCGACCCGATGCGCCCAGGCGGGCATCCCGATCGAAGCGGTGCACGCCGTCCTGCGCGACAGTGTCGACGCGGGCCTCGCCGTGCCCGCGACGGATATTCCCGGGCGGCGCCCGGCGCGCGAGCGGGTCGAGCCCGGCGTGCTGAGCGAATTCCTGGAGACGCTGAACTCGGTGGTGGCGCGCAGCTACGCCAACTGATCCGGACCGGATCGACGGCCGCTCACAGGGCGGCGACCAGCGCGGCGCTCTCCACCGCGCACCCGTGCCCGATGGTGACGCCGGAGCCGCCGTGGCCGTAGTTGTGGACGACGGGTACGCCGGGCAGCACCGCGGTGTCCAGTTCCACGCGCACTTCGCGGCGACCAGGGCGCAGGCCGACCACGGTGTCCAAGACCTCGCTGCCGGCGAGGCCGGGAACCAGGTCGCGGCAGCGCCGCAGGATCGATCGGGTGAGGCCGGGGTCCGGGGCGGTGTCCCACGCGCCGGTGTCCAGCGAACCGCCGAGAACGCAGTCGTCGGCGCGCGGATGGACGTAGGCGCGGCCGAGCGGATGCGCCTCGTCGCGGACCGACACCGACAGCCCGGGATTCGTCACCCGGACGATCTGCCCGCGGATCGGATACGCGTGCGGATCGCCGACCAGCTCGGCGGCGCGCAGACCGGCGCAGTTGACCACGACATCCGGCGACAGGTCCGCGAGATCGTCGAGCCGTCGCACGGTACGCAGCACGCGGCGCGCGCCCGCCGCGTCCACCTGCGCGCTCAGGAACGGCAAGTAGGTGGGCATCTCCACCAAGGGAACCTCGAAGCGGAAGCCGAATCCGTAGCCGGGAGGCAGATCCGCCGGATCGGCCTGCCGGAACGCGCGCACCGACCGCGACCACGCCGGAATCGATGGCCGCTCGCGATACAACGCCATGGACGCGCACATCCGCACCCCCGGCGCGCCGGCGGCAGCCAGCCCCGCCAAGTGCTCGAAGGTCGTCTCACTCCACGCCAGAACTCGATCGGCCGGGCCCGCGGCGGTCGGAAACCACACCGCGGCGGCCAGGAAGGACGTCGTCGCCGTGATCGGCTCGGCGCTGACCACCACGACCTCGTGCCGAGCCCGCAGCAATTCGGCCGCGGTGGACAGACCGGAGATGCCCGAGCCGAGGACGACGATCCGCATGGGGCGAGACTATCCAGCGACACCCGCCGCGCGCTGTTCCCGCAGCACCGCCCATGGGAGGTGCGGATCAGTCGGCCTCCTCCAGCGACGTGACACCGGTGGTCACGGCCACCACCGGCCACTGCGGCCCGGCACAGGCCGCGGCCACGGTGCTGCCCTCCGCGAAGCCGCCGCGGGTCTCCCCGGTCCCGGCCACGTCCACCCGGGGACCGGCCTCCTCGGCCGAGCCGACCAGCACGCAGTTCCAGGTCTCCGACGGCGGCGTGCTGCCCACCGCGATGGCGCCGTCCTCCCTGGTGTCCGCCGTCAGTGTTGGTTCCGCAGCGGCCACCCCAGCCCCGGCGGCGACGAGCGCGGCGAAACCCCCGGTCACGGCGAAACTTGCGGCGATCCGAAACATGTGACAACTCCTTCTCCCGCAGCCCCCTTGTCGTCCGCGTTGCCGTCCTCCGGCCGCTCAAACCACGCCGCACGCGGCTGGCTACCGATGGGCGATCCCTGCGGTGACTAGCTCGCCCGCCCATGGGTATTGCCGGTACATGGACGATGGGCGGCTGACCATCGGAGTGGAAGAGGAGTTCCTGCTGGTCGATCCGCGTACCGGCGAACCGCTGGCACGCAATGTCGAGGTGGCGCGCACCGCCGAGGACCTCGGCATCGACCTGCAACTGGAGCTCACCCGCTGTCAGGTGGAGACGAGCACCGCGGTCCACACCGATATCGAGGCACTGCACGGGCAGTTGCGCGAACTGCGCCGCGGCATCGCCGCCTGCGCCGAGCGCAACGACGCCCGTATGCTCGCGGTCGGCATCCCGCCCACCATCCCGCACGAGTTCCCGGTCACCGAGACCCCGCGCTACCAGCGCATCGAAGAGAACTTCGGCATGCTCGCCCACGAACAGGGGCTGTCGGGCTGTCACGTGCACATCGGCATCCCCGACATCGAGACCGCGATCCAGGTCAGCAATCACTTACGGCCCTGGCTGCCGCACCTGCTCGCGATGACCGCGAACTCGGCCATCTACCGCGGCACCGAGACCGGCTTCGCCAGCTGGCGCAGCATCCTGTGGCGCCGCTGGCCCAGCGCGGGACCACCGCCGTACTTCGAATCCGCGCGTCACTACGAGGCCATGGTCGCGATGATGCTCAACAGCGGCAGCATCCTGGACAAGCAGATGGTCTATTGGGATGTCCGTCCCTCCGTTTCGTTCCCGACCGTCGAGATCCGGGTGAGCGACATTCCGGCCACCGTCGAGGAGACCGCGCTCTTGGCCGCGCTGGTGCGCGCCATCGTCGTCATGGCGGAGAGATCGCTCGCGGCGGGCCGCGCCGCGCCGCAGGTGTCCGCCGAAATGCTGCGGGCGGCGTACTGGAAAGCAGCACGTTCCGGTCTGACCGGCGACGGTGTCGATCCCCGTGACGGAACGGTGGCGCCCGTGCCCGACCTGCTGGTCCGGCTGATCGACCACGCCGCGCCCGCGCTGGAGGAAGCGGGCGACCGCCGCTTCGTCGACGAGGCGTTCGCCCGCCTGCTCGCGCGCGGCAACGGCGCGCACCGGCAGATCGCGGCGCTGCGGGCACGCGGGGAGATCGGCGACGTCGTCGAGGAGGTGGCGCGCGCGACCCTCCAAGGCTGCGACCAGCCGGGCAATTCGCCCGCCACACCGGCGACCGGAGCACCGCTCAACTGAGTCCGCCGGTGGCCGTGCGCCGCGATCACCCGCGGCGACACCGTTCAATCCGGGCAGGGGCGACCGCGTCGACCGTGATCCCGACCGTAGCGAGTCGGTCCGAAACGGGCACGGTCATGGTCCCGCGACTCGGCAGGTCGGTCACCCGGGATCGCGCGCCCGGTCCACCCACGGTCCGGCCGAGCGTAACCGGCGCCGGGGGCGCGATAAGCTCGGCCACCCGCGCGGCACACGCACGGCCCCGATGGCCACCCGCGCGAGGCGGCGCAGGCCGGACCTCTCGCTCGGCGCACCGCGACCGCGCCGAGGTTCCGGAGCCGAGTCGTCGATCGCCCGCAAGATCTTCCACTCGAGCGTAGGGGGTGGATTCACCGCGGCGGTCGCGCTGAGCGCCGCCAGCGTCTCCCGGATCCGACGCACGACCGCCGTGAACGCCGCAGCGGTCCCGGAATCGGCTATATCGAGCCGGTTTTCGATGCGCCTGCGCTCGATCTGGGCCACCGCGTCCATCGCGTACGGGTACGCCAGATCGACCAGATCCACCCGGCACGGCCGTGTACCGGTCATCGCCGGTCACCTGCTCCGACCGGCCGCTCCGGGCGCGGTCGCGCCGCGGCTTCGGGGCGCGCACGGACCGGGGACTCCCCGAGCGTGCGACCGTGCGTGGATCGACCTGCATGGCGGTCTCGGCGCACCTGCTCTGTGCCAACCCGCATGCCTTGACTTCGCGGCGCTGCGTCGCGCGGATTGGATTCTCGCCATATTCGACGCGAAGACGGGTACGCTGCTCGTCCGCCGAAGTCGTTTCGATGGTCCCGGCCTGTTCGCCGTCCGATGCGGAGGAGACACCGATGCGCACCGAACTCCGTGACGAGCGTGGCGTTCCGCTCGAGCATGTCACCGTGGCGCTCGGCTGGGATCCGGCCGGGCGTTCGCGCTTCTTCGGCCGTCGCGAGGAGATCGATCTCAACGTCGCGGCCCTGCTCTTCGCCGTGGACCGGCTCGTCGATGTCGTCTACCACGAGCAGCTCAGCTCGACCGACGGGGCCGTCCGCCTGCACGGCGACAGCATGACCGGAGAAGGCGCCGGTGACGACGAGATCATCGCCGTCGACCTGTCCCGCATCTCCGCGCAGGTGACGACCGTGCTGTTCCTGATCACCTGCTACACCGGCCAGACGTTCGAGCGGATCGCGAACGCGTACTGCCGGGTGATCGACACCGTCGCGGGCACCCAGCTCGCCCGCCACGAGCTGACCGGTGGCGGCTCGCACACCGGCTTGGTGCTCGGCCGAGTGCGCCGCACCGACGGCGCGTGGCATTTCCAGGACATCGGCGCGGGCTTGCCAGCCAGGCACCCGGTCGACGCGATTCCGCATATCGGCCCCTACCTCGACTGACCCCGTAGCGATTCCGCCTGCACCGCAACGGTTTCCGATACGTCGCGAGCCTCCGAGCCCGTTTCGGCGATGCCGAGTGCCGCGCCGACGCGGGCCACCGCGTCCGATTGGAATCCGGACGCGCGGGTAGTCGCCGGGCAGGAGGTGTGACATGCCGAAGGAGGTCTCATGACCGAGACGACACAGGTTCGCCCGCCCGCGAACTCGCGGTCGGTCTCCGAGCTGGTCGAGGACGCCACCACCCAGCTGTCCCGGCTCATCCGTGACGAACTGCAGCTCGCCCGCGTCGAGATGCGGGAGAAGGGCAAGCGATTCGGCCTCGGAGCCGGCTTGGCGGGTGTGGCGGCGCTACTGGCGTTCTACGGCGGGGCGGCGTTGGTCGCCGCGGCGGTGCTCGGGCTCACCGAGGTGCTGCCGGGCTGGGCGTCCGCGCTGATCGTCGCCGGCGCGCTGCTGGTGGTCGCGGCGGTGCTCGGACTGGCCGGGAAGAAGAGCGTGGAGGAGGCGAATCCGCCGATCCCGCGCGAGGCGGTCGAGGGCGTGCGCGAGGACATCGAGGTGATCAAGGACAGGAGGCGGGGATGAGTGACAGCCGACCCGGGGCCGGAGGACCCACCGACGACGTCGCGGCGCTGCGACGCGACCGCGATCAGGCCAGGGCGGATCTCGGCCGGACGGTCGAGGAGCTCGGCCACAAGCTCGACGTGCCAGCGCGCGGCAAGGAGAAGGCGCAGGAGGCCGTAGCGGCGACCCAGCACGCGGCGTCCGAGGCGGCGCTCGCCGTCGCGGACAAGGCCGAGCAGGCCAGGACGGGCGCGGCGGACCTCGCCCACCGAGCGGTGGCGGCCACACCCGAGCCGGTGGCCGAACGCGGCAGGCAGGCCAGTGGCGCACTGCGCGCCTACCCGATCCCCGCGGCCATCGGCGCGGGGGTGCTCGCGGCCCTGGTGTGGCAGATCGTGCGGAGGCGGCGATGAAGACGCTGTACAAACCACTCGGCCTGCTGATCAGCGTGCTGGGCGGTCTCGCGGCGAACGCCGTGTTCACCAAGGTGTGGAAGCAGATCACCGGCGAACGGCAGGCTCCGTCGTCGACCGCGCCGGATCATTCCTGGCGCGAGGTGCTGTTCGCCGCGGCATTGCAGGGGGCCGTCTTCGGCCTGGTGAAGGCCGCGATCGACCGCGCGGGCGCGACGGGCTACGAATCGCTCACCGGCACCTGGCCGGAATAGGGCCACTGCGGAGGCGGCGTCCCGACGCTGCTGGAAACAGCGCCGCCGTGACTCGAGGTTGCTCGGGTCACGGCGGTTCTTCTGTGCGCCCGCGCACAGCCGTGTCGTGACGACGCACACGTCCGCCGGGCGAGCATCGAATCCGGAGCCCGTCGCCATCGCTGTTTCCCGACCAGCGCGACGGCCCCGCCCGGCCGCGCGATACCGCGCGGTCCGCGGGGCTACCCGACGCTCAGTGTGATTACCCCCGGCCGCGATGGGGTAAGTTGGCCGCGGAATGCTCGCTCTCTGCGCCACTACCCGGTGCGCACGAGACGCGAACCGGAGCGGAGGTCGACGTGGCGTACTGCCGAGGACGCGTCGCCGGCACGGGAGGTGGATTGTGAGTTCCGAAAGCGCGCCCCGAGCGCTGGAGGTCGAGGTGCGGTCGGCGGACGACACGGTGGTCGTCAGTGTGCACGGCGAGATAGACATGGCGTCGGCGCCCCGCTTGCAATCGGCGCTCGACGAGGCGCTGCGCGACGCGCCGGGCGCGGTCGTGGTGGACATGACGAACGTCGGTTTCCTCGGCTCCGCAGGGCTGAGCGTCCTGCTGGCCGCCTCGGAGGCCACCGGCTCCGGTGGCCTGCGGGTCGTGCCAAGCGACGCCGCGCGCAGGCCGATCGAGGTGACCGCGCTGGACCGATTGCTCACGGTGTTCGATTCCGTCGAGGACGCGCTCGCGGTCAACGAGACCCAAGCGCCGAACTGAGCCTCCCCGGCGCCGCATCGGCGCCGCTCGGCCCCCGCCGCGGTTTCGACCCCGCGTCGCCGGGTATGTGACCGGTCGTCGGCACCGTGTCGACCTGTGCGCACCGGGAGGAGGCCGTATGGCAGAAAACCGCGAACACCGATTGGTGGGCGTGCCCGCGGTGGCGGCGTTGGCGGATCTCGGATTCGCCTCGGTCGCCTCGGGCGTCATCGCACGGCGCCGGCCGATGCTTGGCCTGCTGGAACGCACCGGAGCCGACGCCAGGGCGATCGAGCGGGTGCGGCAACTGCGGCGGGAGTTCGGCGCGGGACCGGTCGAACTCGTGGTGCCGGGCCGCCGGATCGTGGTCGTTCTCGATCCGCATGACGTAGGACGGGTGCTGGCCGACGCGCCGATGCCGTTCAGCCCGGCCAATCGGGAGAAGCGCGCCGCGCTGCGCCAGTTCCAGCCGCACGGTGTGCTGCTGTCGGAGGGACCGATCCGCGACCAGCGCCGCGCGGTGAACGAGGCGGCGCTGGATTCGGCCGAGCCGCTGCATCGCCTGGCCGGGCCGTTCGCCGAGGCGATCGCGGAGGAGGCGCGCGAGATCATCCTGTCCGCCCTGCACCGCGGCCACCTGGACGCGCGGCAGTTCACCACGCGCTGGTGGCGGCTGGTGCGGCGGATCGTGCTCGGCGAGCGCGGACGCGACGACACCGTGCTCACCGACGAACTGTCCCGGCTGCGCTCGGCGGGCAACTGGTCTTTCCTGGCCCCCGCGCACCGCAGGCAGCGCGACCAGTTCACCAATCGGCTGTATCGCCACGTGGAGTCCGCTCCAGCGGACAGTCTCGCCGGGGCGCTGGCCGCGGTTCCCGCGGGCGGGGCCACCGATCCGGTCGGGCAGATACCGCACTGGCTGTTCGCCTTCGACGCGGCGGGCATCGCGCTGAGCCGGGCGCTGGCGGTGCTGAGCACCCATCCCGAGCACCAGGCCCGCGCGCTCGCCGACGCCGTCGATCCGGAGCGGGTCGACCTGCGCGGCTATCTGCGCGCCTGCGTGCTCGAGTCGGTCCGGCTGTGGCCGACCACCCCCATCCTGCTGCGCGACATCACCGCCGACACCGAGTGGCGCGAGGGCGATGAGCGCTTCACCATCGCGGCGGGCGCCGCGCTGATGATCGCGGTCCCGGCGTTCCACCGGGACGCCGACCTGCTGCCGTTCGCCGACCAGTTCGTCCCGGAGATCTGGCTGGACGGCCGCGCGGAGCGATACCCCCAGCTCGTGCCGTTCAGCGCGGGCCCCGCCGACTGCCCCGGCCGCAATCTGGTGCTGTTCGTCACCAGCACCCTGCTGGCACACCTGCTGACCTCGGCCGACTTCCGGTTGCGGTCAACGCCGCGCCCCAACCCGGACGCTCCCCTGCCGGTGACGCTGAACAATTTCGGACTCGACTTCACAGTCGAGCCGTGCATGACCCAGGCGGGCTAGGAACCCTTGTCGAATCGGCCGCGCTCGACGCTGAGCACGGCCGATCCCCCGATACCGGTCGGTCCCGCGTTACCGGACGGCGCCCGCGGCGGCGCCGATGAGACCGCCGACCACGCAGCCCGGGAAGACCCCCACGACGAAGAAGACCAGGCCGATCAGCGCCCCGATCGCGCAGCCGATCGCCAGTCCGCCCAATGTGGTCGTCGCGTCACCGATGAACTGCGGCGCGCCGGGTTCCGGGACGGCGGCCCCCACCGGCGTCAAGGTCAGCGTCGTGCCGGTCGCGTCGATATCGGGCGCCACCTCGACCTGCTGGCCGAAGACGGACTGCACGGCCGTCGGCACGGACGCCACGAGCGATCCGTCGGATCCGAGCACCGCGATGCTTCCGTGCGGCGTGACCGTGAACGAGCCTGCGGTGAGCGTGACCGCGGCGCTCGACCGGTCCGGCGCGACGGTCGCGGTGTAGCCGATCTCGTTGCCGTCGCTCACCGCGGCGCCATCGATGTCCGCTTGCCCGTACGCGGTCGCCGCGGTCACGCCGGTGGCGGCAATGGTCAGCAGCGTGGTCGCAACCAATTTCCTGAACGTCATGAGCCTTCCCATCCTCAGCAGAATCGATCTGTCGTTACCTGGGTACAGCCGTGAAACACTAGCGATTATAGACGTTGCGCATCACCGGTTCGGACAGTTGGCGATGTCCGAAATGTCCTGCGCACCAGTGTTTTTCGTGACGAATCCGGAAAATGCGATGACCGCGGACGCTACTCCAGCTCCCCTTCGGTCTCCAGATAGACCTGCCGCAGCCGATCGAGCGTGCCGGATTCGGGGTGTTCCCACAGCTTCCGCTCCGCCGCCTCCAGCAGCCGTTCGGCGATCCCGTGCAGCGCCCAAGGATTGGACTGCTCCATGAATTTTCGGTTCACCTCGTCGAAAACGTAGCTCTCCGACAGCTTTTCGTACATCCAGTCGGCCACCACGTTGGTGGTGGCGTCGTAGCCGAACAGATAGTCCACGGTCGCGGCCATTTCGAACGCGCCCTTGTAGCCGTGCCTGCGCATCGCTTCGAGCCAGCGGGGGTTCACCACCCTGGCCCGGAACACCCGCGCCGTCTCCTCCGACAGCGTCCGGGTGCGCACCGCGTCCGGGCGCGTGCTGTCGCCGATGTAGGCCTCCGGATTCCTGCCCGTGAGCGCGCGCACCGTGGCGACCATGCCGCCGTGGAACTGGAAATAGTCGTCGGAGTCGGCGATGTCGTGCTCGCGGGTGTCGGTGTTCTTGGCCGCCACGGCGATCCGGCGATACGCGCCGCGCATGTCCTCCGCTGCGGGCGCGCCGTCGAGATCGCGCCCGTAGGCGTAGCCGCCCCAGGTGGTGTAGACCTCGGCGAGATCGTCGTCGGTGCGCCAGCTCTTCGCATCGATCAGCTGCAGCAGGCCCGCCCCATAGGTGCCGGGCTTGGAGCCGAAGATCCGGGTGGTGGCGCGCCGCTGGTCACCGTGCTCGGCGAGATCGGCCCGAGCGTGCGCGCGGACGTAGTTCGACTCGTCGGGCTCGTCCAGGTCGGCGACCAGGCGCACCGCGTCGTCGAGCAGAGCGAGCACGTGCGGGAAGGCGTCGCGGAAGAACCCGCTGATGCGCACCGTGACATCGATGCGGGGACGGCCGAGTTCCGCGAGCGAGATGACGTCGAGCGCGCGGACGCGGCGGCTGGCCTCGTCCCAGACCGGCCGGACGCCGAGCAGCGCGAGCACTTCGGCGATGTCGTCGCCGGACGTGCGCATCGCGGAAGTGCCCCAGATCGACAGGCCCACCGACCGCGGGAATTCGCCGTGGTCGGCGCGGTAGCGCTCCAGCAGGGATTCCGCCATGGCCTGCCCGGTCTCCCAGGCCAGCCGGGACGGCACGGCTTTGGGATCGACCGAGTAGAAGTTGCGTCCGGTCGGCAGCACGTTGATCAGACCGCGCAACGGCGACCCGCTCGGACCGGCCGGGATGAACCCCCCGTCCAGCGCGTGCAGCACGCGGTCGATCTCCACGCCGGTCTGCCGCAGCCGCGGCACCACTTCCGTGGCCGCGAACCGCAGCACCAGCCGCACCTGCGGGTCGTCGGTGATGCCGTCGACCGCCTCCGGTGACCAGTCCGCCGCTTGCAAGGCCGCGACCAGGGCGCGGGCGCGAGCCTCGACGGCGTCCACACGCTCCCGCGCCTCGCCTCCCGACTCGTCGAGCCCGAGGGCTTCGCGCAGGCCGGGCACGGTGCGCTCGCCGCCCCACAACTGACGGGCGCGGAGCATGGCCAGCACCAGGTCGAGTTCGCTCTCCCCTGCCGGGGCTGTGCCGAGCACGTGCAGACCGTCGCGGATCTGCACGTCCTTGATCTCGCACAGCCAGCCGTCGACATGCAGCAGCATGTCGTCGAAGGATTCCTCGTCGGGACGCTCGGTGAGGCCGAGGTCGTGGTCCATCTTGGCGGCGCGCATCAACGTCCAGATCTGCTGGCGGATGGCGGGCAGCTTGGCCGGGTCGAGGGCCGAGATATTGGCGTGCTCGTCGAGCAACTGCTCCAGCCGCGAGATGTCGCCGTAGGTCTCGGCGCGCGCCATCGGCGGGATCAGATGGTCGACCAGGGTGGCGTGCGCGCGGCGCTTGGCCTGGGTGCCCTCGCCGGGGTCGTTCACCAGGAACGGGTAGATCAGCGGCAGGTCGCCGAGTGCGGCATCGGTGCCGCAGGAGGCCGACATGCCCAGTGTCTTACCCGGCAGCCACTCCAGGTTCCCGTGTTTGCCCAGATGCACCATCGCGTCGGCGCCGAAACCGTCGGGCGCGCTGAGCCAACGGTAGGCGGCCAGATAGTGGTGGCTGGGCGGCAGGTCGGGATCGTGATAGATGGCGACGGGATTCGCCCCGAAACCGCGCGGCGGCTGCACCATGAGCACGACATTGCCGAAACGCAACGCGGCGATGACGATCTCACCGTCCGGGTCGGCGGAGCGGTCGACGTACAGCTCGCCCGGCGGCGGGCCCCACGCGTCGACGACGGCGTCGCGCAGGTCGGCGGGCAGGGTGTCGAACCAAGCGGTGTAGGTCGCCGCGCCGATGCGGATCGGGTTGCCCTCCAGCTGCTCGGCGGTCAGCCAGTCGGGGTCTTGGCCTCCGGCGGCGATGAGGGCGTGGATCAGCGCGTCCCCGTCCTGTTCGTCCAGGCCGGGGATCTCGCCGGGCGCGCCGAGATCGTAACCGGCGGCGCGCATTTCGGTGAGCAGGCGAATCGCGCTGGCCGGGGTGTCGAGGCCGACGGCGTTGCCGATGCGGGCGTGCTTGGTGGGGTAGGCCGACAGCATGACGGCGACGCGCTTGCGTTCGGCGGGAATGTGACGCAGCCGTGCGTAGCGCGTCGCGATGCCCGCGACCCGTGCGGCGCGCTCGGCGTCGGGGACGTAGGTGGACAGGCCGTCGGCGTCGAATTCCTTGAACGAGAAGGGCACCGTGATGATCCGCCCGTCGAATTCCGGCACCGCGACCTGGGTGGCGACGTCCAGCGGTGACAGGCCGTCGTCGTTGGCCTCCCATTGGGCGCGCCCGGTGGTCAGGCACAGCCCTTGCAGGATGGGCACGTCCAGGTCGGCGAGCGCGCCGACATCCCACGCCTCGTCCTCGCCACCGGCGGACGCGGTGGCCGGTTTGGTGCCGCCCGCGGCCAGCACCGTCACCACCAGCGCGTCGGCGCGGCGCAGGGTTTCCAGCAACTCGGGTTCGGCGGTGCGCAGCGACGCGCAGTACAGCGGCAGCGCCTGCGCGCCCGCCCGTTCGATCGCGGCGCACAGTGCGTCGACGTAGGCGGTGTTGCCCGCCAGATGCTGGGCACGGTAGTAGATCACCGCCACGGTGGGCCCATCGGCACGCTCGGCCGCGACCCGATCCAATTCACCCCAGCTGGGCAGCTGAATCGGCGGCTCGAAGCCGTTGCCGGTCAGCAGCACGGTGTCGGACAGGAAATTGTGCAGCTGACGCAGGTTCTCCGGGCCACCGGCGGCCAGGTAGTTGTGCGCGTCGGCCGCGACGCCGCCGGGGACGGTGGAGCATTCCATCAGCTCGGCGTCCGGGGCGATCTCGCCGCCGAGCGCGACGAGCGGGATTCCGCTGGCCCGCAGCGCCTCCAGCCCCTCCTCCCAGGCCCGCTTGCCGCCGAGGACGCGCACGATCACCAGGTCGGCGCCGTCGAGCAAGGCGGGCAGGTCGTCGACCAGGAGACGAGCCGGGTTTCCCCACCGGTAGTCGGCGCCGCTGGCGCGGGCGCTGAGCAGATCGGTGTCGGACGTGGACAACAGCACAATCACGGGTGACAGCCTTCCTCGGGTGACGCGCCCATCGGGGGTTCGCTGCTCGCCGGGGAGGGTCTGGCTTTCCACAGTGGCGCGACCGCACCGGAGTTTCACCGGTTTCCTCGTCGTCCGCCGAGCACGCCGATGCTACCTGCCGTCCGCATCGGTCTCGTCCGCGCGCCCCGGCCGCCCGGCCGCAGGGCGGTCGCTCGCGCGGGCCGCCGAGAAGTCGTCCACCAAGCCGTGCGCAATCCGCCGGGGTGATCGGTTCGAGGCCGACCAGCCTGGCGAGGACGACCGGGCCGACGAGCTGGTCAGCGCGAACGTCACGTCCGGGTCACCCAGCTGGGCTCGCACCTCCGATCGCCGAAGAGCTGGTCGAACGGCTTACGGTACTGCTCGATGAGCCGGCGGCGCAGCGATGTGAAGTCCGGGCCTGCCCCTGATTCCCTGCGCTCGCCGGTGGCCGGCCACGCCGGCGTGGAGACCTGCAAGGGCGCCCCGTCGACAACCGCGGCCTGCCTGCTGAGCAGTTCGATCGGCCGTCGCCGGATCAGACCAGGTCGGCGTTCCCGTCGATCACCTTCAGGTGGTAGTGGAACCGGTTGACCCGCCACCCCTGCGCGGTGCGCTCGACCCCGAGGGAGTAGCTGCCGACGAACGTGCGCGTCTTGCCCTCGGTCGCGGCGTTCTTGACGTGCACCGCGATGGCGTCGGCGTGCACGCGCGCCGTGTCGCCGTCCAGATCGATGAGATGGTTGCCCGACTGGTGGTGCACCCCGTCGAGGTCCGAAAGCCCGGTGCGCCAGTCCGCGATGATGTCGGCCGCGGCACGCTCGCCGACCGGCCCGCCGAACCCGCCGTCGAAATCGACGGTTTCGGTGAACACCTCCGCCGACAAATCCGCCCAGCGCTTCTGGTCGGTGTACACGAACATCTTGGTGATCACATCGACGATGGCGAGCCGGTCGGCGAGAGTGGCGATTTCGGACATGCGCCGACCTTAGTCGGCGCGCGCGTCCCGCGCCTTGCGGACCACCCCGCCGAGCAGCACCAGCGCGGTTTCCGGCAGGTCGTCGCCCAGCCACTGCTGCAGGGGAACCACACCGGGCTCGATCATCTCGAACCCCTCGAAGAACGACTCGACCACGGCCGCGGACCGATAGACCACCTGGGCCGAGGATTTCGCGGTATCCGACGACGACTGGCTGATGAAATCCGGATCGCTGTCGTCGGAGCCGTGCGTGAACGCCAGATAGCTGCCCGGAGCCATGACCTCCCGCAGCCGAGCGATTATCCGGGCGGGACCTTCGTCGTCCATCACGAAGTGCAGGACGCCGACGAGCGTGATCGCGACCGGCTCCGCGAAGTCGATCGCACCCCCGCTGATCAGCCGCTCGATGATGTCGTCCGGACGGCGAACGTCACCGAGCATCGCCGTCACGCCGTCGGCGTGCGCCAGCAGGGCGTTGCAGTGCGCGTAGACGACCGGGTCGAAATCGACGTAGACCACGCGCGCCGACGCATCGACCTTGTGGGCGACCTCGTGCACATTCGGTGAGGTCGGGATACCAGCGCCGAGATCGATGAACTGCCGGATCCCCGCCTCGGCGGCCGACTGGACCGCCCGCACCAGGAATTGGCGGCTGAACCACGCCAGGGTCTTGGTATCCGGGGCGATGGACAGCATGCGGTGCGCGACCGCCCGATCCACCTCGTAGTTGTCCTTGCCGCCGAGGAGATAGTCGTAGACCCGGGCGGAGTTCGGCAGGTTCGGATCGACGCCCCGCGGTGCTCGCTCCATGCCGGACACCGTACCTCCCGATCGCCCCGACCAGGATCCTAACAAACAGTCGCGCACCATCGCCTCGATTCCCGGCCGCGCGACAGCGCCGGCGTATCGAATGACGTTGCCAGAAGCTCACTTTGAGGCAGCATCCGCACGCACGGGCTCAGGCGCAGGGCGTCCCGCCCGCCGCGAGCACCCGCGCCCGCGCCATGAGCTCGTCCGCCACCGGTCGAGGACGGCGGCCCAAACCGCATGCGCAGGCGACGCCGTCCACCGGGCGGCCCAGCGCTTCCTCGATCACCCGCAACGTCTGCGACTGCTGGGCCTCGGTGGGCACGTCGTGCACGAACCCCGCGTAGAAATTCGTGCCCGGGTCGAGGGCCAGGTCCGCCAACGGCGCATAGAACTCGGCATTCTCCGCCGGGGGCACATCGCCCGCCGCGAGCGGGCCGTGCACGTATTCCAGCACCCGCCCCCGCGGCCAGTGCCGGACGACGGAATTGGCCAGATCGACCAGCGGCCGGGTATCGCGCAATCGGCCGCGTGCCTTGTTGCGCAGACTACCGAGGCACAAGTGCACTCCGAAGCGGGTGCCCTCGGGAGCGGCCGCGGCCAGCGCTGCGATCCCCTCTCCCAGTCCGAGCGCCCGATCGGCCAGCCGGTGCAACGGCTGCGCCTTCGCCATCAGCACCAGTTCCGCGGTGGCTTCCAGCTGCACGACCACATCGTCGCCGGCCAGCTCGCGGATGGCCGCGATGTCCCGCACGGTGGCGTCGAGGAAAGCGCGGCGATGCCGTCGCACGCCCGCGGCGCCCATGGCGATGAACGTCAGCGTGAAAGCGGTCGGCATACCGATTTGCAATGCGAGGCCGGGCATCTCGCGCTCCGCGCGCAGCGCGCGGAAGATCGGCAGCGCCTCCTTCGCCTCCGCGAGATAGCCGAGACGCATGGTCTCGGTCGGTAATTCGGCGCCCCGAGCGACGCGATGGATCGTCCGTTCCTGGCTCGAGCGCCACGTCCCCTGCTTCTTCACGGCCAGAACCCCTTGGCCGACCAGGTCTTCGATGATCGGCTGGATGTAGAACTCGTAGCGCCTGGTCTCCCCGGTCGGCAAGGTACGCAATCGCGTTCCCGCGCCGTCCAGCATCGCCCGCATCGCGATGTCCGTGCTCTCGGCCGGAAAACTCCCGACGAAGTGCACCGTTCGCGTACCCGCCCCTTGTCCCGTCGCACCCACGTTCCCGCGCTCCTTGTCCATCGCGCCGTCCCGGACATCCGCCGTCCCGAAGCGGTATCGGGCGCGGCCGGGCGCACGCGTGCGGCATCAACTATGCGATAGCCACGGATCATTGTGCGCGGTACGGCCGTTCGCCAGTCAACAGGCGAAGATCGGAGCACACGACCGATCGCGAAACTGTGACTCGCACGCTGAATTCAGTTGATGGAAAAGGAGTTACGGATGTCACACGCAACCGCGGCTGGCGCCGAGAGGTATTGCGCCCGGCGATGTGTGCGCATAGCCTGCGTCGCGTGCGAACCCCGCTACGGTCGATCGCCGCGTCCGCGGCCGCGATCCTTCTCTGCCTGACCCCGAGCACCGCCCACGCCGAGGACAGCGTGCCCGGTCGTTGCGTATCGGTCGCCATCCCCGTTCCGCTCGGCGAGATGGCCGGTTCCTTGTGCACTCCCACGGCGCGCGCCACCGACACCGTCATGGTGCTGATCGCGGGGTCCAACTACAACGCCACCTATTGGGATTTCCCCTACGCGCCGGAGACCTACAGCTTCCGGCGAGCGATGAACGCCGCGGGCATCGCGACGCTGGTGGTCGACCGGCTCGGCAACGGCGCGAGCACCCGCCCGCCGAGCACACAGGTGACGGCGACGGTCTCCGCCCGCGCCCTGCACGACATCGTCGGGTCCCTGCGCGCGGGTCTGGCGGGCGCGCCTCCGTTCGGCAAGGTCATCACCGGAGGCCATTCGCTCAGCTCGGGCATCGACGTCCTGGAGGCGACCACGTACCAGGACGTCGACGGCGTCCTGCTCACCGGTTTCTCACACGCGCTCAACGTGTCCGAGGTGCTCGGCGTCATCTCCACCTACCACCAGGCCGCCGAGGATCCGCGATTCGCCGGGCGCGGGTACGACGCGGGCTATCTCGCGACGCGGCCCGGTACCCGCGCCGCCAGTTTCTTCGCACCGGAGACGGCCGACCCCGAGGTTCTCGCGGTGGACGAGGCGAACACGGAGGTCTTCTCGCCGACCGAGTATCCCGACGGCTTGACCTCCACCCTTCCGCCGATGACCAATTTCATCGACGTCCCGGTCCTGGTCGTCAACGGCAGTCTGGACCGGCTGTCCTGCGGCCCGGCGTACGCCGTCTGCGCGGATGCCGAGACACTGCGCGCCACCGAAGCGCCGTTCTTCGGCCCTGCGGCGCGACTGCGCACCTTCGTGCTGCCCGGCAGCGGGCATTCGGTCAACCTGGCCCGCAACACCGCCGAATACCGGGCCGCCGTCGTCGACTGGGTGCGATCGATCGGGCAGTGACCGGCCGTCCGTAGGCTGGAGTCGCTATGACACGAGGTGCTGCTGATTCCTGTCCGGGCGTGCTGCGGCTGCACGAGGCGGCCGACGGGCCGCTGGCCCGGGTCCGCGTGCCCGGCGGACGCCTGGAGCCCGCCCAGTTGCAGGCGCTGGCCGAGGCCGCGCGTGACCTGGCGGACGGCGCCATCGAACTCACTTCGCGCGGCAACGTCCAACTGCGCCGGGTGCGCGACGCGGAAGCGATGAGCGACCGGCTCGCGGAAGCGGGTCTGCTGCCGAGCGCCACGCACGAACGGGTGCGCAACATCATCGCCTCACCGCTGTCCGGCCGGATCGGCGGCCGGGCCGACGTGCACCCGCTGGTTCCCGCGCTGGACACCGGCCTGCTCGCCGCGTCGCGGCTGGCCGGGTTGCCCGGCCGGGTGCTGTTCGCCCTCGACGACGGACGCGGCGACGTCAGCGGGCTCGGCCCCGACATCGGCGTGCACGCGGTCGGAGCGGACGAGTTCGCGCTGCTGCTGGCGGGCGGCGACAGCGGCCTGCGGCTGTCGGCCGCCGACGCTGTGGACGTCATGCTGGCCGCCGCGCACGAATTCCTGGACCTGCGCGGCGACGACCCCGGCCGGTGGCGGCTGCACGAGATCGAACACGGAGCCGAACGCGTCGTCGATCGCCTCGGCCTGTCTCCTGGCGCCGAAAGACTCGAATTCTCGGCGGCACCGGATATTCCGATCGGCTGGCTGGAACAGGACGACGGATCGGTCGCCCTTGGCGTCGGTGTGCGACTCGGCTCCCTGCCCGCCCGCACCGCCGAATTCGTCGCCGCGGTCGAACGACCGGTCTTCCTCACACCGTGGCGCAGCCTGGTGATCACCGACCTGACGGAGTGGACCGCCGAACAGGTGGTGCGCGTGCTCGCGCCGATGGGCTCGATCTTCGACGCCGACTCGCCGTGGCTGCTGGTCAGCGCCTGCGCCGGGCAGCCGGGCTGCGCGAAGTCGCACACCGACGTCCGAACCGACGCGGCGGACGCCGTCGGTTCTGGCCGCGTCCGGCCGGGACCGGCCGATCCGCTCGATCCACCGCCGACGACATCCGCGGCGGAGGTCGCGGTGGCCGGGCGCCAGCACTGGTCCGGATGCGATCGCCGCTGTGGTCGTCCCCGCGGCGAAGTCACCGATATCGTCGCGACCGGCGAAGGATATGCCGTCCGGCCGCCCCGCCTACCCTGACGTCCCGGTCAAGTCACCTGCCGTGGATCTCGAGGGTGCAGCATTTGACTGAGCCACCGGCTTTGAGCAGTTCGGACATCTCGATCCCCACCGGATGGTAGCCACGAGTGCGCAGAGCCGCGCTCAGGTCGGTGGCCGCGCTGCTGAGGAAGACGTTCGATCCGTCGCAGACCCCGTTCAATCCGAGCACCGCCGCGTCCGCGTCGGTGGCCACGATCGCGTCGGGATACAGCTCCGCCAGCACCGCGCGCGCCGCGGGGCTGAAGGCGGGCGGGTAGTAGGCGATGGTGTCTGCGCCCAGTGGAAGCAGCACCGTGTCCAAGTGGTAGAAGCGCGGATCGACCAGTTCCAGCGACACCACGGGTAATCCGAAGTGGCGCGACACCTCCTCGTGCGCGGCGCGTGAGCTGCGGAAGCCCGTTCCGGCCAGGAGCCGGTCGCCGACCAGGAGGAAGTCGCCTTCGCCTTCGTTGCATTCCTCGGCCGCCACCAGGTTCGGCAGGCCGGCACCGGCGAACCAGGCGTGATAGGCAGGGCCCTCCGCGGCGCGCTCGGAATGCGTGAAACGAGCCGACATGGCGCGGTCGCCGATGATCAGCCCGCCGTTGGCGGCGAACACCATGTCGGGCAGGCCCGCGACACCGGGCACCACCTCCACGGTGTGCCCGTATTCGATGTAGGTGGCGCGCAATCGATCCCACTGCTCGACGGCCAGCGCGCGGTCGACGGGCTCGGCGGGATTCATCCAGGGATTGATGGAGTAGGTGACGTCGAAGTGGTCGGGACGGCACATCACGAACCGGCGCGGCGACGAACGGCGGGCGGCGGATTCCAGGGGGAGGGTGGCTACAGACGTCAACGGAACTCCCGGCAGCTAGTGAACTTGCGGCTGCCACGACGGTAAGTCGCATAGCATTGCGCCTGAAATGACGATTCGTTGCGCGTTTCAACGGAAAACGGGCGAATTGTTGCGCGAACTTCGGGAAGGTGTGACGTGGACGACCTCGACCGGCGGATTCTCGAGCAGTTGCTGAAGAACGCGCGCGCTTCGTTCCAGGAGATCGGCGGCGTGGTGGGATTGTCCGCGCCCGCGGTGAAACGACGAGTCGACCGGCTGGTCGCGGGCAAGCAGATCACCGGGTTCACCGCGCTGGTCAATCCGGCCGCGCTGGGCTGGAAGACGGAGGCGTACGTCGAGGTCTACTACCGCGACAACATCTCCCCGGCCGAACTCAAACGAAGTCTGGAACCGATACCGCAGGTGGTCGGCGTCTGGACGATCGCGGGCGAGGCCGACGCGCTGGTGCACGTGATGGCCACCGACATGGCCGAGATCGAGGTGACCGTGGAACGGATCAGGGAGAACGCGCGAGTCGGGCGCACCCGCAGTGCCATCGTCATGTCCCGGATTCTCGAGCGTCCGCGGACCTGATCCGGCGGCGCCGTCCCCTCGATGTGCTGCCGCCCGACGCGGGATGCGCGGCGCCCGACCCGGACCGATCTGTCCGGACCCGCACCCATATGGTGGACCGCATGTCCGACGTACGTACCAGCTATCTGACCGACGGGGCCGAGATCTACCGTCGCTCGTTCGCGACGATCCGCGCCGAGGCCGATCTGAGCGGATTCCCGCCGGACGTGGCGCAGGTGGTGGTGCGGATGATCCACGGTTGCGGTCAGGTGGATCTCGCCGCGGACATCGCCTTCTCCCCCGGCGTCGTCGCCTCGGCGCGGGCGGCGCTGCGCGCGGGCGCGCCGATTCTCTGTGACGCCACCATGGTCGCCTCCGGCGTGACCAGGAAACGACTGCCCGCCGACAACGAGGTGCTGTGCACCCTCGCCGACCCGCGCGTGCCGGAGCTGGCCGTGGCGCGGGGCACCACCCGCTCCGCGGCCGCCCTCGAACTGTGGCGCGACCGTCTGGACGGCGCCGTCGTCGCGATCGGCAACGCCCCGACGGCGCTGTTCCATCTGCTCGACCTGCTCGACGCGGGAGCGCCACGGCCCGCCGCCGTGCTCGGCATACCGGTCGGCTTCGTCGGCGCGGCCGAATCGAAGGACGCGCTGATCGAGTTCGGCGGCGTCGAATACCTCACCGTGCGCGGCAGGCGCGGCGGCAGCGCCATCACCGCGTCGGCGCTGAACGCGATTGCGAGCGAACAGGAATGAGCACTCCGGGCAAGCTCTGGGGCGTCGGACTCGGTCCCGGCGATCCCGAATTGGTGACCGTCAAAGCGGCCAACGTGATCGGCGCGGCCGATGTGATCGCCTTCCACAGCGCGCGCCACGGCCGCAGCATCTCCCGCCGTATCGCGGCGCCGTACATGCGCCCCGGCCAACTGGAGGAGCATCTGGTCTACCCGGTGACCACCGAGACCACCGACCATCCCGGCGGCTACCAAGGGGCGATCGACGAGTTCTACGAACAGGCCGCCGAGCGGCTGGCCGAGCACCTCGCCGCGGGCCGCTCGGTGGCGCTGCTCGCCGCGGGCGACCCGCTGTTCTACAGCTCGTACATGCACATGCACCGGCGGCTCGCCGACCGGTTCGAAGCCGAGATCATCCCGGGCATCACCTCGGTGAGCGCGGCGTCGGCGGCGCTGGGCACGCCGCTGGTCGAAGGCGAGCAGGTGCTCACCGTGCTGCCCGGCACCATGCCGGTCGACGAGCTCACCCGGCGGCTGCGCACCACCGACGCCGCCGCGATCATGAAACTGGGACGCACCTATCCCGGTGTGCGCCAAGCCCTCACGGACTCCGGCCGACTCTCCGGCGCGTACTACGTCGAGCGCGCGAGCAGCGCCGAACAGCGCGTGCTGCACGCGAGCGCGGTGGACGACGCCGAGGTGCCCTACTTCGCCATCACCCTCGTACCGGGTCCCGAGCCGACCACGCCGCTGCCCCGCCTGGACGCCGACACCATCGGCGACCGCGAGGCGGATACGACCGAGCGGGTCGGTGAGGTCGTGGTGGTGGGGCTCGGCCCCGGCGCACCCGAGTGGACCACCGACGAGGTGCGCGCGACGCTGGCCGAGGCCACCGATCTGGTGGGCTACACCACCTACCTGAACCGGGTGCCGGAACGCCCAGGCCAGCGTCGTCATGCCAGCGACAACCGGGTCGAGTCCGAGCGCGCGGCCATGGCCCTGGATCTGGCCAAGCGGGGCGCGCGGGTCGCGGTCGTCTCCTCGGGAGATCCGGGGGTCTTCGCGATGGCGGCGGCGGTGCTGGAGGAAGCCGCCGACCCGCAGTGGCGCGAGGTGCCCGTGCGGGTGCTGCCCGGTCTCACCGCGGCCAATGCGGTGGCGAGCCGGGCGGGTGCACCGCTCGGGCACGACTACGCGATGATCTCGCTCTCCGATCGGCTCAAGCCGTGGGAGGTGGTGGCGCAACGCCTTTCCGCCGTCGCGGCGGCCGACATGGCGATCGCGATCTACAATCCGGCGTCCTCCCAACGCACCTGGCAGGTCAGCGCGATGCGGGATCTGCTGCTGGAGCATCGCAAGCCCGACACGCCCGTCGTCATCGGCCGCGACGTCGGCGGGCCCACCGAATCGGTCCGGGTGGTGCCGCTCGGCGACCTCGACCCGGCGGAGGTGGACATGCGCACGCTGCTGATCATCGGCGCGTCCACCACCACGGCGCTGGAAACCCCTGCGGGCACCCGGGTCTACACCTCACGCCGGTACGGTCGCGCGCGCGACGCGGCCCTCGACGGCGCGTAGGATCGCCTGACGCACCGAAGATCGGAGGGACCTTGGCCGCGACATTGTCGGAGCTGACGCTGCGCGCCCGCGCCTTGGAGGCCAGGGCCACCGCGAGCGAACAGGCACTCGACGAGCAGGGCGAGGTCCTCAACGAACTCGCGGCGCTGACCAGGAAGGCACTCGACGGCATCGGCCGCATCGACCGGCGCGCGGAATCCATCGACCACGCCGTCGGCGAGCTGCACCGCGACGTCGGAGACCTGCGCGAGAATGTGGGTGAACTCACCCGCAGGGTCACCGTGCTCGAACAAGGGCAGGTCCGCCTGGAACAGGGGCAGGCCGCGCTCGCCCGCGGCCAGCAACAGCTCGAACAAGGACAGGCACGGCTGGAGCAGGGAATGGCGCAGGTGCTCGCCCGGCTCGACAAGTTGACCGGCGACGCCTGACCCGCCCCGTTCAGGTAACATTCCACTATGGAATGTTGAGAGCGAAGGGAGCAGTCGTTGACCGATACCGCGACCAAGCGCAAGCCACTCAACTCGACAGCGGCGTCGTTGCTCGGATTTCTGCACGAAGGCGCCATGTCGGGGTGGGATCTGGTGACCGAGGCGCAGGACCGCATCGGCGATTTCTGGACCATCACGCAGAGCCAGGTCTACCGGGAACTCGCCGCGATGGACGCGGCGGGACTCGTCGAAAAGGGCGAGACCGGAGCCAGGGAACGCACCCCCTACCACATCACGGAGGCGGGCCGGGAAGCGTTCTTGGAGTGGATCGCCCGCGATCCGGGTGGCGAGACCATCCGGGTGCCGTTGCTGCTCACGCTCTCCTTCGGCGAGCATCTCGATCGCGATCGCCTCGACGGCATCATCGCCGCGAACCGGGAGATCCATCAGGCCCGGCTCACCCGGTATCTCGCCGAGGACCCGGAGGGCAAGTCCGCGTTCGCCCGCGCCACTTTGGATTTCGGGATTCGCTACGAACGTACGGTGCTGGACTGGTTCGATCATCTGCCGGAACTTCTCGGCAGCTGATCCCTCCCGCCGGCGGCGGCCAGGACCGTGTCAGCCGTGCCGGGCTCGCCGGTGGCGCAACCAATCCAGCGCCTGCGCGGCGGATGCCACGATCCGCGCGTCCTTCGGCAGCGGCGGGCGGTCCACCACGACGACCGGTATACCCGCGACGCGGGCGGCGGTGAGTTTGGCCTCGGTCTGCTCCCCACCGCTGTCCTTGGTGACGAGCACATCGATCCGGTGCTCCGCGAGCAGCCGCGCTTCGTCTTCCAATGCGAAAGGCCCACGGGCGAGGAGCAATTCGTGCCGCACCGGCAGCGCGCCCTCCGGCGGGTCGATGGCACGGATCAGGAACCATTGCCGAGCGAGCCCCGCGAACGCGTCGACGCCTTGCCTGCCGATGGTCAGGAACACACGCTCGCCGAGGGCGGCGACGCGCGCCGCGGCCGCGGGGAGATCGGGTACGCGCGTCCACCTGTCCCCCGTCTGCTCCACCCACCTCGGCCGGCGCAGGTGCACCAGCGGCACACCCGAAACTCGCGCGGCTTCCGCCGCGTTGGCGCTGATGGCCGCCGCGAACGGATGGGTGGCGTCGACCATCGCGGCCACGTCGTTGGCCGCGAGCCAGGCGCGCAGTCCCTCGGCGCCTCCGAAGCCGCCGATGCGGACGTCACCCTCGGGCAGCAAGGGCGCGCGCACACGACCGGCGAGCGAGGACACGATCTCGAATCCTCGCTCGCCGGAAGCGATGTGGGCCAGCTCCCGCGCTTCCCGGGTGCCGCCCAGAATCAGGATTCTCAGGGCTGGCCGCTGAAGTAGGCGATACCCGCGTTCAGCAGCGACGGCCCGCCCGCGACGGCCAGACCGATCAGCGCCCCGAGCACCGCGCCGGGCAGGATGCCGACGCCGAAGAACACGATGCCGACGGCGGCGCCGATCAGGCCACCGACCAGCGCGCCGAGCGAGGCGCGCTGCAACTCGGCGAAGAACCATTCCTGCGCGCCGATGAACTCGGCGGCGACCGGCGCGTTCGCCGTCGGCGCCACCTGCGGCGTCAGCGTCAGCTGCCTGCCCTCGTCGGCGACGGCAGCGGCGATGTGAACCTCCTGGCCCTTGGCCGTCGCGGTGAGCGGAATGGTGGTGACCGTCTCGCCCCCGGCGTTCTTCAGGGTGACCGACCGGTTGTCGATGTCGACGCTGAACGCGCCCCCGGTCACGCTGGTGACCACCGACTTGCCCGCGTCCGCGAGCTGCAACGCGTAGCCGACGCCCTGATCGGTGCCCGTCACGGTGGGCGCCGCGGCGGCCTGGTCCTGCGCCGCGGGCGGCACCGGAGCGGCGTAGGAAGTACCGGCGGCGACTCCGGTGGCGGCGACGGCCAGCAATGCGGTAGCGGCGAACTTCTTGTATCTCATCTATCTCCCCAACAGGAATCGGATTTCCGACCAATGACCGGAACTCGGCCCCGACCCTACCGCGTGACCGGTAACGTGTTCACCCCTCCACGGGGAACGCCTGCGCGGTTTTCACCACCGACCACTGCGTGACCGGAAGCTGCGGACGCCAGGTGGTGAAGGACCCCAGCGGTTCCGCGCGGTAGATCTGGAACTTCCGCAACACGCCGCCCTCGGCGCCCGCCCAGTTGAGCAGCAACGATTCCGATTCCGCCGTCACCGCGTTCGCCACGAGCCTGCCACCGTGACGCAATCGCGCCCAGCATGTCTCGAGCACGCCGTCCTGGGTCAGGCCCCCACCGACGAAAATCGCGTCGGGCGTGAGGATTCCGGCGTCGGCGGCGAGTTCGGCGCGCAGCTCCGCGCGCACTTGGATGTGCGGCACACCGAGCGCATCGGCATTGCCGGCGATCTGGCGCCGTCTGCGCTCGAGCCGCTCGAACGCGACGGCCCGGTTGCCCGGATGCGCCCGGCACCATTCGATGGCGATGCTGCCCGAACCGCCGCCCACATCCCACAACAGCTCCCCCGGAGCGGGCGCCAGCGCCGCCAGGGTCAGCGCGCGGACCTCCTGCTTGGTGAGTTGACCGTCCCCGCCGAACAATTCGTCCGGCAGGCCGGGCAGGCGGGTGGCACGCGGCTGGTCGCGGTCCGCCGAGCAGGTGATCGCCACGATGTTCAGCGGGTCGCCCGGCGGGTGTTCCCACTGTTTCGCGATTCCGGCGCGGCGTCGTTCGGCGGGGCCGCCCAATTGCTCGAGCACCGTCAGCTCCGAACCGCCGAAACCGTGGCGTCCTAGCAACTGTGCCAGGTCCCGCGGTGTGTGCTCGTCGGAGCTGAGCACCAGCAGCCGCCTTCCGTCGGCCAGCTCCGGTAGCACCGTCGCCAACGGACGCCCGACCACGCTGACCACCGGTGTCTGCGCCAGCGGCCAGCCGAGCCGGGCGCAGGCGATGGCGGCCGAAGACGGCTGCGGCAGCACCCGCAGCGCCTGCGGTCCCAGCAACCGGGCCAAGGTGACGCCGATTCCGTAGAACATCGGATCGCCGCTGGCCAAGACGCACAAACGCGCCCCGCCGTGCCGTTGCAGCAAGTCCGGCAACGCGGGTAACAAGGGCGACGGCCACGTCACGCGGCGCGCCGCGACGGCGGGCGGCACGAGCGCGAGCTGGCGCGCGGAACCGAACAGGACCTCGGCGCCGCCGACGGCCTCCCGCGCGGCGCGACCGAGTCCGTCCCAGCCGTCGGCGCCGATGCCGACGACCGCGATCGGCGCGCCGGCCCACGAGACGGGCGTCGCGTTCACCGGGGCATCCGGCGCCAGATCGGCTGTGGCAGTAGGCGCATCGCGAAGAACACCGGTCGCAGGATCCCGGGCACCCACACCCGGCTCGCGCCGCGGCGCAGGCCGCGCACCACCGCGTCGGCGACCTGATCCGGTGTGCTGGAGAAGGGCGCGGGAGACATCCCCTCGGTCATCCGCCCGATCACGAATCCGGGACGAACCAGCAGCAACCCGACGCCACTGCCGTGCAGGGCGTCCGCGAGACCGGAGGCGAAGCCGTCGAGTCCCGCCTTGGCCGAACCGTAGACATAGTTCGCGCGCCGGACCCGCACACCGGCGACCGAGCTGAACACGACGATCCGTCCCGCGCCTTGCGCGCGCAGCAGATTCGCCAGCGTGGTGAGCACACCGGCCTGGGCGACGAAATCGGTGTGCAGGATCGCCGCCGCGTGGGCGGGATTGCGCTCGGCGCGCTGCTGATCGCCGAGTACGCCGAAGGCGAGCACCGCGATCGCGATCGGCCCGTGCTCGGCGGCGATCTTCTCCAGCAGCACCGGATGGCTCGCCATGTCGTCGGCATCGAATTCCACGGTGTGCACTTCGCTCGCACCCGCCGCCGTGATCTCCGCGCGCTGCGCGTCCAATTCGCCGCTGCGCCTGGCCGCGAGCACGACCGCTCGTCCCGGTGCCAGCCGCCGCGCCACCTCGAGCCCGATCTCGCTCCGGCCGCCCAGCAGCAGCACGGTCCCGTCGGGCAAACCACGCGTTCCCATGCGCCCAGTCTGTCATTCGCCCCGGCGGGACTCGTCATCGCGCACCGGCGCGGCCGCATCCCCCGCGCCGGGCTGGTGCGGCGCCGACGGGCGCCGAAGGCTACGGTCGGGGCATGCCGACGAGTACTGCTGAGCTGTCGCCCGCCGCCCTCGAGTTCGTCGCCGAACGGCACCTCGCCACGCTGACGACCATGCGTGCGGACGGAACGCCCCATGTCGTGGCGGTGGGCTTCACCTGGGACCAAGAGGCCGGGATCGCGCGCGTGATCACCAACGACGGGTCGGTGAAAGTGCGCAACGTGCGCCGCTCCGGCTATGCGGCGGTCAGCCAGGTCGACGGCATCCGGTGGTTGACGCTGGAAGGCCCGGCCACGGTGCTCGACGCCCCCGACGACGTCGCCGAGGCGGTCGAGCGGTACGCGGGTCGCTATCGCGTGCCGCGGGAGAACCCGACCCGCGTGGTGATCGCCATTCAGGTCCGGCGCGTCCTGTCCAGCAGCACGCTGGTCGCACCGGCCGCCGACGGCAACGGCGCGGGCGCGTAGCTCCCGGCGCCTTCCTCGCCGCCGGGCTCCGCCGTCAGCCGCCGATCACAGCACTGTCAGGCCGTGCGGCCGCTGGTTCAGCGATTCACCGCCTTCGTCGGTGACGACCATGATGTCCTCGATGCGCGCGCCCCACTCACCGCGGAAGTAGATGCCCGGCTCCACGCTGAATGCCATGCCGGGCCGCAGGACCAGGTCGTTCCCCACGACGATGTAGGGCTCCTCGTGCACCGACAGGCCGATGCCGTGCCCGGTGCGATGCACGAAGGCGTGCCCGAGGCCGGCTTCGGTCAACGGCTTTCGCGCCGCGGCGTCCACCGAGGCAGCGGTCACGCCGGGGCGGACGGCCGCGACTGCCGCGGCCTGCGCGCGTTCCAGTTCGGCGTATCGGGCGGCCACCTCCGGATCGGGCTCGCCGAGGACGTAGGTCCGGGTGGAGTCGGAGTAGTAGCCGGGCTCGACCGAGCCGCCGATGTCGATGACCACCACGTCACCTGCCTCGATCCGGCGCTCGGACACGCGGTGATGCGGGTCCCCACCGTGCGGACCGCTGCCGACGATGACGAACGCCGCCTCGGTATGCCCCTCGGCCACGATCGCGTCCTCGATGTCGCGGCCGACCTCCGCCTCGGTGCGGCCGACCCGCAAGAACTCGCCCATGCGCGCGTGCACCCGGTCGATCGCTGCGCCCGCGCGCCGCAGCGCGTCCACCTCGGCCGCATCCTTGATCATGCGCAGTTCGCGCAGCACGGGTGTGGCCGACACCGGAAGACCGGTGAACGACTCGGCCAGCGGCAGCAGGTGCAGAGCGGGCATGACATCGGCGACGGCCACCCGGGAACCCACGTGCAGCGCGGACTTCACCAGCGCGTACGGGTTGTCGGTGCCGTCGACCCACTCCAGCACTTGCAGCCCCAGTTCGCCCGCCGCCGAGGCCTCCAGCGACGCCAGCTCCAGTTTCGGGATCACGACCGACGGCGTCGCGCCGTCCGCCGGGATCACCAGGCAGGTCAGCCGCTCGAACGACTCGGCCGCCGAGCCGATCAGGTAGCGCAGGTCCGGGCCGGGGGTGATCAGCAGGGCATCCAGATGGGCGGCCCGAATCAGTTCCACGGCCCGCTCCAGCCGTGCTCCGTAGACGTCCGCCGCGAACCTCGAATCCGTATGCGCGCTCATTCGTCCGACGTTACCCGCCGCGACCGCCCGGCGAACGCCCAACTTCGCCGGGCGGTGTCGGTGCGACCGAGTAGCCTCGGCCCGTGACCTCTGCTGCCGGTGGGCCCCTGTTGCTGTTGGACGGAGCCAGTCTGTGGTTCCGCGCCTTCCACGCCATCCCCGACAAGATCACCGCGCCCGACGGGCGCTCGGTGAACGCGCTGCGTGGTTTCACCGACATGGTGGCGTCGCTGATCACCAGGTTCGCCCCCGGTCGGCTGGTCGTGTGCCTGGATCTGGACTGGCGCCCGGCGTATCGGGTCGAACTGGTCCCGTCCTACAAAGCGCACCGGCTGGACACCTCGCCGGAGGCCGCCCCCGGCGCCGAGACCGTGCCCGACACGCTCACCCCGCAGGTCGAGATGATCCTGGAGGTGCTCGACGCCGCCGGGATCGCGACCGGCGGCGCGGAGGGCTTGGAAGCCGACGACGTGCTGGGCACCCTGGCGACCAGGGAGCGCGCCGACGAGGTGGTCGTGGTCAGCGGCGACCGCGACTTGCTGCAACTCGTCCGGGACGAACCCGCGCCCTCGGTGCGGGTGTTCTACGCCGGGCGGGGGCTGGCCAAGGCGGAATTGTTCGGTCCGGCCGAGGTGTCGGCGAAGTACGGTGTGCCGCTGCGCAACGCGGGCCCGGCCTACGCCGACATGGCGACGCTGCGCGGCGATGCCTCCGACGGCCTGCCCGGCGTGGCCGGCATCGGCGAGAAATCCGCCGCCGCCCTGATCTCCCGTTTCGGTTCCCTGGACGCCCTGGTTGCCGCCGTCGACGATCCCGGCGCCGACCTGGCGCAAGGCGTGCGCGCCAAGCTGCGCGCCGCCGAGGACTACTTGAAGGCCGCCGCACCGGTCGTGCGGGTGGTCTGCGACGCCGAAGTTGCCCTGTCCCGCGCCGACGTCCTGCCCACCGAACCGGCCGACCCCGACCGCCTGCGCGCCCTCGCCACCGCCTACAACGCCGAAAGCCCGGTCACGCGCCTGATCACGGCACTAGCCGCCCGCACCGCCTGACCGAGTCAGCCGACAAGCCCGCCCCACGCGCCGCGAAGGGCTGTTCCAGCGGCGAAGCGAACCCGATTTCGATGCCCTGGCCGGTCTCGCCCGCCGAGCAAACGCGAAGAGCAACCGGCGCCTCAGACACAAGCCGCGAAGCTCCAGCAAAACACGCATCCGCCGGAACTCACCGATGTCGCTCGTACACCACCGGGGCCGGTGGCCACTGAAGTCCGCGCATCAACCGCCGACGCGCCCAGCGCACCGCAACCACAGGTTTCGAGCGAAGCGAGACCGAGCATCCGCGTTCGCGGCCCGGCTCGCGTGTGCGCGACGAAGGAGCAAGCAACTGCAATGCCGACAGCCACCCCCGCGTGCGCTGGCAGTGCGTGTCGCGACCGACGCGCCCAGCGCACCACAACTACGTCTTTCGAGCGAAGCGCGACCGAGCCTGTTCCGTTCGCGGCCCGGCTCGCGTGTGCGCGGCCGCCGCGTACGCGACGAAGGAGCAAGCGGCGGCCGCGCACACGCGAGCCACAAAGGGGCCGCGAACACGCCGCGCCGAAGGCGCGGCCAAACAAACACAGCTCAGCTGGGGCGGCCGACCTCGTAGGTGCCGTCGTCCTTGGTGATCTTGATGGTCACCTTCTTGGCTTCGCCGCTGACCTTCACGCTGCATTCGAAGGTGGCGTCGACCTTGACTTCCTGGCCGGACGGGCAGGAGACGTCGCTGATGTCCTGAATGCCGTAGGAGTCCGACAGCACCTTCTTCACGCCGTCCTGCACGGCGGCCTGGTCCAGCTGGTCCTTGGCGGTCAACACGAGCACGAGCGCGACGATCGCGCCGACCACCGCGACACCGAGCACCGAAAGCCCGATGATCAGGCCTTTGTTCTTGCCGCCCTGCTGCGGCGGCTGCTGACCGGGAGCACCCCACTGCGGCTGCGGCTGCCCCCACTGCGGCTGCTGACCCTGCTGGCCCCAGTCCTGCTGCTGGGGCTGACCCCACTGCGGCTGCTGGCCCTGGGCGGGCTGCTGGCCCCACTGCGGTTGCTGAGGCTGCTGCGGCTGCTGACCCCACTGCTGCTGCGGCTGCTGACCCCACTGCTGCTGCTGATCTCCCCAGTGCTGGGTCGGCTGAGCCGAGGCCGGGGTCTGCGGCTGACCGCCCCACTGCTGCGTGGGACCGGCCCCGCCCGGTGCCTGCTGTCCACCCCACTGCTGGGTGGGATCGTTGCGTCCCTCCCCGGGGTCGTTCGGTCCGTACGGGCCGCTCATCTGCTTGCCTCCACTCGCATCGTTGTACACACGGTAGCCCCCCGCGTGGGCCTCGTCGCATGACACGACTACTCCGCCACGGTCGGTACGCGAAAGAAATCAAATCACAATCGAATCCGCCGTGTTGCTATTGCCGCCCGCCGCGCGCCCGTAGCTCGCGCCGCTCAGGCGGCGTCCACCGCCACGACACCCCGCCGGATCGCCCGCACCGCCTTGGCGGCCGTAGCGGCGACCTCGGGATCGTCGGCGGTGCCGTGGATCTGATCGAGCAGATCGATCACCTGTCGGCACCAGCGCACGAAGTCGCCGGCCGACAGCGGCGCGCCTTGGTCGCCGCTGGCGAGCAACGAATCGGCCAACCCATCGCCGCGCGCCCATTTGTACACGCCGTCGACGAAGCCGAGATCGGGTTCCCTGGTGGGCGGCAGCTTGTGCCGCGCTTCGTCGGACCGCAGCTCGGACCACACGCCGATGGTCGCGCCGACCGCGCGGCGGATCGGGGCCGTCGGTCCGGACGCGCCGAGATAGCCACCCTCCTGGCGGGATTCGTACACCAGGATCGACACCACCGCCGCCAGTTCCGCCGGGCCGAGGCCGCGCCACAGTCCCTTCCGGAGGCATTCGGCGACCAGCAGATCGCTTTCGGCGTAGAGGCGCGCCAACCGGCGTCCGTCGGCGGTCACCTCGCTCTCGTGCACGAATCCGCGCTCCTCGAGCAGACCGAGAATCCGGTCGAACGTGCGCGCCAGCGAGTTGGTGGTGGCGGCAACCTTCTGGCGCATCGCCTCCGTTTCGCGCAACAGACGGTTGTAGCGCTCGCCGATCCGGGCCAGTTGCTCGCGATCGGGCCTGGCGTGCGCCGGATGCGCGCGCAGGCTGCGGCGCAAGGTGGCCAGTTCGCGGTCGTCGGCCGCGGCGGAGTGCCTGCCGCGGCGTGGCCTGCCCGGCACCGAGATGCCCGTGCTGCGCAGCGCCGAGGCCAGATCGCGACGGGTGCGCGCGGTCCGGTGATCCACCCGGCGCGGCAACCGCATGTGCCCGAGCGCCTCGGCGGGCACCGGGAAATCGGCGACCGAAACCCGTCCGGCCCACTTGTCCTCGGTGAGCACCAGCGGACGCGGATCGCCCGGCGTCGCGTCCGGCTCCAGGATCACCGCGAGCCCCGCGCGGCGGCCGGACGGAATCGCCACCACGTCACCGCGCCGCAGTGCGCCGAGCGCGTCCACCGCCGCGCCACGCCGGTCGGCACGGCTCTGCTGGGTCAGCTGCCGCTCCCGCTGCTTGATCCGCTCACGCAGCGACAGGTATTCGAGGAAGCCGCCTTCGGCGCCGCCGAGCTGGTCGCGCAACTTGCGCAGGGCCCCCTCGTTGCGTTCGATGCCGCGCACCAGCCCGACCACCGAGCGGTCCGCCTGGAACTGGGCGAACGATCGCTCCAGCAGGGCGCGCGACTCGTCGGCGCCCATCCGATCGATGAGGTTGATCGACATGTTGTAGCCCGGCCGGAACGAGCTGCGCAGCGGATACGTACGCGTCGAGGCCAGGCCGGCCACCGCGCTGGTGTCCACCTCGGGCTGCCACAGCACCACCGCGTGGCCTTCGACGTCGATGCCGCGCCGCCCCGCACGCCCCGTCAGCTGGGTGTACTCACCTGGCGTCAGCTCCGCGTGCGACTCGCCGTTGAACTTGACCAGCCGTTCCAGCACCACGGTGCGCGCGGGCATGTTGATGCCGAGCGCCAGCGTCTCGGTGGCGAAAACGGCGCGCACCAGCCCGTTGACGAACAGTTCCTCGACGGTGTGCCGGAACGCGGGCAGCATCCCGGCGTGGTGCGCGGCGAGACCACGGTGCAGCGCCTCGCGCCATTCCCAGTAGCCGAGCACCTCCAGATCGGTCTTGGGCAGGTCGCCGGTGTGCTTCTCGATGATCGCGTCGACCTCGTCGCGCTCCTCCGGACGGCTCAGGTCCAGCCGCGAGCGCAGGCACTGCGCGAGCGCGCCGTCGCAGCCGGCCCGGCTGAAGATGAACGTGATCGCGGGCAGCAAGCCCTCTTCGTCCAGCTTGGCGAGCACCTCCGGCCGCGGCAGCGGGCGGAAATCCCGGCGCGGGCCGCCGCGACCGTTGCGCGGGGCGCCCCAGTTGTTCATCCGGTCGGCCGCCTCGCGGTGGCGGATGAACCGCACCAGGTCTTCGTCGACCAAGACCTTCTGCTCGGTGGATTTGGTGTCGAACAGGTCGAACATCCGCCGCCCCACCATGACGTGCTGCCACAGCGGAACGGGCCTGGTCTCGTCGACCACCACCGCGGTGTCGCCGCGCACGGTCTCCATCCAGGCGCCGAACTCCTCGGCATTGCTCACCGTGGCCGAAAGACTGACCAACCGCACGTCCGGGGGCAGGTGCAGGATGACCTCCTCCCACACGGCGCCGCGGAACCGATCGGCGAGGTAGTGCACCTCGTCCATCACCACATAGGACAACCCGCGCAGCGCGTCGGAGGAGGCGTAGAGCATGTTGCGCAGCACCTCGGTGGTCATCACGACCACCGGCGCGTCCGGATTGATCGATTGGTCGCCGGTCAGCAGTCCGACGTTGTCGCGGCCGTGACGCTCGGTGAGGTCGGCGAACTTCTGATTCGACAACGCCTTGATCGGCGTGGTGTAGAAGCACTTCCCGCCCGCCGCCAGCGCCAGGTGCACGGCGAACTCGCCGACCACCGTCTTACCCGCGCCCGTGGGCGCGCAGACCAGGACACTGTGGCCTTCTTCGAGCGCCGCACAGGCGTCGCGCTGAAAAGGATCCAGCCGGAACTTCAGTTCGGCGGAGAATACGGCCAACTCGCCCGTCTGCGACCGGTCAACTGTCACTCGTCAGAGCGTATCGGAGTAGTCCGACACCGGTCGTGTGGATTTCTCCGCGGGCGTACCGATCGACCCGGCCGGATCGATCGGCTCCGGTGCGCCGAGTTCGGAGGCCTCCTCGTCCGACAGCGCGGCCAGGTCCTCGCGCTCCTTGCGCGCCCTGCGCAGGTCGTTGATCCGGGAGAACTGGATCGCCACCTCGAACAACACGGTCAGCGCCAAGGCCAGCGCCAGCATCGAGAAGGGATCCTGCGGCGTCACGATGGCCGCGAACACGAACAAGCCGAACGTGATCCCCCGCCGCCACGCCTTGAGCCGCTCGTAGGTCAGGACGCCGACCAGGTTCAGCCCGACGATCAGCAACGGCGTCTCGAAACTGACCCCGAAGATGATCAGCAACTGGATGATGAACGAGAAATACTGCGATCCGCTCAGCGCCGTGATCTGCACGTTGTCGCCGATGGTGAGCAAGAAGCTCAACGCGTGCGCGATCACCACGTAGGCCAGCACCGCTCCGGCGGCGAACAACACCGTGCCCGAGGACACGAACCCGACCGCGTACTTGCGCTCCTTCGCGTACAACCCCGGGGTGATGAACGCCCACAACTGGTACAGCCAGATCGGCGCCGCCAGCACCACGCCCGCGGTCAAGCCGACCTTCAATCGCAGCGTGAACTGCTCGAACGGCGCGGTCGCCAGCAGACGGCATTCGCCGTCCGGGGTCAGCGACGCACGGGCCGACGAGGGCAGCGAGCAATACGGCCCGCGCAGGATCTCACCGAGGCTCTCGATGCCCAGGAACCCGTGCGCGTACCACAGGAACCCCAGCACCGTCGTCGCGATCACCGCCGCGATCGACACCAGCAACCGGTAACGCAGCTCCTGCAGATGCTCGACCAACGACATGGTGCCGTCGGGATTGGTCCTGCGCTTACTGCGCCGCGGATCGAACGGGATTCGCATGGTTGGTGATCGCCCCTGGGTTCACGTGCCTCGCACGGCTCGGCAACAGCACTGAGTCCGGAGTGAGCTGTTCCTCACTCCGGCGCGAGCGGCTCCGCTCAGACCGATTTCTGCTCGGTGCGGGGCTCGGTGGCCTGCGGCGACTGCTGTGCGGCGGGCAACTGCGGTGCGGGCTGCTGAGCCTGCGCGCCGCCCGCGGGCGCGTTGCCCTCGTTCTGCATCTGACTGACTTCGCTCTTGAAGATGCGCAACGACCGGCCCAAGCTGCGGGCCGCGTCGGGCATCCGCTTCGCGCCGAAGAACATCACGAAGACCACCGCAATGATCAGCCAGTGCCAGATGCTCAGACTGCCCATGATCTACCTCCCAAGACTGTGATGTTTCGATGCTACCGGAGGGTGACGTGCGCGAACGCCGCCGTCACCGCTCGTTCGCCCGGCGTTCCGGCGCGCCGCCCGCCGTGGCGGCCCGCAATTGGTCGAGCAGGTCCCGTCCACTCCACACGCGCCTGCCGCCCAGCTCGGCCGCGACGATCAATTCGGTCAGCCGCTGATTCACCGGCGTCGGCATACCGACCATCGCGCCCAGTTCGACGATTTCCCCGCACAGCCAGGAGATTTCGGTCTTACGACCCAGCTCCAGGTCGTCGGCCATGGACGAACGCGCCACCGGATCGATGGCGAGCACCTGCCCGGCCACCCGCCGGAACAGGCCGTCGGGCACGGTCAGCAGCGCCGCCATCACCCGGGGCGGCAGCGGGGTCAGCCGGGCGGGGCGAATTCGCGCCTTGTTCATCACATCGAGCGCTTCCCGCTGGGTCAGCGCGAGACAGCGGCGGTAGTCCCGGTCGGCGAGTTCCTCCCGCAGTGGGCGCCCCGACAGCGCGTTGATCGGGTTGTTCAGATTCAGCAGCAGCTTCGCCCACTGCACCGGGCGCAGGTCGGGATACCGGCGCAAGCCGAGCCTCGCGCGCTCGAAGACGTCGAGGAACGGCGCAAGGGCCGGATCGTCCTGTACCGCCAGACCGCCTTCGGTGCCCCGATGGAAATGCCCGCCGGGGTGGTGCACGACGTTGAACATCACCATTCCGGCCAGGACGACGCAGTGCGGCAGGATCTCGCGGATCACCGAATCGTTGCCGATGCCGTTCTGCAGGCTGAGCACCACGGTGCCGGGCCGGATCTTGCCCGCGAGCTCGCGCACCGCCTCCGCCGTCGCCGCCGATTTCACCGTTACCAGCACCAGGTCCGCCGAGCCGACGTCATCCGGTTCGGTCGCGCGATGGAAGCGGTCCGGCGGCAGCGCGTCGTCACCGCCGTCGAGATCGGTGAGCCGAAGCCCGAACGCGCCGAGTTCGTCCAGCACCCGCTTGCGGCCGACCAGGGTGACCTCCGCGCCGGCGACGCCGAGTTTGCCGCCGACGAAGTTGCCGATGCTGCCGGCGCCCACCACAAACACACGACTGTTCATGCCGGTAGGGCCTGTGCCTTCCTCATCCGGCCGCCGGATATCCGGCTTCCTCATAGGCGGCCAGCGCGGCGTTCGACCGCTCACGCACCGCCGCCACCAGCTCCGGCGGGCCGAGAACGGTCACGCCTGCGCCGAAACCGAGCAGCAGGCGGGCCATCCAGTCCAGCGTGGCGAACCGCATGGTCGCCTCCAAGCTGCCGTCGGAATGCGCCGCAAGCCGATGCATCGGGTACTGATCCAGAACCCACGCGTAGTCGGCGTGAATCCGCAAGCGCGCCAAAGGTACCGCCGGATCGTCCTGGAACAGATCAAGGCCCGCCGTCGCGTCGGTGGCGTGCACGGGCGGACGGGCGAGTTCCTCCAGCGCGGACGCGGCCTCGATCCGGTCGAAGCGGAACAGCCGCACTCCCTCGGCCTGCCTGCACCAGGCCTGCAGATAGCTGTTGTCGTCCACGAGGACGATGCGGATCGGATCGACGATCCGTTCGGACACCACGTCGCGACTGGCGGAGTAGTACACCAGCCGCAGCGCCCGGCCCAGCGCCAGCGCCGATCGGACGGCCGCCACCGCGGGCGCCTCCGGCGGCGGGGTGCGCGACCGGCCGTTCTCGGCGGACTCCGCGCCACCGGCGATCGCCGCCTCGATCTTCGCGATGGCCGCGTGGGCCGCGGTCGGGTCGACCATGCCGGGCATGTCGACGATCGAGCGCAGCGCGACCAGCAGCGCGGTCGCCTCGGTGGAGGTCAGCCGCAGCGGACGATCGATGCCCGCGGAGAAGGTGACCTCGATGCTCTCCTCGGAGAACGACAAGTCGATCAGGTCACCCGGGCCGTACCCGGGCAGTCCGCACATCCACAGCTGATTGAGATCGCTCATCAACTGCTTGGTGGTCACGCCCAGATCGGCGGCGGCCTCGGCGGCGCTGATGCCGGGGTGGGCGATGAAATACGGGATCATGTTCAGCAACCGGGACAGTCGCACCGACAGCCGCGAACTCATGCCCGCACCTCCGTGCGGTCGAAGACCGAACGCAACCGCGCGATGACGTCGGCGCGCAGCGACTCGGGGGCGAGCACCACGGCGTCCGGCCCCAAGCCGGTGATCAGCCGGGCCACCCAATCGCGGGATCGCACCGGAAGCTCCACCACGGTGCCCGCACGGCCGCCGACGACGCGCTCCCCGGTCACCTGGCCGAGCCTGCGGATCTCCCGCCCGCGCCCTTCCGCCACCCACACCGTGGCCGTGCCGCTGACCGGCGCGCTACTGGTGACCTGGTCGACGATCGCGCGCAGATCGAGGCCCTCCGGCTTGTGGACAGTGTTGCGCGGGCCGTACGGGGTCACATCGTCGCCGATGCGCGACAGCCGGAAGCTGCGCACGGCGTCCCGGTCCCGGTCGTGCCCGACGAGGTACCAGCGGCCGTGATGGGTGACGACACCCCACGGTTCGACGTCGCGCATCAGATAGGGGGCATTGATCGCGCCGCGGTGCTCGAACCGCACCGCTTGGCCCGCGTCGATCGCGGCCAAGAGTTTGCCGAGCACGGGTTCCGAGCCGCGAGCGCGGGCCGGAACCGCGGGCACCGATGCCACGGCGGCGTCGGTTTCCACGTGGATGCCCGCCGCGCGCAGTTTGAGCAGCGCGCCTTCCGCGGCGGCGGCCAATTCCGGCGATTCCCACATCTGCACGGCCACGGCGACGGCGGCGGCCTCCTGATCGGTCAGGTCGATGTCGGGTAGCTCGTAGGCATCGCGGTTGATCCGGTAGCCCTCCGTCGTCGAGTACCGGCTCACCGGACCGACCTCCAGCGGGATGCCCAGATCACGCAGTTCGTTCTTGTCCCGCTCGAACATGCGGCTGAACGCCTCGTCGCTGGCGGAGTCCTCGTAGCCGGCCACGCTCTCCCGGATCCGCTCGGCGGTCAGGAACTGCCGGGTCGACAGCAGCGCGATGACCAGATTCATCAGCCGCTCGACCTTGGATATCGCCACCCGATAGAGGGTAATCTGCCCGGCCAGGCTGTGTTGTTTCGGCCGCGACTTCGTCGCGGCGTGTTCGCGGCCCCTTTATGGCTCGCGTGTGCGCGACCGCCGCTTGCTCCTTCGTCGCGTACGCGGCGGCCGCGCACACGCGAGCCGGGCCGCGAACCGCGCATGCTCGGTCTCGCTTCGCTCGAAAGGCGTAGTAAGGTGCGCTGGGCACGCTGGAAGATGCATGTCCCGACCTCGGCGTTTGCCGCTCGGGCAATCGCTTCGGCTGGTATACGACTTCGCGGTGGCGGCCTTGGCCTTGGATTCACGCCCGAGGAGCGGACCGGGCGCGGCAGCGACAAGGATCGGTACCGCGCTGCGGAGGTGCACCACCGGCTCGGCCGGAACGCGCGGGTCCTCAGCCTTCGGCCAGGTAGCGCTCCACCTTCTCCACCTTGGCGGTCATCGCGTCCGTTACTCCGGGGCGAATGTCGGCCTTCAGCACGAGGCTGCAGCGCGGCGCGACGGCGAGGATGGCGTCGGTCGCCTCTTTCACCACGGCCATCACCTCGTCCCATTCGCCCTCGATGGTGGTGAACATGGCGTCGGTGCGATTGGGCAGTCCGCTGGCGCGCACCACGCGGACCGCTTCGGCGACCGCGCGCCCGACATCGACGCCGGTACCGAGCGGTGTGACGGAAAAGGCGATGATCATGTCTCGATCATGCACGCAGGCGCGACTCGTGTCCCGAACCACGAAGCGACGACACACGGCCGGCACCGGAGGCAGAGGCCGAAACCAATCCGCCACACCGGACTGTCGCCGGTCGGAATGCCGAGATCGAAACACCAGGCACCGAAGCCCCGGCGCACCGCAACCCGTCTTTCGAGCGAAGCGAGACCGAACCGCTACCAGTCACCGCAGACCGCGCGCACTCGGTAGCGAGCTTCGACGCCAACGCGCTCAACGCACCCCGACCACGACTTTCGAGCGAAGCGAGACCGAGCATCCTCCGTTCGCGGCCCGGCTCGCGTGTGCGCGGCCGCCGCGTCCGCGACGAAGGAGCAAGCGGCGGTCGCGCACACGCGAGCCATGAAGGGGCCGCGAACACCCAGCGCCGAAGGCGCTGGAAAAACAAACACAGCAATCACATGGACGCGATCAGGCGGTCGACGCGCTCGTCGACCGAGCGGAACGGGTCCTTGCACAGCACGGTGCGCTGCGCTTGGTCGTTCAGCTTGAGGTGCACCCAGTCGACGGTGAAGTCGCGCCCGGCCTCCTGGGCCGCGGTGATGAAGTCACCGCGCAGCTTCGCCCTGGTGGTCTGCGGCGGGGTGTCGACCGCGGCGTCCACGGCCTCGTCCTCGGTGACGCGCTTGGCCAGACCCTTACGCTGCAGCAGGTCGAAGACGCCGCGTCCACGCTTGATGTCGTGATAGGCCAGATCCAGCTGGGCGATCTTGGGGTCGGACAGCTCCATGCCGTACCGGTCCTGGTAGCGCTGGAACAGCTTGCGCTTGATCACCCAGTCGATCTCGGTGTCGACCTTCGCGAAGTCCTGTGCCTCGACCGCGTCCAGGGTGCGGCCCCACAGATCCACCACCTGGTCGATCTGCGGATCGCGGTCCCGATTGCGCAGGTGCTCCACGGCGCGGGCGTAGTACTCGCGCTGGATGTCCAGGGCGCTGGCCTGCCGGCCGCCCGCGAGGCGCACCGGACGACGACCGGTCAGGTCGTGGCTGACCTCGCGGATCGCGCGGATCGGATTGTCCAGCGCGAAGTCGCGGAACGAGACGCCCGCCTCGATCATCTCCAGCACCAAGGCGGCCGTGCCGACCTTGAGCATGGTGGTGGTCTCGGACATGTTCGAGTCGCCGACGATCACGTGCAGGCGGCGGTACTTCTCCGCGTCGGCATGCGGCTCGTCGCGGGTGTTGATGATCGGCCGCGAGCGCGTGGTCGCCGAGGAGACGCCCTCCCAGATGTGCTCGGCACGCTGGGACAGGCAGAACGTAGCGGCCTTCGGCGTCTGCAGCACCTTGCCCGCGCCGCAGATCAGCTGACGGGTGACCAGGAACGGCAGCAGCACGTCGGAGATCCGGGAAAACTCCCCCGCCCGCACCACGAGGAAGTTCTCGTGGCAGCCGTAGGAGTTGCCCGCGGAGTCGGTGTTGTTCTTGAACAGATAGATGTCGCCGCCGATGCCTTCTTCGGCCAGACGCTGCTCGGCGTCGATCAGCAACTCTTCGAGGACCCGCTCGCCCGCACGGTCGTGGGTCACCAATTGCGCCAGGTTGTCGCATTCCGCGGTCGCGTACTCCGGATGGGACCCGACATCGAGGTAGAGCCGAGCACCGTTGCGGAGGAACACGTTCGAGCTACGGCCCCAGGACACCACCCGGCGGAACAGATACCGGGCCACCTCGTCGGGGGACAGTCGACGGTGACCGTGGAAGGTGCATGTCACACCGAACTCGGTCTCGATCCCCATAATTCGTCGCTGCACACCATCGACATTACAGCCATGTCGGCGTGTTGCGTGGGGCACCGAACAACCCGGATGCATACGTCTTCACAACGATTTGGCCCGCTTTGTCGGAATTTACCCCGGTGAGAGGCCGGTTTCGCCGGAGGATGGACAGTTCGCGCCCGTCTCGGACGTGCCGATACGGCCCGCGAACCTGGCGTCGTTCGCGGGCCGTCGAGTTCGTCGGCCGCTGAGATCACTCCCGCCGGATCACTCCGCCGACGGAGTCTCCTTCGCCGACGGCTTTTCCTCCGGCTCGGAGCCGGACTCCTCCGCGGCGGCTTCCGCCGGGCTCAGCAGACGCTCCAGCGCCGCGTTGGGCACCCGCCGGAACGCCCGGCGCGGCCGCGCCTGCTCCAAGGTCGCGACCTCGAGCGAGCTGACGCCCAGCACTCGCTTCTCCTTCTCCGCGCCTTCCGGAACGCCCGCCTGCAGCGCGCGCACCGCCACGCCGACCGCCGACGCCAGGTCGAGACCCGGCTGGTAGGACGACTTCAACGCGGTGACGATCGGCTCGGTCGTGCCGCCCATCACCACGAACTCCCGCTCGTCCACGATCGACCCGTCGAAGGTGATCCGGTACAGCACCGATTGGGCGGTCTGTTCCGGGTAGCCGACCTCCGCCACACAGATCTCCACCTCGTACGGCTTGAGCTGATCGGTGAAAATCGTGCCGAGCGTCTGCGCGTAGGCGTTGGCCAGCGCGCGGCCGGTGACATCGCGGCGGTCGTACTGATACCCGCGGATGTCGGCCTGCAGGATGCCGCCCCTGCGCAGATTCTCGAACTCGTTGTACTTGCCGACCGCGGCGAATCCGATGCGGTCGTAGAGCTCACTCACCTTGTGCAGCGTCGCGGAGGGGTTCTCCGCGACGAACAGCACACCCTTGTCATACGTCAAGACCACGACGCTGCGCCCTCGGGCGATGCCCTTGCGCGCGAGCTCGGTCTTGTCGCGCATGATCTGCTCGGCCGACGCGTAGTACGGCAACGTCATGATCAGGCGCTCCCTTCTTCGGCGGCCTCGCGGTCGGCGACGATGCCGCGGGTGATCTCGGCCAGCCGCGACTCGGTCACCTCGACCGCGCCCTCCTCGTCGATCACGATCGCCGTGGGGAAGATGCCGCGCACCAGATCCGGGCCGCCCGTCGCGGTGTCGTCGTCGGCCGCGTCGAACAGCGACTCGACGGCGATGCGCAACGCGCGATCCTGATCGATTCCCTTGGCGTACAACTTCTTCAGCGAAGACTTCGCGAACATCGAGCCGGAACCGACCGCGGCGTACCCGAAACGCTCCTCGCTACGTCCACCCACCACATCGAACGAAACGATGCGGCCCGCCTTGTCCTGGTCGGTGGCGTCCAGGTCGTAGCCGACCAGCATCGGCACCACCGCCAGGCCTTGCAGGGCCGCGGGCAAGTTCTCGCGCACCATCTTCGACAGCTTGTTCGCCTTGCCGTCGAAGGTCAGGGGCACGCCCTCCAACTTCTCGTAGTGCTCCAGCTCCACCGCGAAGATCCGCACCATCTCCACCGCCATGCCCGCGGTGCCTGCGATGCCTGCCGCGGAATAGCTGTCGGTGATGTACACCTTCTCGATATCCCGGCTGGCCAGCAGGTTCCCCTGCGTGGCTCGCCGGTCGCCCGCGATCAGCACACCGCCGCGATAACTCACCGCGACGATGGTGGTGCCGTGCGGAGCGATCTCCTTCGCGGAAGTGCCGCCGGGGATTCCGGCGGCACCCTGGGCGAACCTGTTGCCTGGCAACAGATCCGGTGCATGCATACGGAGATAGTCGGAGAAGGAAGAAAGGGCGTACCCCAGGTGGAGACGCGAGGGGTCACCGACTGTCACTGGCCACCTTTCTGCACGTACGCGCGGACGAAGTCCTCGGCGTTCTCCTCTAGCACGTCATCGATCTCGTCGAGCAGGTCGTCGGTTTCCTCCGCCAGCTTCTCGCGGCGCTCCTGACCGGCGGCGTCTACACCGTCGGGACCCTCGTCCTCGTCGCCACCCCCGGCGCGCTTGGTCTGCTCTTGTGCCATGGCAGCCGACCTCCTCTGTCCTCATCATGACCGGGACACATGGTGAGCACGATCCCGATCATGAGCATTGTCCGTGCTCGTCCCTCAACACTACCTACCAGCCCCGACAGCGTGCTTATTTTGTGCGCGGTGTTCGTCTCGCCCCGTCTCGCCTCGCGCGAAACCCGTGGTCCGGCCGGTGGGCGATGCCGCAGGTCATGTCGTCAGCTGCTCCACCAGGTCGGCGGCCGTGGTCACGCCGTCGAGAAGTTTGCCGACGTGGGCCTTGGTGCCGCGGCGGGGTTCGAGGGTGGGGATGCGGACCAGGGAATCGCCGCCGAGGTCGAAGATCACCGAGTCCCAGCTGGCCGCCGCGATGTCGGCGCCGAAGCGGCGCAGGCACTCGCCGCGGAAGTAGGCGCGGGTGTCGGTGGGCGGATTGGTCATGGCGTCGAGGACCTGCTGCTCGCTGATCAGCCGCTTCATCGAACCGCGCGCGACCAGGCGGTTGTAGAGGCCCTTGTCCAGGCGCACGTCGGAGTACTGCAGGTCCATCAAGTGCAGCTTCGGGGCCGCCCAGCCGAGGCCCTCGCGGCTGCGCATGCCCTCGAGCAGGCGCAGCTTGGCGGGCCAGTCGAGCAGGTTCGCGCACTCCATCGGGTCGCGTTCGAGCAGGTCCAGCACCATGGCCCAGTTCTCGATGATGTCCTGCACGCGCTTGTCGTCGTTGCCGGTGCGGTCGACGAACTTGATCACCCGGTCCAGGTACACCCGCTGCAACGCCAGGCCGGTGAGCTCGCGGCCGTCGGCGAGCGCGACGGTCGCCCGCAGCGTGGGGTCGTGGCTGATCGTGTGCACCGCGGTGACCGGGCGCGCCAGCTGCAGGTCCGACAGATCCTCGCCCGCTTCGATCAGGTCGAGGACCAGGGCGGTGGTGCCGACCTTCAGGTAGGTCGACATCTCGGCCAGGTTGGCGTCGCCGATGATGACGTGCAGCCTGCGGTATTTGTCGGCGTCGGCGTGCGGCTCGTCGCGGGTGTTGATGATGCCCCGCTTGAGCGTGGTCTCCAGGCCGACCTCGACCTCGATGTAGTCCGAGCGCTGGGACAGCTGGAAGCCGGCGTGGTCGCCGGACTGGCCGATGCCGACCCGGCCGGACCCGCACACCACCTGGCGGGACACGAAGAACGGCGTGAGCCCGACGATGATCTGGTTGAACGGGGTGTCCCGGCTCATCAGGTAGTTCTCGTGGGTGCCGTACGAGGCGCCCTTGCCGTCCACGTTGTTCTTGTACAGCTGCAGGCGCGGGGCTCCCGGCACGCTGGAGGCGTGCCGCGCGGCGGCCTCCATCACCCGCTCGCCCGCCTTGTCCCAGATCACCGCGTCCAGCGGGTCGGTGACCTCGGGCGCGGAGTACTCCGGGTGGGCGTGGTCGACGTAGAGCCGGGCGCCGTTGGTGAGGATCATGTTCGCCGCGCCCACCTCGTCGGCGTCGATCACCGGCGCGGGCCCGTTCATCCGGCTCAGGTCGAATCCGCGCGCGTCGCGCAGCGGCGACTCCACCTCGTAGTCCCATCGGGTGCGCTTGGCGCGCGGCACGCCCTCGGCCGCGGCGTAGGCCAGGACCGCCTGGGTCGAGGTGAGGATCGGGTTGGCCGACGGCTCGGTCGGGGTCGAGATGCCGTATTCGACCTCTATTCCGATGATGCGCTGCATGGCATCGAGCCTAGGTCACGCACCCCGCCGGACCCGCCGCGACCGGCGGAGTCCAATGTCATACCGCAGGTGGTACTTCCGGAGGACTCCTCGCGGCGCAGGTCGGCGCGATAGTCGGGACATGTCCGAGCCGATCGCCGCCCGCCCCGTGGAGACCACCGAGCAGCACCGCGAGGCGCCCGAGCCGCCGCCCGCACCCGCCCGGCTCGTCGCGTTGGACGTGCTGCGCGGGATCGCGATCCTCGGCACGCTCGCCACCAACATCTGGATCGTCACGAACCCGGAGGGGCTGGTCGGCTATCTGCACGACCTCGGTGGGCAGGCCGGTGGCTGGACCTGGGCCGAGCGCGTGCTCCAGCAGCTGGCGCAGGGCAAGTTCCTCGGGCTGCTCACCGTCATGTTCGGCATCGGCCTCGCCATCCAGCAACGCTCCGCCACGAAGGCAGGGCGCCGCTGGCCGGGGAAGTATCCCTGGCGCGCGGGACTGCTCTTCCTGGACGGTCTGGTCAATTTCGTCTTCGTCGCCGAGTACGACGTCCTGATGGGTTACGCCGTGACCGGGCTCGTGGTCGCCTTCGTGCTGGCCACCGGGCCGCGGACGAGGCGGCGCTGGCTGGTCGGCGCGGCGGCCGCGCATGTATCGCTGTTGACGCTGATCGCGCTGGCTCTGGCGTTCGCGCCGGGACCGGACGCCGCGTCGCGTCGCGCCCTGGACCCGAATCCCTACGCTGACGGCTCGTTCTGGGAGCTGGCGCTGTTCCGCCTCGGCAACGCCGGGCTGTTCCGGACGGAGACGATCTTCGTCTTCGCGATGTCGGTCGCGCTGTTCCTGACCGGCGCCCGGCTGTTCCGTGCGGGTGTGTTCGCGCCGGAGGGCGCGCGGCTGCGCAAGCGGCTGATGGTCATCGGTTTCGCGATAGCCGCGCCGATCGACCTCGGCGTCGGCATTCTGGGCGGTGGCGACCTCATCCTGTTCACTCGGTACGGCAGCGCCCCGTTCGTCGCTCTCGGCATTCTGGCCGCGGTCGCCGAGTGGTACCTGCGGCGTCCCCGCCCCGGTTTCGCCGGACGGCGTTTCGCCGAGATCGGCCGCACCGCGCTCAGCTGCTACATCCTGCAGAACCTGGTGGCATCGATGCTCTGCTACGGCTGGGGTTTCGGACTCGCCGCGCGGGTCTCGCCCGACGACCGCGTCCCCTTCACCATCGGTGTCTACCTGCTCGTGTCGCTGATCATCGCGTGCGGAGCGCACCTGTGGCTACGACGCTTCGAGCGGGGGCCGGTGGAGTGGTTCTGGAACGTGAGTTACCGAACACTGGCCAGGGAACACTGACCGCCGAGCCGACCACCGGGATGCGGGCAGCACGATTTCCATTGCGGCCCTGCGCTTGTCGCAGCCGCACACGCCGCGGCGATCCGGCGGACACGGCACTCGGCGCCCGCTACCGTCGTGCTGTGACGCTCGCCGATCGCTACCCTTTGCTGCACACACCGGCCCACTGGGCGTGGGGCGATCTGGATGTGCGGTTCTCCACCGCGCTCCCGTCCGACGAACTGGTCACCAATATCCACGTGGTCTGTTTCGTCGGCGACGAGATCGTGCTGTGCCGTGACGACCGCGACGTCTGGCTGATTCCGGGCGGCACGAGGGAACGCGGCGAGTCGATCGACGCCTGCGTGCGCCGTGAACTGCGGGAGGAGGCGGGAGCACGGCCGGTCGGGCCGATCCGATGGCTCGGCGCGCATCACGCGACGAGCAACAGCTCCGCACCGCATCGCGAGTGGCAGCCCCATCCGCACAAGGCGTGGCTGTGGTGCACCGCGGATGTGGTGCTCGACTCCGCCCCGACCAATCCGGACGATGCCGAGCGGATCCTCGAGGTGCGCGCCTTCCCCGTGGCCGAAGCGATGCGGCGGGCCGGATCGGACGGCGCGTACCTGAGCGAACTCGTGGCATTGGCCGTCGAACTCCACCGGCCCGAGTATCGCGAGTGATCCCGCCTGCCGCCGTACCTGCTCGGCCGCCGCCCACTGATGGAACAGGGGCAGAATCGAAGGATGGCAACGGCAACTTGGCACGGCCGCGTCCTCGCGACCAGCAATGACACCATCATCGTCGAGGGCAATCACTACTTCCCGCCGGACTCGATCCGGCCGGAGTTCTTCCAGCCCTCCGACACGCACACCTACTGCCCGTGGAAGGGCACCGCCAGCTACTACACCGTGGTGGTCGACGGAGACAGCAACACCGATGCCGCCTGGTACTACCCGGAGCCGAAGACCAAGGCGGCACAGATCAAGGACTACGTCGCGTTCTGGCGCGGCGTCGAGGTGACCGAGAGCTGACCGGTAATCGGAGGAATCGGGAATACCGCCCGGCTGAAACCGATACGCTCATCCCAGGATTCAGCGCGAGTGTCTCAGCCGGGAGCATCCCATGATCAAGGCTCTGGTCACCAACGGCTTCTCGATGGCGCCTGGAAGCGCGGCGGACGAACCAGCGGGCCTCGCGCTGCTGCGGCCGGGAGTGCTCGCCTTCGCCGGATCGATCGGTCCCACGGAGTTGCACGCGCATCACGCGGTGCAGATCGTCGCCGCGAGCACGCCGATCGTGCTGGTGGACGGTAGCGGTGTCCGCAGGCAGGGCACCCACGTCATCGTGCCGACCGACGCACCGCACCGGATCGACGTGGGCGCCGCGCACGGCACGGCCGTCTACCTCGACCCGGAGACGGCCGCGGGCGCGGCGGCAGATCGCAGAGCCCACCTCAACGGATGGGTCGACGATGCCGACACCCTCGGCATCACCGCCGGTGGCGGCGATCTGACCGCGCAGGTCGCCGCGGTCGTCGACGATCTGCTGCCCCAGGACGACGCCTCCGGATCGGGCGAGCGGCACGCGGTGATCACGGCGGCCCTGCAACTGCTGCCCGCTCTGGTGCGCACCGGGTCGGTGCGCGGCGCGGACGTCGCACGACAACTGGGGATTCCCGCGCCCCGGCTGTCCCACCTGTTCACCGAGCAGATGGGAATCCCCTTGCGGCGCTACATCCTTTGGCTGCGGCTGCACATCGCGCGGACCCGCGCGCTGGCCGGAGACGATCTCACAGCGGCCGCGCACGCGGCGGGTTTCTCCGACGGCGCCGACCTGACCCGCACCTGCCGCCGGACGTTCGGGTTGTCGCCCGCGGTGCTGAGCCACACCGGCGAATAGCCGCACCCGCGCGATGGGAGCACGGTCCGGCGACGACGCTGTTGCCGGTGGACGGCGGGCGATCGGGGCCGATCAGTCCGCCGGACGGGCCTCGACGTAGTAGTCCGCCGAGATCGTCTTCAGTACCTGCCGCACGCCGAGCGGCGCCCACGCCGCGGCCGGGTCGTGCCGCACGACCGGATCGGTCAGCTCGACGACATGGCCGCGGGTTTCCAGGGCGAAACCGCCCGCCGCGCGAATGTTCTTGACCCAGTCCACATCCCGGCCGTAGGTCAGCGCGATCCGGTAGGCGCCGTCCTGGTCGAAGACCATGACCGGGGTGCGGTAGGCCCGTCCCGACTTCCTGCCCTTGTGCAGCACGATGCCGAAGCCGGGCGCGCGTCCCGCGACCAGGCCCGCGGTGGGGTTGGTGACATGCCGGTTGAAATTCGCCAGTGCGTGCGGAAGCACCATGGGCGGCGATCCTCTCTCCCTGTGGCGTGCGGTGTTCACGTTACTCTCGACCCATGTCCGCTCCGCCGCGTCATCGCGAGCCGCCCCACCCCGGAGAGCCGGGCGGCGAAACGATCGCGGTCTACGATGCGGCGGGCAACCCGGTGGGCGCCGCGGAGCGGTCAGCGGTCTACCGCGACGGATTGTGGCACGCCAGCGCGGGCGTGCTCCTGCGGTCCGGTGACGGCGAACGCGTCTACGTGCACCGCCGCACCGACACCAAGCTGGTTTTCGCCGGTATGCACGACTGCCTCGCCGGTGGTGTGGTCGCGCCGGGCGAAGCGCCACGCGGGACGGCCGTGCGCGAACTGGCCGAAGAACTGGGCGTCACGCCCGACCTCGCCGCCGTCTCCCGACGACCGCTGGCGACCGTCTCCTGGGACGGCGAGTGGGCCGGTCGGCCGATGCGCTGCCATCTGTTCGCGTACGAGGCGCGCTACGACGGGCCGATCCGCCACCAACCCGACGAAATCGCCGCGGGATGGTGGTGGAACGACGCCGAGCTGCTGGCGCGTCTGGCCGATCCGGACTGGCCGTTCGTCCCGGACACTCGCCTGCTCATCACCGACCTGCTGACCTGCGCCCGGCCACCGGAGGACGCCGGGACGCGACCCTGATCAGCTGGACGACGCGACGGATGCCGCCCAGGCGGCGAACGCACCGGGATTGCGGGTCTGCAACAGCAGCCTGCCGGGACCGGTGAAGTCGAAGACGAAGCCCTCGCCGGATTTCAGCGACTGGATCGATCGGCCCGAAACCGCTCGGCGGATACTGAAATTCATCGCCAGGTCGTAGGCGACCACGTGCCCGGTGTCGATCGTGATGGGCTCGCCCGGTTGCAGATCGATCACATCGATCGCGCCGAACACGCCCACCACGATCTCGCCATCGCCGTGCGCGCGCAGACCGAACCCGCCTTCGCCGCCGAACAGATTGGCGAAACCGCCCCACTTGCTCTCCACCTGCACGCCGTGCGAGTTGGCGATCCAGCCCCCTCGGCTGATGAAGAAAGGCCGATCCGGCGTGATCTGCAAGTTGAGCATGTCGCCGGGAAGCGCGGGCGCCACGTCGACCCAGCCGCCCTGCGGTGGCGCGGTGAACGTCGAGACGAAGAACGATTCGCCGGCCAGCACCGACCGCTTCAGCCCGGCCAGGATGCCGCCCTCTGCCTTGGCCTGCAACGTGACTCCCGCCGAGTGCGCCACCATGGCGCCGCTCTCGACCCGCATCGGCTCGCCTCCGGCGAGAAAGCACCGTGCGACGGCGGCGGCGGGACTGTGGCGCAGTTGTACTTTCATGTCCGCCGACCCTACCGGCCGGGTTCCACACGGCGGGAACGCTTGTCAGAGCAGATCGCGCAGTGCGGTGTCGTCGCGGGCCACCACCGCGCCGCCGTCGGCGGTGAGCACGATCGGCCGTTGGATCAGCCCCGGATGTTCGACCAAGGCGTCGATCCAGCGGTCCCGGTCGGCGGCGGTCCGCGGCCAGCTCGCCATGCCGAGATCCTTGGCGACCTGCTCGCCCGTGCGGGTGATGTCCCACGGTTCGGCGTCCAGCCGCCGCAACACCTCACGCAGTTCGGCGGCCGTCGGCGGCTGGTCCAGATACTTGCGCACGGTGTAGTCGACACCGGCCTCGTTCAGGAACGCGGTGGCGTTGCGGCTCTTGCTGCACCGCGGGTTGTGCCAGATCTCGGTCTGCCCGGAAGTCATGCACGCAGAGTACCGAGAGCGCGCGCCCGGTTCGCCGCGCGCCCACTGGCGGATCTCGGACTTCACAGCGCCGACCGCGGCGCCTGCTCCGATACTGGAAGTCATGACTGAGCACCCGTCGCCCGAGAACCCCTACGGCACACCGACCACCTCCGGTCCCGAACGCATCCCCGCGTATCAGAGCGTGCTGAACCGGGTCGTGCGCACGCTGCTGCGCGTGCCAGGCTTGTCGGGCATCGTCGGCAAGCGGCTGATGATCCTGCACGTCGTCGGGCGCAAGTCGGGGAAGGTGTACGACGTGCCGGTGGCCTACACCCGGCACGGTGACAGTCTGCTGATCGGCACCGCCCTGCGTCCGTGGGTGAAGAACCTGAAGGCGGGCGATCCGGTGCGGGCCTCCTTAGGCGGCGCGCCTCGCACGTTCGACCCGGTGGTCCACACCTCCGAGGCGGAGGTGCTCCGGCTGTACGAGATCGTCGCGCGGGACAACAAGCAGAACGCCGAGTACAACGGCATCGGCTTCACGGCCGACGGTTCACCCTCCAAGGCCGACATCTACCAGACCTGGCAGCAGGGCGGCGTGGTGGTGGAACTGACGCCGCACCGGGCGGCTCAGCCGTCGACGTAACCGTCGGCGACGTCGAGCACTTCGTCCACGATCTCCAGGCCGGTGCGCAGTTCGTCGGCCGTCGTGGTCAGCGGCGGCGCGATCTGGAAGCGGTTGCCTGCGTTGAACGGCCACAGCCCGCGCGCCTTGGCCGCGGCGGTGACGGCGGCCATCGGTTCGGCGTCCGCGCCCGTCGCCGCGAACGGGATCAGCGGCTGCCGGTCGCGGTGATCCCGGACCAGCTCCAGCGCCCAGAAGAAGCCGAGCCCGCGCACCTCCCCGACGCTCGGATGACGACCGGCCAGCTCGCGCAGACCTTTGCCGAGCACATCGGCGCCCACCGCCCGCACGTGATCGAGGATTCCCTCCCGCTCGAACACCGCGATCGAGGCGACGCCCGCCGCGCAGGCCAGCGGGTGTCCCGCGTAGGTGAGGCCGCCCGGGTACACCACATGGTCGTAACGCCGCGCGATCCGCTCGGCCATGAGCACGCCGCCGAGCGGGACGTAGCCGGAGTTCACCCCCTTGGCGAAGGTGATGATGTCCGGCTCGACGCCGAACGCCTGAACCGCGAACCATTCGCCGACCCGGCCGAACCCGACCATCACTTCGTCGGCGATGTAGACGATGCCGAACTCGTCGCACAGCGCTCGCACGCCGGCGAGGTAACCGGGCGGCGGGACGAGCACACCGTTGGTGCCGACCACCGTCTCCAGGATCAGTCCCGCGATGTGCTGCGGCCCCTCCAGCTCGATCACCTGCCGCAGGTGCCGCAGCGCGGCTGCCGTCTCTTCCTCGGGAGTCGCCGTGCCCCACGGTGACCGGTACGGGTAGGGCCCGAAGAACCGCACCACGTCGACGTTGGTCGGCTCCGCGCCCCAGCGGCGCGGTTCCCCCGTCAGGCCGATCGCGACGCCCGTGCCGCCGTGGTAGGAGCGGTAGGCGGCGAGCATCTTCGTCCGGCCGGTGTAGCTGCGCGCCAAACGCACCGCGTGCTCGACGGCCTCGGCGCCGCCGGTGGTGAACAGGATCCGGTTCAGGTCGCCGGGAGCCCGCTCGACGATCAGCCGGGCCAGTTCGCTGCGCACGTCGTTGCCGACCGTCGGCGAGATGGTCGCCAACCGCTGCGCCTGCGCGACGATCGCCGCGACGATGTCCGGATGCTGGTGGCCGATGTTCACGTTGACCATCTGGGAGGAGAAATCCAGGTAGCGCTTGCCGGTGTCGTCCCAGAAGTAGGAACCGAACGCCCCGGTGATCGGAACCGGGTTCAACTCGGCCTGCGCGCTCCAGGGATAGAAGACGTGATCGGCCACGCTAGTCGCTCCCTTCGTTCGATCGAGTCGCGGTGACGAGGGAGGCGAGACTTGGCAGCACCGATTCACCGTACGCCGCCAATGTCGCGTTCTTCGCGTCGTGCTGGAGATAGACGGCGAATTGGTGCACGCCGAGCCCCTCCAGCTCACGCAGCCGGGACAGGTGGTCGTCGGGCGTGCCCAGCAGGCAGAAGCGGTCCACGATGGCGTCGGGCACGAACTCGGCGTGCACATTGCCCGCGCGTCCGTGCAGGTTGTAGTCGTAGCCGCGCCTGCCTTCGACATAGTCGGTGAGGGCGGCCGGGATCTCGCCTGCCGTACCGTATCTCGCCACCATCTCCGCCACGTGGTTGCCGACCATCCCGCCGAACCATCGGCACTGTTGCCGCGCGTGCGCCAGCGCCGCGTCCGTCCCGTCGGTGACATACGCGGGTGCGGCGACGCAGATCCGGACCGCCGCCGGGTCCCGGCCCGCGCGCTCGGCCGCGGCGCGCACCCGGGCGATGGTCCATGCCGCGATGTCCGGGTCGGCCAGTTGCAGGATGAACCCGTCGGCCACGGCGCCGGTCAGCTCGAGCGCGCGCGGCCCGTAGCCCGCCGCCCACACCTCCAGGCGGGAGCCGGCCGCCCACGGCAACCGGACGACGGTGTCGTCCACCCGCGCGCTGCGACCGTTGCCGAGTTCGCGGATGACCTCGATCGCTCGCCGCAGGGTGTCCAGCGTGGCGGGCCTGCCGCCCAGCGTGCGCACGGCCGAGTCGCCGCGGCCGATCCCGCAGACGGTGCGGTTGCCGAACATCTCGTTGAGCGTGGCGAAGGTCGACGCGGTCACCGTCCAGTCTCTGGTGGCCGGGTTGGTCACCATCGGACCGACCACGACCTTGCGGGTGGCGGCCAGGATCTGGCTGTAGATGACGTAGGGCTCCTGCCAGAGCAGGTGCGAGTCGAAGGTCCAGACGTGGGAGAACCCGTATGTCTCCGCGAGCCTGGCCAGTTCGATCACACGCGCGGCGGGGGGCGTGCATTGCAGCACCACACCGATGTCCATGCGGGCACTTCTCCGTTCCGAGGATCGAAGGTCAGATCAGGTTCTGCGCGAGTCCACGCGCGACGAAACGGCCGTGCCCGGCGTGCCCGAGGTAGACGCCGTCGTCCACGACCACCCGGCCCCGCGACAGCACCGTGTCCACGTGACCATCGATCTCGAATCCCTCGTAGGCCGAGTAGTCCATGTTCATGTGGTGGGTCTTGCCGAGACCGATACTGGTGTGACCGTTCGGGTCGTAGACGACGATGTCGGCGTCCGCACCCGGGCTGATCACCCCTTTGCGCGGGTACATGCCGAACATCCTGGCCGGTGTGGTGCAGCAGACGTCGATCCAGCGTTCCAGCGAGATCCGGCCGGAGCGGACGCCCTGGAACATCAGATCCATCCGATGTTCGACGCCGCCGATGCCGTTGGGAATCTTGCTGAAGTCGCCGAGCCCCATCTCCTTCTGGTCTTTCAGGCAGAACGGGCAGTGATCGGTGCCGACGGCGGTGACGTCGCCGGTGCGCAGGTAGCGCCACAGCTCGTCCTGATGCCCTTCGGCCTTCGACCGCAGCGGCGTGGAGCACACCCATTTGGCGCCCTCGAATCCCGGCGCGCCGAGCTGGTCCTCGAGCGAGAGATAGAGGTACTGGGGGCAGGTCTCGCCGAAGACGTTGCGCCCGGCGTCGCGGGCGGCGGCGATCCGGGCCAGCGCCTGCTTGGCCGACACGTGCACGACGTAGAGCGGCACGCCGGTCAGCTCCGCCAGCATGATCGCGCGGTGGGTGGCTTCCTCCTCGAGCTGCCACGGCCTGGTCGTGCCGTGGAAGTACGGCGCGGTGTCGCCTCGCGCGAGCGCCTGCTCGACCAGCACGTCGATGGCGATCCCGTTCTCCGCGTGCATCATCACCAGCGCGCCCAGCTCCGCCGCGGACTGCATGGCGCGCAGGATCTGGCCGTCGGTGGAGTAGAAGACACCCGGATAGGCCATGAAGAGTTTGAAGCTGGTGACGCCCTCGGCCACCAGTTCGCTCATGGCCTTCAAGGATTCGTCATCGACGTCGCCGATGATCTGATGGAAGCCGTAGTCGATCGCGCACTGCCCGGCCGCCTTCTCGTGCCAGGCGGCCAGGGTGTCCTGGACTCGTTCGCCGTGCCGCTGCACGACGAAGTCGATGATGGTGGTTGTGCCGCCCCAGGCGGCCGCGCGGGTGCCGGTCTCGAAGGTGTCGGAGGCTTGCGTCCCGCCGAAGGGCATCTGCATGTGGGTGTGGCCGTCCACGCCGCCGGGGACGACGTATCTGCCGGTCGCGTCGAGCACGTGATCGGCGGCCGCGGCGAGGTCGGCGCCGAGCGCGACGGAGCCGGGCCGCAGGACGGCGGCGATGGTCTCGCCGTCGACGAGCACGTCGAGCGGCTGCGCTCCGGTGGAGGAGACCACCGTGCCGCCGTGGATGAAAGTGCGCGCCATGTCGTTCTTCCCGGTCTCAGGGGGCCACCAGCGGCCCGTAGGCGTCGGGGCGGCGATCGCGGTAGAAGGCCCAGCGGTCGCGCACCACCTTGATCAGATCCATGTCCAGATCGCGGACGACCAGCTCGGGGTCGGTGTCGGAGGCGACGTCGCCGACGAACTTGCCTTCCGGGTCGACGAAATAGCTGGTGCCGTAGAAGTCGTCGTCGCCGTACTCCTCGGCGCCCACCCGGTTGATGGCGCCGATGTAGTACTCGTTGGCCACCGCGGCCGCGGGTTGTTCCAGTCGCCAGAGGTAACCGGACAGGCCCCGCGACGTCGCCGACGGGTTGAACACGAGTTCCGCACCGGCGAGGGCCAGCGCGCGCCACCCCTCGGGAAAGTGCCGGTCGTAGCAGATGTACACGCCGACCTTGCCCACCGCGGTGTCGAACACCGGCCAACCGAGATTGCCCGGCCGGAAATAGAACTTCTCCCAGAATCCGTGCACGTGCGGCAGGTGGTGTTTGCGGTACTTGCCGAGATAGGCGCCGTCGGCGTCGATGACCGCCGCCGTGTTGTACAGCAGACCGGGCTGTTGCTGCTCGTACACCGGCAGGATCATCACCAGGCCCAGTTCCTTCGCGAGTGCGGCGAACCGCTCGGTCGTCGGCCCCGGGACGGATTCGGCGTAGTCGTAGAACCGCGTGTCCTGGCGCTGGCAGAAATACGGCGCGTAGAACAGCTCTTGGAAGCAGATCACCGCGGCTCCGTGCGCGGCGGCGCGGCGCGCGTAGTCCTCGTGCGCCGCGAGCATCGACTCCTTGTCGCCGGTCCAGTTCGTCTGGACCAGCGCGGCTCGAACGATTCCCATGCCCAGTTATACGTCACCGGCAACCGGCTCCGTGGCTCGAAAACTGCCGAGAAGAGTTTTGTAGCCAATCCGTGGCAACCGGGCTACCCGCGGCCTCGCAACCGTGTGCATCCGGGCAATCGAGCCGTACTCCCCTGCGGAACCGGGCGAGGTGGAATGATTCGCGCTGCATCGTCCGGTGCGCAACCCCGAGTGAAGGAGATTTTCAGCGGTGAGCAGCGAAGTGCAAGCGCGAGAACTCGTCAACGGCCGGCGCGCGGGGCGCCGGAGCGTAGCGTGGCGATCGCTGCGGATCCTCGGGGTCCTCGCCGTCGGCGTGGCGCTGGTGACGTCCGCGACGGGTGTCGTCTCGGCGGCCCCGGCGCAGGCCGGCTGCGGCGCACCGGCCGCGGGTCAGCCGAACGGCAAGCAATGGCCCGCCGAACCCGGCATGACCATCGACACCAACGCCGGATACACGGCGACGCTGGCCACCAACTGCGGCGCCGTCACCATCGCTCTGGACGCGTCCCGCGCGCCGCGCACGGTCAACTCGTTCGTGTTCCTGGCCGGAGAGCAGTACTTCGACCACACCAAGTGCCACCGGATCACCACCGAGGGCATCTACGTGCTGCAGTGCGGCGACCCGACCGCGACCGGCATGGGCGGGCCCGGCTACCAATTCCCCGACGAGAACCTGGCGGGCGCGACCTACCCGGCGGGCACGATCGCGATGGCGAACGCGGGCCCCGGCACCAACGGCAGCCAGTTCTTCGTCGTCTACCGCGACGCGCCGCTGCCGCCGAGCTACACCCCGTTCGGGCGAGTCACCGCAGGCATGGACGTGCTGACCTCGATCGCCGCCGCGGGCGTCAAGGACGGCTCGTCCGACGGCGAGCCCGCCGCCGGCGTCGTGCTGAATTCCGTTTCCGCCGGGCGCAACTGAATCCGTCGCGGTGGCGGTGCGGCGCCGCGCGTCAGGAGACCCCGGCGCGGCGCCGCAGCACCACCGCCATCACCGGTTCGACGAACCGGCTGACCACCGGCCCGAGCACCGCCATCAACAGCACGTAGGTGGTGGCCAGCGCGGCGAATTCGGCGGGGACCGCGCCCGCGGCCACCGCGAGTCCGGCGATGACGATCGAGAACTCGCCGTGGGCGACCAAGGCGGTGCCCGCCCGCGCCCGGCCCAAGCGGCCCGCACCGGCCCGCTCGGCCGCCCACCATCCGGTGGCGATCTTGCTGGCCGTGGTGACCAGCGCCAGCAGGCAAGCCCAGCCCAGCACCGGTGGGATGCTCGCCGGGTCGGTGCTCAGGCCGAACAGGACGAAGAACAGCGCGGCGAACAGATCGCGCAGCGGTTCCAGCAGCTTGGTCGCGTTGTGCGCGGTCGAGTCCGAGATCGCGATGCCGAGCAGGAACGCGCCGACCGCCGCCGACACCTGCACCGCCGAGGCCGCCCCAGCGACCAGCAACGCGGAACCGAGCAGTTTCAACAGGAAGATCTCGCGGTCGGCGCTGTCGACGATCGCGGAGACGTAGCGGCCGTAACGCAGCGCGACGATCAGCACCACGGTGACCGCCGCCAAGGCGATGCCGAGCGTCTTCAGGCCTGCGACGAAGCCGACGCCGGCCAGCACCGCTGTCAGCACGGGCAGGTATCCGGCCATCACCAGGTCTTCGAACACCAGGATGGACAGGATCACCGGCGTCTCCCGGTTGCCCAGCCTGCCCAGATCGTTGAGCACCTTCGCGACGATGCCGGAGGACGAGATGTAGGTGACCCCGGCCATCGCGATGGCTCCGGTGAACCCCCAGCCGAGCCCGAGCGCCACGAGGACACCGGGCGTCGCGTTGAGCACGATGTCAACTACGCCGGCGGCCCACGATCGCCGCATGCCGGTGACCAGCTCCGGGGCGCTGTATTCCAGGCCGAGCAGCAGCAACAGCAGGACGACGCCGATTTCGCTGGCGAGATGGATGAAATCGTCCACCTGCCGCAACTCGACCAAGCCACCGGTGCCGAACACCAGCCCGCCGATCAGGTACAGCGGAATGGGCGACATGCCGATGCGCGCGGCGATCCGCCCGAGCAGGCCCAGGCCGAAGAACACCGCGCCCAGCTGGATCAGCGCGAGCGCGGTCTCGTGTGCCACCATGCGCTCAGCCGTCTAACAGGATCTTGGCGGCGGCCTCGAGACCCTCGACCGTGCCGACGACGACGAGCACGTCTCCGGCGGTGAAGGTGAAGTCCGGCCCCGGCGACGGAATCGGCTGCCCGCTGCGGACCACCGCGACGATGGACGCTTTCGTCCGGGTGCGTATCTGGGTCTCCCCCAGCCTGCGGCCGTCGAAGCGGGAGCGGTCCGGGATGGACAGCTGCCGGGTGGTCAATCCGGTGAACGCGCGGTGCTCCTCGCGCAGCTGCTCGACCAGTTGCGGCGCGCCGAGCAGGCTGGCCAGCACGGCCGCCTCCTTGCCCGACAGCGGTACCTGTTCGGTCTCGTCGGGGTTGTCCGGCTTGCTCACGATGAGATCCATCGTGCCGTCGCGATGGTCGATCACCCCTATCCGGCGTCGTGTATTGGTCAGCGGGAAATCCTTGCGTACACCGATACCCGGCAGGGGTGTCACCTCGACATTCACGATCCCACCCTATCGACCGGTTGGCGCACCCCACGGACAGGGTGCCCGAATTGTCCGTATTATTCGCCGTTTCCGCACGCCACTCCGGACCGGCGAGTTGGATTACAGTTCACCGCCCGTGGTAAGAGAAATGACGTGTCCCGTACCCGCCTCCGTCACCGAGCCGTCGCCTCGCGTTGCCGCGACGAGCGAGTCCGGTGACCGTCGCGCGGGCGGTGAACCGGTTGCTCCGGCCGGGCGCGGTCGCCACCGCGGCGGCTGCGCCGCGGGCGGGCGCCGGGGAGTACCGGCACGATCTGGACGGGCTGCGCGGCGTGGCGATAGCGCTGGTCGTGGCGTTCCACATCTGGTTCGGCCGAGTGTCGGGCGGGGTGGACGTGTTCCTGGTGCTGTCGGGGTTCTTCTTCACCGGGTCGCTGCTGCGCGGTGTGGCGGACACCGGCACGGTCCGCGTCGCGCACACCGCTCGCAGGCTCGCACGGCGGTTGCTGCCCGCCCTGGTGACGTTGTTGGCCGCCGTGATCGCGGCCACCGTGCTGCTGCGCCCGTTCACCCAGTGGGGCGAGATGGCGGCGCAGACGCTGGCGTCGCTGCTGTACTACCAGAACTGGCATCTCGCGTTGTCCTGGTCGGATTACCTCGCCGCCGACCCGTCGGTGAGCCCGTTGCAGCACCTGTGGTCCATGGCGGTGCAGATGCAGTTCTACCTGCTCGCGCTCGTCGCCGTGGCCTCGGTCGCGAGTCTGTCGCTGCGTTTCGCCCGCCCCGGCGCGGTGCGGCCGGTCCTGGCGATCGCGCTGACCGCGGGCACGGTGGCCTCGTTCCTCTACGCCGCGCACGGCACCGCGGTGCATCAGGGCTGGAACTACTACGACAGTTTCGCCCGCGCCTGGGAGCTCTTCGCCGGGGCGCTGCTGGCGATCGCCGCACCCAAGCTGTCGCCGCCGCGCTGGGTGCGGGTCGCGGCGGCGGCCCTCGGCGCGGTCGCGGTGCTCACCTGCGGCTGGTTGATCGACGGCGCCGACCGGTTCCCCGGACCGGCCGCGCTGGTGCCCGTCGGCGCCACAGCCGCGCTGATCGTCGCGGGCGGCAATCTCACCGCCGCGCGGCAGCCGCTGCCCAACCGGCTGCTCGGCGCACCCGCCGCGGTGCGCCTCGGTGAACTGTCCTACGCGCTGTATCTGTGGCACTGGCCGATCCTGATCTTCGTGCTGGCGCGGACCGGAGCGGCGACCGCTGGGCTGGGCGTCGGCCTGGGCGTCATCGGTGCGTCGCTGGTGCTCGCCTACCTGACGAACCGGTTCGTCGAAGAGCCGCTGCGGATGCGATCCGGCCGTCCGGCCCCACAGTCGCCCGCCCGCGCCATCCGCACCGGCCGGGTGGTCGCCGCCCTCGGCGTCGCGGTGCTGGCGGTCTCGGTCGGTGAGCAGGTGGTGACCCGGGCGAATCCGCCGCGGGCGGTGGCCGCGCTCGATCCGGGGCACTATCCCGGCGCGGAAGCGCTGGTCAACGGCGCGAGCACGCCCGAAGCCCCGATGCGGCCGAGCGTGTACGAAGCGCCCGCCGACGCCGCTTACCCCTCACGCGACGGCTGTATCGCGGACTGGGACACCCGCGACGTCATCACCTGCACCTATGGTGACGCCGCCGCGCAGCGCACCATCGCGGTGGTGGGCAGCTCGCACGCCGAGCACTGGGTGCCCGCGCTCGATCTGCTCGCCCGCGAGCACGCCTTCCGGGTCGAGGTCTACCTGAAGATGGGCTGCCCGCTGACGGTAGCGGCGGAACCGATGTACAAGGGTGAAGCGAATCCGGACTGCCGCGACTGGTCCGTGGAGGTGATCGACCGCCTCGGCGTAGAACGGCCGGAGTGGGTCTTCACGACGGCGACCCGGCCGCGCGACGGCGCCGGTGACGAGACCCCGGCGGACTATCCGGAAGTATGGACGCGGCTGGCCGACCGTGGCCTCAATGTCCTGGCCATCCGCGACACCCCGTGGCTGCGCCGCGACGGCGTGCGGTACCGGGCCATCGACTGCCTCGCCCAGCACGGTGACCGGATCAGTTGCGGGATGCCGCGCGCGGCCGCGCTGGACGAGGTGAACCCGGCGCTGGAGTTCGCCGCCTCGTTCCCCAACGTGTTCCCGCTGGATCTGTCGGACGCGCTGTGTGAACGAGAAGTCTGCGCGGTGAGCGAGGGCAACGTCCTCATCTATCACGACGAGCATCACCTCACCGCCAGCTATTCGCGGTCGCTGGCGCCGGAACTCGGCAGGCATTTGTCGCCGATCCTCGGCTGGTGGTGAGGGGCGCACGATCAATTCAGCCGCAACATCTCCGGCCAAGCGTGCGACCACGGCGCGAGCGGTCGCGCGCAGCGCCAGACGGTGACGCCGCGGGTGACCCCCGGATATCCGAGCCGGGCGTCGACCTGACCGACCGCGCTCACCTCGGCGCAGTGCGCGCGCACGTCGGCCTCGGCGCCGCCGACCCACAGCACCGTCGTCGCCGTGTCCGGCGGGGTGCCGAAGTAGCCGAAGCCGCGATTGGGGCTGTAGACGGCGGGCAGACCATAGGACCCGCGGGCGAGATCCAGAGCGCTTGCCTGCCAATAGGAATCGGCGATCACCACGGCCGCTGCCCGCTCCGGCTCCGGCAACGCCGCGTAGGCCGCCGCCGTCCCGGCCGCGAGTTCCGACCAGCCGAACCGCCCGTAGATCGCGATCTCGAACCCCGCCTGAGCCTGGGTGTCGACCGGCTCGATATCGGACTCCGGTCGCAAGGGCAGCGAGAAGACAAGCACGGCAAGGGATAGCACGCCCACCGCGACGGTGAGGATCACCCGCGAGCGCCGCCGGTTCGCCGTCCAGCGCACCGCACCGGCCGCGATCAGCGCTCCGTAGCAGCCCGCCGCGTAGTACGGCCGTCCACCGGTCGCGATGAAGACGCCGACCAGGACCAGCGGCATCAGCCCGAGAAACCGGTAGGGCCGCAAGCTTTCGGCGCGAAACAGCACCCACACGCCATACACCAGCAACAGGCCGCCGAGCACACCGGCGGAGGCGAGGGCCAGCGGCAGCCAGCTGTAGCGCCCGCCGATCGTGGCCTGTTCCGCGGCGACCACACCACCCAGACGCAGCTGCGGCCATCCGCGCCCTGCCTGCCACACCAGACCGGGCGCCGACGTCACGACGACGATCACGCCGCCCCACCACAGGGCGGGGCGGCGCAGCAGCTCACGAGGTCCGTAGATCCCCACCCCGATCGCGAGCGCGATCCAGAAGAACGGGATCAGCCACTTGACCTGCATGTCCACCCCGGTGACCAGCGCGGCGGCCAGCAGCAACCCGTCGCGGCGGGTGCGGACCCAGCGGATCACCAGCCAGCTCACCACCACCCACAGCGCCGTGTCGATCGTGTTGGTCGCCAGCAAAGTACCCTGCACCAGCAGGAACGGCGAGGTGGCGTAAGCGGCGGCGGCCAGCACCTGCGCCGGGCGGTCGCCCCCGAACTCCCTGGCGATCTGCGCGGTCAGCACCACCGCGGCCACCGTGACCAGCACAGCCGGAAGGCGCAGTGCCACGAGCGAATCCGGGGCGAGCAGGTCCATCGTCCGCGCGAGCGCGGGCAGCAACGGCCCCTGATCGGCGTAACCGGCCGTGAGCCTGCGGCCCGCCGCGACGAAATACAGCTCGTCACCGAAGAATCCGTACCGCCCGATCGAGACCAGCAGCGCCAGCGCGCCCAGCGCCGCCACCGCGCCGACCCCGCCGAAGGCAAACGCGGGCAGCGGTTGGGCGTCATCCCGGCGCCGGTGGGTGTCCAGCACTTCAGTCATCCTCATCCCCTGGTCGCTACGTCGAACAACCGGCACAGGTGCGCCGCGTACGCGTCCATCGCGAAATCCGGTTCCCGCACCGCCCGTCCGGCCGCGCCGTCGACGGCGTCGCGAATGGACTTGGCCATCAACAGCGGGTCGAACTCGCCGAACTCGCCGCTGCGCTGCCCTTCGGAAAGGATGTCGGTCAAGGGCGCGATGATGTCGCGTTCGCCGTCGGCGGAGGTGAACTTCGGGTTGCCGTCCGCGTCCCGCAGATTCGTCACCACCTCGATCAGGGCCGCCACGTACGTGGTGTTGGCGTCGATGAAGCCGAGGTTCGATTCGAGGTAGGCCAGCAGGCTCGCGCGCGGTCCGGCCGCCGCGGCGACCCGCGGAGCGATGTACTCCGCGGCCGAGACGTACAGCTGGACCACCAGCTGCGTCATCAGATCGTCCTTGCCGTCGAAGTGGTAGGAGATGACGCCTTTGGAGATGCCCGCGCGCTCGGCGATCCGTGCCAGCGAAGCGTTCGCGTACCCCACCTCCGAGATCACCTCGACGGCGGCGGCGATGATCTGCCGCCGCCGCGCCTCCTCGATGAACGATCTCCGTTGGCCGTCCGTACTATTTTCTGGCCGCATGGTCAAATTTTAGCACGGGCGGCCGAGTATCCGCCGCTAGCGGGCGGCGGCCCTAGCGGCGTCGAATGGCGCCCGGTCGAAGACGATCCGGATGTAGGTGATGCGACCGTCGACCACCGTGTGCCACTCGGCGCCGGGCGCGTGTGCGACCGGAACTGTCACGGTGTCGTACATCAGCAGCGCGGTGCGGTCGTCACCGAACGACGCGAGCAAGGTCGCGCCGGTCAGGATCCGGCTGAACGGTTCGAGGAATTCGCGGAATGCCGCGGCTCCGGTGATCCGCCCGGCGGGCGCGTCGCAGACGATCTCCTCGGCGACATAGGTCATGGCCTCGGCGAAATCGTGTCCGGTCCAGGCGTGATAGAACGCCAGCGAGGTCCGCAGTGCGGTCGGTTCCGACATGGTGTCTCCTTCCGGTAGGCATCGGCGCGTCGCCGTGCTGTCAGTAGTGACACCGCGAACGGTCACGACGGAACGCACCGTGTGGAATCGCCCGAGAACTGGCACCATCGGCGGCGTGCGGCAGAGCATCCTGGAACGGGCGTGCGCGGGCGACGAGGCGGCGTTTCGCGCCCTCATCGACCCGTACCGGCGCGAACTGGAGCTGCACTGCTATCGCCTGCTCGGCTCGCTGACCGACGCGGAGGACATGCTCCAGGAGACCTTGCTGGCGGCTTGGCGCGGCCTGCCCGGGTTCCAGCAGCGCTCCTCGCTGCGCTCCTGGCTCTATCGCATCGCCACCAATCGCTGCCTCAACGCGGTACGCGACGCCCGGCGCCGCCTCCCGCCGGAGCCCGTGCCGCCGTTCACGCCGCCCGAACCCACCCGCAGGGGCGAGCTCCGCTGGTTGCAGCCGTACCCCATCGACCAGTCCGAGCTCGCCGACCCCGCACCCGGCCCGGAAGCCCGCTACGCGGCCGCCGAAGCGGTCGAACTCGCCTTCGTCACGGGGTTGCAGCGGCTGCCACCCCGCCAAGCCGCGAGCCTGGTGCTGCGCGACGTGCTCGGTTTCCCGGTCGCCGAAGTGGCCGAACTCCTCGGCGTCACCCCTTTCGCGGTCAAAGGGAACCTGCAACGCGCACGAGCATCGCTCGACCGGTATCGCGGGCACCGCGTCCCGCGGCGGGCCGCACCCGACGAACGCGACCTCGCACGCCGCTTCGCCGCGGCCTACCTCGCGGGCGACATCGACGGCTTCGTCGCACTGCTCACCGATGACGCCTGGCTATCGATGCCTCCCGCGCCACACGAGTACGAGGGCCGGGCCGCGATCGCGGCGTTCCTGTCCGCTTCCTTCGCCTACCGCGGCGAACGCCGCACCCACCTGCTGCCCACGCACGCCAACGGGCTGCCCGCGTTCGGCACCTATCTCGACGACGGCTTCCGGCCGGTTGCCACCCCGGCCGGCCTGATCGTCCTCACGCCCGCGGGCGACCGCCTCAGTGGAATCACCCGCTTCCATCTCGACGCCCTCCATCCCCGGTTCGGGCTTCCCCGCGAGCTGACGATCGGCCCGGCCCAGGCGTGACCCGAACCCGGACAGCGAAAAGGCCGCGCCTCCGGAGAGGCGCGGCCCTTCGTGACCGGCGCGACCTTACAGGTACTGACCGGTGTTCGACTCGGTGTCGATGGCGCGGCTGGCGCTGGCGTTCTTGCCGGTGACCAGCGTGCGGATGTAGACGATCCGCTCGCCCTTCTTGCCGGAGATGCGGGCCCAGTCGTCCGGATTCGTCGTGTTGGGCAGGTCCTCGTTCTCGGAGAACTCGTCCACGATCGAATCGTAGAGATGCTGGATGCGCAGACCGGGGTTGCCCGTGTCGAGCACCGCCTTGATGGCGTACTTCTTGGAGCGGTCCACGATGTTCTGGATCATGGCGCCGGAGTTGAAGTCCTTGAAGTACAGGACCTCCTTGTCACCGTTGGCGTAGGTGACCTCCAGGAAGCGGTTGTCCTCGCTCTCGGCGTACATCCGGTCGACGACACGTTCGATCATGGCGTTGATGCACAAGACCTTGTCGCCGCCGAACTCGGCCAGATCGTCGTCGTGCAGCGGCAGGTCCTCGGTGAGGTACTTCGAGAAGATGTCCTGCGCCGACTCCGCGTCCGGACGCTCGATCTTGATCTTCACATCCAGGCGGCCCGGCCGCAGGATCGCCGGATCGATCATGTCCTCACGGTTGGAGGCGCCGATCACGATGACGTTCTCCAAGCCCTCGACACCGTCGATCTCCGACAGCAGCTGCGGCACCACCGTGGTCTCGACGTCCGAGGAGACGCCGGAGCCGCGGGTGCGGAAGATCGAGTCCATCTCGTCGAAGAACACGATCACCGGCGTGCCCTCGGAGGCCTTCTCCCTGGCCCGCTGGAAGATGATCCGGATATGGCGCTCGGTCTCGCCCACGAACTTGTTGAGCAGCTCGGGACCCTTGATGTTCAGGAAGTACGACTTGGCTTCCTTGGCATCCTCACCGCGCGCCTCGGCGATCTTCTTGGCCAGCGAGTTGGCCACCGCCTTGGCGATGAGCGTCTTACCGCAGCCGGGCGGACCGTAGAGCAGCACGCCCTTCGGCGGACGCAGCGCGTACTCGCGGAAGAGGTCCTTGTGCAGGAACGGCAGCTCCACCGCGTCGCGGATCTGCTCGATCTGCCTGCCGAGACCGCCGATGTCGCTGTAGTCGACGTCGGGCACCTCTTCCAGCACGAGGTCCTCGACCTCGGCCTTGGGGATGCGCTCGAAGGCGAATCCCGCCTTCGTGTCCACCAGCAGCGAGTCGCCCGGCCGCAGCTTGCGGATGGGGGAATCGGGGTCGTCCAGGTCGTCCATCTCGGCGACCTTCGCCAGCGGGCCCGCCAGCCACACCACGCGCTCCTCGTCGGCATGGCCGACGACCAGGGCGCGACGCCCGTCGTCGAGGATCTCCCGGAGGGTGCCGATCTCGCCGACCGCGTCGTAGTGCCCGGCCTCGACGACCGTGAGCGCCTCGTTGAGGCGGACGGTCTGACCGTATTCGAGCGTCGAGGTCTCGATGTTCGGTGAACACGTCAACCGCATCTTGCGACCCGAAGTGAACACGTCGACCGTCTGATCGTCGTACACACCGATCAGAATGCCGTATCCGCTCGGCGGCTGACCCAGCCGATCGACCTCCTCGCGGAGCGCGACCAGTTGCTGGCGCGCTTCCTTGAGTGTGTCCATCAGCTTCGTGTTGCGAATGGTCAGCGAATCGATGCGGGCTTCCAATTCCCGTGTGCGATCCGGCGAGTCGGCGAGTTGCCTTCGGAGTGCAGCCGCCTCGGCGCGCACTGCCTCGAGCTCTCTCCAGGCCGCCGAATCCGAATTCTCGATGGGGCTCATGTGCTGCTCCTCCCAGTCCCGGTCTATCAACGCTACCGGGCGCGACCCGTTCTCGCTTTCCGACATGGTTTCGTGGTGATCACATCTGGGCCGCGATCGGCGGCCGGACCACCATGTTAGCCTCCCCTAACCCGACCATGGCGAGCGTGCTCGCCGCCGAGCCGAAAGGTTGCCGACCATGCTCCTTCCCGCGAGAACCTTGCGTCTTTCCCTTGTCACCGCCGCGGCGGCGGTGGCCATCTCCGGCGCGGTGGCGGCGTGCGGCTCCGACGACGACTCCACCAGCGCGGCGAGCTCGGCCACCACCAGCGCCGCCGCGTCGGGTACCCACGATCACTCCGCTCATGCGACCGGTGCGCCGACCGCGGAGACCTTGCAGGCCGTGCTGGTGAAGCTCGCCGATCCGACTGTACCCACCGCGGAGAAGGCCACACTGATCGTCGGTGGTGAGAAGCGCACGGCGAACATCGACCAGATGAACAAGGGCCTGCAGGGTTACGCGCTCACCTTCGCCGTCGCCGACATCACCACCCAGGGCAACACCGCGAACGCGCAGGTGACCATCACCTCCCCGCACGGCTCGGCGCCCGCCGTGCCGCTGAGCTGGGAAAACGTCGACGGCACCTGGAAGCTGTCGGACGCGAGCGGCTGCCTGCTGCTCGGCTTCGCGCAGGCGCCCTGCGTCCCGGCCTGAGCCGGGCCCGGCGGCCACGCACTTCGCCCGCCCGGCCGCGCTCAGCCCTTCGACGGCCTGCGCTGCGGCTTGGGCGTGACGGTGCCCTCGGCCAGCCTGCGGGCGCTGACCAGGAAGGCGGTGTGGCCCTGCATGCGATGTTCCGGCCGCACCGCGAGCCCGACCACGTGCCACGGCCGCACCAGCGACTCCCAGGAGCGTGGCTCGGTCCAGCACTCCTGCTCGCGCAGCGCTTCGACCACCTTCGACAGCTGGGTGACGGTGGCGACGTAGACGATCAGCACGCCGCCGGGCACCAGCGCCTTGGACACCGCCGGTAGCGCGTCCCACGGCGCGAGCATATCCAGCACGGCGCGATCGACCGGCTCCCCGGTGTAGTCGGCCACGTCGCCCACGGTCAGCGACCAGTTCGCCGGCCGCTCGCCGAAGAACGTCTCGACGTTGCGGATCGCGTGCTCGGCGTGATCGTCGCGGATCTCGTAGGACACCACCTGCCCCTGCGGACCAACCGCCCGCAGCAGCGAGCAGGTCAGCGCACCGGATCCGGCGCCCGCTTCCAGCACGCGCGCGCCGGGGAACATGTCGCCCTCGTGCACGATCTGCGCGGCGTCCTTCGGATAGATGACCGCCGCGCCGCGCGGCATGGACAGCACGTAGTCGATCAGCAGCGGGCGCAGCGCGAGGTAGGGCGTGCCGTTGGTGGAATGCACCACGCTGCCCTCGTCGGCGCCGATCAGGCTGTCGTGCTTGATCCCGCCGCGATGGGTGTGGAATTCCTTGCCCGGCTCCAGGACCACCGTGTACAGGCGCCCTTTGGCATCGGTCAGCTGCACCCGGTCACCGATGGTGAATGGCCCGGTCCGTCTGGCCGTCATGAATCTCCGTCTCGCTCGTTGGGTTCCGTGCTGTCCGGCACCCGGGGTGTCGGTGCCGCCGGATAGCCTGCCAGGTATGTGCTCGCCCGTGTCCACGCCCCCTGCCGACGACGCGCGGGCCTCCCAGCCCGATGCGGCGGCTCCCCGCGCCCGGCCCGCGCTCTCGCCCTCCCGGGCAATGGATTTCAAGCAGTGTCCGCTGAAATACCGCTTCCGCGCGATCGATCGGATACCGGAGCGGCCGTCGGTGCACGCGGTGCGCGGCACGGTGGTGCACGCGGTGCTGGAGGATCTCTACGGGCTGCCCGCGGCCGAGCGGGTGCTCCAGCGCGCCGAGGCCCTGGTGCCGCCGGCGTGGGCGCGGGTGCACGCGCAACAGCCGGAGGTGGCGGAACTGATCGCCGCGGGGCAACTCGACGCGTTCCTCGACGAGGTGCGCGCGCTGGTGCGGCGCTACTACCGGCTGGAGGACCCGACCCGGTTCGATCCGGAATCGCGCGAAGCGCGGGTCGAGGTGGAACTCGCCGACGGCGCGCCGCTGCGCGGGTTCGTCGACCGGATCGACATCGCGCCGAGCGGCGCCCTGCGGGTGGTGGACTACAAGACCGGCCGCGTCCCCGGGCCGACGCAGGAGACCAAGGCGCTGTTCCAGCTGAAGTTCTACGCGCTGGTGGTGCTGCGCACGCGCGGTCTCGTGCCCGCCCAGCTACGGCTGATCTACCTGGCCGACGAGCAGATCCTCACCTACGCCCCCGAGGAGCAGGAGTTGCTGCGCTTCGAGCGCACGCTCTCGGCGCTGTGGGCGGCCATCCTCGAGGCGGGCCGCACCGGGGACTTCCAGCCGAACACGAGCTGGTTGTGCTCGTACTGCGACTACAAGCCACTGTGCCCGGCGTTCGGCGGCACGCCACCGCCCTACCCCGGCTGGCCGCGCGATGGCGTCACCGAATCCCCGGACGAGACCCTGGCCGAAGCCGTCTCGGACTGACGTCCTAGTGGCCCAGCGCGGCCATCAGGAAGTCCAACGACGTCCCGCGCTCGCCCAGCAGGAGGACCGCCCCGATCAGCACCGCGACCAGGACCGCGTCACCCGCGACGATCAACAGATCACGGATGCGCCGCCACGCCGGGCCGCGCTCGGGGACATCACCGGCCATCGAGGTACTCGCCCGTCGGCCCGGCTCCGCCGCGGCCTTCTCGTCGTCGATCCTGTCCGGCACGCTCGACAGTCTCCCTGATGAGCCCGGTCGTTTCGAGCCGACCCGCGAATCCGGCCGGTGAACATTTCCCGAACGGCGGGCCGCCCGATCCCGCAGTCCGAGAGCGAGCGGCACCGCGTGCCCTGGTTTCGGTTGCGTACCCATGGGAGCCGGATCTCAGGCGGTGAAATTGTGGAACAGCAGCACCGAGAGCCCGAGGCCAACCGCGAGATTCACCACCGCGGCCGAACCGAACACCACGACCGGCCGCCAGCCCGCTTCCCGCAGTCCGCGCAGCGAGAACTCCAGGCCGATGGAGACGAACGCGAAGATCAGGAACCAGGTGCGCAGATCGTTGACGATCGCGATGTGCGCCGCGCCGGACTTCTTGTCCACCGCCTGCAGGTACAGCGTGCCGATGATCGAGGCGGCGATGAAGCCGAGCACGAACTTCGGAAACCGCTCCCAGAACTGGCGCGGCGACGGCCGCACCGCACCGGGCGTCCGCTCGACGCGCAGGGTGAAGTACGCGGTCAGCGCGATGGCGACCACGCCGATCAGCGCGTTCTGCGTGGTCTTGACGATCGTCGCGATCTGCAGCGCCTTCTCCCCCGCGATCGCGCCCGAGGCCGCGACCGCCGCCGTGGTGTCGATATTGCCGCCGATCCAGGCGCCCGCGACCTCATCCGACAGCCCGAACACCCCCGCCAGCCAGGGCAGCAGGAAGATCGACGGCAGCGCGAAGACGATCACCAGCGAGGCCGCGTAGGCGATCTGCTCACGCCGCGCCTGCACCGCGCCCGCCGCGGCGATGGCCGCGCTGACACCGCAGATCGACACCGCCGAGGACAGCAGCGCGCGCAGCTTGTCGTCCAGCCCGAGACGTCCGCCCAGCCACCAGGTGAAGCCGAACACGGTCGTGATCAGCAGCAGCGCTTGCAGGATCGACGGGCCCGCCGCGGTGACCAGAACTTTCAGGTTGATCGATGCGCCGAGCAGCACCACACCGGTCTTGATGAAGAATTCGGTGCGGAAGCCCGCCGAGAGCCGGTCCCGCAGTGCGAGTTTGCTCAGCACGACATTGCCGAGCAGGCCGAGGGCGATGGCGTACACCGGGAATTCGATCGACTTGGCGACCCGCTGGAACGGGGTGTCCACCGACCACCGCGGGACGTGTGTCTCGAAGTAGCGGGTGAGCGCGCCCAGCACGACGACGACCGCGACACCGGCGGCGATGGCCGCGACGGTCGGCCGCGACGTCGCCTGCACCGCCTCGGTCTCCGACGACGGGAGCCCGGACGGCGCGTCGGGCGCGGATCCGTTGTCCGCCAGTGTCTCCGGTTCCTTCGCCGCTCCGGCGCCGAGCTCGGCCATCACGGCACCAGCCAATCCGGAATCGCGCCGAGCAGGACCAGCGCGATCAAGACCAGTCCGGCGATCGCCGCCAGCCAGTCCTCGTTCCAGGTGAATGTGCTGCCCGACTGCTCCTCGGGTGGTGACTGTGACACGGGTGCTCCTTGCGTTTCCTCATCGAGAGGCCGCACGGTAGCAACACCCGGTCACAGCGCACACCGATTGCGCTCAGCCTGAACGGATCAGGCGTTTCGGATGAATCCGGCGTTCAGAATGCCCGGCAGGAGCGGATGTCCGTGGCCAGGATGGCTTTCGCGCCCAGATCGGCCAGCTTGTCCATCAGCTCGTTGCTCTGCTTGCGCGGAACCAGCGCGCGCACCGCGACCCACCCGGTGTCGGCCAGCGGCGCCACGGTCGGCGACTCCAGCCCGGGTGTGATGACGAACGCCTCGTCGAGCAGGTCCTTCGGGCAGTCGTAGTCGAGCATGACGTACTGCTGGGCGAACACCACGCCCTGGATCCTGGCGACGAGCTGATTGCGCGCCCGGTCGCTGCGATCGGCGTCCGCGCGCTCGACCAGCACGCCCTCGGAGTCGCACAGCGATTCACCGAACGCGACCAGGTTGTGCTGGCGCAGCGTGCGCCCGGAGCCGACCACGTCGGCGATGGCGTCGGCGACGCCGAGCTGGATGGAGATCTCCACCGCGCCGTCGAGGCGGATCACCTCGGCCTCGATGCCGCGACGGCGCAGATCGTCGAGCACCAGGTTCGGGTAGGAGGTGGCGATGCGCTTGTCGTTCAGGTCGTCGACCTTCCACTCCCGCCCGGCCGGGGCGGCGTAGCGGAAGGTGGAGCGGCCGAAGCCGAGGGCGAGCCGTTCCTGCACCGGCGCGCCGGAATCGAGGGCGAGGTCACGTCCGGTGATGCCGAGATCCAGTTCGCCGGAACCGACGTAGATCGCGATGTCTTTGGGCCGCAGGAAGAAGAACTCGACCTGATTGGCCGGGTCGAGCACGGTGAGGTCGCGCGAATCGGTGCGCTTGCGGTAACCCGCCTCCGAGAGGATCGAGACGGCGGATTCGGACAGGGCGCCTTTGTTGGGGACTGCGACGCGCAGCATGAAAAGAGTCCTTTCGGGAGGAGAAACGGGGTGGGACGGCCGTCACAGATGTCGGTACACGTCCTCGAGCTTCAGCCCGCGACCCACCATCAGCACCTGCACCCAATACAGCAGCTGGGAGATCTCCTCGGCGAGCGACTCGTCGCTCTCGTGTTCGGCGGCCAGCCACACCTCGCCGGCCTCCTCGAGCACCTTCTTACCCTGGGTATGCACGCCTGCGTCCAGCGCGGCAACGGTTCCGGACCCCTCGGGGCGGTTGACCGCACGATCCTGCAGCTCGGCGAACAGGGATTCGAAGTTCTTCACGATGAGCCATTGTTTCAGACCCGGATGCGGGCCCGTTGCTCCGGCCCACGATGGCCGGTGAAGGCGACCGCCCGGTTCGCCCGCCCCTGATCGGGCCGGGCGAACCGGGCGGAGAACCGCTAGTTTCCGGCGAGCAGCGCCTGCAGGTCGGCGACCGCCGTGCGGAGATGGTCGGCGAACGCGTACATCTGGTCGGCGACCGGCTTCGGGGTGGCGAGGTAGAGGTTCCAGCGGTCCGGCAGCAGGACGTAGGCGATGCCGATGCACCGGGGGCTGGTGGAGCCGAAACCGAAGTAACGGATGTTGACCGACGGCGCCGAGCTGGTGCTCAGGTAGTCGTCCCGCATGATCGTCCAGCCGGGGCTGTCGTAGAGCGGGATCGGGTCGGTGACGCCCAGTTCCGCGCCGCGGCGGCGCTGGATCCACTGCAACTCCCACAGGTGCTGCTCGGGCGCGTCCCCGGCCTGGCACTGCTTGGCCCGCTCCACGTGCGCCGCCGCGGCCGTGCGCGCCGCGGCGAGCTTAGCCTCGGTGCTCGCGTCCTGGTCCTGCATGGTGTCGACGAAGGCGATCATCTCCGGGGTGACCACCCGCATGGCCTCGGTGCGGCCGCTGCGGTACTGCCTGGTCGCGATCGACTCGTAGGTCGCGCCGGTGATCCCCTTGCTGCGCCGATGGGCCAACTGGTAGCTCAGCTGCGCGAACGCGTCCGGCGAGATGCCCAGCTGCTTGGCCTTGGCGGTGCCGAAATCCTCGAACGACACCGTCTGGGTGGCGTTCGCCGCGGCGTACTGGGCGAAGGCCGCGCCCGCCGCGGCGATGTCGCCGCGCTGCGCCTCGTCCAGCACGAAATCGATCGGCTCCACCGCGGGCAGCCCCTGCGCCTGCGCGCCGGAGTGTTCGGCGTGCTCCTGCACCGGGGTTTCCAGCAGGGTGTCCACGAACGACAGGATGGTCGTGCCGTCGAGCCCGCAGTGCTCGACATTGATGCCCGCCTGTCCGTCGGCGAAGACGATGAAGGACACCGATTTGTCGAACCACCGGTTGGCACTGTCGCCGTGCAGCAGCTCATCGCAGGCGTGCAGCTCGTCGCGCGGAGCGAAGTCCTCCAGGCAGACGGCGAACAGCGCGGTCTCGATGGTGTCCAGCGCCGCTGCGTTCACCGGCTCGGCCAGCAGCCGCTGCCTGCTCTGCGCCCATTCCGCGCGGGCCTTGGTGGTGAGATGCCCGACCGCGGTGTCGGTGCGGGCCGGTCGGGCGCCCGCCTTCAGCACCGCGCGCAGCCCGTCGGCGAGATCCTCCGGCGAATACGGGGCTCCGTCCGGGCCGATCACGTCCATCCGGAAGGTGCTGCCGTGGAAGAACACCACGATGTGCCGGGCCTGCGAGGGGCCGGGCCATTCCGCGCTGTAGGGCACGCGCACCGTGTCCTGCTCCACGCCGGGAATCCTGGTCTCGGAGAACAGGTACTTGTTCTGCCACATGGACAGCTGCTGCCCGCGCTGGGTCACCGGCGGGACGGCCTCCCGGTCGAGCGCCAGCTTGTAGTCGACGGCGGCGGAGATGATGCCCGCCGCGCGGTCCACCTGGGTCGCGGCGGTGGAGGCGGCCAGTGGGGTGTCGTCCCGGAACAGGAAGAAGAAGTTCGCGTTCAGGGCGATCCGGTCACGCCTGCCCAGATACCGCGACGGCCAGAACAGGTCGAGCCAGCTGCCGACGCCGGGCGTCGCGTCGTACTCCGCGAGCGCCGCGTGCAGCGTGCGGCCGGGCCCGTCGGGCCGCAACAGGTCGTCGACCGCCGCGCGGGTGGCGGCGATCTCGTCGGCGGTCAGCAGCGGCTCGCACCACTGCAGGAACCGGCCACAGCTGTCCTCCAGCGTCGGCAGGGGCACCCGGGGAAGGTGGTCGTCGGCGGCGAAGGTGCGTTCGGTCAATGCGAGTCCTCGGTGTCGGCGTGATGTTTCGGCAGCGGCCTGGAGACGTACAGATTGGCATACAGCCAGCCCTGGTCTTCCCGGCCGGTCGTGTCGATCCCGTTGGCGGACAGGGTGTTCAGCACCTGCGCCTGTTCGGCCGCTGAGGCGAACCTGCGTTGCTCGTACAACCCCGGCGCCTGCTCGGTCCGGTAGCCGAGCGCGGCGAGTTCCGCCTCGATCGGTGCGAAGTCGAACATGCGCAGTACGAAGTGTGCCATCCACGGCCGCCTGCGCGGGTGCGCGGTGGCCACTCGGGTCAGAGTCTTCTCCGTGATGTAGCCGACGCAGCCGGTGGAGACGACCAGATCGGCGGTCGCCAGCAGGGCGCGCTGCTCGTCGTCCGGTTCGCCGGACTCCAGGTCGGCGTGCACCACGTCGTGCAGGAGCCCGGCCTCGCGCGCGTATTCGAGCGCCGGGCGCGCGGCGTCCATGCCGATGAAGCGGACGTCGTCGGCCTCGGCCCGCGCCGCGACGCGGGCTCGGTCACGCCGGATCAGATCGGCCCGGTCGGCGTCCGCGGCGGCGTAGTGCTCGGCCAGCTCGCCGATCGTGGTGTCGAGCCGCAGCAGCGCGGCGTTCACGCCGTAGGAGCACCCGAGATCGAGCACGGTCGGCACGGCGACCCGGGCGGAGGCGCGGAATTCCCGGATCTGCTGCTGGAAGAACGGTTTGGCCAGTTCCGGAATGCGGTAGTCCAGTTCGGACATGCGCGCGTAGTAGGCGCGCGGATCGGGGCGGACGTAGATATCGTCGAAAGACGCTTTCCCGGTGGTATCTAACGGCACTGGCACTGTCGGTCCTCTCGGGTCGAGCTCGGTCAGTCGAGCCGTTCGGCTCAGTCGAGCAGTCGATCGCCCCGGACGGCGTCGGCCGCGGCGGCTAGGTGGTCGGGTAGCACGCGGCCGAACAACTGCCGGGTGCGTTCCACCGTGCCGACCATCCCGGGACGATCGGTGTAGGCGAAAATGGCCGAATGGCGCTGGCGCGCACCGCCGACGGGTGAGACGCGGTGCAACGAGAAGCGACCCTGGAACAGCTGCAGGTCGCCCGGACGCAGTTCGAGCCGCTGGACGAAACGTTCGCCGGTGCCGGTGAGCACGGCGCGGACGTCGTCGAGATGTTCCGCCTCGGGTGTGCGGATGTTGGGGCAGTACTCGAAGACGCCACCGTCCTCGGCGGGCTGGGTGAGCATCGAGACGGTGAATTCGTTGGTGTCGAAATGCCAGGGATGCGACATTCCCGGCGCGACGACGTTGAGGCACAGTCCCGCCAGCGGATCGGCGAACTCGTGCAGTTCGGACAGGCCGAAGCAGTCGGCCACGAAGCGCTGGAACAGCTCGTCGGTGTAGAGCCGGTGGATCAGCGCGTCGGCGGGAATGCGGTCGCGGGGGACGAAGGCGTTTCCCCGCTCCAGCACGATCCGGCCGGGATGGTCCTCCGGCAGGTCGGCGTCCAGCGGGATGTTGTAGGCGTTGACCCGCTCGACCTCGTAGTGCGCGTGCGGGGCCATCAGCTCGCCCTGCGCACGCAGCGTGTCGGTCAGTTCGGGACGGATGAAACCACGCAGCACGGTGCAACCGGTCTCGGCCAGTTCCGCGCGGGCGCGCCGAACCGCTTCCCGAAGCGCGGGTCCTTCCGGGTCCGCCAGGGGATACCGTGCGGTATCAATGATCTCGTCGAGGACGCCCAACGCTGCCATGGCGTCATTTTGGTGGAGCGCTCGCCGACACGCCCGGGATTCGGCGAGATTGCCGGTGATCACGGTCACACCTATCATCTGCGCGCACACCCGTTGCGGCACAGTAACTCTCGACGAACTCATGGTGCGGCGCGAGCACCATGGCGACTCAACCCCGCACGCGCAGCGCGTGTTCGAGGTCCGCGACGGTCAGTCCGATCAGCGAATCCCGGAAGACCCGCCTCGGCGCGTCCGGCACGGGGATCTCACACGGGACGACCAGCACGGCGCAACCCGCCGCCTGGGCCGCACGCGCCCCGGTCGGTGAATCCTCCACCGCCACACACTGTTTCGGATCGAGCCCGAGCAGTTCGGCGGCGCGCAGGTAGACATCCGGTTCCGGCTTGCCGTGCGTCACTTCGTCGCCGCAGACCGAGACGTCGAAGAAGTCACGGCCCAGCGTGTCCAGACCGAACTCCGTGAGCGACCGCTTGGTATTGGTGACGAGCGCGCTGGACAACCCCGCGGCACGCACCATGGCGAGCGCGTCCTTCGCGCCCGGCCGCCACGGGATGGGCCCGGTCATCAATTCGGTCACCCGCCGCTCCAGGAACTCCCCCGCCGCCCGCAGCGAATCGGGGGTCGGCTCGATGCCGAGACCGGTGAACATGATCCGCAGCGCGTTCGGGCCCGACGCCCCGATCAGCGCGTGCCGGATCGCGTCGGTCATCTCGTGGCCGTGCTCGCGCGCCAGTTCCCGCACCGCGACGTCCCAGAGCTTCTCCGAGTCGAGCAGCGTGCCGTCCATGTCCCAGAGCACTCCGGCCAGTCGCGCTGTCACGTTTTCGGTCCTTCTCCTAGTTCATGTCCACGGTGATGGGCACGGCTGGGCTTCGGCCGCCGCAGCGGCCGCACGAACGTACCGAACCCTGCCGTCGGAGGCAGGCCACCGACCGGCCTCCCTCGACCTCACCCCTCAGGTGCCGGATGCGGCGATCTGCAGTTTCGCACTGTCGCCGACGACCTCGATCCAGCGGTTCTCGGAGGTCGTCGTGCCGTTCTTCAGGGTATAGGTCAGCGCCACCACCGCCCGGTTCGCACCGTTCTGCGTGACCGACCCCACTCGCACCGACCGAATCGTGCCCCAGAAGTTCACGTAGGAGTCGTAACCGGTCTGCGCCTGATATCCGGGTGCCAGCTGGGTCCACGCGCCGGACACGTTGCCGGGCAGCATGCCGTAGTAGCCCTGGATGAACGAGGCGATCCGGTCGGAGGTCGGTGCGGACGGGGTGGTCGTCGCGGTGGCGGTCGGGCCGGTCGTGGTCGGGGCCGGGCTCGAGGTGGTGGGCTGCGGCGTGCTGCTGGGCGGCGGCGGGGTGGTGGTGGGGTTCGGGGCGGGGGGCGTCGTCGGCGCCGGAGGGGTGGCCCCAGGGGCGGGCGGCAACGGTGGGACACCTGCGGAGGTGGGCGCGAGCCCGGAGGGGGGCGCCGGGGTGGCCGAAGCCTGCGCGGGGGTTTGGGCGGGAGCTTGTGCCGGGGCCTGTCGCGGCTGCGGCCCGGCCGCGTCGGCCGGTGACGGAGCGTTCTCGGGGGCCACGGCGGCCGGAGGCACGACCGAGGACGTCGGCGTGGCGTCACCCTCGCCGTCCGCCCTGGTCAGCGTCGCGATGACGGCGACAAGAATCAGCACCGCCACCACCGCGGCGGCTTCCACGGCGACCAGCCGGCCGCGCTGCCGTCCGCGCAGGACGCCCGGCAACGTCGCCACCACCCCGGCCGCGCGCTTCGGCGCCGACGGCGGCGTAACACCTTGCGGCGCAGTCGAACCCGGCACGACGGCGGTGACCCCGGTGCCGTCCGGCCGCTCCGGAGAAACGGCGGCGGCCCGGTTCGGCAGGACGGTCGTCGCGGCGGCGGCCGTTCCCGGCGCGGCAATCACCTTCGTCACCGCCGCGGGCACCTGGGGATCCCGGCCCGCCGCAACGGCTTCGAGTGCCTCTTTCGCCTCGCGCATGGTCGGACGGTCGGCGACCGCGGGGGCGAGCAGGTACATCAGCACCGGCCCCAACGCGCCAGCGGCCTCCGGCGCCCGGATCTCGGCCTGCGCGACCGCGTGCAGCAGGGCGAGCGGGTTGTCCCCCTCGCCGAACGGCGGAGTGCCCTGCACCGCCGCGTACAGCGTCGAACCGAGCGCGAAGACGTCCGAAGCCGGTTCCGGGTCCTCGCCGCGGGCGACCTCGGGCGACAAGTAGGCCGGTGTCCCGGCGAGGAAGCCGGTGGCCGTGACCGTCACGTCGCCGACCGCGCGGGAGATGCCGAAATCGGTGATCTTGACCGTACCGTCGTCGGCGACCAGCAGGTTCGCCGGCTTCACGTCCCGGTGCATGATCCCCGCGTCGTGCGCGGCGGCCAAGGCGCCGGCCGCCTGCGCGCCGATCCGCGCGACCTCGAGCGGCGGCAGCGTGCGACCGCCCGACAGTCTGGTCGCCAGGCTCGGCGCGTCCATGTACTCCATGACCAGCCAGGGCTGGCCGTCGTCCTCGGCCACGTCGAACACGGTGATGGCGTTCGGGTGGTGCAGCCGCGCGGCGATGCGCCCCTCCCGCATGGCGCGCCGTTTCGCCTCCAGCGCAGCCGATCCGGTGAGTCCGGGACCGAGGAGCACCTGTTTGACCGCGACGGTGCGCTGCAGCCGGACGTCGGTGGCCCGCCAGACCACACCCATGGCGCCGGTGCCGATCGGATCCGTGAGCCGGTACCGTCCCGCGATCAATCGATCCGCCGTCATGGTGGTGTGCCTCTCCTACGTGCGCGCCTAGCCTTTTCGCACTCCACGCGCAAGCCAGGAGGGACTCCGAAAGCGTACGCGCCGAGGTGCTTTGCACCACTGAGCAGTGACGCGAACGCATCCGCCGACTGCCCCGGATGCAGTTACAACGCCTTCGACAATGGCACATCCACCCGACAGACATCCACCTCCCCGCGCGGGCACGGGCGATCGCGCAGGTCAGCGCCGCGCGCCCGCCAACGATGACGCGCCGACGAGCGCCTCGATCAGCGCGTGACGCGACATCCGGCCAGGTAGCCAAGGCCCTTGACGTGAGAGCATTTCGCTATGACCGGCTGCGCGAACGGACCACGACACCCCATCGCGCACAGCGGGTCGTCGGCGTGGCGGCCACCGACCCGAGGGCAGCGCCGAGCCGCCATGAGACGAGGCGAACCAGTGATGCGCGCTCACCCGCTCCGTCCGATGACCGGCAGAGCAAGATCGGCTTCCGAGACCGGTCGCCGAACGACCGCCGCACGCGGCCTGATCACCCAGTGGGTGGTGAACCGATGGCGACCCGACTGGCCGAGCGTGGAGTGCCGGTTGATTCGGGCGTGCGTGCTCGAGACGGGACCGTGGTCATCCAAGACCAGCCGAACAGCCCGGGTGAGAATTCCGAGCCGACCGCGCAAGAACCGACGACAGTGCGGCGCCGAGGCCGTCCGGGCGTCGGCGCCGCACTGCGAGCGCTTACGCGTTGAAGTACTTCGCCTCCGGATGCAGCAGGACGAAGGCGTCCGTCGACTGCTCCGGATGCAGCTGCAGCTCCTCGGAGAGCACCACGCCGATGCGGTCGGCCTCGAGCAGATCGACCAGTTTGGCGCGGTCCTCCAACTCCGGGCAGGCGCCGTAGCCGAAGGAGTACCGTGCGCCGCGATAGCCGAGCTTGAAGTACTCCTGCACGTCCGCCGGGTCGGAGTCGGCGACCGCGTGGCCGTCGAGGACGAGTTCCTCACGGATGCGGCGGTGCCAGTACTCGGCGAGCGCCTCGGTGAGCTGGACGCCGATGCCGTGCACCTCGAGGTAATCGCGGTAGCTGTCGCCCGCGAACAGTTCGTTGGCGAAGTCGGCGATCGGCTGACCCATCGTGACCAGCTGGAACGGCAGGACGTCCACCTGGCCGGTCGCTCGGGCGTGCTCCCGCGAACGGATGAAGTCGGCGATGCACAGGAACCGGTCGCGCTGCTGACGCGGGAAGGTGAAGCGGTGGCGTTCCGGGGCATCGGGTTCCGGCTCGGTGAGCACGATGACGTCATCGCCCTCGGACACCGCGGGGAAGTAGCCGTACACCACCGCGGCATGCTGTAACACGCCCTCGGTGCTCAACCGGTCCAGCCAGGCGCGCAGCCGCGGCCTGCCCTCGGTCTCCACCAATTCCTCGTAGCCGGGTCCGTCGCCGCCGCGCTGCCCACGCAGGCCCCACTGCCCCAGGAACAGCGCCCGCTCGTCCAGCAGGCCCGAATACTCGTGCACCGCAAGGCCCTTCACCACGCGGGTGCCCCAGAACGGCGGCACCGGCACGGGCAGGTCGGCCGCGACGTCGGAGCGCTCCGGCACCACGACGGGCGCCTCGGCCGCACGGCGTTCCGCGGCGATCCGCTTGGAACGCTCGTGGCGCGCTTTGCGCTCGGCGGCCTTCTCCCGCTCGGCGATGGCCTCGGGGCTGTCCGGGTCGAGGTCGCCGCCGCGCTTGCGGGTCATGATGTCGTCCATCAGCCGCAGGCCCTCGAACGCGTCGCGCGCGTAGTGCACGTCGCCCTCGTAGACGTCGGCCAAGTCGTTCTCCACGTAGGAGCGGGTGAGCGCCGCACCACCCAGCAGCACCGGGAACTGCTCGGCGACGCCCTTGGCGTTGAGTTCCTCGAGGTTCTCCTTCATCACCACGGTCGACTTGACCAGCAGGCCGGACATGCCGATGACGTCGGCCTTCTTGTCCACCGCCGCGTCCAGGATGGTGCCGATCGGCTGTTTGATGCCGAGGTTGACCACCTCGTAGCCGTTATTCGACAGGATGATGTCGACCAGGTTCTTGCCGATGTCGTGCACGTCGCCCTTCACGGTGGCCAGCACGATGCGGCCCTTGCCGCTGTCGTCGGTGGCCTCCATGTGCGGCTCCAGATACGCGACGGCGGCCTTCATCACCTCGGCGGACTGCAACACGAACGGCAGCTGCATCTGGCCGGACCCGAACAGCTCGCCGACCGTCTTCATCCCGGCGAGCAGGGTCTCGTTGATGATCTGCAGCGGTGGGACCTCGGCCATGGCCGCATCCAGGTCGGCTTCCATTCCGGCGCGTTCACCGTCGACGATGCGCCGCTCCAGCCGCTCGAACAGCGGGAGCGCGGCCAGTTCCTCCGCACGCGAGGCCTTCGACGAGGAGGTGGACACGCCTTCGAACAGCGCCATCAGTTTCTGCAGCGGGTCGTAACCCTCCGCGCGGCGGTCGTACACCAGATCCAGCGCGACCTCCCGCTGCTCCTCCGGAATGCGGCTGATCGGCAGGATCTTGGAGGCGTGCACGATCGCGGAATCCAGACCGGCCTGGACGCATTCGTGCATGAACACCGAGTTGAGCACCTGGCGGGCGGCCGGATTGAGGCCGAAGGAGATATTGGACAGACCCAAGGTGGTCTGCACCCGTGGATGACGGCGCTTGAGCTCGCGGATGGCCTCGATCGTCTCCAGCCCGTCGCGGCGCGACTCCTCCTGGCCGGTGCCGAGGGTGAAGGTGAGCGTGTCGATGATGATGTCGCTCTCCGACAGCCCCCAGTTGCCGGTGATGTCGGCGATCAACCGCTCGGCGATCTCCACCTTCTTCGCCGCGGTGCGGGCCTGGCCCTCCTCGTCGATGGTCAGCGCGACCACGGCCGCGCCGTGCTCGGCCACCAGGCGCATGGTCTGCTGGAAACGCGAATCGGGACCGGCGCCGTCCTCGTAGTTCACCGAGTTGACCGCGCAGCGTCCGCCCAGGTGTTCCAGCCCGGCCCGCAGCACCGGGGTCTCGGTGGAGTCGAGCATGATCGGCAACGTCGAGGCGGTTGCCAGCCTGCTCGCCAGCTCCGCCATGTCGCGGGTGCCGTCGCGGCCGACGTAGTCGACGCACAGGTCGAGCATGTGCGCCCCGTCGCGGGTCTGATCCTTGGCGATGTCCAGGCACTTCTGCCAGTCCCCTGCGAGCATGGCGTCGCGGAACGCCTTGGAGCCGTTGGCGTTGGTGCGTTCGCCGATCATCAGCACCGAGGCGTCCTGCTCGAACGGCACCGCGGTGTACATGCTCGACACGCTCGGCTCGTGCACCGGGGCGCGCCGCTCGGCGATCGGCGGCAGGGTCGGCTCGACCTCGCGCACCGCGGCGGTGACCTGGCGGATGTGCTCGGGCGTGGTCCCGCAGCAGCCGCCGACCAGGGCGAGGCCGAACTCGGTGACGAACCCGCGCAGCGCGACCGCCAGTTCCTCGGGGGTGAGCGGGTAGACCGCCCCGTCGGCGCCGAGCACCGGCAGCCCGGCGTTCGGCATCACCGAGACCGGCACCTGCGCGTGCCGCGACAGGTGCCGCAGGTGTTCGCTCATCTCGTCGGGGCCGGTCGCGCAGTTCAGGCCGATCATGTCGATGCCGAGCGGTTCCAGCGCGGTCAGCGCCGCGCCGATCTCGCTGCCGACCAGCATCGTGCCGGTGGTCTCCACCGTGACGTGGGTGATGATCGGGATCCGGCGGCCCAGCTTCGCCATCGCGCGCTTGCTGCCGGTCACCGCCGCCTTGACCTGCAGCAGGTCCTGGCAGGTCTCGATGAGGATGGCGTCGGCGCCGCCGTCGAGCATGCCGAGAGCGGCCTCGGTGTAGGCGTCGCGCAGCGCGGCGAACGGGGCGTGACCGAGCGTGGGCAGCTTGGTGCCCGGCCCCATCGAGCCGAGCACATACCGTGGCGTACCGTCGGGGGACGGCCCCATCTCGTCGGCGACCTCGCGAGCCAGCCGGGTGCCCCCCTCGGAGAGGTCGCGGATCCGGTCGGCGATGTCGTAGTCGGCGAGATTGGGCAGGTTGCAGCCGAAAGTATTGGTCTCGACCGCGTCGGCGCCCGCTTCGAAATAGGCACGGTGGATGCCGCGCAGCACGTCGGGACGGGTGTCGTTGAGGATCTCGTTACAGCCCTCCAACCCGCGGAAATCGTCCAGGGTCAGATCGGCCGCTTGCAGCATGGTGCCCATCGCACCGTCGCCGATGACGACACGGCGGCGCAGCGTGTCGAGTAGCGTGGTGTCGAACTCGGCGGGGATGGACGCAGACATGCGCTCCAGCGTAGTGGGCGGGGCCGACGATCCAGGCCACGGCGTCGAGCCTCGGTGTTCTGGACCACACGCGCCGCATGGCGCCGCCCTGTCCGCGCGCGGAAACACGCCACCCGGTCCGGCCGTCATACGACACGCCATTTCGCCGCACGCCGTAGGCTGACCGAGTGAACGCCAGTGAAACTCCCGATCCGGAACTGCCGACGTTGCGGGATCCGGTACTGGTCGCCGCCTTCGAGGGGTGGAACGACGCCGGTGACGCGGCCAGCGGCGCCGTCGAGCATCTGGAACTGATCTGGGACGCCGAGCCGTTGGCCGAGCTCGACTCCGAGGATTACTACGACTATCAGGTCAACCGGCCGACGGTGCGTCAGGTGGACGGTGTGACCAGGGAAATCCAGTGGCCGTCGACGATGCTGTCGGTCTGCTCGCCCCCCGGCAGCGACCGCGACGTGGTGCTGCTGCGCGGCATCGAACCGAATATGCGCTGGCGCAGCTTCTGCGGCGACCTGCTGGAGTTCATCGAGCAGCTCGGGGTGCAGACCGTGGTCATTCTCGGAGCGCTGCTCGCGGACACTCCGCACACCCGCCCGGTGCCGGTGACCGGCTCGGCCTACAGCAAGGAGGCGGCCGAGCGGTTCAACCTGGAACAGACCCGGTACGAGGGTCCGACCGGGATCACCGGCGTGCTGCAGGACCAGTGCGTGAAGGCGGGGGTCCCGGCGGTGTCGTTCTGGGCCGCCGTCCCGCACTATGTCTCCCAGCCGCCCAATCCGAAGGCGACGATCGCGCTGCTGCACCGGGTCGAGGACGTGCTCGACATCGAGGTGCCGCTGGGCGAGCTGCCCAAGCAGGCCGAGGACTGGGAGACCGCGGTGAACGAGATGACCGTGGGTGACGAGGAGATCAGCGAGTACGTCCGCTCGCTGGAGGAGCGTGGCGACGCCGCGGTCGACGTGAACGAGGCGATGGCCAAGATCGATGGCGATGCCATCGCGGCGGAATTCGAGAAGTACCTGCGCAGACGGGGTCCGGGCAGCTTCGGCCTCTGACCGGTTGCGCGGCGGCGCGTTCGGCGCTGCCCGCCGGTGGGCGCAGGGTTCACCGGAAGTTCGCCGGGGGGCCACCTTCGGGTCGGAACGACCGCCTCCTACACTTTCGCCGGTGACCGCCCATCCGATCGTCGAGCGTCTGCGCACCTTCGACGAGCGGATCGCCGTCCAGTGCCCCGACCGCGCGGGCGCGGACGGCGGCGCCGGAGCCTCAGCCCTCCGGCAGGTGACCTACGCTCGGCTTGCGTCGCTCGTCGAGGCTTTCGCGAACGAGCTCGGCCCGGCCCGCCGCCTCGTCGCGCTCGCCGCGCGCAACGATCTCGCCTCGCTCGTCGCCTACCTCGGAGCGCTCGACGCCGGATGCGTCGTCTTGCTGACCGAGCGGATCACTGCGGGGTTGCGGGAGACCTACGACCCGGACGTGCTGATCGAGGACGGGCGCGTCCAGGTGGTCCGGGAGCACTCGGCGCATCGCCTGCATCCGGATCTCGCGCTGCTGCTGAGCACCTCGGGGTCCACCGGCTCGCCCAAGCTGGTCCGGCTCTCGGCGACGAACCTGCGCGCCAACGCGGCGGCCGTCGCCGAGTACCTGGCCATCGGCCCGGACGATTGCGCGGCCACCACCCTGCCGATGTTCTACTGCTACGGGCTGTCGGTGGTGCACAGCCACCTGTGGCGTGGGGCGAGCCTCATGCTCACCGACCAGTCGGTATTGGACAGCCAGTTCTGGCAGGCCTTCCGGAACTGTCGCGCAACGTCGTTCGCCGCGGTTCCCTACACCATCGATCTGCTCGACCGCATCGGTTTCGCCCGCATGGACCTGCCCCACCTGCGCTGTGTCACCCAGGCCGGTGGGCGGCTCGCGCCCGAACGGGTACGGGAGTACGCCGCGCTCGGCCGGGAACGCGGCTGGCAGTTCGTCGTCATGTACGGCCAGACCGAGGCCACCGCGCGAATGGCCTATCTGCCCGCTCATCTGGCGAGCGCGCACCCCGACTGCATCGGAATACCGATTCCGGGCGGCGAATTCACCCTCGAGCCGCTCGACGGAGCCGACAACGGGGACGAACCGCGCGAACTGGTCTATCGCGGCGCCAATGTGATGATGGGGTACGCGAAGTCCGCCGCCGACCTCGCTCTCGGCCGCACGGTCGATGCCCTGCGCACCGGCGACCTGGCCCGGCGCACCCCCGAGGGCTTGTATCAGGTCGTCGGCAGGCGTAGCCGGTTCGCCAAGATCTTCGGATTGCGCATCGATCTGGAGCGTCTCGAATCCGGACTCGCGAAAGCCGGTTTCACGGCGTGCTGCACCGACGACGACGCCCACCTCGTCGTCGCCGTGGAGACCTCCCGGTCCGATCCGACCGAACTCGCCGCCCGGCTGTCCGGACTGCCCGCCGCCGCCATCCGGGTCCACTCGGTCGAACGGATCCCACGGCTACCGAACGGCAAACCTGACTATCCCGCTATCCGCCGACTGGCCGAATCCGCCCCGCCGGTGCGCGACATCCGCACCCTCTACGCCACGACGCTCGGCATGGATCCCGCGCGGATCCACCCGGACAGCACCTTCGTCGACCTCGGCGGGAACTCGCTCACCTACGTCACCACCGCGGCGCGCCTCGAGCGGGCGCTCGGCCGACTGCCCACCGACTGGCCGAACACCTCCGTAGCGGAATTGGCACGGATACCAGAGGGGCGCAGGCGTTTCGGGCGCGCGCTCGACACCGGGACGCTGCTGCGCGCGATCGGCATCGTGCTCATCGTGAGCTCGCACGCCGGAGTGTTCGTGCTCTGGGGCGCGGCGCACGTGCTGCTGGGCGTGGCCGGCTTCAACTTCGCGCGGTTCGGCGTCACCGCCGCGCCGCCCGCCGAACGATTGCGTCACACCATGCGCGCCGTGGGGTACATCGCGGTGCCCACGGCGGTCTGGGTCGCGCTGACATTGACCCGCACCGACTACTACGGCTGGCAGAATGTCCTGTTACTGAACAAGATTCTCGGCCCGCACGACAGCGCCACCGCAGGGCACCTGTGGTTTCTCGAGGTGCTCGTGTATTTCATGCTGGCGGCCGGGTTGCTGATCCGGATTCCCGTGGTGGACCGGTGGCAACGAGCCGAGCCGTTCTGGTTCGCGATGGCGCTGGTCGCGCTGAGCCTCGTCTTTCGATACCAGGCGTTCGGTCTGTATTCGGCGAAGGATGTTCCGTTCTCTCCGCTGGCGGTGTGGCTCTTCGCGCTCGGCTGGGCGGCGGCGAAGGCGACGTCGATGTGGCAGCGGATGGCGGTCAGTGCCGTCGTACTGATCACGGTGCCCGGATATTTCGGCGTCCCCGAACGGGAACGTTTGGTCATGGTGGGTTTGCTCGCACTGGTGTGGTTGTCCGCGGTCCGCGTCCCCGCCGTCGTCGCCGTCTGCGCGGCGGTGCTGGCCGACGGCTCGCTGTTCGTCTATCTGCTGCACTGGCAGGTATACCCGCTGTTCGAACAGCACCGGTTCGCGGGGCTGCTCGCTTCCCTGGCAGCGGGTGTACTCGTCACCGGCGCGGTGACCGGGCTGCGACGCTGGGGGTCGGTGCGGTACCGGACGATTCGGTCGCGACGGTCAGCTCTCCACGGTCCACACCCGCGCCGCCGCCTCCTGAGCCAGTTTGGCGATCAGGATGTCGCGCGGAATCGTCTGACCGGCAAAGTGATCGAGTGAGGGAACCACGACATGGTGCGCGTCCGCGCGCTTGAGTTCCGCCGTGAGCTCGGCGAAAGCCGTCCCGTCACCGCCGGTCGATTCATGGAACGTTGCGGCGAAGCACAGCCCTTCCTCCCGGGCGAGGCTGCTCATCGCGGCCTCGAGCTCTTTGCTATGGCCGTCGGCCAGATCGTCACGCAAGTATCCATAGATCAACGCTTCCACCCGAACCTCCGTTGGATTGGGATCGCTGTTCTCTTATGTGGATCCACCCGTTTTACGGGGTATTTGCGCTTCGTGCAAGAGCAGATGTACTTGCAACTGCTCTTACAGGAGGGGCTGGCAAACTTCTAGCGCCAGTTCAAGCATGCACAACGCGGGCCGGCGAAAGTAGCTGGCAACACACGGACATCTACCTGCCCTCTTCGGGCCACCAAGCGTTAACTGGTGCGATACTACAGACGTGGCCGCTACCGACGATCGACCCGTCTGGGCAGTCCGAATGCGTTCCGAGCGTGACGCGAGGGGGTGGTCGCAAGCCGACGCTGTTCGCGTGATGCGTGGAAAGTCTTCGCACAACCTGCCGACCGACAGTACTCTCCTACGCAACTGGCGCCGTTGGGAATCGGGCGAATCGCGCCCCGACGACTTCTACGCGCCCATCATCGCCGCCACCTTCGACACGGTGACCGCGGCGTTCTTTCCCAAGGTCAGACCAAACAGGGACGACGAATTGCTCTCGGCGACCGGCATGGACACCCTCGAGTTCATCGGACGCCTCCGCATGTCCGATGTGTCCTCGGTGACCCTGGAGGCCATCCGCATCACCGCCGAACGCCTGTGCTGCGAATACTCCTACGCCGACCCGCACGACCTGCACACCGAGGGCACCGCGTGGCTGCGCAGGATCACCTCGTTGCTGGACGGTCGCCTGACCCTGGCCCAGCATCGCGAGATCCTCGTGCTCGCCGGATGGGTCGCGCTGCTGGTCGGCTGCGTCGACTACGACCTCGGCCGGCGCACCGCCGCGGAGGCGACCCGCCGCGCCGCCCAGTCGCTGGCGCAGGAAGCGGAGAACATCGAGATCGCCGCATGGGCAGCGGAAATGACCGCGTGGTTCGCGCTGACCCAGGGCAACTACCGCGGTGTCATCGAGGCCGTTCAGCCGACGCTGGAAGTAAGCCAGCACCTGCGCGTCGGTGTCCAGCTCGCCGCCCAGCGCGCCAAAGCGTGGGCGAGGCTGGGTAATCCGCGCGAGGTGGAAGCGGCGCTCGACGAGGGCCGAGCTATCTTGGAGCGACTCGATCATCCGGCGAATCTGGACAACCATTTCGTCATCGACGCGAACAAGTTCGACTTCTACGCGATGGACTGCTGCCGGGTCGCGGGCGAGGATCGGCTCGCCGAAACCTACGCGCGCGAAGTGATCCGCAACGCCACCCGCCCCGACGGCAGCCTGCGCAATCCGATGCGGGTCTCCGAGGCGCATCTGACCCTGGCCGTGGTCGCGGTGCGCGACCGTGACCTGGAACTCGCGGTCACCGAGGGCATGCGCGCGTTCGCGGGTGGCAGGCGGTCGGTGCCCTCGCTGATGTGGATCGCGGGGGAGGTCGCGCGCGAGATCATCGAGCGGTTCCCGGGCGACCCGCGTACCCGCGCTTACCTGGATCAGTTGCGTTCGTTGTCCGTCGAGTGAGCCGACCTGCGCCGCGGTCGCGGCGAACGGTGACGAACCGGACGCGGCCACGCCGAACTCCGGAACGTCGTGCGGGCGGCGATCGGCCCGCTACTACCCTGTTCCCGGTGACCGACTCCGATGACGGCTGGGCCGACGCCCACTGGGACGACCGGCTGCGGCTGTTCTCCTTCGCCACCGCCGAGCGGCGCGCCGATTACCTCCGGGTGCTGCGCGCGTTCGACGGCGCGCGGGCGGCGTACGTGGTGCTGCTGCACGCGGACGACGTCGCGGAGTGGATCGAACGCATCGGGAACACGCCACACCCGTCCGAACCGGCTGGCACAAACCAAACGGTCGCGAAGACGGGGGCGGATTCGCAGCGGTCGGGTACCCGTCCACCCGAGCGCGAGCCGGAAACCGCTGCGCCGGACCGGCCCCCGGCCGCTCCCGGCCGGACCGCGGCGACGGCGCTGACCGCCGCCGAGATCGGCCCGCTGCTCGACCAGCTGCACCAATGGGGCGTGCTGGAGCGCAGTTACGACGGAACCCGCGCCGCGACGCTGGCCGAATACCGCAATCGGCATTACGTGTACCAGTTCTCCCAGGCCGGTTTCCAGGCCTACCAGGCAGTCGCCGGTGTGCTCAGCGCCCGGCTCGACGAAGCCTCGTTGTCGCGCCTGGTGCTGCCGGAGCTGCTGGCCGATCTGCACACCCTTGCCGAGGTCAACCGGGCGGGCGACGCCGAGCGCGTCTATCGCACGCTGCGCCGTCTCGACACCGCGCTGTCCGACCTGGCCGCCCGTGCCGCGCACTTCTATCTCGGGCTCGGCGACCTGGTCCGCACCACCGAGATCACGCCGGAATCGTTTCTCGCGCACAAGGACGCGTTGCTGGCGCACATGCGGGAGTTCAGCCTCGACCTGGCCCGGTTCACCCCGCGGCTGGCCGCCGCGATCCTCGAGATCGAGGAGACCGGCGTCGAGGACCTGATCGTCCGCGCCGCGCGCTGCGACGAGCGGGTGTTGCTGAGCGTCGAGGAACGCCGGTCGGATTGGCAGGCCAGGTGGGACGGACTGCGGACCTGGTTCGTGGCCTCCGCCGGCGGTGAACAGGCGGGGACGACGGAAGCCGAACGGCTGCGCGAGGCCACCATGAGCGCCATCGCCGCGGTGCTGTCGTTGCTGCGGCGGGTCACCGAGACGCGCAGGGGCGGGGTGAGCCGGGAGTCAGCGCTGCGTCATCTGGCCGGCTGGTTCACCGCGGCGCCGACTGTGGACAGCGCCCACGCGCTGTTCGACGCGGTGTTCGGACTCGGCAAACCGCGGCACCTGGCGATGGAGCACCCCGACGCCGACGTCATCCCGGCGATTCGATCTTGGTGGGACGCACCGCCGTTGGAGATCTCGCGCACGCTCGCCGAGACCGGACGCCCGCCCTCGGCCGGCGCGCCCGCCCGCATCCACCGCAACGACGCGGGTATCCGGCGTCTGCGCGAGGCGCAGCTGGACGCGCAGCGGGCCCGCGCCGAGGCCGCCAGGTCACTGGCCTCCGGCGACGTGCACGAACGAGTGCTCGACGACCGGGAGACCGAAGTGCTGCTGCGGCTGCTGGACGCCGCGTCCACCGCCTGGGTTCCGGTGCGGGGCCGGGTGGCCGGCACCACCGGCTCCGACAGCGGCGTCACCTTGACGGTGTCCGAGCACGACGGCCCGACCGTCGTGCGCACCACCCGTGGGCTGCTGCGGTTGAACAACCGGTCGCTGAAGATCGAGCAGACGACCGGGGCGCGGCCCCGCCCGCGCGGGGAGCACGGCTGATGCACGCACGCAGCATCGATGCGCTCACCCTGGACAATTATCAGCGCGCCGCCCGGGTGGTCCTGGCCAATCACCTGGTGACGCGCACCTATCCGGACCGGATCGCCCTGCCGCTGATCCGGCGCTGGGCCACCGAGTTGCGTGAGGACCTCGCCGAATTGTTCGGCTACCGGCTCGAAGTCACCGAGACCACCGCACGGGTCTTCCCGGTCATCGACCGCCTGGACGCGGGCAGGCCCGCGCGCACACCCGCCGAGCGCGTCTTCGACCGCCGCCGCTACGCCTACCTCGCCCTCGCGCTGGCCGCGCTGGGGCGCGCCGGGGATCAGATCACGTTGTCCGAGCTGGCCGAGCAGGTCGCCGCCTACGCGAACCGGGTGGACGGACTGGAACTCGCCACCGACCGGGCCGCCGACCGCGACGCGTTCGTCGACGCGGTCGGCTGGCTGACCGTGCGCGGCGCGCTCACCCTGGCCGACGGCGACGCGGGCGGCTGGGCCAGCGATCCGGAGGCGGGCGAGGCGCTCTACGACATCGACCGGCCGGTGGTCTTCGCGTTGTTCCGGCCGCCGCGCGCGCTGCAACATCTGCACGGTGTGCGCGGATTGCTCACCGAAGAGCCCATGGTGACCGGCGTTTCCGCGCACGCGACGACCACCGCCGAGATCGCGCGCCGGGTGCGCAGGGCGCTGGTCGAACAACCGGTGGTGTACGCCGACGATCTCGCACCGGAGGAGCGTCCCGTGCTCGCTCAGGAGCGGATCGTCGCGGAAGTCGAACTGTTCACCGGGCTGCGCGCCGAACGCCGGGCGGAGGGCGTGGCGCTGATCGACACCTCGGGGCGGCTGTCGGACATCCGCTTTCCGGGGACCGGGACGCTCGCACAGGTCGCCTTGCTGCTTGCCGGTGAGATCGCCGACCGCGTGCTCGACATCGATCACCCCGTGCCGCGCCGCCGCGCCGCCCCGGACACGGATGCGGAACTCGCCGACCAACTCGACGAAGCCATCCCCGAGTCCACGCTGTTCGTTCCGCTCGCCGAGCCGGACTCGACCCGCCCTGAACCGGACCCGGCGACGGACGACCGGACAGATCCGGCTGTCCCATCCGGCTATCCGCTGATCGACCGGGCATGGCTGAATGAAACGGTGCGGGCGCTGGCCGATCGCTACGGCACGACGTTCGCCGCGCAATGGCAGGCCGACGTTGCGCGTCTCACCACCGAGGTGGTGGCACTGCTGGAGCGGCTGCGGCTGGTCCGGGTGGTGGAGGACGGACTGCTCGTGCTGCCCGCCCTTGCCCGTTACCGTGGCGCGGTCGTCACGGTCCGCGCCAAGCGGGCCGCGGAACTGTTCGTCACCGCGGCCGACACCTACGGGCCCGGCGACGCCGGGACGGAAGGGAACTGACGAATGTCGCTCATTCACGGCGGAGTGCGGTTCACCCCGACCCGCGCCGGAATCGTCAACCTGTGGGACTACCGCGACCAGGAGTTCTGTTTCGCGGACGGCAGACTGGTGCTGCGCGGGCCGAACGGGTCGGGCAAGACCAAGGCGCTGGAGGTGCTGTTCCCCTTCGTGCTGGACGGACGGATCGAGCCGCGCAGGCTGAACCCGTTCGCCGGCGAGGAACGCACGATGAAGTCGAACCTGCTCTACCGCAAGCAGGACTCGGCCTACTCCTATGTCTGGATGGAGTTCGCGCGCGGTCGCTGGGAGGATCCCGAGGCGGTCACCGTCGGCATCGGCATGCGCGCCACCCGTTCCTCGGACAAGGTGACCCGCTGGTATTTCGTCGCCGACGGCCGGGTCGGGATCGACTTCTCCCTGATCGGCCCGGACGATCGCCCCTTCACCCGCAAGCAGCTGGCCGAGCAGATCGGCTCCGATTCGATCGTCGACCGGCCGGTGGACTATCGCAACGCGATCGACGCGCGCATGTTCGGCCTCGGAGCGCAGCGCTACGACCAACTGATCAATCTGATCCTCACGCTGCGCCGTCCGCAGCTGGCCAAGAACCTGGACCCGCGCGGTCTGTCGCAGGCGCTCACCGACGGCCTGCGCCCGCTCGACGAGCAACTGATCCTGGACGCCGCCCGCTCGTTCAGCGATATGGAGGAGGTCGGCCGCACCCTGGAGGGTCTGGTGCACGCGGACACCGCCACCAGGGCGTTCGTCGAGGTGTATCGCAAATACCTTGCCGTGCAAGCCAAGACGGACGTCGATCAGGTGCGGGCGCGGCTCGACGCGGTGACCCACGCGAGCACCGCGCTGTTCGCCGCCACCGCGCTGCGCGAGCGCAGGGAGACCGAGCGCGCCGCGGCCGAAGCCGGAGCCGAGGACGCCGACCGGGCCTACGAGCAGGCCATCGCCGATCGGGAAAACCTCCAGCGTTCCAGTGCCTACGAGGGCAAACAGCAGCTGGAGGATCTGGCGGACGCGGTGCGGCGCCTGGAGACCTCGGCCGGTGTGCACGCCGACAAGGCGCTCAAGTCCCGCCAGACCCTCGACCAGCGGACCCAGGAGGCCGAACGCGCTCGCCGTCGTCGTGCGGGACCAGGGCGTCGGGTTGCGGCCGGGCGAGGAGAAGCT
>NZ_BDBC01000046.1 GCF_001612785.1 Nocardia beijingensis NBRC 16342
GCAGCGTCGGCGGCACCGGCGGCGTGGGCGGCACCGGCGGCGTCGGCGGCACCGGCAGCGCTGGGGGCGTCGGCGGGGCCGGGGGTATCGGTGGGACCGGGGACACTGCGGGTGTCGGCGATATCGGCGGCGTGGGCTTGACCGGAGGTGTCGGCGACACCGGCGGCGTGGGCTTGACCGGGGGCGTCGGCGGCTGCGGCGTTGTCGGCGGCTGCGGAGGTTCCGACTGCGGCATCGGGACGTGCCACGGTTCCACTTCGTTCAGGAACGGACCCGGCATCTCGGACTCGTAGTCTTTCGGCGGGTGCGGAATATGCGAGCGCAGCGCCCAGTCCGGCGGCATCCAACGGGGACGCGCCGGAGCCGAGCCCGACGGGCCTTCGGGCGGCTCCGAATCACCGTCGGGGGCACCGCCCGACGACTCCTCGTCACCGGCGCGATGTACGCGAGTTCCGCCGGTCGACGAATCCTCGCCACCGTCACGCTCCCGGCGCGACGGCTCACCGTCACCGCGGGCCGTCGGCGAACCGGACTCGCCCTCCTGGGGAGAACGATGCGTGAATTGTTCCGAACGGAACTGGCGCACAGCGTCTTCCGCCCGGGCGAGCTCGGCTTCGGCATCGAACACACGCCGGGCCGCACGCTCAAACTCCGCAACCCGGTCCTGCCACGGCCCCTGCTCATCCACCCGCAACGTACGACCACGCAGTCCATCGAGCGCGTCGTCCAACGCATCCCGCGTCAGATCCTCGTCGTTCACCGGCAGCCCTCGGCGCGCATCCGCGAGATCGGCCTGCGCGTCCGCCAACTCCCGCTCCGCCGCCGCACGTTGCGCGGAGAGAACTTCCACATCGGCACGGGCGGCGCGCTGTACGAGGTCGGTGAGGGCAGCGAGGTCGTCGGCGCGCGCGACGACCTCGGCGCGCAGTGCGGCCTGCACTTCGGCGAGCTGCGCGGGAGTGAGTCGCTCGTTCTGGTCGAGCTTTCCGTCGCGGTAGACCTCGTAGACCTCGGCCCACCGTTGCGGGCCCGCGTCGGTCAGGTCCACGCCGACCAAGCGCGCGAAGTCCCGGCTGGCCCCGCGGTCTGGGCCGGGTGGGATGCCGGTGTCACCGTCCAGCATGCCGAGCCGGCCGGGGGCCTCGGTGAGGTGAACGACGTCGCCGATGACCTCCAGCAGGTGGCGAACCGCCTTGTCGTGCACGGGGAACTCGACATCGGAGACGCGGGGATCGAGCGCTCGGTCGCCGTGGGCCCGCGGATCGAACACATCGACCGCCGCGAGCGCGTCGGCGTAGTCCGTGAGGGCGTCGACCAGGTCGGGGTGCAGGTTCGGCCGATGCGACAGGTTGGCGATCACCTCGCCCAACCGGCCGACACCGGTGATGCGGACCGTTCCCGGCAAAGCGTCGAGGCGCCGGACCAGCCGATCGTTGGCGGCATCGATCGCGGCCGAGTCCATGCCGCGCAACAGCTTCGCGTATTTCACCAGCGCCTCGGCCCGCTGCTGCCGCAGGGCATTGCGGATATCCGGGTCCGCCATGGCCTCGGCGAGGCGGTGCGGTGTCAGGTCCGCGGCGTCCAGGCCGAGCCGGTGCGCCAGCACATTCCGCGCGTCACCGACCTCGTGATAGGTGTCGATGTCCCAGGCGGTGCGCGCGTAGTCGATGATCGCCTCGATCTGGCCCGCGCGAATGGCGTTCTCGTCGCGCAGCACCGCGAGCCGCCGGGCCAGCAGGTCCGGGGAGCTCAGCTCCGTTTCGGTGATGCCGAGGCGCTCGGCAAGGTCGGCGATGGCGGCGCCGATCTCCGCTCGCGACAACGGTTCCGGCGTCTCGTCCGTGACGGGCGGCGCGTCGGTGCCAACAGGAGCATCCGGCACGACGCGCCAGCCGTCGCCGTCGTTCACCACGGTGACGTCCAAGGCACGCCCATCGACCGCACCGGTGAAGTGACGCACCTGCGTCGCCCCGCCGTCGGCGAGCGCGATCCGGTCCGGCTGAACGTCGGTGACCAGATAGTGGACCTCGACGATGCCCTCGTCGACCGCCTCGGCGAGCCTCGGGTGCGCCGCGAGCGCATCGGCGATGACCCGGTCGTGGTTCAGTCTGCCGTCCACGACCACCAACCGCATCGGCCCACCGGGTTCGCCGGGGACCAGGCCGAGCCCGGTGCCGTCCTCCAGCAGCGCACCACCCCGCGCGAGCACCCAGTCCCGCCCGGCCATGTCGCCGATCAAGCCGGTGAGCTCGTCGGCCGCGGCGTCGGCCCGCAAGAACTCGTCGGCGTCGGCGAGGAAGGCGGCCAGGCCGCGGGCGTGCTCGCGGATCCGGTCCATCTCCTCGGCGAGCGCGTTCGCGAGCTGATGCACGTCGAGCGCGTGCAGATCGGTGCCGAGCAGCTGCGCCCACACTGCCCGCTCGTCCTTGATCTGGTCGCGACGCAGCGCGTTCTCGAAGAACGCGCGCAGGCCCTGGTCCTGGCCCGGCTGATCGCTGTCGTAGAGGTCGCCCCACTCGCGGCTCGGCTCACCGCCGTTGTTCACGCCCTGCCAGTCCAGCAGGGTCGGGTTGCCGCCGAAGGCCCGCACGACCTCACCGAGGAAGCGGTTCATCGGGTTGGCGTCGAAGAAGCCGACCTCGTCGCTGTACGGGATCCGCTCGTGCTCGGCGTTGTACCGCCGGGACGCCTCGGCGAGACCGGTGAGCGCGCCGATCCGGCGGACCTGCTGATACCGCAGCAGATCGACGGCCCGGCGGACGTTCTCGGGGGTGGGCTCACCGAGATCGACGCCAAGGACATCCGCCGCGTCCGCCAAGGCGTCGGCAAGTTCGTGCCGCCGCACCGTCGCCTCGGACAACTCGTGCAGCCAGTCCGCGAGTTCACCGGTGCTCGCGGACAGCTCCTCCCCGGGTCGCATGGACGGTTCCGGCGTGACGTCGGGCGTCTCGCCGTCGGTGGGTTCCGGCGTGGTCTCCGCTGCGGCGAGCGCATAGGCGGCGTCCTCGGCCTGTCGCTTCAGCTCCTCGAGTTCCACCCCGAGTTCGCGGCGCACCAGTTCCGGATCGGCCTCCTCCAACCAGTACCGGTACTCCTCGCCGTCGCGGGCGATGGGTGTGCCGTACTCGGCGGCCGGGCTCGCTACCCGGGAGGTCAGGCGCTTCAGGAACGGAACGAGTTCCCGCTTGCGCCACATGGTGACGGCTTCCTTGAGGATGCGGACCGGACTGAACTTCGTCTGCATCACTTCGTATTCGTCGCCGGGCGCGGGAGTCGGATCGTAGTGCTTGGTGAGCGGCAGCCCGGCTTCGTGGGCGAGCAGTGACTGGCCCGCGCTGTCGATGCCGGAGCCCGACGGGTACTTCGGGCTCTCGCCGACATACCCCGCCGTCAGCGCCTCCCACAGGCGACGCAGCCGCGACTTCGGCCGCTCCGGGCGCCGCGGTGCGGGCACGGTGGTGTCCGCCGGTTCGGGTGCGTCGAGACGGTCGGCCGCTTCGACCCGCCAGCCGCCGTTGTCGTCGGCGACCAGCCGCGCGGGCACGCGCTCGCCATCGACCTCGAGGGTGTAGCGGCGGGTCTCCCCCGGTTCGGGTGGTTCGGCGCCGGTCTGCCTGCGCGCCGCTTGGACGGCGTCGGCGAGATCGGCGATGGCTTGCGCGTCGCGGCGCACCGCACCACGGGCCCGCTCCACCGTCCCGACCGGATCGCGATCCAGATCGGCGGGATCGATGCGCAGCCGCCGTGCCCACGCGTCGCGGGTCTCCCGCATCTGCGCGCGCAAGTCCGGATGCTGCGTGCCACGCGCCCGCTCGGTGGCGGCCGCCAGCGCCTCGACCGTGCCCGCTTGCAGCAGGTTTCGGTAGCGCAGGTCGGCCATGGTCGCGCCGAGGTGTTCCGGGGACAGATCGGCATCGTCGAGTCCGAAGCGACGCGCGAGCCGGTCGCGGGTCCGGTCGATCGGTTCGGGGCGCGGGACGCGAGCGGACGGCTCCTGAACCTGCGTGTCTTCGGCAGGCCGAGCTCGGCTCACATCCGAGTGCGGCTCGGCCGCCCGCGTGGCCCGCGCGAGGGCATCCTCTAGCCGAACGACTTCCGCTTCGGCGTCGAAGACGCGGCGGGCGGCGCGCTCCAACTCCGCGACCCGGTCCTGCCACGGCCGCTGCTCATCCACCCGCAAGGTGCGGCCACGCAGGGCATCCAGCGCATCATCCAACGCATCCCGGGATAGATCCGCGTCGTCCACCGGGAGGCCGCGCCGAGCGTCCGCGAGATCGGCGCGAGCGTCGGCCAGCTCACGCGCCGCCGCGTCACGCTGCGCGGACAGCTGCTCTGCATCGGCCGCAGAACGGATCGAGGCCGCAGGGTCGGCCTGACGCACCGCGTCTTCGGCCCGCGCCAGGTGGTCCTCGGCATCGAATACCCGTCGCGCCGCATCCTCGAGCCGCGCGACCCGGTCCTGCCACGGCTGCTGCTCATCCACCCGCAACGTGCGGCCACGCAGACCGTCGAGCGCATCGTCCAACGCATCCCGGGTCAGGTCCGCGTCGTTGACCGGCAGGCCATGCCGAGCGTCCGCGAGTTCCGCTCGTGCGTCGGCCAATTCGCGGGCTGCCGCGTCCCGTTGCGCGGACAGGCGTGCCGGGTCGGCGGCGGCCGGACGCCCGGGAGGCGAGGCATCCGGGTTCGTTGGAGCGGCGGGCAATCGCGGGGGCCGCGGTTGCTCGATCGGCAAGCCCGCGCTGCGCAGGTCGTCCTGGACGGCACGCAGGCCGTCGTCGGGCGCCTCGGCCAGCCAGTACTGCTCGTGACCGTAACGTTCCTCGCTGGTGAGCGGTTCGAAATCGTCCGGGTAACGCATGCGCGGACCGTCGGCATCGGCGAGGAAGCCTCGGGCCCGCGCCATTTCGGCGAGTTCGGCCAAGGCGGCCAGCGGATCGCGCAGCGCGGTGAACCTCTCGTCGAGACCGAGTGCCTCGGCGAGCAGGCGAACATGTTCGGTCTCGGCCTCGGTGAGCGGTTCGGCTTCGCGCTGGTTCGGCCAATCGCGCTGTTCGCGAAGGAATGCGAGCACATCGCGGACCGGGTTGCCGGTGTGGCGCGCGCCTTCCGGACGGCTGTCGGCCGGTGGCTCGGCATTCGTCGGCGGCCCGGATGGCGGCTCCCCACCGGCACCCTCGGCCTGCGGATCGGCCGGGGCTGGCGGCCCGGTGTCCGGCTGCGCGCGTTCCAGGTCGGCGTCCGAACGCACCGGTCCGTCGGCCTTCGCAGCGCCCACACGCCAAACCGGCTCTTCACCAGCATCTTTCGGCAGCGGCCGCGCGACCCGAGTGGCCTGCGCACGGGCATCCTCGGCCCGAGCCGATTCGTCCTCGGCGTCGAACACGCGCCGCGCGGCACGCTCCAACTCCGCAACCCGCTCCTGCCACGCCGCCTGCTCATCCACCCGCATCGTGCGCCTACGCAGGGCATCGAGCGCGTCGTCCAACGCATCCCGCGTCAGATCCGCATCATTCACCGGCAAACCACGACGAGCATCCGCGAGATCGGCCTGCGCATCCGCCAACTCCCGCTCCGCCGCGTCACGTTCAGCCGACCGGGCTGTCGGATCGCCCGGCGTGCGCGTCGATCCGGCGCTCGGGCGATCGGCTCCATGCGAAATCGGTGCTGCGGCATTCGGAGTCGCCGCGGTGGATGTGCTGGGCGGGGTATTCGGATCGACCGGGGCGGCGGCGAATTCATCGAGTTCGCGCTCGAGGTCCGCGAGGCGGTCCATGGCGCGGCGATGGATGTCGTCCAGTTCGGTCACCAGACGCGCGTGCAGCTCGTCCAGTGCCTGGGCCTCCGGCGACGGGTGCACCACGTCGACCGGTCCGGCGGCGAGTCGGTCCAGCCGGGCGACGGCGGCGTCGAAGTGCCGATCGAGGTCCGCCGCGATCGCGTCGAGTTGGGCGAAGGTGTCACGAAGCAGTTCGTCGAATCGTTCGTCGGTGCGGCGGGCCGCGTCATCGAACCCCGCGCGGATGCGCTCCAACGCCGCCTCGGCCGAGGCCTCCGCTCCAGGGCGGACCGTGGGCGATTCGAGCGGCGTGAGTTCGCCGTCGGCCGGGACGCCTTGGTCGGGCCGTTCGGCGACCTCGGCTTCGATTTCGGCCAAGCGGTCGAGAGCGCGTTGCTCGATCCGGTCCAGCTCCGCACCCGCTCGGCGCAGCAGGTCGTCGAGTTGCTGGTCGATTCGGCGCTCGAGTTCGTCCAGTTCGGCGAGCGCCTGGTGCGCGTCGTCCCGCGCGGTGGCGGGATCGGTCGGCTGACGAGGCTCCGCACCGGGGTGTTCCGGTGCGCTCGGATCGGCTTGCTCGTCCTCCTGAGGGGCGGCGTTTCGCGGGTCGTCCGACGCACTTCGACCGGGTTCGTCCGGACGGGCAGTGGGCGACGCCTTCGCCGCGTCCGGCTCGCCCTCGGAACGGTCGGTCGGCGGCACGCCCCGCTCGCCGTCGCCCGAGTCGTCGGGCTCGTCGGGCTCGTCCGGCCGTGCTGGAGCGGGTGGGTCCTCCGGTGGTTTCTGCGCGCCGCCGTCGACGTCCGGTGCGGGAGTGTCCTCTTCCCGCGGACGCGACGGCTCGTCCTCGGCGGACGGACGACGATCGCCGCCGCGAGGTCCTTCCGCGGGGCCGGGGCCATGGGGCCGCGCGGGCGTCGCGCCCGATGCGGGAGGCAGATAGCCCGGGTTCGGCGGAAGCGGAGCAGGAGCGTACGGGATGCCCGCGCGCCAATCGGTCAACGGCGGGCGATCGGCGTCCCAGTGGTAGCCGAGCGCGATCGCGTGCGCGTTGGCCTGCTGCCAGCTCGCGCCGGGATTGTCGTCCAGGAATCGCGCCTCGGCGAGCATGTCGTGGAGCAGCACGAAATCCTGTGGCAGCGCAGCGCCGTCGATCAGGCGGCGCCAGGCCTCCGCGACATCGGCCAAGCGATCCATCCGCGTGTGCACGTACCGGCCGTGCGGATCGCTGTGGTCGCGTACCCGATGCTCGTCGACCATCAGGTGGTTCTTGATGCGCGCCAGTTCCTCGCGGGTGAACGCGGGAACGTCGTCGCGCATGTGCTCGGCGAGCGCCGTCGCGATCTGTTCGGGATCGCCACCGCCCGCGAGCAGTTCGCGGATGTCCTCCACCGTGTCGCGAATCGCCTCGGGGTCGTCGACGGCGAACCGGTCCGCCAGATCGCCCGCCACCCGGTCGACGTCGTCGTGGATGCGCCGCAGCTGCGCCTCGACGTCACCGAGCGGGTCGATGCCCGGCTGCCGCTGGACCAGCCGCGCGACCACGTCGACCACCTCGCGCGCCCGGGTTCCCCGCTCGGCGCGCCGATGCCGGTCCAGGCCGTCGGCGATCCGGTCGAGGTCGGTGTCGTCGGCGAGGAACCGCTCGTATTCCGCGTCGGCCCAATCCTGGACCCGCTGCCAGGCGGCGATGTCGCGGTCCCACTCGCGCCGCAGGCCCTCCGGAATCTCGACCCGGTCGCCCGGCGGCACATGGTCGGCGGTATCCCACGGCCGGTGCATCGGCTGGATGTTGCGCTGCGGCGGGGCGAACCATTCGTAGTTGCGGAACACCGTGCCGAACGGCGGCACACGCCGCAGCCACGGCCGCGCCTGTACCCATTCGCCGATCTCCGGATGACGCTGGATCCAGGCCTTCACCGCCGGATGCTTCGGCACCTGCGCCGCCATCAGCAGCAGGCGCACCACGTTGTACGAATCGCCGCCCCAGTGCTGGGTGAATATGTCGTTCTCGTCGACGCCCGAGGTGTCGTACCGCGAAGGAGCCTGCGGCATGTGCAGCGGGAGGGTGCTCTCCGGGATCATGCCCGGCGGGACGTCGTCGGTCGGCAGGGTGATGTCGTTGACGACGTCTTCCATCGCCCACCCGCTGACGCCGTCCGGCAGTTCCTTCGGCGAGTACTTCTTCGGCAGTTCGCCACGGTCGCGCCCGAATTCCCAGTCCGGCCGGGTCGGATCGACGCGGTGCCAGACTCCGTCGGCGTCGCGCCACGAGGTGATGTCCAAGCGGCGGCCGCCGATCCACCCGGTACTCAACCGTTCGATCTCGGGTGGGTCCGCGTCGTGGGTCCCCACGTTGTCCTCGCGGTCGGCGAGCACGTGACGGTAGTCGACCGTGGTCTCCGGACGCACGATCGCCTGTGCCACTTCGGAACTGCGGCGCAGGGCATCGGTCAGAGCGGCGTCGTGATCGGCGCGCGGCGCGGCCGGATCGGGGCGAGGACCGAACACGAGGATGCGTGGCCGCTCGCCCTCGATGATGCCGACCCGGTCGGTCACCATCCGGCCGCCCATGCGCTCGACGATGTCCCGGTACGCGCCCGCCACCCTGGCCATGTCGTCCTGGATGCGGCCGATCGCGTTGTGCGCGTCGTTCACCTCGCACGCGACGGCGTCGAACGCGGCGATGTCCCGGCGGCGAGCGGCGGCCTCCTCGTCGGAGAGCGTGCCGTCGGCGAGCCCGTCCCGCACCGCCGCGCGCAGATCCGCCACGGTCCGGTCCAGCCGCTCCGGCTCACAGGCCGCCTGATCGACTCGTCCGTCCTGGTCCAGCAGGCCCAGACGGGCAGCCAGGTCGTCGCGCTCGTGCCGCAGCGGCTGCACCTCGTGCAGCGCGTCGGCCCGCTGCTGGGCCAGCCGCTCCAGCGCGTCGATCACGTCCTGCGGCCGGGACCGTTCCGTGCCGACGCCTGCCGCGCGCAATTGATCGAGCCGCTGGTCCACCTGCTGGATCCGCTCGTCGAGCTGGTTGACCCGCTCGGCGGCCGCGGCGAGCTTCTCGATCGTCCGCCTGCGATGCTCGAGTTCCAGCGGCTCGGGCGCGACCCGATCGGTGTGCGGCGCTTCGTCGGGACCGCCGATGTCGTCGATCGTCCGGACGTTCGCGGCCTCGTACAGCCGCAACACGGTGGTCTCCAGTTGATCACCGCGCAGTGCCGACTCGTCCAGCACGACGTTGTCGTTCCACGACTCGCAGCGCGCGGCCCGGCCATCACGTTTGGCCCGCCAGAACTCGCGTTCGCGGGTCAGCGCCTGGCGCTGCTGGACGAGCCGGTCGTATTCGCCCAGCGGGGTGGTGGACAGTTCCAGCTCCGCGAGTTCCGCTTCGAGGCGGGCGGTTTCCGCATCCGCGTCGGCGAAATCCCGTGCGATCTGTTCCAGCTCATCGATCCGGGCGAGACGTTCTGACATCTCGTCGACCCGCATGGTCCGCCCACGCAGGTCCTCCAGCGTCCGGTCCAGGCCGTCGGGTCCGGGGCGCAGGGCCGCCCAGTCGTGCGCATTATCGATCGGCAGTCGTCCGGCCAGCTCGTCGCGCCGCGAGCGCAGTTCGTCGCGCCGGGCAAGTGCCTGCTCCAGTTCTGCCGCGCGTCTGTCGTATTCCGCCCGGGTCTCCGGTGTCATCCGGGCGCGCGGATCGTCATCGGCTCCGCCGGGGTGCGTTCGATCCGCGCCGGGCGAAGGTGTGCCCGCCTCCGGAGTGGCGGCGGACGGTGACGCGGGGTGAGGGCGTACCGACGACCCCGTGTCCGGTGTGCCCGCCTCCGGGGTGGCGGCGGACGGTGACGCGGAGTGGGGCCGTGCCGACGACCCCGCGGCCGGTGTGCCCGCATCGGCGTGTTGTTCGGTCCCGATGGGCGTGTAGAGCCTGCGCAACCACTGCGCCCGGTCCTCCGCCATCCTGGCGTTCCATTCCGCCTGTTGCGCGTGGAGTTCCGCCCATGGATCGTCCGGGTCGGCGTCGGCGGCGCGCCGCAACCGGTCCGCTTCCAAGCCCGCGGTCCAAGTCTCGTTTTCCGCCTGCTCCAGGCGCAGCCAGGCCGCGCGGTCGGCGGCCATGCGGGCGTTCCATTCCGCCTGTTCGGCGCGCAAGCGCGCCCAGCGGTCGCCCGGATTCGCGTCGGTCAGCTCACGCAGCCAAGCGGCGTGGTCGGCGGCCATGTCCGCTTCCCAGTCGGCCTGCTCGATCCGCATCCGGAAGTACCAGTCCGATGGCGGGCCGGGCTCGTCACCGGGGTTGTCTGCGAACAGAGTTGCGGTGGGCGGCTTTTCGGCACCGCCATCGCCCGCCGAGGGCTGCGCGGTTTCGGCGTCGTCGCCAGGGCCCGGCTCCGCGCTGACGGCGTTGTCGCCGGGACCGGGCTTCGCGGTTCGGGCCTCGCCGGAGCCAGGTTTCACAGTTTCGGCGTCGCCCCTGCCGGAGCCGGGCTTCACGGTATCGGCGTCACCCTCGCCGGAGCCGGGCTTCACCGCATCGGCGTCACCGGGCCCGGCCGAGACATCGGACCGTCGCCCGGCCGCCGCGTGCTGCGGCTCCCCGTCTGCGGTCGCGGCCACGCGCGGCGCGATCGGCACAACCCGGATGGCGCCGTCCGGGTCGACTCGCAGTTCGCGCGGCCGCGCGCCTTGCGCGAGCGCGTCCGCCACCTCCGAATACCGTGCGGCGACCTCGCCGAGGGTACGAGCGGGGTCCGTCCCGCCGAGGTTCACCACCAGCACCATCGGCGGCTCGCCCGCGAGAATGCCGACCCGATCGGTGATCGGCCGGGCATCGGCGCGCAGCAGGGCGTCGCGTTCCAAGGCGGTCGCTATCGCGCGGTCCATGCGCTCGACGCGTTCCTCGGCCCTGGCGAGCCGCTCCGGATCGTCCGCCGCGCGGGCGGCATCGCGTTCGCGCACGGCGGCGTGGTTCTCCGCGGCCAGCCGGTCCAGCACGGCCTGCCGCCGGTCCGCCTCGGCGCGGCGGCCCTCGTCGGGGTCGGGGGTGCGGGCTCGGTCGAATTGCGGCGGATGGTGCTCGGTCTCGCCCGCATCGATCGCGCCCGTGGCGTCGTCGCGCGAGCCGAACGGCAGCCGATCGGCCATGCGCCGCAACGCCCCACGGGGTTCGCGCCGGACCAGATCGGACCCGCCGTCGTCGAGCAAACGGGTGATTCGCTTGGCCAGCTTCTTCACGGTGCTGTCGGACATGCCGCGGAAGAGCCTGCCGAAGGCGTCGTCCAAACCGCCGTCGCCGGTCGGGGCGGGCACGCGCCACCCGCCATTTCCGTCGGCCTCCAGCACGATGCCGAACGAGTAATCGGCGATCCGGATGCTTCCCATCGTGGTCCGCGGCCACGACACGCCCGGTCCGCTGCCCGGCTCGGGCAGCGGCACCTGCCTGGTGGCCAGCCGGTGGGCCACCACCGCCGGGTGGGGTTCGCCGACGTCCGGTTCCGTCCGGAAGTTCGTCATGGCGTCGCTGCGCAGCGAACCTTTGTTCTGGCGGCCCTCGTAGGCCTCGTGCGCGTCCGCCTCCCGTTGGTCCTGCTTCGTGTGGAACATCTCGGGACCGAGCTGACGCAGCCACGCTTCGAAGCCGAGACCGATTCGGCCTGCCTCGCGATAGCGCAGGTAATGGGCCAGGAACTGTTGCATCGTCTCGTAGCGGTCGGGCGCGCGATACGGTCCCTCCGCCACCGCCGCCGGCAGCCAGCGGGTGCCGCCGTCCTCCGGCGAGACCGCGAGGTAGTCGAGGCGATGCGTTCCGCTCCACAGCACGTCGGCGTAGGCCGAATTCCGTACAGCCAATTCGCGCAACGCGTCGACGTGCCCACCCGGCTGGGCCGCGATGACGAGCCGATGCACGCCTCGCTCGTCCGTGAACAGCGCGATGCGCTCGGTCAGCCGGACGCCGGCGGGATCCCGGTCGAGCAGTGCGTTGACCGCGCGCCGGGCAGCCGCCGAGTCGTCGGCCTCGACGAGCGTGTTCCGCGCGGGCGCCGCCGGGTCGTCGGCCATCGGCCACGGCTGGTAGCGGCCGTGGTTGTCCGCGGCGGAGCGGGCGACTTCCATACCGATCTCGGCCTCGGGCAGGCCCACCTTGTCGACGTACTTGCGCAGCGCCGTCAGCCCGGCGTCCATCGCGCGACGCTCGGGCGGCACGCCGTCGTCGGCGTGTGACGCCTTGCGGTAGGCCCGGTCATAGGCCTGGGTGTAGGCGGTCTCGGCCGGGCCGACGGGCACGAAGCGTCCCGATTCCCGCAGAACGCGCAGGGTTTCGATGTCGACAGCGAAGTCACCGGTGCGCATCCGTCGCAATTCGGGCGAGTCCGCCTTGTGCGGGTCGGCGGCGTGTTCGAGGTCGGCGGCGGTGAATCCGTTGGCCCGGTCCCATTCCGCGGCGTAATGCCTGGCGTAGTCGACGCCGTCGATCAACGGTCCGCGCTCGACCAGTGCGGCGCGCACCTCGCGTACCGCCGCCCGGAACGCCGCGGCGTCGAGCATCGACGGCCGCACGGAGGAGTTGCCGCGATACGCCCGCGCGGCGATCTTGCGCGCCTTCTTGCGCGCCTCGTCGAATACCTCGCGCAGCCGGTCGTCGTGTTCGGCGGTGCGCGGCTCGTCGGCGGTACGGTCCCGCTCGCTCTGGTATCGCCTGCGTTCCTCGCGAACCCGGGTGAACTCGAAGGCCCTGGCGTGCGCTTCGGCCTGGCGGTCGAGCATCGTGCTGATGTACTCGTCGCGCGACAGCGTGAGCCTTTCCAGCGGTCCGTCGCCCGCCCGCGCCTGCTCGGCCATGGCGGCGGCGTGCACCCACGCTTCGGCGAGCTCGAGCGCCGACGAATTCTGATGCAGCACGATGCTGTCGGCGGAGGGCACGTAGCCACTGTCGGACCGCAGCAGCTGCCTGCCGTCGCGGGCGGCCGGTGCGTCGTCGAAGGTGAACCGGATGTCGACGCCGAGCCGGTCGACGACGCTCATGGCCCACCGGCCGATGGAATTGCCGTCGCCGCGCACCCGCTCGCCGCGCATGTTCCGGTAGCTGCGCAGGTTGTCGCCGTCCAGTTCACGCATCACGCGGTCGAGCCGGTCGGCCAGGTGGTCGCCCGGTAGCGGTTCTCCGGACGCGGGCCGCTCCGGTCGAGCGACAGCGTGGGGCGGGCTCGAAGTCCGTTCGCGCATCCAGTGGCCGTCGTCCTCGGACCAGACCGCGGAAGGATCGGTCTGCTCGCGCCGCAACCGCACCGTGCCGGAGTCGTCGACGTCCACCCAAACCCGATCGGCGACAACATCCTCCACCACAAGGGTGTGGCGCAATGACGTGTCGGGCGCCTCGTCGCCGGTCACCCGGGTGAAGCGGTCACCGGTCTCCGCGACGAACACCTTCGGCGGCCGTCCGGGCAGCCACGCCACCCGGTCGGTGAGCCAGCTGCCACCGGCCTCGCGAACCTGCCGGTCCATCAGGTCGTGCCCGACCCTCGTCGCGAGCTCGACGGCGACCTCGTCCCGCGCCGCCACCGCGCGCCCGCGATCGACGGCGAGTTCGCTCAGGACGCGCACCTGAGCGTCGAACGTGGCCAGCTGATCGTCGCCGAGTTCGCGCCGGTTGCGGACGAGGTCGCGCAGGTGGGCCAGCACATCCGTCCGGTCCTGCGCCAGCGCCCTGCGGTCGAGGACGTTGTGCTCGGGATCGAATCCGTCGAGTTTGCGGACCACTTCATCCCACACCGCGTCGATGTGGCCGATCTCCCTGGTGTGGGCCGCGTGCCTGCGGACGAGTTCCTGCGTCTCGCGCGCGGCCGCCGCGGTCGCCGGGCGGTATTCACCCGCGGAGGGCTCGTGTTGCTGGGCGGCGTCCCAGTCCCGGCCGTGCGTGCTGCGCGCGCTGGCGCTCTCCTCCTCCGACCACGGCGGGTCGAACAGGTCTCCGGCGAGCAACGCGTCGACACCCGCCGCTCGTCCCAGTTCGCGCAGCTGCTCGGCATCGAGGGCCGGGTCGTTCGCCCTGGCCACAGCCGCGTCGTAGGCGTCGAGGTACTGCTCACGCACCGCGCGCTGATAGTTCACCTCCACCGGCGCCAGCGCGGTCGGCCGGCCGGGATACCCGGCGTTCTCCAGCTCACGCAGGAATTCCGCCTGCCTGCCGGTGGCCACGGCATCGGCGCGCAATTGCGCCGCGACGTACTCCGCGCGCGTCATGCCCCGGATCCGGGACGGCGTGACCTCGACCTCCCCTGCGCGAATCGCTTCGGTCAGCGCGGCCAAGCGCACGAGTTCGCTCGCCAGCTCCACCTGTCCGCGGTCATGGGTGTCGAGCAGGATGTCCATCGTGCGGCGGTCGAAGGCGTCGGCCGCTCCGATCTCGTCGCCGAGGTCGGCGAACCGCACCCGGGCGCCCTCCGCGCGCAGCAGTTCCGCCGCCTCCCGCCCGACGGCGGATTGTTCGAGCAGCTGCCACACTTCGGCGGATTCGGTGTCGATCCGGGTCAGCTGCCACAGGTCTTCGCCGCGGACCTCGGTGGGCTCCGTCTGGTCCGCCGCTGGTTGCTGCTCGTTGTCGTCGGTCCGCTCGTGCGCTCCGGTGTCGTCCGGCGGCGATTGGGTGTCCGGCCCGGCGAACTCCGGCTCGGTGAATCGCGCTGTCGGCGCGGGATCCCCTGGCTCGACGCGTATTTCGGTGAAGCCGTACTCGGCGGCCAGCTCGCCGAGGAGGGTGTCGCGCAGCGTTTCCTCGGGCGTTCGGTAGAGGTCCGGGTCGGCTCCAGGGCCACCTTCCCGGTGCCACTCGCCCCGGATCTCGGTCACCAAGTGGCCGAGTTCGGACATCGCGCTGCGGAAAAGGCCCGCGCCGTCGCGCGGCCTGGTGGCGGGCTGTATCCGGACGCGCAGCACGCCCTCGCCGTCGACGGTGGCGTGGATGCCGCCTTCGCCGTCGGGGTAGAGCCAGGTGTTGCGTCTGTCGTATTCGCGGACCGCGGTGTGGTCGTCGCCGAGCGGAGTGGCGGCGTCGGGCGGCGGACCGGGGACGATGTCACGCGCGTGCTCGCGTACCCGCGCCAGCCGTTCCAACGCCAGGTCGTGCCAGTCGGTGCGGCCGTAGCGCTCGAACTGGGGCCGCAGCGCGGCGACGCGTTCGATGAGGATGTCGACGGCCTCGCGGGTCAGCCCGTTGTCGCGATAGCGCACGCCGCCGTCGGCGTCGCGGGTGAGGAATCCTTCGGCGAACGGGCTCACCGCGTCGCGGGCCTCGGCGCTGTTCTCGAAGGCGCGGCTGTGGTCGAGGCCGGACGGCTGACGGTCCGGCCCGGCGAGCCAGCCGAAGCGATCCCGGTCCGGCGGCCGGACCATGGTGTCGAGCAGACCGAGGGCGCGTCCGGCAATCGAATCGGCGTACCCGAGTTGGTGCGGATCGGCGAAGTCGCGGTGCCGGTTCCCAGCCGGTTCACCCGCCATCACCTGCTGGTAGATGACGGTGGGCTCGTGCAGCACCGACTCGGGCACCGGTGCGTCGACGGCCCGGCCGAGCACCCCGGTCAGCACCTCGGCGACGGCGTGCCGCGGATTGACGACGATCTTGCGGATCAGTTCGGTGCCGTTGCCGAACCTGACCAGCTCGACGCTCCTTGCGCTGTGCGCCGAATCGCCCTCGCGCAGTAGGGTCGAGCCGATTTCGCCGGAAACCAGCGCCTCCGCGACGACTTGGTCGAACGAGCGCGCGCCGTGCGCGGCGTCCCAGGCTTCGCCGTAGAAATCGGCGTAGGTCTGATCCGGGCCGACGGGCTCCGCGTCCATCAGCGGGCGCAGCGCCTCGAACGCGGCCTCGCGGGCCTTGTCCTGAAGATCCTCGGGCCAGGCGTTCGGCTCCGCCGCCCTGGCGGCCGCGTGCGCGGTGTCGTACGCCTCGGTATACACCCGCTCGAGTTCGGTCTCGGGGATGTCGTGCCCCGCCGCGCGCAGTTCGCCGACGGCGGCGAATTCCATGATGCGGGCCGCGGTCTCCAGGTCGAGCATCGCGCCGACGTACGCGCGGCGCGACGACTGCGTCCGCATCCGGGCGGCGTCGGGCAGGTCCGGCGCATGGGCCAGGTCGGCGAGGGTGCCGCCGCGCACCAGCGCGAGCAGCTGCCGGGTGTCGGTCAGGCCGGGGTCGAGAACCAATCGCCGCTGCGCCGGGTAGTAGCGATCCGGCGCGCCCGATTCGTACTCCACCCGCACCTTGTGCTCGGTCAGTGCCCGATCGATCTGCCTGCCGATCTCGGTCCTGGCCAGCTCCGCGCGCAGGCGGGCGGTCCGCTCGGCCGCCGCGGTCCCGGCCAGATCACGCGGCGCGACCTCGGCGACGTGATCGCTCGGCGCGGCCGGACCGGGCTCGTCCACGGAACGAACCAGCACACGGCCGAAGTCATCGATCTCCACCTCGAGGAACCGGCGGGCGACGTCGTCGCGGCCGAGCAGCGCGGCGGCGAACGGATGGCGCTCGGCTTCCCGCATGACCCGCTCGTGGTCACCGGCTTCCGCGGCGATCACCAACCGGTCCGGCTCGCCGGGCACATGAGCGACGTGATCGGTCAGCACCCGGGCGGCGTGCTCGCCGCGAACGGCCGCGCCGAGCACGCCGCGCGCGGCCAGTGCCGCGAGACTGTGCCGCTGTCCCTCGAGTCGGAAACGGGCCTGATCGCGCCGATCCGCCGCGTCGCTGAGGACACGCAGATCGTGCTGTCTGCGCAACAGATCGGGGTCGTGTTCCGACCGGGTGGCCGCGTCCTGCGCCTCGCGCAGCGCCCGCTCGATCTGCGACCGGGAGACATCACGGGTGCCGAACACCGCCTCGGCCCGGCGGGCGAACTCGGCGTCCGCCTCCCGCGCCCGCAGCCTGGCGTCCTGGCGGGTCAGCGCGCCCTGCCACAGTTCGTCCGCGGTGGTCGGGGAGAACGCATGATGCCTGCCCGCCTCCGCCGCGCCGCCGCGGCCGACATTGGCCTCGTCCCAGATGTTTCCGTAGTACTCGGCGTAGTCGCGCCCGTTGTTCCACTCGGTCCGGCCGAGCGGCTCGCGCAGCGCCGCGACGCCGAGATCGTGGGCCTCGGCGCTGTTGTCCCAGCGGCTGCGAGCGAACTCTCGATCGAAGGCTTCGCGATAGTGCTGCTCGAGCGGATGCTCCGGGATCTCGTAGCCGAGCCCACGCAACTCCGCCGCGAACCGGAAGTGCCTGCCGCTCGCGGCGGCCTCCTCCTCGACCATCGCGTCGACGAATTCCTCCCGCGACATCGCGCGGATGCGCTCCGGTGTGTTCGCCGTCGTGCGCTGGAGATGGCGTTGCGCGTGCAGCGATTCGTGCGCCAGCGCCAGCGCCTGCCGCACGTGCGAATTGCCCGCGGTGAAGGCCAGCGCCGACAATTCGCGACGCCGGAACTCGCCGGTGCGCCCGTCCGGCGCGCTGTCCTCGTAGCCGGTGCGGATCGGGCCGTTGTCCAGGCTCGCCAGGATCTGCTTGCCGTAATCGGTCTGCCGCAGCAGGTCGCGGACCTGATCGTCGTGGGTGTCGAGGACCAGGCGATCGTTCGTCGGCGCGTCGGCGGTGTGGCCGATCTCGCCCGGCCGCTGCGCGTGGTGCAGCAGCAGATCGTGCAGCGCGCGTACCGGTTTACTCGCCGGACCCAGATCACCGAAATGGTCGCGCAGAACGACTTCGGCGAAAGCTTCTGCCACCGCCTCGTGATCGTCGAGCAGACCGTCCTCGTCGAGACTGTAGCCACTGAGCTCCCGCAGCCACTGGCCGAAATCGCCGTCGGGGTCCGCGGCGGCCAGCTCGAGCAGATGCCGTTCCGCAAGCCTCCGCGCGGCGAGACCACCTGCGTGGTCGAGCACGTGACCGTATTCGTGCACCGCGACGGCGAAGACCGGCCGCCGCAGCGTCATCGGCTTCAGTTGGTCGTTGCCGACGGCGTTGTGCACCGCCGCACGGAAGGCCCGCGCGCTCGTCGCGTGCTCGTGGCTGAGGACGATCGCCCTGGTGAAGATTTTCCTGGTGACGTCGTCGATCTGACCGTCGGCCCACCCGAGCTCGCCCCGCCTCAGCTCGCCGATGCCGACACCGCGCAGGTCGACGTTCGGGAACAGCTGGTGCAACTCGACCATGGCTCTGGCGTATTCGCGCACGACCTCGGGATTCAGGCCGGGCCGGTCGAAGCCGAACACCTCGAACCCCGGATTGCCCGTGGCCTCGCGCAGCCGGTCCCGCAACAGCTCGCCGGTCTCGTGCGGATTCAGTTGCGACCACTCGTCCGCGGCCGGGGCGCCGAGCACCTCCGTGTCGGGCAGGTCCGCGGGGATGTCCTCCGGATGGGAACCGCGCGGGGACTCGTCCGCCATCCGGTCCCGATCGCCGTGCGGATCGGCGCCCGCGTCGCGTGGCGGTTGTTCGCCTTCCGGCGCGCTCGTCCTGCTCGGTGTGAGCCGATCGATGAACCGGCCGAACCTGCTGCGCGGCTTGCCGCGATCCGCCAAGTCGGTGGATCCGTCGGCGAGCAACTCGATGATCCTGGCGACCAGCTTTTTCCGATCGGGCGCGGCCAGACCCTGCAAATGCGTGGAAAGGACGTCGGATTCCGATCCGTTCGACAGCGGAGCGGGCACGCGCCAGCCGCCGTTGCCGTCAGGCTCCAGGTGGATGCTCAGCATCGTCGAGCCGACCCGGAAGATTTCCAGCTGGTGATGTGACGGGCGCGGGATGCCTGGATCGCTCGGCAGCGGGATCCTGCGGGTGTACAACCGGTGCGCGACCTCGGCCGGATGCGGCGGCGTCAACGGCGGGTCGGCGGCTGCCGCGGTGCGGTGTCCCGCCTCGTGGAAACCCTCGGTCAGCCTGCCAGGCACGCGGAAGCCCTGGTGGCGGGTACCGCGGGCCTGTTTTGCGTCTTCGGCGGTGTAGAACGCCTCGGAGCCGAGTTGTTTCAGCCACTCCTCGAACCCGAGGTGGGTCCGGCCCTCGGCCCGGTAGCGCAGATAGTGCGCCAGCATCTGGGTGAGCGCTTCGCCCCTGGTGGGGTGCCGGTACGGCCCCTCCGCCGCCGCGACGGTGATGTGGTGCATGGTCGGCAGGCCGCCCGCCCCGCGCACCGCCTCGCGGTAGTCGAGAGAGTGCGAACGGTCCCAGAGCACGTCGGCGAGTTCGGGGTGGCTCGCGGCCAGTTCGCGCAGGGCGTCGAGGTGCTGCCCGGGTTCGGCGACGACCACCAGACGCGGCCGCCTCCCCGGCTCGGAATCGGCCGGGTAGCGCGCGACGCGATCGGTGAGCCGTTCGGGATGCGGCTCGCTGTCGAATTCCTGGTCGAGAACGCGGCGGGCGAGGTCGGCGTCGTCGGCGCGCCCGATCTCGCGGGGCGCGTGGTCGTCGGCACGCTGGGTGATTTCGTCCTCGCGCGCCTTCGGATGGCCCCAGCGCGACTCGTCCTCGTTGCCCGCGGCGCGGACCACATCGAGGGCGATCTCGGCCCGGTCCAATCCGACCCGGCCGAGATAGCGCCGTACCGCCTCGCGGCCCGCCCGGTAGGCGGCCTCCTCCGGCGGCGGGGCCTCGGGGTTGCGGCGATGCGCCTTCTCCGCCTTGGGGTACGCCTTGTCGTAAGCCTCGGTGTACGCGCGTTCGGCTGGGCTGACCGGGACGTAATCGCCCAGATCGCGCAGCACGAGCAAGCTTTCGATCTCCAGCGCGACATGCGTCGCGCGCTCGGCGACCCTGGTGGCGGTGTCGCGCGCGGGTGCGCCGGTATCGGCGACGCGATCGGTCGGCGCGATGCCGTGCGCCCGGTCCCATGCCGCGCCGAAGTGGTCACCGTAGTTTCGCCAGTCGACCTGCGGCCCGAGGTGGTTGAGGTGCTCGCGCACCGCGCGCACACCGGCGCGGAAGGCGGCCCGGTGGTAGAGCGGGTAGGACCGGACGACGCCGGACTTCCAGTACGTCTTCTCGGCGTACTTCAGCGCGTCGTCGTATGCCTTGGCGTAGGCGCGTTCCAGGTCGTCGACACCGATCCGGTTCAGATCCGTCCTGCCGGTCTCGTCGGCGTTGCTCGCGTACATCAGCGCGTGCGCCTCGGCCATCCGGTCCAGCATCAGGTCGACGTACTCGTCACGGGAAAGGGCCAGCCGCGCCAGCGGTTCGCCCGCCGACTCGTGCACCTGCTCGGCCAGCCGCGCCGCCCGCACCAGTTCTGCGGCGTGCCGCTCGGCCCCGGAACCGGAATCCAGCACAACGGTATCGGTCACCGGGTCGTATCCCGCGGCCGGGCGCAGGTTGTATCGCCCGCTGTCCAGACGGACGATGTTCGCCTCGGATTCGGTGCTGAAGCGGATGTCGACGCCGAGCCGCTCGAGCATGGTCGCGGCCCATCTGCCCTGCGGGCTGCCGCTGAGTTCGACCAGTGCCCGGTTCAGCAGTGTGCCCGCGTGCTCGGTGATCGTCGGCTGGCGTATCCCCTCGCCCGCCCCGTTGCGGGGCGGATCGGTCGGCGTGTCCATCGCGTCGGTGGTGTCTCGAAGGACGCGCAGGTCACCGGATTCGTCGAGGTGTACCCGGATGTCGGTGGGGTCGCCTACGAGCCCGGACAGGTCCCGCCGCACGAGGTCGGTGATCTCGCCCCGGATGCGGGCCCGGTCCGCGGTCACCCGCGCGTGCTGTGCGGTCAACTCCGCGAGCAATCGCACGTACGCGGCGCCGTTCCAGATGTCGATGCGCTCGGACCGTTCCCGGAGCAGGTCGAAGATCTCCTGCCGCGTGGCCGGGATCTCGTCGTCCGAGAGGTTGAATCCGTCCTTCAGCCGCCGGAATGCGCGATCCCAGTCGGATTCGATGCGCGCCGACTCGCGCTTGGCCGCCGCCTCCGCCCGCTGGAGCCGTTCCAGTTCGCGGGCCGTCGCGAGATCGGATGGAGCGTATTCGGTCGTCCCTTCGGGTGCGCGCGAGCGCTGCGCGGCGTCCCACTCCTCGCCCGCCTCGTGCCTGCCGCTGATTCCCTTGCGTGGATCCTCCGGGTCGTCGAACCGCGAATCTGCCAGCACCTCGTCCACGGCGGCGGCGCGGCGTCGTGCCGGATCAGCGCTCGAATGCGGTTGCCGCTCGGGGGAGTCCAGATCGAGCACGTGACGCAGGTCCGCGTCGGAACGGGCAAGCACCTCCTCGAGATCGATGACCCGCAGCGCCGCCCGCTCCAGCTCCGACAACCGGTCCAGCCAGGCGCTCGCCTGGTCGATCCGGACCGTCCGGCCGTGCAACTGCTCCATGGTGTCGGCCAGCGCGGCGCGGGTGCTCAGTTCCCCGTCGCCCGCCAAGCCACGCGCCGCCTCCGCACGCAGAACACGCGCCGCGTCCACCGCCGCGGCCACGGCGTCACGCCGAGCGGCCAGCCGAGCCGCTTCCGCGTCCCGGATCGCCCGGTGCACCGGGTTGTCCACCGGAGACGAGCGATCCGGCGCATCGAAGACATCCAGGTAGGCCGATTCCAGCGCGCTGCGCTGCGCGGCATCGACCACATCGCGCACCGGGCCGCCGTACGGGTCGTAACCGGCCGCGCGCATCTCCCGGTGGAATTCGGCTTGGCGGCCGAGCGCCTCGGCCTCCACCCGGACCCGCGCGGCGACGTGATCGGCCCGGTTCAGCTCGCGGATGCGGGCCGGGCTCACCTCGAGCCTGCCCTCGGCGACCGCACCGGCCAGCTCCGCCGCCCGCACGACCGCCGCCGCCTGCGCCAGCTGGTCGCGGCCACGGGTGCCGATGAACACTTCCATCGTCCGCCCGTCGAACCCGTCCGGCTGCCCGGGACCGTCGCCGGGTTCCTCGAACCGGATGGCGGCACCGAGATCGCGCAGCCGGGTGAGCGCTTGCCTGCCGATCTCGCTGCGCGCCAGCACTTGCCGTACTTCCGCGGCGGCCACATCGATCGGGCGGTGGTGCCAGCCGTTCGGTTGTCCGTCGTCCGGGCGGACCAGCTCACGCGCGCCGATCTCGTCGCCACTGGCGTCGACCGGCTCGGTGCGGCCGATAGACGGCAGCTCGGTTTCGCGTCGCGGCTCGTGGCCGGGCTCGTCTACCCGAACGGCGTGCCGCTGAACAGTTTCCGGTGCGTCGACGGACTCGCGGCCGCCCCCGCCCGAATCGGTGCGGGAGATGAACCGCTCCAGCCGCAGCCCGTCCATGAACCGGCCGAGCCACCCACGACGGCCACCGCGGTCGACCGCTTCACGCAGCAGGCCGTAGGCCACGCGCGCGGGTTCGCCGGCCCGGGAGTAGCCCCGCGACTGCACTTCGGCGAACGCCTCGGCCAGCGCCTCCGCCGGATCGAGCAGTCCGGACTTGTCGAAGCTGTACCCGCTGAGATTGTCCTTCAGCCAAGCCAGGTAGCCCTCGGTGGTCGGTTCGCCCAGCTGCTTCGTCAGGTAGTGGTTCAGCAGTGCGGCGTCGAGCTTACGCCGGGCGTAGCCGCTGCTGCCGATGTCGAGGATGTGGCCGAACTCGTGTACCGCCATCGCATGGACGGGCCTGCGCGTGGCGCCCGAATGCAACCATCCGGATTCGACGCTCTGCTCGACGGCCTTGCGGAATTCCGTCGCGCTCGCCGCATAGCGTTCGTTGATCACGAGGTCGTCCGCGTACACCCGCCGGGTGGCGTGATCGATCAACTGCCCGGTTTCGGCGAAGACGCCCCGCGGCAGGTCGCCGACGACGATTCGGCGCAGACTCGCCCGCGGGTTCCGCTCGAACATCTCGACCATCGACCGGGCGTATTCCCGCAGCACCTCGCCGTTGAGGCCGGGCCGGTCGAAACCGGAGACCTCGAATTCGCCATTGCCCGTGATCCGGCGCAGCGTGTCGCGCAGCTTCTCCCCGACCTCCGCCGGACCCAGCCGCGACCACTCGTCGTCGAACGGCGCGCCGAGCAGCCGCGCGTCACCCTCCACCGCCTCGACCAGCCGGTCGTACAGCATCCGGACCGGCTCGGGCACATTGTCGCGGCCGTGGGTCACCACTCGGACCAACGCTTCGGCCAGCGCCTCCGACGAGTCGATTCCCTGCGACGTCAGGCTGTAGCCGCTGAGGTCGGCGCGCAACCACGCCATGAAGCCATCCATCGTCCGGTTGTCCGGGTGGGTGTCCATGTAGTGGTCGAGCAGCTGATCCTCGGCTCCGATCCGCGCGGCGTTGTCGCCCGCGTCTTCCAGCGCGTGCCCGAACTCGTGGACGGCGATCGAATACGCGGGCCTGCGCAGGACAGCCCGGTCGTACAGCCCGTCGCCGACCCGGTCGGTCATCGTCTGCCGCAGGTCTCGCGCGCTCGCGACATATTTCGGGCTCACCGTGATCGACTCGGTGTAGTTGTGCCCGTCCTCGTACCCGGACTTCGCCTCCGCGATCGCCTTGTCCGGCAGGTCGCCGATGCCGATGCGGCGGATATCGACCTGCGGGAAGCGGGAATGCAGGTCGACCATCGCGCGGGCGATCTCGCGCACCGCCTCCGGGTTGAGCCCGTCGCGGTCGAAGCCGAAGACCTCAAACCGTGGGTTGTCCGTCATTCGCCGAAGGTCGTCGCGCAGTTTCTCGCCGACCTCCGCCGGGCTCAGCGGCGACCACTCGTCATCGGTCGGCGCACCGAGCAGCGTCGCATCGGAATCATCCGTCCGCGCGGCGTTCTCGTCGTCGCCGAAGTCCGGAGCCGGTGCGCCGGACGGCTCGTCGTCACGCAGCCGCGACACCGTGTCCGCGCCCGGCGTGCCGTCGCCCGTCCGCTGCGGGTCCTCGCGCACGGCGGGCTCGGGATGCGCGTCCGCCGCGATGAACCTGGTCGCGCGCGCGTCGGGCAGCGTCCCCTGGATGAGGACCTGGGAGAACCCGTCCGGCAGATCGAAGATCGGCTTGAACTTCCAGGACGCGCCCTCCGGCGGCGCACCGGTGCGCCATTCCAGGATCACTCCGTCACCGTTGGTGAACGCCTCGGCCGCGCTACGGGTGCGCGACCACGACGTGGTGTCGCTCTCGGCGGCGCGACGCTGGGAGATGTGTTCCTCGGCGGACAGGTCCACGGTTCCGCGCGGCACCGCGCGACCCGAAACCGCCTCGTGGTACGCGGGATTGACCGATCCGTCGGGTAGCAGCCGAGGGATGCCGCGATACAGCGGCGTCCCGTCCTCGGGCAGATTGCCCTCGAACAGAACGTCCCCATGGCGGCCGAGCGAGTCGTCGGGAGCACGCGCCTGCGGCCCATCATGCGGAAGGTCGATGTGGTCGGCCTCGAGCGAGAGCGGCGCGTCGCTGTTCTCCGGCGGCTCGGCGGCCGACCGGGTCAGCAGGTCGTGCAGCGCTCGGGCGGGCGCGCAAGCCGAGTCGTCGCCACGCAGCACGTGCTCGGCGAACGCCTCGGGCAGCGCCTCTTCCGGCCGCAGGTTGCCGTCTCGGTCGAAGCTGTGGCCGCTGAGCTGGTGCAGCCAGTCCTCGAAACCGAGTTCGGGGTTTCGTGTGTCGTCGTCGAGATAGCGCTCGTAGAGGTATTCCTCGGCGCGATGGCGCGCGCTCTGCTGGCCGGCGTGGTCGAGCGCGTGCCCGTATTCGTGCGCGACGACGGCCAGGACCGGACGACGCAGCACGTCCGGGGAGAACCGGCCGTTGTCCACACCGATCCGCATGCGATCCCGGAACGTCTGCGCCCCGGTCGCATGGTCGTAACTGAGGACGATCGATTCGGTGAACATGCGCCCGGAGGCGTCCAGCCGTGGCTGCGCCATGCCGATCACCTCGGGCGGCAGCCCACCGATACCGACGCCGCGCAGGTCGGCGGCCGGGAACCGCTCGACCAGATCGACCATCGCCCTGGCGTATTCCCGCACCACCTCGGGGTTGAGACCGTCGAGGTCGAACCCGAATACCTCGAACTCGGGATTGTCCATCACGCCGCGCAGGTGCTCCCGCAGCCGCTCGCCGACCTCTTCCGGACTCAGATGCGACCACTCGTCCTCACCCGTGACGCCGAGCAGTTCCGCATCGCGGGCGGCCGCCGCGTCGCTGTCCTGGAGCGGAGGTGACGAATCGTCGGCGTCCCGCGCCGGGGTGTCGGCATGCGGCGCCTGGTCCGGTGCACCCGCCAGCGCGGGCGATGCGATGCCGCCGATGACATCGATCCGCACCAGCACGCCGTCGCGATGGAGATTGAACTCGCGTGAGGTGACGACGCCGTCCTTGGTGGCGTGCACCAAGTGGTATTCGATCGCCAGCGTCCCGTTTTCGTGCGCTTCCAGCAGTTGATCGCGCGCCCGCATCAACGCCCGCTCTTCAGGACTGCCCGGAACGACGCCGCGCGCCGCCCTCTCCTCGGGCGTCTCGGTCAGAATCCGCCGGAGGTTCTTGTCGATCGCGGCCGTCCGGCGCAGATACTCCGGCGAACCCTGTTGCGCCTCGGCGGCTTTGGAACCACCAAGGTCCCGGTGGACACCCTTGGCCTCGATCACCACCAGCTTCGGCGGCCGGCCGTCGGCACCGGGAACCAGCACCGCTATGTCGACGGTATCCGCGCCATCGATCGCGCCTTCGAACGGCGACAGCAGCACGGCGCCCGGATGCTTGTCCGCGTCGAGGGCGAACGCTCTGCCGCCCAGTTCGCCGAGCGTCTTCGACGCGTTCACCAGCAACGGGCCCAACCGGTTGAACTCCGCGGCATTGCGCTCCATCTCGCCGAGACGATCGAGCTTCGCCTGCTTCTGCTCGTCGGAGAGGTCGGACTCCAAGATCTCGATCTCGAGCTTCTCCACCCGTCCGGCGAGCTTCTCCTCGGCCAGATCGCTGATCTTCTCGATCCCGAACTCCGCAATGTGCCGCTTGACCGCGGCATTGGCCTTGTTGCGCTGCGTCTCCAGCCCCGCCCGCTCGGTGACCGTCTTCGCGATCCGGGCCGCGATCGCGTCGTCGATCACGGTGTACGGTTGCTTGTCGCCTGCGTCGGCCATGAACCGGTAGGGCCGGTTCGTCAGATGATCGGTGACGTATTCGTTGTTCAGCTCGTCGCGCAATCGGAAGCTGTCGTCGCGGTAGGTGCCAGGGTCGTCGTCCCGGTGATGCCACGTTCCGTCCGCGTCGCGATAGGAATCGGGCCGATCGCCGAACATGTGCAGCAGTCCGGCGGCGTCGCGGAACATGCCCGTGGGCACATGGTCGTCGCCGTGCTCGGACCGGTGCTCGGCGTCATCGGATTCACCGAGGAAGTCGGGCGTCTCGTCGAGGGCGGCCATGCGGTCGCGCGCGGGCCGCGTGCCGTCGCCGCCGGCATGGTCGCGGTCCAGCGGCGCGACCTTCCGGTCAGCCGGTTCCGACGCAGCGTCGGCGTCACGCGGCCGAGTCGCCGAATCCGAAGGCCGATTCGCTTCATCCACAGCGCTCGGAACACGGTCACCCGACGGAACACGCTCCGGGTCAGCTGTGTCCGAGTCGGTGCGCGACCGCGCCGAGTCTGTATCGGCATCGTCCAGCGGCGCGGCCTTCCGGTCACGCGGTTCCGACGCACCGTCGGCGTCACGCGGCCGAGTCGCCGAATCCGAAGGCCGATTCGCTTCATCCACAGCGCTGGGTTCACGGTCACCCGGCGGAATACGCGCCGGATCGGATGAATCAGCGTCGTCGCGCAACCGCGCCGGGTCCGCGGCCGGATCAGGTGAATTCGCCTCGTCGCGAGACCGCGCCGGATCCGTAACGGGATCAGGTGAATTCGCCTCGTCGCGAGACCGCGCCGGGTCCGTGGCCGGATCAGGTGAATCCGCTTCGCCGCGCGAGCGCGCCGGGTCCGGTGCCGGGTCCGACGGCGAACGCGGCGGTACCGGGGCATCGTCCGCGGGACGCCCACCGGCGACCCGCCACCAGGTGTCGGCGTTCTTGCGGAACTCGCGGGCATGCCATTCGGCCTGCCCCGCCTTGATCCGCAGCGAGCGTTTCGTCACGCCTTCCGGCAGATCCGCCTCATCGATGCGGTTCACCAGGTCACGCAGCTGCCGCGCCTGCTCGGCGGCCCGCCTGGAGTGCATATCCGCCATCTCCGCCCGCAGCCGCGCGCGGAACTGCTTCGGCGTCTCGCCGTCGCGCCGACCGCTGATCTCGCCGGCGGGACCATAGATCGGGCGTTCGTCGGCGGGTCGCACGCGCGGGTCCGATCCGCTCGGCGGCACCGTCTTTCCAGCACCGTCGAACAGGATCGCCGACACCGAGCGGAGGTCCGCGGGCACGTCCGGCGGGAATCCTTTGCGGCTCTCCGCTCCCGGATCGGACACCTCGATGCGGAACTCGCCGGTGTCCGGATGCATGCGCACGGTCAGGGTGTAGGCGTGCGCCCCCACCCCGTGCTCGTCGACGGGGCCGGCGTATTCGTCCACCACGAGGGCGCGCGGTCCACGACCTTCGGCGACATCGCGCGGATCCATCCCCGCGGCCATCCGCAGCAATTCGTCGGCGATGCCCTGGTGACGGGACTGTTCCTGGCCGCCGTCCGGGTAGTCCCACAGACGGCCGCCCGCTGCCTGCTCGATCTCGCGCAGGGACATGCCGCGCTCACCGACCGGTTCGTCCGGCGGCCGAATGGTGCCGCTGCCGGTCGCCTCCTGGAGTTCGGCCAAGGAGAGCCGGGCGCACTCCCCACGATTTCTCGGATGATCCTGCTGCGCGTCGGATTCGGAATCGTCGCGCGTGGTTTCGTCCGTGTCCCGGCGATCCTGCCCATCGGTGTCCGCACCCCGGCGACGAGCCGGGCCGTCGGTATCCCCACTCGGACGACGCGCCGGGCCATCCGTGTCCACACGGCGCACCGTCCTGGACTCACCCGCGTCACCGGCGAGCGGCAGCACGACCGGCTCAGTGGTTTCGGGTCTGCCGTCTTCGGATTCCGAGGCATCGCGGGAGCGCGCCGCCTCGCCCTCCGTCCGGTCGGCGCCTGCTCGGCGCGTCTCGCCTGCCGAGCGTGTCTCGCCGTCCTGGCGCGCCTCCCCCACCTGACGGGTCGCACCGGCCTCCCGCCTGGATTCGGCTCGCGGAGCCTCGGAGTCGGTCTTGCCCGCCCGCACCCCGGCCTCGTCGCGGCCGGAACCCACGGCGCGATCGGCGACACCGGCCCGGCCCCGGTCAGCGACCGCCCTGCTCTCGGAAGTGGCGGCCGGGGCGCGGGACTCGGAAGACGGCGCGGGTCGCGCATCGCTCGATCCGGGGGAAGCAGGCGACGCATGCGTAGCGCCCGGCGCGACACCGGTCGACGGCGGCGCGCCAGTTGTGCTCGGCCCGCCGTGCGGCGTCGCACCGGGACCGGTGAGCGGAACGCCCGCGACGGGTGTCGCGCCCGTCGGCGGAGTATCCGAGACCGACCGCGTCTCCGGGTTCCGCACACCGTCGACAGTGCCGTGCTGGGCGGCACCCGGGTCACTAGCTCTATCGTGCTGTCCTGCGGCAATATTCGGTTCCTCGGAACGTCCTGTCCCAGCGCCGCGCTCCTGCCTTCCTTCGTCGGCGAGCCCTGCGCCGGTGTCGGACGTCGACCGCTCGCCCGACGCGGACCGCTCCCCCGGCGCGGACTGCTCACCCGACGCACTCCGCTCACCAGAGGCAGACTGCTCACCCGACGCCGTGTGCTCACCCGACACAGAATGCTCACCCGCCGAGGGCTGCTCACTCGACGCGGCCCGCTCCCCGGACGCAGACTGCTCCCCGGACGCAGACTGCTCGCCAGGCGCACTCCGCTCACCAGACGCAGATTGCTCACCGGACGCCGCACGCTCACCAGACGCAGACTGCTCACCCGACGCCGCACGCTCCCCGGACGCAGACTGCTCACCCGACGCCGCACGCTCCCCCGACCCTGCCCGCTCCCCGGCCGCCCCCTGCTCCCCGTTCTGCGCCGTAGTGCCGGCCTCCCCATTCCGCCCAGCCTCGTTCGACCTCCCCCCATCGGCCCCCGCGCTCGCACCCCGATCTCCGGACACCCCGGCCCCGCGCGAAGTATCCGTACCGCCGGAGACATTGCCGTTCCCGGCCGCGGGCATCCCGGCGCGCGGAGCCCCGTTCCCCCCGGGCGTATTCGACGCGCCCGGAGCCAAACTGCCGTCCCCCGCACCGGGCGTCCCCGCGCCATCGGGCCGGTAGCCGACCCGCGGCCCGCCCACGTCGGCGAAGAGATTGTTCACCCGAGTTCCCAGATCGGGACGACTCATCGTGGTCGGCATCACCTTGTTCCACATCTGCGCGGAACCGACCTTCGCGGCGCTGGTCATCGCACCGTTGGACGCGCCCGCCGTGAACATGCGCCAGTCGACCGGCGTGTTCCCCAGGTTCTGCAGCGCCTTGTCCAACCCGTCCGTCGCCACGTCGAAGCCGAACTGCGTGGCGGTCGCACCGAGGAAGCCGGCACCGGCGCCAGCCAAACCCGCCGTGGTCCCGGTGATCGCGCCGTGCAGGAACGGATTGAACTCCGGGCCGAACTTCCGGGTCAGCGCATGGCCCAGCTTCTCACCCAGCGGCCCCGCCGCCGCGCCGCCCGCAGCGGAACTCACGGCGGTGACGACGACCTGCTCGACATTGATGTTCTTGCGGTGCCCCTGCTCGACCTGATAGGCCTGCACCCCGAGTTCCTGCATGGTGCCGAGGATCGTGTCGATCGCGACGTGCCGGAGCAGGAAGCTCACGAACCGGTTGGCCACGATCCGCCCCACCCGCTGGATCACCGCCTGCACCAAACGCTGGCCGATGATGCGAACCGCGATCCGGGTGGCCGCGATCGCCGCCGCGTCCACCGCGGGCTTGAACGGCCCGGACGCGAACGACGCCGCCAGTTCCGCCGCCAGCAACGCCAGCGACGACCAGTACATCAGCTTGCCGTATTCGATCTCGGTGCCGACGTCGTAAGCGGAGTCGCCGATCTCCTTGAAATAGTCGGCCAGCTTCGACAGCGTCTGGTCGTCCTGCGGATTGCCGCCGCTGAACGTCAGGAAGCTGTCGAAGGCTTTGACCATCTCCGTGTAGCCGTCGCCGGAGGGATAAGCGGTCATCGACGCGCTCTTGGCCGCCACGATGTCGGGGATGACCGAACGCAACTCCTCCGCGGCGGTCCGCCAGTCCCCACCCAGGCCCCACATCTGGTCTTCGTTGCCCTCGGGCCACTCCATGCCGACGATCGGCTCGAGGTATTTCAGCGCTGCGGGCAGCTCGATGGCCATGGGCGGCTACCTCGACGGGCCGGTGCGGCCACCGAGCTCACCAGCTGGAGTCGGTGACCGATCCACCACGATCGCGCTCTACGGTCTCGGTGAAGCGCATGCCGCTGCCGTCGGAGAACTCCCTGCGCTCCCGCGCGTTCGGCGGTGTCGTCGGGGCCGGGACCGGTTCCGGCGCGCGCAGGTCGGGCATGCCCTCCACCAAGTCGGACAGCTTCGGCATGCGCGCACGATGAGTGTCCAAAGGAGCCATCAGCTCTCGCGTCTTGCGGGCGACATCGGCACTGGCCTGCTGCGCGGCCTCGGTGACCGCCTTGGCGATCTCGGCGTGGCTGAGATCCTCGATATTCGGCCCGAACTGGGTGTCGATGACCGTGTTGTCGGCATTCACGACGACCGTCACCCGCTTGCCGCGCACCGTGGCCCGGCCGGTCAACTCCGCGCGCTCCTGCTGCAACCGCGCGATGATCCGCATCTGTTCCTGGACGCCGTCGAGGATGTCGGCCAGGTCCGCTTTGGCTTGCTCGTTCGTCATCGGTCGGAGAACCCCGGGGTCAGCGGATGCCGTCGCGGTTGCCGTGCTCCATGTCGCGCAGCAGATTCGCGGTCTTCGTCTGTCCCTTGCTGAAGTTCTCGAATGTGCCCGCCACGTTGCGGGCGCCCTTGATCAGGTTGTCCCTGGTCGTCGTGTAACCGCCGGAGCCGTCGGGGCCGTTGGCGAAGTTGCGGCCGATAGTATCGTTGCCCCAGCAGTTTCCGCGCGCGGCGATCGACGCGCTCAATCTGTCGATGATGCCGTTGATCCGGTCCTCGACGTGCCCTGTCTTCTGGGCCGCCTTGCGGAACAGATGCTCGTCGAATTCGACATTGTCCGCCATCGCGTCCGCTCCTCCACCCTCGCGTCCTTCCCACCCACGGTAACACCGGATGACTAATCCCCAGTGACGCCAATATGAACGGCGAATTCCTCGATGTTTGCGGGCAGGCTTCGCTCCAGGTCGAACACGGGTGAGCCCGTGAGATGCGCTCGGCGCCCCGAATTTACGGGGCAGGACGGCCGCTCACAGCTCCAGCATCACGGTGACCGGGCCGTCGTTCACCAGCTCGATGCGCATATGCGCGCCGAACCGCCCGGTCGCCACTGTCCCGCCGAGTTCGCGCAACGCCTGCGCGAAGTGCTCGACGAGGGGCTCGGCGACAGCGCCGGGCGCGGCCGCCGACCAGGACGGACGCCTGCCCTTCTTCGTGTCCGCGTACAGCGTGAACTGGCTGACCACCAGAATCGGCGCGCCCAGATCCGCGGCCGAGCGCTCCCCGTCGAGGATGCGCAGCCGCCACACCTTGTCGGCCAGTGCGCGCGCGGTCGCCTCCGAGTCGGAGTGCGTCACGCCCACCAGCGCGACCAGGCCGTGCGGGAGGCCGTCGGCCACCGGGTCGATCCGGCCGACGACCTGCTCGCCGACGGTGACCCGGGCCGAACTCACGCGCTGTAGAAGGGCTCGCACAACCGTCGATCATGCCTTCCGTCGCGGCGGCGGCGTCCGCGCGGGTCACCGGCCGCCGGACAACCCGGTCTGCCTGGCGGGATACAGGTGCGCGCGGGCGGCAAGCGTGACAAACTCGGTGCGCAGAAGATTGTGGTGCGCGGTTGCCGCGCGTTGGCGGAGGATCATGCTGGAAACGAGGAGCGCGATGGATCTGGACGCGATGGAGCGTCAGATCGCGGCGGATCGGTATGCGGCCCTCGACCGGACGGTCGAATCCGAATTGCGCTTGGCCACCTCTCTCGGCGAACTCGCCAAGGGGCTGATCGCCACCAAGAACAACAGCTCGACGCGCGACCGCACGCGGGAAGCGCTGGCGCCCGCCGAAGAGGCGGCGGCAATCCGCCTGCGCCTGCTGTCCAGGGGGCAAGTGCTCACCGCCCGCCTCGCCGGCGAGTTGAACGACGCGCTGCGCTCCTTCGAGCAGGCGGCGCGGCACAGCGGCCGCAGGGAACTGGCCACCACCACGATCCGGCGCGCCTGCGACGTCTACCGGCAAGTGGCGCGCGAGCACCCCGAGGTCGCGGGCCCGTGCGCCGACGGCCTGTCCAAGTGCGGTGTCTGGCTGGGCAGGCTGGATCAGGACGCCGCCGTGGCCGCGACCGAGGAGGCGGCCCGCATCCGCGCCTCCCTCGCCGCGGCGAACCCGGAGCTGTCCGGGAAGTACCTGGCCAGCCTGAGCACGCTGCTGCGCACGCTCATGGTCGGCCGGTCACGCAAGCAGGCCATCGCGATGTACCGGGAGCGGTACGCCGCGTTCACCTCCACCAGCATGTCGATCCGGCTGCGCGCCTGCGGCATCCAGGACCTGGATCTCACCCCCAAATCGCACCGGGCCCTGGTCGAATTGGGTTGCCGCACCCTGGAGGGAGCCGGACGGCTCACCCAGCAGCAGATCATGTTCAAATCCTCCGGCGACCTGTCGACCGTCGAGGAGATCAACTGGAAGCTCGCCCTGGTCGGCCTGCGCCCACTCGCGCCGGGCACCGAGCAGGATCAGCCGTCGACGCCCGTGCAGATCGGCTCCACCTTCGGCGCACTCAGCGTCTACCTGCCGGAACGGGACGCCATCGCCCAGGTGCGCGCCGCGATCATCGCGGCCTACGCCGTCGACGACGCCTATCCCCTCGACCGCGAGAGTTATCTCGGCACGCACGAGTCGAAGTTGACGATCCGCGAGCCGAAGCTGAACACCTCCGCCACCCTCGGCGACGACATCGTGCTGATCGACCAGCCCTACGGCGGCTGGGTGACGGTCATGAGCCTGAACTGGGAACTCACCCCGGTGGCGAAACATCCGCTGGCACTGCGCCTGTCCCAGGACTGGCCCGTCGCGGCGATCACGGTCACGGAGGACGTGGCCTACGAGTTGTGCTGGTACGAGCGCGGCGCGGCCACCCAGTACGCCGCGCTCGGCCGTCCGGCCGGGCAGGCTCCGCTCGACAAACCGCTCGCGCCATTGGATTTCGAGACGCTGGCCCTGTACAACCCCGATCGCGCGACGGAGAGCAAACTGCGCGCGGCCTTCGGCAACACGAAGGTCTTCGCCAACCTCACCTACCTGCCCGATTGCGGCCTGCGCCAGATCAGTGCCGACACGCCGTTGTCCGAGCACGGCGACCGCGTGCTGTTCTTCCGCACGACACCCTGAGTCCGCTGTGCCGCAACGATTTGCGGCAAGGTAGCCGCTCCCGTCAACGGCGGCGGTGAACAAAATACCCGGCGTTTCCACCCCGCATCTTCGCAGGTCATTTGACCAGGAAATACGTACGCCGAGTTGAACGGGGGGCCACGTCGCGTCTCCTGCCGGTCACCGCACGCACCGGTAACCAGCAGGCAAACGAACATCTCGAGAACTAATTGAACGGAATGTTTGATCCGCTCCATGGAGTGCTCTACTGAAACAACGCCCGCACGATGTACCGGATCACAGCACCGATGCCGCAGCGCCGTCCGGGCGGCTTGGAAAAAGTCACACGAAGCTACCCGAGGGCCCTATGGACCAACTGGCGTTGGCGGACACCCCGACCGCCCGATGCGCCTACTATCGACACACCTGCGACCTGCCCGCCGGAGTTCATCCGGAGATAGGCCGAATCGTCTTACGCGCCGGATTCGTCGGCGCGATCACGATGCCCGCCGCGTTGGGGCAGAAAGTGCGCGACGATCTCGTCCATCGCCGAATAGCGGTGGGCCCGATCATCTCTCACGTCCGGTCCAAACGATGGACCTTCCTCACCCGGCCCGACTTACCCGACGACGTGCGGCTGTTCGCCGAGCTGTTCCGCCTGAACGTTTCGATCGTGCCGAGCGGCGGCGAGATCGCCCTGCCGTCCCCCGCGGCCGCCGATGCCGACTACCGGCACTGGATCGTGCCTCCGGAGAACGGTTTCCGTCCCGCGGGCTCGTCCGTCGTGGACGCCGTACGGTCGTGCACGAGAACGGTCAGGCGATGACAACCGGAGCGGTTCTTCCGGCGAAACATCAAGTGCTGCAAGCCTGCCGAGGCGAAATGCACGAAAGCAACCCGCTGCTGCGCTGCGCGCACGAACTCACCACGTTGCACGAACGCAGGATGAGCGCGGCACACGACGCGCTCGACGAGATAGATGCGCTGCGCGCGAGCCTGATTCGCGACATCGACCGCTGGATCACCGTGCAGTTGCCCCCCGCCCACGGCGCGGCGCACGTGCACACCGAGACCGTCGGCGCGGTGATCGATCGCCTGGCCCAGTTCACCGCGAACGCCTATGCGGCGCTGGCCAGCGCTTCGGAATGGGATCTGTGGGACGCCTGGCAGCGCTTGGCCGAACTGGCCGTCGGTTACGACGACCTGGCCGCCGAGGTCTGCGCGGGCGTGCGGAGGCTGCCCGGCGCATCCTAGGTCCGTCGCGGCTCCCCATCCGTAGAGTTGAACGGATGGGGAGTCCGGACGACCACGACGAGAAGCTCGCCTTGCACGCCAGGAGAGCGAGTTCATTCGGCGCGCACGCCGAACACCGACCCGATTATCCGGCCGCGGCCATCCGCTGGGCGCTGGCCGCCGCCGCCCACCGGCACCCGCCGACCGTCCTCGACCTCGGTGCCGGAACCGGCAAGCTGACCGAGGGCCTGCTCGAAGCAGGCGCCACCGTGATCGCCGTCGAGCCGGACGAGCACATGCGCGATGAGTTGCACCGCCGGTTTCCGAGCGTCACCGCCCATGCCGGAGCGGCCGAAGCCATTCCGCTCGAAAAGGAATCGGTGGACGCTATCGTCGCCGGACAGGCTTTCCACTGGTTCGACTTGGACCGCGCCTATCCGGAGTTCATCAGGGTGCTGCGGCCCGGCGGCGTCCTCGCCGCCCTGTGGAACACCGACGACGCTTCCGTGGACTGGGTCGCCGGGCTGAAAAAGGTCGCCGGGTCCAGCGTGTCCATGGCTCCGCCGCCGAGCGGACGGGTGACGCTGCCCGACCACCGGATGTTCCACGAGCACGTGTTCGAACGGTCGACCTTCCCGCACCGGTATCGGCGCACCGCCGAGTCTCTGGCCGCGACCATCGGCACGCAATCGCACACACTGGTGATCTCCCCCGAAGAGCGGGCCGAGGTGCTCGGTCGGATCATGGCCTATCTGCGCGAGCGGCCGGAGACCGCCGAGGGTGAGTTCGATCTGCCCATCGTCACCTTGGCGCTGCGGACAATCCTGCGCCCCGCCGACTGAACGGCTACTTACGCATACGAAATAGCCAGGCCAGAGCGTCGCCCGCCCTGCCACGAAGCCCTCGAGGCAGGCGAAATCGCAGCGAACTGCGGAGTGCGCCAAGTCGATTCGAGTAGCGGCCTACTCACGTCAACCCTGCCTGCCCGGCCATACGCTGACGGCATCGTTCAAACAGTCCCGAACCCCAAGGAGAAGTAACCGTTCCACCCCGCACGGGCACCGACCGGGCCCACCGCTTCGGCTCGACGCCAAGGACGCGGGTGCAAGGAACGACGTCACCGATCCAGCGAACGCTGGGTATCGCCCGGTGGCGTGTCGGCGCATGGTGTCGGCGCGCGGAAACGCGGCGAGATCGACCAGGGCATCCTGGCGTCGGTGCGGCTCGTTTCCTCGCCGCGCAGTGTCACCGAACCGGACCATCCGACGGCCGTGCGCTACTCCGGACGCAACGTCAGGATCCGGGGTCCGTCCTCCGTGACGGCGACCGTGTGCTCCCAATGTGCCGCACGACTGCCGTCCACGGTGACCACGGTCCAGTCGTCGTCGAGCACCTTCGTCTGGGTGGTGCCGAGCGTGAGCATCGGCTCGATCGCGAGCACCGAGCCCACCACGAGCCTCGGTCCCTTACCCGGCTCCCCTTCGTTGGCGAGGAACGGATCGAGGTGCATCTCGCGCCCGATGGCATGCCCGCCATAGCCGTCGACGATGCCGTAGGCGCGCCCGTGCTCCTTCTCCGCCGCCCGGGTGCCGAGCTCGATGGCGTGGGAGACGTCGGTCAGCCGGTTGTCGGGCAGCATCGCCGCGATTCCGGCCTCCATCGACGACTTGGTCGCCTCGCTGAGCAACCGATCGGCCTCGATGATCGTGCCGACGCCGAAGGTCCAGGCCGAATCGCCGTGCCAACCGTCGAGAATCGCGCCACAGTCGATGGAGACCAGGTCACCCTCGGCGAGGATCTCCTCGGCCGTGGGGATCCCGTGCACCACACGGTCGTTCACCGATGCGCAGATGGAGGCGGGGAAGCCGTGGTAGCCCTTGAAGGAGGGCACCGCGCCCGCGTCCCGGATCACCTGCTCGGCGACCTCGTCCAGTTCCAGGGTGGACACCCCGGGCTTGGCGGCGGCGCGCACGGCCACCAGGGCGCGGCCGACGATAGCGCCTGCCGCCGCCATGGCATCGAGTTCGCCTGCCGTCCGGAACGGCACGACCTTCTTCTTGCGGTTGAAGACCATCCGGCCTCAGCGCTCCATCGTCGACCGGCTCAGTGACCCAGCGCGCGCAGCGCCCGCGCGTTGACGTCGTCGACCTCGCCGACGCCGTCCACCGAGACGACCAGGCCGTCGTAGTGGTCGAGCAGCGGCTCGGTCTCCTCGCGGTACACCCGGAGCCGGTTGCGGATCACGCTCTCGTTGTCGTCGGCGCGGCCGCGCGCGAGCATCCGCTCGACCACGGTGTCCTCGGGCACGACGAACCGCAGCACCGCGTCGAGCTTGGTGTTCATGTCCTTGAGGATCTTTTCCAGCGCGTCGGCCTGATCCACCGTGCGCGGGTATCCGTCCAGGACGAAGCCGTTGACGGCGTCGGGCTCGTTGACCCGCGCCTCCACCATCCGATTGGTCACGTCGCTCGGCACCAGGTCGCCCGCGTCCAGGTACTTCTGCGCCTCGCGGCCGAGCGGGGTCTGCTGGCTGATGTTCGCGCGGAACAGGTCCCCGGTGGAGATGTGCGGAACGCCCAGCTTCTCCGACAGCAGGACGGCCTGGGTGCCTTTACCGGCGCCCGGCGGACCGAGCAGTACAACTCTCACTTGAGGAACCCTTCGTAATTTCGATTCATCAGCTGGCTCTCGATCTGCTTCACGGTGTCCAAACCGACGCTCACCATGATCAGCACCGCGGTGCCGCCGAACGGGAGGTTCTGCGTACCGCCGGAGGCGCCGATGTCGAGGAACAGGTTCGGCAGCACCGCCACCAGACCGAGATAGATCGAGCCGGGCAGGGTGATGCGGCTCAGGACGAAGTTGAGGTAGTCGGCGGTCGGCTTGCCGGGACGGTAGCCCGGGATGAAGCCGCCGAACTTCTTCATCTCGTCGGCGCGCTCCTCCGGGTTGAAGGTGATCGCGACGTAGAAGTAGGTGAAGAACACGATCAAACTGAAGTAGATCGCGATGTACACCGGGTTGCCCGGATTCACCAGGTATTTCTGGATGATCTCCTGCCACCAGCTCGGATTCTGGTTGTTCTGCGACCCTGTCAGCTGCGCGATCAGGTTCGGCAGATACAGCAGCGACGAGGCGAAGATGACCGGGATGACACCCGCCTGGTTCACCTTCAGCGGCAGGTAGGTCGAGGAGCCGCCGTACATCTTCCGGCCGACCACGCGCTTGGCGTATTGGACCGGGATCCGGCGCTGGCCCTGCTCGACGAAGATCACGGCGGTGATGATCGCCAGCGCGGCGACGCACACCAGACCGAAGACCAGGCCGCCCCGGTTGTCCAGGATCGCCTTGCCCTCGCTCGGGATGCGGGCGGCGATGCCGGAGAAGATCAACAGGGACATGCCGTTGCCGATGCCGCGCTCGGTGATCTGCTCGCCGAACCACATCACCAGCGCCGCGCCCGCGGTCATCACGAGCACGATGATGATCATGCCGAAGATGCTGGTGTCGGCCAGGATGTCCTTCTGGCAGCCCTGCAGGAGCTGGCCACGAGCCGCCAGTGCGACCAGGCCGGTGGCCTGGAGAATCGCCAAGGCGATCGACAGGTATCTGGTGTACTGCGTCATCTTGGTCTGGCCGGATTGGCCTTCCTTGCGCAGTTCCTCGAACCGCGGGATGACGACGGTGAGCAGCTGGATGATGATGCTCGCGGTGATGTAGGGCATGATGCCGATCGCGAAGACCGACAGCTGCAGCAGCGCACCACCGGAGAACAGGTTGATCAGCTGGTAGATGCCGCCGGACTCACCGCCCGAGACCAGGTCGATGCACTCCTGGACCGCCTTGTAGTCGACGCCGGGGGACGGCAGCGAGGCACCGAGCCGGTACAACGCGATCAACCCCAGCGTGAAGAGAATCTTCCGCCGTAAGTCCGGAGTCCGGAAGGCCGATACGAAGGCGGAAAGCACTGATCCTCCTGGCGAACGACATGGTCATGACATGGATGTTCAGCGATGTCCCTGCTCGACACTGATGGGACGCCGAAAACCACGACGAGGCTTGGGCAGACAACAATTGAACTCTAACAGTGGCACCGGACGAGCTGCTCACTCGTCCGGCGCCGCTGTCATGCAGAGTACCGTCAGCCCAGCTCGGTGACGGTGCCACCGGCGGCGGTGATCTTCTCCTTCGCCGCGCCGGTGACCTTGTCCGCGGTCACCTGGACCGCGACGCCGATCTCACCATCGCCGAGGACCTTGACCAGCTGGTTCTTGCGAACCGCGCCGGCGGCAACCAGCTCGGCCTTGCCGACCTCGCCGCCCTCGGGGAACAGCTTCGCGATCTTGCCGACGTTCACGACCTGGTATTCCGTGCGGAACGGGTTCGTGAAGCCCTTGAGCTTGGGCAGCCGCATGTGAATCGGCATCTGCCCGCCCTCGAAGGCGGCCGGGACGTTCTTGCGCGCCTTGGTGCCCTTGGTACCACGGCCCGCGGTCTTGCCCTTGGAGCCCTCACCGCGACCCACGCGGATCTTCTCGGTCTTGGCGCCGGGAGCCGGACGCAGGTGATGCAACTTGATGGTCATGTCAGACCTCCTCAACGGTCACGAGGTGGCGCACGACATTGATCAGCCCGCGGTTCTGGGCGTTGTCCTCGCGGACCACGGTCTTGCGGATACCCCGCAGACCAAGGGTCCGAAGGCTGTCCCGCTGATTCTTCTTGGCGCCGATCGAGCTCTTGATCTGGGTCACCTTGAGATCTGCCATTACTTGACACCTCCGGCAGCCTGGGCGCGCGCACGCAGCATGCCCGCAGGGGCGACGTCCTCGAGCGGCAGGCCACGGCGGGCCGCGACCTCTTCCGGACGCTGCAACTGCTTGAGGGCGGTGACAGTCGCGTGCACGACGTTGATGGCGTTGTCGCTACCGAGCGACTTCGCCAGAATGTCGTGGATACCGGCGCATTCCAGCACGGCACGGGCCGCGCCACCCGCGATCACACCGGTACCGGGCGAAGCCGGACGCAGCATGACCACACCGGCGGCCGCCTCACCCTGAACCGGGTGCGTGATGGTGGAGCCGATCATCGGGACGCGGAAGAAGTTCTTGCGAGCCTCTTCGACGCCCTTCTGGATGGCCGCGGGAACTTCCTTGGCCTTGCCGTAGCCGACGCCGACCAGGCCGTTGCCGTCACCGACGATCACGAGGGCGGTGAAGCTGAAGCGCCGACCACCCTTCACGACCTTGGAGACGCGGTTGATCGCGACGACCCGCTCGAGCTGGTTCTTCTCCGCGGCGTTGTCGCGACGGTCGCCACCGCCCCGACGGTCGCCGCCACCGCGACGGTCGCCGCGGCCGCCCTCGGGGGCGCTGCCATTCTGTCCGGCGGGTCCGCTTCCGCCGTCACGCCTCTGACGTCCCGGCATCAGACGTTCCTTCCGTTCTTGTTGTCGATCATCAGAATTTCAACCCACCTTCGCGAGCGGCATCGGCCAGTGCGGCGATCCGGCCGTGGTAATCGTGCCCACCACGGTCGAACACGACGGCCTCGACACCGGCGGCCTTGGCACGCTCGGCCAGCAGGGCGCCGACCTTCTTGCTCTTGGCCGACTTGTCGCCGTCCACCGCGCGCACGTCGGCCTCGATGGTCGAAGCCGCGGCGATGGTCTTGCCGACCGAGTCGTCCACCAGCTGGGCGTGCAGGTGCCGCGAGGAGCGGTTGACCACCAGGCGCGGACGCTCGGTGGTGCCGACGACCTTCTTGCGCAGGCGGAAGTGACGGCGCGCCTTCGACAGGCGGCGCTGCGTCGACACGTCCTTGCCAAGGGGGATGCGCTTGGCCTTCTGGTTTTCGGTTTGCGCCATGATCACTTACCCGTCTTTCCGACCTTGCGGCGAACGACCTCGCCGGCGTAGCGGATGCCCTTGCCCTTGTACGGGTCGGGCTTGCGCAGGCCGTGGATGACCGCCGAAATCTGGCCGACCTTCTGCTTGTCGATCCCGGACACGGAGAACTTGGTGGGCGACTCCACCGCGAACGTGATGCCCTCGGGCGCCTCGATCGGCACCGGGTGGCTGTAGCCGAGGGCGAACTCGAGGTTCTGGCCCTTCAGCGCGACGCGGTAACCGACGCCGAAGATTTCCATCTTCTTCTCGTAGCCCTGGGTCACACCGACGATCATGTTCGACACGAGGGTGCGGGTCAGGCCGTGCAGCGCGCGGCTGCGGCGCTCGTCGTCCGGACGGGCGACCTCGAGCTGGCCGTCCTCGCCCTTGGCGACGGTGATCGGCTCGGCGACGGTGAGCGACAGGGTGCCCTTGGGCCCCTTCACCGAGACGTCCTGGCCGTCGATGGTGACATCCACGCCCGCAGGGACGGCGATGGGCTTCTTACCAATACGCGACATAGTCCTGCTCCCTTACCAGACGTAAGCGAGGACTTCGCCGCCCACGCCCTGCTTGGCCGCCTGCTTGTCGGTGAGCAGGCCGGAGGACGTGGAGATGATCGCCACGCCGAGGCCGCCGAGCACCTTGGGCAGGTTGGTGGATTTCGCGTACACGCGCAGACCGGGCTTGGAGACACGGCGCACGCCGGCGAGGCTGCGCTCACGGCTCGGGCCGTACTTGAGGTCGACGATGAGCGTCTTGCCCACCTGTGCGTCCTCGGTCCGGTAGTCGGCGATGTAACCCTCGCGCTTGAGGATCTCGGCGATGTTCGCCTTGAGCTTCGAGTGCGGAGCCTTCACCTGATCGTGGTACGCCGAGTTGGCGTTGCGCAGACGTGTCAGGAAGTCTGCGATCGGATCAGTCATGGTCATGGTTCGACCTAGACACCTTTCTCGCCGCGGTTCCCATGCAGCGCCGCCATGCACAGGGCATGCCGGCGGTGGGCCTACGACAATTCGGATGGTCCGGCCGACCCTTGCCGACCGGAGGAGGTTCGATCACCCGGGCGCACGCATGCGGACATGGAGGTGCCCAGGCAACCGCTCTAGTGTAGGCAAGGGGTTCACCGGGACAAAATCGGGGTCGGTGAGGGGGCCGCCGCACTGGACCCATGACCAGCGGAAACAGCCCGTGACCGGGCTAACATGGGCCTATGTCGAGCCCAGGCGTCGAACGACCCGACCTCCCGGAGTCCATGACCTGGGAGGAGCTCGAGCAGCTACCCGAGGAGATCGCCGGACAGATCGAGCTGCGCAACGGGCGCGTCATCTGGCGACAGCGGGGGCCTGCCGAACATCAAGCGTTCACGTTCGCGCTGACCAGCGCACTAAAGCGCTGCGCTCGCGATGGCATGGCCGAGCAGCCGCAAAGCTGGTGGCGTGTCGACTTCGAAACCAACGTCTTCTTCGGCAAGACCGGCAAGTCGGACTTCGCCACCCCCGACATCCTCGTCTACCGCCGCCTCGACACCCCCTATCAGGACATCCGCGCTGACGACGTGCTGCTTGTCGGCCGCATCAGTTCTCCGGCGAACATCGCAATCGATCCGCACGAGGAGCAGCGACGCTACGCCGATGGGGGGATCCCCTGGTATTGGGAGGTGACGCTCGCGCGTAAGAAGAGGGCCATCGCGACAGTCCGCGCGTACGCCCTGGAAACCGAACCCGGCGAGCTCCCACCCGGCGTACGCCCGCTCTACCCGACGAACTACCTGCTGGTCGGCGAATGGTCACCAAACGATTCCGACGCCATCACCATCGACTTCCCTTTCCCCATCCACATCCCCTGGTCGGAGTTGGAATTCTGACGCGCAGGTCGGTCGAGAAGGGAGAGCTGTGATGCCCCACAGTCGATGGAAGACGGGTAGAGACCAGGGACTGACCGAGCCCGAGGCCGTCAGCGAAGTGCGTCATGAAATCCGACTGGCCATGGAGCTGGCCGCCGCCGTATACAACCGTCGCACGGAGCTCGGCCTCACCCAAGCCGAACTCGCCGACCGGGCGGGACTGACGCAGGCGAAGATCTCCCGGATCGAGGGATCCGACGCCGTCCCCACCCTTCCGCTACTGACAAAGCTGGCACGAGCCCTGGACGCTTCGCTGAACATCGCCATCGACGCCGACGACGCGCGCGTCAGCTTCACACCGCACACCAGCGCGGCGTAGCGCTCGCTGCGGCTTCGCTTACGTCCGCGAGTGGCACACCACTGCGCCATCGGCCGAGTAAGGCTCTCGGTGGTGTGCCACTCGCGGCCTTGCGCAGGGGTGAGCGCTCTGCGAGGCGAGGGTGTTCACGGCTGCCCTGGACGAGAAGACCACGCGCGACCTGCTCCGCCGGGCAGCAAGGAGTTTCGACGGTGACCGCTGACGGCCAATTCACCCGCCGTTGAACGTCTTCCGTGCCTCGGATCGTTCCCGAGCGCCAGACGATCAGTAGTCCAACAGGCACCAACTCCATATCGAACGACGAGCCGTCCGTGATGACACTGGCGCCCTAACCACGCGGGCGCTCGAATCGGGAGAGCCGGTGCCCTCGTCGGCCGCAGGTCAACCGCCAGACTGCATCTTCCTCGACGGCACCGGGCGTGCCGGGTCCGATGTTCGAGTGTCACCCTCCGGGCTGGCAAGACGTCGTTCCAGAGCGGTGAAAGCACTGATCGCCTCAGGCGACTCGAAGGCCCTGTTGCGTCGCCCGACGGTGAGCTGGCGCAGGATTCCGGCTTCGGCCAGACGCTGTACGGCCGCGTTCGCGGCGGGAAAGCTACGCCCGGTCAGCGTCGCCGCCGTGGCGACGGTGAGGATCGGAGCTCCGACCAGTTTGCCGAGCAGCAGATCCAGCGCGGAGTTCGCCCGTACCGGCGCCACTCGATCTCGCCACGATCTCTGCAATTCAGCAGCTTTCATTTCGAAAGCGGTCGCATCCTGCGCCGCGCGAGTACAGGCGGCGGCGAAGCGCGCCACCCAGATGTTCAAGTCGTCGGTGGCCTGTTGGGAATCGGACTCACCGACGTACCGGAAGCGAGTCAGACCGTCGATATAACTGTCGCTCCACGTGGCGAGGATGAGCGAGACAGGCGCGACGACGCGTTCGGCCACGCCACGATGGCGCAGGATCAGATGGATCAATGCTCGACCGGTTCGGCCGTTGCCGTCGATGAAGGGGTGGATCGTCTCGAACTGTGCGTGGGCGATGGCAGCTTGCGCGACAGCGGGCAAATCGTCGCTATTACAAAACGCGATCAAGTCCTTCATCAGTTCGGGGACGAGCTCTGGGGGCGGCGGAACGAATGCGGCCGAGCAGGGATTGAAGGAGCTGCCGCCGATCCAGTTCTGCGCGTCTCGGAAACACCCGCCGTGCTGTGCGAGTCTGGTGCCGGTGAGCAGCCGCCGATGGATTTCGAGCAGGACATCCTCAGTGATCGGCTCACCACGGCCGACCGCACCCGCGGCCAGAGCCATAGCGTCGATATTCGCCAGAACCTCGGCTGCCGTCACGTCCGATGATTCGCCCTCGAGCTGGCGCGCCGCCTCGGCGCGCAGTAGCCGACGCGCGCCGACCACCAGCCCCTCGATCCGTGACGATGCGATGGCCTCGGCGCGCAGCAGCAACCGAGACAACGCTTCGGTCTCCACAAGTGCTAACGCCTCGGTATCGAGACGAGTGATCGCCACCTCCGCGTCGACCACGTCGGCGGCGGTCTCGCTGGTCAAGACGATGCGGCGACCAGCCAGCGAATCGGGCAGGTACACCTCGTATGTGCCAGAGCCACGGTCCCGTCGAGACAGGCCGCCACCATCCAGGTTGCCGGCCCACCGCCGTCGCGCAAACTTTGCCATGCCACCTCCTTATTAAAGGTTAACAGATAACCTTTAATAAGATCGGCACGCATGTAAGGTTCGCCGCGCGATGGCAGCGCCGGACGCCATCCAGGCCAACACCACTCCAGCCGGGTCGGCGGTAGCCTCTTCAATCTGCACATCGCAGACGCTGCACACCCGGCAGGTCACGCAGCCAGACATTATCGATGCTATGTCGACAGATGTAGAAATCCTGCCTCCGACAGCGTTCCACGCGTGCAGCATACGACCGACAGAATTCACCGGGCCAAGGACACGTCTCTGATCCGGATCGGATACACCTCTACAGCCAATTCGCCCGAAAGATCGACTCCACTGGTCGAGATTTTGATCACCCCGCCGCCTTCGATCGAAATACGGTTCACCTGTTCTCGGAAAATATCCACTACGAGCATCGAGTCCTGCAACCAGCGAACTCGCGCGGATCGCGCTATTACATCGTATGATAATTCCAGTTCATTCCTATCGTCGGAGTCTATACTCACCACAAAGGAAGCAGTAGCTCCGGGGATGGCTACACGATCGGCCCCGAAAGCCTCCAAGAACTCCGACTCTTCCGGCTCAATGAACTCATGATCGGCCACTACGCTGCTCCACCCTTCGGAATCACAGTTGTCAAGCGTAAGCCTTCCGGCGTCACTTGCCATGTTGTTTCAAACTTTAGAATACCGTTCGGACCGACGAACAGCGACTCCCGTACTTGGAAGTCTCCATAATCATTCGAGAAGGTTCTTGCGATATTACTGTCAGTGCGGACGACCTCGTCGAAATGACTATTGAGCAGTTCCCTTCCAGCCTGGTTGTCGAAAACTCCTACACGGTTCAATTGGGAGAGATTCTGCAACGATCTTGGAGAGTTGTGCGCGTCTTCTGCCGCCCTACCGAAGAGATACTCGTACTTCTTCTCGTCTACGATCGCCTTAGACGGTGGTTTAGGGGCACTGGTCACATCCCCGGCGCGTTTCCCGCGCAGTCGATCGCGCAGGTCGGTAACCACTTTCCTGGCCTTGACGACGGCGTCCTTCGCCTCCTGGCGGATCCCCGCGATCTGGAGGGCCTTGCGCGCACGCCAGGCGATGATGCCGTCTTTGATCTTCCCGGCCCATTTCCGCACCGAGTCGAGAGCCTTGGCGGCGGTGACCGCTCCCGCTCCGAAGCTGATCAGCGACAGGCCCACGGTGATCGCGGCGTCGATGGCGAGCTCCTGGACGAGGGAATTCAAGAAGCCCTTGATCTCGTCGCGGAGTTCCGTCAGCGCGTCCTTATATGCGAGGCAGGACTGGCTGATCTGGGTGCAGGCAGTGAGCAGTTGATCGATCGAACTCGCAAGAGATTTGAGGTCGTCTCGGATGTGGCCCGCGTCGTCGGCGGTGACGCTGTCGAACAGGCTCGCCGCGATCGTGATCTTGTCGCGGGCGTTCGTGTTCTGGTAGATCGTGCCGAGACGATCCCAGGCATCGGCGGCCTTGGCGAGTTTCCCGGTGTCACCGTCGGGAACGGGTATGCCGATGTGGCTGATGATATTGATGCCCTTGTCGACGATCCCTTGGCCAGGGCCACCAGCGGAAGCCGGGACCGAGAACGGGCCGAACACAGGCATTCCCGGGTCGGTCGGCCGGTCCGGCTGCGGTGCGCCCTTCATGGTGGCGTTGGCTTGCGCGTGCGTGAAGCCGATGTCGTTGAGGGCGCTGCCGTAGGCGTACAGCGTGGAGTGGACGTCCTGGAAGAATCCCACCGCTTCGTAGGCGGAGGTGTTGTACGAGCGTGCCCACTCCTGGCCGTTCTCGTCCACACCCGCCATCGATCCGCATTCGGCCAGCTCCGCGAAGATGTACAGAAAGCTGTCCCGCAGCGCGGATGCGGCGTCGAAGCAGTTGGTGGCCGCTTGGTAGTACGCCTTCGGATCGACAGCCAGAGCCGTCATACCCCGAGAATCCTCAATCCCTCGGCAACAGCGCCGGTATAGCCGTCGTGGGCGAGCTTCACGGCCTCCTCCAAAGCGGTGAGCCCTTCGGCGATGTCGGTGGCTCCTGCAAGCCACTCGTCATGCGCCTCGCGGTAGGCCGCCATCGCCGCACCGGCCGACGTGGCGTCGACCTCCTTGACTTTCTGGTCGATCGCCGTCAGCTGATCGGACAGCAACCCCGCGAAGCCGCGGATCCGGGCGGCCAAGTTTTCGAGCTTGTCGAGATCGACCGAGAACGCCTGTTCATCGGACATACGGTCCCCCCTCAGGGCAGATCGAGCGAGCTGACGCCCGCCGCGAATGATTGATCGGCGCCGCGCACGGTGTCCGCGGTGATTCCCAGCTTCTCCGCCAGCTCGAACAGCGCATCCCACACCTGCACCGCCCCTTGATGGAACTCTTCCCATCCGGCCGCGAAAGCGCCTGCGTTGCTACCGGTCCAGCTTCCCAGCATGTCCCGGACATCTGTCTCCAAGGCCGAATACCCGTCCCGGCACTGAGTGGCGACATCGAATGCCAAGCGCCCCAGAACTTCGACTGCATCGGCATCGACCGACAGCGATGGCTGCTCCCCGACCAACCCTCTGCCCCCTCTCCCACCGAACAGTCTTACCGACAAGGTACTCCGAGCATGGCAACGGGGAAAAGCGTTGCCCGACAGGACTGAACACGAGAACGGCGCTCACCCGGAAGCGGAACACCGAACAAACCACTGCCCCGAACTCGAGCGAGGGCACGGAACTCGTAGGAGTCGGTGCCCTCGCCCGAGATTCATGTATCGCACGGCTCTTACCCGAGAGGTAATCGACTTCATTATCAGGGCCCGAGATGATGATGCGGTATCCGAAGATTGGAGAAGACGATGCCCTACTTCGAATCGCACGACGGCACCACCCTGCACTACCAGGACTGGGGTTCCGGACAGCCGGTGCTCTTCCTGGCCGGTGGCTGGTTGAGCAGCACTTCGTGGGAGCTGCAAATGCTGCCGCTGTCCAAGCAGGGCCTGCGGTGCCTGTCGTATGACCGGCGTGGGCACGGCAAGTCGGACTGGGTCGGGCACGGGTACGACTACGACACGCTGGCCGCGGATCTGGCCGCATTCTTGGACCATCTCGATCTGCGCGAAGTCACCGTGATCGCGCATTCGATGGCGGGCGGTGAGATCGTCCGGTATCTGACCCGCTACGGCAGCGATCGGATCAGCCGGGTCGCGCTGGTATCGGTGACGATGCCGTATTTCGCGCAGGCCGAGGACAATCCGAACGGCGTGCCGAAGGCGGTCTTCGATGCGGTGGGCGCGGCTCGCGCGGCGGATCGGCCGCTGTGGATGGAGCAGAACGCGCAGGCATTCTTCGCGACGCATCTGGGCAACCAGGTGTCTTCGGCGCGAATCGCGTGGATGGTGCAGAAGTGCATGGACTGTTCACTTCTCGCCGCGGACGAGATCATGAACACGATCTACCACGCCGACTTCCGCGACGAGTTGCGCGCGCTCACTGTGCCCACGCTGGTCATCCACGGTGACGCCGACGCCTCGGCTCCCATCGACCTCTGCGGTCGGGTGATCAAGGATCTGATTCCCGGCAACACCTACAAGGAATACCCGGCGACCGGACACGGCATCATGATCTCGCACGCCACCCAGCTCAATGCCGACATCCTCGATTTCATCAAGGCATAAGGCCCGCATGATCATCAACGCGAGCGAGGGCACGGACTCGCATAGAGTCCGTGCCCTCTCGCTCAGGTGTTCAGTTGGTGACGCTCAGCAGAGCGTCAGCTCACCAAGAACTCTTGTGCACGCCGGGCAGTTCGCCACGGTGCGCCGTCTCGCGCAGGCACTCGCGGCACAGGCCGAACTTGCGGTAGACCGCGTGGCAGCGGGGCGCAGCGGGTGCGTGTCGTCAGGGAATCGTGAAGCGTTGAAGTCACTGGAGATCTAGCAGCCGTCAGAAACTTCCGGTCAGGTAGATCATCATCACGCTCAGCGCCAACACACCTACCGCAAATCCTACGGCCTCTGGCCGCGCACGCGGAAAGAGGAACCAGACAGCAGCCGAGATGGCAACAGCGACGAGCGGTGCCGTCCGATAGTCCCAAGGGAAGGGGACAAGATCGGTATCCGGGTCGGTGTACAAGAGCATGAACGGCCATGCCGCGCAGATCGAAGCCAGCAGTGTGACGACCCGCCCCAAAGATCGGCCGAACCGCCTGCCGCCCTCATTCTTTGATGACGACAAGCGACGTCCCATCGACGTTGTTGTAGTTCATATGGTTCGGATCGACAACCTGTGCCTCGTGCGCGTAGCGGATGCAGGTGTCGATGATCGCCTGACGGTTACCTTCCAACCGCAAGCCGACCTGCCGACCCGTGTGGTTGTTCCACTCGTCCATCTCTTTGGAGCCGTTCAAAGGACTGGGCTTATCCTTTTCATGGGCATCCGCCAGTCGCTTGGCGAAGTCGGCGTTCGCGGATTCCGTCGTCAATCCCTGCCAGATGCAATGCCGGGCGGCGTCTTGCCGGGTCGACTCGGGATCGCCAGGAAATGCCTTGGCGGATTCGTCCTGCGCGATCTGCTTGTCCCGCCGCTCCCGGGAATTATTGCAGTCCCGAGGGTTGTTCAGGCAGACCGATTTCTCGTTCTCGCCGAGGTCGCTCCAGCTGCCATATCCATCGTTGATGGGCTTGGCTTGCGGTTGCCCGGCTGGTGTCTGCTCGGACCCCGGCAGGTCGGCGAAAGCATCGGTGATCGCCCGAGTAGCGGCGGTGTCGGCGGCATCCGCTTGGTTGAGGGCCTCCTTGATCGCGGCAGTCCGGATTTCGGCGTCGGCCTCCAGCGCTCTCATGGCAGTCTGGAGCCGGTCGGGGTCGCTCACGGTCGCCAGCAGCGTTTGCTGCGTAGAGGCCGCGGGTGTGCAGGTTCCGTCTTCGGCGACCGTGTAGCCCTTCTCCTCGGCTATCCGCACAGCGGTGGCGACGGCTGCCTGTGCCGCAGCGAGTTCGGTAGCACCGGAGCGCGCCGCATCGGCGCCCAGCTCCAGCGCCTTTCGGAGCTTGCCGGTATCGGACTGGACGGCTTCGTATTCGCCGCGCATCGCATTGCCCGATTCGCCCTGCCAACTGTCGAGGGACTTGTCCACCGCACGATACTGGTTGTCCAACGCGCCGGCCAGCTCGTGGGCCTGCTGCGCCCATCGATCCGCCTGAGCGGTCAGTACGTCGGGGCGCAGGGCGAGGACCTGGGATTTCGTGAGCGCGTTCACGGCAGATCCAGCCCGGTATCCATGAATCCCGCAGCGCGAGCGCTGTCTTGGGTCAGGAACTGAGCGATCGCCGTATCGGTGGTGTCGCCAAGGGTCTGCATGTTCGCGGCAGCCCGCAACATCGCACCGTCGATCGCGGCGCGAGCGGTACCGCAGGCCCCGAGGACCCGGCTCGCGGCCAGCCCATCCGTGACGCCGTCAGCGAGCGAATTGGCCAGGCCGAGAGCGCTGAGCGTCGACGTCGTCGCCGCGAAGGTGTCGGCCAGCTGCCGGATATCGTCCGGATCGAAGTGGAACTGGTCGAGCGCACTCATATCGTCTCCCCCCTACCGCGCATGGCGTTTCGTGCGACCACTATAGGCAGCAGATCGGACATGTGCACTGCGATCACCCTTGCTAGTGCCGCCCCACCTCCCAGTCGCCCCAGTGATCGTCGAGCTCGTATCGATCGTCCTCGGCGCGATCGGATTCAGGGAACTGCGGTTCGAGCCAGGCTGGTATGGGCACGGGATCTTGGACCGTTTGGCTCGGACCGGTCCGCGCGTCGACGGCTTGCCGGTCATCCGGCAGAGAAAGAAAGTTCGGGCATAGAGAGTCACGACCGTCATCCGCACGATCCGCACGCGCCACCTCGACACGGCGTGGTGCCCTTCGCGGTGGAGGAGGCTCCGGGGTAGCGGTGAAGTAGAAGTCCTCGTCATCGGGCGAGTCGAACGGCTGGATGACGTGCGCCATGGATTCGTGCTGCGAGGCATCGCCTTTCAACGCGGAGCCGGAATCAGAAGCACCGCGGGCGCGAGAGGGCGAGTACGTGTCGCGCGCGGACCAGGCCCCGGTGTCCGCATCAGCACTGGTGTCGGAATACGAGTCCGAACGGACGTGATCTCCGGCAGCAGGGCGTAGATGCTCCTCGAGCGGGTGATGAGATTCGGCGGCACCGGCGGCAGGAGTCTCGTCGCCCTCCGGCGAAGACGCATCGTTGCCGCTGTCGCGAAGTTGCTCGACGGCCTCCCGTACAGCTGCCCCCGCCTGCGCGAACGCGACCTTGTGCAATTCCACTACGACATCGGCCAACTGGTACACCGTCAGCCGCGCCGCCGCGTCACCCAACTCGATGGAGTACAACACCCCGTTCGCCCCGACCACGACGGTGACAGAACCGTCCGAGGACGAAGCCGTCCCCCGCGAACGCGCCATGGCGTCTTGGAGCCGCTCGATTCGCTGCGTTTCCGAGCTCATGTGCTCCATCTCACCCCCCGGCTTTCCCGCTCCAGCTTACTTGCGACTGGAAAGATCGGAAATCGTCTGCGGAAAGCGTCCTTGTCGGCGCTGCGTTACTCTGGCGCGAGAACCGGCCGAGGTTGGAGAGGGGCGTCCTATGTCGAACGAACAGCGCCCACGTCCCGATGATGCACGCACGCTCGCGGGCGCTTTCGCCGCAGCGGGCCTTCTCGTCGCCGCCACCAGTCGTCCAACAGTGGACGACCTGGACGCCGCGTTGCCCGACACCACGGTACTGAAATCATGCGATACCGCAGCGCAACTCGTGGACCGAGTACTTCGGGAAACCGCGAATCGACTGCAACACTCGAGTGCGGCAACACTGCGTGCGGCCGAGTCCCGTGACCGCCGAGGAACACAACTACCCGACGTCGCACTCTGCTTCTGAGGTTGCCGGCCAGCCCCTTTCTCGAGTCGCCGCGACAACGCCGACGCGGTCATCGCAGCGGCCGCCGCCTGACAGACCCGCTCTGTTCGCCTTTGCCGCAGCAGTCGACCGCTCGCCGTGCCGCCCGTACCGTCCGCCGAGTCACCGGCTTGGTGGCCAGGCCGTACTTCCAGCGAAGGTCAGTCAACGGCGCGGCATATTCTTCGGCACCGGCCGTGCCGGATCTGAAGTGCATCCGACAAAGCACCCGGTGGAATCAGCGGTCGAAAGGCGCTGAGGGGGTGCCGGAAACATCAACGAAGTGCCGCCGAAATGCGAGCGAGGGCACGGACTCGCATGGAGTCCGTGCCCTCGTTCAGGTGTTCAGTTGGTGACGCTCAGCAGAGCGTCAGCTCACCAGGAGCTCTTGTGCACGCCCGGCAGCTCGCCGCGGTGCGCCATTTCGCGCAGGCACACGCGGCAGAGGCCGAACTTGCGGTAGACCGCGTGGGGGCGGGCGCAGCGCTGGCAGCGGGTGTAGGCGCGGACAGCGAACTTCGGCTTGGCGTTGGCCTTGTTGACCAGTGCTTTCTTAGCCATGTGCTCAGTTCTCCTTGAACGGGAAGCCGAGGTGCTTGAGCAGGGCACGGCCTTCTTCGTTGTTGGTCGCGGTGGTCACCACGGTGATGTCCATACCACGCGGGCGGTCGATCTTGTCGACGTCGATCTCGTGGAACATCGACTGCTCGCTCAGGCCGAACGTGTAGTTGCCGTTGCCGTCGAACTGCTTCGGCGACAGGCCGCGGAAGTCGCGGATACGCGGCAGCGCGATGGAGACCAGGCGGTCCAGGAACTCCCACATCCGGTCGCCGCGCAGGGTGACCTTGGCGCCGATCGGCATGCCCTCACGCAGCTTGAACTGCGCGATGGACTTGGTCGCCTTGCGGATCTGCGGCTTCTGACCGGTGATCAGGGCCAGGTCCTCGACGGCGCCGTTGATCAGCTTCGCGTCGCGGGCGGCGTCGCCGACACCCATGTTGACGACGACCTTCACCACGCCGGGGATCTGCATCACATTGGCGTAGCCGAATTCCTTGTTCAGCGCGTCCTTGATCTCTTCGCGGTAGCGCTGCTTCAGCCGGGGCTGCACTTTTTCCGTCGTGGTCATGTCAGATGTCCTTCCCGTTCTTACGGGAGATCCGGACCCGCTTGCCGCTCTCCTCGTCGGTCCGGTAGCCGACGCGGGCCGGCTTGCCGTCGGAGTCGACGACCATCACGTTGGAGACGTGGATGGGGGCTTCCTGGGTCACGATGCCGCCCGAGGAGGCGCCGCGCTGGTTGGCGGAGTTCGCGACGTGCTTCTTGATCCGGTTCACGCCCTCGACGAGAACCCGGTTCTCCTTCGGGTAGGCCTGGATGACCTTGCCCTTGGCACCCTTGTCCTTGCCCGAGATGACGAGCACGGTGTCGCCCTTGTGCACCTTCATGTCAGAGCACCTCCGGGGCCAGCGAGACGATCTTCATGAACTTCTTGTCGCGCAGCTCGCGGCCGACCGGGCCGAAGATGCGGGTGCCGCGCGGGTCGTTGTCCGCCTTGATGAGCACGGCCGCGTTCTCGTCGAAACGGATGTAGGAACCGTCCGGACGGCGGCGCTCCTTGGTGGTGCGCACGACAACGGCCTTGACGACGTCACCCCGCTTCACGTTGCCGCCGGGGATGGCGTCCTTCACGGTAGCGACGATGATGTCGCCGATACCGGCATAGCGACGCGACGAACCGCCGAGAACGCGGATGCAAAGGATCTCCTTCGCGCCCGTGTTGTCGGCGACGCGCAGTCGCGACTCCTGCTGAATCACTTCAGCGTCCTCCTTGACCTGGACGTATGTGCACGCCGGATTGCCGACCCGACGGGCATGGTCGGTTGCCCTCCGGACGCGCGCCTGCCAGCGGTTTTCTCGGTTCTGACCAGAAACGCGGAACCAACCTCTGGGGGTTCACTGCCGGATTGCGGGCACAGCTCCCGCAGGCAACCGGTCTAGTGTAGGGGAATCCGCAGGTCGTTCCCAAATCGGGGCCACACGTCGCTGCCCGTTTCCCCAATCCCGGCCGGTCCGGCGCGGCGCCGGTAGCCTCGTGTCCTGCAAGGCTGTCTTCGTACATCAGCGGCACCGCCGCGTCGGGGAGAGGATTCTCGTGACATCTACCGGTCGGCCAGCGAAGCTGGATCGTCGTGCCTTCCTGATCGCCCTCGGAGCCGTCCCGGCCGCCGCAGCGCTGGTCGCGTGCTCGGACGACACCGAACCCGCGAGCCGCACGCTCACCGGCGTCGATCTCAGCGGAGCGGACGAGGCGATCCGGCCTCAGGACGACCTGTACCGGCACGTCAACGGGAAGTGGCTGCGGGAGTACCAGCTGCCGCCGGACAAGGTCAGCTACGGCTCGGGCAGCGAGGCGGGCGAACGCACCGAGCAGCAGTTGCGGGAGATCATCGACGGCATCGAGGACCCGAAGCCCGGCTCGGAAGAACAGCAGATCAGGGATCTCTACGACGCCAGGGTGGACTGGGACGAGATCGAACGGCTCGGCATGACGCCGCTGGCGCCGCTGCTGGCGAAGATCGACGGCGCCGCCACCAAGCCGGAGTTGGCCAAGGTGATGGCCGAGCTGCCGATCAGCGGGCTGATCGGCATCAGCATCTCCGTCGACCGGAAGGATTCCAACGCGTACCTCCCGTGGGTCGGCCAGTCCGGCCTCGGACTCGGCGAGCAGTACTACCGGAAGCCGGAGTACGCGGAGGTGCTCACGCAATACCGGGTGTACCTCGAACGCATCGCGGCCGGCGCGGGCTTCCCCGATCCGGCGGGTATGGCTCAGCGGGTATTCGACCTGGAGAAGCGGATCGCTCCCGGGCACTGGGACAACGTCCGCACCCGTGACGTCGACGCGACCTACAACGTCTACAGCTGGGCGGACATGACCGCCCTCGCACCCGGGTTCGACTGGGACCCGTGGCTGGCCGGTAACACCGATCGTCCGCGTGAGCTGTTCGCGACCATGGTGGTGGGCCAACCGTCCTACCTCACGACGGCGGGACAGTTGTGGTCGGAAGTCGATATCGCCACATGGCGTGACTACCTGAAGCTCAGTGTGCTGCGGGAGTTCGCTCCCTACTTGCCCCGGGCCGTCAACGACGCGAATTTCGAGTTCAAGGGCAAGATCCTCAACGGGCAGGACGAGCGCCCGGAACGCTGGAAGTACGGCGTGAGCATCGTCGACGACAAGCTGGGCGAACAGCTCGGGAAACTGTATGTCGCCAAGCATTTTCCGCCGGAGGCCAAGGAGCGGGCCAAGGAAATGCTCGACGACGTGATCGCGGCCTACCGCGAGAACTTCACCAATTCGACCTGGATGTCCCCCGCCACCAGGGCCGCGTCGCTGGCGAAACTGGACAAGATCGATCCGAAGATCGGCTATCCGGACAAGTGGGTCGACTACTCGAAGCTGAAGATCACCAAGGGCAAGCTCATCGAATCGCTGCTCGCCATCAACGAATTCGAGACCAAACGCGCATTCGCCAAACTCGGCAAGCCGGTGGACAAGACCGAATGGGGCATGTCGCCGCAGACGGTGAACGCCTACTACTTGGCGACCTCCAATCAGATCGTCTTCCCCGCCGCCTACCTCCAGCCGCCGTTCTTCGACAAGGACGCCCTGCCCGCCGTCAACTACGGCGCGGTCGGGTCCACCATCGGGCACGAGATCGGCCACGGCTTCGACGACCAGGGCTCCAAGTACGACGGCGACGGCAATCGCCGCGACTGGTGGACGCCGGAGGACCGCGCCGCGTTCGACGCCAGGGCGAAACAACTGGTCGACCAGTACAACGCGCTCGTCCCGGAGGGCCTGGAGCCGAATCAGCACGTCAACGGCGAACTCACCGTCGGCGAGAACCTCGCCGATCTGCGCGGACTCCAGATCACCCTGGCCGCCTTCCGCATCGCCGAGAAGCGCAGGGGCATCGACAATCCCGACTACCGCACCATGTTCCTGTCCTGGGCCCGCAGCTGGCGCGAGAAGCAGACGAAGGAACTCACCGTCCGCTACCTCAGCGTTGATACCCACTCTCCCAACGAGTTCCGCTGCAACCAGGTCGTGCGCAATCTCGAGGAGTTCTACAAGACCTTCGACGTGAAGGAAGGCGACAAGTTGTACCTGCCGCCCGATCAGCGAGTGACCTTCTGAGCGCCTTCGAGCCCGCCCTTCACGGCGGGCTCGATTTCTATGCGGGACGGAGCAGACCGTCGATGAGCGCGTCGAGGCCGAGGTCGTAGGTGTCGCGGGCGGCGAGGGAGAGGTAGTCGGAGCCCAGGGCGGCGAGGCGCGGATAGGTCTCGGCGTCGAGTTCGGCGAAAACCTGCGCGCGGAAGGTGGGGCGGTCCTCCGCGGACCGGCGGGCGGATCGGGCGCGGACGATGAGGTCGCCCGCGGTGTAGTGCCAGATGACGCGGTACGCCTGGGCGGCGCGATCCAGCGGTAGGCCCCCCGCGACGAATCCGTCGACGATGGATTCGCTGACCCACAGCGCCGAGACGCCAAGAAGGTCGTCCGCGGCGAGGATTTCCACGATCCACGGCCGCGCGGCGAGCACGTCGCGCATGGCGCGCGCCGCGACGCGGACGCGCTCGCGGGGTTCCTCCGGCAGATCCGGCCAGACCACCTGGTCGGCGTACTCGTTGAGCAGGAGCCGCAGCAGGTCTTCCTTGTCCCGGACGTGGTGGTAGAGCGCCATCGGCGTGCAGCCGAGTTCGGTGGCGAGGCGGCGCATGGTCAGCTTCGCCACGCCATCGGCCTCGATCACCGAGTCGGCCGCCGCGAGGATCTCCGCCCGGGAGATACGCGCGGGTCGGCCGGTGCGCTGTGGCTGCGACGACGAGCTCGGCATGGGTCCATCTTCACTCATCCGCCGAAGTGGATGTGGACACGGGGCGGCTCACGCGGTTACTTTCTATACATGTATAAAAACTCTCGTGGGCGGCCCGCCCTCGCTCTGACGGCGGTGGCCGTCGCGCAGTTCATGGTCGCGTTGGACCTGGCGGTGGTGAATGTCGCGCTGCCTGCCATCCGAGCGGATCTGGGCTTCGCTCCGGTTGATCTGGCCTGGGTGGTGCACATCTACGCGCTGACCTTCGGCGGGTTCCTGCTGCTGGGCGGGAAGGCGTGCGACCTGTTCGGGCGGCGCAGGTTGCTCACCGCCGGACTCGTGGTGTTCGGCATCGCCTCCCTCGCGGGCGGATTCGCGCAGCAACCTTGGCAACTCGTCGCCGCGCGAGCGATCCAGGGGCTGGCCGCGGCGGCCGTGGCTCCCGCGACATTGGCCACGTTGACCACGACGTTTCCGGAAGGTCCCGGCCGGGTGCGAGCGCTCGGCGTGTGGAGCGCGGTGAACGCGGCGGGCGGCGCGATCGGCGTGCTGGTGGGCGGCCTGCTGACCGAGTACGCCAACTGGCGCTGGGTGATGCTGATCAACGTTCCGATCGTGGTGATCGCGTCGGTCGCGGCGGTGGCCGGTGTGGCGGCCGATCGAGCGAGCGGGCCGGCGCGGATCGACGTGCCGGGCGCTGTCCTCGGTACCGGCGGAATCGGTTTGCTGGTCGTGGGCGTGGTGCGGACCGAACACTACGGCTGGCTCTCCGCCGCCACGGCCGTAACCCTCGGTTCAGGGGTGGTGCTGCTCGCGGCTTTTCTCGCGGTGGAGGCCAGGACATCGACGCCTTTGGTTCGGCTCGGGCTGTTCGGCAACCGCTGGGCGGCGGGCGCGAATCTCTTCGTATTCTTCGCCGCGGCCGGGCAGTTCAGCGCGTTCTATTTCCTATCGCTGTATCAGCAGCAGGTGCTGGCCATGAGCGCGGGCGCGGCGGGCGCGGCCTTCGTGCCGTTCTCCCTCAGCGTCATCGTCGGCACGGTGGTGGCCACGCGGGTGGGCGGCCGGCGCTCCCCGAAAGCGGCGCTCGTTCTCGGCGGGGCGCTGACCACGGCCGGGATCGGCTGGTTCGCCTTCATCAGCGTCGACGGCAGCTTCGTCGCCGATGTGCTCGGCCCCTCGCTGCTGGGCGGCTTCGGTCTCGGGCTGTGCCTGGCTCCGGTGGCCGCCGCCGCGACCATGGGCGTCGCGCCCCAGGAAGCGGGGATAGCTTCCGGGGTCTTCAACAGCGCGCGGCAGCTCGGCGGGTGTGTCGGAGTGGCCACGCTGGCCACGGTCGCGGCGGCGCGCACCGGAAACAGCGCCGCGCCCGCGGCGCTGAACGACGGTTACGCACTCGCGCTGTGCTGCGCCGCGGGACTTTTCGCGGTGGCGAGCGTCGTCGCCGCGACGGTGCTGCCGAGGACAAGCCGTGTGAATCCCACGCCCGCGGCAGAACTGATGCGGCCGGAAGCCGAAATGTCCGCCGCGCACCCGTGACGAGCGAAATACCCCGGCCGCGAGCCAGAACGGATCGGATCGTCACCGAGCCGCACTTGATCAAGCGAAAGTTCCACCGAAGGAGAGGACCCATCATGAACCAGGCCCCGATCGACTTGTTCGGCCGCGCCATCCATTTCGGCCACGACGGCCACGTAGCGGCCGGTGAACGGCGGATGAGCACCGGTGACGGCGACTGGCAACTCGCGACGTTCCATGTCGAAACCGACGCCGACGTGCACGCCGATCATTGGGAAGTCCACCCGAGCGGCGACGAGGCGGTGTGCTGCCTGACCGGCGCGCTGCGCCTCTACCTGCGACCCGAGCGGCCCGGCGACGAGGAGTCGATGGTGCGCCTCACCGCGGGCACCGCATTCCTGGTCCCCCGCAACCGCTGGCACCGCATCGAACTGGACGAACCGTCCGACATCATGTCCATCGGCCTGCGCCACGAGACCCGCCAGGAGCCCGTCACCGCGCGGTGACCGCGCCGCCACGGTGCCCGCGTGTGCGTCGCGCGCGGGCACCGGGCTGGTCACCGTCGGTGTTCGATCGCGCTACCGGGGATACGGCACAGGTTGCGTATCCGCACAGCGGTCGGCCATCGCTACGGCCTTGGGCCATTCACGAGCCAATCGGATCAAGAACGCCAGATCCTCCGCGCGATCGCGTTTCTCGTCCTGCCCGGCATCAGGTACGTGGAACCCGGGCATCGGTGCGCTGCCGTCGCGCTTCGCTCGAACAGCCGACGCCACGCGAAGCGCGTAAGCGCGCACCTGATCTCTTGTCGCGCCGGGTGAGCCGATCCCCTCGGGCGCGTACTGCTTCAAATGCAGAATCGCGTCCCAGATCTCGACGGTCATCCGGTAGAGCTGTGAGGCGGGATCGCGCGGTGCGGAGGGATCGCCGAGCAAGACCACTTCCGGCACCGCGGTGGTCAGTTCGCGCCACAGCGGGCGCAACCGGCGACAGCGACGGCCCGTCCGATCCCATGCCGCCCGTGCCGCCAGCACGGTGCACAGCGGGATCGCGGTCAGCACCGTCACGACCGACAGCATGACGACGGAGACGACGGCAGCGACGGTCCCCGGCTCGCTCGGAGGCGTACCCGCGAGCGAACGGCCGAGCATGAACGACCACGAGAGCGACCAGTGGATCGAGAACATCAGCAGCAGCGCGTAGGTGAATTTCTCTCGTGCGGAGGAGCCGGCGACGCGCAGTTCCCGCACGCAGGCCCGGCCGAACAGAAAGCCCGCGACGGACGCCGGGATCGCCGACAAAGTCCAGACGATCTCGGTGTAGTCGATCCGGAACACCCTGTGCGCGACCGGCGCACCGCAGATCAGGCAAACGGCGACCGCGACCGCCGTCGCATCGTATCGGCGCTGACGCGCCGGTGCGCCTGCGGAATCGGCGCCGTCGAGCAGCCGGGCCAGCCCGTAGAAACTCGCGAGGGCGATCATGGCCAGTCCCAGATACAGGCACCGAGCGAAGTACGGATGATCGAGCGCGGGCACGATCGCGTACGCCGACACAGCGACCACGGTCCAGCTCCAGGTCCGGTTGATCAGCCGGTCGGTGCTGGTCTCGTTGACGACGAGCCACCGTCCGATCGTCATCAGCGCGGCGAAGACGACGACCGGTATCACCAATGCGGCCGGTACGGAGTTCATCGAGGCGACTGTAAGTCCTCGGGACGCGCCCGGCCACCGAGCGCCGGAGGCCGATCAGCGAACCGGCACCGTGACCGGCGTTCGCGCCCGCTTGTCCGCCTCGGCCAGCTCGGCCGCCTCGTCGTAGACGTACTTGTCGCCGAGGAACCACGACGCGGCCGCGGCCAGGAACATCATCACGGCCGCCGACACGAAGACGACGACCAATCCGGAATGGAACGGCCCGGTGAGCAGGTGCGGGAAGAACTCCTGCCCGATGAGGGTCTGCGCGTCGACTCCAGGCTTGCTCAGTTCACCCGACGGCCCGAGCAGCTCCTGGATCGGGTTGTACCCGAGGAACGCCGCGAACATGCTGGCCACGGGCGGCATTCCGGCCAGTTCCGCGGCGGCTCCGGCGGAAACGCCTTGCGCGCGCAGACCGGAGTCCAGCGCCGAGGGCAGGCTCGCCGCCAAGCCGACGACCATGAGGGAGAAGAAGATGCCCATCGACAGGGCGTTGCCGCCGTTGAAGAGGGTGCCGCGCATGCCGGAGGCGGCGCCGCGCTGGGCGGCGGGGACGCTGGACATGATGGCGGCGGTGTTCGGGGAGAAGAACAAGCCGCTTCCGATACCGTTGAGCAGGGTGATCAGCGCGAACAGCCAGTAGTCGAAGTCGACGGGGATGACCAGCAGCAGCAGGAAGGTCGCGCCGGCCAGCAAGGCTCCGCTGGTGGTGAAGGGCCGCGGACCGTAGCGATCGGACAGCCAGCCGGAAACCGGTCCGGCGGCGAGGAATCCGATGGTCAAAGGCAGCAGGTAGATACCGGCCCACAGCGGGGTGGACTCGAAGTCGTAGCCGTGCAGGGGGAGCCAGATGCCCTGCAACCAGATGATCAGCATGAACTGCATGCCGCCGCGTCCGATCGAGACCATCAGGTTGGCGAAGTTGCCGAGTCCGAAGGCGCGATTGCGGAACAGCCCGAGATGGAACATGGGATCGGGGACGCGCGTCTCCACCAGGCAGAACACCGCGAGCAGCGCGATCCCGCCGAGCACGGCGGACAGCACCCACGGGCTGGTCCAGCCGGTGGCGTGCCCGCCGTAGGGCTGGATGCCGTAGGTGATGCCGGTGAGCAGCGCGGTGAGCCCGAGACCGAAGGTGACGGTGCCGGCCCAGTCCACCTTGCCCGCGGAGCGGATGCCCACCTCGTGCAGCGAGCGATAGGACCAGACCGCGCCGAGGACGCCGATCGGAACGCTCACCCAGAACACCGCTCGCCAGTCCCATTCCGACAGCACGCCGCCGATGAGCAGGCCGAAGAACGAACCGGCCACCGCGGCGACCATGTTGATGCCGAGCGCGGTGCCGCGCTGGCGCGCCGGGAACGCGTCGGTGAGAATCGCCGAGGAGTTGGCCGTGAGCATCGCGCCGCCGATCCCTTGGATCACTCGCCAGACGATGATCCACATCGCGCCGGCGCCGCCGTGCCACGGATCGAAGGACAGGGCGACCGCCGACAGGGCGAACACCGTGAACCCGAGGTTGTAGACGCGCACCCGGCCGAAGATGTCACCGAGCCGTCCGAACATCACCACGAGCACGGCGGTGGCCAGCAGGTAGCCCATCAACATCCACAGCAGGTAGCCGACGTTGCCCGCTTCCAGCGGGTTGAGCCCGACGCCGCGGAAGATCGCGGGCAGCGAGATGAGCACGATCGAGGAATTGACCGCCGTGAGCAGCACGCCGAGCGTGGTGTTGGTCAGAACGATCCACTTGTACCGCGGATGGTCCCGGTCGTAGCGCATCCTGCGCCGGATGGTTCGGACGTCGCCCGGGTCGACTTCGGTGGATGGATTCGTCACGGCAGCCCCTCACCACATAGTTACCACCGCAAACTATATAGTTAGCCGATGTAACCATCAAACGCTGGGCGGCGGCGCGGCCACCGGCGTGCGAGATCCAGCAAGAAACGCAACCGATCGGCGTGGTCGGCGCCGCGAGCGGAAGGGCCGATCGGACCGTAGCGCTCGAGCCATGCGGCATAGGCGGCGCGGACCGCGCTGCGGCCGTCGTCGGCTGGGTGGCGGCCCGAGGCCGGTGTGTGATTCCGCAGCACCACCAGCGCGTCCTCGATCTCGACGCTCATCCGGTACAACCGCGAGGCGGACCCCGAATCGTGCGGGTGCAGAACCACTTCCGGAACCGCCGTGGTGAGATCTCGCCACAGTGGTCGCAGCCGCCTGCACGCGCGGGCGTCGCGATCCAGGCCCGCCCGCAGCACCAGCGCTTCCAGCAGCGGGATCGATACCAGGGCGGCGAGCACGCCGAACGCCACGATCGACGCCGCAGCCCATGCCGGTCCAGGGTCGCCCGGCACAGCGCCGGCGGCGACCTGGGTGATACCGCCTACCGTCGACACCGCGCAGTAGAGGCCGACCAGCAGCAACGCCGAGTAGGTCAGGCGCTCCCGGAGGGACGACGCGACCAGTCGCAGTTCCCGGATGCAGGCGCGCGCCAGCAGCAGGCCGACGAAGCCGATGAACACACCGGCCGCCGACCACAACAGCCCCTCCCAGTCCAGCACCGAGCCGAGGCCTGCGCCGAGCGCGTCGGCCACGGTGCAGCCCGCGGTGATCAGCGCGTACACCCCCGCAGCAGCGTTGTACCGCCGTTGCCGCGCGCCGACCGCGGCTGGACTCGCGCCGTCCAGCAATTTCGCCAGACCGTAGGCGTGGGACAAGGAAGCGGCTCCGATGCCCAGCAGCACCCGCTGCCCCAGTTGCTCACTTCCCACCGCCGCGGCGATCGAGTAGCCGGCCAGCGATGCCACGTTCCAGCTCAGCGCGCGATTGATCAACCGATCGGCCGGAGCGTCGTCGACCAGCCACCACCGCCCCGCGGTGACCAGTACCGCGAAGACGGAGACCACGACCGACACGGTCGGCGGCGTGGAATTCACCGGCGAACCCCGTACTAACAGGATTCGCGCAGCCGGGCACGGCACACGAGGAACCGGTCCGGTACGCCGTCCCGGGCCTGCGCACCGCTCACGGCGCGGACGGCGGGCCATTTGCGAGCGAGGTCGAGCAGCACGCTCAATTCCGAGCCGCGATCGACCGGTCCCGGCAGGCGCACGTCGACCGCGCCCGATGGCCCGCCCTCCGCCATTTTGACCCGGTAGGCGTGCGCCATCAGCACAGCGAGGTCGCGCTCGCCCGCGACGTGCGGCGGCACGTACGCCTTCAGATGCAGCACCGCGTCCCAGAGTTCGACCGACATGCGATACAGCCGCGAAGCCGAGTCCTGGTCGCGGTCCGAGTGGCCGTGTTCGAGCACGACTTCCGGCACCGCGGCGGTCAGGTCGCGCCACAACGGCCGCAACCGGCGGCAGCGCCTGCTCGCCCGGTCCCACCCGCAGCGCGCCATGATCACGTCGACCAGCCGCACGGTCAGCAGGCCGGTGGTGACCACGAAGCTGGCGAGCACCACCAGCACCCACCAGGCGCCCGGTTCGGTCGGCGACGTGCCCGTAGCGGTCCGGAACATCCCGACGACCGAACCCGCGAACCAATACACGGCGAGCACGAACAGCGTGCCGTACAGCAACCGTTCCCAGATCGACACGTCGTCGCGAAGAATCTCGAAAACGCAGGTGCGGGCGATCAAAAGGCCACAGATCGCCGTCGCGACCGAACTAGTGGTCCATACGACGGTGGGCCAGTGCAGCCAGTCGAGATGATCGTGCACCGGCAGCTCCACCAGCAGCGATACCGCGGCGACCGCCGCGACCGCGTCGTATCGCCGCTGCTCGCCTCGGGCCCGGTCGGGCTCGCGACCGGCCAGCACCATCGCGAACCCGATGGCGCTCGCGCCCGCCAGCAGACCGCAACCCATGAACAGCCGCTGCCCGAGCGCGGTCGCGCCCAGTCCGGCGCACACGCCGTTCGCCAGGAATCCGGACAGTTCCCACGTCCAGATGCGGTTGATCAAACGGTCGATCAAGGTCTGGCGCACCAACGCCCAGCGACCGACCGTGACCACCGCGGCGAACACACCGATCGACAGCAGCAGCGACGCGGGCACGGAATTCATCGCGACAGACAGTAATTCGCCGCGCCGCCGCGGCCAAGCCGGTCAGTGCCGGGCGGCGTCGCGGTAGCCGCGCACGGCGAGCAGTCCGAAGACCGCCGTCAAGCCCACCGACCACGCGATGACCTGCGACACGGGGGTGAGCAGCGGCCCGCCGAGGATGAACCCGCGCATCGCCTCGATCGCGCAGCTCATCGGCTGCCCGCGCACGATCGGCCGCAACCACTCGGGATAGTTCTCCACCGGGACGAAGCCGGAGTTGAAGAACATCGCCAAGAGCACGACGGCGGCGAAGATCTGGACCACCTTGTCGCCGACGCGGCTCACGCCGACCACGATCACCATCGGGGTGAAACCCGCGATGACGAGCGCGGGCACCAGCAGCGCGCCGAGCACCCCGGCGAGGCCGTTGTGGAACCGCAGCCCGAGCAGCACGCCGACGATCAGCACGATCGCGGTCGCGGCGAGCGCGCGCAGGCATTCGGCGAGCAACCGGCCGATCAGTCCGGCCGAGCGGTGCACCGGCAGCACCCAGAACCGGCGCAGGAGACCGCTTTCCCGCTCCCCGTAGAGCGACAGGCCCGTGCCCATCGCGCCGTACATCGCCCCGGCCACCGCGATCATCGGCACGAAACCGTAGATCGGCTCGGCGCCGCCGCCTGCCGGGGTGAGCGCCTTCCCGAGCACCAGCTTGTACATGAGCAGCAACAGGATCGGCAGCACGAGCGTGGTGGTCACCACCTCCTGCTGCCTGCTCCAGCGCCGCAGCAGCCGCCCGGTCTCCACCAGGCTCTGGTCGAGCAGTCCGATCATCGCCGCTTCCTCTCCACCCGGATCGACACCGCGATCGCCGCGACGAGCAGACCGGCGACCCAGACCGCGGCGATCGCCGAGGTGGCCCCGAAGCGTCCTTCCGACATCTCCCGCAGCGCGCCCGCCACCTGGGACACCGGCTGGTTGCGCACGAACGGCTGGATCCAGCCGGGGAAACTCTCCGCCGGAACGAAACCCGTTGACATCATCAGCAGCAGCAGTTGCGGTGCGAACAGCACGGTCGCGCCGAGTTCCGGATTGGCGGTCTCGGTGCCGAGCGCGTCCGCGCCGAGCACCAGCGCCGCGCCGAAGGCGAGCGTCAAGGCGAGGAAGGCGATGGCGCCTGGCACGCCGTGGAAGCGGAAACCGAACACCGTGCCGATGACCAGCGCGCCCGCCAACGCCGCGCACGCGCGCACGACGTTCGCCGAGATCCGGGCCGCGGGCGGCACCCAGGGCCGCACGGGCAGCGAGCGCAGCCTGGCGCCCATGCCGCCCGCCACCTCCCGTGCGGCGCGGTCACCGGCGAACATGGCGGTGAAGAACATCGCTTGCAAAGCGATGAGCGGCAGCAGGAATTGCGCGTAGTCCAGTCCGGACGCTTCCATGGAGCGGCGCAGCGGAACGTACACGCAGACGAAGAACGTCACCGGCGCGGTGCAGGCCAAGATCAGATCGCCCTCGCGCACCGCGGCGCGAATGCCGCGCTCGCTCAGCGCACTCCATTGCAGCAGCGGCGGAACCCGCAGCAGGGCGGTGGAATTCGACGCAGTCACGCCACGACCTCGGTGGGCTTGGTCAATTCGATGAAGACCTCGTCCAGCGACGGCCTGCGCAGTGCGATGTCGATCAGCTCGATCTCGGCTTCGTTGAGTCTGCGCAGGGCCTCGCCGAGCGTGACGGCGCCGTCCGGCGCGGGCAGCGAGACCCGGTCGGCCGATTCGGCGACGGTGAGTTCGCCGAGTCCGGTGAGCGCCGCCACCACGGCGGGCACCCGGCCCGCGTCGGCGGGAACCACCTCGCAGAAGCTGGTCCCGGTGCGCGCCTTGAGTTCGTCGGCGGTGCCCTCGGCGATGACCGTGCCTTTGTCGACGACGATGATGTTGTCGCTGAGCACGTCGGCTTCTTCGAGGTACTGCGTGGTCAGCAGGATCGTGACGCCCTGGTCTTTGAGCGAGCGCACCAGCGCCCACAGGCTCTGCCTGCTCACCGGGTCCAGACCGGTGGTCGGCTCGTCGAGGAACACCACCTGCGGTGGGCGCACCAGGCCGCAGGCGATGTCGATGCGCCGCCGCATACCGCCCGAGTACTGTCCGACGCGGCGATCGGCGGCGTCCTCGAGCTCGAACTGGGCGAGCAGTTCCTCGGCTCGCGTCCGCGCCTGTTTGCGGCGCAATCCCATCAGCCTGCCGAACAGCACGAGGTTCTCGCGGCCGGTGAGCATTTCGTCGAGCGCGGCGTACTGGCCGGTGAGCATGATGGATGCGCGCACCTGCTCGGCCTCGCGAACCACGTCGAAGCCGGCGACCGTCGCCCGGCCCGCGTCCGGTTTCACCAGCGTCGACAGCACCGACACGGTGGTGGTCTTGCCCGCGCCGTTGGGACCGAGCACCCCGAGCACGCTGCCCGCCGGCGCGCTGAAGCTGATCCCGCGCAGCGCTTTCACCTCGCCGAACGATTTCTCGACGGCTTCCACGACGATCGCCGGATCGGTGCGCGTTGTCGCGCCCCTGCTCGCCTCCACACCAGCCTCCGTTTCCGATTGCCCCGCAATACTTTGGTAAAGCTAACCTAAATCAACCGGTGGCGCGAGCCCTTGGACGCGGGGCCGGTGCGGCGGTCCGCATCGGCCCCGCGTCGCCATCAGCCGAGCAGGGTGACCACTTCGTCCAGCGACGCCCCGCCGAGGATCGCCGTGACCGGGAGTTCGCGCCGTAGCTCCGCTTCGATGCGCTTGCGCAGATCCAGCGCTTGCAGCGAGTCGAGGCCGAGCGCGACCAGCGGCATCGATCCGTCGATCGACTCCGAGGTGTCCATGCCCATCACCGCTCGCAGGGCGAACCGGACCCGTTCCGCGGTATCGGCGCCGCCGGGTTCGGGCACGTCTTCCGGCTCGGGCGCGAGTGCCGATTCGGGTTGCGGTGCGGCAACTTGCGTCTCCGGAACGACCGGATGCGGCAGCTCCGGCAATGGCTCGACCTCGAGGCTCGCGAACAGCGGACCGAAGCCGAAGATGGTGAAGATGTCCGCGATCCGCTCCCAATCGGCCGCCGCGACGATGACGTTCTCCGCCGCTGTCGTGATGCCCGCGGCGGTCGCGGCCCCCGGGTCCATCGGAGCCAGACCGGTTCCGCTGATCTTCGCCAGCGCCTCGGCCTGATCCGCTCCGACCTCGCGCCACAGGCCCCACTGCACCGACGAGCACGCGACGCCGCGACCGCGATACCGCGCCGCGGCGGCATCCAGCATGCGGTTGACGGCCGAATACAGCAGGTGACCTCGTCCGCCGATGGTCGCCGACAGTGACGAGCACACCACGATCCGGCCCGCCTCGCCGCGCGGCAGATGCCGCACCAGATGGTCGAGGGCGAGGATCTTCGGCGCGGCAGCCGCGCGCACGGCCTCCCGGCCGGATTCGGCCGCCGCGGCGTAATCGACCGCGGCGTGCACGATCAGATCGATGGGCGTGTCGCGATAGTCCGCGGCCAGCGCGGCCACGGCCGCCTCGTCGCGCACATCACAGGCCCGCACGACGATCTCGGCGGGACCCAGTTCGCCGATGCGCGCGATCCGCGCGCGCACCGCGGGCGATCCGCCCGACCGGCCGAGCAAGGTGATTCGTTTCGCGCCGGCGCGCACGAACTGCTCGCAGAAGTCCAAGCCGAGTTTGCCGGTGCCGCCGGTGATCAGCACCTCGGCGAGCCGGTCGTCGCGCAGCGGGTCGGGTGCGGAGTCGTCGGCGATCAGGCGTTTGGCGTAGACGCCGTCCTCGCGCAGGGCGAGCTCGGGCTCGCCCGCGGTGTGGATCGCGCCGATCGCCTGCCGGGCCAGCGCCGCAGCCGGTTGGCCCGCGGGCAGATCGAGGTGGCGGAAGTTCACGCCCAGATGCTCGGCGGCCAGGCAACGGAATCCCGCCTGGGCGGCAGCGCCGAACAGGTCGGGCGTGTCGGCGGCGAGTACCTGTTCGCCGCCGACGGTCACCAGCCAGGCATCGCCCACCCCGGTCAGGTCGGGCAGCCAACCGCTTGCGCCGGCGAACTCGGCCAGCGCCGTGACGGCGGAATCGCTCTCCCCGTCGCTCGGGGCGGGGGCGAGCACGAGGACGGTGTCGAAAGCCACGCTGCCGCCGTCGTGGTCGACGACCGTTACGCCGTGCCGCGCCGCGGCGGTGCGCAGTTCACCGGCCAGCTCCGCGCAGCGTCCGGTGGCGTCGACGATGGCCACCGTGCGTGGCGGCACCAGGGTGCGCGCGGGCAGTCGCACCCACGTCTCCCACACCCGGGCCGGGGGCGCGGTCGGCGCTTCCGCCGGCGGTCGCACGACACTCTCGGTCCGCTCGTACGGCGCCCAGAGGGGTTTCTCGTTCATCCGGGTGTTCGGGAAGTCGAGCAGCGGGAGCCGCACGCCTTCCTCCGAATCCACGCGCAGGGCAGACCAGTCGTATCCGGCGTCGTTGACCGCGACGGTCGCGAGGTTACGGGTGAAGTCCTCCAGCCCCTCGGCGGTGCGGCGCGAGGTGCCGATCACCTGGAAGTCGCGCTGGGTGGTCGCGGTGCCCAGGTTCTCCATCAGGGCGAGTACCAGCGCCGGATGCTCGGAGATCTCGATGAACGTGTCGACGCCGCTGTCCACACCGGCGGCGATGGCCAGATCGAACCGAACGCGGTTGCGCAGGTTCCAGTACCAGTAGTCACCGACCGGTAGGTCCGGGGTGATCGCGGCGCCCAGCGTGCCGCCGATGCACTCGATGTCGGTCGCGGCGAACTGCGCGCTGTCCAGCTTGTCCACCAGCGTGCTGTCGCAGAACTCGTCGCGGAACTCGCTGACCACCGAGGTGTGCGCCGGATAGGCGACGCGGATCTCCTTGGCGAATTTGCCCTGCTCGGTCAGTTCCGCGACCACCTCGCCGACCGTCGATCGATCCCCGCCGATCACGAGCACGTGCGCCGAATTGATCACCGACAGTTCGGCGAATCCGGAGTTGCGGGCCAGCAGCGCCTCGCACTCCTCTCGATTGATGCCGAGGACGGCCATCGAGAACACCCGGCCCTTGGTGCGTTCCTGCTCGCCGAGGGTGTCGACGAGGCCGCCGCGCAGCGTGACCACGCGCACCGCGTCGGCCAGCGGCATCACCCCGGAGACCACGGCCGCCGCGAGCTCGCCCTGGCTGTGGCCGATGGTCACGGCGGGGCGAACGCCGGCCGCCTGCCACATCGCGGCGAGCCCGAGCATCTGCATCAGCAGCGCGGGCTGCACGGTGCGCAGCACGTCGTCGGAGATGGAGTCGTCGAGCAGGTATTCCAGCGGGGAGAGCTGGAACAGCTCTCGGAACACCAGATCGCATTCCTCCACCGCCGCGCGGAATTCCGGCGACTTCTCGTAGTAGAGCTTGCCCATGCCCGCCCGCTGACTACCCTGACCGGGGAACACGAATCCGATCCTGCGCGCGCTCGCCGCGGCGCTGTTGCCGATCACGGCGGGATGCGGCTGACCCGCGACCACCGCGCGCAGCGCATCGATCAGTTCCGCGCGGTCGCGCACCATGGCCAGCGCCCGATGTCGTCGCGCCGATCTGGTCCGGAACAGCATGTCCGCCACTCGATCCGGCGTGACGCCTGGCCACCGATCCAAGTAGGCGAGGATCGCGGCGGCCTCGGCGCGCAACGACTCGACGCCGTGGGAGGACAGCAGGACGGGGATGCTGCCGTCCGGAAGCCGATGACTAGACATGGATCTCCTCCTCCAGCGCGGGCATGGCGATGACGGCGTGCGCATTGGTGCCCGCGACACCGAACGACGAGACCGCGCCGTAGCGGACGCCGTCGCGCGGAGCCCAGTCCGACAGCCGGTCGGCGAGCCGGAGCGAGGCGGCGTCCCAGTCCACCTCCGTGGTCGGCTCGTCGGCGAACCTGGTCGGCGCTATCCGGCCGTGCAGGCCGCTGAGCAGCACCTTGATCAAGCCGAGCATGCCCGAGGCGGCTTGCGCGTGACCGAGATTGGACTTCACCGAACCGAGCAGCGGCCCCGCGTCCGCACTCGCGCCGTAAACGTTCTGCAACGCGACCAGCTCGATGGGATCACCCACCGCGGTTCCGGTGCCGTGGCCCTCGATCATCCCGATGTACTCGGCCGGGATGCCCGCCGCCGCGACCGTCTTGCGGATCAGCCGCTCCTGCGCGGCACTGCTCGGCACCGCGATCGGCGCGCCCTTTCCGTTGTGGTTGACCCGGGTGGCCAGCACCCGGCCGTAGATCCGGTGCCCGAGTTCGCGCGCTCGCGACTCGCGCTCCAGCACAACCGCGCCCGCGCCCTCGCCCCACAGCGTTCCCTGGGCGTGCGCGGAGTACGGCTTGCACTGACCGTCCGGCGACAGCGCGTTCGCCCTGGCGAACTCGAAGAAGCCCGCCGCCGAGCCCATCACGCAGACACCGCCGGCCAGCGCCCATTCGCACTCGTCGGCGCGGATCGCATTGGCGGCCAAGTGCAGTGCGGACAGCGACGAGGCGCACGCGGTGTCCACGCTGATCGAAGGGCCGACCAACCCCAGCACATGCGAGATCCGGCCAGCCGTCGCACCCAGCGCGGCCCCGGTGGCCCGATAGCCGGTGTATTCGTTCGGCTCGTCGCCTCGGGGGCCGTACTCGGTATACGAAACGCCCATGAAGCAACCGGCTTCGGCGCCGGCGAGCGCGTCGGGATCGACGCCGGTGTTCTCCAGCGCCCGCCAGGCCACGCGCAGCGCGACCCGGTGCTGCGGGTCCATCGCCACCGCCTCGCGCGGGCTGATCCCGAAGAACGCCGGATCGAAATGCGCCGCGCCGGTCAGGAATCCGCCCGCGTCCGCGACCCGGCCCCACCCGTCGGTGCCCGCCATGCCCAGCAGTCGTTCCACCGGCCAACCACGGTCACGCGGGAACGGTCCGATCAGGTCGCGGGCCTGCGCCAGCGCCGTCCAGTAGTCGCCCAGCGTGTCGACGCCGCCTGGCGCTTCCACGGCCATCCCGACGATGACGATCGGATCGTCGTTGTTGTTCGCCGTCATCATGCCGCCGCTCGCTCGCCGGAGAGCACGTCCGTGATCGCCGGTACGTGATCGTGTAGATAGAAGTGGCCGCCGTCGAACATCGTGACGGTCAGGTCCTGTTCGGTGTGCGCGTCCCAGGCGAACAGATCGCCGATCCCGACGAACTCGTCCGCGCTGCCGCCCATCGAGTGGATGCGGGCGCGCACCGCCACGTCCTTGGGACAGGCGTAGGCGTCGAACGCGGCGTAGTCGGCCTTCAGCGCGGGCAGCGCCATGCGCATCAGATCCCGATTGGCCAAGGCGTCGGCGCCGGTGCCGCCGAGCGCGCCGACGTGGTCGAGCAGCGCCTCGTCCTCGGTGGGATGCGGCGGCATGTCGGCGACCTGCCACGGGGCCACCGCGCCGGAGACGCCGAGCAGCCGCACCGGAACGCCCGCCGCTTCGGCGAGCCGGGTGAATTCGAAAGCCACCATGGTGCCCATGCTGTGGCCGAAGACCGTGATCGGGACATCCCGCGGCAACGGCGAACGGAGGTATTCGTCGAAAGCCTCCGCGGCGATCTCCTGAATCGTCTCCTTGACCGGTTCGCCCGCCCGGTCCTGCCGCCCCGGGTACTGGAAGACCACGACGTCGAAATGCTCGCTGAGCGCCTTGGAGAACGGCCGATAGGTCGATGCGCCTCCGCCCGCGTGCGGGCAGATCAGCAGCGGCGGGTTGCCCGCGGCGCGGGGTTTGTGGAACTTCCGGATCCATCCGGGTGAACTGGCCATCATTTCCTCACTGCCACATCCGGCGCATCACCAACATCCCCAGGTCGGCGTCGTCGACGACCTCGGTGTCGCCGATGCGGCGGTCGGGGTCGGTCGCGATCGCGCGCAGGGTGTTGCTGAACGCGGTTTCGATGATTCGGGCGTCGTTGTCGTCGAAGGAGTCCTCGGCGTAGAACAGCGCGACCTGCAGCGGTTCGCCCGGGAACAGCAGGTCGGCGGGGAAGATCATGAGCAGCAACGCGTTGTCGGTGGCGCCGCGGCCCTCGAAGCCGGTCAGCTCGAGCCCGGCGCCGCCGAGCAGCCGCACCAGGTCCGCCCGCCCGGAGGGGTAGGACTGGAACACGAACATGCTGTCGAACAGCCTGCGCGCGCCCGCCGCGCGATTCGCCGAGGTGAGGCGGTACTGCTGGAACTCCATCAGTTCCCAGCGGCGCGATTGCATCTCGGTCAGTTGCGCCCGCCAGCTGCGGTCGGCGGGCAGTCGCACCGCGACCGGGACGGTGTTGACGAAGCAGCCGATGGCGCTGTCCACCTCGTCGAGGTCGGCGGGCCTGCCGGAGACCACCTCGCCGAAGACGGCCGCGTCGCCGCCGGTGACGAGTGCGAGCACGTTCGCCCAGGCCAGCTGGCACAGCACGCTCACGGTGGTGCCGGTCGCGGCGGCCAGCTCGGCGAGGCCGTCGGCCACCTCGTCCGGCACCGGGAAACGGTGCAGCACCGGCATCGAGCCGCCCGGCACCCGGTTCGGCGCGACCAGGCACGGTTGCGCGGCGGCCAGGTAGGCGTCCCACACCGCTTCGGTCCGCTGCTCGCGTTCCTCGGTCAGCCGCAGGAATCCCGCGAAAGTGGCCGGGTTGCCCTGCGGCTCCTGCGCGGCGCGGCCCGCGTAGGCGGCGAAGATCTCGCGCGGCAGCAGCTGGCCGGACCAGCCGTCGGTGAGGATGTGGTGCGAGGTGAGCACGAGCATGTGCTCGGCGTCGGGCAGGTGGACGACGGTCGCGCGCATCAGCGGCCCGCGGGACAGCTCGAACGCGCCCGCCTGGTCGGTGTCGAGGAAAGCGGTGAGGCGTTCGGCCGCATCGGCGTACGCGGTGTAGTCGACCTCGGCGACCGGGAAGTCCATCCGCTCCGCGATGACGGCGTACGGCTGACCGGCATGCGAGACCGACACCGCCATACGCAGATTGGGGTACCGGTTCAGCACCGTGTCCAGCGCGCCGGCCAGCCGCGGCACGTCGAGTTCACCGCGCACGGTGATGGTGGTCTGCACCGTGTAGGCATCGCGGCCCGCGGTGCTCAGCGCGGTGAAATACAGCCCGGCCTGCAACGGGGCGAGCGGGTACACATCGACGTAGCGGCCGTAGAGCGCGCGCCAGCGGTCCAGGTCCAGCTGCGTCACGTCGCTGGCGAGCACATCGCTCGGCGTGAGCCCGACATCGGGGTTGTCCCGCACGGCCGCTACCAGCTCGCGCAGCGCCGCCGTCCACAGCTCGGCGAACTCTCGCACCGCGTCCTCGGCCAGCGGACCGGACGGGAAACGGAACGAGGCGTGCAGCGCCGGTGTTTCGCCGTCGAGCACCGCGACGGTGTTGACGTCCAGCAAGGCAGGGGCCTGCATCGAGTCGTCGGCGTGGCCGCCCAGATACCCGAACTCCGGTGCGGCGGCCCAGTCGTCGAGCGCGTCGGTCCGCGCGGGAACCGCGAACCGGCCCATGTAGTTGAAACTCAGCTGCGGCGCGGGGTACTGCTCCAGCGCCTGCCTGCCCACCGGGCTGAGATCACGCAGCAGGCCCCATCCGATGCCGGAATCCGGCACGGCGAGCAACTGCTCCTTGACCGCTTTGACCGCGGCCACCATGTCCGGCTCCGCCGCGCCCGCCGCCACGTCGAGCGCGACCGGGTACGCGGTGGTGAACCAGCCGACGGTGTTGGCCAGATCCACTCCGGGGAACAGCGTTTCGACGCGGCCGTGCCGCTCCATGGTCAGCGAGACCGTCGCGGCGTCGTTGTTCCTGGCCCGCCGGAATCGGTGGGTCGCGACCGCGAGCGCCGCGACCTGGATGTCCAGGAAGTCGCAGCCGAAAGCCTGTGCGGCGGTGGTCATCAGGTAGTGCGTGTCGGCGGCCGCCAGCTCGGCGGTGACTTCGCGCACCGTCGCGACGGTGTCCACCGCGCCGTCGAACGCCCGGGCGCCGAGCAGCGGATCGGGATGCGCGGCGACGGCCTGCCACGCCGGGAGCTCGGCCACGATCGCATCCGAGTGCGCCAGCCGAACCAGGTTGGTGTTCCACGTCTGTACCGAAGTGCCTTCATCGGCCGCCGCGTCACCGGCCCACAGTTGACGCAGGTCGTCGGTGATGATCCGCCACGAGACGCCGTCCACCACCAAGTGGTGGGCGACGAGCAGCAGCCGCCCGGCACGACGATCCGCGCTGCGCACCCACGCCGCGCCCACCATGCGACCGGCGGCAGGGTCCAGTTCGGCGCTCAGCTTGCGCAGTTGCTCGCGCAGTGCGGGCTCGGCGTCCTGTTCCCACGCCGCATCGGCGATCTCGACTTCCGCCACCACCGGATAGACGATCGGTTCGCCCGGAGTGGGCACGTAGTACGCGGGCGCGCCTTCCGGGCCGGTCGCGATTCGCGCCCGCAGCAGCGGATGACGGTCGATGACGCCGTTGATCACGGCCTGGAGCCGCCGCGGCGAGCTGTCCGCCGGAGTGACCAGCGCGATCGCCTGGCTGTAGGCGGAGTGGCCGGCGCGCCGCTCGACGAGCAGTGTGGCGATCGGATTGAGCGGAATCCAGCCCGTGCCGTCGCCCACCTCGGTCAGCGCCGGGGCGGCGAGCGCGTCCAGCGGCTCGGTGGCGGCGGCGATCGCCGCGATGGTGCGCGCCTCGAACAGCGCGCTGGTCGTGATCAGCAGTCCGCGCTTCTTCAGCGCCGACGCCATCCGGATCGCGGTGATGGAGTCGCCGCCGAGCGCGAGGAAATCGTCCTCGGCCGCCAGGTCGGTGTGCTCGGCGATGCCCAGCACCTGCCGCATCGCCTCGGCCACCGCCAGTTCGGCGCCCGCGCGCAGCGCCCGGCCCTGCCCGGTGCTGCCGCCCAGGTCGGGCACCGGCAGCGCCTTCCGGTCGAGCTTTCCGTTCGCGGTCAGCGGCAGCGCCGCCAGTTTCACCAGGGCGGACGGGATCATGTAGTCGGGCAACCGCTCGGCCAGCTGCGCTTTGACGGCCTCGGTGTTCGCGGCGTCGGTACCCGCGGCGAGCGCCGATCCCGGCTCGGCCACGTAGTAGGCCACCAGCACCGTGTCCGTTTCGCGTTCGATCGCGACAGCGGCGGCCGAGGCGATGCCGGGCACCTGACGCAACACCGAGCCGACCTCGCCGAGTTCGATGCGGTGGCCGCGGATCTTGACCTGATCGTCGGCCCGGCCGAGGTATTCCAGGCTGCCGCTGGGATGCCAGCGCACGATGTCGCCGGTGCGGTACATCCGCGCGCCGCGCTCGTCGGCGAACGGGCAGGCGACGAAAGCGGCCGCGCTCAGGCCGGGCCTGCGGTGATAACCCTGCGCCAGCTGGATTCCGCCGAGGTAGAGCTCGCCGGTAACGCCGGGCGGCACCTGGCGCAGGTGCTCGTCGAGCACGTAGACGTTCGAATTCCATTCCGGCAGGCCGATCAACGCCGACCGGAACTCCTCCGGACGCGCCAGCGCGCCGGCGAAGTTCTCGTGGGTGAGGTCCATCGCGGCCTCGGTCGGGCCGTACAGACTCAGCACCGTGCCACCGAAGACCCGGCTCGTCTCCTCGACCAGCGGCGGCGGCACCGCCTCGCCGCCGAGGTAGACGAAACGCATCGAGCGAAGCCGGTCCGGATCCGGTCCGGCGTCGAGGAACGCGCGCACCACGCTCGGCACCAGCGACACCTGAGTGATCCCGTGCCGGTGGATGATCGCGGCCAGCGCCTCGACGTCGGCCTGCCACCAGTCCGGCGGCGGCAGCACTGTGGCCGAGCCGGTGCACAGCGCGTTCACCAGCTCGAACACCGAGACGTCGAAGCCGATCGGCGCCTTCTGCAGGATGCGCTCGGCCCCGAAACCGAGATAGTCGCGCATCCACTGCACGTGGTTGGCGACCGCGCGGTGATTGATCACCACGCCTTTCGGCCTGCCGGTGGTGCCCGAGGTGTAGAGCAGGTACGCGGCGTCCAGCGGGTGGATCGGGCGGGCGAGTTCGGCGGCGCGGATCGGGGCGTCGTCGTGGGTCGCGAGCGCGGCGAGGGTCTGCGGCGCGTCCAGGTCGATCACCGCGATGCCTTCGACGGACAGGGTCGCCGACGCGGCCAGCACCAGCAGGGCGGGCTCGGCGTCACCGAGCATGTACTCGATGCGATCGGCCGGATAGCTGGGGTCCACCGGGACATAGACGGCTCCGGCCCGCAGCACGGCGGCGAACACTACCGGCAGTCGCTCGCCGCGTTCGGCGTAGACGCCGACCCGGTCGCCGTTGCGGACGCCGTGCGCGAGCAGCAGCCTGGCGAATCGGTTGACCCGCGCGTCGAATTCGGCGTAGTTCAGTTCGATGTCGCCGAACACCACGGCGGTGCGGTCCGGATAGGTCGCGGCCGAATGCCGGATCATCGCGTCCACGGTGTCCCGCTCGATCGGCACGACATCGCCGCGCGACCAGGTCCGCACGGCGAGTTCGTCCGACGGGGTGAGCACCAGCAGCCGGTCGACCGGCACATCGATCGCGGCGGCGGCCAGCGTCCGGTCGATGTAGTCGTGCAGCCGCGCGATGGTGGCGGCGTCGAAGAGATCGGTGCGGTAGGTGATCTGCACGTCCACCCGGTCGGCGTGCATGAACGCCTCCACCGCGACGGGCAGCAGCGACGCGCCGTGATCGGCCAGCTGCCAGCTGGTGACCGCGCCGGGCAGCTGCGGGCCGTCGATCTTCTGGTGCAGGAACAGCACCATGGTGTCGAACAGCCGCGATCCGACGTTGCCCGTCGCCTTGTTCACCGCGCGGACGAGCGCTTCCTGCGGGAAGTGCTTGTGCAGGAACGCTTCGGTGGTCACCTCGCGCACATGCTCGATCAGGTCGCCGAACGTGGCCGGGCGGTCGCCGCCGCGCGCCCCGGTGAACCGCAGCGGCAGCATGTTGCTGAAGTTGCCGATCAGCGGCTCCATGCCGGGCTCTTCCCGGTTGGCGACCGTGGTGCCGACGACGATCTCGGTCTGCCCGGTCATCTGGCGCAGCGCGACGTAGTACGCGGCCAGGAACACCGCGAACGGCGTCGCCCCGGAACGGGCGCTCAACGCGCGGAGATTCGCGTCCGCGGTGGCGCCGAGCAGCCGGTCCAGCCGTGCGCCGCGCTCGGTGACGGTGACCGGCCTTCGGTTGTACGGCAGCTGGAGTTCCGGCACTTCCCCGTCGAAGCGCCCGGCCCAGAACGCTTCGTCGGCGGCGTGGTCCCGCTCGGCGAAACGATCCTGCTCCCATTCGGCGAAATCGGCGACCTGCAGGCGCGGCGGCTCCACCCGGATCGGACCGGCGAGCGCCTCCCGGTAGAACCGCTCCACGTCGCGCGACAACGCGGGCAGCGTCATGCCGTCCCAGGCGATGTGCTGGATCACCAGCACCACCGTCAGGGTGCGCGCGTCGGTGCGCGCGAACGTCAGCCGCATGGAGGACTCGCGGGACAGATCGAACGTCTCGTGCGCGGCCGCGGTGACCAGCGCGTCCAGTTCCGTGCGCGCCTGCGGGGCGGGCAATGCGGTGAGATCGACCTCACGCACCCGCGGCGGCAGGTCGTCGTGAATGAGCTGGTAGGGCTCACCCTGCTCGTCGTTGTGGTAGGTGGTGCGCAGCACCTCGTGGCGGCGCGCCAGCGCGAGGAACGCGCGGCGCAACGCGTCGTCGACCACCTCGCCCTCGAAAGTGAGCGCGAGACAGAGGTTGTAGGCGGTGCTGTCCGGGTTGATCTGCAGATGCGCCCACACATAGCGCTGCCCGAACGACAACGGCGCGCGGGCCGGGTCACGGCGCATCGGCACCGAGGGCGCCGCGGCAAGCCCCTCTTCCGCGAGCCGGGCCCGCATCGCTTCCTGTAGCTCTTCCAGCGATCGCATCTGCGTCAAACCAATCCTCGTGGGACAGAACCGAGCGGGTCGTCAGACCGCGGCGGGCTCGGGAACACTCACCTGCGCGAGTTCGAGCAGAATCCGGCTGACGCGCTCCAACCGAGCCGGATCCGTTTCCGCGGCGCGCAGTCCGGCGGCGATCCCGCGCACCGTCCTGCCCTCGAAGACGCCGGTGACGCCGAAGCCGGACACCGCGAGCAGACCGCGCACCTGGCCGGTGAACGTGGTCGCCAGAATCGAATTGCCGCCCGCGTCGAAGAAGTCGGTGGCGACACCGATCCGGTCCACGCCGAGCACCTGGGCGGCGATGAACTCGACCGCCGCCTCCACCTCGTCGGCGGGCGGCACATAGGTGATGCGCGCCGCCGCGTCGTCCGCCCCGAGCCTGCGCCGGATCGCGACGCGGTCCAGCTTGCCGTTGGCGGTCAGCGGAATATCGGCCAGCACCTCGATGACATCGGGAACCATATACGCGGGCAACAACTCCCGCAGGGCGGCGGCGATGCCGTCGGCGGTCACTTCGGCGTTCGCGCGCACCGCGGCGGCCAGCCTGCCCGCCTCGGTGAGCAGCGCGACCGCCTCGTCCACGCCGGGCAGCGCGGCCAGCGCCGACTCCACTTCGCCCAACTCGACGCGGTAGCCGCGGATCTTCACCTGGTGATCGGCGCGGCCGAGGAAATCGACCGTTCCGTCCGGCAAGTAGCGCGCCAGATCGCCGGTGCGGTACCAGCGCACGCCGTCGCGTTCCACGAACCGGTCGGCGGTGCGCTCCGGATCGCCACGGTAGCCGTCGGCGACGCTCGCCCCGCCGATCCACAGTTCGCCGGGCACCCAGTCGGGGCAGTCCTCGCCGCGCTCGTTGACGACGCGCAGCCGGACATCGGCCAAGGGGGTGCCGTAGGGCACGTTGTCCCATTCGGCGGGGAAGTCGTCGGTCACCTCGCACACCGTCGAATGGATCGCGGTCTCCGTGGTGCCGCCGAGCCCGGCGAAACGCAATCCGGGCACGGCTGCCCGCATCCGCTGGGCCAGTCGAGTTTTCACTCGGTCGCCGCCGGTCAGCACGACCCGCAGCGAGCGCAGCTGTTGCGGGCTCGCGGTGTCGGCCAGCATGGTGACCAGGCCGGGCGCGCAGTTCAGCACGGTCACGCCCGCTTCGGCGATCAAGGCCGCCCACGCCGCGGCGTCGCGCTCGGTGTCGGCGTCCAGGCAAGCCAGCGCGCCGCCGCGGGACAGGGGCGCGAAGATGTCGTAGACGGACAGATCGAAGCCGAGTGCGGACAGGCCGATGGTGCGGTCGTCCGCGCCGATGCCGAACCGGGTGTCGATGGCGTCGATGGTGTTCGCCGCCGCGCGGTGGCTCACTTCGACGCCCTTGGGCTCGCCGGTCGAGCCGGAAGTGAACAGCACATAGGCCACCGCGTCCGGATCGGTGTCGTGCGCGCGGTCCAGTCGTGGCCCGGCGAGCGCGTCGGCGAGCGTCAGCCCGGTGACGCCATCGGGCAGCTCGGCCGGAGCGTCCAGCAGCGCCACGGAAACCGCGCCGCGCCGCAGGATGCGATCGCGCCGCGCGCTCGGTTGATCGGTGCCGATCGGCAGGTAGGCGGCTCCCGCCGCGAGCACGCCGAGCACCGCGGGCAGCTGCCGGTGGCCCTTCGCCACGATGACGGCGACCGTGTCGCCGGGACGAACGCCCGCCTCGGTCAGCGCGTGCCCGACCGCGAGCGCCTGATCCGCCAGTTCGCCGTAGCTGCTCGTGCCCCCGTCGCGCCAGCACAGCGCGGTCCGCTCGGGATGGTCGCGCGCCGCGTCGAAGAACGCGCCGTGCAGGGTGCGCGCGCCGAGGTCGGCGTCGGTGTCGTTGGCCGCGTCCCGGACCGCCCGCTGGGCGGCGGGCAGCTCGATGCGCAGGTCCGCCGTCCAGTCGGCGTCCGGTTCGATCAGCGCGTCCAGCGTGCGGCGGAACCGTTCGAACATGGCCTCGGCCACGCCCTCCGGCAGCGCGTCCCTGCGGATGTCCCAGTTCACCAGCAGGCCACCGGACAACTCCGCCACCTGTGCGTCCAGGTCCACCTGCGGACCCTGCGACATGATCCACACCGGTTCGCCGAACACCCGGGTCACGCGCTCGGAGAACAGCTCACCGAGATCGAGACCCGAGGTGAACACCACCGACGGCGTCACGGGAGCGCCACGCTCGCGGCCGAGGTCGCGCAGTACGTCCAAACCCTCGTAGCCGGAGTGCGCCGCGCAGGTGTGCAATTCGCGCTGCAATCGCTTGGCCCGCGCCACCATCGACTCGGTCTCGCGCGCGTCCACGTCCACCAGCACCGAGTTGGTGAAATCGCCCACCACGCGGTCGATGTCGTCGTGTAGCGGTTCGCGGTTGAACAGCGGCAGGTTGAGCAGGAAGCGCTGCCGCGCCGACCAGCGCGCGATGGTCTCGCTGAACACGGTGGCCAGGGCGACCGCCGGCGTCACGCCGTTGCCGTGCGCGTTCGCGTGCAGTCGCGCCTTCGCCTCGGCGTCGAACCAGTGATGCAGCCGGATGCTGCGCGACGGGTCGGGCCGATCGTTCTCCGGCACCACCGGCAGCGACGGGATGTCGGGCAGGTCAGCGATCTTGTCCGCCCACCAGCGCGCGTCGGCCGAGTTGTCCGGCGCGGCGCGCTCTTTCGCGGCGAGGTACTCGCGGAAAGTGCAGCCGATGGGCGTCAGCGCGTCGTCGTCGGCCTCGTACAGCGCGGCCAGATCGTCGAGAATCCTGCGGTAGCTCTGGGCGTCCGCGGCGACCATGTCCACATCGAGGTGCAGCCGGTGCTTTCCGCCCGGCAGGACGGTGACCGCGATGTCGACCACCTGCCCCGCCGCGACGTCCATGCGCTGGTGACTCTTGTCCTGCCGGATCCGCTCCAGCTCGGCTTCGATCGCTCCGGTGTCGTGGCCGTCGCGCAGGTCGTTCGCGTGGAATACCGGCACCAGCGGCTCGGGCGGAATCCGCTGGGTGCCGCTGTCGGAGAACTGGGCTCGCAGCATGTCGTGCCTGCGCAACAGCCGCCCGACCGCCCGCCGCATCCGCTCGGCTTCCAGTCCGGCGCCGTCGAATTCGACGTACAGGTGCGCGGCGACGCCGCCGAGCCGCTGGTCCTGCCTGCGGCCGACCCAGTAGGCGTGCTGCATGGTGGCGAGCGGGAATTCGTCCGACTCCGAGGCGCTTTCGGTCACGGACGCCTGCGGCGCGGCCTCGGTCGCGGTTTCCCCGGCGCGGCTCGCCGCGAGCAGTTCCGCCCACGCGGCGATGGTCGGTTGCAGTGCCAGATGGGAGCTGCGCACGTCGTAGCCCTGCTTGCGCCACTTCGCGGCCAAATGCATCAGCTTCATCGAGTGCATGCCCAGACCGACGAGATCGTCGTCGTCACCGATGGTTTCCTGAGCCACTCCCAGGTCCGTCGCAACGATCTCGCGAACTTCCGCCTTGCCGAGCATCAGACTCCTCACCGCACCGAACACCGGCCTGCCTATTCAATAGGCAAGCCTTGCCTAACTTAAGGGATCCTAACCCATAGACCCCATCGTGCGGCAGAGTGTGGTTTGGCTAACCTCGGCATCGTTCCGGCTCCGGCATTCACCCGGCTACTCCCGGATCGGCGAGGACCGCCGTCCAGCGCGCCAAGCGCTTTTCGACCTCGGCCTCGCCGAACACCGCTGAGTTCACGTCGAATTGAGCGACCAGCACCGGCCCGTCCCCCCTCGGCACCACCGCTGTGGTGATGTCCACGGTGAAACGCAGCGGCAGATCCGGATGCGCCGCGATGCCGAACTCGGCGGTGAACTCCGCCAGCGGCGCGGGCGTCCATGGGCCGGAGCCGAATGGCAAGAGGTCGAACCGGCCCAGGTGGTTGAGGCGCAACTGTCCGCGCGCGTCGAGCGTGCGCTCCCGTACCGGGGCCGCGCCCGAGGCGGGAGTCCACGCCTCGGCCGCGGCGAGCGGCACGAGCACGGTCTCTTCGACGGTGAACCAGCCGACCTGCCTGGTGTCGTCGTCGGCGGGCCTGCCATGCGATTCCCTGGTCACCGCGATCCGCCCGGCGTCGTCGGCGCTGTCGGCGAAGCCGCGCGCACAGGCCAGCAGCAGGAAATCCTCCAGCGGCACATCGTTCTCCGCGGCCGAATCCAGCAGCCGAGCGGTCCGCCGCGCGTCCAGCTCGACCACCCGCTGCCACGCCTTGCCCGCTCGATCGACGGCGGGGTCGGTCAACCTGCCGCCCAGTGGCGTGCCCAGGATCGGCGGGGTCGCCGCCGGCGCGTGGATCGGCCCCGGCTCGGGCCTGGACTCGTTGACCGGCGGCTGCCCCTCGGCGAGCCTGCGCAGATCGTCACCCAGGATGAGCCAGGAGACCACGTCTACCGCGAGATGGTGGATCGACAACAGCAGCCGCTTGCCTTCCCGGCCGTTCAGCAACGTGGCGGCCATCATGCGGCCCGACTCGGGGTCGAGCCGGTCCACCGTCGCGGCCAGCCGGGCCGCCGCGGCGGCCGATTCGTCGTGGGCGATCTCGAACTGGGCTGCCACCTCGGCCGACTCGCCGACCACCAGCACGGGTGTCCGCTCCGCCGTCCGGTCCAGTCGGGAACGCAGCGTGGGATGCGCGGAGGCCAGCGCCTCCAGCCGGTCGACGATGTCGGCCGGTGTCGCGTCCACCGGCACCGTGAGCACCTGGCTCTGCGCCAGGTATCGATAGTCGCCGTAGGCGATGATCTCGTGCGCGAGAGCGGTCAGCGGGATGACCGTGCCCGCAGGCACCCGCGGCGCTTCCTCGGGCTGCTCCGCGCTCGACAGGATCGCCGCCAGCCTGCGCAGGTCCGTCGCCGCGAGCACGTCCGCGGCGCTCACCCGGAACCCTGCGCCGCGCAGGCGCGACACCAGATCGATGACGCCGATGCTGTCGATGCCGAGATCGAGCAGGCTGTCGTCGAGTCCGACGCCCGCGGTGGCGTCGCCCATCGCGGCGATCACCTCGAGCAGCGCGCGTTCGGTCTCGGTCGCGGGCGCACCGCCCCGCGTATCGCGCGCGGGCCGGGCCAGCAACGCCGTCGCCGCATGGACGTCGAGCTTGTCGTTGCGAGTCAACGGAATCCGGTCGACGTGCACGATCCGGCTGGGGACGAGGAATTGGGGCAGCCGCCGAGCGAGCTCGGTGCGGAGCTCCTCGACCGAACGATCCGCGACCACCAGCGCGCCGAGCCTGGTCCGGCCGTTCGCGACGAACGCCAGCGCCGCCGCCTGCTCGACGCCGCGCAGTTCCCGCAGCACCACGGTGGCCTCGTCCGGCTCGACCCGATAGCCGTTGATCTTGACCTGACTGTCGGCCCTGCCCTCGTACACCACGGTCGCCGCGTCGGTGCGCCGCACCAGATCGCCGGTGCGATACCGCCGTCCGCGCGGACCGGCGACGAACGCCGCGGCGGTGGTGCCAGGCCTGCCGAGATAGCCCAGCGCGAGCTGCGGTCCCGAAAGATACAGCTCCCCGTGACCGCCCGGCGGCACCGGGCGCAGCCGATGGTCGAGCACTTCGGCGGTCATGCCGTCGAACGGACGTCCGATGGTGGGCGCCTCGTGCTCGAGCACGTCGGCCATCAGCGCTTCCACCGTGGTCTCGGTGGGCCCGTAGAAGTTGATCACCCTGGTGCCGTCGAGCGCGCGCAGGCGCGCCCAGGTGTCGAGCGAGATGGCCTCGCCGCCGAGCGCCAGCACCCGCAACGGGCAGTGCTCGCGCCCGTCGCGCTCGGCGAAGAGCCCGGCGACGATCAGCCTGCTCAGCATCGACGGCGACGTGTCGAAGACATCGATGCGATGGCGTTCGATCGCCGCGACCACCTGCTCGGCGTCCGTGCGCACCTTGTCGCCGAGCAGGACGACGGTGTGCCCGCTCAGCAGGGCCACCGTCGGCTGCCACGCCGCGTCGAAGCCGGTGGACCAGCCGTGCCCGATGCGCAGCCGCCGTCCCGCCTCCGCCGCCACCGGCGCGAAGATGCGGCGCTCATGGTTCGCCCAGTGGTTGAGCAGCGCGCCGTGCGACACCACGACGCCTTTCGGCCTGCCGGTGGTGCCTGAGGTGAAGACGGCGTAGAACGGCGTGGCCGCGCACGGCCGCGGTCCCTCGGCGGGATGCCGCTCCCGGTCCTCCGGCACGTCCAGTTCGCCGTGGGGTCCCGTGATCGCATGCCGCACGTCGGCGCACTGCGCGAGCACATCGCCGAAGGCTCGATCGGCGAGTACGACTCGCGCCCCGGACGTTTCCAAGATGTAGGCGAGGCGATCCGCGGGGGTAGCCGGATCGACGTGCACGCACAGCGCGCCGATACTTCCGATCGCGAACGGCGCGTGCAGCACTCGGCGGTCCCGTGGCAACACGACGGCGACCGCGTCCCCTGCGCGCACCCCCGCGCTGCGCAAACCTTCGGCGAGTGTCGTGACGGCGGCGGCGAATTCGGTGAAAGTCTGTTCCCCGTCCTCGTCCACCACGGCGACCGCGGCACCCGCGCGCTCGGCCGCGGCGAACAACGCGTCCGACGCCGTCGGGTGTTCCGCCGCGCGCGGCACGGGCGCGACCAGGGCCGCGGGTTCGTCGTCCAGCAGGATGTCCACGTCGCACGCGCGGGTCGCGGTCACCATGCGCCGCACCACCTCGGCGAAACGCCGTGCCAGCCGGTCGGGTTCGAATCGGGACACCAGGTCGGGCCGGACTTCGACCCGCACGATCAGCTCACCGTGCTCGACCACCGGGACGACCGCGATCGGATAGTGGCTCGGCGAGTCGACCCGCCGCGGCAGCATCGTCGCGCCGCCCGCCATGGGCATCCGCTCCGTCACGGCGCCGAGCGGCGTGTTCTCGAAGACCAGCAGGGTGTCGAAGAGCTGCCCGATACCGGCTTGGCGGGTGATCTCGGCGATCCCCAGATACTCGTGTGCGCGCAGCAGCGCCACCTCGCGCTGCAGTCGCGCGCCGATCGCCGCGGGCGCGCGCTCGTCCGCGCGGACCCGGACCGGAATCGTGGTGACCAGCGCGCCGACCAGCCGGTCTGCGTTGGGCAACGAGGCGTCGCGGCCGGAGGTGGTCTGCCCGAAGACCACGTCGTCGCGGCCGGTCAGCCCGGAAAGCACCCGCGCCCAGGCCATTTGCAGCACGGTGTTCAGCGTCAGGCCGTTGCGCCGCGCCCAGCCGGTGACCGTCGCGGTGGACTCGCGATCCATGCGGGTCTCGCCCAGCACCGGGATATCGGCCTGGGCGGGCGGGGCCAGCATCGGCATGGGTGCCAGCCCGGCGAGCGCTTCGGTCCACACGCGAGCCGACTCCGCGGTATCGCGCGCGGCCAGCCACGCCGCGTGATCACGCAGCGGCGGCGCGGGCGGGAGGGTCGCACCGGCGTGCAGTGCGATCAGGTCGGCGAACAGCAGCGGGATCGACCAGCCGTCGACGACGATGTGATGCGCGGTGCAGATCAGCTCGTAGTCGCGCGCGCCGACCCGTGCCGCGGTCACCCGGAACAAGGGGCCGTTGTCCAGGTCGATGCGCTTGCGGCCCTCCGCCCAGTACAGCCGCATGGCGGCCGCGGCGGGATCGTCGGCGTCGCGCAGATCCACCTCCTGCCAGCCGATCCGGCCCGCCGAGGTGATCACGAGCACCGGATGCGGCAGGCCGTCGGTGACCACCGCGCCGCCCAGATGCGGATAGCGGGTCAGCAACTGATCGAATGCCGTACGCAGCGGCGCGATGTCGGCCAGGTTCTCGATCCGGACCGCGAAGGTGACCAGATACGGGTCCACCGGGCCGGACAGGGAACTGACCGAGTACAGACCGCGTTGCAGCGGAGAAAGCGCTACGACATCGAGGATTCGCGGTGCGCTCACGACGCGCCGAATCGCTTGCCGAGGGTGGCCAGCGCCGCGGGATCGAGGCCGGAAGCGGACATCGGCGCGACGGCGGCGGTTTGCGGCTGCGCCGGTGCCGCGTCGGTCAGCTGCGACGCCAGCTCCTGGATCGACGGATGCGCGAACACGGTTTGCACGTCCAGCGCGTACCCCTGCTCCCCGAGCTCGGTGACCAGGCGTAACGCGGCGATCGAGTCGCCGCCGAGTGCGAAGAACGTGTCGGCGCGGCCGATCTCGTCCTCGTCGTCGAACTCGAGCACCTTCCTGATCGCCGCCGCGATCAAGGTCTCCGCCTCGGTCTGCGGTGGGCCGCCGAGGCCAGGACCACCGAACCCGTCACCCGCTGCCGCGGGCGCGAACAGCGCGATCTCGGCCTGTTCGTCGCGGCCCTGCGCGAAAGCGGCACACAGCGCCTCCAGGTGGGCGGCGAACTCGCCCGCCGCCGCGAAGGCGGAAGTGAACTCGATCATCACGGTGGCGTCCTGCGCGCCGGTCACGACGTCGACGACCAGATCGACACCGTGCGGACGGCCGGACCGCCGCATCGTCTCCCGCACACCGAATTCGGCGGTCACGATGCCGGGGCGCTCGGCGCGCACTCCGAGCAGCGCTTGGAACAGCGCACCGGTCGTCACCGCCGCCGCGCCCTTCAGTTCGTGGGTGAGCCGCTCGATGCGGGCCGTCGCGTGGGCGCGGGCCTCGGCGAGGCGCTGTCCGGCGGCCGCCACCAGCTCGCGCGGACCCGCGGTCGGATCGAGGCGCAGCACAAGGTGATTGGCGAAATTGCCGAGACTGTGCTCGGTGTGATCGGTGCGGCCGGGATCGATGACGCCGACCAGGACGTCGTCACCTAGGCCCGCGTCCCGCAGCGCCCGTGCCAGCACCGCGGCGAACGCCGCCGTCGCGTCCTGGTCGCCGCGCAGCGCCGACAGCGTCGCGGCGGGAACCGTGAAGCTGTGCCGCGTGGGGCCGGTGGCATCGCCCGGCACCGGCGCGGCTCGCTCGGGCAGATCCGCGAGCCGTTCGGTCCAGTAGGCCAGTTCGGGCGCGTCCCGATTGGCCAGGGCGCGCAGCTGCGTGGCGACGTGCGCGCGGTACTGCGAGGTCGCGGGCTGCGCGGTGCCGAGTTCATAAGCCGCGAACAGCGCCTCGGTCAGCAGTTCGAGACTGCGGTCGTCGGCGGCCACCGGATGCACCGCGATCGAGACGACGGCGCGATCGCCCAGTTCGTAGCGGCGAATCCGGATCGGCAAGCCGCGCACCAGATCGAATCGGTGTTCGGCGTCGGCGTGCAGCGCGGGGCCGAGCGCGTCGGCGTCGGCATGGACCACCTCGACCACCGTGTCCGGCACCGGCAGCACACGCTGATACGGCATGCGCCGGTCGTCCGGGAAGACGCTGCGCAGAATCTCGTGCTCGGCCAGCAGCGCGGCCGCGGCCTGCTCGAAGGCGTCTCCGTCGAGTTCACCGGTGATCTCCAGCGCGACGAACAGATTGGCTGCGGGCACCCGGCGCAACCGTTCGGGCAGCAGCGCCGCCTGCTGTGCGAGCGACAGCGGCGTGCCCCGGTCACCGGTGGTGGCCCCGTTCACGGGCGAATCCGACATTGCGTTCCTTCCTTACTTACCGACGGCCGCGAACGTCGGGTCGAGCTTGTCGAGCACGTACGGCACCGACAGAGCCGTGGGCGTGTTGATGGCGCTGATGGTTGTCACGTCGACGAACGCGATGCCGTTGCTGCGCACCGACGGCAGTTCCGCGTATCCGGGCAGCTGCTTGAACTTCTCCGCGAACACCGGCATCGCGCCGCAGATCAGCAGGTCGGAGGTGAGGTCGCCGAGCCGCTCCGGGGACAGCGCCAACCGGCCGCCCGTCGGTGCCTCCTGCGCGATCTTCTGGGGGATGTCCATGCCGAGCCGGGTGAACAGCGCCGCCGAACCGTCCTTCGGGTCGGCGAGCACCATCAACTGGGCGGGGCCGGTCAGCATGCAGGTCAAGAAGGTCTTGCCGCGCAGCTTCGGATACTTGGCGCCGACCGCGTCGATCCGGCCCTCGACGTCCGAGACGACCTTGCTCGCCTCGGTTTCCCGGTGCAGCACCTTGCCGAGCGTGTTCACCTGATCAGCCCACCGGTCGACCTGCGCGCCCGGCGTCACCGGGCCGATGGTCGGAGCCAGCTTGGACAGCTTGTCGTACATCGCCTTGTCGACCATGAAGCCGGGCACCAGGATCAGGTCCGGTTCCAGCGCCGCGATCTGCTCGACGATATCGCCGCCCATGCTCAGCGCCTTGGCCTGCGCGAGCGAGTCCGGCGCCCACGGCGGCTTGGACTGCGCGCCGATGGAGATGTTGTCGGCGAAACCGACCGGCGTCACCCCGAGCGCGAGCGTGGCGTCGAGCCACTGGTTGCCGAGGGTGACCACGCGCTGCGGGGTGCCGGAAACCTCGGTCTCCCCCAGGCTGTGGGTGATCTTCACCGCGCCGGTGGCGCTGTCCTCGCCTGCGCTGGAGCCGCACGCCGCCAGCGAGCAGACCAGGCTCACCGCGAGCGCGGCCAGACCCATCCGGCCGAGCGTGCCCCGGCGCGGACGCCCCGTAATTCGGACCGTGTTCATTTCGTCAGCTCCTTGTCGAGATTCAGCCACCCGTCGGTGTCCCACCAGCCGCGATCACCGGTGCGGACCAGTCGGCCGCCCACCAGGTACGGGTCGGCGACCCATCGCGCCGTGTCGGCCGGTGCGCCGAGCCCGGCCCCGCCGACGTAGACATCGCCGATCACCCCGGGCGGCACCGGGCGGCGCGCCGCGTCGAGCACCAGCACCCGTCCACCCGGAATCGGGCGGACCCGGCCGCTGCCGTCCAGCGGTCCCCTGGCCACCGGCCCGGTGTATTCGGGCACGCCGTAGCAGGCGACCGCGACCGAATCCGCCGACATCGCCGCCAGCCGGGTGGACAGCGTCGCCGGCGCGTCGACGCCCGCCACGTCCCAGCGGCGGACGCTGGGCAGTTCCGGCAGTTCGTCCGCGAGCGCGACCGCGGTCACCGGCGCCAGCACCACGTGGGTCACCGCGTGCGCGGCGACGAGTTCGGCCAACGCGACCGGATCGACCCGTTGCGCCTCGGTGGCGACCAGCAGGCTCGCGCCGTCGGCGAGCG
>NZ_BDBC01000047.1 GCF_001612785.1 Nocardia beijingensis NBRC 16342
GCGGCCGCGAGCGCGTCGTCGTCGCCGTGCGCGATCGTGCGCGCGAGCAAGGCGACCAGCGCGTCCACCGGATTCGCCGACGTCGCGCGCGGCGCGGCCAGTCGCTCGAAGAGCGCATCGTAGGTGAGAGATTCGCCCGCGCACAGCAGGGCGCGGCGCGGGCCTGGAACGGTACGCGCCGCGCGGATCAACTCCTCGACGCCCGGCACGTCGGACAGCGCGACGCCGTTGGCCCACTCGCCCAGCACGCGCCTGCGCTGCTCCCCGCTCAGATCGTCACGGGCGCCGGCCGAACTCGCCTCCAGCGCGGCGGCGAGTTCGGCGACCGTCGGGGTGTCGAACAGCACGCGGACGTCGATCTCAACGCCGAACTCCTCCCGTATCCAGGCCAGCAGCCGATTGGCCAGCAGTGAATGCCCGCCGAGCTCGAAGAACGAGTCGTCGGCGCCCACCTGGTCCAGGCCGAGAATCCTGGCGTACTGGTCGGCGAGCCTGATCTCGTTGGCCGTGCTCGGTTCCCGGTAGGAATGCGCCGCGCTGCGCACCGGCTCCGGCAGCGCGCGGCGATCGAGCTTGCCGTGCGCGGTCAGCGGAATCTCCGGCAGGACCGCGAAAGCGGCGGGCACCATGTAGTCGGGCAGGACGGCCGCCGCGTGCGCCCGGATCTGGTCGAGATCGAGGTCGTCCTCGGCCGCCACCACGTAGGCGGCGAGCATCGGACCGATCGCGGCGTCGGTCACCGCGACGACCTCGCAGCGCGCCACCGCGGGATGGCTCGCGATGGCGGCCCGCACCTCGCCGAGTTCGATCCGGTGACCGCGCACCTTCACCTGTTCGTCGGCGCGGCCGACGAATTCGAGCACGCCCGCCTCGTCCCTGCGGGCCAGATCGCCGGTGCGGTACATGCGGCTGCCCGGCCGGTACGGATCGGCGACGAACCGCTCCGCGCTCGATCCCGGCCGGTCGAGATATCCGCGCGCCAATTGCGTTCCGCCCAGATATATTTCGCCGACAACGCCGGAGGGCACCGGGTGCAGGCGGGCGTCGAGCAGATAGACGTGGACGTTGCGATTGGGTACGCCGATCGGCACGATCCCGGTGCCCTGCGGGCCGTCGACCGTGAAGTGCGTCGCCGAGATCACCGCCTCGGTGGGTCCGTAATGATTGCGTAGCTCGGCGTCGAAGACACCCGCGAATCGGTCGGCCACCTCGCCGAGCAGCGCTTCCCCGCCGACCGGGACGTAGCGCAGCGCCTGCCACTCGCTCACTTCCGGCAGCATCAGGAACGTGCTCAACTGGGAGGGCACCATGTGCAGCACGGTCACACCGCAGCGTTCGATGAGTTCCGCCACGTACGGGATGTCGCGGAAGGCACCGGGTTTCGGGATCACCAGACTCGCGCCGACGGTGAGGGTCACGAAGATGTCCAGCAGCGAGGCGTCGAAGCTCAGCGGCGCCGATTGCAGCAGCCGGTCGGCCGCGGTGATGCCGCCCTCCGCCGCGAAACCGGTCAGGTGCTCAGCGAGCGCGGCGTGCGGCACCGGCACGCCCTTGGGCTTACCGGTCGAGCCGGAGGTGTAGAGCACGTAGGCGAGATTGTCCGGCCGCAGCGGGCGCACGCGTTCGGCGTCGGTCGGCGCGTGCGACGGCAGACCGGCGGCGGCCTGCTCGGCGGCCGCCAGCTCGTGCCGGCCGAGCCGCAGGCGGGGACCGGCCGCGCGATCGAGTGCGTCGACTCGGTCGGCGGGGTCGGCGGGGTCGATCGGCAGGTAGGCCGCGCCCGCCGCGAGCACGGCGAGCACCGCGACGACGAACTCCGCCGAGGTGGTGAGCCGCAGCACCACGATGTCCTCGGGCCCGATCCCCTGCCGGATCAGCCAGTGCGCCAGCCGATTGGCCCGGCTGTGTAACTCGGCGTAGGTGAGGATGACCGGCGCCGTGTCCGCCGCGCCCGGCGCGATGATCGCGACCGCGCCCGGGGTGGCGGCCACGCGCCGTTCGAACAGCGCGGGCACGGTGGTCGGCGGCGTGCCGGCCAGTTCGCCGTGCGACAGCGCCGCGATGCGTTCCCGCTCCGCCGCCGCGAACAACTCGAGATCGCCGGCCGCGCGGGACGGCTCGGCCACCGCGGCGCCGACCAGATGCAGGTAGTGCCGCAGCAACTGATCGACGACCGCGTCGGTCAGCAGGTCCGCGGCGTATTCGGCTTCCAGATGCACGCCCCGCTCGTCGAGCACCACGTTCAGGCGCAGCGGCAACTGGGCCACCGACCCGCCGAACTGCACGCCGTGCGCGGTGACGCCGTCGAAGTCGAATCCGCGCGGGCTCTCGCGCACTCCGAATCCGACGCTCACCAGCTGCTCCAACCCGTCGCGTCCGTCGGCGCGATCCGGATTGACTTCGCGGACCACGCGATCGATGCCGACATGCTGGTGCGCGAATCCCGCCGTGCAGCTCTCGGCGACGAGCGCGACGAAATCAGCGAAGGAACGTTCCGGGGCGAACCCGGCGCGCAGCAACAGGGTGTTGCCGAAGTATCCGATGGCCGCCACCGCGGCGGGACCTCGGTTGGTTACCGGCACCGCCACCAGGAAATCCGTCGCGCCGGTGTAGCGGTGGATTACCGTGTAGTAGGCGGCCAGCAGCACCGCGAACGGCTTGGTGTCGTAGTCGCCCGCGAACGCGTACACCTGGTCGACCAGTTCGGCGGGCACGTCGAGGGCCCGGTGACCCGCCTGCCGGTTCCCCGCGCCCGCGAGCGCGGATCGGTTCGGCAGTTCCAGTGGTTCCGGCAGCGGCCGCAGCGTGCGACGCCAGAATTCGACGGCGGCGTCCTCCGGCTCGCCGGTGATGCCGTGCACCGCGACGTCCACGTACTGCGTCGGCATCGTCGCGGACGCGCCGCGATAGGCGGCGTTGACCTCGGCGCGGAACACGCTCCAGGAGTCGTCGTCCCAGCAGATCGTGTGGGTGACCAGCACGAAGACGAACTCCGCCGCGCCGGTGCGCAACAACAGCAGCCGCAGCGGCGCGGCGCGGGTCAGGTCGAACGGTTCGCCGACCGCGCGGCGCGCCAGCACCTCGACCCGGCGGTTGCGGCTGGATTCCGGCAGGCCGGCGAGATCGACCTCCTGCCACGGGGCGGACAGATCGTCGTGGACCAGCCGGTAAGGCTCGCCGTCCGAAGCCGATCCGTAAGTGGTGCGCAGGATGTCGTGCCGCGCCACCACGCCATCGACGGCCGCGCGCAGCCGGGCGGCATCCAGCGGGCCGGTCAGCCGGTAGGCGAAGCAGATGTTGAGGGTGGCGTCGTCGGGGTCCCTGGTCTGCAGGAACCAGGCCCGGCGCTGGCCCGGGGACAGGGGAACCCGCCCGTCACCGGCGCGGGCGGGATCCGCGCCGTCGCGTAGACGCGCGGAATCGGCGATGGTCGACATGGCGGCGGATCACTCCGGCGAATCGGTGAGATAGCCCCCGCGCGTGAAGAATTCGGCTCCCGACCGTTCCACCCCGTCCGACGTGCGCACCCGGGTCAGCACCAAGCCGGGGTTGCCCCGGTAGGCGTCCGGCCCGCAGACCACGGTGCCGCCGCCCTCCTGCACGATCACCCGGCCGGGCGTGCCGCCGTAGCGCGCCTCCGAGACGCGCGCTGCCAGGACCTCGATCTTCTCGCCGCGGTAATAGCTGAAGGCCCGCGGGTACGGCTCGGAGAGGGCGCGGACGAACCGCTCCAGATCCACCGCCGGGGTGCGCCAGTCGATGCGGCTGTCGCGCTCGGACCGCTTGTGGAAATAGGTCCGCTGTGTCTTGTCCTGCGGCCGCCACACCGCGGTGCCGGTCTCCAGCGCGTGCAGCGCCTCCCGGACGGCCCCGGGAATCAATTCCATTCCGGCGAGCACGAGTTCGGTGCCGGTGGCCTCCGGGCCGATCGGCAGCGAATGCTGCACCAGGATGTCGCCGGTGTCCAGTTGCTCGTCCATCCGGTGCACGGTGAGCCCGAACTCGGTCTCCCCGCTGATCAGCGCCCACAGCACCGGCGAGAAGCCGGTGAACTTGGGCAGCAGCGAATCGTGCAGGTTGAGCGTGCCGTGCGGAGGCAGGTCGTACAGCTCCGGCGGCATCCAGGTGTACCAGCTGTTCACCACGATGACGTCCGGCTCGGCCCGCTTGACCAGGTCGATGGTCTCCGCGTCGGCGCGCTCGGTCAGGTGCACCGGGATCCCGTGCTCGCGAGCCAGTTCCTCGACCGAGTCCGACCAGATGGCCTTGTAGGACTGTTCGCTGACCGGATGCGTCACCGCGAGCACCACGTCGTGACCGGAATCGATCAGGGCCTGCAGGGTTTTGCGGCCCCAGGTCTGGAAGCCGAACGACACGATGCGCATACCGAACCTATCCTCGACGAACTCTAAAGTAAGGCTAGCCTAGCCTATGCAAACGCCGAGTTCGCTCCGAAGTGCCGCACTGCGGCCGGGCGCACCGGGGCGCCCGCCAGCACTCGATCCGAAAGTTCGCCGAGGCAGCTGAGATTCGGGAATCCCGGCCCTTGCGCCAGCCCCGCCATATTCGGCAGATAGAGCTTCGCCTCTAGCCCGGAGACGGCGAGGTCGTGGCCGATGGCCGCCTCCAGCCGCGCCTGGGTGACCGGCCCGCCGACGGCCAGTTCCAGCAGATCGGCGGCGTCGGAATCGAACAGCTCGAGAAACCACAGCGGCTGTCCGCCGGTCGCGTCGACCACCAGGTCGAACGCGTGCACCTGATCCGGGCGCAGATCGTTGCGCAGGGTCAACGCGACCCCGTCACCCTGATCGGCCACCCGCACCACCCGGCCCTGCAGGTGATGCACCCGGCTGTCGGCGAGCAGATTCTCCTGCACCCGCACCGAGAAGACGCCGCGATCGGTGCGCCGCACCACATCCCGCCGCTCCCCCACGCTCAGCGCCCGCCACTTGGCTGGATCACTGTAGAGCGAATTCTCGAAGAAGCTCTCGCCGCGGGTGTAGATCGTGGCCGCGGGAGAGATCACCGACACGGTCAGCACGTCGTGGCGCACCAGTTCGTCCAGCGCCGAACCGGCGGTCTCCCCGCCGCCGATCACCGCCGCCCGCGAGGACGCGGGCAGCCGCCTGCGGCAGGCCAGATCCCAGAATTCGGCGATGCTCAGCATTTTCGGATGCCGGGCGAGCGCGCGGTCGCTGCGCCCCGGGCCGGTGATCATCAACCGGTCGGCGTCGATTTCGGACTCGACGCCGTTCGCGTCCACCACGCGGACCAGCCAGCCGTCGGCGGCCGCCGAGATGGTGCGCACCGTGCCGAGCACCAGCTCGACCCCGGTCTTGCGCGCGACCCACTGCAAGTATTTCGCCCACACATGATGGTGCGGATGCGGCCTGCCCCGATCCACCCATTCGGCGTAGGTGCCCCGCTCGATCAGGAAAGAAGTCCAGCTGAACCGCTGCATCGCCTCGTTGATGGCGCGATTGTGACCCCGCGCCCAGGTCGAGTGATAGGGAAAGCCGACATCCTTCTCCGGACTGGTGCCGAGCCGGTGCTGACCGTCGGTCCATCCGCCGCTGGCGAGCCAATTGCCGCCGACCGCCTGCGATTCCACGACGACGACCTCCGGCGCCACCAGCCCGAGTTCGCGCAGCACGTGCGCCTTCGCCGCCACGGCCATGGCCTTGGGGCCGCCACCGACTACGAGAAGTCTGTCCACCGGTTCTCCCATCTGTGTTTCCAGCCACTGCGCAGCTATCGGTAGAGCACTCAGCTGTGCGGCTGGTCGCTCGCGGCGACGTCACCGTGCGACTGGACATGCACGCACACATGTTTGCATAGGCTTACCTTATATTGCTAGGGGCAACCGCTCCTGTGGTGGACTCCGCAGGGGCAGGCGAGCAATCGCCCTGGAACGAAACGGAAGTATGCAGATGAACAACCGCAAGATCAGAGCAACCGCCGCGGCCTTCGCCATCGCCTCGGCAACGCTTGCCGGCGGATTCGCCGGCATCGCACCCGCTACCGCGGCACCCGCCGTGGTCCGCACCGCGGCGCCTTCGGTCGGGGAACTGCAGGCCAAGTTGCAGGTGTTGCTGAACACCGGAGCGTCGCGCTCCGCCCGCGCCGCCGAACTGGAGGCGGGCGAGGCCGGATTGCCGATGATCGATCAGATCGCGGGCGTGATGAATTCGGTGCCCAGTTTCCGGTGGTCGGTTCAGGGCCCGGTCAGCGTCAACGGCGACACCCTCTCCGCCAACCTGATGACGACCGTCGACGGTTTCTCCCCCTTCCCGGCGATCGAGGTGTCCTGGCGCCGGATCGATGGCACCTGGAAGCTGACCCGCGAATCGGAGTGCACCATCGGCTACTACGCGTCGGTGTCCTGCAGCGTCTGACCGGCCGCGGCACGACGAACGGTCCCGTCGAACTCGGCTTCCGAGTTCCGGGACCGTTTTCGCACCGCACGTCCTACGCCTCCACTTCCAAGTGTGATTAGGCTAGCCTTAGTCGCATGGGCAGAGGATTCGAAGGCTTGATGTTGAAGGCGTGGCGGGCCGATGACTATCGGCTGACCGTCACCTCGACCGAGCAGATCACCGACAAGTTCGTCCGGCTCGGCTTCGACGCGGGTGGCCTGCTCGCCGACCATCCGGTGCATCCGACCCAGTGGGTCCGGCTGTGGATTCCGAACGGGGAGAAGGAACATCAGCGCGGATACACCCTGGTCGACCCCGACCCGGAGAACGACCGCTTCTGGATCGAATTCGCCCTGCACGACGGCCCGGCCGCGGAATGGGCTCGAAAAGCCGGGGTGGGTGACGAGATCGACGCCTCGGTCCTCGGTTCGGACTTCCAGCTGCCGGAGACCGCCCACAGCGAGTATCTGATCTTCGGTGACACCGCGTCGCTGCCCGCGATCAATTCCCTGCTCGACGCGATCGGCGACACCCCGGCACGGGTCTGGCTGGAATGGCAGTACGAGTCCGACCGCACCCTCCCGGTCCGCAACAAGCCGCATCACCAGGTCACCTGGCTGCAACGCGTCGACGACGGACGGCTGATGCGCGAGCAAGCCCACGAGATCGACTGCCCGAAAGATGCTTTCGCGTGGGTGGCCTGCGACGGTCACACCACCCGCTCGATCGTCAAGACGCTCAAGACCGCGCACGCGCTGCCGAAGACTTCGATCAAAGCGCGCGCCTACTGGAAGTAGCTTCCATCGAGCAGGGCGCGTGGTCCCGCCGCCGGCTCGGCGACGGGACCTCGCGCCCGGTTGGTTATGCCGGAGCCGGTTCCAGCCGCCAGCCCGTCGCGCGGGAGCGCTCGTTCCAGAAGGCGGCGTAGCGACCGTCCAGCGCCAGCAGCTCTTCGTGCGTGCCGCGCTCGACGATGCGGCCACCGTCCAGGAACAAGATCTGGTCGGCGTGGGCGATGGTGGCGAGCCGGTGCGCGACGACGATCACCGTCTTGTCCCTGGTGATCTCGTGCACGCCGCGCACAACCACCGCCTCGCTGTGCGGGTCCAACGCGCTGGTCGCCTCGTCCAGCAACACGATCGGCGCGTCCTTCAGCAGCGCCCGCGCGATCGAGACACGTTGCCGCTCACCGCCCGACAGCGCGGTGCCGCCCTCGCCGACGCGGGTGTCGAACCCGTCGGGAAGACGCTCGACGATCTCGTCCACCCGAGCCGCCTCGGCCGCGCGCCGCACCTCGGCGTCGTCCGCGCCGGGCTTGCCGATCCTGATGTTGTCGGCCACCGACTGGTCGAACAGGTAGACGTTCTGGAAGACCAGCGACAGCTGGCTCAACAGCGTCGCCGACGGCTGGTCGCGCACGTCGTGCCCGCCCACCGCCACCCGGCCGGAATCCACGTCGTAGAAGCGGGCGGCCAGCCGCAGCAGAGTCGTCTTGCCCGCGCCGCTCGGTCCGACGACAGCCGTGGTGGTCCCCGCGGGCACGCTGAAGGTGACGCCCGACAGCACCGGCTCGCCGTCACGGTAACCGAAACTCACGTCGTCGAAGATCACCGAGGGCTCGCCCGGCGTGACCGGGGCGGCGGCCTCCGGAAGCACCGGCTCGGCGAGCAATTCGGTGATCCGGTCCGCCGCCGTCGCGGCGGAGCGCAGCGCGTTGCCCAGTTGGGCGGCCTGATTGACCGGTTCGATGAATCGCGAGCTCACCGCGACGAGCGCGATGGCGGCGGCGGCCGAGATCGCGCCGTCGGTCACCCGCGCGACCGCGACGTACACCAGCAGCAGGAACACGGCCTGCACGAACAGCGCGAACAGGATCAGGCCCGGCACGCTGGCGAAGACCATGCGCGCGCCCGCCGACCGCTGCGCGGCCAGCGCCGCGTCGAGCGCACGGTTGCCCGCGCCCACCGCGCCGAAGGCCCGCAGTACCGGCTGCGCCTGCGCGAATTCGATGACGCGCGAATCGGCTTCCGCCGCCGCGGCGTGCATGCGCTGATCCGCGCCGGTGTATGCGCGGTTCGCCAGGCCGTTGACCAGGTAGAGCACCGGCGCGGCGAGCAGCATCGCCATCGCGATACGCCAGTCGACCAGCAGCATGCCCACCGCGACCGCGAGTGGGACGATGACGCCGGTCAGGATCTTGGCCAGCAGGTAGGCGACCAGGCCTTGCAGTTCGCGCACGTTCTCGACCATCAGCCGTCCCAGCGGCCCGGCGTCGTGGGTCTCGAACCAGCCGAGCGGCAGCGCGTTGAGGTGGTCGCCGAGCCGGGTCTGCAATCCGCGCTGCATGCCGACGCCGACGCGCAGGCCGATCGCGGCCTGCAGATACCCGAACACCACCACGCCCGCGACCGCGGCCAGCATGCCGAGCGCCCACATCCACGCGCGGCCGAGATCGTCGTCGAACAGCGCTTGCAACACCGGCACCAGCAGCAGATACGCCAGCGCCTGGCTGAGCGCCTGGGCCACGATGGCGGCGAACAACCTCGGCGTCAGAGGGGCGAATTCGGCTGGAACCAGATCGAGTACCTTGCGAATCATCGGACGCCCTCCGCACGTTCGACGAGGGCGATCTCGCCCAGCGCCGCCTCGTTGATCTCCCACAGTCGCTGATAGGTGCCGCCCGCGGCGACCAGGCTCGCGTGCTCGCCCTGCTCCACCAGCCGTCCCCGCTCGAGCACCAGGATGCGATCCGCTCCGGTGATGGTGTGCAGCCGGTGCGCGATGACCAGCACGGTGCGCCCCGCGACCAGGACGGCCAGCGCGTCCTGCACGGCCGCTTCGGATTCCGGATCCGCGAAGGCGGTCGCCTCGTCGAGCACCAGCACCGGCGTGTCGGCGAGCAGGGCGCGCGCGATGGAAAGCCGTTGCGCCTCGCCGCCGGAAAGGCTTGCGTCGACGCCCATCTCGGAGTCGTAACCGCGCGGCAGCGCGACGATCCGGTCGTGGATCTGCGCGGCGCGGGCCGCCTTCTCCACCGCCGCGTCATCGGCGTCCGGCCGGGCCAGGAGCAGGTTCTCCCGGATGGTGCCGCGGATCAGCCGCACGTCCTGGAAGACGAATCCGACCGTCCGATAGAGCTCTTCGCTCGAGAAGTCACGAATATCCCGGCCGCCGATGATGATCCGGCCCGCACCCACGTCGTAGAAGCGTGGCAGCAACTTGGCCAGCGTCGATTTGCCGGACCCGCTGGGGCCGACCAGCGCGGTGATGGTCCCCGGCGCGAGTTCGAGGTCGATGTGGTGCAGCACGTCGTGGCCGCTGCGGTAACCGAAGCCGACCCCTTCGAACCGGACCAGTCCCGCGGGCGCGGACTGCGCCGCGTCGGATGCGTGCGCATCGGTGCTCAATTCCGGCGTCTGTTGCAGGTCGTAGAGCCGTTGCGCCGCGACCGCCGCCGCCCGCAGCGCCTGCGCGCCGTAGCCGAGGTTGAGCAGCGAGCTGCCGAGACCCAGGCCGACCAGCAGGAACGGCAGCACGTCCAGCGGCCGCACCCACTCGAGACCCACCGCGGCCAGCCCGGCGAAGACCACGACCAGCATCACGAACACCGGGGTGACGACGATGTCGGAGGCCGCCTGCACCTTGATGATCGGCGTCTTCAGCCGGTCGACGCTGCGCGCCTGATGCTCCACCGCGTCCTGGAAGACGCTGTGCGCCTTGCCCGCCTGGCCGAACGCGCGCACCACCTGGATGCCGTCGACGAACTCGATGGCCGCTTCCTTGGTGCGCTGCTCGGAGCGGGTGTAGACGACGTAGCGGTCCCGGCCGTCGCGGTCCATCATCCTGCTGTAGAGCACGGCGTAGGCCAGGATCGGCAACAGCAGCACCAAAGCGAGCCGCCATTGCACGGTGACCAGGTAGCCGAGGGTGACGAGCGGAACGGTGAGCGCGCCGACGAACTCCAGCCGCGCGTGCGCCACCAGGTAGTGCAGCGCCTCCACGTCGTCTTGCAGATATTTCTTCACCTCACCCGAGGTCCGCTCACCGAACCAGCCAAGAGGCACCCTGGTCAGCTTGGCGGCCAGCGCCCGCCGCACCGCGAGTTGATAGCCACCGTCGACCAGATGCGTCCAGGTCAGCGCACCGGCCTGGAGCAAGGCGCGGGCCAGCAGCACCACCGCGGCGACCGCGAGCAGTCGCCAGACCCGGCCGGTGTCCACGGGTTGGTCGAGCAGTTCGCGGCAGACTTCGACGATCAGCACGAACGGGACCACCGCGCACACCGACGCGACGGCCATGAGGATGCTCGCGGCGGTCAGATGTCCGCGCACGGGCGCGAGGATCTCCTTGCGCGCCTGCGCCTCCCGCCGTTTGCGTTCTCTGAGCACCGCCTTCGGCGGCCGGTTCCCCGTATCCGCCACCGGCAGCGGCGCGGCCTCCACCGTCATCTGTCCTCGTCTCTCGCCTATCCCGGCGTTCGTTCCTGATTCGCCCCATACTCACACAGAAGGCGCCCGTAAGGAAGGTTAGGCTAAGTTACTTAGACCGACGGCGCGCGCTCGGCGCCTGCCCCTCGCGGTCGTACGCGCGGACACGCCCCACACCAGGCGTTGTCTTTCGCGACTTGTTTCGTCAATCTGCGAAAACCGCTGCGAACTCGCGCTTTTCGAACTTCCGACGGGCTCGGGAATCCTTCGTGAACGGACCGGCATCCTGGCTCGATAGCACCCGCGCATCGCTAACTTCGAATGCGACGAAATCCTCGGGAGACAGGTCGGGAGACAGGAATGAATATGTTTGCCACAGAGACGTTCACGGTTCTGTCGAATTGCGCCGAAGACCCCGGCGAACTCACCGCGAGCCAAGCGCACCGCGCCATGCAGGTGCACCTGGATTGCAGCGTCGAGATCTGCCGGGTCCGGCGGCGCGCACGCAGGACGCTGGTCGAAGCCCGGCTGATGGTGCTGGACGAACGCGCGACGCCCTGACGGGCACACCGTGGTCGCCGCGAAGACCTTCCCGGGATCGGAGCGGCGGTTGTCCTGGCGGCGGAATCGTCACGGCAGTCGTGGTGTTGTCCCTGCCATGACCGCAACGGCATCCGATCGCTCCGCCGCCCCCGTCGTCGACACCGAGACCGAATTCGGCGCGAAAGTCGCCGAACGCCTCGGCCGCGAGTCCGTCCTCTGGCTGACCACCGTCGGCCCCACCGGCACACCACAACCCAACCCCGTCTGGTTCCAGTGGCGCGACGGCGAATTCCTGATCTTCAGCAAGCCCGACCAGCCGAAGATTCGCAACATTCGGCGCAACCCCCGGGTCTCGCTGAATCTCAACAGCACCGCCACCGGCGGCGACGTCGTCGTGCTCACCGGCACGGCCCGCGTGGGCGACCAGCGGCCAAGCGACGACGAACTCGACGCGTTCACGAAGAAGTACGCCGACGGCCTCCGCTCGCTCGGGATCACCGACGAGCAGTTCTACGCCGAGTACTCCGTCGTGCTGCGCGTGACGCCCGATCGGCTGCGCGGATTCTGATCCCGATGACATTCGCGCCGCCGCCGCCCACCGCCGCGTGGCGGCATCGCACCGCCCGGGAGGGATTCGAGGTGGCGTACTTCCGGGTCACCGAGCAAGGCGTGCTGATCGACGGCTGCACCACAGCCGTCGAGGACGGCGCGCCCTGGGTGGTGGACTACCGGATCGCACTGGACACCGAGTGGCGCACGCGCCGCGCTCAGGTGGCCGTGCGCAAGCCGGGCGGCTGGAACACGCTGGTGCTGGAGTCCGACGGCACGGGGTCCTGGCTGCTCGACGGCCTGCCCGCGCCCCTGCTCGACGGCTGTCTGGACGTGGACCTGGAGTCCTCCGCGCTGACCAACGCGCTGCCGGTGCACAGGACGGCACGGGAGATCGGCGACGGCGCGGACGCGCCCGCGGCCTATGTGTACGCCTCCGGCGCCGCGGTGGCCCGCTTGGAGCAGCGCTACGTCCGCGTGGCCGACGGCGCGCACGGGCCGCGTTTCCGGTACACCGCGCCGGAGTTCGACTTCACCTGCACACTCGACTACGACAAATCGGGCCTGGTGCTCGATTACCCGGGCATCGCGATCCGCGCGCACTGACCCCGCGGACTGAGGACGGACCACGTCCGACCGCACCCGTTAAGGTCGGTACCGATGAGAAGGCGGCAACAACCGCCGTTGCCGAAGCGGCACGGCTTGGACCCGGCCCGGCTGCGACTACCGGAGCAGGGCCACTGGACGACCATCCGGGACCATCTGGTGGAACGCCTGCCCCGGGTGTCCCCGGCGCGCATCGATGAGCTGTTGCACGCGGGTGGCATCGTCGATCTCGAAGGTCCGATCGCCCCCGACGCACCGTATGTACCCGGCGGCGCGGTCTGGTTCCACCGTGATCTGCCCGAAGAGACGGTAGTCCCCTTCGACATCCCCGTCGTGTATCGCGACGACGACATCCTGGTGGTCGACAAGCCGCACTTCCTGGCCACGATCCCGCGCGGTCAGCACATCTTGCAGACGGCGCTGGTGCGGCTGCGCCGGGAGCTGGACCTTCCCGACCTGATTCCGGCCCATCGGCTCGACCGCGTCACGGCGGGCCTGGTGCTCTTCGTCGTCAACCCCGCTCGCCGCGGTGCGTACCAGACCATGTTCCACAAGCGCACCGTGCGCAAAGAGTACGAGGCGATCGCCCGATTCGATCCCGGCCTCGCGCTGCCCCGCGTGGTGCGCAGCCGGATCATCAAAGAGAAACAGGTGCTCGCGGCTCAAGAGGTCCCCGGCGAGCCCAACGCGGAAACCGAGATCGAACTGCTCGAGCACCGCGACGGCCTCGGACGCTACCGGTTGCGCCCGCACACCGGCCGGACCCACCAGTTGCGCCTGCACATGAACAGCCTCGGCATTCCCATCCTGGGCGATGACTTCTACCCGGTGCTCACCGACAAACCGGTGGACGACTTCACCAGGCCGCTGCAACTGCTGGCCGCCTCGCTCGAGTTCATCGATCCGGTCACCCGCGAGCCGCGCCGGTTCGAGACCACCCGCACGCTGCAAGCCTGGACCGATCCGCACGGGTGGGCCGGCGACGCCACCGCGGTCCGCCCGCCGTTCGGCTGAGCCCCACGCACGCTCCTCCACGCCGCCCGCCTCACGATTCAGCAGAGCGCCGTCCCCGCGACCGCAACGGCGGCGAAAAAAGTGATCGATCGGGCAATCTAGCGGCCATCCGTGGTGAACGTGTTCCTGTTCCGTAGACTCGGTCGGGATGTCTGAGCCGGACCCAGCCGCACCGACCCGCTTACGCCACAAGATGCACGCCTACATCGACGTCGCCGTGGTGGTGATCGTCCTCGTGGGCACCAATCTGATCGCGCATTTCACCACCGCCTGGGCGCACATCGTGACGGTGCCGATCGCGGCGATCGTCCTGCTCGCGCTGATGCGCAGGCGCGGGCTCGGCTGGTCGGAACTGGGCCTCTCACCCCGGCAGTGGCGGCGCGGCTCGCTCTACGCGCTCGCCGCGGCGGCGGTGGTCCTCGCGGCCGTCGCGATCGGCGCGGCGCTGCCCATGACCCGGCCGTTCTTCCTGGCCGATCGCTACGCGACCATCTCCGGCGCGTTGATCGCCTCGATGATCGTCATCCCGCTGCAAACCGTGATCCCCGAGGAACTGGCCTTCCGCGGTGTGCTGCACGGCACCCTGCACCGCGCCTACGGTGCGCGCGGCGTCTTCGCGGCGGGCTCCCTGCTGTTCGGCCTCTGGCACATCGCGTCGTCCCTCGGCCTGACCTCGGGCAACCGCGGCCTCAGCGAAGTCGTCGGCGGCGGCGTGACCGGACAGATCGCCGGAATCCTGCTCGCCGTCCTGGCGACGGCCGCGGCGGGCGTGGTGTTCACCTGGCTGCGCCACCGCAGTGGCAGCCTGCTCGCCCCGATCGCCCTGCACTGGTCGGTCAACGGCGCGGGCGCCCTGGCAGCCGCCATCGTCTGGCACACGGTGAGCTGAGTTTGCTTAGCCGCGCCTTCGGCGCGGCGTGTTCGCATGCTCGGTCAGCAACCGGAAGCGGAGGAATTCGCGCGATTGCCGAGCACTCATTCGAACTGAGTTTCGACACGCGGAGAGTTCCGATAAAAGCCCCGCTCATCCGGATAGTCGAGCCGTACCGCGAATTCTCCCAGCCCGGCGTGTCGCCCACGGCCCGATGTGCATCGCATTGACCACGAGCGGAGGTCGGTTTAATCTCACTCCGATCACACATATGTTCGAGCAATCATGTCTCCACCACCCGGCATGAGACCTGCTCTTGGGAAGGCTCGCGATGCCCGACGACCCCTCGAACGGTAGTTCCGAGATTGCCGCGCTGGCTCAGCAAGTCGAGACCGCGCGCGGCAAGTTGCCTCTGCAACTCGATCCGGCGTTGCTGGAAGTGCTCTCCGAACGCGAGATCGCCGCGGAGCGTGAATTGGCGGAATGGATTCGCGCGCGCCGCCGTGAGCAGCGGCGCCGGGCGATCGAGGCGGAACTTGCCACCGAGCGGCGCGATCGGAAGTCGGCCGCGGCGTTGCGCCGTGCGGAGGAGGCCGACGCCCGGTGGCATCGGCGCGCGCTGGCGGCGCGGCGGCGGGCTTCCAGCCAGGACGCGCGACTGGCGCAGCTCTACCGGCGGGCGGAGTGGTCCTCGCGCGCCTTGATCGCGGTCGTCGTGCTCGGCATGGTCTGGGCCGGTGTCAACGTGCAGCACAATCTGGTGCCCAGCGGTGACATGTCCGACCCGCTGTACTGGTTGAGCTACGGCATCGAGGCGATGATCTCCATCCCGATCATCACCATCATGGTGGCGGCGACGACCGCGGCGCGCTGGGGCCGGGAGCTGGCGCGCGGCAAGGTGATCTTCTTCGAGGCGGCGCTGCTCGGCACGACCGTCGCGCTCAACACCGGCCCGCATCTCGCCGCGGGCGACCTCGGCCGCGCCGCCGAGTACGCCATCGCTCCGGTGATGGTCGGCGTGGTGATCTGGTTGCACGCCTGGGTTTCCGCGCGGTACGCCGTGCTCATCGACGGAGCGCCGGTGATCGATCCCGACCCGCGAGCTGTCCGATTCGCTCCGGGAATGATGGAGCGCGGCGACTATCAACCCCTTGCGGCGAACAGCGGCCGCTTCCCTGCGGACGGCGATACTTACGCCGCGCCCGTGACCGATGGTCGCTACGACACGAATCCCGCAACGCGAACCGCTCCTCAGGGCAGTGCCGACGTCCATGAAACCTCGGTCTCCGCCACTGTCCAGGACGAGACGACGGGCGCTCGTCCCGGTGCCCAGCCCGACGAGTTCACCCGCCCGGCCGCAGCGGCCATGCCTGCCCCGGCACACGTCGCCTACAGGAAGTCGGCGGCCAACGGTCACCCCGCCGGAGTACCGATCGACGGCCGTCCCGTCGACCACGCGGCGCCCGCGACGACGGACCCCGCGGACAGCGAAATGCACAGCGGCTCCCCCGCCTCCGGGCCGACCGATGCGCGCAGGACCAACGGTCACGCCGTCGATACGCCGATCAACGGCCATCCCGTCACCATCCCCCGCACGGGGGCGGTACCGGTGGATGACGAAGTGGCCGGAAACATCACGCGCAATGGCCATGAGGCAGCCGCCGGTCCGAACGGCGGCGCGCTTCCGCACCCTCGCAACGGCCGCTCTCCCGACCTGCCCGTGAACGGCTACCCGCTGCCGATCCACGGCGAAATCAATGGGACGTCCACCAACGGAAACGCGCACCCGCACATCAATGGGCATACCTTGCGCCCTGCCACCAACGGCCACACCCCGGCTTCCCCTGTCGACGGCACCATGCGGCACTCGAGCGGCGACGGGAACACCGTCCACCCCAGCGCCGACGATGCGTCCAACACGACCGGACACCCTCGGGTCAACGGGCACGATACTGCTTCGACCTCCACCGAAATGCCCGTCGGCACAATGACTCCCGCTGTCCCGGTTGACAAGCACACCGCTCCCCTCGTCAGCAACGACGCCACGGACACCGTCGCTGCCAACGAAACCCCGGACTCCTCGGCCGTGGACGTCCGCGAAGTGACGACTCCCCCGCAGCATTCGGTACCTCCAGCCACACAGCCGGTCGCGGAGGTTCGCGCCGACGACCACACGACCGAAACGGCAGCGCCGGAGCTTCACCCACTCGAGGTCGAGCGCGGAACCTCGAGCCCAGCAGAAGCGCCTGCGTCCGACAGCCAGCCCGCACAAACAGCGGCACAACAGATTTCACTCGCCGACCTGCACGACGGCTTCGAATTCCGTGCGCACCCATCGGCACGCGCGAACAGTGCGGCATCGCCGCCCGCCACTACCGATCGAGACGGCCGTTCGATCGATCGAGCCCATCACGGCGACGAAGTCCGGCACCCGGGCTCCACCGAGCCAACGCGCACACCGCCCCCCGCGACGGCCGACCCTGCCGCGCAGGTGCACCCGAACGCCACCGCGCCGCGCGCGAAACGCGGAAAGTCGGCGACCGCCGAGCAGAACGACCGCTCCGCCGACACGGAGAGCGAACAATTGGCGCTCGAGGAAGCCCCCGAGCCTTCGCGTCCGCGCGTCGAACCGATGCCCGTCCTCGAAACGGACGCCGACGAGGACGACGAATTCCCCACCGAGCCCGAAGAAGCCGACACCGACGACGACGAGATCTCCGCGATCGCCCGCGCCATCACCGGCCGCCGCCTGTCCAACCTCCCGATCGAGGAGGTCCGAGAAATCCTGACACTCGCCGACCAGGGCGGCTCCACCCCCGCCATCGCCAACGAACTAGGCGTCCCCCGCTCCGCCGTCACCCGAGTCCTCGACTCCGCCATCAAAGTCCACCGCCCTTACGCGACCATCGTCTGAACCCGCCGCTCAGGCCTTTCTCTGCGGCTGGTGTGTCACCGTGGAGGCATGGACGATGCCGGGATCGGGGAACGCACCGCCACAGCGCGCAAGCTCACTCGGCTCACCCAGCAGCAGCTTGCGCAGAAGGCGAACGTGTCGGTCTCGCTGCTGCGCAAGGTCGAGCGAGGGGTGCGCCCCGCCTCGCCCGCGTTCATCACGGCCGTCGCCGACGCGCTCGGGGTGAACATCGAGGTCCTGACTGGGCAGCCCTACACCCCGGCGCGCGACGATGCCGGAGCACACGCCACCATCCGGGAACTGCGACGGAAAATTCTGGCCTTCAATGACGAGCCACTGAACGCGCCGACCACATTCGAAGAGCTCACCGCGGCACTACATCGGGTGCAGGAGAGCAGACGGCGCGGCCGGTACGGAGACCACACCGCCGAACTGCCGGACGTGATCCACGGATTGCACGCGCTCGCGGCCGACGAGCCTGCGGGGCATCGTCTCGAGACCATCTATTCGACCCTCGCCTACGCATACACCAGCGCGTCATCGATCGCCTACCGGTACGGCTACCTCGACCTCGCCGGACTGGCCGCCGAACGGTGCGTGTGGGCCGCTGAACGCAGTGGCGACCCCGCGTGGCCGATCGCGGCGGAATACCATCGCGCGCTGATCCTGCTCTACTCCGGCGCATACGCCGGTGGACTGCGGATCATCGAGCGCGCCCACGCCGCGAGTGAGCAACTGCCCACAACGCCGGAAGTCCTCGCGGTGCGGGGCGCGTTGCACCTGCGGGGATCGATCCTGTCGGCCCGTGCGCTCGACGCCGAGACCGCCGACGCGCATCTTCGGGAAGCGCGCCGACTCGGCGAGGCGATCGGCTCCGACCGTTATCAGGAGTACGGAACCGGGTTCCAACTGCCGAATGTCGCCATTCACTCCGTCGCCGTGCCCGTCGAGTTGTCCGATGGCACGACCGCCGTCGCACGCGCCGAGCGGATCCGGCTACCTGCATCGGTCACGCCGTCCCGCGCCGGGCATCACTGGATCGACGTGTCCCGCGCGTGGCTGCTGCACGGGGACAAGCAGCGTGCCCTCAGCAGTCTCGACCAGGCGCGCCGGATCGCGCCGGGACTGACACGCAACCACCCCCAGGTCCACGAGACCGTCCGCGTGCTCGCCAATACCCGGCGCGGAACCGACTCCCTCGCCCGGTTCGCGAAGTGGGCCAACGTCAAGATTTGAGTTCGGCGGATGCGATGCGACAACCTACTGGCACATACCTTATTGCCGATCCCTTTGCTCGATGAGCTCGATGCGGGTGAACTGACCGAGCCGCGTACTGGTCTTACCCTCCGAAACTTGACGCACAATATCTCGGAATTGCCAGAGAACGGTTTTGGACTTAGGCGCGGTTTCCTCGATGACGCGAGCGTAGATCGGGTCGCGCAACCTGATTTCGTGCACCTTCGGTAGATTCCAGTACGGAATCATCGGCGAGAGATGATGGTCCAGATGGTAGCCTTCATTGTGTACGCCCAGGAAATGGTAGGAGACCGGGCCCAGCACGCGATGGCGAGTGGTCTGCAGGTCGATGTTGTTGTTTCCGACGAGCGGAAAGTGTTCCAGCAACGCCATGTACCAGTTGATCAGCGGCAGTACGAACAGCAGCGGAACGATCCAATAAAGCAAAAATTGGGGTCCGTAACCGATAGTCCAGCAGAGCAGGCCAAGTGCTGCCAGGTAACCCGTAACCGCAAGCCCAGGGAGCGCCTCGTCCCGGGTTCCGGAGAGTCGCAACTCCTTCACGATTGCCGAAGTCTGCTGCCCCGATAGCGGCAACACCATGTAGCGCCATACGAACGTCGCGCCGGATTGCGGCTTGTACAAGCCGGCGGCGATATGTGCCCGGAAGTCCGGATCTTTGCGCACATCACCGAAACTGCCGTGATGATCCCGCATGTGGCTGCGCCGGAACGCCTCGAACGGTTGCAGGATCAGATACCCCGAAAACCATGTTCCGAGAAATTTGTTGAGTCCCTCGTGCTGGGCCAGCGTCCCGTGTACCGCCTCATGAACCAGTGTCGCGAGCGCACGCTGCCTGGTCGCGATGACAGTCAGCGCCACGGAGAGATAGACGAGCCACCATATCCACCCCGACAGCTGCTCGCAAAGGATGACTACGGCCGCGATGACCACCCAGTCACCGATCAACGCCAACGGCCCGTGCCAATTGTCCAGCTGTCGCAATGTTCTGACCTCGCTGTCGATCTCGGGATCGAACCTGTAGCGAGGCACGCGACCAGGCAGCGGAGTGAGGTCATCGCTTCGTTGTCCCGTAGTCAACATCGCATCCTTGCCGCGGCGCCCTGCCGCTGATGAATTCACGGCGGTCGACGCGCACGTCCACCTGCCCCGGCACGGGTGAAAACCTAGCTGCACCAGCAGGATTCGCCAGCGATGGGAAATGCGTGCACGAAAAGCTGTGCACCCGGTAAACCCGGGTGCACAGCTCTGTTCCGGTTCATTTATCCGCGAGCGCAGGTGGTGAACGCTCCGGCTCCGATCAGCCCTCGCCGACCGAACTCCCGACGACCTCCCGCGACTCCGGCCCCGCCCCACCGGGCTTCTCGTCCCCATGCCCAGGCCACCACGCCTTGTGCCCGATGAGCGCGGTGAGCGCGGGCGTGAAGAACATCGCCATGACGAAGGCCGCGATCGCGATGCCCACCGAGATGGCGAAACCCATCTGCGCGAGGACGTTGTTGCCCGCGAGCATCATCGACGCGAACGTGCCCGCCAGGATCACTCCGGCCGCCGCGATGGTGGGGCCGGTGTGCCGCAGGGCCAGCGCCGCGGCCTGTTTCGGTTCATTACCCTCGCGCGCCTCTTCCCGCAAGCGGGCGACCATGAGGATGTTGTAGTCGGTGCCAAGCGCGACCACGAACAGGTACATGATCACCGGCAGCGTGAAGATCAGGCCGGTCTCGCCCCGGATGTGCTGGAACACCAGCACCGCGGCGCCGAGTGTGGCGGCGAAGCCGAGGAACACCGAGGCCATCAGGTACCACGGTGCGACCAGGCTGCGCAGCAGCAAACCCAGCACGATCATGATCAGGATCGCCGCCACCGGGAAGACGATCGAGTAGTCACGCGCCATCGCCTCTTGGAAGTCGACGAAGACCGAGGTGAGACCGCCCACCGCGGCGGTGGCGCCGGCGGGCGCGGCCGAATGGGCGACATCGCGCAGGGGGCCGGAGACGGTGTCCAGCGCGGCGTCCGACTCCGGTGCGGCGTCGAGCGTCACCGCGAAGTCGGCGATCGACTTGTCCGCGGACAACTTCGGCTCGGCCACCTGTCCCACACCCGGCACCGCGGCCAGCGCGGCACGGTAAAGGGCGAGCTGATCGCCGGCCAATTCGCCGCCGCCGGACTGCAACAGGACGTCCGTCGGCTGGGTGGTCCCAGCGGGCAGGCCCTTGACCAGCTCCTTGCTGTAGACGACGGATTCCGATGCCTGCGAGGTCGATCCGGAGCTGAGGTCGAACGTCGGGTGGAAACCCAAGGCGAAGATCCCGAGCACGACCAGGACCCCGCCGGAGACCGCGGCGAACAGACCGGGCCGCCGGCCGAGCGCATTGCCGATCGCGGTGAACCGCGCGCCCTTCGGTTCGGTGCGCCACGCCTTCGACGGCCAGAACACCTTGGTGCCCAACAGCGAGACCACTGCGGGCACCAGCGTCAATCCCGCGGCCAGCGCGACCGCCACCGCGATCGCCAGCGCCGGGCCCATGGCGCGGAACATGCCGAGCGTGGACAACACCAGCGCCATGAACGCGATGATCACCGCGCCCGCCGCGGACGTGATCGCCTCGCCCACCCGCGTGACGGCGCTGACCATGGCCGTCTTCGAATCCTCGCCCGCCCGCAGCCGCTCGCGGTAACGGAACATCAGGAACAGGATGTAGTCGGTGCCGACACCGAACAGCACGACCACCAGGATCGCGTTGATCGATGCGTCGATCTGCAAGTCGAAGGCTTTGGCGACCACCGCGATCAACCCGCTGACCATGCTGGAGATCGCGCCGATCACGACGATCGGCAGCAACGCGATCACCGGGCTGCGGAAGATGATCAGCAACAGCACCAGGATCAGCACGACGGTGGCGATGCCGACGATCGCCAAACCCTTGTCACCCGATTCCCGCTGATCCAGCACCTGCGCCGCTTGGCCGGTGATGCCCGCCTTCAGCTCGGTGCCTTCGACGCGCTCCTTCAGCTGCTTGCGCAGCGCCTTGACCGCGTCGCCCTGCGTGGTGTCGTTCGGATTGGTCACCTTCGTCATCTGCACCGCGATGATCTGGACCAGGCGGTTCTGCGACGGGGGCGTCGGTTGCAGTCCGATGACGTCCTTGATCTGGTCCTCGCGCAAGGCGTTGCCGATCGAGACGACCGAAGCGGCGTCCGCGTCGGTCAATGGCGTGCCGTCCTGCCGGGCGAACACGATGATCGCCGCGGGAGCCGAGCTGTCCGGGAAAGCCTTCTGCTGCAACTCCAACGCTTGAATCGACTCGTAATGCGAGGGTAGAAACGCTGATTGATCTGTGGTGGATTTCAGTTCCGGCGCCGCGGCCACCACCGCGATGGCGAGCAGCACCCACAGGCCGATCACCTTCCACGGATTGTGGACGACCACGGCCCCCAGTCGTGCGAACATCTGCGAATAGATCCTTTCCGGATGTGGAAAAGCGGCGGTATCTCAGATCTGCAGGTCCTGCGAGTTCGGGTTCTCGGCCACGTCGACGACCGTCCGGTAGATGTGCTCCAAAATCCGGCCGCGCAGTTCAGCGGGCGAGTCCACGATCTCCACCGTGTAATCACCCCACTCACGCTCGCCGCTGCCCGGCCGCAGCAGCTCGCGCCAATTCTTCCATTCGGTCCAGTCGATCGCGACCGACATTTCGCGCCAGTCCGATTCCCGGCGGTGCACCACGAATTTGCCTTTGCGGCTCACATAGACCCGCACCACGTTCATCCCGACTTTGCTGTATTCCCGGGACTCGCCGAGCAGCCTGCCGAAGAACCGCTGCTGCCGCCCGCCTCCCGGCCCCACGCGCAACACGATCTGGCGCAAGTCCTCCGCGTCGCCCGGCTCGGCCGATTCCTTCACGATGGTGACGCCGCAAGCCCGCGCCTCGACAGTGTCCGCATCGCTCGGGTCGTTCGGATCGGTGGTCATGATGTCCCCATTTCATAGATCAGTGCGCATGTGGGCATGCGTCTACCATCGACCGGCCCGCCCCGAATCCGGCTCTACCGGTGCGGATTCGAGTTCTCAGAACATCCGGGCCGTCATCTCACTATAAGTAGATGTATACGTATAACGCAAGAGCCGCCCGAGGGCCCGTCCGAACACCGAAGCGCTCGACTAGCCGGCCCGCCCGACCGGCCGACCGTGTTCGAGGCCCCGCGGACCTCCCTCGAACAACGCCGACCTCGGCCACGGCTTCACTCCTGCCGCGCATGCAGGATGAACCTTGCCGCGCCGACTGGCACGCATCAGGTGCTGGAACTCCAATCGTCCGGCAAGATCCGGAACGCGGAGTAACGACTGACGGGCCGCAAGGCTCGAAAGTCACGGCGGTCGAGCGTGAGAATCGCGTCGGTATCGAATTCGTCCGCTAGAGCCACGCACGCAGCGTCGACCAGGTCCAGATTGAGATCGCCGTACTTCCCACGAATACCGACAGCGGCATGCAGCTGTGCCGCATCGATGCCCGAGACGACGATTCGCGTCGACGCAACCCGATCGGCCAGCAGAGCGAGGATGCCGTCGGCCACCTTGCGTCCAGCTCGAACGCTTGCCACATGATGCACCTCGGTCAGCGCCAGCGGACTCACCACGATCGCGCTAGCCGAATCCGCGGCTCGCCGCACCGCGAAGTGCTCAGGATCCGAACGATTGAAAAGCGCGAGGATTCCCGAGGGGTCTGCGATGACGATCATGCGGGCCGGTTCATCGCATTACGGATGTCGTCCTTGCCGATGGGCCCACCTAGATCGAAAGTCTCGTCATCACTGAGCAAGGGAGAGTCCCACTTGCGATGGCGCATGAGATACGCCCGGACCGCATCACGAGTGATTTCGTGCTTCGAGCGCCCCTCGGCATCGGCTTGCGCATTCAGCGCCGCCTCTTCGTCCTCCGGCAACCGCATGGTCCAAGCCATACCATGATGGTATCAGCCCTGATACCAATCGGAGTGCTTCTCATAATTCCACCCGGGCTACAGCCACCCCCACTCGATGACAGGATCGTGTGGTGCGGGTACTCGTGACCGGAGCGAACGGCTATCTGGGCCGAGCGGTGGTGGAGCTGCTGGCCGGTGCCGGGCACGAGCCGATCGCGATGGTGCGCGGGAGCGGTTCGGCCCTGGGGGTGGCGACTCGGGTCGCCGACCTGCTGGACGAGGGCGGGCTGCGCGCAGCGCTGGACGGGGTGGAGGTGGTGTGCCATCTCGCCGGGCTCACTCGGGCCCGCGAGTCGGCGGCCGATCCGCTGCGGTACTTCCGCGTCAATACCGGCGGGACCGTCGCGTTGCTGGATGCGATGGCCGCCGCCGGAGTATCGCGGATGGTCTTCGCTTCCACCGGATCGATATATGGAACTCCCGAACGGCAGCCGATGACGGAGCGTCTACCCGACGCGCCCCCGCACCCGTATGCGGCGAGCAAGCTGGCGGCCGAGTGGGCGATCAGTGCGCAGGCGGCCACCGGTCGCTTGTCCGCTGTCGTGCTGCGCTTGATGAACGTAGCCGGTGGCGTGGATCCCGATCCGACGCGTCTGGTGCCCCGTGCGTTCGCCGCCGCGATGAACGGCTCGGCGCTGGAAGTCAACGGCGACGGCAGCGCGGTTCGCGACTATCTGCATATCGCGGACGCCGCGGCCGCTTTCGTCGCGTGCGTCGAGAATATGCCGATGAGCGGCGAACGGCGCTATCTCATCGGCGGCGGCCGTGGCAGCAGCATCCTCGACGTCGTCGCCGCGGTCGAACGGCAGACCGGCCGCCGCATCCAGCTGACCCACCGGCCACCGGCGCCCGAACCGGCCGCGCTGATCAGCGATCCCACGAAGGCGATGACCGAATTACCTTGGCGTCCTTGTCGTTCGGACATCGAAACGATCGTTCGCGACACCTGGCGTATCGCCCGGACCGACGAGACCAAAGGATCACCCGGCCCGTCTTGATCGCTGCGACCCACCCATCGCCGCGAACCAGCCCGTCCGAACTCATCACTCCCGCGCGGGTCAACCGTGCGCGAGTGCGCGCATCGATGCGCGGACATCCGCCACCACCGTGGCGACGTCGTGACGCGCGAGTTCGATCAGCGGCAGCCCGAGCAGCTTGCTCTTCGACGCCGTGGTCTGCACCAGCTCTTTCGCCTGCCGCTTGGTCAGCTCGGATTCACCCGACGCATGGCGAATCAGCCCGTCCCGCCAGACGTTTCCGACTTTTCCGTGCGCACGGCTCAAGAGGAAGCCGACGACCGCGTCGTCCGGACCGGCAGTGTCGACCGCGTCCGCGTGCACGATCAGATATCCGGCTCGCGGTGTATCGCGGGTGACGCGCAGCCCGTACTTGGCGGATACCGACGAGGACAATCGCGCCAGCGACCGCGCGTCGCGCACATCGGGATGCGAATCGGGCACCACGGCGACCACCTCGCGGCAGTTCGCGGCCAGCAGTACCCGCAGCAACCAGCCGCCAGGGTCCTTCGCCAAGTTCGCGACCACACTGCACAGTCCACGCCGACTGTGCGCGGCGGGTATCCCGTTGGCGAGCAACGTGTCCAGGCCGACCTTCGCCCGCCCTTCGGCACTGCCACCCCAGCCGTCGCCGACCAGTACCGCGGCCTCCCCCGTGGTCTGCTCCAGCAGGTAATCCACGAACTCGCTGTCGAGCTGACCGGTACCTCCTTCGAGGGATTGCGGACCGTGGGTGTAGATGTTCGCCGCGACGCCGCCCTGCGCGGACTCGAGCGAACGCCAGGTCCGCGAGGTCGGCCTGCACACGTACCAATCAGCCGAGCTCCCGACGGCTTGCGCACCGAGATACCGGTTGAACTTCGGCAGCATCGCCTCGGTCGCCAGATGCAGATCGCGGACCGTGTTCTGCACCTTCAAACCCAGCGCTGGTTGCCGGGCGCTGAACCCGTAGGCCAGGAGAATCCGCGAATTCTCTTTGTCGCTGAGGCCCGCGAGACCGCGAGCCAGGAACAGCTTGATGCCCTCCGGCGTGTACGGCGGATCGGTCACCGCCAGATCGGCGGACCGGGCGGCGGCTGTCGGCAGGCCGAGGCGAAGATCGGCGAACAGGCACTGCACCTCGTTGGGCAGCTCCGCGGTCTCGGTATCGATGAACTCGAGAATGCGCTCGTCCAAGTCGACCACCGTGATACTCGCCCGCGGGCACACCAGCGCGGTGGCGATCGAGGTGAGATCGTGATCGCCGACGAAGAGAATCCGCGACCCGGCCAAGTCGAAGGTGGAATCCATCCACAGGGCGCGTCGCACAACGGTTTCCGCTGTGGCCGAGACGTGGTCGATGTCCTGGCGCGACGCCGGCGCCCGCCGGATCAGGTCCCGCACGATCCGGATGGTGTCGGTGTGCTGCGACATCCGCGCCGCCAGCGGATCGATCAGCTCGGTGCGTCGCAGCTGCGGAAAATCGAAGCGTGCGGCGTAGCTGTCCACCCGGTCGGCGCGCAGCCGAAAGGTCTCCCCCTGATACTCGAGATCGTCCCCCAGCGCCGACAGAACGTCTTCCACGGTCCGCCGCGGGACGGCCGTCGACCGCACCAGCGAAGCCAGCGTGTGCTCCTCCGTGCCGACCGCGTAGACGACTTCCCGCAGCTGACGCCCGGCCACACCGGCAGCTTCGACAACTGCGGCCACCTTCTCGATCGCAAGACCCCCACTGCCGAGATGGTTGTTATCGGTCACGTTCTCACGATAGTGGCCGGTTCACCCCGCACCGACGTCGGGAGCCGGTCGTACACATCCGCGTATCCGCCCGCGGCTGCCACGCGCCCGTCCTCGATCACCACGACCTGATCGGCCGCCTGAACCGTCGAAGGCCGATGCGCGACGACCAGCACGGTGCATCCCTGCGCGAGGCGCCGCAAGTTCTCGGCGATCAGATCCTCGGTGATGCCGTCCAGATGCGCGGTCGGCTCGTCGAGCAGCAGCAGTTCGGGCCGGCCGAACACGGCCCGCGCGATCGCGACGCGCTGCCGTTCACCGCCGGACAGCGACGTCCCGTGTTCGCCGACCGGCGTGTCCAGACCTTCGGGGAGACGTTCGACCAGATCGGCCAGGCCCGCCATGTCCACGACCTGCTCCAACCAGTTCTCCGCGGACTCCGGCGTGCCATAGCAGATATTGTCCCGCAGCGTTCCGAACATGCTCGGGGAATCCTGCTCGACGAGACCGACTCGGGCGCGCCAGTCATGCAGGGAATGCTCGCTGTGCGCGTCGCGGCCGTTCAACATTATGGATCCTTCGGAAGGATCATAGAATCTGGCGAGCAAGCTCAGTATCGTGCTCTTCCCTGCCCCCGAACGTCCGACTATGGCAACCATGGTGCACGGTGCGACGCGAAAATCTATGCCACGCAGCACGGGCCGGTCTCCATAGCTGAATCGCACATTGCGCAGTATCAGGCCGGAGGTTTCAGCAGGCAGGTTCGTCTCACACTGCTGGTTCTCCTCGGGTCGCCGGTCCGTCTCGGCGGGAAGATCGAGGACCGTGTCCACCCGCTGTAGTGCCGCCAGGCCGGTCTGCATGGCCCGCCCGAAATCCAGGATCCCCATCATCGGGGCCGACAGATAATTCACATACAGCAGGAAAGCGACGAGTTCGCCGATCATCATGTGATTGCCGGAGACACGCTGCAAACCCACGACGATCACGACTACGAAAGAGGCGTGGATGCCCATTTCGATCGCGGGCGATATCGCCGAACTCAGGCGCGCAGCCCGCACATTGTGCTGGTATATTTCCCCGGCCACCTGCGCCAGTCGGTCCGATTCCCGCTCTTCCATGCGATGGATGCGAACCATGCGCACCGCACTGAGCACGCGTTCCAAGTCGGAGGCGAGCGCACCGGTGCTGTCCTGCGCGGCCGTCACGGCCCGGCGAATGCCTTTCAGCGCGCCGGCGACGACGAAACCCGCGGCGAATACCAAGGTCAGCACGATGACGGCGAGCAGAGGGTCGAGCCAAAGCAGCATCCCGATTCCGCCGATGATGATCACGCCGTTGACGGCCGCGCCGACCACGTCATAGACCAACGCGTCGCGCAACAGGGTCGTATCGGTCGTCGCGCGCGAAATCAAGTCGCCGAGCCGCTGCTTTGCGAGCACGGCTAAATCGACCCTGATCAGGCGATCGACAAGGGCTCTTCGGATGCGAAGGATCATGCGCTCCCCCGCTTGATCGAGCCGGAACAGCGCGTAGGCCTGCAGGATGGCCTGGGCGAGGAAAACCGCCACCAGCAGCACGAGAAACAGGACTACCGAATTCTTGGCGATCGCCCGGTCGATGGTCCAATTGACGATCATCGGCTGCAGCAACCCGAGACCCGCCGCGAGCAAGGCCGCCGATCCGGCGAAAGACAATCTGATGCGATTGCCTCTGGTCCAAGCGAGCAGATCCCGCAGCGAAGTTCGCGCCGGCGTGTCCACTGTCGAATTCATGATCCCGTCAATCCACGATCTCGTAGCCGAGATCAATCGCTTCGGCAAGCCACAGCTCGACTTCCATGATACGGGTGGCCACCATCGGATCAATTTCTTTGCGCAGCGCCCCCGCGTCGAGGATTCCGCTGTCCACCAGCGTGTCCGCTGCGAGTACCTCGGTATCGACACGATCCAGGATCGCTCGGGAGAATATCTGCTTCTCCGTGGGCAGGTATGGCACGGCCTCGGCCGGCAGCAGCTTGACGACCTGCGACTTCCTCCGCCAGTACGCGCACGGGTAGCCAGGGTCGTATCGCATGTGCAGGGGCAGTCTGCGGGCGTCGGCGACGAATCCCGGTTCCAGGAAGGGATCTTCGGCACGGACCAATCCTGGAGTGCGCAGCCTCTGATGCGGATAGAGGCTGCTCCAGGCATCCATCGTCGCGAAGGTGGCGTGGTGGTGCTCGTGCATGGCGACCAACGATCCGATCCAGGACCCCGCCCATTCGTCGGCGAGGCCGCGGTAGGGCTCTCGCAAGAAATCGTGCGACGGGTTGCGGCACAGTTCGGGCCAGGATGAGGCGAGATAGAGCATCGCCCGCTTCCGCTTCCGTTCGAACGCGGCCCGCAGCGCGACGGCTTCCAGCTTCGCCGTGGAGTAGTGCTCGCCCGGATGATCGCGCCAGTAGCCGGGAAGGTCACGCCACCGGCCCGCGCGCAACAGCTCGAGGGTGAGGAATTGCGTACTTCCCAGCAGTTCGTCGGAGCCGTCGCCGGAGAGGATGACCTCCGCGCCCGCGGCATGCGCGAGCTCGGCGACAACGCGGTTGGCGTCCGGCAGCGCGTCCAGCCGCGGACCTTCCGGGTGCCACTGCGGGCGGCCTGCCGGCCTTTGCGACAGCGGGGCCGTGCGCAGTTCGCAACGCAGATCGAGACCGCGCAACACCCGCTCGATGACCGGGACGTTGGACCGGCCCCGATCGTCGATCATCTCGATGGCGACCGCCCTCACCTTCCGCTCGTCGCCGAAAGCGCGTACGGCGTTGACGAGGACCGCGAGCGAGTCGAGCCCGCCCGACGTGGACACGGCGATATCGGCGCTGTCGCCGACCACACGTTCGATGGCCGCGACGAATTCCGCGCGCAGGTCTCGCAGGCTCCGGTCGGGCGCGGGCCACGGCTGCTCCAGCACCATGTCCGGCTCGTTTTCGAATGGATGCGTTGGGCCGAACTCGCCTCTGATCGCGGGGAGGGCGAGCCAGAGCGCCAGCTTTCTCCGCGAAATGCTATTCGTCAGCACGATGATATTCCCCCCTTTACAGAAGGGAGGCCTGCCCGGTCCGAGCGGACCTGGGCAAGCCTCCGGAGTTCCGCCCTACTTGGGCGCCTTCTGCAAGGACTTCACGGTCTCCGCCAGAGCGACCATGTTGCTCTGAATTCCCTCCGCCGCGGTGCGGTCGTAGGCATCGGCACGACCGCCGCGCACGCCCTTGCCGTGGGTGCCGTCGCCGGGGCTGCTCTTCTTCGCCATCGATATCTCCTTCATCAATTTCTTCGGTGCGTCCGGTTGATTCAACCGAGCGCCGATTCCCATGAAACCCGGACCAGAATGAGGTTTCAATGATTTCGAATCGGACGATACGGATGTACGAATGGATGCTGGGAGTATTCGAGCACTGATACGGTTTTGCACAGGAATTGGACGGATGCGCGAGCCGCTTCGCCCGCGGCGTGCCGAAACGCGAGCCGGGGGCCGCAGCGTACTGCGGCCCCCGGCTTCGATGAAGCGTTCACACCACCTACGCCATCACGCACCCGCGCGGTAGGCGAACCGGTAGGCCGTCCGCACACGGCCGCCGAAGTGGTAGTCGATCACGTCGATGACGAAGTCGACATGCCTGGTCAGGTACTCTCCCTCGGGATGCTCCTCGACCGCGCTGCGCAGCGCAGCCAGGCATTCCGCGACCACGCTGTCCAACTCTGTGGCTTCCGCCGAGCCCGGCGCGGATGGATCGCCGGTCGACTGGCCGCCGAAACCGTCGCAGCGACCGCGCGTCCGCGCGGAGGCTTCGGAATTGCTTCTCGAATTCCAGGTGATGCCACTCCGCACATTGGATAGTCCGATCGCCCGTTCACGACGCGCAGTGGACAGTAGTTCGAGTAGTTTCCCCCCGCCGCCGAGGACTTCGTCGGCGCGTTCGGCGAATTCCGAACTCGGCCATCGCTCGGCTTTCTCTATTTTCGCCACAGTCGATCCGCTGTGCATCAGCAGGCGCCCCAGCTCGACCTGTGATAAATTGCGCGATATTCTCAATCGCCGCAATTCCGCCCCGAATCTGTGTTGTGCCGACTGGTCAGGATTCAGTTTCTTCAACGCCCGCCCCATGATCATCCTTCGCGAGATCACTGATTTGTCAACTTAGCCGAACCGCCACAATGACCTATCGAGCCTCCTCCCACTCGAAAAGAATGCGCGACTTCCTCGCTTATCGCCCCCGTTACGATGGTGACGCACATGCCGAGGCCGGACATCTCGAACGCGGCCGAACCGCGCGCCCGGCACTCGTTCGATACCGCCGCGCGCCGCCTGCCGCGGCAGAGCCGCCCGCGCTCGCGATCAGTTCGCGACGCTCACGGGGGCATCACATGCCGACATCGAAAGACCGAGGTCGATACGACCTCCGGATCGCGGAGGAGCGCTCCCCCGCGCAGGCGTGCCCGATACGCTCGAACCGACATCCCACCCCCTTGACTGCGGCCGCCCGTACTCGAGGCATGCTCGCCCGTGCGGGGCTGGAGTCTCCCGGCTCCTGCACACCTCACCTCCGTCCTGGAGTCGGCCCACCGTCCACAATAGACGCAAATACCGGCCGAGCGGTTCGCCGAACAAGCCGAGATGCGTTGGCGCGCATGGTCCGAGCGGCGAAGCCGTGGCCGCGACATACGGTCGGCGTCACCCGCCGAGTCCAGCGCGGTCGAGCAGATACGCGGTCAGAGGTCGGTAGTGGCCGGGGTGGACGCCGTCGTCGAGTGGCACCGTGACCGCGATCTTCCCTTCCGCGTGCCCGGCGAACAGGGCGGGGTCATTGCTGTCGGCGAATCCGACGGTCTCGATGCCCGCCTCGCCCGCCGCTCCGGCCCAGCCGTGATCGGCGATGACCAGACCTGGCCACCGGCCGGTCGCGGCGTCGCGCAACTCCCGCAGGACCGCCCGCATCGGATGCGGGTCATGCGTGTGTCGCAGCGTGCCGTCGGTGCCGAGCGCGGCGACTCCTGAGGTGTAGACGATTTCGCGGTGCTGAGGGCCGAAGGGCGTGGTGGCCCGATACGACCACCCGGCGGCAGGCGTGAGCACCACACAGCCCGCCGCCCGCAGCGCGTCTGCGGCCGCGCGATAGACGCCCATCAGCGTGTCCGGATGCCCGGTCGCCAGGATCACCGTCTCCTCGCGGCGGGCCGCGAGTCCGATCCGCTCTGCCATCGCGTCGAGCGCGTCGAGCGTCAGGTCGACGTCGATGGTGTCCGGCCCCCGGACATGACGGGGATCGGAACCGACCCCGCACAGCCGCGCCATCATCTCCAGGGTCTCGGCGAACGTCCAATTCCTCAGCGTCAGCCCGAACTGGTATCCCGGATCCTTATCCACCATCTTGCGATAGTTCGCGAGATTCCCTTCCCGAGGCGTCGCGACATCCCCCGCGATCCGCGTCCGCAGCAGATGTTCCCGCAGCCGCGCACGGTCATCGGGCTGGTCGGGTCGAGTCACGTTCCCCACCGCTCATACCTCCGCATCGGCCGTCGGCGCCAGTCGTCGCGGTTGCGGTCAGGCGGCGGTGCCGGTTCGCCCCATCGCTGCCCGCGACACGCACACGACAGTACCCACTCCGCACACGGCGAAGGCCCGCCTCCCGGAACGGGAAACGGGCCTTCGGGTTTCACGCCGTGGCGGAGAGGCTTACTTGGCCTTCTCCAGCACCTCGACCAGACGCCAGCGCTTGGTGGCCGACAGCGGACGGGTCTCCATCAGCTGAACGCGGTCGCCGATGCCGGCGATCTCGTTCTCGTCGTGCGCCTTCACCTTCGAGGTGGTGCGAATGATCTTGCCGTAGAGCGGGTGCCGGTTACGGTCTTCCAGCTCGACGACGATCGTCTTGTTCATCTTGTCCGAGACAACGTAGCCGACCCGCACCTTGCGGGTGCCGCGCTGCCCTTCTGCTTTGTCGCTCATGCGGCATCTCCCTTGCCAGCGGGTCCGGTGGCCAGACCGAGCTCACGCTCACGCATGACCGTGTAGATGCGCGCGATCTCGTGACGGACGACGCGCAGACGACGGTTGTTGTCCAGCTGACCCGTCGCCATCTGGAAGCGCAGGTTGAACAGCTCTTCCTTGGAGTCGCGCAGCTTGGCCACCAACTCCTCTTCGGTGAGCTCGCGGAGCTCTGCGGCCGGTGTTCCGGTAGCCATCAGAACTGCTCCTCCCTGGTCACGATCCTGCACTTCATCGGGAGCTTGTGCATCGCGCGACGCAGGGCCTCGCGAGCGGTCTCCTCGTTCGGGTAGCTCATCTCGAACATCACGCGACCGGGCTTGACGTTCGCGACCCACCACTCCGGCGAACCCTTACCCGAACCCATACGGGTCTCGGCGGGCTTCTTGGTCAGCGGGCGATCCGGGTAGATGTTGATCCAGATCTTGCCGCCACGGCGGATGTGGCGAGTCATCGCGATACGCGCCGACTCGATCTGCCGGTTGGTGACGTAGGCCGGCTCCAGCGCCTGGATGCCGAAATCGCCGAACGCCACCGAGGTGCCGCCCTTGGCCGTACCGGAACGGCCCGGGTGATGCTGCTTGCGGTGCTTCACCTTGCGAGGCATCAGCATGCGTCAGCCCTCCTGTGTCTCTGCCGGAGCGTCGGCCACCGCGGTGGCGGCGCGCCCGGCCTCAGTGCTGGTCGCGGTGGTGCCGGTGGAACCGGACCGACGCGGGCGGCTCGGCCGCTCCCGGCGCGGACGCTCGGGCGCGGCGGCAGCGGCGGCGAGCTCACGCTTGCCACCGACGATGTCGCCCTTGTAGATCCAGACCTTCACGCCGATGCGACCGAAGGTGGTCTTGGCCTCGTAGAGGCCGTAGTCGATGTCGGCGCGCAGCGTGTGCAGCGGCACCCGACCCTCGCGGTAGAACTCCGAGCGCGACATTTCGGCGCCGCCGAGACGGCCCGAGCACTGCACACGGATGCCCTTGACGTTCGGCGAACGCATGGCCGACTGGATGGCCTTGCGCATCGCGCGACGGAACGCCACACGGTTGGACAGCTGCTCGGCGACGGCCTGGGCCACCAGCTGCGCATCCGACTCGGGGTTCTTCACCTCGAGGATGTTCAGCTGCACCTGCTTGCCGGTGAGCTTCTCCAGCTCGGCGCGGATGCGGTCGGCCTCGGCGCCGCGGCGGCCGATCACGATGCCCGGACGCGCGGTGTGGATGTCCACCCGCACGCGGTCACGGGTGCGCTCGATCTCGACCTTGGCGATGCCGGCCCGCTCCATGCCGGTGGCCAGCAGCTTGCGGATCGCGACGTCTTCCTTCACGTAGTCCGCGTACTGCTTGTCCGCGTACCAACGCGATTTCCAGTCGGTGGTGATACCGAGGCGGAAGCCATGGGGATTGATCTTCTGTCCCATTTACTTTGCCCCTCCCTTCCGGCGGTTACGAGTGGCTCCACCGGCGGTGGGGATGCTCTCGACCTCGATGGTGATGTGGCTGGTGCGCTTGCGGATGCGGAACGCACGGCCCTGGGCACGCGGCTGGAACCGCTTCAGGGTGGCGCCCTCGTCGACGTACGCCGTCGAGATGACCAGCGTGGCCGGGTTCAGGCCGAGGTTGTTCTCGGCGTTGGCCGCGGCGCTGGCGACGACCTTGGCGACCGGCTCGCTCGCGGCCTGGGGCGCGAACTTCAGCAGGGCGAGGGCATCCTCGACGCGCTTGCCGCGGACCAGGTCCACGACCCGGCGGGCCTTCATCGGGGTGACGCGAACGTGCTTGGCGGTCGCGCGCGCAGTCGGGTTCTGAGTCTCAGTCGTCATCGCCGCTTGCTCTTCCGGTCTTCCTTGACGTGGCTCTTGAACGTCCTGGTCGGCGCGAACTCACCGAGCTTGTGCCCGACCATGTTGTCCGAGATGAACACCGGCACGTGCTTGCGGCCGTCGTGCACCGCGAACGTGTGCCCGATGAAATCGGGGATGATGGTCGAACGACGCGACCAGGTCTTGATGACCTGCTTGGTGCCCTTCTCGTTCTGCACGTCCACCTTCTTCAGGAGGTGGTCGTCGACGAACGGGCCTTTCTTGAGGCTGCGTGGCATTTCTTACCTCCTCCTTCAGCGCTTCTTGCCGGTCTTGCGACGGCGGACGATGAGCTTGTCGCTCGGACGGTTGGGCTTGCGGGTGCGGCCTTCCGGCTGACCCCACGGCGAGACCGGGTGGCGACCACCGGAGGTCTTGCCCTCACCACCACCATGCGGGTGGTCGACCGGGTTCATGACGACACCACGGACCGTGGGGCGGCGGCCCTTCCAGCGCATACGTCCGGCCTTGCCCCAGTTGATGTTCGACTGCTCGGCGTTGCCGACCTCGCCGACGGTGGCGCGGCAGCGCACGTCGACGCGGCGGATCTCACCGGAGGGCATACGCAGCGTGGCGTAGGGGCCTTCCTTGCCGAGCAGCTGGATGCTCATGCCGGCCGAACGGGCCAGCTTGGCGCCGCCACCGGGACGCAGCTCCACCGCGTGGATGGTGGTACCGGTCGGGATGTTGCGCAGCGGCAGGTTGTTGCCCGGCTTGATGTCGGCCGTCGGGCCGGACTCGATGCGGGTGCCCTGCGTCACGCCCTTGGGGGCGATGATGTAGCGCTTCTCGCCGTCCACGAAGTGCAGCAGCGCGATGTTCGCGGTGCGGTTCGGGTCGTACTCGATGTGCGCGACCTTGGCCGGGATCCCGTCCTTGTCCAGGCGACGGAAGTCGATCAGGCGGTAGGCGCGCTTGTGCCCGCCACCGCGGTGCCGGGTGGTGATCCGGCCGTGGGCGTTGCGGCCGCCGGACTTGGTCAGCGGGCGCAGCAGCGACTTCTCCGGGGTCGACCGGGTGATCTCGGCGAAGTCCGAGACGCTGGAGCCACGACGGCCCGGCGTAGTCGGCTTGTACTTACGGATTGCCATGAGTTCTTCTCTGCTTTCTGGACTCCCGGGCGCTTACGCGACCGGGCCTCCGAAGATCTCGATGGGCTTGCTGTCGGCCGAGATGGTCACGAGCGCGCGCTTGGTGTTCTTGCGCTTGCCGTAACCGAAGCGGGTCCGCTTGCGCTTGCCCTGACGGTTGGCGGTGTTGACGCTGGTCACCTTCACACCGAAGACCTTCTCCACGGCGATCTTGATCTGCGTCTTGTTCGAGTCCGGGTGCACCAGGAAGGTGTAGGTGCCTTCCTCGATCAGTCCGTAGGACTTCTCGGAGATGACCGGCGCCAGCAGAATGTCGCGGGGGTCGGCGATGGTGGTCACTTGCTCTCCTCCTGTGCAGCCTCGGCCGGGCCGTGCACGAACGCGTTGAGCGCCTCGACGCTGAACACCACGTCGTCGCTGTTGAGCACGTCGTAGGTGTTGAGCTGATCGGGAGCGATCGGGTGCACGTTCTGCAGGTTCGCCACGCTCTTCCACGCGGCGACGTCCTCGCGGCCCACCACGACCAGGAACTTCTTGCGGTCCGACAGCTCGGCCAGGAAGCTCTTGGCGGTCTTGGTGGACGGGGTCTGCCCGGCCACCAGTTCGGTGATCACGTGGATGCGCTCGTTGCGCGCCCGGTCGGACAGGGCGCCACGCAGGGCGGCGGCCTTCATCTTCTTGGGCAGGCGCTGGGTGTAGTCGCGCGGCTGCGGGCCGTGCACGGTGCCACCGCCGGTGAACTGCGGCGCGCGGGTCGAACCCTGGCGGGCGCGGCCGGTGCCCTTCTGCCGGTACGGCTTCTTGCCGCCGCCGGAGACCTGGCCACGGGTCTTGGTCGCGTGCGTGCCCTGGCGGGCCGCGGCCTGCTGGGCCACGACGACCTGGTGCATCAGCGCGATGTTGGCGGTCACGTCGAAGATCTCCGCGGGGAGGTCGACGGTGCCGTTGGTCTTGCCGCCGATCTCCTTGACCGGCAGCGTCAGGTTGGCCTTCTTCTCGAGGCTGGTCATGCGTGCGCACCACCCTTCACGGCGCTCTTGACGATCACGACGCCGCCCTTGCGACCCGGGATCGCTCCCTTGATCAGCAGCAGGCCGTTCTCGGCGTCCACCTTGTGCACCGACAGGTTCTGCGTGGTGACCCGGTCGTTACCCATCCGGCCCGACATGCGCATGCCCTTGAACACGCGGCCGGGGGTGGCGCAGCCACCGATCGAACCCGGACGGCGGTGCACGGCCTGCGCACCGTGCGAGGCGCCCTGGCCACGGAAGCCGTGGCGCTTCATGGTGCCCGCGAAGCCCTTGCCCTTGCTGGTGCCGGTGACGTCGACGTAGGTGCCCTCTTCGAACACGTCGGCGTTGATCTCCTGGCCGACCTCGAAGGTGGAGGCGTCCGCGACGCGGATCTCGGCGACGTGGCGGCGCGGGGTGACGCCGGCCTTGCTGAACTGGCCGGAGACCGGCTTGGTCACCTTGCGCGGGTCGATGGCGCCGAAGGCGACCTGGACGGCGCTGTAGCCGTCGCGCTCGACGGTGCGGATCTGGGTGACGACGTTCGGCCCTGCCTTGATGACGGTCACCGGAACGACGCGGTTGTTGTCGTCGAAGACCTGGGTCATGCCGAGCTTGGTGCCCAGGATGCCCGCGGCAGGCCTGTTCTTGTTGTCAGTCATGTCTCGAGTCCCCGTCACTGAATGTTGACGTCGACGCTGGCCGGCAGGTCGATGCGCATGAGCGCGTCCACCGTCTTCGGCGTCGGGTCGAGGATGTCGATAAGGCGCTTGTGCGTACGCATCTCGAAGTGCTCGCGCGAGTCCTTGTACTTGTGCGGCGAACGGATGACGCAGTACACGTTCTTCTCGGTCGGCAACGGCACCGGGCCGACGACGCGTGCCCCTGTGCGGGTCACCGTCTCCACGATCTTGCGCGCCGAAGCGTCGATCGCCTCGTGGTCATAGGCCTTGAGCCTGATGCGGATCTTTTGTCCCGCCACGCTAAGTGTCCTTTTCTCCGCTTTCCTTCGTGATCCGAAGCCCGGCTACACCAGTCCTCTGGACCACCCTCATTTGCACAGCCCGAACACACGAAGACGTCCCACACGGTGGAGACCATGACCGGGCATGCCCGATCCTCGCCGCTGTTCATCTGTCATGGTTCTCCGGTCCACGCGGTCGGGCGTGTCGCCCGTCCGCTCATTCCTCGGCCTCGGATCGCTACGTATCTCAGGCCTGGAACACTGTCCCGGACGTACCCACGCCAGAAACCCGGCGAGGTACATGATGGGTACTGCTCGCCCCGCCCGACCAGCCGTTTCACGGAGAAACAGGCATGGCCCGGTGCAAGGCAACCCGAACAGTATGCACGACCCCCGTGGGCCACTTCAAATCAGTGGGGCCCGAGACGAACTTACTTCTGAGTAAGATAGCGGCCATGACGAAAGAGACCGTGACCTATCGCGGCTGGAAGAAGCTGCCGGACAACCGGCTGGGACATGCCTTGTTCTCGCTCGGGATGGTGGCCCGGGTGCCCTACTTCGGCACCGTGCTGCCGAACGTGGTGCGGCTCGAACCGGGGTTGTGCGAGGTCACCTCGCCGAAGTGGTTCGGCATCCACAACCATCTGGGCACTTTCCACGCCATCGCGGCGTGCAACCTGGCCGAGGTGGCGATGGGCATGCTCAGCGAGGCGACCGTGCCCGCGACGCACCGGTGGATCCCCAAGGCGATGAACGTGCGGTACCTGGCCAAGGCGGAGACCGGGCTGCGGGCGGTCGCGAAACTGGCCGAGATCCCCGACTTCGCGAGCATCACCGATGGCCGCGAAGTGGTGGTGCCGGTGTCGATCTACGACAAGCACGGCCTCGAGGTGGTGCACGCCGACATCACGACCTGGGTCACGCCCAAGTAGTCACCGACGACCCCCGCGCGGCCGGTCCCGCCGCGGTGATCTCGACCGCTGAGGGTCGCTGGGTGGCGACCCCTCGCGCGCGGCCGGTACCACCGACGCTTTCCGGCTCCTCCTGCGCCGGGGCGGATTTCATTCACCCGGCGACGACGCGGCCCCGATCGATACGCAGGATGCGCTCGGCGCAGCCGGCGAGATCGTCTTCCAGACAGGCCGAAACGACGATCGTCATATCCTGCCGCGCGAGAGCGCGCAGCATCCCGGACAGGTAGCGACGACCGTCGTCGTCCAAGTCGGCCATGGGATTGTCGAGCACGAGCGCCGTCGTTCCGGCGGCCAGCGCTTTGGCCAGACCGAGCCACTTCTTCTCGCTGCGGGACAGCCGCAGCACGGGCGTGGCCGAGGACTCCGCCAAACGCGCGAGATGCAGTGCGCGATCGACCAGTTCCTCGGCCGCGTCTGCGCTGTGCCCCGCGATCTTCGCCGAGAACTCCACCACCTCGGCGACCGACCAGGTCTCGCTGCCCTCGTACACGTCGGGGACCCAGCCGACCCTGGAGCGGACCACCCACGGTTCGACGCTCGGATCCGCGTCCTCCACGCGCAGCCGCCCCCGGTGCGGCCGCAACTGACCGGCGAGCATCGATAGCAGCGTCGTCTTCCCCGCGCCGTTCGGCCCGACCACTGCGGTGACCAGGCCCGCGGGGGCGCGGAACGTCACGTCGTCGACCACCGCGATTCCGGCGAATTCGCGGCGCAGCCCGCTACAAGTGATGCCGAGGCCCACCGCGGTTCTCCATCCCGTCTCGTGATCTTGTCCGGCCGCAGGCGCGCTCAGCAGGGCAGTGCCCGCCGATCTCCGGCGAGCGCGGACAGCACCGCCGCGGCGGCGCGCGGGTCTTCGAGCATCCCGCTGTGGTCGGCCGCGTCGGCGGGGCATCCGTCCTGCAACCACACGTTGCGGTCGGCGGCGGTCGGCGCGGCCAGCAGGGCGGTGTCCTGCGGCGTGATCACCTGGTCGGCGCGGGAGGCGATGGCCGTGTACCGGGGACCCGGCACGGTCTCGCCTCCCGCGTTCAGCCGGTTCAGCAGCGGTGACCCGACCACTTGCTGCTGACCCGGAGTCCCGAAGACCTGAGCGGCGATCTGCGCGTCCCCGAGGCCGAGCGCGGCCAGGTCCGGATAACTGCCGCGCAACCCGGCCCAGGTCGTGCCGCGATAGGGCGTGCCGAGCGTCACCACCTGGGCCACCGCCTCGCCGCCGCGGGTGCGCAGATACTGCCGGATCACGGTGCCGCCGGTGGAGTGGCCGACCAGCGCCACCCGGCTCGCGCCCGTCGTCTCCCGCACGGACCGCACGACTTCGGCGAGTTCGGCCGCCATCCGGTCGATGTCGGCAACGCCGTAGACCACGCGGCCCAGCAGCGCGGCGCCGATCGGCCCGATGCCGGTGGCACTGGAGCCGGTCTGCCCGCTCACGGCGTCCACGACGCCCGGCGCCGCGCCGAGATTCGCGGCGAACACACAATGACCCTCGGCCCGGATGGCGGGCGCGAGCAGGGGGAAGCTGCGGCCGATGTCGGTGCCGGAGCCGTGCACGAGCACCACCGGCTCCGGTCGCGCCGGTGTCGGCTCGCAGGTCCAGTCGTTGGCGCCGTCCAGCGCCGGTGTCTCCGGTGCGGCGGCCGCGCTCGGCGCGTGGGACAGTGCCACGCAGGCCGCGGCCAGCATGAGGCCGACGACGCGCGCGGCCCTGGTACGAACAGTCATTCCGAATTCCCGACGGATCAGATTCCCAATGGTGCGGCGAGCGTCGGCCAGGAATCCTTCAGCGCGTCCTCCCAATAGCCCCAGGAATGAGTTCCTTCCGGGCGGAAGTTGTAGCGCGCGGGGATGCCGAGGCTGTCCAGCCGGTCTTTCATGTTGTGCGAGCAGTAATTGGTGGCCGCTTCGATCACGCCGCCGACGACCAACTGATTCGCGAAACCCCATGGACCGTTCAGCGAATATTTTCCGCCGTATCGGTCGTAGACGCCGGGCATGCCATTACCGCTGGCGATGTAGATGGATTTTCCGCGCAATCCCTCCGCCTGCACGTAAGGATCATTGGCCGCCCATTGCGGGGCGCCCGCCGGACCCCACATGTTGTCCAGCTCCGCGAGACCCCATTCCTCGACGGTCAGCCGGACGAATTCGCGGCCGACCGGATCGCTGGTCTGCGCGCAACCGCTGTAGGCCGCGACGCTGGAGAACAACTCGCCCGTGGTCGCGGCGAGGGCGAGCGTCGTGGTCCCCGACATCGAGAACCCCGCGAGCGCGTTGCGCCCGCTGGTCCCGAGGTACGCGTCGATGAGCGGGGGCAGTTCGGTGCTCAGAAAGGTCCGCCACTTCTGTCGGCCCAGTCTGGCATCGTCCTTCTCCCAGTCCGCGTAGTAGCTGAACATGCCGCCGATCGGCGTGACCGCGTGCACGTTCTTGTCCGCGAGGAATTGCATCGCGTCGGTCTTCGTGGCCCAGGTGGAGCCGTCGATGCCACCGGCCGCGCCGAGCAGCAGATACAGCACCGGCCGCGGCACGCTCGTATCCGCGGCGCGCTGCACTTCCACCGGAATGTCGAGATCCATCGCGGCGGAATGCACCGTCAATGTCAGGCTCCGCGCATTGTGTTCCTGCACGGAGACGATGGAAGATTCCGCGGGCGCCGCGTGGGCCTGCACCGAAACCATTGCCGACGCGGCGGCAGCCCCGGCGACGACCGCCGACAACATCAGCCGACGGAGGTGGCTTCCTCTCATGACTCCCCTTGTCCCGAATCCCGGAACGCCTCGCGTTCCGAGCTCAGGGTATGGTCCGGCCGGAGCCGATTCACGACTGAAGTTGCTGGGCCACCAATTCTGGGGGCATGCCAGAAACCCCGAATTATCGTCCGTCCATATCGATCCGATCCCGAAATAGCGAGCCCTTGATTCCTTGGGCTCCGAGGCGCGGAATAGTTGCGCGGCCGTCGTCCCACCGGATTGAATGCCCGTATGGGTGTCAGCGCGGACCGGGAAGTCGATGTGTGCGTGGTCGGGCTCGGTCCCACCGGACGGGCGCTCGCGCACCGCGTCATGCGCGCGGGGCTGTCGGTGACCGCGATCGACCCACGCCCGGAACGGCTGTGGCCGCCCACCTTCTCCTGCTGGGTGGACGAACTGCCGCCATGGCTGCCCGCCACGGCGATCGCGACGACCATCCCGGCGCCGACGGTGTGGACGAAGACCGAGCATCGCATCGACCGTCCGTACTGTGTGCTGTCCAAACCGGGTCTGCGGGCGGCGCTGCCGCTCGACGACGCCACCGTCGTGACGGGCCGCGCCACGCGGGTGGACGCGCACGAGGTCGAACTCACCGACGGCGCGGTGCACCGGGCGGCGGTGGTGTTCGACACCCGTGGACTGCCCTCGCTGGGACGCCGCAGAGCGGCCAGCGCGCACGGCATCTTCGTCGACGCCGAGACCGCGGCCCCGATGATCACCGAGGGCGAGGGCTTGCTGCTGGATTGGCGGCCGGAGAACGGCGCGGGACCGGACGAGCCGCCGTCGTTCCTCTACGCGGTGCCGCTCGGCGACGGCACGGTGATCTTCGAGGAGACCAGCCTCGGTCTCCGGGGCGGCATGCCGCAGCACGAACTGCGGCGGCGCACGCTCGCGCGGCTGGCCGCGCACGGCATCCGGCTCACCGGCGCCGAACCGAGCGAGGCGGCGCACTATCCGCTGGACCAGCCGCCGCCGCGCAGAGGCGAGGCGCGCGCGATTCCGTTCGGTTCGCGCGGCGGCATGATGCACCCGTGCACCGGGTACAGCGTCGCCGACTCGTTGGCGCTGGTGGACACCGCGGTCGCCGCGCTGCTGGAAGGCCGCGACCCGATCGCCGCGCTCTGGCCGCCGCGCGCGCGACTGGTGTATTGGATGCGGATGCGCGGCCTCTACGGCCTCGGCAGGCTCACCACCGAGCAGTCCGTCGCCATGTTCGACGCGTTCTTCAGCGCGTCACCGCGCGGGCAGCGCGCCCTTTTGTCCGCCCACGACGACTACGCGGCGCTCGGCGCGGTGCTGTTCAACACGGTCGCGCACACCTGGCCGTTCCGCTGGCGCTACGACCTGGTCGGCTGGACCAATCGCAACCGCTGGCTGGACTACGACTTCGCCGAACCGCGGGAAGACGCCGTCCGCCGGATTCGCTGACCCGGCGGACGGCGACGTGGGTGGTTACGGCCCGGTTTCCGCGGCCCGCCGGTACCCCCTGATCGCGGGGTAGGCGAAGACGACGATCATCCCGATCGTCCAAGCGAGCGTCTCCAGCAGCGGGTCGGCGACCGCGCCGCCGTAGGACAATCCGCGCATCGCGTCGATCGCGCAGCTCATCGGCTGGTGCGCCACCACGTCCTGCAACCAGATCGGGTAGGCGAAGACCGGAACGAAACCCGAGTTGAAGAACATCAGCAGCGTGCTGATCATGCCGATGATGTTCACCAGCATCACGCCCTCGGACACGGTGGCCAGCGCGGTGACCAGGACGGCGAACGCCACCCCGAACAGCACCGGGATGCCGATCAGCGCCAGGCCCGCGAGCGGCCCCTGCTCGAATCGGAAGCCGAGCAGCAGACCGACGGCCACGACGAACACCGTGGTCACCAGTACCCGGATCGCCTCGGCGAGCAGCCGGCCGGTGAATCCCGCCGCGCGGTGCACCGGCATCGTCCAGAACCGGCCGAGCAGTCCGGTCATCTTCTCGGTCTTGAAGCCGAGTGCGCTGACCACCGCGCCGGACATCGCCGCGACCAGCGTCAGCAACGGGACCGTTCCGTACACGGCCGGCATCCCGGTGGCGCCGGAGACGGGCTTGTTCAGCACGATGTAGAACATCACCAAGGTGAGCGCGGGATACACCAGCGTCTGGATGGTGGTCGCGGGATCACGCGCCCAGACCAGCAGCAGCCGCTTGCACTGGATCAGGCTCTGCGAGACCCAGGTGACCAGCGAACCTTCCGGCTTCGCCCGGACGATGGGCAGCGGTTCGCTCGCGCGTACCTCCGCCTGCTCGGCCTGCGGCGCGGTGCGCTCCACGGTCGATTCCACCGAACTCATGACCGCCTCACACTCGCCCAGATCGCCAACGGGGTGAACACCGCGGCCAGCCCGATCAACCACACCAGCGGCACCCACAGCACCTGCCAGGTCACGCCGTCGGCCGCCATGTCGCGCAGCGCGAAGGAGAACTGCGAGATCGGCTGATTGCGCACGAACGGGCGAATCCACTCCGGGAAGTTGCGCTCCGGCACGAACCCGCAGGAGAGCATGCCGAAGATCAGTGTCGGCAGGGTCAGCGCCTGACTCAGCGACTCCGGGCTCTTGGTCAGACTGCCGAGCCCGTCGGCGCCGACCGCGAGCACGGTGCCGACCGCGAGCGAGAACGCGCAGAACAGCACGGCCTGGCCGGTGCCTGCGACGAAACGGAAGCCGATCAGGTGCCCGAACAGCACCGCGGCGGTGAGCGAGGTCACCGACCGGACCAGCCCGGCGCAGATGCGCGAGGTGAACGGCACCAGCGTCCCGATCGGCATGGTCTGCAGGCGGGTGCTCAGGCCGGTCATCGCCTCGAACGCGGCCAGCTGCGCGTTCGACATCATGGTGAAGGCCATGGTCTGCAAGACGATGATCGGCATGACGTACTGGGCGTAGTCGACGCCCTGGATCTTCATCACATAACGCAGCGGCAGATAGAAGCCGAGGGTGAAGATCAGCGGCGTGATCGCCGCGACGATCAGCTCGCCCTTGGTCGCCATGGTCCGCACGATGCGGCCGGTCAGCGCGCGCCACTGCGCGAACGACGACAGCCGCGCCGCGGGCAGCTCGGCGAACAAGGTCACGTCGGCCTGGATGTGCTCCGGGGCGGTCGCAGCGGTCACGCTCGGCCGCCCGAGTGGCCGGTGATGGACAGGAACACGTCGTCGAGCGAGGGGCGGCGCAGCGCGATGTCGGCCAGTTCGACACCGGCGCTGTCGAGCCTGCGCAACGCCTCGGTCAGCGTGGCGGCGCCCTCCGGGGCCGGGATGGACAGCCGGTCGCCGCCGTCGACGTCGGCCAGCACCGCGGGCGGCACCAGGTCGCCGAGGGCGTACGCGGCGGTGCGCAGCTTCTTCTGATCCAGGGGGACGACCTCGCAGTAGCTGCCGCCGGTCTTCTCCTTGAGTTCGTCGGCGGTGCCCTCCGCGATCACCGTGCCCTTGTCGATGACGATGATGTTGTCGCTGAGCACGTCGGCTTCCTCCAGGTACTGCGTGGTCAGCAGCACCGTGATGCCTTGCGTCTTGAGCGCGGTCACCAGATCCCAGACGCCCTGCCTGCTGCGCGGGTCGAGACCGGTGGTCGGCTCGTCCAGGAACACCACCTCCGGACGCACCACCAGCCCGCAGGCGATGTCGACGCGGCGGCGCATGCCGCCCGAGTAGTGACGCACGGCGCGGCGGCCCGCGCTCACCAGATCGAATTCCTCCAGCAGGGTGTCGGCGCGCTTGCGGGCCGCGGACTTGCCGAGGCCCATCAGCCTGCCGAACAGCTCGAGGTTCTCCCGGCCGGAGAGGTTCTCGTCCAGCGCCGCGTACTGACCGGTCATCATGATCGATCGGCGCACGCCCGCCGGGTCCTTCAGCACGTCGTACCCGGCGACGACGGCGGTGCCCGAATCGGGCCGCAGCAGCGTGGACAGCACCTTCACCATGGTCGTCTTGCCCGCGCCGTTGGGCCCGAGGATGCCGAGCACGGAGGCGCGTTCGGCGACGAAGCTGACGCCCTGCAGCGCATGCACATCGCCGAACGACTTGCGGACGTCCGCTACCCGGACCGCAGGCTCACTGGCATGCGACTCTGCTTGGTTGGAACTCGGCATCAACTCTCCACTATCGGCCGGTGCGGCGACCAGGTCGCCCGAGCGCAGGCGCACGCTCGGATTGGTGATCCGTCGCGCTCGGCGTGATGTTACCGGCCCGATCGCCCGGACTTCCGCGTCGCGTGAGGTACCCGCACCGGGGCGCACCCATTGTGTCCTTACTCACATTTCCCGCCGCCCGTTCGCGACCCGAAGAATCGACGCTGGTGAGCGCGATCCGGTACGGACGCCGGGCCTGCGGCCGAGCCTTGTCGGTCCGCTGCGCGAGACCATAGTCTGCTTTGCGGGGGAAAACACTCACTCGTCCGCGGCTGTGGCCCCATATAGCGGTCCGCAGGCTGGTTTCGACACTGCGAGAGGTGATCATGGCCGAGTCCGCGCAGTCACGGTTGGCGGCGCGTCCGGGAGGAACGGGCCCTACGAACGTCCTGACGTCCTATGACCCGCGCACCGGCGAGGTCGTGGGCAACTACGCCGTGATGACCGCGAGCGAACTGCATCGCGCGGTGCGCGCGGCCCGCTCCGCCGAAAAGTGGTGGGCCGAACTCGGATTCAGCAGTCGCAAGCGGTGGCTGCTGGACTGGAAACGCGAGATCGCCCGGCGCTCGGGCGAATTGGTCGCCCTGCTGTGCGAGGAGACCGGGAAGCCGGTGGCCGACGCCGCGATCGAGGTGATGCTCGCGGTGGAGGATCTGGACTGGGCCGCCCGCAACGCGGGCCGCGCGCTGGGCCGGCGGCGCATCGGTTCCAACTGGCTCACCCGCAATCAGCGCGCCTCGGTCGGCTATCTGCCGCTGGGCGTCGTCGGAGTGCTCGGTCCGTGGAACAACCCGGTGTTCACCCCGATGGGTTCGATCGCCTACGCGATGGCGGCGGGCAACGCCGTGGTGTTCAAGCCGCACGAGCTGACCACCGGCGTCGGCGTGTGGCTGGCCGACAGCTGGGCGCGGCTCGCGCCGAACCAGCCGGTGTTGCAAGTGGTCACGGGAGACAAGGCCACCGGGACCGCGCTGTGCCGGGCGAAGGTCGACAAGATCGCCTACGCCGGTTCCGAGGCGGGCGCGCGCGAGGTGATCTCGGTGTGCGCGCAGACCATGACGCCGGTCGTCGTCGAGCGCAGCGGCAAAGGCAGCATGGTCGTGCACGTCGACGCGAAGCTGGACGACGCCGCCGAGGCCGCCGTCTTCGGCGCGATGGCCAACGCCGGGCAGAACGCCACCGGCATCCAGCGGGCCTACGTCGCCCAGTCGGTCTACGACCGCTTCCTGGACCTGGTCGCGGCCCAGGCGCGCAAGTTGCGGCCCGGCGCGGACCGGAAGGCGTCCTACGGCCCGATGATCATGGAGTCACAGATCGAGGTGGTGCGCAGGCAGGTGCGCGACGCGGTGGCCCGCGGCGGCCGCGCGGTGGTCGGCGGGCTCGACTCCATCCGCGATCCCTACATCGAGCCGATCGTGCTGGCCGAGGTGCCGGAGGAGAGCATCGCGATCACCGGCGAGGGCATCGGCCCGGTGCTGATCGTGAACAAGGTGGCGAGCATGGACGAGGCCGCCGAGCGGATCAACGCCGTGGGCACCGACGTCGCCGTGTCCGTGTTCACCAGGGACGTGCACGAGATCGAGGCTTTCGCCGAGCAACTGCGCGTCGGGGTGGTGACCATCAACTCCTCCACCGCCTACGCCGGCATCCCCGCGCTGCCCTTCGGCGGTGTGGGCGAATACGGCCAGGGCCACAGCCACGGCGACCAGGGGCTGCGGGAGTTCAGCCGGACCCTGGCCATCACACGCAAGCGGTACCAGGCGCCGGTGAACCTGTCCACGTTCGATCGGCACCCCCGCCACCTCCGCCTGGCCAGGACGTTCTTCCGAATCCGGCACGGCCGCCGCCCCTGAGCGGACTTCGGCGTACCTCCGCCTTCGCTGCGGCCGTACTCGAGTCGAGGTTGTCCTAGCACCCAGCAGGCGCTGAGCTATACGCGGGTCAATCGCGGTCGTGGTGCGGCTGTGCCTGTTCGGCGAGCAGCACCGCGTCCATGAGCGCGGTCACCCGGGCCAATTGCGCGGGGCGGGAATCGAATCGGATCAGTCTGCCCACATCGATCACCTGGCTGATGGCGGCGTGTACCCGGAAGCGCGCTTCCACCGGGTCGCCGTCGAGCAGGTTGGCCCACTCCAGCACGTTCTGCCGCTGGATGGCGCGCAGCTTGTGCTGCTCGGCCTGCGGCAGATTGCCGAACTCGGCGTAGTACACCGCCATGATCTCGGGCATGGCGAAACTCAGTTTGGCGTAGCGCTCGGCCACATTCCGCGCGGCGTCCGCCCGGCTCGTCGCTTCGGCCAGCGCCTCGGTGATCGCGATGGCCAGCCGGTCGCCGGTGCGGTGGAAGGCCGCGGCGAGCAGGTCGGCCTTGCTCGCGAAGTACCGGTACACGCTGGAGGCGTTGATGCCGACGGCGGCGCCGATCTCCTCGATGCTCGCCTCGTGGTAGCCCTGCCTGCCGAAGATCCGGATGGCCTCGGTGAGCAACTGTTCGCGCTTGGAGGTCACCGGAATGCCGCGCACGGGCGGGCCCGGATCGGGTTCCGCGGGCGCGGGAGGCAGCTCGGTGCGCAGGATGGCCCAGGACATCTGATGCAACAGCGGAAGCAGCCTGGCGCTCGACAGCGCGGTGCGGTGCGCGGCGATGCTGGCGATCGCGCTGAGCACGCCCGCGGCCAGCATCGCGACGTCCGCGGGCGCCGCCTCCGGGCGCAGCAGCGCGATCGGGGCGGCGAGGGTGTTGTTCAGGTCGTCGTAGATCTTCTTGATCCGGACGCGGTCGTCGCGCTCGAGGTAGCGGCGCTCCCAGCGGTAGAGCCCGGCCTCGCGGCGGATCTCGACGGTGTGCTCGCTGATCGCGCGGATCAGCGCGTCCGCGCGCCGCTCCGGGTCCAGCCGGGCATCGTCGGCCCCCTCTGCCACGCTCAACAGGTGCCGAGCACCCTCCTCGGCGGCGGCGACCAGCAGCGCGTATTTGTTCGTGAAATGCCGGTAGAGGGCGGGACCGGAGATGCCGACCTCCGCGGCGATCTCATCGACGCCGACCGGGTAGTAGCCGCGTTCGCTGAACGCGCGCGCGGCCGCCCGGATGATCTGCACCTTGCGGTCCTTCGGACGTCGGCGCACCGAAGGCGCGCCCGCTGCGCTCGCCCGCCTGCCCGGTTCGGGGCGCGCGGGAGCGAGATCGATCTCGCTGCGATCCGCGACCATGCACCTCTCCGTTCTCCGGCGGCGCTGGTTGACAGCGCCCGTCACTGGACCCTAAGTTAACCACAATTCGCAAAGTTAACCACTATTCACGGCCTGGTGCCCGCCGAATTGCAGCTTAGGAGCAAACGTGAGCAACAACGATTCCGCGGCCCCGGCCGCCGCGTCCACCGCGAAGTTCACCGCGGTCCAGGACGGCAAGGTGCTGCGGATCACGATCACCAACCCCAAGCGGAAGAACGCCATCGACTACGACACCATGGTCGCGCTCGGCGACGCCTTCCGCGCTGCGGCGGACGACCGCGCGGTGCGGGCGATCGTACTGACCGGCGAAGGCGGCGATTTCTGCACGGGCGCCGATCTGTCCGCGAGCGCGGACGAGGCGCAGCGGGGCATCACCTCGGACATGGTGATGGACGCGGCGAACCGGCTGGTGCGCGCCATCGTCGACGCGCCGGTCCCGGTGATCGTGCGGATCCGGGGCGCCGCCGCCGGCGTCGGCGTCGGCATCGCGCTGGCCGCCGACCTGGTCTACGCGAGCGAGGACTCCTACCTGCTGCTGGCCTTCATCAACATCGGCCTGATGCCGGACGGCGGGGCCGCCGCGCTGGTGGCCGCGGCCGCGGGCCGTCCGCTGGCGGCGCGGATGGCGCTGCTCGGCGAACGGCTGCCCGCCCGGGAGGCCGCGGCCGCCGGTCTGTTCACCGCCGTCGTGCCCGACGACGAACTCGACGCCACCGTGGAGGCCGGGGTACAGAAGATCGCCACGGGTCCGCGCCGCGCGCTCGAACTCACCAAGCAGGCGCTGAACCAGGCCACGCTGGCCTCGCTGGACGCGGCGCTGGCCGCCGAGAAGGCGGGACAGACCGAGCTGCTGCGCTCCGCCGATTTCATCGAAGGCGCCACCGCGATGCTCACCAAGCGCAAGGCCGTCTTCGCCGACTGATCGGCCCGCCGGAACGTAGCGACCGGCAGGCGACTATGTTCATCGGCTATGACTTACCTGGTTACCGGGGCAACTGGGTTCATCGGTCGTTTTCTCATCCCTGAGCTCCTGAAACGCGAGGGTGACATCCACGTGCTGGTGCGGCCGGGCGACGCCTCGGCCGACCGGTTCGCCTGCTGCGCGCAGGAATGGGCCGGCGGCGACCGCGTCCGCTTGGTGCGCGGCGATCTCGGCGCCCCGGGCCTTGGCATCGATCCCACCTGGCTGGCCCGGCATCGCGGCGCCATCGAGCACGTCTTCCATCTGGCCGCGGGCTACGACCTGACCGCGCGCGGCGGCGGGACCAGGAACCTGGTCGACGTCGCCGAGGAACTGGACGCCGGCCTGCTGCACCACGTCTCGACCGTGGAGGTGGCCGGGTCCAGCGAGGGCCTGTTCACCGAGGACATGTTCGATCACGGCCAGACGCTGGCCACCCCGGCGCAGCGCGCGAAGTTCGAGGCCGAGCGGATCGTGCGGGAATCGTCGCTTCGCTGGCGCGTGTACCGGCCATCGATCGTGATCGGGCATTCCAGGACCGGCGAGATCGACCGGATCGACGGCCCGTACTACTTCTTCCGCCTGCTGCGCATGGGCGCCCAGCTGCCGAGGCTGCTGCCGGTGCTGGTGCCCAAACTGGGCGAGACCAACATGGTTCCGGTGGATTTCGTGGCCCGAGCCCTCGATCACATCGCGCATCGCGCCGGCTCGGACAAGATCGCCTATCACTTGGTCGATCCGCGCAGGCAGAGCGCGGTCGACGCGCTGAACCTGTTCGCGGACGAGGCGGGCGCGCCGCACCTGGTCGAGGTGATGCCCAAGCGCACCTTGGACATGATGTTGCGGGTCCCCGGCGCGAACTGGCTGCTGCCGAGGGTCGGCGTGCCACTGGACGTGCTGGAGCACAGCGAATTCGCCTGCTGGTTCGACTGCAGGCACACCAGCGCGGCCTTGGCGGGCACCGACATCAGAGTGCCGCCGCTGGAGGCCTACGCGCCGCGGATCTGGAAGTACTGGATCGAGAACTGGGTCTGACCGGCGCGCGTCACCGGGCTGGCTATCGCCCGGTGACGGTGAGATAGATCAGGGCGGCGTTGAGCACGGAGATGATCGCGGCGACCCCCCAGGCCAGCGCGGTGGTCACGCGGTGGTTGACGTCCGCGCCCATCAGCGTGCGGTCACTGGTGAAGCGCACCAGGGGAATCAGCGCGAACGGGATGCCGAACGACAGCACCACTTGGGAGATGATCAGCGCGCGGGTCGGGTCGATGCCGAGCGCGAGGACCGCGATGGCCGGGATCAACGTGATCAGCCTGCGCGTGATCAGCGGAATCCGCTTGTGCAGCAGGCCCTGCATGATCATCGCGCCCGCGTAGGCGCCGACCGACGTGGAGGCAAGGCCGGAGGCGAGCAGGCCGATCGCGAGCAGCAGCGCGGCGGCCGGGCCGAGCACGTCGCCGACGGCCGCGTGCGCGTCCTCGATGGTCTCGACGTCTCGCCCGCGCAGGGTGTTGGCCGCCATCAGCAGCATGGCCAGGTTCACCGTGCCCGCCAGGATCATGGCCAGCCCGACGTCGACCTTGGTGATCCGCAGCAGCCTGGCGCGCAGCGGGCCGGCCTCCGGTTGCCCGTGCCGGTCGCGGGCCAGGCCGGAGTGCAGGTAGACCGCGTGCGGCATGACCGTCGCTCCGATCATGGCGGCGGCGAGCAGGACGCTCTCGGTGCCCTGGAAGCGCGGCAGGAGACCGCCCGCCGCGTCGGCGGCCGACGGCGGGGCGATGACCACGCTGGCCAGGAATCCGATCGCGATGATCGCGAGCATCCCGGTGATCACCCGCTCGAACGGTTGCTGGCCGCGGCGGTCCTGCACCAGCAGCAGGCCCATCGACACCGCTCCCGTGATCACGCCGCCCACCAGCAATGGCAGGCCGAACAGCAGGTGCAGCGCGATGGCGCCGCCCACCACCTCGGCCAGGTCGGTGGCGATCGCGACCGTCTCCGCCTGACCCCAGTACGCCAGCCGGACCGGGCCGCTCGCTTTCGCGCGCACCGCTTCGGGCAGCGACCACCCGGTGACCAGGCCGAGCTTGGCCGAGAGGTACTGCACCAGCCCCGCCATCACGTTGGCCAGAACGATGACCCAGACCAGGAGATAACCGAACTGCGCGCCCGCACTGATATTCGACGCGACGTTTCCGGGATCGACGTACGCGATGGCCGCGACGAACGCCGGGCCGAGCAGGACCGTCGCGGCCCGCGCGCGCTCGGTGACGGACTTGGTCTGTTCAGCCAGCGTAATACCCACGAACTAGATTTTACGGCCTCCCGAACTTTTTGTGACGGTTACCCCACAAAGACGACCGCCTGGTCCCCGCGACAGCGGAGACCAGGCGGTCGGTGAAAGCGGGCCGGGCGTCCCGGCTCACATCGATCAGATACCGAGACCCCTCGCGAGCACGGGCCACGACCGCTGGAACTCGTCGCGCCAGTAGCCCCACGAGTGGGTGCCCGAGTCGCGGAAGTTGTAGGTGGCCGGGATGCCGAGTTCGTCCAGCCGGTTCTTCAGGTTGTGCGTGCAGTAGTTGGTGCCCGCCTCGATCACGCCGCCGATGACGATCTGGTTGGCCAGACCGTAGGCGCCGGGAAGGGCGTACTGACCATTGAGCGTGTCGTACTGGCCGGGCAGGCCGTTGCCGGTGGAGATGTAGAGGTCCAGCCCGCGCAGCCCCTCGGCGTTCACGTACGGGTCGTTGGCCACCCACTCCGGCGAGCCTTCCGGACCCCACATGTTGTCGGTGTTGCCACCGCCCCAGGTCTCGACGGTCAGCTTGACGAACTCGGAGCCGACCGGGTCACTGGTCTGCGCGCAGCCGCTGTAGGCCGCGGCGGCCTTGTACAGGCCCTTCTTGGCGATCGGCAGCGCGAGCACCGTGGTGCCCGAGGTGGACAGGCCCGCGATGGCGTTCACGCCGTTGGTGCCGAGCGCGCCGTCGACCAGCGGGGGCAGCTCCTCGGTGAAGAAGGTCTTCCACTTGTTGCGGCCGAGCACCGGGTCGTCCTTGATCCAGTCGGTGTAGTAGCTCCACTTGCCGCCGATCGGCTGGATCACGTTGACGTTCTTGTCCGACAGGAACTGCAGCGCGTCGGTCTTCGCCTGCCACGAGGCCTCGTCCTCGCCGCCACCCGCGCCGTTGAGCAGGTACAGCGTCGGACGCGGCACCGAGGCGTCGGCCGGACGCTGGACGTCGATGATGACCTTCTCGTCCATCGCCGCCGAGTACACGTACAGCCGGATGCTGCGCGCGTCCTTGTACTCGGCCTTGGTGATACGCGAACCGTCCGGGGCGACCGGGTCGGCCAGCAGACTCTTGGAATCGATGATGGGATCAGCTGTCGCGCTGGACGCGCCGAGACCGGTCATCATTCCCGCGAGCACCGCGGTTGCCGCGATCGCGGCCGCGGCCCGCAGGCCACCGCGCCGGCTCTGTCGACGTATCAATTTCGCACCTTCGCTTCGTCTCGAGATTCGCTCTGCATGCCCCACACGCCGGATGGATGTCAAGGCATCCGCCCGACCATACGGCCTATGTAGTCGTCACAACAGTGGACTTCGTTACCGCACCGTTGCCCATCATGCCCGACCGGTGTCGATCCGATCATGACCGCCCCATATTCCGTGTCGCTTCCCACCCCGGGGGATCGAGCAACTCGGACAATCGAGGCCCGATCTGGGCGAGCGCCTCCGGCGATGTCATCTGATCGTGCGAGACATTGACGGGATGATCGTCCACCCGGCCGTGCACATAGGGTTGCCAGCCGGACGCCGCGGTGTCGTGTCCGGCCGCGCTGAAGTAGTCCAACCGGCCGCGGTAGACCTCGGGCCGATGCTCGGCGATCAACTCGGCCGAGCGCACCGCGCTGCGGTAGATCCGGCGCACCCGGTCGGGGGTGAGCACCGCCATGTCCGGCGGGATGGTGGCGTGCAGCGCCGCCAGCGCGTCCTCGCTCAGATCGTGGATGTCGCCCTCGCCGGGCAGCAGAGCGTCCGCGCCGATACCGAGTTCGGCCAGCGCCTCGCGGATCGCCGCCCTGAAGTCCGTGACATCGATGTCGGGGTGGCTGTCGAGCATGGTCAGCAGGCCGATCTCCTCGCCGGCGGCTTGCAACTCGGTCGCCACCGCGTGCGCCAGCACACCGCCGAGTGACCAGCCGAGCAGGCGGTAGGGCCCGTGCGGCTGCACCGCCCGGATCTCGGCCACATAGCGGTGCGCCATCTCGGCCAGCGAGCGCGGCAGGTAGCCCTCCTCGGTGAGCGCGGGCGACTGCAGGCCGAAGATCGGCGTGCTCGCGGGCACGTAGCGCGCCAGGCCCGCGTAGCACCACGACAGCCCGTACATCGGATGCAGGCAGAACAGCGGCTCGGCGGCGGCCACGTCGTGCGGCACCATGGTGCGGATCGGCAGCAGGACGCCGAGCGCGGCGTTGGAGTCCTGGTCGTAGTCGTGGTCGTCGGCGAGCGCGGCCATGATCCTGGCCGCCAGCGCGGCGGGGGTCGGATCGGTGAAGAACCACTGCACCCGCACCTCGGCGCCGGTGAGCGTGCGCAGCCTGCTGACCGCGCGTGTGGCGACCAGCGAGGTACCGCCGAGGTCGAAGAAGTCGTCGTCCATCCCGACCCGCTGCCCGACGCCGAGTTCGAGCACCTCGTCGAACACTTCGAGCACGGTCCGCTCCAGCGGCGTGCCCGGCGCGCGGTACGGACGCGTCACCAGCCGCGGTTCCGGCAGCGCCTTGCGGTCGAGTTTGCCGCTGGCGTTGAGCGGAAGCTCGGCGAGCGTGACGACCGCCGACGGCACCATGTACGACGGCAGCGCGGCGCGGGCGTGCAGCAGCAGCGCGGCTTCGTCGATGGGCTGCCCCGGCGCGACGACGACGTAGGCGGCCAGCCGGTCGCCGGAGCCGCCACGCACCACCGCGACCGCGGCGTGCCGCACCTGCGGATGACTCGCCAGCACGGCCTCGATCTCACCGAGTTCGACGCGCTGGCCGCGCAGTTTGACCTGGAAGTCGCGGCGGCCGAGGTATTCCAGGACGCCGTCGCGCCAGCGCACGATGTCGCCGGTGCGATACAGCCGCGCGCCGCCCGCGTGGGCGACGAAACGCTCGGCGGTCAGGGCCGGGGCCCCGAGATAGCCGCGCGCCAACTGCACACCCGCGACATACAACTCGCCCGCCGCGCCCGGCGGCACCGGCAGCAACTGCCGGTCGAGCACGTGCACCCGGGTGTTGGCCACCGGCACCCCGATCGGGACCGCCACCGCGGCGTCGCCGCGCACGGGGTGGCCGGTGACCACGGTGGCCTCGGCGGGACCGTACCAATTGATCAGCTCGGCGTCCGGCGCGGTCGCGGCGAACCTCGCCGCGGTCTCCCCGGACAGCGCCTCGCCCGCCGCGAATACCCGGCGCAGCGACGGGTACCCCACGGTCGCGTTGGCGACCGGGTCCAGGAACGCGTCCAGCATCGACGGCACGAAATGCACCGTGGTCACGGCGTTCGCGACGATGACGCGGGCCAGATAGGCCGGGTCGCGATGCCCGTCGGGCGCGGCGATCACGATCGACGCCCCGGTCTGCAAGGGCCAGAACAACTCCCAGACGGAGATGTCGAAGGTGATCGGCGTCTTGTGCAGCACCACGTCCCGGCCGTCGTGCGGGTAGGCCGACTGCGCCCAGCGGAACTGGTTCACCATCTGCCGGTGCGTGATCATCACACCCTTGGGCCTGCCGGTGGAGCCGGAGGTGTGGATGACGTAGGCGACGGTGTCCGGGTGCACGTCCTCCTGGGGCCACGGGCCTTCGAACGGCGGCAGATACAGCGTGTCCACCGCGATCACCGGCACACCGGTCGCGGTGTCGAACGCGTCCGCGGTGGTGGTCAGGACGCAGATCGGAGCGGTGCCGCCGAGGACGTACTCGTTGCGTTCGGCCGGATGGTCCGGATCGATCGGAACGTAACCGCCACCGGCCCGCAGCACCGCGTGGATCGCCACGACCAGGTCGATGCCGCGTCGCATGGCCACGGCGACCAGCGTCTCCGGGCCGACGCCCCAGCGCATCAGCTCCACGGCCATGGACCGGACGCGCGAGTCGAACTCGGCGTAGCTGAGCGTAGTGTCGCCGAAGCGCACCGCGGGCGCGTCCGGTGTGCGCGCCACCTGCGCGGCGAACAGCGCGGGCAAGGTCGTGCCGTCGAGCAGTTCCGGCATGTCGGTGGCGTTGCGCGTGGCCAGCTCGGCGCGCTCGTCGTCCAGCAGCACGTCGATCTCGCCGACGCGCGCCTGCGGTGTGGTCACGAAGCGGCCGATCAGCGCCGAGAGCCGCTGGGTGAGCGCGAGCGCCGCCGGTTCGGCGGTCACATCGCGCAGGTACTTCACCGAGACGCGCAATTGGTTGTCCAGCACCACCATCACCGTGAACGGGTAGTGGGTGCCGTTGACCGCGCCGACGCCGGTGACACTCATACCGTCGATGGCGCCCGCCCGGTCCAGGCCCTCCCGGTCCACCGGGAACGACTCGAACACGACGAGCGAATCGAACAGCCCCTCCACGCCAACGGCTTCCTGGATGTCGCTCAGTCCCAGATAGTGGTAGTCCAGCAGCGCGGCTTGCTCGGCCTGTAGCTGCCGCAGCAGCCCGGCGAGCGTGCCGGTCGGGTCGAGCCGCACCCGCACCGGGATCGCGTTGAGGAACAGGCCGACCATCGCCTCGACGCCGTCCAACTGTGGCGGCCTGCCGGACACGGTGGCGCCGAAGACCACGTCGTCACGGTCGACGATGCGGCCGATCAGCAATCCCCACGCGGCCTGCACCACGGTGTTCACCGTGACGCCGAGACCGGACGCGAGCCGGGTCAGCGCGGCGGTGTCGGCCGGGGACAGCTCGAACCCGACTTCGCCGACCCCCGCGGCGATCTCACGGCCCGGGTCGACCGGAGCCAGCGGCGTCGGCTCGGTGACACCGGCCAGCGCGGCGCGCCACGCGGAACGGGCCGCCTCCGCGTCCTGCGCCACCAGCCACGCCAGATAGTCGCGGTAGGACCGCACCGGGGGCAGGTGCCGGGAATTGGCGCCGAACGCGTACAGGGTGAGCAGGTCCTTCATCAACAGCGGCATGGACCAGCCGTCGACGAGGATGTGGTGGCTGGTCACCAGCAGGTGGTAGCGGGCGGCGGCAGAGCGGATCAGCGCGAACCGCAGCAGCGGCGCGGTGCGCATGTCGAAGTGGTCGGCCAGATCGGCCGTCTTGATCCGTTCCAGTTCGGTCGCGGCCGCAGCCTGTTCCAGATGGCTCAGATCGATCAGCCGCCACGGCACTTCCAGCGCGTCCTGCACGATCTGCACGGGCTTGCCCTCGCTGTCGTCGGCGAACGCGACGCGCAGGTTGTCGTGCCGGTCCAGCACCGCCTGCGCGGCCGCGTGCATCCGGCGCGCGTCCACCGCGCCGCCGAGATCGAGCACGAACTGGGTGGTGTAGACGTCCACCGAGTGCTCCGCGAGCAGGGCGTGGAACAGCATGCCCGATTGCAGCGGGGTGAGCGGCCACGCGTCGGACAGGTCGGGGTATGCGCGGGTGAACCGGTCGATGTCGGGCTGCTTGAGCCGCACCAGCGGGAAGTCGGAGGGGGTGTAGCCACCCGCGTCCGGGCGCAGGCCGTGTTCGGCGAGGCCGCCGAGCGCGCGAATCCAGTGCTCGGCGAAGGTTTTCGCGTCCTCGCCGCGGAATGCGGCGGCGGCGAAGTCGAACCGGGCGAGCAGTCCGTCGTCGGTGGCGTCGACGGTCAGCACCAGCAGCAGGTCGTCGGCCGGGATGTCGGTGTGCACGCGGGCCGGACGCAGATCCCGGTAGCGCAGCGCGAACCGGCCGCGGCCGAGGCGGCGCAGTTCGGCGGCGGTCTCGGCGTTGAGGTGGCGCAACAGGCCGTAGCCGACACCGCGCGACGGCACCGATCGCCGCAGTTCCTTGATCTGCGCGATCGCCGTGCCCGCCGCTGGCCCGCCGATCAGGGCCTCGTCGATGTCGATCCGGCTCAAGCGCAGCGGCAACGGATATTCGGTGACGAAGCCGCCCACCGTGCTCGCCGCGTCGGCGTCGGTGGCCGCGCGACCGTCGGCGCAGAGCCGGACGACCGAACCGATGGCGCGCGTGACGGTCTCGCCCGCGGAGGTCTGCAACGCCAGCGCCAGCGCGGTGAGCAGGATGTCGTCGACCCCGGCATGGTAGGCCTCGGCCGCCGCGGCGACGGCCGCCGCGCCCTCGGCGGTGATGGTGAGCGACACCCGGCTGCGGGCGCGCAGGTCACGTCCCTCGGTGCCCGACCCCTCCGGGACAGAGCCGAGCGCCAGCCGCCACCAATCCATTTCGGCGACGGTGGCCGGATCGTGCGCCTTCGCCGCGAGGGCGCGGATGAGCGCGCCGAGGCCGGATTCGGCGCTCGCGGGCGCGGCGTGGCGCGACCGCTCCCACCCCGCGGTCAGCTGGTCGACGACCGCACGCCAGGAGACGTCGTCGACGACGAGGCTGCTGGCCACGACGATCAGCGTGGAGCGGGCCTCGGGACCGCCGGTGAGCACGAAGTAGATGTTGCGGCCCTGCTCGGGGTCGAGGGCGGCCGCGGCCGCCTGAACCACGTCATCGATGGGCAGCGACGTCTCGCCGCGCTGCGGATCCAGCCTGCGGAACGCCTCGCCGGTGCGTTCGGCGGCGGCGGGGACGCGCAGCACGGGCGTGCCGTCGTCGCTGTGCTCCACCCGCACCCACAACATCGGATGCTGCTCGAGCACCGCGGCCACCGCGTCGTGCACGGCCTCCGCGGAGCAGGTCTCGGGGACATCGATGGCGACGGCCCGCACTTCGATGCCGTCGTCCAGCATCCGCGCGGCGTGCGGCGTCAGCGGTAGCTCGCCTGCCTCGTCACCGGGGCCGCCCGCCACCACGGCGGCGCGGGCCAGCGCGGCGACGGTCCGATGCTCGAAGACGTCCCGTGGCGCGAAGTTCACGCCGCGAGCGCGCGAGCGGGAGACCACCTGGATGGACACGATGCTGTCGCCGCCGAGGGCGAAGAAGTCGTCGTCCACGCCGACCCGTTCGATGCCGAGCACCTCGCCGATCACCTCGGCGATCACCAGTTCGGCCGGAGTCGACGGCGTGCGATAGGGGCGGGTGCCCGGTTCCGGCGCCGGCAGCGCCTTGCGGTCCAGTTTGCCGACGGGTGTGAGGGGGATCGCGTCGAGCACGACGATCGCCGCCGGAACCATGTACTCCGGCAGGGTGCGTGCGATCCGCTCGGTCAGCACGGCCGGGTCGGCCGTCGCGCCGTCGGAGGGCAGCACGTAGGAGACCAGCATGGTGGCGCCGGACGCGGTGTCGCGGCCGAGCGTCACGGCGAAGCCGACTTCGGGCTGGGCGGTGAGCGCGGCGTCGATCTCGCCGAGTTCGATGCGGAACCCGCGCACCTTGACCTGGAAGTCGTTGCGGCCCATGTACTCCAGCACCGGCGCGCCGTTGGTCCGGCGCCAGCGCACCAGGTCGCCGGTGCGGTAGAGCCGCTCGCCTGGCACGCCGCACGGGTCGGCCACGAAGCGGGCGGCGGTGAGCGCGGAGCGGGCATGGTAGCCGCGCGCGAGCTGGATGCCGCCCAGATACAGTTCGCCCGTGACGCCCTCGGGCACCGGGCGCAGCCTGCTGTCGAGCACCAGCGACCGCGTGCCGCGGATCGGTCCGCCGATCGTGACCGGTTCGCCGGGCCGCAGCGGGTCGCTGATGTTGGTCATGATGGTGGTCTCGGTCGGCCCGTAACCATTGTGGAAGGCGCGCTCCGTGGCGGTCGTCCACTTGGCCGCCAGATCGGCGGGCACCGCTTCACCGCCCGCCACGACGGTCCGCGTTCCCGGCAGCGCGTCCGGGTCGAGCGAGGCGAGCACCGATGGCGTGAGGAAGGCGTGCGTGACGCCTCCGGCGCGGGTCAGCTCGGCCAGTTCCGCTCCGCCGAAGGTCAGCGGCGGCGCCACCACGAGCCCGCCCGCGCCGCCCAGGGCGAGCAGCAGCTCGAGCATCGACGCGTCGAACGACGGCGAGGCGAAGGCCAGGGCGCGGGTGGACCGGTCGAGCCGGTAGCGCTCCACCTGCTCGGCGTTGAAATTGGCCAGGCCGGCGTGGGTGACCACGACGCCCTTCGGCACGCCGGTGGAGCCGGAGGTGTAGATCACGTACGCGGCGTTGCTCGCGTACAGCGGTCCGCGCAGTTCGTCGGGGCGCAACGGCTGGTCCGAGCGCACGGCGACGTCGAGGGTGAAGTCGTGATCGTCCAAGGCGAGCCAGCCGCCGGAGAGGGCTGGCAGGCTGCCCAGTTCGGCGGTGAGCGTCACGCCGAGCGCCGCGCCGGAGTCGGCGACCATGTGCGCGATGCGGTCGGCCGGGTACGCCGGGTCGATCGGGACGAACGCCGCCCCTGTCTTGGTCACCGACCACAGGGCCAGCACGTATTCCACCGAACGACGGATCGCGATGGCGACCAGCGCGTCCGGTCCAGCGCCTCGGTCGATCAGCGCCCGCGCCAGCTGCGCGGAGGCGGCGTCGAGTTCGGCGTAGCTGAAGGTGCGGTCGTCCGCGATGACGGCGATACCGGCCGGATTCGCGGCGACGGCGGCGGCCATCAGGTCGGGCAGCGTGCGCGGCGCCACGGCGGGTGCGCCGGTACGGGTGACCAGGTCCGCGCGCTCCGAGTCGTCCAGGATCTCCAGATCGCCGACGGCGGTGTCCGGGCGCAGGACGATCGCGGACAGGATGCGACGGAACCTGCGGCCGAACTCGACCACGGTCTGTTCGTCGAAGAGGTCACGGGCATAGGTGAATTCGGCGGCGAGACCGGCTTCCGCGCCGGACTCCGTGCGCTGCTCGCGCACGGTCAGCAGCAGGTCGAACTTGGCCGTGTCGGCGGCCGGATCCAACGCGGTGCAGCTCAGGCCGGGTAGCTCGAAGCCGGTCGCGGATAGGTTCTCGAACGACAGCGCCACCTGGAACAGCGGATGGCGACCGGCCGAACGCTCCGGGGCGAGCGCCTCGACCAGCCGCTCGAACGGGATGTCGGCGTTGGCGAAGGCGCGCAGATCGGTTTCCCGCGTGCGTGCCAGCAGATCGGTGAAGCCGAGACCGGGCGTGACCCTGGTGCGCAGCACCAGCGTGTTGACGAACATGCCGATCAGGTCGTCCAGTTCGGCTTCGCCGCGGCCCGCGACGGGCGTGCCGATCGCGATGTCCTCGGTGCCGGACAGCCGCGCCGACAGCACCGCGAACGCGGCGTGCACCACCATGAACAGCGTGGCGTTGTGCCGCCGCGCGAGCTCGGTCAGCGCGGCGTGCACGTCGGCGTCCACGACGAAATCGGTTCTGCCGCCGGAGAAGGACTGGGCGGGCGGACGCGGGCGGTCCGCGGGGAGGTTCAGCTCGGCGGGCAGGTCGGCGAGTTCGGTCGTCCAGTAGGCCAGTTGGGCACCCGCGAGCGATTCGGGGTCGTCGTCGGCGCCGAGCGTGTCGCGCTGCCACAGCGCGTAGTCGGCGTACTGGATGGGCAGCGGCGCCCACGACGGCTCCTGCCCGCCGCCGCGCGCGGCGTAGGCCAGCATCAGATCGCGGGTGAGCGGGCCCATCGACCAGCCGTCGGCGCTGATGTGGTGCGCGACGAAGACCAGCACGTATTCGGTGCCCGAGAGCTGGAACAGCTTCGCGCGGAACGGCACGTCGACGGTCACGTCGAAACCGGCGGCGACGATCCGCTGCACCTCGCCGGCGACGTGCTCGTCACCGATCTGCGCCGGCGTCAGATCCACCGGGACCTCGTGCGGCGCCAGCACCTGCTGCACCGGGCCGTCCGGCGTCTGCGGGTAGATCGTGCGCAGGGTCTCGTGCCGGGCGACGAGGTCGGCGACGGCGTGCCGCAACGCGTCCACATCCAGCTCGCCGGACAGACGGATGGCGGCGGGGATGTTGTAGACCGAGGCCGAGGTGTCGAACTGGTTGAGGAACCACATGCGCTGCTGCGCGAACGACAGCGGAATGCGTTCGGGACGCGGCCCGGCGACGAGCGGAAGGCGCTTACGTTCACCGGTGCCGCGTTCGACCTTGATGGCGAGTGCGGCGACGGTGGAGGCTTCGAACAGCACACGCACCGGCACACGAGCATCCAGCGCAGCGCCGATACGCGCCGCGACCTGCGTCGCCAACAACGAATTACCACCGAGGGCGAAGAAATCGTCATCCGCGCCGACACGCTCCACACCGAGCACCTCGGCGAACACGTGCGCCACGATCTCCTCGATCGGCGTCGACGGCGCACGGAACGCCTGAACCTCGAACTCAGGCTCCGGCAACGCCTTACGATCCAGCTTGCCATTGACATTCAACGGCAACGCATCCAACACCACGAACGCCGACGGCACCATGTACGACGGCAACCCAGCAGCCAGCTCCGACTTCACCCGCGCCACATCGACACCGGCCTCGGCATCACTGGGCACCAGGTAGGCCACCAAACGATCACCGGTCTTCGGATCCGACTTCGCGATCACCGCCGTCTGCGCGATCTCGGGCAGTGCGAGCAGCGCGGCTTCGATCTCACCGAGCTCGATACGGAAACCACGGATCTTCACCTGGAAATCCGTACGACCCCGGTATTCCAGCTCACCGGTGCTAGTCCACGCAACAAGGTCACCGGTGCGGTACATCCGCTCACCCGGCTGGAACGGGTTCGCCACGAACCGATCAGCGGTCAGATCCGCACGACCGAAGTAGCCGCGCGCCAACTGCGCACCAGCGAGGTACAACTCGCCGGAGACACCCACCGGAACCGGACGCAAACGCCCATCCAGCACAAACACCCGACTGTTCCACTCCGGCACACCGATCGGCACCGACATCTCATCAGCCACCGTCACCCGATGGCTGGTGATCGACACCGCTGCCTCGGTCGGACCATACAAATTGAACAACTCGGTACGCGGATAGTCGCGTAGGAACCGCTGCGCCAGCGCACCGGATAGGGACTCACCGATCGCCAGCACCCGCCGCGGCGACCAGTCCTCCGCGGTGGGCCGGTGCGCCAGCAGCGCCTCCAGCATCGATGGCACCGCGTGCAGGGTGGTAACCGATTCCCGCGCCACAAGTTCGTTGAGGTACGCGGGATCCCGATGACCGTCCGGGGCAGCGATCACCAGGCGACCACCGCAGACCACGGCCGACCAGAACTCCCACACCGACAAGTCGAACGTCGCCGCCGTCTTCAACAGCACCGAGTCGTCCTGCGTCAGCGCGAACTCGGCCGCCTTCCAGAGCAATTGGTTCACGACCGCCGCGTGCGGCACCGCGACGCCCTTCGGGCGGCCGGTCGAACCGGAGGTGAAGATGACGTAGGCCGTGTTCTCCGGCCGCAGGGGTACGACCCGCTCGGAGTCGGTGAGCGGCACGCTCGCGACCGCGGTCAGCTCGAGATCCTCCAGTCGCACCACCGGCGCGACGTCGGTGTCGAAGTCCGACTCCGTATTGCTCAGCACACACACCGGGGCGGCGACGGAGAGGATGTAGTCGGTTCGCTCCGCGGCTTGGTCCGGATCGACCGGGACGTAGGCTCCGCCGGCCTCGGCCACCGCGTACATCGCTACGACCAGGTCCACCGATCGGCGGAAGGCGAGCGCGACTCGGGTTTCGGGGCCGACGCCCACCGAGATCAGATACCGGGCGAGGCGGTTGACCCGCGCGGCGAGTTCGGCGTAGCTCAGCTCGGCGCGTTCGCCGCCGGGTAGGTCCGCGACCAGCGCGACCGCGCCCGGGGTCGCCGCGGCGGTCCGGCGCAGCAGCGATCCCAGTGTGGCGGGCTCCACGGAATGGGTGGTGTCGTTCCACGCGGTGAGCACGTCGGTGCGCTCGTCGTCGCCGAGAATGTCGATATCACCGACCGGGATGGTGGGATCGGTGACTACGGCGGTGAGGATGCGGGAG
>NZ_BDBC01000048.1 GCF_001612785.1 Nocardia beijingensis NBRC 16342
GGGCCAGTCTCTACCGGACCTTCTGTGAGGCAACTTTCCCAGCCTAACCAAGCAACCAACCGAAGTCAAGACTCTCGGTCGATCTGCGTCATACTGGGCTGACAGGCGCTCCTCGTCCTACCTCGTTTCCCGGTCCTGCTCGGCGTTTCCGCCTCGCCTCGGCTCCGGGTTGGTGTCCGTGTCGCTCTGACTTGGACTAAGTTACGCGGCGGAAAACGCTACGTCAAATCGCCTGGACAACTTGGCGTTTCCGCAGGTAGAGGGGCATGGCATCGGTGTGATCGGCGGCTTGAATCACACGGATGTGATTCAAGCCATCGGGATCGTCACGCACCTGCCCGTAGGACTCCCGCCAGGTTCTTCTTGCCGCGCCGCAGCACGAGCCAGCGTCCGTGCAGGTAGTCGGCCTCGGCGGGGGTCCATTCGATGTCGGAGACCTTCGTGTTGTTGACGGCGGCGCCGCCCTCGTTCACCGCGCGCCTGGCGGCGCCCCGGCTCTCGCACAGCCCGGTCGCGACCAGCAGGTCGACGATGGTGTTCGGCTCGCCCGCCTTGATCTGCGCGACTTCACCGTCGACGGCGGCTTCGCGCAGGGCCGCGCCGAGTGTCGCCTCGTCGAGGTCGCGCAGTTCGCCGCGGCCGAACAGGGCCTGGCTGGCCAGCTGCACCGCGCGGGTGTGGTCCTCGCCGTGCACCAAGGTGGTCATCTCGGCGGCCAGCCTGCGCTGCGCTTCCCTGGCGTGCGGGCGCTCGGCGGTCGCCCGCTCGAGTTCGTCGAGTTCCTCGCGGGACAGGAAGGTGAACCAGCGCAGGTAGCGCACCACGTCGGCGTCGGCGGTGTTCACGAAGTACTGGTACCAGGCGTACGGGCTGGTCATCTCGGGATCGAGCCACAGGCTGCCGCCGCCGGTGGACTTGCCGAACTTCTTGCCGTCCGCGGAGGTCACCAGGGGAACGGTCAAGGCGTGCACGGCCGCGCCGTCCACCCTGCGGTTGAGTTCGACGCCAGCGATGATGTTGCCCCACTGGTCGGAGCCGCCGACCTGCAGCGTGCAGCCGTAGTCGCGACGCAGCTGCAGGTAGTCGTTGGCCTGCAGGAGCATGTAGCTGAACTCGGTGTAGGAGATGCCTTCGCCGTCCAGGCGCCGCTTGATGGTGTCGCGCGCCAGCATGACGTTCACCGAGAAGTGCTTGCCGATGTCGCGCAGGAAGTCGACAGCGGTCAACCGCCCGGTCCAGTCCATGTTGTCGACGATGACGGCTCCGGTCGGGGAGTCGTCCAGGTCGACGAAACGCTCCAGCTGGGAGCGGATCCGCTCGGCCCAGCTCGCGACGGTGTCGGTGGAGTTCATGGTTCGCTCGCCGACGTCGCGCGGGTCACCGATCAGTCCGGTGGCACCGCCGGCCAGCACGATCGGGCGATGTCCGGCGCGCTGGAAACGCCGCAGCGCGAGCAACGGCACCAAATGACCCGCGTGCAGGCTGGCCGCGGTGGGGTCGAAGCCGGCATACAGGGTCAGCGGCCCGGCGGCCGCCGCCGCACGCAAGGCGTCCAGGTCGGTGGACTGCGCGATCAGACCGCGCCAGGTCAGTTCGTCGATGATGTCGCCGCTCACGATGTCCTATCTTTCCGCACGGAGGTTCCGGCCCACGTGTGCACCTCGGTGTCGTGGCGCGTGACGGTCCGGCGAAGCCTTTCGGCGAGTCAGGCCGACTTCGTCGTGGGCAGCGGAGCGCGTGGACTGCGCCGGTATACCGACACCGCGCGGGATTCCGGAAGCCAGAAACGCCACGGCACATCCGCCGCGCTGCTGACGCCGACCCGCGGGCCGGTGGCGATCTGGGCGTCGGCGACGGGGCTGTGCAGTTCCAGCCGGATCGGCGACGACGGATCGAGCAGCGGAGTTCCGTAGTCGCTCAGCGTGATTCCCAGCGCGCTGCCGAGATTGCCGGGCCCGCGGGCCAGGTCGAGATCGGACCGAGCGCCGGGACGCCGCTCGCGTGCCGTCTCCAGTCCCGCGACGACCTCACCGGAGCGGATGAGCGCGGCGCTCGCGACGCCGTCGGGTCCGCTGGTCACGTTGATGCAGGTGTGCATGCCGTAGCTGAGGTAGACGTACAGCACACCGGCGGGGCCGAACATGACGTCGTTGCGCTTGGTCCGGCCGCGACCGGAATGCGACGCCGGATCCGGCCACGGTCCGGCCGGATCTCCCCCATAGGCCTCCACTTCGACGATCCGTACACCGACCGGGCCGGACCACAAGGTCGCCCCGAGCAGACGGCGAGCGGCGGCGGGGGGTTCGACGGCGAGTTCCTCGACAGACTGGGCACACACAGCCGCCATTGTCCTCGACGGGTATGACGACGATCGGGTTCACCCGGCTGCTCGGCGGCCCTGCCGTCTCCCACGCGCGCTCGCAGCCGGCGACGTGGCGGCGTGGCAGGTGACGCGCTCGCGATGCTCGCGCGCCTCCCCAAACCCGCGTCAACCGGCGGAAATCGTCGGCCTCTGCCGACGAACCACCGGCCGTGGCGCATTCAGAAATACGCGCTGTGCTCGCCGGAGCGCAGTGTGAGCAAGTCGTCGGCGATCACCGCGGCATAGCCGACGACCACGATCGCGGCCAACTGCGCCCAGGCGACCCAGTAGACGCCGATCGGGACAGTGGCGGCCACGGCGAGCGCCGCGAGCAGGCGCGCCCAAGGCCGCGGCAGCCGCAGGGCCAGGCGGAAGAAGAACTGGCCGAGGAAATACAGCGCGACCCCGCCGGAGAGCGCGGCGGCCACGGCGAACGAACTCGCTTCGCCGCCGCGGGCAATGCTCATCTGGATGCCTGCCGCCGCCACGATGACGCCGATCAGCAGCGGATACAGGGAGTAGCCGTAGGCAAGCACGGCCGGCCGGGACCGTTCCCGGTCCGGCACCGCGGCCAGCGCGTGCTCGCCGCGCTCGTCGTCGACGCCGAAGTACGCCCACCACAGGACGTAGGTTAGGCAGAGGCCGAGGCCGACGGTGGCGATCAATCCCGGCGTGATCCGCTCGCCGGCCAGCCCGGCGCCGATCGCGACGATGGATTCGCCGATCGCGACGATCACGACCAGCCCGTGCCGCTCGCAGAAATGACTGGCTCGAATCACGAAATCCCCCGTGTCGACCAGGTAGGGACTGATCACCTGCACCGCGAACGCCGCTGCCCAGCAGGCGTACTGCGCCCAGTCGTGCACGAATCCGCCCGCGAGCACGAGCGCGGCGGCCAGCGCGTTGAGCGGACCGATCCGCCGGATCGCGATCGCCGCCGATGCCCCGCCCGCCGACGCGAACAGCGCGGTGTGCACGGCGGTGACCAGGACGTACCCGAACCCGAAGGCGATGCCGGTGCCGTGGAACGCGTCCGGGATCGCCAAGGCGATGACGAAGAAGGCGAACATGCCGACCAGCAGCCAGGTCCGGCGGGCGGAGCTGTTCGGCGCGACCTCGTTGGTGAGCCACACGTAGCCGGAGTACATCCACCAGATCACCCCGAACAGCAGCGCGACCTGCGCGAGCGCTTGCCAGCCAGGATGGTGCGTGTAGACGTGCGACAGCTGGGTGATGGTGAGAACGAAGACGAGATCGAAGAACAGCTCGAGCGTCGAGGCCCGTACCTGCCCGCCGTCGGCGGACAGGGCACTCTGGTTGGTCACGGCTGGAGCCTAGAACGGCCTGGCGTCATCCGAGCGCGTCGGTGCCCATGGAGAGGCCCTTCAGCTTGTACGGGTTGACTTGGAACCGGAGGTTCCGGATTCGCCCGTCGACGATGTCGTAGGTGAACGCGGCCACCGGGGAGCCGCCGATGGATACCAGCGCGCCGAGTTCGCCGTTCATGCAGGCGGATTCGAACGCGAATCCGGCGACGATCGGCTTGGCCAGCACACCGAGGATCCAGCGGGCCACGTGATCGGGTCCGTGCAGCGGGCGGCGCGCCGCGGTGACCACGCCGCCGCCGTCCGACCACGACGTGACGTCCGGGGCGAGCAGATCCATCAGCGCGTTGAGATCGCCGCCGGAGCAGGCGGCCATGAACCGGGCGGTGATGTGATCGCGCTGCGCCTTGTCGGTGTCGAAACGCGGCCTGCGGGATTGCACGTGGCGTTTGGCGCGGTGGGCGATCTGCCGGATGGCGGGTTCCGGCCGGTCCAGGGCGTCGGCGATCTCGGCGTGCGTGTAGCCGAAGACCTCGCGAAGCACGAAGACCGCGCGTTCGACGGGACTGAGCGTTTCGAGCACCACCAGCATCGCCGTGGAGACGGTGTCGGCCGAGTCGGTCTCCTCGGCGCTGCTGGGTGAGGTGAGCAACGGCTCGGGCAGCCAGGGCCCCACGTAGTTCTCGCGGGTGGCCTTGGCCGAGGTGAGCCGGTTGAGCGACAGGTTGGTGACCGTGCGCACGAGATAGGACTTCGGCTGCCGCACCGTCGCCCGGTCGGTGTCGTTCCACTTCAACCAGGCGTCCTGTAGGACGTCTTCGGCGTCGGTGACGGTTCCCAGCATCCGGTACGCGGTGGCGAACAGCAGTCGCCGATGCTGGAGGAACGGGTCCGGCTCGGTCGTTCGATCGGTCATGGCTGAATTCTCCTGGTGGCGCGGCCGCCCTTCGACAGGGTGACCGACACCGTCATCCGCTTGCTGAGCGCGAAGACCGGCACGGGGCTGCTGCTGACGGTCTCCTTGTAGAGGACCGCGGCGCGGCCGGTCAGGTAGCCGCGGCGCGGGCTGTCGTCGGCCTTGGTGAACTGGATGACCGCGTCGTTGCGACCGAGGCTGACCGGCTGGTGGAAGTACCCGAAACGGAACGGGCGCACCCGCTTGCCGCGCAGCCGCCGCGCGATGGCGTCCGCGGTGTAGGCGGCGGTCGGCATCCCGCTCTGGCAGGTGCCGTGGATCTGTCCCCAGGCTTGGCGGACCGCGGCGGCGTCGCCGATGGCGTGCACGGCCGGGTGCGACACCGACCTCAGGGTCGAATCGACCACGATCAACCCGTGCTCGTCGGTTTCGATACCGGCCGCGGCGGCCAGCGGCGACACGCGAACGCCCGCCGTCCACAGCGTCAGGTCGGTCGGCACGAGCTCGCCGCCCGCCAGTTCGACCGCGTCGGGAAGCACCTTGACCACGGCCCGGCCGGTCTCGCGGGCGACGCCGAGGCGATCGAGCGCCCGGTGCAGGTAGGCGCGGGCCTTCGGCCCCATCATGGCCCCAGGCTCGCCGGTGCTGATCAGGGTGACGCGCGCGCCGGGGTGACTCTCGGCGATCTCGGCCGCCGCCTCGATGCCGGTCAGGCCGCCGCCGCAGACCGCGACATTGCCGCCGCGCGCGGCCACCTCGGCGAGGCGCTGGGCGAACCGGTGTGTGGTGGCTGGGTTGTCGAGGGTCCACGCGTGGTCGGCGGCGCCGGGCACGATGCTCGTGTCGGCGGTGCTGCCAAGGGCGTAGATCAATTCGTCATAGGGCAGGCGCGTCGTATCGTCGACGGTCACCTCGCGATTCTCCGGATCGATGGCCGTGGCCCAGCCCTGGACGAAAGCCACACCCGTGCCCTCCAGCAGCGCGGGAATCCGGTGGTCGGCGAGCTCTTGGCCGGCCGCCACCTGGTGCATGCGCAGACGCTCGGTGAAGCGGGGCGAAGGGTTGACCAGCGTGATCCGGACGTCGAGCGCACGGGTGCGCCGGGCCAGCCGCACGGCGGCCAGCATGCCGGTGTAGCCGCCGCCGAGGATGACGATGCGATGTTCGGTGTTCATGGCAGTGCTCCCATGGTCGGGTGGCGGATGGTGACGACCATGGGACAAATGACCGGCCCCGAGCGTGACACCCTGTTCTGTGTTCTGAGTCACATAAGATGGCAGTGCGTCACCCCGCACCCTGAACGCCCGAGGGCATGACGTCAGGGGCGGACCGGGGACGAAATAGGGACGCTCCCGGATGTGTTGCGGCCGTTGCGATTTCTACCGTCGGTCCATGTCCTCGGATTCCCGGCCGCGCAGGCGGCGGTGGTTGCTCATCGTTCTGGTCTGCGTCGCGGCGTTGCCCGTCCTCGTCGTCGGCGGCGTCGCGTGGGTCTACGCCCGGGCGGACGTGTCCACCGCCGGGAAGACGGCATTCCGGAACGAACTCGCCATTCCCCCGCTGGCGCCGTCGCGGCTGGGCGCCGACGGCACCCGGACGTTCGAACTCGAGATGCGGACCGGGCACCGGCAATTCCGTCCCGGACGAGCCACGGAGACGTGGGGATTCAACGGCGACTACCTCGGGCCCACCCTGCGGGCGCGACGCGGGGAGAAGGTGGCGGTCACCGTGCGTAACACGTTGCCGGAGGCCTCCACGGTGCACTGGCACGGCATGCACCTGCCCGCGGAGATGGACGGCGGCCCGCACCAGACGGTGGCGCCCGGCGCGGCTTGGACGCCGCGATGGACCATCGATCAACCGGCCGCGACGCTCTGGTATCACCCCCATCCGCACGGCGCGACCGAAGCGCACGTACGGCGGGGACTGGCGGGCATGTTCCTGCTCGATGACGAGGTGTCCGCCGCCATGCCCCTGCCCTCCGACTACGGCGTGAACGATCTGCCGCTGATCGTCCAAGACGTGCGGTTCGACGGCGCGGCGTTCGACTCGACGCACGCGATGTTCCGTGATGTCGGATTCCTCGGCGATCGGACGATGGTCAACGGCACGCTCGCGCCGTACCGTGCGGTCGGCGACGAACTCGTGCGCTTGCGTCTGCTCAACGCCTCGACCGCGCGGATCTACACCTTCGTCTTCGCAGATGAAAGGCCCTTCGCGCTCGTCGCCACCGACAGCGGCCTGACGGAGCGGCCGATGACCCTGGACCGGCTGCGGCTGTCGCCGGGCGAGCGCGCCGAGATCGTGGTGCGGATGCGGCCGGGCGAGCGCGCCGTGCTGCGCGGCGGGAAACTCGACGCCGGGCTCGATTTCTGGACGCAGCGATTCTCCGGCGGTGACGACACGTTCGACATCCTGGAACTACGCGCGGCCGACACCTTGCGGCCCGCACCGGAACTCCCGACCGTGCTGGCCCCGCCCACCACCCCGGATGGCGGCGACTCGGTGCGGGAACGGCATTTCGATCTGAGCCTCGCCGGGATCAACGGCACGCCGATGGCCATGGACCGCATCGATTTCGCGGTCACGCGCGGCACCGCCGAGACCTGGGTGGTGCGCAACAACGACGGCATGCCGCACAACTTCCACGTCCACGACGTGCGATTCCGGGTGCTCGCGGTGGACGACGGGCCCGTGCCCGCGGCGCTGGCCGGCCCGAAGGACACCGTGTTCCTGCCGCCGAACAGCACGGTGCGGCTCGCCATGCGCTTCGACGGACCGGCCGATCCGGACGCGCCGTACATGTTCCACTGCCACCTGCTCTGGCACGAGGACCTCGGGATGATGGGCCAGTTCGTGGTCGTGGAACCGGGTCAGGCGGCAGGGACGCCGCCGAGGCACCACGGCCACTGAATGGTCGCCCGGCACTCTTGCCGGTTCCGCGGGATCGCGCTAAATTCATCACACAGTGAATTCAACACTCGATGAATTGAGGCGACCGTGTCGCGACCCATTCCCTCCCCCGCCGTCGAGGTCCGAGACCTGCGCGTCCACCGCGGCGGCCGCGAAGTTCTGCACGACGTCTCGTTGACCATCCCGCGCGGCACGATCACCGGGCTGCTCGGCCCGTCCGGGTGCGGCAAGACGACGCTGATGCGCAGCATCGTCGGCACCCAGATCGTCGAATCGGGTGAGGTCACCGCGCTCGGCCACCCGGCGGGCTCGCCTGCGCTGCGCCACCTCATCGGGTACGTCACGCAGGCGCCGAGCATCTACAACGACATCAGCGTCCGGGAGAACGTCGCGTACTTCGCCGCGCTCTACGGCCGCGACCGGGCCGACGTGGACGACGCGATCACGGCGGTGGGCCTGGCCGACCACGCCCACCAGCGCGGCGACGAACTCTCCGGCGGCCAGAAGACCAGGGCGTCCCTGGCCTGCGCGCTGGTCGCCCAGCCGGAGCTGCTGGTGCTGGACGAGCCGACGGTCGGCCTCGACCCCGTGCTGCGCGTCGAGTTGTGGAAACAGTTCCACGAGCTGGCCGCGAACGGGACGACGCTGCTGGTGTCCAGTCATGTCATGGACGAGGCCGAGCACTGCGACCGGCTGCTGCTGATGCGCGACGGCCAGTTGCTCGCCGAGCTCAGCCCCGACGAACTGCGCGCACGAACCGGTGAGCAGAACCTGGAGACCGCCTTCCTCACCCTCATCACGATGGGACAGAACGCATGACCGCCGTATCCGAAGCCGCACCCCGGCGGACCCCGACGCTGCGCCCCTACGCCGCGACCACCGGCCGCATCCTGCGGCAGCTGCGCAACGACCATCGCACCGTCGCCATGATCCTGGTGGTCCCCGCCCTGCTGATGGCGCTGCTGTACTTCATCTACAAGGACGCTCCGACCAACCCGCTGAACCCCGTCTCGCTGTTCGACCGCGTCGGCATCAGCATGCTCGGCATCCTGCCGTTCATCGTGATGTTCCTGATCACGGCGATCGCCATGCAGCGCGAACGCACCTCGGGCACGCTGGAGCGGCTGCTGTCCACGCCGCTGACGAAACTCGATCTGCTCGCCGGATACGGCAGCGCGTTCTCGCTGGCCGCCGCCGCGCAGGCGACCGTCGCCTGCCTGGTCTCCTTCGGTTTGCTCGGGCTCGGCTCGGCGGGCAGCCCGGCGTGGGTGGTGCTGATCGCGGTGGTGGACGCGGTGTGCGGGGTGGCGCTCGGTCTGCTGGCCAGCGCGTTCGCCCGCACCGAATTCCAGGCCGTACAGTTCATGCCGGTCGTGGTCGCCCCGCAGATCTTCTTGTGCGGCCTGCTCGTTCCCCGCGGCCAGCTGCCGGATTGGCTGGAGGTGATCAGCAACGTGATGCCGTTGAGCTACGCGGTCGACGCGCTGCAGCAAGTTTCGACGCATCCCGAGGTCACCGGCGAGATGTGGCGTGATCTGGCCATCGTGACCGGCTTCGCGATCGTCGCCCTGTGCCTGGGCGCGGCCACGCTACGACGGCGGACCGCATGACGGCAGTCAACGGCTCCGGCGGCACCGAGCGGCCCGCTCGCACCGGCCGCCGACCGGGGCAGTCGGGCGCTCGTGAGGCCATCCTCGCGGCCGCCCGCACCCGGTTCGCCGACGCGGGGTTCGACAAGACCTCGGTGCGCGCGGTCGCCACCGACGCTGGGGTCGATCCGGCCCTGGTGCACCACTATTTCGGCACCAAACAACAGCTTTTCGCCGCCGTGGTGGAGTTTCCGGTCGACCCGGAGGCGACGTTGCGCGTCATCGAAGCCGCGCCACTGGATCTGCTGGGCGAGACCATCCTTCGCGCGGTGGTCGGCGTGTGGGATTCGCCCGCGGGTCCCGGCGTGGTCGCGATGGTGCGCAGCATCCTGTCCGGCAGCCACGATCTGTCGCTGGCCAGGTCCTTCCTTCTAGAAGTGGTGCTGGAACGCGTCCGCAGACGGATCGCCACCGCCGAGGACGACGGACGCGTCCGAATCGGCCTGGTCGCCTCGCAGATGATCGGCGTGCTGGTCGGCCGCAAGATCGTCGGCGTCGAACCGCTGGCCTCGATGCCTCCGGACGATTTGGTCGCCGCGGTGGGCCCGACGCTGCAGCGCTATCTCACCGGCGACATCGGGCAGCGACCGGCGTCCGGGTGACCGCGCCGGTCACCGTGGGACGCCGTGGCCGTCACTCCACGACTTCGACGACGTCACCGGGCCACAGGTACTCGTAGAACGCCTTGGCCCCCTCGTAGGTCATCCGGACGCAGCCGTGCGACTGCTTCTCGATCGGGCCGACGTGGAAGGCGATGTCACCGTTGAAGAAGGTCGCGTACTCCATCGGAGCGTTGTGCATGGTGCTCCAGTGGAACTCCTTCTTGAAGGAAACGTGGAAGACGCCGGGCGGCGTCTCGTATCCCGGCATCCCGTGGGAGATCGGCGTCGGGCCGTAGACCACCTTGCCCTCGTCCATCAGCCACGCTTCATTCGTCGACAACCGCATGCACGCACGAGCCGCCGTCGAGCACGGCGCCACGACCGGCGCGGGCGGCGGGGGTGGAATCAGCGCGGGCAGACCGGGAATATCCGGGCCCCCCGGCCAGAGCGGCTCGGCCTGCGCGGGCACCGCCATGGCGAATCCCGCCGCCGTGACCGCGCAGGCGATCGCGCATCGAGCCGTCCAATTTCGTAAACGTGAATCGCTCATGACGTTCCCGACCTCTCTCTCATACGCCACCAGTGCGCTGATCAGGTCGGCCGCAACGCCCCTTGGCTGGAGCGAGTTGACCGTCTCGAAGTGCAAATGATCATGGCGGACCCGGCTTGGAACGGTCAATGGACGCAAATCGACCGTGACGCATCCGTTGCCGCACGGCGGGCGAGTCGTGAGCGGAAGGGAATGTGATGCGGAAGGTCAGGCGTCGCCCTGGGCGGTGAACGCTTCGTGCTCGGCGTCGGTGACGTCCCTGGCTTCGTCGACGAGCAGCACCGGGATGCCGTTCTCGATCGGGTATGCCCGGCGCAGGCGCGGGTTGTAGAGCGACTCGCTGCCGTCGGCGGCGCGAACCAGCCGCAGCGGGCCCTTGTCCTGCGGGCAGGCCAGCAGACTCAGCAGTGTGGCGTCCAGGGTGGTGTGCTCAGGCATACCAGGAACCTACCTTCCGGCCGGACCGGAGCGAGAACCGTCCGCACCGGCAGCGGATGTCCGGCGAAACGAGATGTGGCGATGACCGAAGAAGCTGGCCCCGGCCACCAGCGCCATCACCCCGACCGCCGAGGGGATGCTCGGCAGATGCAGCACCGAGACGCCCAGTTGCAGCAGCACCATGTTCAGCGCCAGCCCACCGGAGTTCACCGCGACGAACGCGACGAAATCCCGCGCCGCGCGCCCCCGTACCCGGAACACCAGGGTCCGGTGCAGGACGAACGCCACGACCACGCTGACCGCGTAGGCCAGGGCAGGCGCGAGCGCGGCGGGCGCCCGGTCACCGAGCACCGCCAGCCACAGCACGGTCAGCGCCATGCCGAGGCCCGTGTTCACCATGCCGACGACGGCGAACGCGATCTCTTGGCGACGCACCAGGCGCAGCAGCGGGCCCGGGTCGGCGGCGAGCGTCTCACCAGGTCCCGTGTCCGTCGCCGCGCCCGCGGCATCGAGACGCCGCGCCTCCGATTCCGGTGCGCCGATTCCATCCGCCGCGCCCGCGCTCATCGGGCGGCGTCGGCCAGGTCGGTTTCCGCGGGCACCCCCGCGTCGGGCGGGGACGGCTCGGCTCCGGCCGCCGCGTCCGGGCGCCGCCTGCCACGCAGGTACGCCCACTGCGACAGGCCGACGACGAGCAGCCCGAGTAGAGCCGCCGCGACGCCGATCCGCCAGCCCGGCGGCTGCCACGACACCACGAGCTCACCGGAGCTGCCAGCCGGGAGATCCACGGCCACAAACGTTTTCGCCACCAGTGTGGAAGGGATCTCGCGCCCGTCCAGCGTCACCCGGTAACCGGGCCAGCCGAGCCGCGCGAAAACGATTCGCCCGCCCTCCGGGGAACGCACCCGCACCCGGCTGGTCGTGTCCGACTCACCGACCGACGTGGCCGTCACGCCCTGGGTGGCGGACACCCGGCCGTCCCGCGCCGAGATCAGGCCGTCGGTGCGCTCCAGCACCGAGATGTACTTCTCGTGCCCGGGGTAGTCGACCCAGCGCCAGCCGGGCGGCGCGGGCTGATCGCGCGCGTCCGGGTACAAGGCGCGATGCAGCACGACCCGATCGACCTTCATCAGGTCGACGATGGTCCGTCCGGTGGTCGGCTCGGTCGCGAAGGCGCGCCGGTAGGCATCGGGACAGACGCTGGTGTCCCACCGCATGCACAACGTCTCGCCGAACCAGTAGTGCCCGTTGGGGGTGTATCCGCTGACGTAGGTCAGCTCCAGATCCTTCGCGTAGTTGCCGAAAACCAGCGAACCGTACGCGCCGGACAGATTCCGCTCCGGTGGCGGGATGAGCATCCGGTCGCCGAGTTGCAGTGTGGTGCCGGGGAAATCGGGGAACGCGGCCTTCATCTCCGACCGATTCTCCGGCAGATTCCAGCCCATCGGGGTCGGCTGCGCACCCCACACCTGGAGGTAGGCGATGGGGAAGACCGAGACGACGATCAACACGCACGCGGCGCCCGCGCCGCGGCTGCGCCCGAGCCGCACCGCGCCGGCGCCGAGC
>NZ_BDBC01000049.1 GCF_001612785.1 Nocardia beijingensis NBRC 16342
GCACGTTCGCGGCCACGCCGAGCGCGGCGACGATGTGCGGGATCACCTCGTGCGGCGCGGCCGAGAACGTGCGCACCCACAGCAGACCGATCAGCACCGCGGCGGCGACGCCACGCCGCCGCCAGTCCTGGACGGTGGCGAAACGCCCGAGCAGCACGCACACCAGCACCAGCAGGCCGAGCGCGACCATCGGCAGCACCCGCGCGGGCCAGCGCAACGGTCCGACCGCGCCGGGACCCGCCGTCCACATCAGCGCAAGCACCGCGAACACCGCGGGCGCGACGAGCTCACGCGCCGCGCCGAGCGCCTTGCGCCAGTCGACGAAGGCCAGCGCCGGAACCAGGAACCAGGCGATGTAGACCACCGGCATCGGCTGGACGTACCCCCACCAGGAATTGAACGCGGGCAGCGTGCTGGGCAGGCTGGCGTTCAGCGACTCCGACCACGGCACGGTGAGGAACTGGTCGTTGTTGATCTGCGCGGTGCCGCGCCAGGTCACCTTCGCCGACAGCATGCTCGGCAGGTAGGTCGCCAGTCCGGCCAGCGCCGCGGCGGCGGCGACGATGAGCAGGCGCAGCGAAGGACGCCATGCCTTCTGATAGACGAGTTCGCCGATGGCGACGGCGCCCACCATCAGACCGGCCTCCACCGCGGGGAAGATGTATTGCACCGAGATGGCCAGATACAGGAAGACGAAAGCAGGGATCGGCCCGCTGCGCCCGCGGGCGTAGCGCACCCCGGACGCCCAGGCGTGGGCCAGCCACGCGGTGCCGGTGAACGCGGTCATCCAGCTGGACTCGTCGAAGAACAGCAGCCATCCGGTGAACGGAATGGCCGCGCCCGCCACCGCCGCCCATGGCGCCTTCGCCCCGTAGGCCAGGCAGATCCGGTACACGCCGAGGGCGAGGACGATCGCGAAGATCAGCTTCACCACGGTGGCGTACAGCGCGAGGTTGTCGACCGATGGCGCGATCAGATCGATCAGCAGCTGCGGCGGATTGAGCAGCCCGGCCTCTTCGATGGTGTAGTTGCCCGCCATCCAATGCTCGGGGATCATCGCGGGCAACCGTCCCTCGCGCAGGTACCGGCCGAGCATCACCCACAGCGGCGCGTACTGCGATTCGGTGTCGTCGGTGTAGAAATGCCGGACGTTGGCGAATAGCACCGCACCGTAACCCGCGATCACCCCGAGCGCCGTGATGACGCCCCATGTGCGGACTTCGCGCGAAGGAAGAGTGCTACGTTCGGCCACGAGTCACAGACCCTACCGTCACCGCGATGCGGCTCCGGCAAGCCAGTGCCGGGACGACGGCCCGGAACGGGTCATCCGGCCGCGTTGTCGGTCGGCGCCTGCGTGGTGCGGCGGAACGAGATGTAGCGATGGCCGAAGAAACTGGCGACCGCGACCAGGCCCATCACCACGACGGCCGAGGGAATCCGCGGCAGGCGCAGCACCGTGACCGCCAGCGACAGCAGCACGGTATTCATCAGCAGCCCCCCGGAATTCACCACGACGAAGGCGGCGAAATCGCGCAGCACCCGGCCGCGTACCCGGAATACGAGCGTCCGGTGCAGGACGAAAGCGACGACGATGCCGACGGCGTAGGCCAGCACGACCGCGACGGCGGGCGGCCAAGCGTCACCGAGCACCGCGAGCCACGCCACGGTCAGGCCGATGCCGAGCAGGGTGTTGCACGCCCCGACCAGCGCGAAAGCGACCTCCTGCCGCCGGACCACCCGCGTCAGGAGTCCCGCCGCGGGACCGTCGCCCACCGCGTCGGTACCCATGGCCGCCGGAGGGGTGTTCGTCTTCACGAAACGGCGTCCGCCAGTTCGCGATCCGGCTCGGTGGGCGCGGTGCCTGCGCTCTCCTGCGGCTCCTCACGACGCCGGGACCGGACATACAGCCATTGCAGGACGCCGATGCCGAGCACCCCCGCCACCGCCGCGGCGATGCCGATCTTCCAGCCCGGCGGACGCCAGGTCAGCACCAGCTCGGCGTTCTGAGTGCCGGCGGGAACATCGACGGCGATGAAGGACTTGGCGACCGTGGTGATCGGAAGCGACTTGCCGTTCAAGGTGACCCGATATCCCGGCCAGCCCAGCCGCGCGAACACGACCTTGCCGCCCTCGACCGAGGAGACGCGCACCCTGCTGGTGGTGTCGGTCTCGGAGATCGAGGTCGCGCTCACGTTCTTGGCCGCCGTCACGCGGCCGTTGGTGGTCGAGATCGGTCCGCCCACGCGTTCCAGCACGGCGATGTAGCGCTCGTGGCCGGGGTAGTCGACCCACTGCCAGCCCTCCGGCGCGGGCTGGGCCGCCGCGTCCGGGAACAGGGCACGCTGCAGCACCACGCGGTCGAGGTTCATCAGATCGACCAGCGGCCGTCCTGTGGTCGGCTCGGGCGCGAACATGCGCCGGTAGGCGTCCGGGCAGACGCTGCCGTCCCAGCGCATGCACAGCAGCTCACCGAAGTAGAAGTGGCCGCTGGGGGTGTAACCGTTGACGTAGTTCAGTTCCAGCCCGCGGGCGTAGTTGCCGAAGACGAGCGAGCCGTAGGCGGCCTCGATGCTCTTGTCCTGCGGTTGCAGCAGTCCGCGATCGCCCAGCTGGATGGTGTTGCCCGCGAAGTCGGGGAACGCGTCCTTCGCCACCGAACGCTTCACCGGCAGGTTCCACGACATCGGCGTGGGTTGCGCGGCGTCGACCTGGAAATAGGCGATCGGGAACATCGCGACGATGGTCACGGCGCACGCCGCCGCGGTGCCCTTGGTGCGCCCGAGCCACACCGCGGCCGCCACCAGCGCCGCCAGCGCCAGCGCCGCGATCACGTGCCAGATCGCGTCGTGCGGGTCGGCGCAGAACGAACGCACCCACAGCAGCAGGATCAGCACGCCCGCAGCGATGCCGCGATTCTTCGGATCGCGGAACGTCCCGTAACGCCCGAGCAGCACACACACCAGCACGAGCAGGCCGATGGCCAGCATCGGCAGCACGCGCGCCGGCCAGCGCAGCGGTCCGACGGAACCGGGGCCGGCGGTCCACATCAGCATCATGATCGCGAAGATCGCGATCGCGCTCAGCTCCCGCCACGCCTCCTTGGCCCGCCGCCAGTCGACGAACGCCAGAGCCGGGATCAGGAACCAGGCGATGTAGGTGACCGGCAGCGGCTGCACGTAACCCCACCACGAGGTGAAGGCGGGCAGCGAGCTGGGCAGGCTGGCGTTCAGCGACTCCGACCACGGCACCGTGAGGAACTGGTCGTTGTTGATCTGCGCGGTGCCGCGCCAGGTCACCTTCGCCGACAGCATCGAGGGCAGGAAGGTCAGCAGGCCCGCGAGCCCCGCGCAGCCCGCCGCGAGCGTCAGCCGCAGCACCGGCTGCCATTTGCGCTGGTACACCAGCTCGCCCACGGCCACAGCAAGCAGCATCAGCACCGCTTCGACCGCGGGGAAGATGTACTGCGTCGAGATGGTCAGATACAGGTAGACGAAGACCGGAACGGGGCCGCCCGCACCTCGCGTGTAGCGCACCGAGGCCGCCCAGGCGTGCACCATCCACGCGGTGCCGGTGAGCGCGGTCATCCAGCTGGCTTCGTCGAAGAACAGGAAGAAGCCCGACAGCGGCAGCGCGACGCCCGCGACCGCCGACCACGCGGGCCGCCCGCCGTAGACGAGACAGATCCGGTAGACGCCGAGCGCGGCGATGATCGAGAAGATCAGCTTCACGACGGTGGCGTACAGCGCGACGTTGTCCACCGAGGGCGCGATCAGATCGATCAGCAGCTGCGGCGGGTTGAACAGGCCCGCGTCGTCCATGGTGTTGTTGCCCGCCATCCAGTGCTCGGGCACCATGACCGGGAAATCGCCTGCGCGCAACGCGCGGCCCAAGCCGACCCACAGCGAGGTGTACTGGGACTCGGTGTCGTCGGTGAAGAAATGCCTGGCGTTGGCGAGCAGGACAGCGAGGTAACCCGCGACCACTCCGAGCGCGGTGATGACCCCCCACCGGTAGACATCTCGCCGCGAATAGGCCTCCGGCGGCGAGTCGAGCACTGCACTGTCCGTCACGAGTTCCAAACCCTACAGGGCGGGTCCCGGCTTGGCATCGGTCGCGGACGCCACCAAGATGAGGGCATGATCAGCTGCTCCGCTGGCCGCCGCGCCCACCGTGCTAGAGTCCACACCGGTTCGGGCTCCGCAGTTCTGCCACGAGTACCGGCACGCACCGTCATCGAAAGTCGATCCAGCTGATGCCGATCACCCCCGCCCGCACACTCCGTTCCGGCGCCCCGGCGACGAACGGCGACCCGGCACGGCCCGGCGTGGACCGGCCGCACACGGTGTCGGTGGTCGTGCCGGTGTACCGAGGTGAGGACACGATCGCCGGTCTGGTCGCCGAACTGCACGATCTGACCCGCACCACCGAGACCGCGGGCGGCACCGCGTTCACCGTCTCCGAGATCATCCTGGTGCACGACCACGGCCCGGACCGCTCCGACGTGGTGCTACAGGAACTGCAACGGACCTATCCCACCGTGCGCACCGTCTGGCTCAGCCGCAACTTCGGCCAGGACGCCGCGACGATCGCCGGGATGTCGGCCGCGAGCGGTGACTGGATCGTCACCATGGACGAGGACGGCCAGCACGATCCCCGCTTCATCAGCGCGTTCCTGGACACCGCGCTGGCGCAGCGCGCCGATCTGGTCTACTCCAAGCCGAGCAACACCAGGCCGCACGGGTTCCTGCGCAATCTGACCTCGCGCGGAGCCAAGCTGGTGCTCGCGACGTTGTTCGCGTTCCCGGATTCCACCCGGTTCGAAAGCTACCGGCTGATCCGCGGGGACATCGGCAGGCAACTGGCCGAGGTCGCGTCGAACGGCGTCTACCTCGACGTCGCGCTGACCTGGGTGGTCGGCGCCGTCGCGCAGGCGCCGGTGGTGCTGCGCGCCGAGGGCAGGGAGGAATCCGGCTACAACTACCGTCGGCTGTTCTCGCTGTTCTGGAAGATGGTGCTGTGCAGCGGAACCCGCGGGCTGCGGCTGGTCAGCCTGCTCGGCGTCACCTTGGCGCTGGCCGGCGGCGTGATGGCCGCCGTGGTCGTGTTCGAGGCGCTGACCACCGACGGCTGGGCGCCGGAAGGCTGGGCCTCCACCATCGTGGTGCTGCTGCTGTGCTCCGGCGCGATCCTGTTCTCACTCGGGCTGATCGCCGAGTACCTGGGCGTTGCTCTGCACGTCCTGGTGGGCAAGCCCCTCTATCTCACCGTCGAGACGCCGACGCCGCGTCCGACGGACACATCGGAACTGACCGCGACCACCGCCAGCAGGGGGACCGACCGGGTTGAGCACTGACCGCGTCATCTTCAGCCGTCCGTACCGGGCGCGCCGGGAACTAGCGAATCTGGAGGCCGTGCTCGCCTCCGACCACAGCCACGGTGACGGGCAGTTCACCGCGTCGGCCACCGCGAAGCTGAAGGCGATCACGGGCGCGCCGCACGCACTGCTCACCACCTCCTGCACGTCCGCGCTGGAGATGGCGGGCCTGCTGCTGGAGCTGGGCCCCGACGACGAAGTGATCGTGCCGAGCTTCGCCTTCACCTCCACCGCCACCTCGATGGCGCTGCGCGGCGCCACCTGCGTGTTCGCCGACATCGATCCGGCCACCGGCAACCTGGATCCGGAGTCGGTCGCGGCCGTGGTCACCGAGCGGACGAAGGCCGTTGTGGTCATCCACTACGGTGGCGTCGCCGCCGACATGGCCGGTCTGCTCGACCTGGCGAACACCCACGGCTTCGCCGTCGTCGAGGACAACGCGCACGGGCTCGGCGGCGCCTGGCGCGGCCGCAAGCTCGGCACCATCGGCACGATGGGCACGCTCAGCTTCCACGACACCAAGAACGTGCACTGCGGCGAGGGCGGCGCGCTGCTGCTCACCGACGAGATCCTGATGGCGCGCGCCGAGATCATCCGGGAGAAGGGCACCGACCGGGCCCGGTTCCTGCGCGGCGCGGTGGACAAGTACTCCTGGCAGGACATCGGCTCCAGCTACCTGCCCAGCGAGCTGAACGCGGCCGTGCTCGACGCGCAACTGGACGAGTTCGACACCATCCAGGCCGGACGCCACCGGGTGTGGGACGCCTACGCCGCCGCCCTGCCCGATTGGGCCCGGCGCAACGACGTGCGCCTCATGTCCGTGCCCGCCGATCGCGAGCACACCGCGCACCTGTACTACCTGCGGACCCCGACCGAGCGCCGCCGCGACGACCTGATCGCCCACCTCGCCGCGCAGGGGATCTCCGCCCCGTTCCACTACATCCCGCTGGACTCCAGCCCGGCCGGGTTCAAGCTCGGCCGCACGCCGCGCGCGTGCGCCCGCAGCGCGGAGTTCTCCGCGACCGTGGTTCGCCTGCCGCTCTGGCCGGATCTCACCGACGCGCAAGTGGCTCGTGTCGTGGACGCGGTCACCGCGTTCACCGTGTGAACCGGCCCGCGACGCCGGAGCCCGGCCTCACGGGGTGAGCACGTAGAGCTTCTCCCGCCCGCCCGCGATCAGGGATTCCCGGGCCACACGGGGCCGGTACGCCGTGAAGAACTCGTCGAGGGTCCGCTCGGTGAAGCGGTGCGCCTGCTCGCCGTCGCCCGCGTCGGTGAACCGTTTGCCGATCGTGGCGAGGACCGGATTGCCGCTGGTCGCCAGGTTGCGGACCGGTTCGGCGACGATCACCCGCTCGGTGGCCGCGGCGAGCATCCGGTCCAGCAGCGGGCGCGGCTCGGGCAGGAAGTGGTAGAGGCTGGCCTGCATGATGACGTAGTCGGCGGCGGGCAGCGCGGCACCGGATCGCAGGTTCCACACCTTGCCCCGTCCGCCCGCTTCGTTCACGCGCGCCACGAAGCGCTCGTTGAGATCGAGGCCGGTGTAGTCGACCGACTTGTGGCGCAGGTAGCGGGTGTAGAGCGTCGCGGGTCCGCAGCACAGATCGACCACACTCGCCCCTTCCGGGACGAGTTCGGCGATAGCGCGATACCGAGCCGTGTAGTGCTTGCCGTACAACCCGCGCATCAGGACCTCGTAGACGGTCCCGTTGCGGTAAATGAGGCTCGTTCCCACAGGCACTCACTATGCCATCGGTCGGTGAATCCGGCTCTTCGGCAACATGTGTCGGGTCAGCCGCCCAGCAGCGTGCGCGCCTGGTCCTCGGTGAGGATCTCGTAGGCGTCGGAGGCCCGGTTGTACCACCAGGTGTCCGGTCCCGGCTCCGGCCGCCCCGCCGCCTGCACCGCGCGAGCGGACGGACGGTACGACGGGCTGCGCGGGATGTCGTCCACCACGTACACCAGGTCGGGCCGCTGATCCGGTTCCAGTGCCCGCAACGCCTCGGTGACGTCCTTGGGGTCGAGGCGGAAACCGTCGCGCACGCTCACCGCGGCCACCGCGATGCAGTGGTCGTCGACGTTGAGCCCGAAGGTGACTTCCATGTCCACCGCGGTGATGTCGTTGAGCACGTCGACGATCGGCTGACCGTAGACCGGTCCGCGGCGCGTGTGGATCACCGTGTCCGTGCGGTCCATCAGCCAGTAGTCGCCGTCGCCGTCGCGGCGGAACAGGTTCTCCGTCGGCATCCAGGAGTCGCCCGCCGTGAAGACCCCGCGCAGACCGCCGTCGGAGATGTCGACGCCGTCGGACGCCCTGCCGATCAGCAGGCCCACCTCGTTGTCCGCGCAGCGGCGGGCGAAGCCGGATCCGTCGACCAGGATGCGCTGGGTGAGCGGGTCGTAGGCGACCAGTTCCACCTTCGCGGTGCCGGGAACCGGCCTGCCCTTGCAGCCACGTTTCGCCCCGGCCACGTTGGCCAGCACCACATCGCCCTCGATCGAGGCGTAGAACTCGAGCACGCGGGCGGGTTCGAATTGCTCCACGGTGCGCCGCCACAGCCCGGCGGGCATCCCGGAGCCGATGAACAAGCGGATCGGGTGGCTGTGGCCGTTCGGGAACACCTCCGCGTCGAGGATGTCGCGCAGCATGGTCCAGGTGTAGGTGACCACGGTGACGCCGTAGCGGTGCACCTCCCCGGCGAAGCGCTCCGGGTCGAGCGAGCGAGCCAGCGCGACCCGGCTTCCGCCCGCGACCGCTCCGCCGAGACTGACCAGCAGCCCGGACGAATGGTGCAGCGGCGCGAGGCAGTACACGGTGTCCCTGCGATTGAGATCGGCCGTGGTCGCGGTGCCGAACGCCGACAGCGCCCAGCGGTGATTGGTGATGTACTTCGTCTCCAGCCGCTCACCGGTGCCGGTGACCAGCACGAACGCCAGCTCCCGCGCCAGACCGGGGTCGGGCCGGTACCAGGCGGGCACCTGCACCCGCGCCGGGTCGATCTGCTCCAGGTCGATCAGGCGGTCGGACGTCGGCAGCGCCAGCTCGCGCGAGTTGCCGCCGCCGAGCACCAGCACCCTGGCGCCGGTCGCGGCGGCCTGGCGCAGGTTCTCCGGGTCGGAGATCAGGGTCTCCACGCCGGTGAGCTCGATCGCGCGGCGCAGTTCGCTGTTGGGGGCCAGCAGCACCGCCACCGCACCCAGCCGGGACAGCGCCGCGACCGAGGCCAACGCGCTCGGCCTGGTCTCCATCACCACGCCGACCCGCATGGCCGGGCGCACGCCCACCGAGATGAGGCCGCGCACCACGTTGTCGATGCGCTCGTTGACCGCCGCGTTGGTGTGCACGCGGTCGTCGAACAGGAACAGATCGCGCTGCGGCGCGCGCCGCTTCTGCTCGGCCAGCAACCGGCCGAGCGAGATCCGGGTGTGCGGCTGGATCATGCCGAGACGGGTGAGCCTCGGCAGCGCCCGCGCCGCCTCGCCCGCCAGTTCGATCGATCCACGCACCGTGTTGTTCGCGATGCCCTCGAGGGCCTTGCCGACGCCGGTGCCCGCCTCGGCCAGCGTCGCGGCGGTGTGCACCACCCGGGTGGCCGCCGAGCGGGGACGATTGCTCGCCACGTGCTCGGTCATCGGCACGATCTCCGGCGGCAGTGGCTTCTCGCCGTTCATCCATTCCACCCACTGCCGCACCATCGGCCATGTGTGTTTGCTGGCCGTGCTCCCCGCCACCAGTCCGAAGTGGCCCGCGACCAGCGTCGCCTCGTAGACCTCCGCGTTCGGCGCGGCCCGCACGATGCCGCGCACCGCGGCAGGTTGTCCGATGTCGTCGACCTCGCCGACGAACGCCAGGATCGGGCATTTCAGTTCGGCCAGCGAGATCGGGTGGTCGCGGATGACGAACCCGCCGAGCATCAGCCGGTTGTGCGCGACGAACTGCTTGAGCAGGTCCGCCGCGGCAGGCCCCGCGTAACCGACCCAGCCTTCGCTGTTGAGGAAGCGGCGCTGACGCTCCTTCGGCAGCAACGCCTCGCGGTCGTGCAGCTGGCGCAGGAAATCGATTCTCGACTTGGCCGTCTTCACCGGATCGAGCAACTGGAAGCCGATGCGCACCATGGAGTCGGTGATCGGCAGCCGGGTGACCACGTGATCGGCCAGGAAGTCGGCGACGTCGGAGACCATGCCGTAGGGCAGCCCGAACGGCATGCCCGCGACGATGTCGACCGGGCTGCCGAAGGTCACGATGCTGTCCACGCCCTTGCCGTACCGGTAGGCGGCGGTCTGGTAGGCGAACATGCCGCCCTGGGAGTAGCCCATCAGGTGCACGCCGCTGCCGGTGGCCTCGTTGACGGTGTCGATCGCGCTGTTGACCGCAAGCACGTGGTCGGCGAGGTCGCGCTGCCAGCCGCCCTCCTCGCTGGCGGGCGAGCCGAAGTCCACCACCCAGCAGTCGATGCCGCCGCGGTGCAGGATCCCGACGGCGCCTTCCTCGGCGTTCACATCCCAGATGTCGGCGTTCACCATGAGCGGAGGCACCAGCACGGCCACCGGGCGGCCCGGGGTCGCCTCGTCGGGGAAGTAATGCCGCAGCCGGTACATGCGTCTGCGTTCCACGACCTCGAAGGGCGAGGACGCCACGTCGGGGGTCAGCCCGCCGAAGCGGATGACCTCCAAGCCGTTCTGCGCGGTCGCCATCAATCGCTGTACCGAGCCCACCACAACCTTCGCATTCAACTTCACCATCGCTCCTGGCCCTACCCTAGAACGTGACCGGCATCACATACCGCGACGTGTTCAGACGAGCTTCCCACACCACCTGTCCATTATGTGTCCGCTGTGACACGTCCCATGCCAGGTTGCCGCGGTCGGCTCTCCGGCGGGCACATATCGGCTCGGAAACATTCCACGGCGGCGGACGCAGGCGCCTGGACAGCGCAGCGCCATCGGTGCGCCCGGCCACCCGTCACCGATTGCCACGACGCACCGGGGAGTCCGGCGCCCCTCGGCCGAAGGACCGCCGGGCCCGGCGGTGCGCACGCGCCCGCCGGGGTCAGTCTTCCACTCCGGCAGCACAGGGTACGAACCCCGCCCGGAAACGCCGGATGCGCGGCAGCCCTGCCGCGTCTCCTCCGGTCGGTCCACCTCCGGGCCGGCTCCGGGCATGACACGCCGCCACTCAGTTGGCTAATTCTCCGCTACCAGAGCGCAATTCGGGCCGGCCGGCCCTGGTGCGCCACCCGCTGTTACCCGAATCGACCGCGTGTCGTGACCATCCGGCGGGCGGCGAGGCGATCTTCGAAATTTTTCTGCGCGCAGCGGCTTTCGGCGTCTACCATCGAACTCGTCTGGAACGCCGTGGCGCGTAGACGATTTCGTTCGATGAGCTTCCCCGCGGGCATGCCCGCTGCTGTTTGATGTGAACACCCGGCGACTCTGAACTATCGACGATCCTGAATTCCCCTGCCGCAAAACCCGTCACCACGTCTCGGTGGCCGTCTCGAGGTGAGGACAACGCATGACCATTGAAATGCCGGTCCAAACGGAAAACAACGTGCGTAGGAGCCTGAGCACCAGCACGGCGGGCCTGCTCGCGCACACCACCAAATCCGAACCGCAGATGCAGGGCATCAGTTCGCGGTGGCTCACTCGCGCGCTGCCGTGGACGCAGGTCAACGGCGGTGTGTACCGAGTGAACCGCCGCCTGACCCACACCGTGGGCAACGGCGAAGTGGAATTCGTCGTCGACGGCTCCACCGCACGCGTCATTCCCCTGGAATTGCAGGAACTTCCGGCGCTGCGCGGCTTCGACGACGAGGAGGTGCTGCGCGCCCTCGCGGACCGTTTCGAACAGCGCGATCTCGAACCCGGCGTCGTGGTAGCGGAATTCGGCAACCCGATGGATCAGATTCTGCTGATCGTGCACGGCAAATTGAGCAAGATCGGTTCGGGTGAGTACGGCGAGCAGACGAAGCTCGGTATCCTCGGCGGCGGCGACTTCTTCGGCGACACGTTACTGACCGAGCCGTCGGCGATCTGGCCGGTCACCATCAAGACGGTCACGCGGACGACCGTGCTGGCCCTTCCCCGCCGAACGCTGACGGAATTCATCGACCGCACTCCCGCATTGCGTGAGCAACTTTCGCGTGTGGCTTCCGCGCCCACTCGTCCGCAGAACAACAAAGGCGAGGCGGATATCACGATCGCTTCGGGCCACGCGGGAGAGCCGCTGCTGGAGGGCACGTTCGTCGACTACGACGCCGCGCCACGCCAATACGAACTCAGCCTGGCGCAGAGCGTGCTGCGGGTGCACACCCGGGTCGCCGACCTGTTCAACGACCCGATGAATCAGGTCGAGCAGCAGCTGCGCTTGACCATCGAAGCGCTGTACGAGCGCCGCGAATACGACCTGGTCAACAATCCCGACTTCGGTCTGCTGCACAACTGCGATCTCAAACAGCGCATCTACTCCGAGTCCGGCGCGCCCACCCCGGACGACTTCGACGAGCTGCTCAGCATGCGCCGCAGCACGAAGTTCTTTCTGGCGCATCCGAAGGCGATCGCCGCGTTCGGACGCGAATGCACCAAGCGCGGGCTCTATCCGGATCCGGTCGAAATGGACGGACATCGTGTTCCGGCGTGGCGTGGGGTTCCGATCCTCCCGTGCGGCAAGATCCCGATCAGCGACACCCAGACCACCTCGATTCTGGCCATGCGCACCGGGGAGAAGGACCAGGGCGTGATCGGCCTGCACCAGACCGGGATCCCGGACGAATACGAGCCGAGCCTCAACGTGCGTTTCAAGGGCATCGACGACCAGTCGATCATCTCCTACCTGATCAGCTGCTACTACTCGGCGGCCGTGCTGGTGCCCGATGCCCTGGGCGTGCTGGACAACGTCTCGGTCGCCCGGCAAGCCGACTGACCGGGGGTGATGGGCATGTCGGTGCTCTCCCGCGCCGCGGCGGTACAGGCCTCCGATGAGGTGGCCGCCACCGTCGTCGCGCTTCTCACCAACACCCGGACGGCCGCTCCGGCCGAACTGTTGTCGACGAAAACAGTTGACCTGAAAGATGTTTCACCCATAGTGGATCGGACGGCTGCCGCACCGCGCGCGCTGCTCGGTCCGTCCGGCTTGGGCGCCGCCGCGCTGTCGCTTCCCCGGTCCGGCGTGGGCCCGGCTACGACGCCCGCCGCGGTGGCGACCTCCCCCACCGCTGTCCGCACCAGCACGCCGGGGACCGCCCCCGCAGTCCCGGCCACCGCACCGGGGTTGCCCCCGGTCACAGGACGAACGAGGTCGCCTGAGGCGCCCCGCATTCCCAGCGGACCCACCGGGCTCGGCACGGCATCGACGTTGCTCGGAATACGCGGTCTCGCGGCGCCACCGCGCACGACGCACTCGAGAATCGGTTCGGACGCCGCCGGTGCCGCGCGCATACCCCGCGGGCCCACCGGATCCGACACCGCCACGGCCGACCGCGACGGGCCGGATCCGATCCCGCCGCTGTATTGCCCGCCGCCGTTGCGTGACGATCCGGCGCTCGCCGCGGCCGTCAACACCGGCATCGTCGACTGGGCCAGGGACATCGGGTTGTACGAGGGCCGGCTGAACGAATTGCGCGACGCCGACTTCGGCCGGTTGATCATGCTCGCCCACCCGGACTGCGACAATGCCGACCTGCTGCTGGCGGCGGCGAAGTGCGCGGTCTCGGAATGGTCGGTAGACGATTACTACTGCGAGGAGGATGCCGACGACCGGGCACCGGACGGCACCCCCTCCAGCGCCGAGGCGGAGTTGGGTCCCCGGCTCGAATTGGCGGCCGCCGCCATGGATCCGGTGCACCTTCCCGCGCGTTACGTCGCCCAGCTCGAGTCGGCCTTGGAAGCCGATCCGATCCTGCGCGCGTTTCGCACCTCGTTCGAGCACCTGGCCCGCTACGCGCGCCCGGCGCAACTGGCCCGGCTGCGCACCGAGATCGCGGGCTGGTTCATCGCGCTGGGAGCGGAGGCGGGCTGGCGCGCGGCGGGCCGGATGCCGCCGGTGTGGGAGTACCTCACCAATCGGCAACCGCACAGCTTCCTGCCGTGCATGGCGCCGACCGATGTGGTGGGCGGCTACGAGCTGGGGGCCGCCGAGTACACCGACCCCGCGGTGCGCCGCGTGGTCACCACCGCGGCGCTCGCCAGCCAGATGGTGAACGACCTGTACTCGATGGCGCGTGAGGACCTGTCCAACGGCAGGGAGTTCAATCTGCCGACCGTCCTCGCCGCCGAGGAACGCTGCTCGCGCCGCGAGGCCGTGCTGCGCACCGCCGAGGTGCACGACGAACTCGTGCACCGGTTCGAACGGGAAGCGGCTCCCCTGGCCGCTGTTGGCTCGCCGGAACTACGCCGCTTCCTCGCGGGCCTGTGGGCCTGGATGGGAGGCAACCGCGCCTGGCACGCCGACAGCAAACGGTATCGCGACCCGCACTGAAGCCACCCGTAAGAGAGCACCGAAGCAGTACCGCACCGAGAGAGGATGATCACGCATGACCATGCTCAACCCGGAGACCGGGACCGTTCTGCGTACCAGCTACCAGAAATCCGTCGCCGCGTACTGGAACAACAACCCGAACGACGACCGGGTCAACACCAAACTCGGTGAGGTCGACGGGCTCTACCACCACCACTACGGCATCGGCGAGCCGGATCTGTCCGTGCTGAGCGGGCCGGAGGACACCCGCGAGGAACGCATCGTCGCCGAATTGCACCGGCTGGAGACCGCGCAGGCGGACTTCCTGCTCGACCACCTCGGCGACGTCCGTCCCGGCGATCGGCTGATGGACGGCGGCTCCGGCCGCGGCGGCACCAGCTTCATGGCCAATCAGCGCTTCGGCTGCCAGGTCGACGGCGTCACCATTTCCGAATACCAGGTCGGCTTCGCCAATGACCAGGCCGTCCACCGCGGGGTCGCGGACAAGGTGCGGTTCCACTTCCGCAACATGCTCGACACCGGCTTCGAGAGCGGTTCCATGCGCGGCATCTGGACCAACGAGACCACGATGTACGTGGACCTGTTCGATTTGTTCGGCGAGTTCTCCCGCCTGCTCGAGCCGGGCGGACGCTACGTGTGCATCACCGGCTGCTCCAACGACGTGACCGGCGGCCGCTCGTCCTCGGTCAGCTGGATCGACGCGCACTACGGCTGCATGATCCATCCGCGCGGCGAGTACTTCCGCGCCATGGCCGAGAACAACCTGGTGCCGATCGCCGTGACCGAACTCACCGCGGCGACCATCCCGTACTGGGAGCTGCGCACGAAATCCGAGCTCGCCACGGGGGTCGAGAAGCCGTTCCTGACCGCGTACCGGGAGGGGAGCTTCCACTACCTGCTCATCGCCGCCGATAAGGTGGGCAGGTGACCGACACCCTCGCCCAGCCACACACCGACCGCGAGGCCCTGCCCGTCGAGCTCGTCGACGACGCGGGCCGCGCGGTCGGCGCGTGCACGGTCGCGGAGGCACACCTGGCCCCGGGACGACTGCACCGCGCGTTCTCCGTCTTGCTGTTCGATTCGGCAGGCCGGGTGCTCTTGCAGCAGCGTGCGGCGGTCAAGACGAGGTTTCCGTCGCTGTGGGCCAACACCACCTGCGGCCACCCCGCCCCCGGCGAACCGGTCGCGACCGCGGCGGGGCTGCGGCTGGCCGAGGAGATGGGCCTGACGATCGCGCTGACCGAGGCCGGGATCTACCGCTACCACGCGGCGGACCTGCGCACCGGTCGCGTCGAGTCCGAATGGGATCACGTGCTGATCGGGCAGCTCGACATCGGCGCGCCTCGGCCGGATCCGGCCGAGGTCGCCGACTTCGCCTGGATTCAACCGGACGCGCTGCGCGACGCGCTGGCCGACAATCCCGAGGCCTACACCCCATGGCTGGCCGGAGTGCTCGACGTCGCGGAACGCGCGCGCGTAACGGGCACCTCGGCGGACTGATCCGGTTCTCCTGGACCGAGGCAGCCGAACGCATCCCGTCGACTGTGCGACGACGCGGCTGCCTCGATCCAGGTCGCGATGTCGTGGCCTTCCCGGCCGTGTTGGAGTTCGACCTTCGTGACCGGTCGTCGCGATAGGGTCGATCGCATCGATAGATGCGCATATCCCTGTAACAACATGGACCGAAACTGAGAGAACTCATAGGAACGGCACAGGCTTCGACCAGGACCGTTCGGCATGGTTGAAGAGGTACGAGTTCGCGGTGAAGTGAGGTGCGTGATGGTCGAATTCGAGGTCACCGGAACGAGGGTGACGGTGCACGTGCTCGGTGCGCATCAACTGCTGGCGCTGCGCGACCACCTGACCTTCGATTTGTCCGACATCACCGCGCTCGGTCTCGCCGGGGTCGACCGCCGCCCGCCGTGGGTGCGCGCGCCCGGCACGTTCTTCCCCGGCGTGATCGCGGCGGGAACGTTCCGCGGCAAGGGCCGTAAGGAATTCTGGGACACCCGATTCGACGGACACGCCATTCGTATCGACTTGGCCGGCGCCGATGTCACACGGCTCGTGGTCGACGTGGCGGATCCCGACACCGAGTTGCGCAAGCTCGTCACCGCCGTGGCCGCCTGACCTCCGTTCACGCGCCGAAGGACCGCAGCGCGCCGGTGTACGGCTTGGGCGGCGGTGCGGCGAATTCGCCCCGACCCGACTTCCGTAGACCCAGCGTGAGCAGCGATTGGACGGTCAACGTCGCCGCCGCCACACCGTCCACCACCGGCACGCCGACCTCGGCGCGCACCTGGGCACACAGATCGGCCATCCCCGCGCAGCCCAGCACGATCACGTCGGACCCGTCCGCCTCGACCGCTTCCCGGCACGCTTCGATGACGATCTTGCGTGCGTCCGGATCGGTGTCGAGAGCGAGTACCGGGATCTCGCAGGCGTGGATGCCGCGGCAGAAGCGCCGCATCCCGTAGCGCTCCGCCAGATCGGCCGCGCGGCCGACGGTCCGGCCCAGCGTGGTGACCACGCTGAACCCGCGACCGACGTGGGCGGCGGTATGCATGGCGGCCTCGGCGATCCCGATCACCGGCCCCCCGGCCAGTTCGCGCGCGGCGTCCAGGCCGGGGTCGCCGAAGCAGGCCAGCACGTAGCCGTCGACCCCATCGGCCTCGCCGCGCCGGATCGCGGCGAGCAGGCCGGGGACGCTCAGCGCTTCGTCGTAGTGGCTCTCGATCGAAGCCGGTCCCATCTCCGAGGTCACCGCGTCGAGCAGGGTGCCAGGACCCGCGACGGCCCTGGCACACTGCTCGATCGTGTCGGTCATCGCCCGGGTGGTGTTCGGATTGACCACACGGATGTGCATCAGGCCGCGCTCTCCCACACCGCCAGGCGGGTGGCCAGCGGGTAGTACGCCGCGAAGCCGAGACCGCAGCCGATGAACCAGCTGTACTGCGCCGCGGTGTACATCCCGGTGACGTCCTTCGCCAGCACCGGCACGACGGCGACCAGCGCACCGATCACTGTCGCGATCACCGCCGCCGGGTTGTATCCCCCGCGATACCAATAGCGACCGCCGCTGGACATGGTGAACAGATCGTCCACCACCACGCGCTGCTTGCGCACCAGGTAGTAGTCGGCGATGAGCACGCCGAACAGCGGGCCGATGAAGGCGCCGAGCACCTCCAGCGTGTAGTGGATGACCTCCGGGTTGTTGTAGAGGTTCCACGGCGTGATCAGCACCGAGCCCACCGCGGCGATCATGCCGCCCGCGCGCCAGCTGATGCGCTGCGGACTCACGTGCGAGAAGTCGAAGGCGGGCGAAATGAAGTTCGCGACGATGTTGATGCCGATGGTGGCGACGGTGAAGGTGAGCGCGCCGAGCACGATCGCGAAGGTGCTGTCGATGCGCGCCACCGTGGCGACCGGGTCGGTGATCAGCTCACCGTAGACCGGCACCGTCAGCGAGGCGGTGATCACCACCAGCAACGAGAACAACAGGAAGTTCAGCGGGAGACCGAGCAGGTTGCCCCGGCGCACCGCGGCGAAGGACTTGCCGTACCGGGAGAAGTCGCCGAAGTTCAGCATCGGCCCGGAGAAGTAGGACACCACGAGTGCGATGGCGCCGAGCATCACCGGCACCGAGTCCCATCCGGTGTATCGCACGGCGCTGAGGTTCAGATCTATGGCGTCCCAGCCGGCTTTCGCGATCAGGTAACCGCACAGCACGAACATCACCACGTACACCGCGGGTCCGCAGAAGTCGATGAATCGGCGGATGGATTCCATTCCCCGCCAGAAGACGCAGGCTTGCACCACCCACAGCGTCAGGTAGCTACCCCAGCCGAGCAGCGACAGGCCGAGGAATCCGTAATCGCTCGCCACCGCGTAGGGCGCGAGCGACGGGAACAACTTCACCAGTACGACATCCAGTGCCGCCGAGGCGAGGAACGTCTGAATGCCGTACCAGGCCACCGCGATCAGCCCGCGGATGATCGCCGGGATGTTGGCCCCCAGCACGCCGAACGCGCTGCGGCAGATGACCGGGTACGGCACGCCGGTCACCTGACTGGGCTTGGCGACCAGATTGCAGAAGAAATACACCAGGGTGATGCCGATCAGCAGGGCTACCAGCACCTGCCAGCCGGCCAGACCGAGCGCGAACAGGCTGCCCGCGGTGACATAGCCGCCGACGCTGTGCACGTCGGACATCCAGAACGCGAAGATGTTGTAGGAGCCCCAATTCTGCTTGCGCAGCGGCGCGAGGTCGTCGTTGGTGAGCCGCGGGTCGTAATCGACGGCAGCGGTGGTCGGCACGGGTGCGGGTGCGGCGATGGTTTCGGTCATGGTGTTTCCCATCCGAAGGGCGAAACTGTGATCGAGACGACGGTAGGAATCGGCTATTGCCCGTCCATTGCGCGGTTATTGCCCGGCTATTGCGCGGCAGATATATCTTCCGGCGCGAGCAGCCCGGTATCCGTCGGCAAGGTCGCGATCACCGATTCCAGCCTGCGATGGTGCTGTTCGGCGACGAGCAGCAGGCGCTCGACGTCCCTGGCCAGGAACGCGTCCAACATCAACGCGTGATCGGTGTGCAGCCGCACCCGGTCGGCCCGGCCGATGTGCACCATCGACTGCACGGGCTCGGTGACGTTCCATGCCGATTCGAGCATGTGCAGCAGCCGGAACATGCGCGACGGGCGGGTCAGCGCCACGTGGAAGGTGCGCGACCTGCGATGGTAGGCGGCGGGGTCGTCCTCGCGAATCGCCTCCTCCAGGCTCGCGTTCACCTCCAGCAGCTCCGCGCGGTCGGCGGCGGAGTGGTTCATGGCGGCCGCGGCGAGCGACGCCGTCTCCAGGGTCTCCCGCACGATGTACATCTCGCGCAATTCGGCGGCGGTCAGTTGCGCCACCGTGTATCCGGCGTGCGGCTCGTGCGTGACCAGCCCTTCCCCGATCAGCGTCTTGAGCGCCTCGCGCACCGGAATGTGACTCACCCCGAACAGTTCCGCCACCTCGCGCAGCGGGATGACGGTGCGGGGCGGCACCGCTCCGTCGAGGATCACCCGGCGTAATTCGCCGAGGATGATCTGTGGGCGGCCGGGTGAGTCGACGACCAACCTCGCGAGCAGCGCCGAACGTCGTCTCGGGGGCATGACAACACGCTAGGAGAAGCGTGTTGCGTTTCCGGTCAACCGTGTGACGGTCAGGAAACGTCTTCTCACAGAACCGACCGGTCGCGTGGTGGGAGCAGTTCCGGCCACCGGTCTAGAGGAAGACCGGACCTAGCATGGGATTGTTCGCGACGCCGTAGGCGCTGAGAGACAGACACGGGGGTTCCGATGACAGTTTCGGCACAACAGTTCGTAGATCGCCGCTTCGTGCGCTTGGTGGCGGAGTTCGACCGGTTGTTCCGGCGTCCGTCCGACGGCGGCGGCGCGCTGGCGGTCTACTTGCACGGCGAGCCGGTGGTCGACGTCTGGGCCGGATACGCGCATCCCGACGTCCCGTGGGCGCACGACACCGTCGCGATGGCGTTCTCGACCGGCAAGGGGATCGCCAGCACGCTGGTGCATCGCTTGGCGGAGCGCGGCCTGATCGACTACGACGAGCCGCTGGCGACCTACTGGCCGGAATTCGCGGCGGCGGGCAAGGAACACATCAGCGTGCGCGCCATGATGACCCACCGAGCCGGGTTGCATCGTTTACGCGGGCTACTGCCGGGGCCGGTCGAGCGATTCTTCGACGACGCCGCGGTCACCGCGGCGCTCGCGGCGGCCGCGCCCGACCCGCGGCACAAGGTGACCAGCGGCTACCACGGCATCACCTACGGACACCTCGCCGCGGAGCTGGTGCGCCGGGTGACCGGAGCGGAATTCACCGATGTGCTGCGCGCCGAGATCGCGGGACCGCTCGCGGCCGACGAACTCTGGTTCCGCGTCCCGGAATCCGAACGCGGGCGTATCGCCACGAATTTTCCGCGCCTGACGGTCGCGGGCATGAGCTGGGAACGGAGCTCGCGACTGCTCGCCCGTACGCGTTTCGCGGCCGCCGCCGACACCACCCCGGTGGGGTTCGCGGAGCTGGTGGCCGATCCGCGCCTGCACGACTCGGTGATGCCCGGCCTCAACGGCGTCTTCTCCGCCCGCGCGCTGGCCCGCGTGTACGGCGCGCTCGCCAACGGCGGACAGCTGGACGGTTACCAGCTGCTGCGCCAGGACACCATCGAGCAGATCACCCGGCGGCAGGTCTTCACTCCCGACTATGTGCTGGCCTTCCGCATCCCATGGGCGCTCGGTTACCACGGCGTGCCGATGAAGCCGTCGAAAGCCGAACCGGTCTCCGCCTTCGGCCATTTCGGCCTCGGCGGCTCCGGTGGTTTCGCCGACCCCGCGACAAGGATGTCGCTCGGCTTCGTGACCAATCGCCTCGGCAGCCGGATCACCCCGCTGGGCGACGCGCGACTGTCGCGATTGGGCGCGTTGGCCCACAACCTCGCCAGAGCCGCCTGAACTCGGCTGCCCGGGTGGCAGCATGGCGCTATGGAGACGGTCGACCTGCCGCGGATCGCGGCGGCCGCGCGGCTGCTGGACCCGGTGATCCGGCGCACGCCGCTGCTGGCCTCGCGAGTGTTGTCCGAGCGCGTGGGCGCGCGAGTGTGGCTGAAGTGCGAGAACCTGCAGCGCACCGGGTCGTTCAAGCCGCGCGGAGCCTACAACCGGATCGCGAATCTGCCGCCCGAGGCGCGGGAGCGCGGCGTCGTGGCCGCGAGCGCGGGCAACCACGCGCAAGGCGTCGCGTGGTCGGCGGCCTCGCTCGGCATCGCGTCGACGGTGTTCATGCCGATCGGGGCCTCGCTGCCCAAAGTGACGGCGACGAAGGCGTACGGCGCCCGGGTCCGTCAGGTCGGTGAGACCATCGACGAGTCGCTCGATGCCGCGCTGGATTTCGCCGACCGGTTCGGAGCGACGCTGATCCATCCGTTCGACCATCCCGATATCGTGGCGGGGCAGGCCACCGTCGGCGCCGAGATCGCCGAGCAGTTGCCGAAGGTCGGCACGGTGCTCGTGCCCACCGGCGGCGGCGGGCTGTTGGCAGGCATCGCCATCGCGCTGCGGCATCTGGCGCCGGACGTGCGCGTGATAGGAGTGCAGGCGGCGGAAGCGGCCGCCTGGCCGGACTCGCTGGCGGCGGGCCACCCGGTCCGGGTCGGGCGGATGTCGACGATGGCCGACGGCATCGCGGTCGGACAGCCCGGCGTGGTGCCGTTCGACTATGTGGCCCAGCATGTTTCGCGGATCGTGACGGTGGACGAGGAAGCGCTGTCGCAGGCGCTGCTGCTGTGCCTGGAGCGGGCGAAGCTGATCGTCGAGCCCGCTGGGGCCGCGGCCGTGGCCGCCCTGATGACTCACGCGCCGGAGGAACTGGGCCTGCGCGGACCGGTCTGCGCGATCCTTTCCGGCGGCAATATCGACCCGTTGCTGCTCACCCGGGTGATCGGACACGGACTGAGCGCGGCAGGTCGCTACCTCGCCGTGCGGGTGACGATCTCCGATCGTCCCGGTGCGCTGGGAGCGTTGCTCGCGGTGGTGGGCAAGACGGGAGCCAGTGTGGTCGACGTGGCGCATTCCCGCACCGGGACGTGGCTGGCGGTGGACGAGGTCGAAGTGGCGCTCACACTCGAGACCCGAGGGTCCGGCCATCGCGACGACGTGCTCACCGCCCTCGCGAACGCGGGATACGCCGTCCGCGTCTCGGATTGACCGGAGGCCGCTCTCGGAACTTCGTCGAGTGGCACGCCACCGAGGAACCTACTCGCGAAATGCCGCGACCATGTGCCACTCGTGCGCGGAGGTTAGGGGGCGCCGCCGAGTTCCAAGGCGAGTACGCCGAGGATTACCAGGCCGATGCCGCCTACCTGTACCAGCGTGAGGCGCTCGTTCAGGAACAGCACGCCGATCAGGGCGATCGCGGCGACGCCGATCGCCGACCAGATGCCGTAGGCCACCCCGATCGGCATCCCACGCTTCAATGCCTGGGCCAGGAAGAAGAACGCCGCGCAATAGCCGACGACCACCACGATCGAGGGGGCGAGTTTGGCGAATCCGTCGGACAGTTTCAGTGAAACGGTCGCGGTCACCTCGGAAGCGATGGCCAAGGCGAGCAGCAACAAGGTCATCTTCGCAGCCTAGTCACCGCCGGGGCATGGCATCGGCCCGGCGGCGGGCGCGGGTGCTCCCAGCGGCGGGGATTCGCCGCCCCGACGGTGGCGCAGGCGTCGATACGATCGGCCGATGCGTAGCTCGGATGTTGCGGTGACCGGCTTCCCGTTCGAGGAAGTGACTTGTAACGAGGTGCCGTATGCCGAGCGCGACGAGCGGTACCGGCGATTGCACGAGTGGCCGGAAACGAGTTACGCGCACCGGTCCGGCCTGCGGATGATCTGGAAGTACGACGACGTGCGCGAGGTGCTGGACGCGACGACGCCGGGCATCTCCAACACGAATTCGCTGGACCCTCTGGTCGGTTACGCGCGGATCGCGGCGACGCCCCGCGCCATCCCGCCTTTCGTCCGGCACCTGGTCCCCCCGCCTGCGAAGGCGACGGCCAACTTGTCCGACGATCTGCTCCACAAGCGAGTGTGGAACACCATGGCCGGGCCTTCCGGCCATTTCACCATCTCCCCCTCCGATCGTCCCGCCAAGACCGCCGAGATGGCCGAGCACTTCCACCAGGCACTGCACGATATGGGTTTCCGGCCGGGCTCGCCGTTGGACGTGACCGCGTTGTCGATCGGTTACGCCGCCAGAACCGTCGGCGCGGCGGTCGGCTTGCCCGCGGCGGACTGGCCGAACGTGGCGGCTTGGAGCGGAGCGCAATCGGGACTGCTCGGTCGCGTGATGCGGGGCCGTGAACTGGCCGACGCGGTGAGCGCGCTCGGCTGGTTGTTCACCGTGAGCGGGGCGGCGGTGCGAGCGGGCCGGGGCAGCGACGCGACCGGGTTCGCCCGCAGGCTTCGCGACGCGGGGCTCTCCCACCGGATCGCGGTGTCGGCCATGGCGAATTCGCTGGCCGCCGGAGTGCACACGGTGAGCGGCAGCATCCAGCAAGGCGTGCAGCGCCTGCTCGGCGATCCGGACCGCGTCTGGTGGGATCTGCTCGCCGAGCCGGAGAGCGGCGCAGGGGTCGCGGCGAAGATCCTGCAACTCGATCCGGGGCTGGTGGCGTGGAAACGCCGGGCCAGGACGCCGGTCGTGCTGTCCAGCGGCACGCGGCTGCCCGCGGGGCCGTTGCTCGTCTTGTTCGCCGCGGCGAATCGCGATCCGGAGGCGTTTCCCGACTGCCTGGCACTGGACGGCGCGGGCAAGCTGCCGTTGACCTTCGGGTTCGGCAGACATGTCTGTCCCGGTAAAAGCATGGCGACGCTGGCCGTCGAGGTGTTTCTCCGGCAACTGCGCGAGCTGATGCCGGAGGCCGAAACACTTTCGGGACCGGGCGGACGACGCCGCAGCGATCTGCTGTTCAGCGGCGCCGACATCACCGTCGCCGGATAGGCGGTCGCGGCGGAGCGCGCGTTTCAGTCGAGCCAGGCCCGCGCCGCGGCCGCCGCCTCACGCACCTCCGCGAGCTGCGCCGCGACCTGGACGCCGGCCGTGCCGCCGCGGGCGTTGCGGGACGCGATCGAACCCTGCACGGTGAGCACCTCACGCACCTTCCCGGTCAGCGCCGGGTCGATCGCGGCGAACTCCTCGTCGGTGAGTTCGTCCAGACCGACGCCGCGCGACTCGGCGGCGCGCACGCACGCGCCCGCGGCCTCGTGCGCGACCCGGAACGGAACACCCTGGCGCACAAGCCATTCGGCGATATCCGTGGCGAGCGTGAAACCGGCGGGCGCGAGTTCGGCCATGCGATCGGTGTGGAAGGTCAATGTCGAGACCAGGCCCGCGATGGCCGGGAGCAGCAGTTCCAGTTGCGCGACCGAATCGAACAGCGGTTCCTTGTCCTCTTGCAGGTCGCGGTTGTAGGCCAGCGGTTGCGCCTTGAGCGTCGCCAGCAGGCCGGTGAGATTGCCGATCAGCCTGCCCGCCTTGCCGCGGGTCAGCTCGGAGACATCCGGGTTCTTCTTCTGCGGCATGATCGATGAACCGGTGGACCACGCGTCGGCCAGCGTCACATAACCGAATTCCGGTGTGCTCCAGATGATCACCTCTTCGGCCATCCGGCTCAGGTCGACGCCGATCATGGCCAGCACGAACGCGGCCTCGGCGGCGAAGTCGCGCGCCGAGGTGGCGTCGATCGAGTTGGCGGCGGCCGCGTCGAACTCCAGTTCCGCGGCGATGGCCTCCGGGTCGAGTCCGAGCGAGGAACCCGCCAGCGCGCCGGAACCGTAGGGCGACACCGCCGCGCGGCGATCGAAATCGCGCAGCCGGTCGAGATCGCGCAGCAGCGGGTGGGCGTGCGCGAGCAGATGATGGGCCAGCAGCACCGGCTGCGCCGCCTGCAGGTGGGTCTTGCCCGGCATCACCGCGTCCGGATGCGCCGCGGCCTGCTCCACCAGCGCGTCGACCACCGCGAGCACGCCCGCCGCCACCCGGCGCACGCCGTCACGCAGCCACATCCGGAACAGCGTCGCCACCTGGTCGTTGCGCGAGCGTCCCGCCCGCAACCGGCCGCCGAGCTCAGGACCGACCCGCTCGATCAGACCGCGCTCCAGCGCGCCGTGCACGTCCTCGTCCGAGTCGGCGGGGCCGAACGCACCGGACGCCACGTCCGCCGCGAGGCGATCCAGGCCGTCCAGCATGCCCGACAGATCGGCGTCGGAGAGCAACCCGGCCTTGTGCAGCACCCGCGCGTGCGCCTTCGACGCGCGGATGTCGTAGGGGGCCAGCGCCCAGTCGAAGTGGGTGGATTTGCTCAGCGCGGCCATGGCCTCGGCCGGTCCAGAGGCGAATCGCCCGCCCCAGAGCGCACCTTGGTTCGTGCTCATGCTGTTCCGCCTCTCCGAGTATTCAGGCTCCCCCGCCTCTCCGGGCCTTCAGACCGTACAAGTCGGGGACGGGGTCGATTTACGTTCAGGTCCTGCGTTGGGTGTCGGTCGGGTTTTGGGCGTACCCGGTGAGTTACCCATGTTCTTGCGAGATCAGTTGGTGCGTTGATTCGCGAGATCGGTTGTGTGTTGGTTTGGTGCAGTCGGTCGTGGCTGGCGGCTCAGTGGTGCCGTTGGCTCGAGGAGCCAGTTGTTGCGTCGGCGCGCGAGGGCGAGTCGTTCCTGCTCGACGCAGCTGGTCCGTTCGACGGTCGCTCGACACCATCTGCCGAGAGCGGCCTCGAGCCGGGGTGAAGGCGGTCGCAGGTTGCTTTCGGGGGTGCACTGCTGCCCTGTCAGCACGCTCCGAACGCCGATTCGAGACTACGGGAAACCACACTCGTGCCGACTCCACCGCCGCCGAAGTCGCGGCGGTGCAGCGCGAATTCTGGTTCGGGGGCCCCTCGCGGGAGCTGTCGGCGTGCCGGCGCTCGTTGCGGCGCCGGCACGCCGAGTGCCTACTTCTGGTTCAGGTCGCGGCGGGCGGCGACCTTGGAGGAAAGGCCGTGGATCTGGACGAAGCCCTTGGCCAGGGACTGGTCGAAGGTGTCGCCCTCGTCGTAGGTCGCCAGGTTGAAGTCGTAGAGCGACTGCTCCGAGCGGCGGCCGTTGACGACGGCGGAGCCGCCGTGCAGGACCATCCTGATATCGCCGGAGACGTGCTGCTGGGTGTCGGTGATGAAGGCGTCCAGCGCGCGCTTGAGCGGGGAGAACCACAGGCCGTCGTAGGCCAGCTCGCCCCAGCGCTGCTCGACCTGCCGCTTGTAGCGGCCCAGCTCGCGCTCGATGGTGACGTGCTCGAGGGCCTGGTGCGCGGTGATCAGCGCGATGGCGCCCGGCGCCTCGTAGATCTCCCGGCTCTTGATGCCGACCAAGCGGTCCTCGACCATGTCCAGGCGGCCGATGCCCTGGCGGCCGGCGCGGTGGTTCAGCTCGACGATCGCCTCCAGCACGCTGACCTGGCGGCCGTCGATGGCCACCGGCACGCCCTTGTCGAAGGTGACGATCAGTTCGTCGGGAGCCTCGAAATTGACGGTCGGGTCGGAGGTGTAGTCGTAGACGTCCTTGGTCGGGGCGTTCCACAGGTCCTCGAGGAACCCGGTCTCCACCGCGCGGCCCCAGACGTTCTGGTCGATGGAGAACGGCGACTTCTTGGTGACGTTGATCGGCAGCGAGTTCTCCTCGGCGAAGGCGATGGCCTTCTCCCGGGTCCAGGCGTAGTCACGCACCGGGGCGATCACGTTCAGGTCGGGCGCGAGCGCGCCGATGCCCACCTCGAAGCGGACCTGGTCGTTGCCCTTGCCGGTGCAGCCGTGCGCGACGGTACTCGCGCCGTGGAACTTGGCGGCCTCCACCAGGTGCTTGACGATCAGCGGGCGGCTGATCGCCGACACCAGCGGGTACTGGCCCATGTACAGCGCGTTGGCCTGGATGGTGGGCAGGCAGTACTGGTCGGCGAACTCGTCGCGCGCGTCGATGACGATCGCCTCGACGGCGCCGCAGTCCAGCGCGCGCTGGCGCACCACGTTCATGTCCTCGCCGCCCTGGCCGAGGTCGATGGCCACCGCCACCACTTCGGCGCCGGTCTCCTTGCCGATCCAGCTGATCGCGACGGAGGTGTCCAGCCCACCGGAGTAGGCGAGTACGACGCGCTCGGACATGTTCTGTGTGCTCCTCGATGTTCGATAGGTGTATCAGCAGTATGGCGGGTGTCCGAGCGGTGGGAAGCCCGGCCCCGACGCTTCGAGACCAGCCTCGGCGGGCCCGCGTCGTTTTGCAAATGATTATGCACGACGATGCAAGCCCATTCATAATTGGGGGTCGGCGTTCTTCGACCACACCGTCCTGATGACCCCGTCAGCCGGTCCGATCAAAGCCGCGAGACCTTCAGTTCGACGGGAAGGTGAGCTGGATCGACATCACCGTTATCCTCCATACTCACCGCTGAACGATGTCCGGACCGTTTTCCATCTCACTGAGCCACACCGGGGTCAACCCGGCAAACCAAGTACGGAGTTCGATGGTGCGGGCAGGTCGCCGCTGCCGAACAGCGCCTGGCTGGCCGCACGCACCCGCTGCATCGTTTCCCCGCCGTGGACCAGGGCGGTGACATCCCCGGCGAGCGCGCGCTGGGCCTCCCGTTGAGCGGGCCGATCCCGTGCAGCTGTCTCGAACGCCGCGATCTCGTCCCGGCTGCGGAAGGTGAAGATCCTGAGATAGTCCGCGACCTTGGCGTCATCGGCGCTGAGCCAGAACTGGTAGAAGTCGTACGGCGAAGTCATCTCCGGGTCGAGCCAGATCGCGTCGCCTTCGGTCTTGCCGAACTTGGTGCCGTCGGCCTTGGTGATCAGCGGCGTAGCCAAGACGTGCAGGCTTATGCCTTCGACGCGGTGAGTGAGGTCCGCGCCGACGGTGAGGTTGCCCCACGTCGCAGCGGCCGCACCTGCAGGCCCCCGGCTAATTTGGGTCACGATTGCGAAGCTCCTGCGCAATAAGCAGATCACCTCGGCCGACCTCAGCGAACTGGAAAAAATCTTCCTCGACAACGGGTTCGGCACCGCCGAGGACATCGAGCACGCCGCCGCCACCCACGGCGGGCTCGGCCTGTTCCTGCGTTCGCTCACCGGCCTCGACGCCACGGCGGCCGCCGCCGCCTTCGACGAATTCCACACCGGCCGCAATCTCACCGCCAGCCAGCTCCACTTCCTGAACCTACTCACCGAGTACATCAGGAAGAACGGGGTGATCGAAGTGGGCGCGCTCTACGAACAGCCGTTCAAGGGGGTGGCGCCAACCGGGCCGGAGGACATCTTCTCCGAAGAAGATGTGGACCGCATCGTCGAGGTGGTCAAGAACATTCGCACCACTGCGCTGCCCCTTCGGGCCGAGCAGACTGCGGCACACGGATAAGGAGGCCTGAACGCCCGGCATCATCAACGCTTGCCGTGCCGCTGCCTTACGCGCGTCGTGTCGGCGCCGCATCCGCCTGTATGATGATCAAATGCCGAGAGGCTGGGGCGCAGCTCGGTTGAAGGGGAGGAGCATGAAGCAGCCGATGCGGTCGATGGATTCCGTCAACATTCCTTATGTGGCATGTGCCACGGCTTTGGGGCGGCGATTCGCAGGGGCCCCGCGATGACGGGTGTCCCTGGGGAGCCTCTGTCGGTCGTGCCAAACGAAGTTCGCGCGCTGGGCAACTACGTGTACAGCATCGCCGATGCGCTCCGGACGGCGCTCGACTCGGCCGGAAGAGATGTTGCTGCACTTACCTCGAGCGGATGGGTCGGCGCGGCAGCAAATGGCTTCAGCGAGGGGTGGGGTGAGGTCGAATCGGGTGGGCAGCAGCTCTTCGCGGCCTTGACCACCATGGCCGAGAAGCTCGGCGTCACTGCCGAGACCTACGCACAGCGCGATCAGGCCACCGCCGTGGAGTTCGTCCGACTCGACCTTCCCTAGCTACCATGACCGACTCATTTTCCGTCGACCTCGATCAGGTCCAGCAAATAATTGCAAGACTGACCGGCCTCGCCGGATTCATCGCCGATCATGTCGACCAGATCGATGACAAGGCTGCGGAATTGTTGTCCGGGACAGGTTGGGAAGGCGTTGCCGCCCAGGCCTACGGCACCCTTCAGCAGCAATGGTCGGCAGGCGCTCGCGAATTCGTTAACGGTATTCATGATATGAGCGCGGCCGCCGCAGCCGCGCACAGTGCGTATACCGACGCGGGCACCGTGAACACCCGACTCTTCCGCAGCAGATAAGGAGCCGGATTGTCGCCGATCACTGTTGATCCCGAGGTGTACTTCGCCGCCGCCAAAGCTGTATGCAGCGAGTACACGCGGGTCATTGAATCCGTCAGTGGATGCCTGAATCCAGGTATCGTCGCGAGCAAAGGAATGGCGGGGAACTATCCGGCAGTCGCGCCGTGGGTAACCAAGTACTACTCGGTTGCCGCTGATCTCGAAGGAGTGCTCGTCGCCTACGGCAACGCGCTTCTCACCGTGGGCGACATGCTCAACCTCGCCGGCTACACCTGGGCGAAAGCCAACTACGATGCGAACCCGAGTAGCAGCAAGGGCGTCGAACCCACCATGCCACCCCCGCGGATCGGGCCGTCCTGGGACGACAAATGCATCGACATTCCCGATCCGATGCCCGCCGCATACACCACTCCCGATCGCGGTCTGCTAACGAACCCGAACTCAGCCCGCGACAAAATCACCACCGTGCTCCGACAGAACAACGCGCAGGTGCCAACTGGCGATACAGATGCCCTCACCGCGGCGAACACTGGTTGGAGCGCGTTCAGCGAACAGGACGCGTGGATGGGCGGATCCGCACGCCTCCAAGCAGTAATCGCCTCCTTCGACACCGTGACGGCGCCCGAGAAAAGCGACGTCGTCGATATGCTGAGCATTCTCGGCAGTGCGCCCGCGTCCATCGCTGAGGTGGCCAAAGGGTTCGCCTCGGCCATTGCGGCGCATGCCGCTGAGCTCGCCGAGCTTCGATCCACTCTGGTCTGGAACGCCGCAACCGCCTTTCCCGATAGCGGAACATCCTCGTCCAGCTCGAATACCGCCGTTACCGTCACATTCACCGAGGAACCCGACGACGCAACCCTGACGTCCGGGGCTTCGATGCTTGCGTCCGCAATCTCCGGTCACCCGCTATACGCGCTGCTCGCCGAGCCTGAGTTCGCCGGTGCCGACGCTCTTCCGCAACTGAAGGCGAAGCTGGAAGAGATCATGTCCTCGCCCATCGATGAGCTCACCAACCGCGCCACATGGAAATCCTCAGCGCCCAAGTGCGAGCTCAACCCGGAAGGCAAACGTGACTACGGTGGGTCTAACGAGATTGTCAGAGGATGGATCGACGACTCCGTGAAGTACGGCAACGCCGCGGGGGTAGACCCCAAGCTAGTGTTGGCGATTGTGTACAACGAGGGCGGAAACCGTGCGGATACGACGCTGGAACAAGTGGGCAGCGGTTTTTGGGACGCGACGAGAGAAATCCTCAACCCGATCCGTGAGGCAACCAGCCCGGTGGATATGGGAATGTCGCTTGGGCTGACCAACATCAAAGAAAGTACCTACCAGAAATTGCAGGAAGCGTACCCGGAGGAATTCGGCTCGATTCCCTGGGCGCGGGTTCAGTACGATGACTCGGTGGCGATCAGGGCGGCGGCTTACAGTCTGAAACGCATTCAAGAACAGTACGGCCCGTTCGTCCCGGACGAGATGAAAGAGAAGTACAACACCAACGAATTCATGGCCGCCGGATACAACTCGGAGTTGGCCATGGCGGATTACCTCCGGCAAGCAGAGCTCGGCCCGCAGGTCAAGAACTATCTCCGAATGAACGAGGCCTCGTACGCGAAAGCTTCCGAATTGATCAACGGAGCCTACACATGTCGATAGCCCAACGGATGCGTCAGCTCGGGCGGTTCACCGGATTCAGCCTCCTCGCCGTCGCCATAGTGGTGCCGGTAGCCCTCGTCTGCCTCGTCGTCTGGGGCACAATCCGTAAGAAGCTCGACCCGCCCGCGGAGATGCGGCATGCCTCAGCGACCGAAGTGACCGGATACGATGCCGTCTCCACCGAAAAGGAGTACCTCGGCGGGCTACTTGTTTCGAAGGTCTTCATCGGTCCGGTGGTCGACCGGCCACAAGACCGCATAATCTCTCCAGGGACGGCATTCCAGGACATAGGTAGACCTGGCCCGGCCGGAGTCTATTGGCTTGTCTATGGCGATTACCCAGACGGCTGTCACATCAGCGTCGATCGCGTGGTCGGCGGAGACGCACTACGCACAGTCCACAAGCTGTCGGACACCCAACGCGACGAAGTATCCCGCGGCGAAAAGCTGGTTCTAGTTGCGAAATTCACATGCGGGGAGGGTTAGTACTTTCCAGCGGCATCCGGTCTCCCGCAGTCGTCGCTCGCTGCCGACCCCGTCACTGTTGAAATCGAGTCCGGCGAGCGAGCACTCAGGCTAGCTGTTCGATCTTCGCCGCCACTTCGGCGCCGGTGAGCGGCTCGCGGGCGATGACGGCGATGGTGTCGTCGCCCGCGATGGTGCCCACGATGTATGGGAGGGCGGCGCGGTCGAGGGCGCTGGCCAGGTAGTGGGCCGCGCCGGGTGGGGTGCGCAGGACTGCGATGTTGCCGCTGGCGTCGGTGGAGACCAAGAGGTCGCCGAGCAGTTTGGACAGGCGGTCGGTGCCGCCGGTGACGCCGCGGACGGGGCTGCCGTCCTCGGGGACCACGTAGACGCCCGCGCCGCCGTCGGCGGCGCGCAGTTTCACCGCGCCCAGTTCGTCCAGGTCGCGCGAGAGCGTCGCCTGCGTGGTCTCGATGCCCTCGGCCGCCAGCAGCGCCGCCAGTTCGGTCTGGCTGCGGACCGCGTGCGCCGACAGCAGTTCGACGATGCGCGACTGCCGCCCGGCGCGGGTGCGTGCGATGGCGGGGCCGCTTCTGACCTCGGTCACGCCGAGCCCCCGTATCGTCGCTCCAGCAGCCAGACCAGCAGCGCCTTCTGGGCGTGCAGGCGGTTCTCCGCCTCGTCCCACACCACGCTGTGCGGCCCGTCGAGCACCTCGTCGGTGACCTCCTCGCCGCGGTGCGCGGGCAGGCAGTGCAGCACCACCGCGTCCGGCTTGGCGTGGGCGAGCAGGTCGGCGTTGAGCTGGAACGGGCGGAACGGGCCCACCCGGTCCAAGCCGTCGTTCTCCTGTCCCATGGACGTCCAGGTGTCGGTGACCAGCGCGTCGGCGCCCCACGCCGCGGCGACCGGGTCGCCGGTCACGGTGACGGTGGCGCCGGTCTCGGCGGCGCGCTTGCGCGCGGCCTCCACCACCCACGGCTGCGGTTCGAAACCGGCGGGCGCGGCGATGGTCACGTTCAGGCCCGCCGTGACGCCGCCGAGCAGCAGCGAGTGCGCCATGTTGTTGGCGCCGTCGCCGAAGTAGGCCAGTTCGCGGCCGGTCAGCTCGCCCTTGTGCTCGGCGAGGGTTTGCAGATCGGCGAGCACCTGGCAAGGGTGGAACTCGTCGGACAGCGCGTTGACCACCGGCACCGTCGCGGCGGCGGCCATCTCGTCGAGCCGGGACTGCTCGAAGGTGCGCCACACGATGGCGTCCACGTACCGGGACAGCACCCGGCCGGTGTCGCCGAGGGTCTCCTCCCGGCCCAGCTGGGTGTCGCGGCCGTCGACGACGACCGCGTGCCCGCCGAGCTGGGCGATGCCCATCTCGAAGGAGAACCGGGTGCGGGTGGAGTTCTTCTCGAAGATCACGCCGACGCCGCGCGGGCCCTCCAGCGGTCGCCGCGCGAACGGCGATTTCTTGAGTTCGGCCGCGAGGGCGAGGATCTCGGCCTGCTCGGCCGGGCTGACGTCGTCGTCACGCAGGAAATGCCGTACCGAGGTCATTGCGCCGCAGCCCCTTTCGCGTCCGCGAGCGCGGCGTCGAGAATTTCCGGAAGGTCGGCGACGAAATTGTCGGCCTGGGTCTCGGTCAGCACCAGCGGCGGCGCGAGCCGGATCACGTCGGGCTTGGCCGGGTTGACCAGGTAGCCCGCCTCCCGTGCCCGCGCCTCGACCTGTGCGGACACCTCGTCGGTGAGCACGATGCCCAGCAGCAGGCCCGCACCGCGCACCCGATCGATGAGCGGATGCTCGAGCAGCTCGATGCCGTCGCTGAGTCGCTTGCCGACCGACTCGACGTGCGAGAGCAGATCGGTCTCGTCGATCGTGCGCAGCACCGCGAGCGCCGCCGCGGCGCACACCGGATTGCCGCCGAAGGTGGTGCCGTGCAGGCCGGGAGTGAGCAGATCGGCCGCGCGCCCGGTGGCGAGCACCGCGCCGATCGGCAATCCGCCGCCGAGACCCTTGGCCAGGGTGATCACGTCCGGCACGATGCCGACGGCCTGGTGGGCGTAGAACTTGCCGGTCCGGCCGATGCCGGTCTGCACTTCGTCCAGCACCAGCAGCGCACCCTTGCGCGCGGTGATCTCCCGCGCCTTGGCCAGGTAGTCGAACGGCGGCACCACCACACCGCTCTCGCCCATCATGGGCTCGAGGAAGACCGCGGCGGTGTCCTCGTCCACCGCGGCCTCGAGCGCCGCGGCGTCACCGTAGGGCACGTGCACGACGCCGGGCGGCATCGGTTCGAACGGGGTCCGCTTGGACGGCTGCCCGGTGAGGGCGAGCGCGCCCATGGTGCGGCCGTGGAACGCCTCCTCACAGGCGACGATCTTGGGCCGCCCGGTGAGGCGGGCGATCTTGAACGCCGCCTCGACGGCCTCGGTGCCGGAGTTGCAGAAGAACGCGCGGCCCTCGCCGTCGCCGAAGTGCGCGAGCAACCGCTCGGCCAGCTCGATGACCGGCTCGCTGGCGTACAGATTCGACACGTGCCCGAGTGTGCCGAGCTGCTGGGTGACCGCCTCCAGGATGGCCGGATGGGCGTGACCGAGGCTGTTGACCGCGATGCCGCCCAGGAAGTCGAGGTAGCGCTTGCCGTCCGCGTCGTAGACCACGGCTCCCGCGCCGCGGACCAGCGCGACCTTCGGCGTGCCGTAGTTGTTCATCAGCGCGGCGGACCACCGCCGCTGCAGTTCAGCTGTGCTCATTGTTTCGTTCCGTTCGATGCGCCGGACCCGTTCGAGACGACCGGGGCGGCCGTCACCATCGTTCCGATTCCTTCTCCGGTGAACAGTTCCAGCAGGACGGCGTGCGGGACCCGGCCGTCGATGACATGCGCGGTGGGCACCCCTGCCGTCACGGCGCGCAAGCAGGCTTCCATCTTGGGCACCATGCCCGCATCGAGGCGCGGGAGCAACTCGGCCAGTGCCGTCGTATCGATGCTCGAGGTGAGCGACGACCGGTCCGGCCAGTTCGTGTACAGGCCCTCGACGTCGGTGAGCATCACCAGTTTCTCGGCGCCGATGCCCTCCGCGAGCGCCGCGGCGGCGGTGTCGGCGTTGATGTTGTGCACCACGCCATCGGCGTCGGGCGCGATGGTCGACACCACGGGAATGCGGCCCGCGCCGATCAGGTCCAGCACGGCATCCGGATTCACCTCGGTGACGTCGCCGACCAAGCCGATGTCGGTGGGCTCGCCGTCCACCTCCACGGTGCGCCGGGTCGCGGTGAACAGCCCGGCGTCCTCGCCGGAGATGCCGACCGCGTACGGGCCGTGCGAGTTGATCAGGCCGACGAGTTCGCGGCCGACCTGACCGAACAGCACCATCCGCACCACGTCCATCACCTCGGGCGTGGTCACCCGGAAGCCGCCGCGGAATTCCCCTTGCAGGCCGAGCTTTTTCAGCATCGCGCTGATCTGCGGGCCGCCGCCGTGCACCACCACCGGGTGCACGCCGACCGTGCGCAGGAACGCCATGTCGGCGGCGAAGGCTTGTTTGAGGTCGTCGTCGATCATGGCGTTGCCGCCGTACTTCATGACGACGATCTTGTCCCGGAACTTCTGCAACCACGGCAGGGCGCCGGCCAGGACGTGCGCCTTGTCCAGCGCCGAAAGCGCGTGCAGCACCTCGCTGGTCATGAGCTGTAGGCCGAGTTCTCTTCGACGTAACCGTGCGAGAGGTCGGTGGTGCGGATGGTCGCGCGCGCGGAGCCGACGTTCAGGTCGATCAGCACCTCGATATCGGCGCCGGACAGGTCGACCTCGCGTGCGCCGGGCGTGCCGACGCCATCGATGCACACCGGTTTGCCGTTGAACGACACCGAGATCCGGTTCGGGTCCAGCGTCACCGGCGCCATGCCGACCGCGGCGAGCACCCGGCCCCAGTTCGGGTCCGAACCGAACAGCGCCGTCTTGACCAGGCTGTCGCGGGCGACGGTGCGCGCCGCGGTCACGGCCTCGTCCTCGGTGGCCGCGCCGGCGACGGTGACCAGCACCCGCTTGGTGACGCCCTCGGCGTCGGCCATCAGCTGGGCGGCCAGGTCGTCGCAGACCGCGAGCACGGCCGCGTCCAGTTCCTCCTGGCTCGGGCTGACCTCGCTGGCGCCGTTGGCCAGCAGCAGCACGGTGTCGTTGGTGGAGCAGGAGCCGTCCACGTCGAGCCGGTCGAAGGTGCGCGCGGTGGCGTTGCGCAGCGCGTGGTCGAGCTGATCGGCGGTCACCGCCGCGTCGGTGGTGAGCACCACCAGCATGGTCGCCAGCGACGGGGCCAGCATGCCCGCGCCCTTCGCCATGCCGCCGACGTTCCACTTGTCGCGGTGGTGGAACGCGGCCTCCTTGGGCACGGTGTCGGTGGTCATGATGGCCCACGCGGCGTCCGAGCCGCCGGACAGGCCGCCGCCCATCTCGTGCACGATCTCGGTGACGGCGGGGATCAGCTTGTCCATCGGAAGCCGGTCTCCGATCAGCCCGGTGGAGCAGACCGCGATCTCCCCCGCGCCCGTCTCGGTACCCCAATTGCTCAGCGCGGCGGCGAGTTCCTCTGCGGTCTTGTGCGTGTCCTGGAATCCGCCGGGACCGGTGCAGGCGTTGGCGCCGCCGGAGTTGAGGATCACCGCGCGCAGCCGCTTGCCGGTCAGCACCTGCTGCGACCACAGCACCGGAGCCGCCTTCACCTTGTTGCGGGTGAACACGCCCGCGGCCGGGTACTCCGGCCCCTCGTTGAACACCAGCGCCAGGTCCGGCTTGCCGCTGGCCTTGATGCCCGCGGCGATGCCCGCCGCGCGGAAGCCGAGCGGTGCGGTCACGCCCTGGGTGCGGACCAGCTTGCCGCTGGCGATGTCGGTCGATGTCACGGTGCCACTCCTACGGTGGAAAGTCCTTCGGTCTCCTCGAAACCGAGGGCCAGGTTCATCGATTGCACCGCGGCGCCCGCGGTGCCCTTGGTCAAGTTGTCGATCGCGCCGATCACCACCAGCAGGCCCGCGTCGGCGTCGACGGCCACCTGCAGGGTGACCGCGTTGGAGCCGAGCACCGTACCGGTCTGCGGCAGCGCTCCTTCCGGGAGCAGATGCACGAAAGGCTCGTCGGCATAGGCCTTTTCATAGACGGCGCGCGCCTGCGCGGCGTCGACGCGGGTGGGCGCGGTGCAGGTGGCGAGGATGCCGCGCGGCATGGGCGCGAGCACCGGCGTGAACGACACCGTGACGTCCGTGCCGCCTGCCGCCGCGAGGTTCTGCGCGATCTCCGGTGTGTGCCGGTGCGCGCCCGCGATGCCGTAGGCCCGCGCCGAACCCATCACCTCCGAGCCGAGCAGACCGATGTCGGGTTTGCGACCGGCGCCGGAGGTGCCGCTCACCGCGACCACGTGCACGGTGGGCTCGACGATGCCCGCGGCGACGGCGGGAGCCAGCGCGAGACTGGCGACGGTGGGATAGCAGCCCGGCACCGCGATCCGCGTCGCCGCGCGCAGCTTCTCCCGGCCGCCGGGCAGCTCCGGCAAACCATAGGGCCAGCTGCCCGCGTGCGGACTGCCGTAGTATTTCTCCCAGGCCTCGGGGTCGGTGAGCCGGAAGTCGGCGCCGCAGTCGATGATCACGGTGGACTCGGGCAACTCGGCGGCGATGGCCGCGGACTGACCGTGCGGCAGCCCGAGGAAGACCACGTCGTGCCCGGCCAGCTCGGCGGCCGTGGTCGGCGCGAGCACCCGATCGGCCAACGGCAGCAGATGCGGCTGCAACTCCCCCAGCGTGGTGCCCGCGTTGGAGCCCGCGGTCAGCGCCCCGATGACGAGGCGCCCGGTTCGGTAGGCCGGATGCCCCAGCAGCAGACGCAACACTTCGCCGCCCGCGTACCCGCTGGCACCGGCTACCGCGACCCGCACGACGGGCCCGCCCGAGGAATCAACCATGTGATGATTATGCATGACTATGCAAGCTCATTCACAGCCTGGTCGCCGGGCGCGGTCACGACCAGCAGATACCCGCCGCCTCGTCACCCGAAACGGCGAGCCGGCGGGATCGGTCGCGACAGATGCGCGCCGCGGGTCAGCGCAGCAGGTCGGCGGCGATGCCGAGGGTGTCGGCCAGCCCTGCCTCCCCCAGGCCCGTCACCCGGACGGCGCGCCCGCTGCCGACCCGCTTGATCCACGCCAACTCGGTCATGCGGCGGCAGAGCTGCGCGCCCGCCGCGCCGCCCAGATGGACCCGGCGTTCGGTCCAGTCCAGACACGGCCGGACGATCGGCCGCCGCGTGGCCCGCAGCGCGGCGGGGTCAACGCCCATCGACTCGGCGAGCCAGGCCGCACCGGACTCTGTCAGCGCGAACCCGCTGTCCCCGCGCAACAGGCCGCGCGCGGTCATGGCATCGGTGATCGCCACACCCAATCGGCCCGCGAGATGGTCGTAGCAGGTACGGCCACGGGCCAGCGCGGCGGCGACGGTCGCGGTGCGCAGCCCCGTCGCCGGGGCCGCGGGCGGGCCGAGATGGGCGACCATGGCCTCGAGGAGTTCCGCGACCTGCGGGCCGGCCAGCCGCACATAGCGGTGCCTGCCCTGCCGGTGCTCGACCACCAACCCGCCGTCGCGGAGCCGGTCCAGGTGCTCGGTCGCGGTGGACGGCGCGACGCCGGTGTGGCGCGCGAGCTCGCCAGCGGTCCAGGCGCGTCCGTCCACCAGCGCCAGGCAGATCCCGGCGCGGGTGCGGTCGGCGAGCAGAGCGGCCAGGGCCGCCAGTTCGGCTCCTCGGTCGGGCATTCCCTCATCATGGTCCGCCGTCGTTTCGGCGGGCGCCGAAACGTGCCGTGGCTACGGTCGCGGCCATGACTTCGTCTTCGTCGCCGACCAAATTCCAGATCTTCCGCGACCTGCACCACCGCGACCTTCCCCTCGTGCTGCCGAACGCGTGGGACTTCGCCTCGGCGGCGCTGCTCGCCAACGAGGGATTCCCGGCGATCGGCACCACCAGCCTGGGCGTGGCCGCCGCTGCCGGGCTCCCCGACGGCGCGGGAGCCACGAAAGCGGAGACGTTCGCCGCGGCCCGTCGCCTGGCGCGGCTGCCCATCCCGGTCACCGTCGACATCGAGGGCGGCTTCGACGAGCGGCCCGAGGCGGTCGCCGATCTCGCCGAGCGGCTCGCGGCCTGCGGCATCGCGGGCGTCAATCTCGAGGACAGCCGCGCGGGTTCGGCTCTGACCGACCCACCCGACCACGCCCTCCTGATCGGCGCGATCAAGGACCGTGCCTCGGAGCTGTTCGTCAACGCCCGCGTCGACACCTACTGGCTCGGTCTCGATCACGGTTCAACGCACGAGCGCGTGCGACGGTACGCGGCGGCCGGGGCCGACGGCGTCTTCGTGCCCGGCCTGACCGACCCGGCGCGCATCGCGCGGATCGTGGCGGCGACCGAGTTGCCGGTCAACGTCCTCTACTCGGCCACCGGCCCCGGCGTAGCGGCACTGGCCGACCTGGGTGTGCGCCGGATCAGCACCGGGTCGCTGCTCTACCGTGCGGCGCTGTCGGCCGCCGTGGACGTCGCCCGCGCCGTGCGGAACGACGCCCCCGTCGCGCCGGGCATCGTCGGCTATTCCGATATCCAGCGTCTCCTGCCCGCGCCTACCCGCTCCTGACCACCCCGGAAATCACCGGAAGAAATTTTCCGTGCCGCTGTCGATCCATCGCTGGCCCGTTCGTGTAGGTGGTGAGACCGGCGCCGCGCCGGTCGCGGAAGGAGCGGAGATGAGCAGGATCATCGCGGTGGAGCACTTGACCTTGGACGGCGTCATGCAGGCGCCGGGCCGGGCGGACGAGGACACCAGGGACGGATTCCCCCACGGCGGCTGGGCGCACCGGCACGCCGACCCGGAGCAGGCGCAGTTCATGGGCAGGCACATGGCGGCCAACCGGGGCGCGCTGCTGCTCGGCAGGCGCACCTACGAGGACTTCGCGGGATACTGGCCGCGGCAGACCGGCGATCCGATGGCCGAAGCGCTGGACAAGACCGAGAAGATCGTCGCATCCCGTACCGGCAGCGGTCCGCTGGCCTGGCAGAACTCGACCTGGCTCGGCGGTGACGCGGCGACGGCGGTGCCGGAACTGCGGCGGCGGCAGCCGGACCGGAATCTGGTGGTGCTCGGCAGCGGTGAGCTGGTGCGCTCGCTGCTGCGCCACGATCTGATCGACGAGTACCTCTTGCTGATCCATCCGTTGGTGCTCGGCACCGGCCGCCGCCTGTTCGACGGGGTGGAGCCGGTCGGCCTGCGGCCGGTCGAGACCGTGGTGACCGGCGCCGGTGTCGTCATCACCACCTACCGGCGCGGAGGAGAAAGGACGAACCGATGAAGCACTACCTGCTCAGCATCTACCAGCCCGACGAAGGCGCGCCGGACGACCTCGACGAGATCATGCGCGATCTGGCGGCGCTGAACGACGAGATGCGGGCGGCGGGAACCTGGGTGTTCGCGGCGGGCCTGCACGCGCCGAGCACCGCCACCGTGCTGCGCGCCGAGGGCGACGACCTGCTGATCACCGACGGCCCGTACGTCGAGGGCAAGGAGCACATCGGCGGGTTCACCGTCATCCGCGCCGCCGACCTGGACGAGGCGCTGGAGTGGGGCCGCAGGCTCGCGGCGGTGGTCACCCTGCCGATCGAGGTCCGTCCGATCCAAGACGCGTAGATGAGCGAGCCCGTGACCGGACCCGCGATCGAAGCGGTGTTCGCCGAACACTACGGCCGTGCGGTCGCGAGCCTGATCCGCGTCTTCGGCGACATCGGCGTCGCCGAGGACGCGGTGCAGGACGCGTTCGCCGCGGCTGTCCAGCGCTGGCCCTCCGACGGTCTGCCGCCTAGTCCGCCCGGCTGGATCATCACCACCGCGCGCAACCGGGCGATCGACCGCCTGCGCCGCGAGGCCTCCCGCGCGGACCGGCACGCGCAAGCGGCGCTCCTGCACGCCGAGGACGAACCGGAGCAGCCCGTGAACGCGGTGCGCGACGACCGCCTCCGCTTGATCTTCACCTGCTGCCACCCCGCTCTGGCGCGGCAGGCGCAGGTGGCGCTGACCCTCCGGCTGCTCGGCGGGCTCGGCACCGCCGAGATCGCGCGCGTCTTCCTGGTTCCGGAGAAGACCATGGCGCAGCGCTTGGTGCGCGCCAAAGGCAAGATCCGCGACGCCCGCATTCCCTATCGGGTGCCCACCGACGCCGAGTTGCCCGCCCGGCTGCGGGCGGTGCTGGCCGTGGTGTACCTGATCTTCACCGAGGGGCACACGGCCTCGTCCGGCACGCGGCTGGTGCGGGCCGACCTGTGTGCCGAGGCGATCCGGCTCGGTCGCTCGCTGGCGGAGCTGATGCCGGACGAACCCGAGGTGACCGGCTTGCTCGCGCTCATGCTGCTGAGCGAGTCCCGCCGGGCCGCCCGCACGGGTGCCGACGGCTCCCTCGTCCCGCTGGCGGAACAGGATCGCGGCCGGTGGGATCGCAGCCTCATCGCGGAAGGGCACGCGCTCGTCCGGCAGTGCCTGCGCCGCAACCGGCCGGGGCCGTATCAGGTGCAGGCGGCGATCAACGCCGTGCACGCCGACGCGCCCACCGCCGCGGCCACCGACTGGCCCCAGATCCTGCGGCTCTACGACCAGCTCGCCGCGCTGACGCCGAGTCCGGTCGTCGCGCTCAACCGCGCGGTGGCGGTCGCCGAGGTGCACGGTCCGGCAACGGCTTTGGCGCTGGTGGACACTCTGCCGCTGGCGGGATACCACCTCTTCCACGCCATTCGCGCCGACCTGCTGACCCGGCTCGGGCGCACCGAAGAGGCCGCGGCCGCCTACGACGCCGCCATCGCCCGCACCGGCAACGCCGCCGAACGGAATTTCCTGACCCGGCGCCGCGCCGAACTCGGCGCACGGAAGCCGCGCCGGAGCGATTGACGCTGCGAGGAGATCGTCGCCGTATCGCCGGAGGGCCACGATCACCTTCGCGGACATCCCGCGCCACCAAGTGGTGCGCTCTCACTGAGACACCGGCCCGGCTCGATGAAATCGCGGCAGGCCACGGCTCGGCACCGACCGTGTCCATCAAGCCCCGCCACCGCTGCCCAGCCAGCCGGTTCGACACCGCGCTCGCGCCCACCAGCGCGCCCGCGGCCACGCTCTCCGAGGCCGTCCCAGTCCGCGTCCGCCTCCGGTACGCGAGGTCGTCCGACGCACCGACGCACCGACACACCGACACACCGACACACCGACACACCGACGCACCGACGCACCGACGCACCGACGCACCGACGCACCGACGCACCGACGCACCGACGCACCGAGCGATCATCACCCAGCGCCGTCGCGGTGTCCCGGTCCCGAGTCCGGCCGCCCCCGGCTAGTCGGCGTGAAGCACGTCGCATCAGTGCTTGCGCACCACCCGCTCGCCCTCACCCGGCTTCCAGATGGTGATGTCGAGGTGGTCGTCCGCGACCTCCACCGTGGACGCGCCGGTGAGATCGGCGACGTAGAAGTGGTCGAACTCCTGGCCCCTGATGTCGAAGCCGGTCTCGTCGAACAGGTGCTGGGCGAAGCGGACGTGCACGTCGCGGTCGGGAAGGTCGACGACAGCGCCGAAGAGTTTGGCGTCGCCCTCGGACACGTTCGTGTCCACCGTGGCGGTGTGCAGGCAGAAACGCGGGTCGCGGGCCAGATCGCGGAACTTGGTCGTGCCCGGCATCCCCGCGATCACCAGGGACCCGTCGAAGACGCGCGGCTCGATCGGACTGATCCGCGGCGATCCGTCGGAACGGATGGTGCCGAGCATGCAGAGGTTGCCCGCCGCGCGGTGTCTGCGCACGAAGATCTCGGCGATGTGCGGCGCTTCTTCGGTGAACCGGCTCCAAGTGGTCATGCCGAGGACGCTACGGCGCAAACCTGACATCTTCTGTCCACGTTTGCGGCTAGTCTCGTCTGCGTGCGGGCGAGTCGATTGCTGCAACTGCTGTTGCTGTTGCAGACCAGGGGCGGGCTCACCGCGCCCGAGCTGGCCAGGGAACTGGAGGTGTCGGTGCGCACCGTCTACCGCGATGTCGAGGCCCTCTCGGCGGCCGGTGTCCCGGTCTACACCGAGCCGGGGCGGGCCGGTGGGGTGCGGTTGGTCGACGGCTTCCGCACCCGCCTGACCGGCCTCACCACCGAAGAGGCCGACGCGGTGCTGCTGGCCGGTCTGCCCGGCGCCGCCGCCGATCTCGGGCTCGGCACCGTGCTGGCCACTGCGCAGTTGAAGGTGCTCGCCGCGCTGCCGCCGGAACTGCGCGGGCGGGCGACGCGCATCGCCGAGCGGGTGCTCGTCGACGTACCGGGTTGGTTCCACCAGCCGGACGAGACCCCGATGCTCGCGACCATCGCCGACGCGCTCTGGCACGACCGCAGGCTGCTGGTGCGCTACCGCCGCACCGACAAGGTGGTCGAGCGCGTGCTCGACCCACTCGGTCTGGTGCTCAAGGCGGGCACCTGGTATCTGGTCGCGCGCAGCGGGAGCACCCCGCGCTCCTACCGGGTCGGCCGGATCGTCGCCGCCGAACCGACCGGCGAAACCTTCACCCGCCCGGCGGCATTCGACCTGCGAGCGCATTGGTCCGAGGCCGCCGACGAATTCGCGCGTTCGATGCTGCGCGTGCGGGCGCGCTGCCGGATCGCCGCCACCCACCTGCGATTGCTGCGGCTGACGAACGATCCGGCGGCGGTCGCGGAGGCACTGGCGTCGGCCGGACCGCCCGATGCCGAAGGGTGGGTCGAGGTGGTCGTTCCGTCGGAGTCCTACGACGTGCTCGCCCACGGCCTGCTGCCGCTCGGCGAGCACGTCGAGGTGCTGGAACCACCGCAGTTGCGCGCGCGGCTCGCGGCGACCGCCGCCGCCATGCACGCGCGCTACTCCGGGAAGTAGATCACCGGACGAGTGGAGCCGGGACTCGTCAGCGCAGCGCGCGGAAGAATCCGCGCACGTCCGCGATCAGCAGGTCCGGCGCCTCCATGGCCGCGAAATGCCCGCCGCGGTCGAATTCGGTCCAGCGGACAATGTTGTGCGCGTCCTCGGCGAGCTTGCGGACGGACAGGTCGCCGGGGAAGATCGCCGCCGCGGTGGGCACATCGGACTTGCGCACCGGCGCGCCCCACACCGCGGATTCGCTGTAGAGCCGCAGCGAGGAGGCGAACGTGCCGGTGAACCAGTACAGGCTCACGTTGGTCAGCAGCGCGTCCCGGCCCACCGCGTCGTCGGGCAGCTCGATCGCCGGGTCGGTGTACTGCCGGAACAGGTCGGCGATCCAGGACAGCAGCCCGGCGGGTGAGTCCTGGAGCCCGATCGCCAGCGTCTGCGGACGGTTCGCCTGCACGGTCGCGTAGTCGTAGCGGGCGTAGCTGTCCGGACCGGTCAGCGTGTCCAGCTTCGCCTGATCTTCCGCGGACCATTCCGCCTGAGCCGCGTATTCGTCCGCGCCGCCCCCGGATTCGGCATCGCCGCCGTCCCAGGACGGAATCGTGATCGGGCCGTTCACGTGCAGACCGACCACGTGCTCGCGATCGATATGGCCGAGCTGGGCGGCGACGAAGTACCCCGCGTCGCCGCCCTGCACGCCGTAACGGTCGTAGCCCAGCCGCGCCATGAGCGCCGCGACCACCTCCGCGAACCGCTCGGTCGAGCCCGCACCCGGCTCGGGCGACACCGTGGAGAACGCGAAACCCGGCAGCGAGGGAACAACCAGGTGGAACGCGTCGGCCGGGTCGCCGCCGTGCGCACGGGGATCGCTCAATGGTCCGAGCACCTTCGCGAACTCGGTGAACGACGCGGGCCAGCCGTGCCCGAGCACCAGCGGCAGCGCATCCGGCTCCGGCGAGCGGACGTGCAGGAAATGCACCTGCTGTCCATCGATGCCGGTGACGAACTGCGGCAGCTCGTTCAGCTCCGCTTCCACGGCGCGCCAGTCGAATTCGGTACGCCAGTATTCGGCCAGCGGCCGCAGGTAGGACACGCGCATGCCCTTGCTCCATCCGGCGCCGGGCAGGTCGCTCGGCCACAAGGTATCGGCGAGGCGCCTGCGCAGATCGTCGATCCGCTCCTGCGGGATGTCGATGCGGAAAGGACGAATGTCGTGTTCGGTTGTCATATCGGCCACCGTAGGAAGCGCTTAGGACGGGTTCGTTCCTAACTTCCGGGCATGCTGGCGGCATGCTGGAAACGTCGGCCCGCCTGCTCCAACTGCTGACTCTGCTGCAAACCCGCCCGGACCGGACGGGCGCCGAACTCGCCGAACGGCTCGGCGTCACCGGACGCACGGTGCGCAGGGACATCGATCGCCTCCGCGAACTCGGTTATCCGATCCATGCCATCCGCGGCGCCGCGGGGTACCGCCTCGGCGCGGGAGCGGCGCTGCCGCCGCTGCTGCTCGACGACGACGAAGCGGTGGCGGTGGCGGTCGGGCTTCGCGGCGGCACCGTGACCGGGTTGGAGGAGGCATCGTTGCGCGCGCTCACCAAACTGGAGCAGGTGCTGCCGCCGCGCCTGCGGCACCGGGTCCGCACCCTGCGCGGCGCGACCCTGCGCGTCGACGGGCCCGCGCCGGAGGTCCAGCCGGACACGCTCATGGCCATCGCCGAGACGTGCCAACGCCACGAACGGCTCCGGTTCGATTACCGCGCCCACAGCGGCACGCTCGGTCTGCGCACCGTCGAGCCGCACACCCTCGTGCACTTCAGCAGGCACTGGTATCTGGTCGCCTGGGATGTCGACCGCACCGACTGGCGCACCTTCCGGGTGGACCGGATCATCCCGCGGATCCCGGCCGGGCCCCGCTTCACGCCTAGGGAGCCGCCGGAAGGTGATGTCGTGGCGTATCTGTCGATGCGGTTGTCGGCCCGTGGGTGGCCGCAGCAGGCGACGGTGCTGCTGCACCGATCGGCCGAGGACGCCGCCGGGCGCGTGTGGCCCGGCGCCGGCGTCGTGGAAGCCGTCGACGAGCACAGCTGCCGCCTGCACGTCGGCAGCGAGACGCCCGAACAGCTGGTCTGGATGATCACCTCCGTCGATCTCGACTTCACGGTGCTCACCGGCCCACCGGAACTGCTCGACGCGCTGCGCCACCAGGCCGCCCGCTGCGCGCGCGCCGTCCGCGACTTCGCACCGTAGCGGGCTAGCAGCGCCAATCCAGCACCGCGGCGAAGGACCGCAGCTGCACCGAGTCGGGGGTCGCCCGCAGCACGGCGTCCCGTAGCGCGACGAACGGCGGGAACGACAGTTGCGCCACCGTGCCGATCCGGCGCGAGCGCGATGCGATCATCCTCGTGCGCGGCCTGCGTTCGCGGTCGTAGGCGGTCAGGTCGCCGCCGTGGGCCGCCACCTCGGCCAGCACGACGGCGTCCTCCAGGGCTTGGCAGGCGCCTTGCCCGAGGTTGGGCATCATCGCGTGCGCCGCGTCGCCGACCAGCGCGATCCGTCCGGCCACGAAGGTTTTCAGCGCGGGCAGATCGTAGAGGTCGTGCCGCAGCACCTCGGCGTCCTCGGCCGCGGCGAGCAGGGCGGGGATCGGGTCGTGCCATCCGCCGAACCGCGCGCGCAGTTCGGCCGCACCGCCCGCCGCACCAGCGGGCACGTTCGCGGTGGCGTAGCAGTAGACCCGTCCGTCCGCGAGCGGCGCGTACCCGAAACGCTCACCCCGGCCCCAGCTTTCACCCATGTCGATGACCGGCTCACGCGGCGTGACGACCACACGCCAGGCGGTGTAACCGCCGTAGCGTGGTTGTATCTCGCCGCACACGGCACGGCGCACCGCGCTGCGGATGCCGTCGGCGCCGACGACGACGTCCCCGCTGGATGTGCCCGCGGAGTGCGCCACCGTGCCGTCGGCCTCCGCCGCGGCCACGGTCACACCGGTGCGCAGCGCCTCCGCCGGGATGGCGGACCGCAGGATGTCCACCAGGTCGGCGCGGTGCAGCATGATCGGGCTGCCGTAGGTGGCGCGGAGCTGCTCGGCGTCGATCCCGGCCAGCCGGCGTCCCGCGCGGTCGCGAATGGCCGCCGCGCCATCCTCGACGGCCCGAGCGCGCACCCGGTCGCCGAGGCCGAGCGCGTCGAGTGCGCGAAGAGCGTTGGGCCACAACGACAATCCCGCGCCGACCGCCGTGATATCGGCGGCCCGCTCCAGCACTTCGACGCGCCAGCCCTGCCGCAGGAAGGCCACCGCGGTCGCCAGACCACCGATGCCACCGCCCACGATGACCGCCTCGGACATCGCTTCCCCTTTCTCCGGACCGCTCGGCGAGCAGCTCACCCGCACGCTACTACTGATGTAGTGTCGCGGGGCGGGACTGTAACCAGCGTCACTACTCCTGTAGTATCGCTGGATGTCCAGCAAGCGCGAACTCGTCTTGGACGCCGCGATCGAACTGCTCGGCTCCCGCGGCATCCGCGCCATGACCCACCGCGCGGTCGACGAGGTCGCCGGCATGCCCGCCGGATCGGCGTCCAACTACTTCCGCACCCGCGCGGCGCTGCTGGCGGGTATCGCCGAGCGCCTGGAGGCACGCGATCACGCGGATTGGGAGACGCTCAACCGGCGCCCCAGCCCCGGCACCGTCGAAGAACTCGTCAACGGCACGGCCGCCTACGTCGTCCACGCGGTGCGGACCGACCGCACCCGGACGCTGGCGCGCTACGCGCTGTTCCTGGAAGCGCAGACCGCCCCTGCGCTGCACGAGACGGTGCGGCGCGGCCACCGCAGGCTCAGCGAATGGGCCGCGAGCCTGCTGGCGAACGTCGGTGGGGACCGGGCGACGACACAGATCTTGGTAGGCCAGCTCGACGGCATCATCCTGCACCAATTGGTCGATCCGACACCGGATTTCGATCCCCGCCCCGTGCTGGACCGGTTGGTGCGCGCGCTGATCGATTCGAACGACTAGCGCCACGTGGCCGCAGTCGCGCGATTCGGTCGCCGGGTCCGCGGTTGCACCCGGCGTCGCGGAATCCGCCGCCACCGGCTCGGCGCCGCCCGTCAGAAGAACGTGTGCAGCAGATCGACCACGCGCGGCACGGGGGCATCGGCGTCATCGATCACGGGGATGAGCCGCCACTTGTCGAAGGCGGTGCACGGATGGGACAACCCGAGCCGGACGACCGCCCCGATGGGCAACTCGGTGGCCGCGCCGCCCGGCAGCCGGAGGAAGGCGTGCTGGTCGTTGAGCGCGGAGACCGCCGCGTCCGCGTCGAGCACGCCGCCCCCGGGTCCGGCGATGCGTTGCGGAATCGGCATCCCTTCGTCGAAAGGGAGATCGCGTTTGCCCGCGTCCAGCAGGGCGAGGCCGGGTTCCGGGCGCGAGAGGGTACGGGCCCAGCCGTGCATCGCCGAGCGCAGCGGCCGCCCACACCCCGGACCCGCCAGCGGCGACATGCTCGCGTAGAAGCCGTCGTCGTGGATGACATACGCTCCCGAGCGCAGCACGACCGTCGTCGCGGCGCCACGGCCGCCGTGCTCGTCGGACAGCGGGGCGAGGTACTCGAGCGCCAGTTCCGGATAGGCGCTGCCGCCCGCGGTGACGACGGCAGGCCCGCGATACCGCCCCGCCGCGGCGAGTTCCCGGTGCAGGCGGGCGAGTTCGCCGAGGTAGTCGCGCACCGCCCGGATGCCGGTCGCGGTGCGGTCGTGCGCGAGCGCACCCTCGTAGCCGCCCACCCCGGCGAGCGTCAGCCGCGACGCCCCCTCGATCGCGCGCGCCACCGCATGCGCCTGTTCCACCGTGCGCGCGCCGGTTCTGCCCTGCGGGCCACCGAGTTCCACCAGCACCCGGATGCGCGGCGACTCCGGGGCGCCGCGCAGGTGCGCGTCCATCAGCGCGACCGCTTCGACGCTGTCGGCCCAGCAGTAGAACTCGAAGGACGCATCGCGCGCCGATTCCGCCGCGACCCACCGCAATCCGACCGGATCGACCAGCGCGTTGGCCAGCAGCACCCGCGCGACGCCGAAGGACCGCGCCACGTGCGTCTGCCAGATGGTGGCCAGGGTGATGCCCCAGGAACCCGCGGCCAGCTGAGCGGCCCACACCTGCGGGGCCATCGTGGTCTTGCCGTGCGGCGCCAGGCGCACGCCTGCCGCGCGCACCCACTCGGCCATCACCGCGATGTTCTCCGCGAGCGCGGCGCGGTCGACGGTGAGCAGCGGCGTCTCCAGCTGGTCGAGCCCCGGGGCGGCAGCGCGGATCTCCCGCACGGTCCGCCCCCAGAATGCGGAGGGCATGCCCTTGTGCGCGGGTCCGATCCCACGCTCGGCCAGCGCCGCCACGGCTGCTTCGTCGATCGACACGACGTCCTTCCTACCCGACCTCGGCCCCCGGGCGGCTAGCCCGAGTTGCGCAGGGCGGTGGCCAGGCCGTTCATGGTCAGCAGGATGCCGCGTTTCACCAGTTCGGAGTCGTCCCCGGCGCGCAGGCGGCGCAACAGCTCCACCTGCATCTGGTTCAGCGGCTCCAGGTAGGGGAAGCGGTTGTGGATCGACTCGGCCAGCGACGGGTTGTCGGCCAGCAGGTGGTCATTGCCGGTGATCGCGGCGTGCATGCGGACGGTTCTGGCGTGTTCGTCGCGGATCATGCCGAAGATGTGCTCGCGCAGGGCCACATCGTCCACGAGTTCCGCGTAGCGGGCGGCGATGTCCAGATCGCTCTTGGCCATCACCTGCGCCAAGTTGGACAGCACCGTGCGGAAGAACGGCCACCGGCGGTACAGATCGGTCAAGGTCGCCAGCCGCTCCGGGTCGCCGCCGATCCACTCCTCCAGCGCGGCGCCGGTGCCGTACCAGCCCGGCAGCATCACCCGCGACTGGCTCCACGACATCACCCACGGGATGGCGCGCAGGTCCGCGACCGAATTCGTCGGCTTGCGGGAGGCGGGCCTGCTGCCGATGTTCAGATCGCCCACCTCGGCGACCGGCGTCGACTGCCGGAAGTACTCGACGAATCCTGGCGTCTCGTGCACCAGCCGCGCGTACGCGGCGCGGGCGCGAGCCGCCAGGTCGTCCATGATGCCGTAGGACGGCTCGGCATCGGCGCCGAGGCCCTCCACGTCCAGCAGCGTCGACTCCAGGGTGCCCGCGATCAGCGACTCCAGATTGCGGTGCGCCGCACCGGGTTCGGCGTATTTCGCGGCGATCACCTCGCCCTGCTCGGTGAGCCGCAGCGAGCCGCGCACCGCCCCGGCGGGCTGGGCGAGGATCGCGTCGTAGCTGCGGCCGCCGCCGCGACCGACGGTGCCGCCGCGGCCGTGGAACAGCCGCAACCGGATGCCGGTCTTGCGGGCGACCTCGACCAGATCCAGTTCGGCCCGGTACAGCGCCCAGTTGGCCGCCAGATATCCGCCGTCCTTGTTGGAGTCGGAGTAGCCGAGCATCACTTCTTGGCGCATTCCCCGCGCGGCCACCAGATCGCGGTAGACCGGCACCTCCAGCGCCGCCGACAGCGTGGCCGCGCCCGCGCCGAGGTCCTCGATGGTCTCGAACAGCGGGACGATGCCCACCGGGCAGCTCGGCGGCCCGTCCGGCTCCCCAGGGTCGAGCAGTCCGCCTTCCTTCAGCAACAGGGCGGCCTCGAGCAGATCGCTGACCGACGTGCACATGCTGATGATGTAGTTCGGCACCGCCTCCCGGCCGAGGGTGTCCACCACCTCGCGGGCGGCGCGGACGATGCCGAGTTCCTTGTCCGCCAGTTCGCTCAGCCGGGCGTGCGGCCCGAGCAGCGGGCGACGGGTGCGCAGTTCGGCGGCGAGCAGTTCCACCCGTTCCGGTTCCGGCAGGCTCGCGTAGTCGGTATGCACCCCGGCCCAGGCCAGCAGTTCGGCGACGACCTGTTCGTGCACCTCGGAGTTCTGGCGCATGTCCAGGCTCTGCAAATGGAAGCCGAATGTCTCCACGGCGTGCCGCAGCGCGGCGAGCCGGTCGTCGGCGAGCAGGCCGTCGCCGCTGCGCCGCAGCGAGGCGTCGATCGCGTCCAGGTCGTCCAGCACGGCCTGCGGAGCCGGGTAGGGCCGCGCTCCTTCGTCCAGTCCGTTCGGCGGCGCCTCCCCGAGCGCGGCCAGGGCGGTGGCGGTCAGCCTGGCCCGGATATGGTGCAGCGCACGGCGATACGGCTCGTCGGCGTGCGTGGCCGGATCGGGGTACCCGCGCTCGGCGAGCGCGGCGACCTCGGGCGTCACGGCCACCAGCCGGGCCGACAACGCCAGCGTCTTCTCCAGTTCAACCAGCTCGCGCAGGTAGCGCTCGAACGCGACGCCCGCGGCGCGGTAGGCGGCCTGCCGCACCACCTCGGCGGTGACGTACGGGTTGCCGTCGCGGTCGCCGCCGATCCACGAGCCGGGACGCAGCATCGGGCGCGGCAGCAGCTCGACGCCAGGCCAGCGCGAGCGCAGCGCGGCGCGCACCTCGGCGTTGATCGCCGGGATCACGTCGAACAGGGTCAGGTCGTAGTAGCGCAGACCCACCGAGATCTCGTCCTGGATGCGCAAGCGGGCCAAGCGGATCAGCGCGGTACGCCACAGGCTCAGCACCTGGCGGCGGATGCGCCGCTCCAGGTCGGCCCGCTCGCGCTCGTTCTCGGCGTAGCGCAGGCGCAGGCGCATCAACTCGGTGATCCTGGCCTGCGCGTCGAAGACGGTGCGGCGGCGCGTCTCCGTGGGGTGCGCGGTGATCACCGGCGACACCAGCGCGTCGGACAGCAGGTCCGCCACCCGCGTCGCGTCCAGCGCCGCCGCGTCCAGCTTGCGGTAGGTGGCCGCCAGCGACGAGTCCTGCGGCGGTTCGCCCGCCGTCTCGTGCGCGGCACGGCGGCGGTCGCGCTGGATGTCCTCGGCCAGATTGGCCAGCAGCACGAAGTAGCTGAACGCGCGGATGAGCGGAAGGGCCACCGCGATGTCCACGCCGTGCAGCATCTCCGCGACGGCGCTGCGCCCGACCTCCTCGCGGCGCACCCGGAACGCCTCGATGCGCACCCGCTCGATGAGGTCGAAGACCTCCGGCCCCTCGTGGTCGCGAATGGTGTCACCGAGCACGCCACCGAGAAACCGGATGTCGTCACGCAGCGGCCGGATGGCGTCCTGCTGGGTCTCGCTCATCGTTTCACCCATGATCAGACAGTATTGCCCTCCGGCCCGCCGGGGAATGCGACGCGGCCCACACCGGCCGGGCCCGGCTCAGCCGGGCAGTTCGGAGAAGCGCAGGTAGTTGCCCCACGGGTCACGGAATCCGCAGTCACGGACGCCGTACGGCTGCGTGATCGGCTCCTGCGTCACCTCGACCCCGGCGTCGCGCAGCCGGGCGAACGTGGCGTCCACGGCATCGGTGGTGAAGATCAACGTGCCCTGCGCGCCGCTGGCCAGCCGCGCCCGCGCGGCCGCTGCGGCCGCCTCGTCCGGCACCATCTCGGGGGTCTCCAGAATGAACTCGATGCCGGGCTGCTTCGCCGGACCGACGGTCAGCCAGCGTCCACCGGCGAACGGCAGGTCCGCACGCACTTCGAGGCCGATCACGTCACGGTAGAACTCCAGGGCCTTGTCCTGGTCAGCGACCAGCACGCCGATGTGGGTGAGGGCGAAGTCCGCGCCGTTGCTCATGATGATGCTCCTTCTCTTCGTCAGGGCCGGGCAACAGTACAGACGACGCGCGCGCGGCGAATTCATCGGTGCTCGGCGCACTACCGCCGGCCGGCGCGCGGGTCGGCGTCGAACGCCGCATCCGACAAGGTCACGCGCCCGCCGTCCGGCCGGTGGCGCGCCGGGCACGGCACCGGCCGACGGCTCAGCCCGCGTCCAGGGCGGTGAGGTGATCCGCTCGGTGCGACAGCACCTGTTCGAGCAGCGAGACCAACACCTCTTTGACCGAATCACGTTTCCTGGCATCGCATTCCAGCACCGGGATCCAGTCGTCGAGTTCGAGCGCCTCCCGGACCTCGGCGAGGTCGAAGCGGGTGCCGCCGTCGAACCGGTTGACCGCGACGACGAAAGGCGTGCCGCGCCCTTCGAAGTAGTCCAGCACCGGGTAGCAGTCGTCGACGCGGCCGGTGTCCACCACGATCACCGCGCCGAGCGCACCGTCGACCAGGTCGTCCCACAGGAAGACGAAACGGTCCTGGCCCGGCGTGCCGAACAGGTACAGCAGCAGCGAGCTGTCCAGGGTGATGCGCCCGAAATCCAGGGCGACGGTGGTCTGCGTCTTGTCGGCCCGGTGTCCCGCGTCGTCCACGCCGACGGCCATCTCGGTCATCGCCGCCTCGGTCACCAACGGCTCGATTTCGGAGATGGCTCCGATGAACGTCGTCTTCCCTACCCCGAACCCGCCGCTGACCACGATTTTCACCGAGGACGGCATGGTGGGCGTTCGCATGTCAGAGTGCACGGACAAGGTCCCTGATCCTCTCGATGGCGGCGGCGGTGAGCTGGTCGGCGGAGCGCACGGAGACGTGCCCGGTGGCGGCCAGATCGCTGACCACGACCTTGGCGACGCCGATCGGGACGCCGAGCGCGACGCCGATCTCGGCGATGGAGTGCGGCCGCTGGCACAGCCGTACGAGAGTGCGCTGCTCGAAGCGCAGCGGCGCGGACAGCGCGGCCGGGTCGGCCCACACCATCGTCTCGATGCGCAGTCCGTCCAGCAGCGGTGTGGTGCGCCCGGCGGTGACCACGAAGGGGCGCACGAAACGGTCTGGCCCGAAGGCGGGTTCGTGTCTCATCGCCGCAGTGACCCGCGCAATTCGGCGATGAGCGCGGGGTCGAGCAGCGCGCCGGCGCGCTCGGCGAGCACCGCCATCTCGTAGCCGACCAGGCCGACGTCGCAACCGCTGTCGGCGATCACGCCGAGACAGCTGCCGTCCCCCATGGCGGAGACCAGCAGGAACCCGCGTTTCATCTCGATCATGATCAGCTTCAGGCCGTCGAAGGAGTAACTGCGTGAGGCGCTGCGGGCCAGCCCGGTCAGCCCGGACACCATCGCGGCGAGCCGGTCGGCGGAGGCGCGGTCCAAGCCGTCGGACATGGCGATGAGCAGGCCGTCGGAGGACACCGCGACCGCCTCGCGCACACCGTCGGTCGCGCGAACGAAGTTGGCCAGCATCCAATTGAACGTGTGCGGGTCGGCGCTCGATATGTGGGTGGTCACCGGATCTCCTCTGTCATGGTCGCGGGCTGGAGTTCTGACGCCGCGGCGGCGGCGTGGACGCGGTCGTTGCGCGCGGGAGCGGCGTGCCGTGCGGGCGCGCCGCGCTGATGTCCCGCCCGGAAGGCGGACAGCATGCCGCGGATCTCCTCGGGCGAGCGCTCGACCACGGGCGCCTGCTCCGCACGGGGCGCCGCCTCGGGCCGCACGCTCGCTGCCGCGGCGCGAGCCTTCTTGTTTCGTTTCACCAAGCCGTTCTCGGTGTACCGAGCCGCGGGTTCGTCCGGAGCCGAACCGGATGGACCTCCCGCGCGGCGGGATTCGACCAGGCCTGCGCTCGCCACCGACTCGGATCGCGCCACGACGAGCTGGGTGTAGGGCGCCGATCCGGCGACCGGCCCGTCAGTCCCAGTGGTCGGCCCGCCAGCCGCAGTGGTCGGCCCGCCAGCCCCGGTGGTCCGCCCGCCAGCCGCGGTGGTCGCCGCGGTGGCCGCACCCGGCTGCGGCGAACTCGAACCGAGGGCAGCGGAATCGCGCACGGTGGCGGTGTGGGAGGCGGGCGCGGTTGCCCGCCCGGCCGGGGCCTGTCCGATGGACTCCTCGCGCGGTTGCGGCTCGCTGTCGAGCATGCCGGGCGGCAGGGTCAGGCGCGCGACGATGCCGCTGACCGGGGAAGCGCTGAGTTCCACGCCGATACCGAGCCGCTCGGCGAGCCTGCCGACCACGTAGTGGCCGAGATGACGGGTTGGCGCGACGACGAAGTCCTGCTCGCCGCGCAACCGCGCGTTGGCCTGGGCCAATTGCTCGGCGGGCATGCCGACGCCGTGATCGACCACCGCGAGCAGGTACCCGTTCGGCCCGGCGCGGCCGTAGATCTCCACCTCGACATCCGGCGGGGAGAACGCGAGCCCGTTCTCGACCAACTCCGCCAGCATGTGGGCCAGCTCGCTGGCCGCCGCGCCGGTGATGAGCACCTCGTCCATCCGCCGCAGCGCCACCCTGCGATAGTCGTCGACCTCGGACAACCCCGCGCGGATCACGTCGCTCAGCGGGATCGGTTCGGCCCAGCGGCGCGGGCCCGCCTCACCGACCAGCACCAGCAGGCTCTCGGCGTTGCGGCGCATCCTGGTGGCCAGATGGTCGAGCTCGAACAGGTTCGACAGCGCCTTGGGATCGAGCTCCTCGCGCTCGAATTCGCTGATCAGGCCGAGCTGGCGGCGCACGAGATTCTGATTGCGGCGAGCCAGGCTGACCATCGACTCGGTGGTGTTGCGGCGCACCAGCGCCTGCTCCGACGCGAGGTCGAAGGCGGTGGACTGGACCCGATCCAGCGCGCGGGCCACGGCGGCGATCTCGACGCTCGCCCCGGGCGGCGTCCGCACCGGGACCGGCGGGTCCGGCGGCCGGGTGTCGTCGCCGGTGCGCCAGGCCGAGATCACCTCGGGCAGCCGCCGACCGGACACGTCGTCGGCATCCGCGGCCAGCGTGGCCAGCGGCCGGACGATCGCGCGCACCGCGGCGACGACCAGAGCCACCTCCACCGCGATCGCCGCCAGCGCGGCGAGCACGAACGCGCCGAGGGTCACGGCGGCGGCGCGGCGCAACACTCCCGCGCGCTGCCGCACGTCGGCGCCGACCGACTGCTGCACCGTGCGCTGCTCGTCGATGACCGCGGTCATCCGGGCCCACCAGGCGATCGGATCGACCGGACGCGCCAGCGGCCCGGCGCTGGAGGCGATCGCGATGTTCTCCGCCTCCGCGGCCGCGACCGCGTCGGCGCCGTCCAGCACGGCGTCCAGTCGCGCCTGCTGTGCCCCGGTCGCGTCGCGGGCGAACGCGGCCAGACCGGCCAGCTTCGCCGCCCGGATGTCGAGGAACTGCACGTACTCGCCAGGGCCGAACGCGTCGGCGGCGAAGACGCCGTTCAGGAACCCGCGCTCGCGGGCCGTCTGCTCCTTCGCCTCACCCAGCGCGTACAGCGCTTGCAGCCCGTGCCGGACCACCGGGTCCGCGGCCTGGTCGAGACCGAGGAACAGGTGGTTCAGCGCGTCGATGGCGTCGGTGTAGTACTGGAACGCTGCCTGCCGGGACGTGCGGCGCTCGTCGATCCTGGACCTGGTCGCGTCCAGGTCGGTGAGCGGCCGGGTGGCGGCTCGCACCCGCTCCGCGCCGGGCGGTCCGTCCGCCACCGCCTGCCGCAGGGCCTGCAAGGCGCGGTCGACCGCGCCGCGCTGATCGTCCACCGGCTGCCGCAGGCGTTGGTCGCCGCCGAGCAGGCCATTGGTCAGGCCGCGCTCGCGCTGCGTCTCGTGCACCAGATCCTGCACCGTCAGCGCCAGCGCCACCCCGGCCACCGTGTCCTCGCTCTTCCGGTACGCGTCCAGCTCGCCGGCCACCTTCGCGCCGAGCAAGGCGAGCACCAGCACGAGCGACACCACGAGGATGCGGGCCAGCTGCCCGCGGATGGTTCGCGGCCGCACTATTCCGCTGCCGGACACCTGGCGTTCACCGTCGAGGGTGCGGAGCGCGACAGCCGGTGTGCCGCCGGAATTCTCCGGTCGTCCAGGTGACCGCTCCACCCTCTGCTCCTCCGATCAGCCGCCGCAGCGAGCACGCGGAAATCAAGGGGAAACTGTCACAGACCCCACCCTTCGTCAACGCGAAAATCGGGCAAAACGGACACTGTGCGGACTTCTATACACACTGGCAACGAGGGGTTACGAGCACGACAAAACCGGCCTCCCCGCACGCGAGCGGAAGCCGGATACCGTTGCCGCATACCCGCCTTCGCCCGCCGCGAAACCTCACGGCCCGACTCTGATACAGTCCGGCGCGACACACCGGAGGGCAAGAGGGCTGGATGGCGCACCGAATCACGTTGATTCCCTTGACGATCGCACTCGCGTTGGGACTGGCCGCCTGCGGCGACGACTCCGGCGGTTCGCCCGCGGCGACCACCACACCGGCCGCGAGCACGGCCACGCAGCTCTTCGATCCCTGCACCGGCATCCCCGACGCCGCGCTGACGAGCGCCGGACTCGACCCTGCCAGCAAGCAGGTCGGCGTGGGCGGTGTGCAGCAGCCCGGCTGGGAGATCTGCGGATGGAAGGGCGCCGACTTCACCCTCGGCGTGTTCTCCAACGGAATGTCCGTGGCCGAGTTCGAGCGGAAGCCGGGCAACGTCGACTTCCAGGATGTCACCATCGCCGGGCGGCCCGGCCGCCAGTTCCGCGTCGACGACGCCGCCAAAGACCAGATGTGCGACGTGCTCTTCCCGGCCCGGCAGGGCCTGCTGCAACTGACCCTCGTCAACAAGACCGCGGACGCGAACCCCTGCGATCGCCTGGCCACCATCGGCCAAGCGATCGTCCCGGCGCTGCCGAAGTAGCGGTCAGCTTCCAGCCAGGATGGCGAGCACCTCGTCGGAGGTGTAGAAGGGGGCGAGGCGCTCCCGGATCAGCCCGGCGAGAACGCCGTCGCGCTTCGCGCCCTCGATGACCGCCGGGCCGTACCGCAGGATCTCCTTGACGATGTCGTCACCGGTCAGGCCCAGTTCGGGCAGCATGGCCGCCAAGGTGTAATCGCCGTACTTGGTGAAGAACACCTCCACGCACTCGTCGATGAGCAGGCCGAAATACTCCTTCTCCCTGGTGGTGACGGCGATCTCGTAGCACAGCAGCACCAGCTCGTTGAGGTCCTTCTGGCTGAGGTAGTCGCGCAGGCCGCTGACCGGTTCGTCGGCGTGCAGATCCCAGAACTCCATCGCGGCGGCGTGCACCGGGGCGTCGCGCAGCATCTCGCGGATGGCGTTGTTGGTGCGCTTGAGCGCGAACAGCGCGCCCTTGCCCGCCAGGTCGCCGACGAACGTACCGTCGGCGGCCTTCTTGGCGCGATTGGCCGCGGACTGACCCAGCGACATCAGCGAGGACACCCCCGGGATCTTCTCCGCGCGCTCCCGGTTCGCCTGCACGAAATCGTTGATCAGCTTGTCCACGAACTTCGAGGCGACGGTCGCCACCAGCGGGCTCTCGGTGAGCCGGTCCAGGATGCGCTCCTGGGCCTGGTGCATGCCGAAAATCTTCTCCAGCAGCGCCTCCACCGGCTCGCGCTCGACCACTTCGCCGAGCGTGTAGTCGTTGTTGGCGGCGATGTGGTCGTAGATCGAGTCGGCGAACACCCCGACCATGTCGGCGAAAACCGGACTGCCGCCGATCAACTCGACCACCGTGCGGACGGTCTGCTTGGCTTGCTCGAGCTCCACGACGTCCCGGAAGACGAGCGTGTCGGCCACCCCGAGCACCGCCTCGGTGTCGCGCGCGACCACCTCCGCGAAACGCTCGCCGGTCACCTCGGCGAGCAGGTACGCCACCTGGGCGTCCAGTAACCGTTCGGCGATCTCACGCGGCTCGCTCATCGAATTCCACCCATCACACCTCGTCCGGCGCGCCCGGCGCGGATCACGACTGGTGCGGGTCGGCGTCGTTGCCGTGCAACGATTTCCGGATCCGGTCCAGGCGCTCACGCGCGGCCTGCTCACGTGCCTGCCATTGTTCGTCCACGCTGCGGCCCGCCGGAGTCTGCCGGTCGAGTTCGCCCATCCCCTGCGCGGCCCCGTAGCGATGCTCGACCTTATCGCGAACTGACTCGAAAGTAGGAACACCGGAGGCCGAATATCCGCCGCCGCCGACGGACTCCGGCATACCCGTCGGCGGTACCGGTACCGCCGGTACCGTGGAACTGCCGCCCACCTGGCCCGACGCGTCCGGCGTCGGCGGTGCGAGCATGGGCTCGCCGGGTGGGGTGGTAGGAGTCACATCGCCGACCGCCGCCGTATCACCGGTTTCCAACAGCCCGACCAGCGCCGCGTGGACCGCCGCGAAACCGGGACGCCCCGCCGTGGCGGCCAGCAGGACACCGGCCAGCTCCGCGTCGGACAGTCCGGCCAACCGGCTCGCGATCTCGCTGTTGTCGCTCATACCGCCAGGCTACGCACGCTCGACCGCCACCGGCCGTTCACGAGCGCACGCGCGCACCCGCCCACTCGCGCACCAGGTCGTACCAGGCCGAGCCGCCGACGACGATCAGATCGTTGTGCCCGGCCCCGGGGAAGACGACGAGCCGCTTCGGCTCCCGCGCCGCGGCGTAGAGGCGCTGCGCGTGCCGCAGCGGCAGCAGTTCGTCCTGGTCGCCGTGCATGATCAGCACCGGGGCGCGCAGCGCGCGAATGCGGCGTTCGTTCGGGTAGGCGTTCGGCACCAGTGGCGCGGGCAGGAACGGATACACCGAGCGAGCCGCGTCCCGCAGGCCGCTGAACGTGGACATCAACATCACTCCGGCAGGCGGATGGTGCTGCGCCAGCTCGAGCACGACGCCGCCGCCGAGGGACTTGCCCAGGTACAGCACGCGATTCGGATCGACGCCGGGTTGCGCCAGCAACGCGCCGCGCGCGGCCCGCGCGTCCAGGTAGGTGCCGTGCTCGGTCGGTTTCCCGGTGCTGCGCCCGTATCCGCGGTAGTCGAAGGCCAGCACGTCGAAACCGGCCTGGGTGAGCAAGGCGAAGATCGGCACCCGGTCGCCGAGATTGCCCGCGTTGCCGTGCGCGAACAGGATGTGCCCGACCGAATCGCGGGCGGGCATCCACCACGCGTGCACCGTCTCACCGTCGGAGGTGGGCAGCGACACGTCGGTGTACTCCATGCCGAGCAGCGCCGGGGTCTGCAACACCCTCCGCTCCGGCAGATAGGTCAGCGCGTTGAGGATCGGACGGGCCGGGTGTCGCATGCCCACGTTCTTACTCCTCGCCAGACAAGGCCGGGTCGAGCGGGCGCCGCGGCAAAGGTTCCGAGCGCGCCCGGCTGCGGTCGTGCCGCGCGGCTCCGGTCGCCGCACCGACCGGCGTCGATCAGCGAACCCCGGGCCCCGCGGCCCAGCTCCACCGCGTCAGCCCCGCAGCACCGCGCCTACCGCGTCGGCCGCCGCCGCGACCGCCGCGTCGCGCGCGGCACTGGCCTCGTCCTCGGTGAGCGTCCGATCGGTGGCCCGGAAACGCAGGGCGTAGGTGAGCGACTTGCGTCCCTCGCCGGCCTGAGCGCCCTCGTACACGTCGAACAGCGCGATGTCCTCCAGCAGCTCGCCGCCGCCGGTGCGCAGCGCGGACTCGACGGACGCCGCCGGGATCGCCTTCTCGACGCTCACCGAGACGTCCTGGAGCACCGCGGGGAACGGCGACACGATCGGGACCGGCCGGGATTCCCGCAGCGGCAGCGCGTCCAGGTCGAGTTCCACGGCGCAGGTGCGCGGCGGCAGACCGGAACGCTCCAGCACGGCGGGATGCAACTCACCCGCGTGGCCGACGACCGTTCCGTCCACCACCAGCTCGGCGCAGCGACCGGGATGCCAGGGCAGATGAGCCGCCGGACGGCGCTCGATGGTCACCCCGGCCGCGTCGCCGACGGCGTCGGCGAGGGCGAACGCGTCGGCGGCTTCGGCCGGACGACCCGGCCCCCACGGCCCGCGCGGCTCGCGGCGGCCGGTCAGGACGGCGGCCACGTGCACCGGCTGCTCGGGCAGCGATTCCAGCAGCTCGGCGATCTCCTCGTCGGTGGGACGCCGGTCCACCGGCAGCGGGTCGACCGGCCTGGTCTTCGCCCCCGGCAGCACGACTTGCGCGATGCCGTAGATCGCCAGGTCACGCGCGCCGCGCGAGATGTTGCGGACGGCCACCTCCAGCAGGCCGGGCAGCAGGGTGGTGGCCAGCTCGGCGCGTTCCACGTCGAGCGGGTTCAGCACCTTCGTGGTGGCGCGGCGCGGGTCGTCGGCGTCCAGACCCCAGGTGTCGAACACTCCGGCGGGCAGGAACACCGGCGGCGGTACCTCCACGGCCCCGGCGAACGCCAGCGCGCGGCTGACGGCGCGGCGACGGCGCTGGGTCGGCGTGAGCCCGCGCCCGGCCGGTGCGGTGGGCAGCACGGACGGGATCTGCTCGAGACCCTCCAGCCGCAGCACCTCCTCCACCAGGTCGGCGGGCTGGGCCAGGTCGGGCCGCCAGCTCGGCGGGGTCACCACCAGCTGTCCGTGCCCGGCTTCGCTGACGCCCACCTCGACCGTGCAGCCGATCTGGGCAAGGCGGCGCGCGGAGGTCCCGGTCGGGTAGGTGACGCCCGCGACGCGGTCGGCCAGATCGATGTCCATCCGGATGGGCTCGGGAGCCGGGACCGGGATGCGGACATCGGTGAGCACGGGTTCGATCGTGCCGCCGGTGATCTCGGCAAGCAGCGTGGCCGCCCGATCGAGCGCGGCCACGTTGATCTCCGGATCGACGACCCGCTCGTACCGCTTACCCGCCTCCGACACCAGCTTGTGCCTGCGCGCGGTGCGGTAGATCAGCAACGGGTTCCAGGTGGCCGCCTCGAGCAGGATGTCGGTGCTGTCCGCGCCGACTTCGGTACTCGCGCCGCCCATCACCCCGGCCAGCGAGATGACGCCGGAGTCGTCGGCGATCACCACGTCCTCGGCGTCGAGCGTGCGCTCCACGTCGTCCAGGGTGCGCAGCGTCTCGCCGCGGTGCGCGGAACGGACCACCAGACCACCGGACACCTTGCTCGCGTCGAAGGCGTGCAGCGGCTGCCCCAGCTCGAGCATCACGTAGTTGGTCACGTCCACCGCGGGCGAGATCGGGCGCACGCCCGACAGCAACAGCCTGCGCTGCAACCACCAGGGACTCACCGCGTTCGGGTCCACGCCGGTGACCCGCCGTGCCGCGAAACGGGTGCACCGGGAATCCGGCTCGACCCGGATCGACCAGGCTTCCTGCTCGTGGTCGGGCAGGGTGCGCACCGCCGGATCGGCGTACTCGAGATCGAAGCCGCAGGCCAGCTCGCGCGCCAGGCCGCGAACCGAGAAGCAGTAGCCGCGATCGGGCGTGATGTTCAGCTCGACGACCGTGTCGTCCAGACCGAGCAGCGCGTTGGCGTCGGCGCCCGGCTCCGCGGTGCCCGGTTCCAGCACCAGGATGCCGGAATGGTCCTTGCCGATGCCCAGTTCGGCGACCGAGCAGATCATCCCGTTGGAGACATGGCCGTAGGTCTTGCGCGAGGTGATCTGGAACCCGCCGGGCAGCACACCGCCGGGCAGCACCACGACCACCAGGTCACCGACCCGGAAATTCCTGGCGCCGCAGATGATCTCCTGCAACTCGGGCTTGCCGACGTCCACCTTGCAGAAGCGGATCGGCTTCTTGAACTCGGTCAGTTCGGTGATCTCGGCGACGCGGCCGACCACCAGCGGCGCGCCGGCCTCCTCCGTGCCCGTGATCCGCTCCAGCTTGTCGAGCTCTTCGACTTCCAGCCCGACCCGGACGAATCCCGCGTCGAGCTCCTCCGGCGTCACCGACCACTCCGGGTTGGTGCGCTGGATGATGTCGGTCAGCCAGGACTGCGCTACTCGCACTTGACGTTTCGCTCTCTCGATCGAAGGGTGGGGTCAGGACCGGATGCCGAAGGGCAGCGTGAAACGCACGTCGCCCTCGACGATGTCGCGCATGTCCGGGATGCCGTTGCGGAACTGCAGCGTGCGCTCCAGGCCCATGCCGAACGCGAACCCGCTGTACACCTCGGGATCGATCCCGCTGGCGATCAGCACCTTCGGGTTCACCATGCCGCAGCCGCCCCATTCGACCCAGCCCGCACCGCCCTTCTTGTCCGGGAACCACACGTCGACCTCGGCGGAGGGCTCGGTGAACGGAAAGTAGTTGGGGCGCATGCGCGTGCGGGTCTGCGGCCCGAACAGCGCGCGGGCGAACGCGTCCAGCGTGCCGCGCAGATGCGCCATCGTCAGGCCCTTGTCCACCGCCAGACCCTCGACCTGGGAGAACACCGGCGTGTGCGTGGCGTCCAGCTCGTCGGTGCGGAAGGTGCGTCCTGGGCAGACCACGTAGATCGGCAGCTCGCGTTCCAGCATCGAGCGCACCTGTACCGGCGAGGTGTGCGTGCGCAGCACCTGGCGGGAGCCCTCGGGCGCGATGTGGAAGGTGTCCTGCATGGTGCGCGCCGGATGGTCGGGCAGGAAGTTCAGCGCGTCGAAGTTGAAGTGCTCGGTCTCCACCTCGGGACCTTCGGCGACCTCCCAGCCCATGGCGACGAACACGTCGGCGATCTGCTCGGAGATGACGGTGATGGGATGCCGCGCGCCGACGGCCGCGCGGCGCGCGGGCAGCGTCACGTCGATGGTCTCGGCGACCAGCACGGCGGCGTCGCGCTCGGCCAGCAACGCGGCGCGGCGGGACTCGAACGCCTCCGACACCCTCGACCTGGCGACGTTGACCCGTTTGCCCGCGTCGGCCTTCTCCGACTTGGGCAGGCTGCCCAGCGCGCGTTGCGCCAGCGCGAGCGGCGCCTTGCCGCCGAGGTGCTCGGTTTTCGCGACCGCGAGCGCATCCAGGTCGGCGGCAGCGGCGAACGCCTTCTCGGCGGCCGCCGCTGCCGCGGCCAGTGCCTCCTCGGTCAGCGCTGCGTTCTGCTCGCCTGCGTCGATGTCGTCGGCCACGATGCTCCGTCTCTCCCCTGGGGATCAATTCGCGGGCGCCGCTGCTCGCCTGCCCGCATTGCTGCTGGTCGCAATCGTATTCGATGGGCGATGACGGATTCACGCGGATTACCCGCCGCGCCGCGCGCGCCGTGTGGTAGCCACACACTCGGACGTGCCGAGGCCCGGCCGAAGAGCGCTGTCGCGCACCGTCACCCGTCCCGAACGGCACGGACTCGCAGGCGGCGCGCCGGGAGAGGGCAGTTCCGGCGGCCGCGGCCGAACGCCCGGCCGGGGCGATAGCCTGCGGCCGGGCGTTCCGCGACGGTTCAGCGCGCGACGGTGACGTGGGCGGGCAGCAACCGCGACACCAGCGCGCCGACGGCGACGATCGCGGCGCCGACCCACACCGCGGGCACCAGTCCGTCGACGTAGCTCTGCGGGTCCAGGTAGGAGCCCTGCGCGGCGAACACCGACGCCAGCACCGCGACGCCCATGGCGACACCGACTTCCCGCAGGGTGTTGTTGGTTCCCGAGGCCATCGCGCGGTCCTGCTCCGCGGCCGCGGCCATCACCACGGTGGCGCTCGGCGCGAAGGTCAGGCCCATGCCGATGCCGCCGAGCACGAACGGACCCACGAACGACAGATAACTCGCGTCGACGGAGGTGACCGCGGCCATCCAGGCCAGCGCGACGGCGAGCGCCACCTGCCCGGTGGTGAGCAGGGCGCGGGCGCCGACCTTGTCGACGATCAGACCCGCCAGCGGAGCGACGACCATCGGCGCCATCGTCCACGGCATGGTGCGGATACCGGATTGCAGCGGGCCGTAGCCCTGCACGATCTGGAAGTACTGGGCGAGCAGGAAGATCGAGCCGAAGACGCCCATCGAGAAGGTGAAGCCGGTCGCGTTGCTCACCCGGAACGCGCGGGAGCGGAACAAGCGCAGCGGCAGCATCGGCTCCGGCGTGCGCAGCTCCCAGACGATCAGGCAGCCCAGCAGCACCGCGCCGCCGACCAGCGCGGACAGCACGCCAGGAGACGTCCAGCCGTCCTCGGCGCCGTGGATCACGCCCCACACCACGGCGAGCACGCCGCCCGCCGACAGCAGCAGCCCCAGCAGGTCGACTCGCCTGCTGCCGCCCCACGACTCCGTCAGCACCCGCAGCGCGAACGGCAGCACGATCAGGCCGATCGGCACGTTGACCCAGAAGATCCACTGCCAGCTCAGTCCCTCGACGACGGCGCCGCCGATGAGCGGGCCCAGCGCGACGCCGAGGCCGGCGATCCCGCCCCAGATGCCGATGGCGGCGCTGCGCATCTTCTCCGGCACCGCGGCAGACAACAGCGTCAGCGACAGCGGCATGACGCCGGCGGCCCCGAAGCCCTGTACCGCCCGCGCCGCGATGAGCATGCCAGGTCCGGTCGCCAGCGCGCAGACCGCGGAAGCCAGCGTGAACACCGCGATGCCCAGCAGGAAGATCCGCCGCCTGCCGAGCCGGTCACCGAGGGCGGAGGCGGTGAGCAGCAAGGAGGCGAACGACAGCGTGTAGGCGTTGACGAACCATTGCAGGTCGGCCAGCGAAGCGCCCAGCTCGGTGCGGATCACCGGCAGCGCGTTGGTCACGACCAGGTTGTCCAGCGTGACCATGAACATCGGGATGCCGACCGCCGCGAGCACGGCGGCGAGCCTGCCCGCGCCGAGGGATTCCGGCACGGCGGCAGGCGCGGTGGAGGGGAGTGTCTCGGTCATTTCCAGCCTTTGTTGTAATCGACTGATAACTAATGTCCCGAACAGTATGCATCGACTGATAACATGTCAAGGCAAGCGCGGAACCAGCGAAAACGGAGCACCATGGCGACAACGAACAGGATGACGGCCGCCGAGCGGGGCGAGCAGGTGCTGTGCGCGGCGGTCTCCGCCTTCGCCGAGGCCGGTTACGCCGCCACCCGGACCGACGAGATCGCCCGCCGATCGGGCGTGTCACAGCCCTACGTGATCCGGTTGTTCGGCACCAAGCAGAACCTGTTCCGCGCCGCGTTGCATCGCGTGTGCGACCGGATCGAGGAGATCTTCCGTGCCGCGCGCGCCGAGGCGGCTCCCGACGCGCCGCCGGACGAAGCCCTCGCCGCCCTCGCCAACGGCTATTCGGTCTTCCTCGCCGAACGCGAACTGCTCCAACTGCTGCTGCACGGCTTCGCGGCCAGCGCGGACCCGGAGATCGGCGACCAGGTCAGGTCTCGTTTCGGCGATATCTACCGCCTCATCCGCGACCTGACCGGAGCGCCGGAAACCGAGACGCGCCGCTTCCTCGCCACCGGAATGCTGCTCACCGTGATGAGCGCGATGCGAGTGGCGGGCCCGGACGCGGTGCCCGCGACATGGGCAATGGAGATCCTCGCGGACCTCGCCACCGAGGGCGATTGACGGCCTCCGGCTACCCCGCGGCGCGACACGGCCCCGATCCGCCGTCCACGGCCCGGCTCGCGTGTGCGGCCGCGACAGACGCGACGAACAAGCAAGCGGCAATCTCAGCAAGCCGCCCGCCATCCACGGCCACCGCACGCACCCGGTGATCAGTTTCGCCACCAACGCCCCCAGCGCACCTCAACCCCACCTTTCGAGCGAAGCGAGACCGAGCATCCGCCGTTCGCGGCCCGGCTCGCGTGTGCGCGGCCGCCGCGTACCCGACGAAGACGCAAGCGGCGACCACGGCAAGCCGCCCGCCATCCACGGCCACCGCACGCACCCGGTGATGAGTTTCGCTACCAACCCGCCCAGCGCACCTCAACCCCACCTTTCGAGCGAGACGAGACCGAGCATCCGCCGTTCGCGGCCCGGCTCGCGTCCGGGCGACCGCTGCGTAAGCGACGAAGGGCAAGCGACCGCCGTGGCAAGCGGTACACCGTCCACCTCCACTGCGCGCCTGGTGCTGAGTCCCGCTACCGACGCGCCCAGCGCACCGCAACCACGTCTTTCGAGCGAAGCGAGACCAG
>NZ_BDBC01000050.1 GCF_001612785.1 Nocardia beijingensis NBRC 16342
CAAGGGGGCCGCGAACACGCCGCGCCGAAGGCGCGGCAAATCAATACAGCACCCGCGAGTTGGCGTAGAGGCAGATCGCGGCGGCCGTCGCGAGATTCAGGCTTTCGGCGCGGCCGCGGATGGGGATGCGGATGCGGTGGTCGGCGCGGCGGGCGACGGCCGGGTCCAGGCCGTGCGCCTCGTTGCCGAACAGCCAGGCCACCGGTTCGGTGAACAGTTCGTCGGCGTCGTCGAGGTCGACCTCGCCGTTCGCCGCGGTCGCGAGGATCGTGATGCCCGCCGCGGCGATCGAATCCAGCGTCTCGGCGACATCGCGGTGCCGGGCGATCGGCACGTGGAAGATGCTGCCCGCGCTGGCTCGCACGCACTTGCCGTTGTGCGGGTCGACCGTGTCGCCCGCCAGCACCACACCGTCGGCGCCGACGGCATCGGCGACCCGGATGACGGTGCCCGCGTTTCCCGGTTCGGCCATCTCCACCGGAACGGCGAGCATTCGGGGCTTGGCGTCGAGGATCCGGGTCAGTGGCACGTCGAGCAGATCGCAGACCGCGACCAAGCCCGGCGCCGTGACCGTTTCGGCGAGATGCTGCGCCGCCCGGTCGCTGACCAGCGTGGTGCGGACCCCCGTCGCGGCCGCCCCCGCGATCAGGGCGTGGTCGCGTTCCGCGGCCGCCCGCGAATAGAACAGCTCATGGACGCGTTCGGTCTCCAAGGCCGCCGCGACGGCGTTGGCGCCTTCGGCGAGGAATCGCCCCGCTTTCCGCCGCTGCGCTCCGCGGTGGAGCTTGACAGCGGAAACGACCCGCGGATTGCGCTCGCTGAGCGCTTCCACGGGTCGTTCCGGAAGTCTTTCGGTCGTCAACGAACGCGACTCAGGCGGCCGGCGCGTTGACATCCTGCGGCAGGGCGGCCTTGGCGACCGCGACGAGACCGGCGAACGCCTCGGCGTCCGATACCGCGAGCTCGGCGAGGATCTTGCGGTCCACCTCCACACCGGCGGCCTTCAGGCCCTGGATGAAGCGGTTGTAGGTGATGTCGTTGATCCGCGCGGCGGCGTTGATGCGCGCGATCCACAGCTTGCGGAAGTCACCCTTGCGCGCCCGGCGGTCCCGGTAGGCGTAGGCGAGCGAGTGCAGCTGCTGTTCCTTGGCCTTGCGGTACAGCCGCGAGCGCTGGCCGCGGTAGCCCTTGGAGGCCTCGAGGATGGAACGGCGCTTCTTCTGAGCGTTGACGGCCCTTTTGACGCGTGCCACTGGTCAGTCCTGTTCGATCTGGGGGCGCGGGGCGGCGCCCGGAAATGGGTCGGGGGTGGCGACGGAGAGGCTCCGGTCGCGGGTGCGTGCCGGTCTGCGCGAAGGCGCGATCAGAGACCGAGCAGCTTCTTCACGCGACGGACGTCGGCGGCGGCGACGACCTCCACGCCGTCCAGACGACGAGTGCGGCGGGAGGGCTTGTGCTCGAACAGGTGGCGACGGTTCGCCTGCTGGCGCAGCAGCTTGCCTTTGCCGGACACCTTGAATCGCTTCGAGGCGCCGCTGTGCGACTTCATCTTCGGCATGGATTCCTCTATCTGTCGTCCCGGCGGTCGGGGCGGACCGCCGGTGTTCTGATCGGTGTTACTGCGGGCCGGCCGTCTCGGCCTGCTCCGCGGCGGGCTGACCGGCCGGGGCGGCGCTCGGCGCCGGGCGCGGGGCCGACTCCTGCTGCGCCTTCACCCGGGTCTTCGCGCCCTTGTGGGGGGCGAGGACCATGGTCATGTTGCGACCGTCCTGCTTGGCCGAGGTTTCCACGAAACCGAGGTCGGCGACGTCGGACGCCAGCCGCTGCAGCAGCCGGAAACCGAGTTCGGGGCGGGACTGCTCGCGTCCCCGGAACATGATCGTCACCTTGACCTTGGACCCGGCCTCGAGGAAACGCACGACGTTGCGCTTCTTGGTCTCGTAGTCGTGGTCGTCGATCTTCGGGCGGAGCTTCTGCTCCTTGATCACCGTCTGCTGCTGGTTCTTCCGAGACTCGCGCGCCTTCTGCGCCGTCTCGTACTTGAACTTGCCGTAGTCCATGATCTTGCAGACCGGTGGACGGGCATCCGGTGCCACCTCGACCAGATCGAGGTCGGCTTCGAGGGCGACGCGTAGTGCATCTTCAACACGCACGATCCCAACCTGCTCACCTCCAGGTCCGATGAGCCGGACCTCGGGAACACGGATGCGATCGTTGATGCGGGTCTCAGTGCTGATGGGGCCTCCTAGGTCAAGCGGTGTCGTCAGACGACCGCGCGCAATAACTGCAACCCCTGTTCAACACGAAGGCCCCGGTGCGGTATTCCGCGACGGGGCCCGATGTCGACCGATCGCCGACCACGAGTGAACTCGGGTCGACTCTCGCGCAACGGGCTCTCCACGAGAACCCCGGCACGAGAAACCCACCCTCGCGGGCGGGTGACCGGACCGTTGACCCGTACGATGACTCGTCGGCAACGGTGGGAGTCGGGCTCCACTTATCAGCCCCGGAGCAAGCCCGGGGCGGTCGTCAGCGAAAAGTCTAACATTCCGTTCGGCTATCGCCGAATCGGGTCGAAAATACCTTGCCCGGCCACAACCGGCGTGCCACGCTCCCCCGGTGCTCACACCACGCCGCGACCTGCTGCGATGGCAGCTCGACCTGACCTGGTCACTCGCCGGAATCCACCTCGACGCGCTCACTCCGGAGGATTTCCTCTGGGAACCCGCCGAGCCCGCTTGGACGGTACGCCCCGACGCCGACGGCGTATGGCGGCCGGACTGGGCCGACGTTGAGCCCCACCCGATTCCTGTGCCGACGATCGGCTGGCTGACCTGGCACATCGGCTGGTGGTGGGGCGCGGCCATCGACCACGTCGAGGGCGTCACCCCGCCCGAACGGGAGGATGTGCACTGGCCCGGTGACGGCACCGCGGCCGTCGCCTGCCTGCGGGAGCTGCACATCGAATGGGAGCGGGTACTCGACGGGCTCGACGAGGCCGATCTGGACCGGCCCTCCGCCTATCCGTGGCCCGCCGACGCGGGGTTGACGATCGCCCATCTGGCGGGCTGGGTGAACGCGGAGCTGATGAAGAACATCGCGGAGATCGGCCACCTCCGGATGCTCCGGGCGGCGTCGCTAGCCTGAAGGCATGACTGACGAGCTCGACGCCTCCGTACGCGAACTGGCCGACATTCCCGCCGTCGAGGTGATCAGCCGCGCCGCCGTGATGCTGATGAGTTCGGCGGCGGAGAAGCTCGGGCTCGCGGACGAGGACCCCGACACCAGCCCGCGCCGCGACCTGGACGAGGCGCGCCGGGTGATCACCGCGCTGGCCGGGCTCGTCACCGCCTCCGTGGAGTACCTGGGTCCGCACGCCGGACCGATCCGCGAGGGATTGCAGTCGCTGCAACGCGCCTTCCGTGAGTCCTCCGCGCATCCCGACGAGCCGGGCAAGGGACCGGGCGAGAAGTACACCGGCCCGGTCTACTGATCCGACGCCGCACGCGGTCGGCCGTGGCGAGCGCCCACGCCGGACAGCGGAGCGCTCGCGCGGCCAGCGCTCCAGGAAATTCCGAAGAGCGGCCGGAATTGTGACCGAAACACCTACCAGGACAACGAAGTTTAGGAAATTTCCCAACGGGTAAGGCACAGTGAGCCCATGGCTACTCGGATTCTTCTCGCTCCCGGATTCTGGCTCGGTGCATGGGCGTGGGACGAAGTCGCACCCGAGCTGCGGCGGCGCGGCAACGAGGTGGTGGCGCTCACGCTGCCCGGCCTCGACGAAACCGATCCGGACCGGTTGTCGGCCACGCTGGAGACGCAGGCGCAAGCCGTCATCGACGCCGTGCCCCAGGGCGAGACGGTCGTGCTCGTCGCGCACTCCGGCGGCGCGGCGCCCGCCTATCTGGCCATCGACCGCGCGCCCGAGCTGTTCCGCCGGGCGATCTACGTCGACAGCGCGCCGCTGCCGAACGGCTTCGTCATCAACTCGGCGCTCGACATCGCCGCACGCGAATGGACCCTGCCGCCATGGCCGGAACTGGAGGCCGCGGGCAACAGTTTGGCGGGCCTGGACGAGGCCGCCTTGGCCCGGTTCCGGGAGCGCGCCGTGCCGGAGCCCGCGTCCGTCGCGGCCGCCCCGCTGCGGTTGAGCGATTCGGACGCGCGCCTCGCGGTCCCGGCCACCGTGATCTGCAGCAGCATGACCGCCGACCTGGTGCAGAAGCTGCGCGACAACGGGGAAGCGCCCATCTTCGCCGAGCTGGCGCGCATCGACGCCGAGTACGTCGACCTGCCGACGGGGCACTGGCCGATGTGGTCCAGGCCGAAGGAACTGGCCGAACTGATCCACACCATCGCCAACCGCTGAGCACGAAGCGGCGCGGTCCTGGGACCGCGCCGCCTCGGACGAAAAGGTCAGCCGACCGCCGCGGCCTTTTTCGCCGGGCGCTTGGCGGCCTTGGCCGCTGCTTTCTTCGCCGGAGCCTTCTTCGCGGCACTCTGCCGCGCGGGCGGCTGGTCGAGCACTTCCTTCAGGAACTGGCCGGTGTAGCTGTGCGCGACGGCCGCGACCTCTTCCGGCGTGCCCTCGGCCACCACGGTGCCGCCGCCGGAGCCGCCCTCGGGACCCATGTCGATCACCCAGTCGGAGGTCTTGATGACGTCCAGGTTGTGCTCGATGACGATCACCGTGTTGCCCTTGTCCACCAGGCCGTTGATGACGTTGAGCAGCTTGCGGATGTCCTCGAAGTGCAGGCCCGTGGTCGGCTCGTCGAGGATGTACACCGTGCGGCCGGTGGACCGCTTCTGCAACTCGGCGGCCAGCTTCACCCGCTGGGCCTCGCCACCGGAGAGGGTGGGGGCACTCTGACCGAGGCGCACGTAACCGAGCCCGACGTCGACCAGGGTCTTGAGGTAGCGGTGGATCGAGGTGACCGGTTCGAAGAACTCGGCGGCCTCCTCGATGGACATGTCCAGCACCTCGGCGATGGTCTTGCCCTTGTAGTGCACCTCGAGGGTTTCCCGGTTGTAGCGGGCGCCGTGGCACACCTCGCAGGGGACGTAGACGTCCGGCAGGAAGTTCATCTCGATCTTCAGGGTGCCGTCGCCGGAGCAGGCCTCACAGCGACCGCCCTTGACATTGAACGAGAACCGGCCGGGCTGGTACCCGCGCACCTTCGCCTCGGTGGTGGCCGCGAACAGCGTGCGGATCTTGTCGAACACGCCGGTGTAGGTGGCCGGGTTGGATCGCGGCGTGCGGCCGATCGGCGATTGGTCCACCTGTACCAATTTGTCCAGATGGTCGAGCCCGTTGACCCTGGTGTGCCTGCCCGGCACCTGCCGCGCGCCGTTGAGCCGGTTCGCCAGCACCGTCGCCAGGATGTCGTTCACCAAGGTCGACTTGCCGGACCCGGAGACGCCGGTCACCGAGGTGAGCACCCCGAGCGGGAAGGCGACGTCGATGCCCTTGAGATTGTGCTCGCTGGCTCCGACGACGGTGAGCTGCCGTTTCTTGGTGACCGGTCGGCGCACCAGCGGCACCTCGATGCGCTCACGCCCCGACAGGTAGGCGCCGGTGAGCGAGTTCGGATCGGTGAGCAACTCTTCGTAGGGCCCGCTGTGCACCACCCTGCCGCCGTGCTCGCCGGCGAACGGGCCGATGTCGACCACCCAGTCCGAGGCGCGGATGGTGTCCTCGTCGTGCTCGACCACGATGAGCGTGTTGCCCAGATTGCGCAGCCGGGTCAGGGTTTCGATGAGCCTGCGATTGTCCCGCTGGTGCAGGCCGATGGACGGCTCGTCGAGCACGTACAGCACGCCGACCAAGCCGGAACCGATCTGGGTCGCGAGCCGGATGCGCTGCGCCTCACCGCCGGAGAGGGTGGCGGCGGCGCGGGACAGCGTGAGGTACTCCAGGCCGACGTCGAGCAGGAAGCCCAGCCGCGCCTGCACCTCCTTCAGCACCTGCCCGGCGATCGCCGCCTCGCGCTCCCCCAGAGTGAGCGAGTTCAGGAACGCCGAGCACTCGCCGATGGACAGGTCGCTGACGTCGGCGATGGACTTCTTGTCGCCGTTCGCGGCGATGGTGACGGCGAGGATCTCCGGGCGCAGCCGCGCGCCGTTGCACACCGGGCACGGAATGTCGCGCATGTACCCGTCGTAGTGCTCTTTCATCTGCTCGGACTCGGTGTTCTCCATGCGCCGCTGCAGGAACGGCATCACGCCTTCGAAGTCCGCGTAGTACGAGCGCTTGCGGCCGTAGCGGTTGGTGTAGGAGACGTGCACCTGGTCGGCGCTGCCCTCCAGCACGGCCTTGCGCGCCTTCGGCGGCAGATCCTGCCACGGGGTGTCCATGGAGAAGCCGATGGCGTCGGCGAGGCCGGACAGCAGCCGGGTGAAGTACTCGGCGGTCTGGCCGCGCGACCACGGCGCGATGGCGCCGTCGTTCAGGCTCAGCGCCGGGTCGGGCACCACCAGCTCCGGGTCGACCTCCTTGCGGATGCCGAGGCCGGTGCAGTCGGGGCAGGCGCCGTAGGGCGAGTTGAACGAGAACGAGCGCGGCTCCAGGTCCTCGATGTCGAGCGGATGGCCGTTCGGGCAGGCGAGGCGCTCGGAGAAGCGGCGCTCCCGGTCGTGCGCGTGCTCGTCGCGATCGACGAAGTCGAGCACGACGATGCCGTCGGCCAGGCGCAGCGCGGTTTCGATCGAGTCGGTCAGGCGCTGCTTGGAGCTCGGCTTGACCGCCAGTCGGTCGACCACGACCTCGACGTCGTGCTTCTCCTGCTTCTTCAGCTTCGGCGGATCGGTGAGCGGATACACCACGCCGTCCACCCGCACGCGCGAGTAGCCCTGGGTGTTGAGCTGGTCGAACAGATCGACGAACTCGCCCTTGCGGGTGCGCACCACCGGCGCGAGCACCTGGAAACGGATGCCCTCTTCCATGGCCAGCACCTGATCGACGATCTGCTGCGGCGTCTGCTTGGCGATCAGCTCACCGCACACCGGGCAGTGCGGCGTGCCCGCTCGCGCGTAGAGCAGCCGCAGGTAGTCGTAGACCTCGGTGATGGTGCCGACGGTCGAGCGCGGATTGCGGTTGGTCGACTTCTGGTCGATGGACACCGCGGGCGACAGGCCTTCGATGAAGTCGACGTCGGGCTTGTCCATCTGCCCGAGGAACTGCCGCGCGTACGCCGACAGCGACTCGACGTAGCGCCGCTGCCCCTCCGCGAAGATCGTGTCGAAGGCCAGGCTCGACTTGCCGGAGCCGGACAGGCCGGTGAACACGATGAGGCTGTCGCGGGGCAGGTCGAGATCGACACCCTTCAGGTTGTGCTCCCGAGCTCCGCGCACAGTGAGGCGTTCCGCCACAGGCCGTCCCTTCTCCTTCGTGTTCGGCGTCCAGACATACCCCCGGCCGCCATGCTAGGCATGGGCACCGACAAGTTTCGCGGACCGCCCGTCACCTGGACGAATGGCGGGAACCCCGGCGGCAGGACGTCACGGATGAGCCGGGAAACAGGCCAGGACGCCTCCGTAGCATCGCCCTCCCGGCACCACTGGTCAACAGCACGACGTCAACCGGCATTCCCCCGGTCGCCACCGTCACAGCGGACAGCCGAGCGGCGCCGCCACCGGTCGGTCACCGCTCGGCGCAACTGCGCCACGCGCCCACCGGCGCCCGTCTACACTGAGCCCGCTGTGCGCCACCCACCGGCCTCCCCCACTCTCCTATGACGACCCTCGCCTCGCACGTCCCGTCGACGGTGCTCGACACCCTGCGCGCCCTGCTGCGGACCGCCACCCGCTCGGTCGCCGCCCGCTACGGCGCGCTCGGCATCCGCGGACACGACGACCGGCCGGTCGAATTCCTCTTCCAGGGCGTCGACGACGCGATGCCCGCCCACATCGGCCGCTCCCCCGAAGGACACGGCGTCCTCGGATTGCTGCTCGCACACCCGCACCCGATCCGGCTGGACGATCTGTCCGAACATCCGGCGGCCGTCGGCTTTCCCGCGGGCCATCCGCCGATGGGCAGCTTCCTCGGCGTCCCGGTGCGCGTCGGCGAGGAGATCTTCGGCAATCTCTACCTCACCGAGAAGGCGGGAGGACAGCCGTTCACCGAGGACGACGAGGCCATCGTGCTGGCCATGGCCGCAGCGGCCGGTATCGCCATCGAGAACGCCAGGCTCTACGAATCCGCGCGGACCAGGCAGGCGTGGATCGAGGCGACGCGCGACATCGCGACCGAGTTCCTCGCGGGCACCGCGCCGGACCTGGTGCTCGCGCAGGTGGTGGCGCGCGCCCGCGCGCTGACCGGTTCGCAGCAGGCGCTGCTGGCCGTGGTGGCGCCGGCGACGCCGCCCGATGAGGCCACCGAACTCGTTGTGGCGCAATGGTTCGGCCCAGGACCGGGGCCGCGGCGGGTGCGCATCGCCGGTACCGCCACCGGCACGGCGTTCACCCGGCGCGCGCCGGTGCCGGTGCCCGACGCCGGGTCGGTCGATCTCGGCGCCGCGGTCGGTGCGGCGGGGCCCGCGCTGGTGCTCCCGCTGCGGACCGCGGATCTGGCGCTCGGCGTGCTGATCCTGGTGCGGCCGCCCGGGTCTGCGCCGTACCCGGGCGACCTGGTCGAACTGACCGCCGCGTTCACCGATCAGGCGGCGCTGGCCATGCAACTGGCCGAGACCCAGCGCAGAATGCGCGAACTCGACGTGCTCGCCGACCGCGACCGCATCGCGCGCGACCTGCACGATCACGTCGTCCAGCGGCTGTTCGCGGTCGGGCTCGGATTGCGGGCCACCGCCGCCCGCACCGACGATCCCGAAGTGCGGCGACGGCTTTCGGTGGAGATGGACGGTCTGCAGGAGGTCGTGCAGGAGATCCGCACGTCGATCTTCGACCTGCACGGCGGCGACCCGCTGCGCAGGCGGCTCGAGGACGCGATCCGCCAGCAGACCGCCGACGGCGCGTTCCGGACCAGCGTGCGGTTCTCCGGGCCGCTGTCGGTGGTCGGTGCGGCCCTGGCCGACCACGCGGAAGCCGTGGTGCGCGAATCGGTCAGCAACGCGGTGCGTCATTCCGGCGGCAACCGGCTCGCCGTCGAGATCACCGTCGGCGACGAGCTGACCGTGCTCGTGGAGGACAACGGCGCGGGACTGCCCGCAAACGTGACACCGAGCGGACTGGCCAACCTCGCCCAGCGCGCGAGCATGTCCGACGGCCGCTGCACGGTGGAGCGGACCGCGAGCGGCGGCACCAGGGTGCATTGGTCCGCACCGCTGGCCTGACGGTCGGGCGGGCGCCACGATCGCCAGGTCGCCGGCTTCCGAAATCGATTCGTCCCGTCCCATGCCAGCACCACGGGCGATGCCGGAAACTGGGCCGAAAAAGCCAGCGGACGAAAAAGACTGGTAGCGAGCGGTTTCGGCGACCGGCACCGACGCCGAGGCGTCGCGGCCACGGTCACGCGGCGCCGAGCACCACCGCGGAGTTGTTGCCGCCCATGCCGAGGGAGAGTTTCACGGTGATGCCGCCCTCGAACGGCGCGGGGCCGTCCAGCAGTCGTGGATGCGCGGGCGCGACGATCGGGGCCGCGGGCACGATGCCTCGTTCGTAGCCGAGCGCGGCGGCCGCGATCTCCACAGCGGCCGCCGCGCCTTGGCAGTGCCCCGCCAGCGGCTTCAGCGCGTAGATGTGCGGGCGGTCGGCGAACACGTGCTCGAGCAGATGGTGTTCGGCCGCGTCGCACTGCCGGGTTCCGGTGCCGTGCGCGTTGAAATAACGCACGTCCGCCGCGGCGACGTCCGCGGCGGCGAGTGCGCGGCGAGCGCAGTCGACGATCTGCTCGTATGTCGGGTCGACCGAGACCACGTGATAGGCGTCGTTGGACATGGCGCCGCCGAGCACCGCGGCGTAGGGCCGGTCCACCGAACGGGTCAGCACGAACGCCACCGAAGCCTCGCCCATGCTGAATCCGCGGCTGCCCGCTTGGAAGGGCCTGCACGCGTCCAGCGGTTCCGCGTCGGCGACCGCGGCGCCGAGCCGCACGAAACTGTCCAGCATGTCCGGGGTCGCGGACAGGTCGGTCGCGACGAAGAGCACGTCGTCGGCCATGCCCGCGTCCAGCCAGAGCTTCGCGGTGACGAGCGCGACGTTGGCGGAACTGCAGGCGGCGGAGATGTTCATCGCCGGGCCGTGGAAGCCGAATTCCTGCATCAGCATCGAGACCGGCGTAGACGGCAGCAGGCGCAGGTAGTCCCTCGACCGGCGGCGGCCGCCGTCGACGAGGTAGTAGTCGCGCCAGTCCGCCACGTCGCCGAGCACGATGGCGTGCAGCAGGCCGACGGTGCGGCCGGGCCGCCAGCCCCGTTCACGGGCGTCGGCGACGGCCTCCCGCGCCGCCTCGTGCACGGCCCGCCCGTACCGGCTCGCGCTCAGCTCCGGGTCCCCGCCGTCGGGGACGAGCGCGACCCAGGCGTCCTCGTCGCGGCCGGGCCCGTAGCCGGGTTGCAGCGCCGCCGCCGACTTGCCGCTGAGCAAGCCGTCCCACAGCTGTTCACGTCCCCATCCGTATCCGGTGATCGCGCCGATCCCGGCGATGGTCATCCGATTTCGGTGCCGCCGCGGATCGGTGCGGAACCACGGGGCGGTGTTGGGGTCGGCACCCGGCATGTATCGCTCCTTCACCGGCTCCCTGGGCGGGCCGAACCGTCTGCCCCGCCTCGACGCAGAAACCGGTTTCTGCCATGATCGCCGGATCCGGCCCGAGAACGTGCCAGTACTGTGATCGAAGCAATAGCGTGGAGGATGTGATCTTGTCCACGTCGATACCAGAATAATCCCGTGTTCCAATGGCCATAATGGGGTCGATGATCGGGGGTTCGAGTGGGTGACGACAAGCTGGCCGCCGCGGTCGACGCCGCCGAACAGCTGGCCGCGCGCTACCGCTCTCTGGTCGAGCACACCCCGGACGGGATCTGCGTGCACGAGCGCGGCCGGGTGGTCTACGTCAACCCGGCCACCGTCCGGATGCTCGCCGCGGACGATGCCGACGAGATCATCGGCCGTCCGCTGACCGACTTCGTCCACCCCGCCTCCGTGCCGGCGATGCTCGACCGCATCAGCACCCTCACCACCGCGGGCGCGGCCTCGGTCCCCACCGAGATGACCTTGATGCGGGTGGACGGCGGCACCGTACCGGTGGAGACGGTGTCGGTGCTGACCGCCTGGCACGACCACCTCGCCTATCAGGTGGTCATCCACGATCTCACCGCCCAGCGCCACGCAGAGGCCGCGCAGCGCAGGGCCGAGCACTACTTCACCACGGTGGTGTCCCAATTGGAGGAGGGCGTCGTGGTGATCGATCCGGAGGGGCGGATCGAGTCGATGAACCCGGCGGCCAAGCGCATCTTCGGGACCGAAGGGCCCGACGGCATGGTCATCGGGCGCACCATCCAGTCGCTGCCGCTGGTGCTGCTGGACGCCAACGCCCAGCCGCTGCCGCCGAGCCGCCATCCGGTGGCTCGCACGCTGGCCACGGGCGAGACCATCACCGGCTACGTCTTCGGCGTCGACCGGGTGGACGGCCAGCGGCGCTGGCTGTCGGGCAGCAGCCGCCTGCTCAATCCGGGCGACCCGCGCTCGTCGGCGGTGTCCTCCTTCGCAGACATCACCGAATTCCGGGCCAGCAGAAGGCAATTGGAGTATCAGGCCACGCACGACTCGCTCACCGGCCTGGCCAATCGCTCGCTGATCCTCTCGCAGCTGGCCGCCGCGCTGGCCAGCACCGACGAACTGCTGCCGGTGTCCACCGTGCTGTTCATCGACCTGGACGGGTTCAAGGCGATCAACGACACCCTCGGGCACGCCATCGGCGACACCGTGCTGCAGATCGTCGCCCAGCGCTTGCAGCGCGCGCTGCGCGGCGACGATATCGTCGGCAGGCTCGGCGGCGACGAGTTCCTGGTCCTGCTGTCCGGCCGCACCCGCCGCGTCGACATCGACGCCCTGGTGAACCGGCTACGCTCCACCATGGCCGAGCCGATCATCGCGCGCGGGCACCGGATCGAGGTGGACGCATCGATCGGCGTCACCGAACTCGAGGTGGGCGATCGGCGCAGCCCGGAAGCGGTGCTGCACGACGCGGACCTGGCGATGTACCGCGCGAAGCCCCCGGGGCGGCGGGAAGGCACCGTCACCAAAGGCCGCAGGCCCAACAGCACCCACGCGTCCTGACGATTCCGCCATGATCATCGAACACGTACTGCTGCCGGTTCGCCCCGAACTCGCCGCCGATTTCGAAGCCGCCTTCGCCGTGGCACGGCCGATCATCGCGAGCATGCCCGGCTTCCGGTCGCTGTCGCTGGCGCGCGGTGTCGAGTCGCCGGGCCGCTACCTGCTGCGGGTGGAATGGGACCGGCTCGACGATCACGTCGTCGGATTCCGCGGCTCGCCGGAATATCAGCGCTGGAAGGACCTGCTGCACCACTTCTACGACCCGTTCCCGGTGGTCGAGCACTTCGCACCGGTGCCGCTCGCATCGTCCGCCGACCGGGCCTCCACCCGCGGCACCGGGGCCTCACCTGCGGTTACGGCGAGCCCGTCGCAACCCCAGTAGACTCGACAACTCTGCTTTCCATGCGTGCGCGTGCCCGGTCCCGGCGGCGTGCTCGCGCCTGTTCGCGGTGACAAGGAGTTCAGTTTGCCCGACCTCACTCAGGACCGTGCCGCAGGCGGCGGCGCCCCCGAGCGGACCCGCGAAACCGAGCAGGAGCAGGCCTACCTGTCGGTGCTGTACGAGCGGCTCGACGAGATGCGCGACTACGCGCGCAACCGGTTGCGCACCGTGCTGCTGGAAACCGGCGGCACCCCGCAGGCCCGCAGCGAACGCGAATCGTTCACCCAGCTCTACTCCGAAGACCTGGCGAAATACGACGCCGCGGAGCACGGCCTGTGTTTCGGCCGCATCGACCTCGACGGGGAGCAGGACGAGTACCGCTACATCGGCAGGCTCGGCATCCTCGACGAGAAGGACGACTACGAGAGCCTGCTGCTGGACTGGCGGGCCCCGCTGGCGCGGCCGTTCTACCTGGCTACCACCGCCGCGCCGGACGGGGTGACCCGGCGCAGGCACATCCGCTCGCGCAACCGCCAGGTCACCGCGATCAACGACGAGTATCTCGATCTCGACGCCGCGCGCCGGGCGGGCGTCACCGACGCCGACGGCGGCGTCGGCAGCGAGAGCGCGCTGCTGTCCGCGCTCAACGCCGCGCGCACCGGCCACATGAACGACATCGTCGAGACCATCCAGCACGAGCAGGACGCGATCATCCGCTCCGAGCACAAGAGCGTGCTCGTGGTGCAGGGTGGTCCCGGCACCGGCAAGACCGCCGTCGCGCTGCACCGCGCGGCGTATCTGCTCTACACCTACCGCCAGCAGCTGGCCAAGAGCGGCGTGCTGATCATCGGTCCGAACGCCACCTTCCTCGACTACATCGGGCAGGTGCTGCCGTCACTCGGCGAGACCGGCGTGCTGCTGTCCACCATCGGCGATCTGTACCCCGGCGTACAGGCCGCCCGCGAGGATTCGTTGCGCGCGGGCGAGATCAAGGGAGCGCTGACCATCCTCGAGGTGCTCAAGCAGGCGGTGCGCGACCGCCAGGAAGTGCCCGCCGAACCGATCCGGTTGAGCTTCGACGGCTATCCGGTGACGTTGGATCGCAAGATCGCCACCAAGGCCCGCGGCCGCGCGCGCTCCTCGCGCCGCCCGCACAACCTGGCCAGGCCGATTTTCGCCGCCTCGGTGGTCGACGCGCTGACCGACCAGCTCGCCGCGACCATGGGCGCCGACCTCTCCGGCGGGCCGAGCCTGCTCAGTTCGGCCGATCTCACCGAGATCCGCGACGAGATGCGCGCCGACCCGCAGATCCAGGCGGCGATCGCGAAACTGTGGCCGATCCTGTCCCCGCAGGAGGTCCTGGCCGACCTGCTCGCCGACCCGAAGCGGCTGGACCGGGCGGCGAGCTCGCTGGACCCGGCCGACCGCGCCGAACTGCTCCGGCCGGACGACGGCCGGTTCAGCCCGGCGGACGCGCCACTGCTGGACGAACTGGCCGAACTGCTCGGCGTGGACGACACCGAGGAACGCGAACGCGCCCGCCGCCGCTGGCGCGCGCAGATCGCCGAGGCGCAGGACGCTCTCGACATCCTCACCGGCTCCGCGCCCCAGGATCTGGAGGACGACCTCGATCCGGAGATCCTGATGGCCTACGACCTCATCGACGCCAGCCAGCTGGCCGAGCGCCAGGACTTCCGCGCCCGCCAGACGACCGCGGAGCGCGCCGCGGGCGATCGCACCTGGACCTACGGCCACGTGATCGTGGACGAGGCGCAGGAACTGTCGGAGATGGCCTGGCGGATGGTGATGCGGCGCATTCCGAACCGGTGGGTCACCGTGGTCGGCGACGTGGCGCAGACCGGCGACCCGGCGGGCACGTCGTCGTGGCAACGGATGCTCGAACCCTACGTCGCAGCCCGGTGGAAGCTGACCGAGCTCACCGTCAACTACCGCACGCCCGCGGAGATCATGGACATCGCCGCCGACGTCCTCGCCGCCATCGATCCGGCGGCGACCGCGCCGCGCTCGGTCCGCGAGACCGGCGTCGCGCCACGCGCGCACCGGGTCGAGCCCGGCGAGGTGCACGCGGAGGTCGCCCGGCTGGTCGCCACCGAGACCGGACCTGGCACCACGGCGGTGATCGCCCCGCAGGCGCTGGTGGCGCGGCTGGCCGACCTCGCAGGGGAATCGGTGCGGGTGCTGACCGTGCACGAGGTGAAGGGCTTGGAGTTCGACGCGGTCTACCTGGTGGAACCGCAGCAGATCCTGGACGAATCGCCGCGCGGCCCCAACGATCTGTACGTCGCGCTGACCCGCGCCACCCAGCGGCTCGGCGTCGTGCACAGTGCGGACCTGCCCGGCGTGCTCGCCCGGCTGCGCTGATCACGGACCCGGCGAAACGACGAAAGGCTCCGTGCCGCATCGCGATTCGCGATGGCACGGAGCCTTTTGATCGAGGCGGGGTCAGCGCACGGTGTGCACGATCAGCACGTCGGAGCGCGACTTGCGCGCCACGTCCGACGGCACCGAGCCGAGCAGCCGTCCGGCCAGGGTGTTCAGGCCCCGGTTACCGACGACCAGCAGGTCGGCGTCGACTTCCTTGACCAGCGACAGCAGCGATTCCACCGGCTCGCCGACGATGGCGCGCTCGACGATGTCGGCCGCGCCCGCCGCGATCGCCTTGTCCCGGGCGATGCGCAGGATCTCGTTGGTCGGCGCGGAACCGCGTACCTGGTAGGCCTCCTCCTTGAGCACGTCGGCCGCGGCGGCGACGTCGCGGTCGTCGGTCGGGTAGTACGCGCAGGCCACGACCAGGGTCGCGCCGGACACACCGGCCAGGGCCCCTGCCTTCTCGACGGCGACATACGACGAGTCCGAGCCATCGGTACCGACGACAATGGTCCGGTAGGCGGTCATGCTCTCCTCCAACTATGCGGTAGGTCGGGTGCCGCGTGCGGGTCCGTCCGGGGTTCGACCGGGCGTCGGCGCGGCGACTGGGCTCGACCATAGCGGCAATCGGCGTGGAAATTTCAGAAATCGCAAGACATCACACCGGCCGTCCGCGACCATTCCCGCGGCGGGTTCGCCAGGGAATGCCGGAAAGGGCCGGACCAACCAGGGCAGACGCAATTCCGGAGAACTAAACCTGTGAAGTGCCACAACGGCGTCGAACCGCTTTGCCGCGCTGGGATATTCATCACAGAGCCAGGTCCGTCACATGCGGAGCGGCCTGCCCCGCGCGGTAATCGCGCGGTGGGAACGCAACGATCGGGCTTGGACCACCCCTGCGACCGAGACCGCTGCCGATCGTTTGCTCAGAATATGCCGCGAATCGCTCCGACGATGTCGGCGGCTTCTTCTTCCCGCAGTGAAAAGGCCGCGCAATATCGGCGCGCGAGGCGCGGACTAGAGGTCGAAAAGCGGCCCGGTGATGGTCAATCCGAGTTCGTCGACGTGCGCGAAGAACGCGAACAGCATCAGGGCGGCGCCCGCGAGGGCGACGTCCTTGTTGAAATGGATCATCTCGCCCTGCCTGGTCTGCGGGTCGGACTCCTGCCAGAACCGGTGCATCACGAGCGCCGTGGGCAACAGCGCGACGACCAGCAGCAGCGAACCGAGGTCGGCCCAGATGCCCAACAGCACGCTCAGGCCGCCCAGAAGGAACAGCGCCCCTGATCCGAACACGGCGGCCTTCGCCATCGGGACGCCTTTGCTCTGCGCGTAGCCCGCCATCGCCGCGGTCTGGGTGAAATGCCCCAGCGCGGAGGTCAGGAAAAGCAGCGCGAACAACACGCGGCCGATCAACACCACGACGTCCATGTCCAGCTCCTTGTCGGCTGTCCGGCGACTATGCCCGCGTCGGTATGACCTTGGCGGTGACTTCGTTCCGGAGACGTAGCGAATTCTTGGCATATTCCAGGGGGGCCATACCCACTTCCGCGGTGAACTCACGGGAGAAGTGCGCCTGGTCGAAATAGCCCAGTTCCGCGGCCAGCGCGGCGAGATCCTCGGTGCGGCCTTTAGCGAGCAGATCGGCGCCGTCCTGCAACCGATAACGCCGCAATACCCATTTCGGTCCGGCGCCGACGTAGCGACGGAACATGCGCTGCAGCGTGCGGGCGGGGATGTCGAACCGCTCGGCGATCTGATCGACCCTGGTGAGTTCCTGGTCGGCGGCCATGGCGTCGATGATGCGCAGCACCAGCCGATAGGTCGGATCCTCGACCGCGGGATGATCCGCGAGGTATTCCTCGACGACGCGGCGCCGGCCCTCCACGGTCGGCGCGTCCAGCACACGTTCGGTCAGGCTCCCGGCGTCGGGCAGCACCTCGGCGATGGGTACGGCGCGATCGCGGAAGGAGCCGACATCCAGGCCGGTGAACGCGCCGAACCCGCCCGCGCGGAAACGGATGCCGAACGTCTCACCGAGCCCGCTGAGTTCGCGGATGAATTTCGTGGTGGTCACGCCGTTGACGAAGCCGCCGGTGCGCGTCTCGGATCGCTCGAAGGTGACGTTCACGCTGGGATAGGACAAGACTTCCGCCCGGTACGGCGGCCTGCCGCGCAGATCCCAGCCCACCGCCCAGTACCACTCGACGTAGCGGTCCACGGCGGGGCCCGGCGGTAAGCGGACCAGCCAGCGATGCCGTGCCTGCTCGTCCGGATGCAGGATGCCCTTCGTGTCCGCGGGCGCGGCCGGATTACGGGCCTGCGGCGGCTCGGCTGATGGTTCGGCGCTACTCGGCACGGTGTCGCTTTCTTACAAGACCCACGGGCCCGAACCGGCGAAAGTGGTGGTTATGACGAACACAGTGAATCCCATCGCCGACGGCTACCACTCGATCACCTGTTTCCTCGCGGTCGGCGACGGCAACAAAGCCATCGATTTCTACACCGCCGTTTTCGAGGCCGAGGTGATCACTCGCAACGACCTGCCCGACGGGCAGCCCGCGCACGCCGAGCTGAAGATCGGCGACTCGACCCTGCAGCTGGGGATGCCCATCCCGGACAACGGCGTGCTGGCGCCCAACGGCGAGTGGGTGCACACCTCGATCGTGCACTACTGCCCCGACGTCGACGCGGTGGTGCGGCGCGCGGTCGAACACGGCGCCCGCAAGGTCGAGGAGCCGCAGACCTTCGTGACCGGTGACCGGTTCGGCGTGGTGATCGATCCCTTCGGACACCGCTGGGCGGTGCTCACCAAGGTGGAGGACGTCTCGCGCGAAGAGGCCGAGCGCCGGGTGAACGAATGGATGGCCACCCAGGCCTGACGGCTCCGCTGCCTCCGCGGTCGTTCGAGCGACGGCCCGCGGAGGCGGCGCCACCCCGGTCAACTCAACCCGGCGGCGTCCATGCCGCGCAGTTCCTTCTTCAGATCCGCGATCTCGTCGCGCAACCGACCGGCGAGTTCGAACTGCAATTCCCTGGCCGCGTTCATCATCTGCGCGGTGAGTTCTTTGACGAGATCGGCGAGTTCGGCGCGCGGCATCGACTTGACGTCGCGGCCCTCGTACACACCCGCGCTCACCGCACGTCCCGGCTCGCCCTGCGCGCGCCTGCCGCGGCTGGCGTTGCGCCCGGAGCCGCCGACCTCCACCTCGGTCTCGTCGGCCTCGCGGTACACCTGGTCGAGGATGTCGGCGATCTTCTTGCGCAGCGGCTTGGGATCGATGCCCATTTCCTCGTTGTAGGCGATCTGCTTGGCGCGGCGGCGCTCGGTCTCGTCGATGGCGAACCGCATCGAGTCGGTGATCTTGTCCGCGTACATGTGCACTTCGCCGGAGACGTTGCGCGCCGCGCGGCCGATCGTCTGGATCAGCGCGGTGGTGCTGCGGAGGAATCCCTCCTTGTCCGCGTCCAGGATCGCCACCAGCGACACCTCGGGCAGGTCGAGCCCCTCGCGCAGCAGGTTGATGCCGACCAGCACGTCGTATTCGCCGAGCCGCAGTTGCCGCAGCAACTCGACGCGGCGCAAGGTGTCGATCTCGGAGTGCAGGTAGCGCACCCGGACCCCCAGCCCGAGCAGGTAGTCGGTGAGGTCCTCGGCCATCTTCTTCGTCAACGTGGTGACCAGGACCCGCTCGTCGCGCTCGGTGCGCTGCCTGATCTCGTGGATCAGATCGTCGATCTGCCCCTTCGTCGGCTTCACCACGACCTTCGGGTCGACCAGGCCGGTCGGCCGGATGACCTGCTCGACCACCTCGCCGCCGGTCTGCCCGAGCTCGTACGGACCCGGGGTGGCCGACAGGTATACCGTCTGCCCGATCCGGTCGGCGAATTCCTCCCAGGTCAACGGCCGGTTGTCCACCGCGGACGGCAACCGGAAGCCGTATTCCACCAGGTTGCGCTTGCGCGACATGTCGCCTTCGTACATGCCGCCGATCTGCGGGACGGTGTTGTGCGACTCGTCGATGACGAGCAGGAAGTCCTCCGGGAAGTAGTCCAGCAGCGTCGCGGGCGCCGAACCGGGCGGGCGGCCGTCGATGTGGCGCGAGTAGTTCTCGATGCCGGAGCAGAACCCGACCTGACGGATCATCTCCAGGTCGTACTGGGTGCGCATGCGCAGCCGCTGCGCCTCGAGCAACTTGCCCTGGCGCTCCAGCTCGGCGAGCCGCTCCTCCAGCTCGGCCTCGATGTCGCGCACCGCGCGCTCCATCCGCTCCGGACCCGCCACGTAGTGGGTGGCGGGGAAGATGCGCAGCATGTCCACCTGGCGGACCACGTCGCCGGTGAGCGGGTGCAGGTAGTACAGCGCCTCGATCTCGTCACCGAAGAACTCGATGCGCACCGCGAGTTCCTCGTAGGACGGGATGATCTCCACGGTGTCGCCGCGCACCCGGAACGAGCCGCGGGTGAACGCCATGTCGTTGCGGGTGTACTGCACGTCGACCAGCAGCCGCAGCAGCGCGTCCCGATCGATCTCGGTGCCGACCTGCAGCTGCACCGACCGATCGAGGTACGACTGCGGCGTGCCGAGGCCGTAGATGCACGACACCGAGGCGACCACCACCACGTCGCGCCGGGACAGCAGGCTGGAGGTCGCCGAATGGCGCAGCCGCTCGACGTCGTCGTTGATCGAGCTGTCCTTCTCGATGTAGGTGTCGGTCTGCGCGATGTACGCCTCGGGTTGGTAGTAGTCGTAGTAGGAGACGAAGTACTCGACGGCGTTGTTCGGCAGCATCTCGCGCAGTTCGTTGGCCAGCTGGGCGGCGAGCGTCTTGTTCGGCGCCATCACCAGCGTCGGCCGCTGCAACCGCTCGATCAGCCAGGCCGTGGTGGCCGACTTGCCCGTACCGGTGGCGCCGAGCAGCACCACGTCGCGTTCCCCCGCTTTGATCCTGCGCTCCAGCTCGGCGATCGCGGCGGGCTGGTCGCCCGCGGGCTGGTGCTCGCTGACCACCTCGAACCGGCCGCCGATGCGCTCGATCTCGCCGACGGGGCGGAACTCCGAGTGCGCGAGCGGCTGCTCGGCGGCGCGATCCTCGTAGCCCTCCGCCGGAATCTCGGTTGCGAATGCCATGCTCACCAGCGTAGGCCCACCCACCGACAGGTTCTCGTGGACGACGGACGGTCACGAGCGGGCCGATACCTCCCCATCGACGATGTGAAACCGGTCACAGCATGGACGGTCGGCGACCGGCCGGTCACCGAGCGCCACCGATTCGCGCCGACGCGACAGCGCCCGGAGATGACGAACCGCCCGTCCGCCGGGGGGAACCAGAGGGATAGCCGACATCGCCCGGTGGGTACACCGAATGCGAACGTTTCCAACAACTTTGGGCCAACCGGCCCGAGCGGGCTCCGATCGCTCTCCGCGGCACGGAGATCGGCGGCGCGCGCGGGCTCGACGGCGCCCTCACAGCGGCTCCGCGCCCGTTCGGCGCGAACGGTTACATGTCCGAAATGTCCGTTGCCGCAATAGGTTTCGTGTCGGCGAACACCTTATCGCGAACCGCGCGGGCACCAGGACCCAGGTGTAACCTGATCTGGTTGTTCGGACGTGAAGGACAAGAGCCATGAGCGGTCTGATTCCATTACTCGTCGCCGTGCCGGCCATGACCGGCTTCGCCGGGTACGTCGCCAGGGACATCCGGGCGGCGGTTCCCTCTGTCGCGGGCGCCGCCACGGCCGCCCCACCCGGGCCGATCGCCGCGGCGGGCAGACCGGCGCCGCACCGGCCTCGGGTGGAGTTCTTCAATCTGGCCGAACTCAGCAACACCGACGCCAAGGGCTTCGTCCGCCCGGTCGAACGCTTCCACGTCGAGCCGTGGGGCCTGTACATGGCACGCCGGGTCGGCGGACCGGATTCGCACTACCTCGAATCCTGGTTGCTGCCGGGACTCTCGTTGCGCGCGACGCTGGCGCGGACCAACCCGGCACACCACAGGGAGCCGGTCTACCGGCTCGACGTCGGCGAGTTCACCCGGGTCGGCCAGAAGCGCTGGAAGGCGGTGGACCAGTATCTGTCCATCGCCGTCCGCCGCGGCGGCACCGCCGAGCTCCTCGGCGTCGACGAGCTGCTCGCGGCGCATGCCGCGGGACTGGTCGACACAGCGCAGGCGCACCGCGCGTTCGAACGGGCCACGGCCGTGCTGGACGGGCTGGCCGCCCACGATCACCGCGTGGAGAGCTGGCTCGCCGCCAACGGCATCACGCTCACCTGGATGTAGCCCGCGGATTACTGCCTCCGGCTCGACGCGTCGGCGACGGCGGTAGATTCTTGATGCATGACGCAGGCACCCATCGTCGACGTGCACCGGCCCAAGGTCGAGTACTTCAACCTCGCGGATCTGACGAACACGGATCCGAAGGGCTTCGTGCGTCCGGTCGAGAAGTACCACGTCGAGCCGTGGGGCCTGTACATGGCGCGCACCTCGGATCACCCGCAGTTCCACTACATCGAGTCCTGGTTGCTGCCGAAGCTGCACCTGCGCGCGACCATCTTCCACTACCTGCCCGCGCATCGCCGCGACCAGGACTACTACCTCGACATCGGTGATTTCACACCGGTCGCCCCGAAGAAGTGGAAGTCCGTCGACCACTACCTCGACATCGTCGTGCGCTCCGCGCGCGAGACCCAGCTGCTCGACGTCGACGAGCTGATCGCCGCGCATGCCGCGGGCCTGATCGGTCTCGCCGACGCCGAGGCGGCCGTGCAGCACGCCACGGCCGCCATCGACGGCATCGCCGCCAACGGTCACACCTTCGAGGGCTGGCTCGAGACGATGGACATCACCTTGACCTGGCTGTAGGCCGCGGCAGCCGGCTAGCGGGCCGACGATTCCCGCCAGGCCAGCGCCCGGGGATACGCGGCGTCGAACCACGGTTCCTTGACGCCGAGGTAGGCCGCGGTCGCCTCCGCTCCCGTCAGCCCCGCCGCCTTGGCTTCGCCCTCGCGCTTGACCGCGAGATACTCCGCGCGGGCCCCCGCGTCGGCGCGCAGCCAGTCCCGCAGCAGCAGCGCGTACCGCTGCCCGGGCGAACCGTCGACGCGCACATGCACGTTGGCCAAACGGCCGGGGTCGGCGCTCTGGTGGAAGCGCTTGCTCCACAGCGCGGTGTCCGCACCCGCCGGGTCCTGCGGCGTCGGCTTGGGATTGTCCTGGGTGACCTCCGGTCGCGCCGGGAACCCCGCGGCGGCGATGGCATCGCGCAGACCGTCGGCGACGGCCAGGTCGGCGACCGTGATCTGCAGATCGATCACATCCTTGGCGGGCAGCCCCGGCACGGAGGTGGAGCCGACGTGGTCGATCCGCGAGGCGGCGGCGCCGCAGGCCACCCACAGCCGGGCGATCAGCCGCTGCGCCTGCGCGGACCATTCGGGATCGGCGGGCACGAGCCGGATGTCACCGCGGCGGGCCGGGGTACCGGCACGCAGGTTGCGTTCGAACGGCACCAGCCGCTCCGTCCACAGCCTGCGCACCTCCGCTTCCACCGTCCCGGGCGCTCCACTGTTGTCCAGCAACACATCGGCGACAGCTCGGCGCTGCTCATCGGTCGCCTGCGCCGAAATACGCGCCCGCGCATCCGCTTCCGCGACACCACGGAATTCCACCAAACGGCGAATTCGCGTTTCGGCGTCCACATCGACGATGAGCACGAGATTCATCAACGGCGCCAAGCCGTTTTCCACCAGAAGCGGAATATCCTGCACCACAATGGCGTCCGCAGGCGCCGCGGCGATCAATTCCGCGGTGCGTTTTCCGACGAGCGGGTGGGTGATCGCGTTGAGCTGCGCGCGCGCCGCGTCGTCACCGAAGGCCTTGGCCGCGAGGGCGGGCCGGTCGAGACTGCCGTCCGCGGCGAGGATGTCGGCGCCGAACGCCTGCACCAGCGCGGCCAGTCCCTCGGTGCCCGGCTCGACCACTTCCCTGGCGATGAGGTCGGAATCGATGACCACCGCGCCGAGGTCGGCCAGGGCCAGGGCCACCGTCGACTTCCCCGCTCCCATGCCTCCGGTGAGGCCGATTCGTAACATTCGCCCAGTCTCGCATCCGGGCCGCGCGCCGGCCCGCACTGCCCCGAGCGCGTCGCCGCCCACCCACCCGGCGGCAACGGCCGGGTGGGTGGGCAATGCCGCCGAATGCCGGATGCCGTCGTGTATTCCACCGCCCGGGAAGCCATTTGCCCGTTCCGTGACAGCGCCGAGACCGATTCGCAACAATTTCGGATGTTTACGGTTGGCCGCGACGACTTTCCGACACGCCGAGGCAATTACTCGGGCAAAATACTCTGCCGGGCAGTTTCGTTCCGCTAATCTTCGCCGTGGCGATCCCAGGCCGACACCAGCGAAGCAAAGGAACACCATTGGGCACCAGAATCAACCAGACGGGTCGCCACCGCCTGGGCATGGCGGGGCGAGTGCACTGCATTCAGATCCCCGCTGTCGCGGCGGCGCTCGCGGAGCACCGTCGCTCTTGGTTCACCGCGTTCATCAGTCCCGCGCGGCACAGTTTCGCCGCCATGCGGAACCGTCCGGCCGCACCCGCGGTCCGGTGGGTACCTGCTACCGCAAGCTGAACCCGAGCTCGAAGTGGCCCAGCCTCCAGCCAAGGCTGGGCCACTGTTTTGCGTACCCACCGGCGGGTGCGGTGTGCGGCAAGGCAATCGGCCGAACCGAATGCAAGTACAGCTGCAAGATCGCTCGCAGCCGCGACAGTGGGATCGGTTTCGCCGGAACTCGACGGCAGCCATGCGAAAACAGCGTCACTTCCGAGAACGTGAACTCGAACCCTCCACATCGCCTCGCGACAGATTATTTACGAGGGCACTCCGTCGAATCGGCGACGACTCCACCCTCGTCCACGCCGGAGAATCGGCGGCAGGTTTCCATTTCCTGACCACCATCGGAACAAGAGAAAGGCGCCGCCGAAACCGCCACCGATTCCGCTGCATTCCCGCTCGACTCCCGGATTCCCGCACATTGTGGTCGCACGGGATATCGTTATTCGCCAGCGGCGGCCGCGTTTCGGATTCGCGAAGTGGCGCACTCCTGGCTAACCGTCGGATCGAGCCGGGCTCGCAGGCCCCGGCCGCCGTCGCTCAGGCCGACACCACGCGTCGCAGCAGCCCGTACAGCTGCCTGCGCTCCGGTTCATCGAGCACGGCCAGCGCGGGAACGTTGCCGAACACCTCTCGATCGAGGGTTTCCCGAAGCTCCTCCCCCCGCGCGGTGAGCGTCAGCAGACGCGCGCGGCGATCGCTGGGGTGCACCTCCTTGCGCACCAGACCCAGAGCCTCCAAGCGGTCCACCATGCTGGCGGTGTTCGACAGGTCGGCGCCCAACTGACGGGAGAGATCCTTCGGCGTCAGCGGCGTCGCCAATCGCCCCAGGGCCTTGGCCTGCGCCGGCGTCACGCCCAAACGTGCTGTTGTCGCGGCGAAATGCGCGCGCACCAGCCCGACCGCGCGCTGCAGCACGTCGACCAACTCCGCCATGCTCGGCGCCTCTTGCGGTTCGCTCACCGGCCCAGCCTACCCACCGCGCAGTAATTAGTGGTTGACCACCAACAGTTTGGATGTCACCATGGCTGCAAATTAGTGGTACACCACCAGTGAAGGAATCATGACTACTTCGAAGATCGCACCGCGCCCCGGCCTGAGGTCCGGATATCTGGCGTTGACGCTGCTGTGCTCGGTGCAGATGATGCTGAATCTCGACGACACCGTGGTCAACGTGGCCCTGCCCACCATTCAGCGCTCGCTGCACATGCCCGAGAGCGACCTGACCTGGGTCGTCAACGCCTACCTTCTGCTGTTCGGGGGATTCTTGCTCGTCGGAGGCCGGTGCGCCGACCTGTTCGGCGGCAAACGGGTCTTCCTCGTCGGCGTCACCGTATTCGCGGTCTCGTCGCTGACCACCGGCCTCGCGCAGAACGGCCTGATGCTCGTCGCGAGCCGCGCCGGGCAGGGCATCGGCGGCGCACTCGCCAGTCCGGCCGCCTTGAGCATCGTCGCGGGATTGTTCAGCGATCCGCGAGCGCGCAGTCGCGCCTTGGGCATCTGGGCCGGCCTCGGCGGCTTGGCGGCCACGCTCGGCGTAGTGCTTTCCGGCGTCATCACCCAGTACGCGAGCTGGCGCTGGTGCTTCTTCATCAATGTGCCGGTGGCGCTGATCGCCCTGGTCGCGATCCCGCAGCTGGTGGAGACGGGAACTCACGACGAAGCCGAGCGGTCGCGCATAGACGGGCTCGGCGCGGCCTTGATCACCGCGGCGGTGGCGGCGTTCGACTTCGGGCTCATCGACAGCGGCCGGGCCTCCGCCGCGGCGACGGCGTTCCGGTTGGGCGCCGGAGTCGCATTGGTGCTCGCCTTCCTGGCGCGTGAACGGCGCCACCCGTCCCCGCTGATTCCCTTGTCGTTCTTCCGCGATCGCGATCGCGCCGCAGCCAACGCGGCCAATGTCCTGTTCTGCTCGGCGATCCTGTCGATGTTGTTCTTCCTCACCCTTCACCTACAGCAGGTCATGCACTACAGCCCGGCCCGCACGGGAGCGGCCTGGCTGCCGTTCTGCGCGGTGGTGATCGCGGGCTTCGCGACATCGGCGACCCTCACTCCGCGCCTGGGCGTGCGCTGGGTGCTGACCACCGCGATGATCGCCTGCGGTCTCGGCATGCTCTCGCTGTCGCGCCTGTCGCCCGCCGGAGGCTATCGGGAGTTGTTGCCCGGCATGCTGGCCGCGGGATTCGGCATGGGCTTGGCGTTCGTGTCGATCACCATCGCCGCGGTCGGTGAGACCCACGAGGACATCACGGGATTGGCCTCCGGACTGGTGACGACGACCCAACAGCTCGGCGGCGCGTTCGGGCTCGGCGTGCTCGGCACCGTCGCCATCAGCCGGAGCACCGCGCTGCTCGAGTCAGGGAGTTCCGCCGAATCCGCACTGAGCCAGGGATTCCGGCTCGCTTTCGAAGTCAGCTCCGCCATTCTCGCGGTGGCGGCGATTCTCGCGGCGGTCGGCATCACGGCGAAAGCGGGCACCGCCGCGGCGCCGGCTCGCTGAGCGGCATGGAGCGGCTTCGGCGAGCCACCTCGCCGCAGCCGCTCCGGCCCGGATCGCAGGGTCACGCAGCGGCATGTATCCGCCGCGGCGGATTCGGCAGCCCGAGCGCGGCATTGAGTCGGTAAGCCCCACCAAGGCCGTGGAAGATCGCCATGCTCAGGCCGCCGATGCCGATGCTCACCGCACCGGCCCATGGATGACTCGCCAAGTCGGCCCAGTACACGATCAGCGCCGTCAGCAGCAGTCCGAGGAACCCGGCCACGGCATTGCGCACGGGCGCGTTACCCGTGACGTTCGGAAACTCCTCCCCCACCATCCCTTTCACGAAATGCGGAACGGCGTTCACTCCCAGGATTCCGGCGCCGAGGGCCAGGACGACCGTGGTCCACATCGCCACCACCTCACTCTCCAATTCAGTCAACAGTTGTAGACCGAAAGCTACGCCTCGCGGTGCATTGAGTCAACACACGTAGACTGAACTTATGGATGCCCCGACCAGCCGAGCACAGCAACGCCGCAATACCGAGAACCGGATCCTGGCGGCGGCGGGCCGGTTGTTCGCGGAGATCGGCTACGACCGGACGACCATCCGGGCCGTCGCGACGGAGGCGGACACCGATCCGAGCTTGGTGATGCGGTACTTCGGCTCGAAAGAGAACCTGTTCGCACGCGTCGCCGTCTTCGCCGACGACCACCCGATCGCCGGGACGCCCGAGCAGGTGGCCGAACTCCTACTCGACGCGCTCGCCATCAAGCTCGCGGACCGGCCGGTCAACACGCTCGCGGCGATCCGCTCGATGCTCACCCACCCCGACGCCGCCGACGAGGTGCGCGCGGCCATGACCGCGCGGCAACGCGAAGCGGCCGGGCAACTCGGCGACGACGAGGCGGACCTGCGCGCCGGATTACTGGGCGCCGTCACCATCGGCGTGGTGATCGGCCGCCATCTGCTCGAACTCGAAGGTCTGCGCGACGCGCCGCCGCAGCGCATCACCGCCTTGCTCCGCAATGCCTTCCACGACATCGCACACGGCCCCGCCGAGCCGGGCTCCCCCGCGAGCACACCACCGGCAGGCGAGGGCGGCGATGACTGATCCCCGCCGCTTCGAGGACGGGCCGAACCCGACAGGCTAGAAACCGAGCGAACGAACCAAGTCGCGCATCTCGGCGCGGAACAGTTTCCCCGGGTCCTGCGACTGCGGCCGCAGGTGGCCGTACACCTCGAGCGCTATCGGTCCGTGCATCCGGCCCCACAGCCGCAGGGCGAGCCCGAGCGCATCGGGCGGCAGATCCGGGAAGTCGGAGCGGACATGATCGGCAAGGCTCGCGTCGAAGTCGGACCATTCGCAGTCCGGCGCAGACTGCGTCGCCGCGGCTCGTGGCCACACCGCGGCCGTGAGACCGACCAGACCGGTACAGGCACGCAATTCGGCCGCGACGGCGGGTCCGCCGGGCGGCGGCCGATAGCCGGGCACGGGATCACCGTAGATGAGCCGGAATTCGGCGGGCCGTTCGATCGCCCAAGCGCGCACGGCCTCGGCCCAGGCCATGACGCGACCGCCCGGATCCGTTGCGGGAACGGCGTCGCGCGCCGCTTCGAGCCGGTCCACCAAGGCGGTGTAGATGTCGGAGATGAGGGTGGAGATCAGGTCGTCGCGGGTGGCGAAGTAGCCGTAGATCGCGCCCGCGGTCATGCCCATCTCGCGGGCGATGGCGCGCAGCGAGATCGCGTCCGGGCCGCCCTCGGCCAGCAGTCGCAGCGCGATCGTCTTGATGTCCTCCAACGTCTGCGCGCGCAGACGCTCCCGGCGACTTCTCACGATTTCGGCCACGGTTGACACCCTACAGCGTTGGGATACTATCTGCCGTGTTGTAACTGAACGGCGTGTAGTAAATGAACATCGTTAAGGAGAAGTCGTGGATATCGGGGTTTTCGGGGCGACCGGCGTCATCGGTTCGCGCGTGGTCACCGAAGCACTGCGGCGGGGGCACCGGGTCACCGCCTTCACGCGCGACGCGGCGCGTTTCCCCTCCCACCGAGGCGACGAGACCTGGGCAGTGGCCGACTGGCTCGACGCCGACAGCATCGCCGGGGCCATATCCGGGCTGGACGTCGTCGTGAGCGCGGTGAACGCCGGGCACGGCATCGCCGACACCATCGCCAACGCGGACGACTTCGTGGTGGGCGCACGGGCGATGGTCGCAGCGCTCGATCGACAGCCGCGCGTCCGGCTGCTCGCGGTGGGCGGGGCCGGCAGCCTGGAAGTCGCGCCGGGCACACAGTTGCTGGACACCGAAGACTTCACCCGCACCCTCACCGAAGTCCTCGACGTTCCCGCGGACTACGCGCGGGTGGTGCGTGCCCTCCGCGACGCGTTGAACATCTACCGGCTGTCCAACCGCAAGTGGACCTACCTGAGCCCTTCCTCGGGGCGGATCAATCCCGGCGAGCGCACCGGCCGCTTCCGGATCGGCGGCGATCAGCTCCTGGTCGGCGGCGGGGACATCTCCGCAGAGGACGTGGCGGTCGCCCTCATCGATGAGGCCGAGCAGCCCCGTTTCGTGCAGCGCCGCTTCACCGTGGGGTACTGAGACAATCCCGCCGGACGATTCGGTGCGTGGACGAACGAGCAGGCGCCTCGCACGGCGCGATTTCTGTCGTACCCCTCCGGCAGAATAGCGGATGTCGGACGTCGATCCGGTTGCGACACAAAGTAACCCGCAACCCGAGAGATAGGGGTCACCATGCCCGACGTCCTTGCTTCGGCATCCGACCGTCTCGCCGTGGATCACGAACAACTCGTGGCCTTCGCGGCCGAGGTCGAGCGGCACCGTTCTCTGCTGCGTCCCGCCGCGGAGGATTACCGCGCCCGCGTGGCCCAGCGGATCGAGCATCTGGATCCGTCGGACCAAGAGCCGTTCCTGCGGCAGGTGGAGCGATCCGTCGCGTCGCTGCTGATCGACCCGATCCGGCACAGCACCTTGGATCTGGACGCTTACCGGGCGATCCGGGACGGCGCAGCCGTGCGGTTCGACGCCGGACGACGAGCCTACGTCCTGCCTCGGCCGCAGGGCGAACCGCTGGTGATCGGGCCGGGTATGCCGGAACATCGGCTCGGCGTCGTCGCCCGGCTGGCCTCGCTCGGGTTACGGCTCGAGCAGATCCAGGTCGTCGCGCTCACCACGGCTCAGATGGTGGCGCCACACGAGGCGACCCGGCCGCCGGCTCCCGCGCCACGCGTACAACGCGGCACGACGAAAGCGTCACGGCACGGGAAAGCCTGAAGGCGCTCATCGAAACGACTGTGCCCCAACCGGATACCGGTTGGGGCACAGTCGTTCAGCTGATGCCGATCAGGCGTTGCCGGACAGCTTCTCGCGCAGAGCCGCCAGCTGGGCGTCGCTGGCCAGCGAACCACCGGCGGGCTCGGCCTGGCCGGCGGAGGACTGCGAACCGCTCTCCGAGGAGTAGTTCGACGCGCCGCCGCCGTTCGCGGCCTCGGCCGCGGCGTCGGCCGCCATCTTCTCCATCTGCGCGGTGTGCATCTTGTGGCGACGCTCCGCCTCGGCGTAGCGGCCTTCCCACTCCTCGCGCTGCTTGTCGAAGCCCTCGAGCCACTCGTTGGTGTCGGGGTCGAAGCCCTCGGGGAAGATGTAGTTGCCCTGCTCGTCGTAGCTGTCGGCCATGCCGTACTTCGACGGGTCGAACTCGGCGTGGTAGTCCTCGTTGGCCTGCTTGAGGCTCAGCGAGATCCGGCGACGCTCCAGGTCGATGTCGATGACCTTGACCATCGCGTCGTCGCCGACGGCCACGACCTGGTCCGGGACCTCCACGTGGCGCTCGGCCAGCTCGGAGATGTGCACCAGGCCCTCGATGCCCTCCTCGACGCGGACGAACGCGCCGAACGGAACGAGCTTGGTGACCTTGCCCGGCACGATCTGGCCGATCGCGTGGGTGCGGGCGAACTGACGCCACGGGTCTTCCTGGGTCGCCTTCAGCGACAGCGAGACGCGCTCGCGGTCCAGGTCGACGTCGAGCACCTCGACGGTGACCTCGTTGCCGACCTCGACGACCTCGGACGGGTGGTCGATGTGCTTCCAAGACAGCTCGGAGACGTGCACCAGACCGTCCACGCCGCCCAGGTCGACGAAGGCGCCGAAGTTGACGATCGAGGAGACCACACCCTTGCGGACCTGGCCCTTCTGCAGCTGGTGCAGGAACTCGCTGCGCACCTCGGACTGGGTCTGCTCCAGCCAGGCGCGGCGGGAGAGCACGACGTTGTTGCGGTTCTTGTCCAGCTCGATGATCTTGGCCTCGATCTCCTTGCCGACGTACGGCTGGAGATCGCGGACGCGCCGCATCTCGACCAGCGACGCGGGCAGGAAGCCGCGCAGGCCGATGTCGAGGATCAGGCCGCCCTTGACGACCTCGATGACGGTGCCCTTGACGGCCTCGTCCTTCTCCTTGAGCTCCTCGATGGTGCCCCACGCACGCTCGTACTGCGCCCGCTTCTTCGACAGGATCAGGCGGCCTTCCTTGTCCTCCTTGGTGAGAACAAGGGCCTCGACCTCATCGCCCACGGAAACGACCTCGTTGGGGTCGACGTCGTGCTTGATGGAGAGTTCACGAGAGGGGATGACGCCTTCGGTCTTGTAACCGATGTCGAGCAGGACCTCGTCGCGATCGACCTTGACGATGGTTCCTTCGACGATGTCGCCGTCGTTGAAGTACTTGATCGTGGCGTCGATGGCGGCGAGGAAATCCTCGGCGGAGCCGATGTCGTTGACGGCTACCTGCGGCGAGGTGACGGTGGTGGGCATATGTCGGTTTGCTCCGGACGGATTGTGGTCGGTTGCGGACATTGGAACTTTCGGTACGCTGCGATCTCACCGCGAGGTGTGAAGACGGACACTAGGAACGTACCGCACGCGACGCGCGTGAAACTCAGCACGGGTTGAACTTCGGTACGGCTGTACGGAAGACACTCGCGCGTTCAGCGTACGCGACCTCGGTCCGGGCGGGCAAACCGGTCGGGTCGCCACGCCGATAGTCTGATCGGCGTGTCGGAAGATCGCCATGCGCAAGCGAACGCACAGCTCGGAACGGCGGGCACGGTGCGGACCCGAATCGGTTCGGCGGCCAGCAGACTGGCCAGCAGGCGGTGGTGGGACGCCGACGCCGCGCAATACCACGAGACGCACGCGGAGTTCCTCGGCGTCGACTCCCCCGGCGGCGAGTTCGTGTGGTGCCCGGAGGGCCTGCACGAGGGCGACATGCGCTTCCTCGGCGACGTCACCGGCAAGGCGGTGCTGGAGATCGGCTGCGGCTCGGCTCCGTGCTCGCGCTGGCTGGCCGGGCAGGGCGCGCGGCCCGTCGGGCTCGACCTGTCGCGCGGGATGCTCGAGCGGGGTCTCGCGGTCATGGCGCACGGTGGCCCGCGGGTTCCGCTGGTGCAGGCGGACGCCGAGGCTCTCCCGTTCGCGGACGCGTCGTTCGATCTGGCCTGCTCGGCGTTCGGCGCGGTGCCGTTCGTCGCGGACTCGGCGCTGGTGATGCGCGAGGTGGCGCGGGTGCTGCGGCCCGGCGGCCGCTGGGTGTTCTCGGTGAACCACCCGATGCGCTGGATCTTCCCGGACGATCCCGGTCCCGGGGGCCTGACCGCCACCATCCCGTACTTCGACCGCACCCCTTATGTCGAGGTCGACGGCGAGAACGTGCCCACCTACGTCGAGCATCACCGGACCATCGGCGACCGGGTCAGGGAGATCGTCGCGGCGGGCCTGACGCTGGAGGACATCGTCGAACCGGAGTGGCCGGAATGGCTCGACCGGGAATGGGGTCAGTGGAGCCCGCTGCGCGGCGAACTGTTTCCCGGTACAGCCATCTTCGTCACGAGGAAGCCCGCAGCGTGAGGCGGCGGTCGTCGACGAGTTCCAGGATGGAGACCTCGTGGCTGACCAGCAGCATCTGCGTCCGCGGCAGGTCGACGAGCTTGTGCAGGCCGTCCCGGAAGGCTTCGGCCTCCGCCATGGTGTCGAAGTCGAACTCGATGAGGACCCGGTTGGGGTTGTGCGTGAACCGCGCCACCCGGCAGTTGCGGGCTCCGGCATCCGCGAAGAACTGCTCCAGACCGTCGAAGGCGGGCTTCCACGTCTCGTAGTCGCGCACGGTGTCGTCGATATGCACGATCGTGGTCATCATTTCCCCTTTCGGTTCCGATGGCCGGGAATTTGCTGACACCTTGCCAGTCTTCGCGCCATCGGGCCGGGGCGCCATCTCTGATGGGTATCGAGGTCGTGTCACTGCGACTTCGGTTTGCGCCCGGCCTGCTCCAGTGCCAGCCGCAACGCGTATTCGATCTGGGCGTTGATACTGCGCAGGTCGTCGGCCGCCCACTTCGCGATGGCGTCGTGGACGGCCGGGTCCAGGCGTAGCAGCAGTTTCTTGCGCTCGGCCACGGGCAGCCCGCCTCAGGAGTAGAGCGAACCGGCGTTGACGACAGGCTGGGTGGGACGGTCGCCGCACAGCACGACGAGCAGGTTCGACACCATCGCCGCCTTGCGCTCCTCGTCCAGTTCCACCATGCCCTCCTGGGCGAGCCGCTCCAGCGCGAGGCCGACCATGCCGACCGCGCCCTCCACGATCCTGGTCCGCGCGGCGACCACCTGCGCGGCCTGCTGGCGCACCAGCATCGCCTGGGCGATCTCGGGCGCGTAGGCGAGGTGGGTGATCCGCGCCTCCAGCACCTCGATGCCTGCCATCTCGGTGCGCTCGCGCAGTTCCACGGTCAGCTCCTCGGCCACCTCGGCGCCGTCGCGCAGGCTGGTGCGGTCGGCCTCGTGCGCGTCGTACGGGTGCGTCGTGGCCAGGTGCCGGACGGCCGCCTCGGACTGGGTCTCCACGTACTCCTCGTAGTCGTCGACGGCGAAGGCGGCCTTGAAGCTGTCGACCACCCGGTAGACCACCACCGCGGCGATCTCCACCGGGTTGCCGTCGGCGTCGTTGACCTTGAGTTTCTGGGTCTCGAAGTTCCGCACGCGCAACGAGATGCTCTTGCGATCGGTCAGCGGAAGCACCGAGTAGAAGCCGGGCTCGCTCACCGAGCCGACGTAGCGGCCGAAGAACTGCACCACCTTGGCCTCGTTCGGGTTCACGACGGTCAGGCCGGTCGCGAGCAGCAGCAGGACGACGACCACCACCGTGGCCGCCACCGCACCGGCCACGGCGATGCCGTTGCCGTCCCTGGCGCCGACGGTGAAACCGAGCGCGGCGCCGCCGCCGAACAAGACCGTGAGCACGAACCACCCCAACAGCACCAGAAAGCCGTCGAGGTGGAACGCGGAGCGAAGCTGCATGACATCCTCCCAATATCAGAGTGATATCACGAAGATAGCATGCTGCCGCCGCGCCGCACAGGGCGCGGCGGCGGCGCGATCAGCCTGCGTCCGGCCGGATGTTGCGGTTGAAACGGAACAGGTTGCGCGGATCGTGCCGGGTCTTGAGCGCGACCAGCCGGGCGTAGGTCTCCGGCCCGTAACCCGCGCGGGTCTGCGCCTCGTCGGCTTCGGCGCCCGCGCCGTAGAGGAAGTTCAGGCTGTGCCCGAGCGTCCACGGCGTCAGCGCGGCACGGATCGCCGCGCGGGTGGCGGCGGCCTCGGGACCGGTGATGATCCGCACGACATAGGCGGCCTCGCGATGGTCGACGGCGATCCGGGCGCCGCTCGGGCGGGCCAGCGCGCCACCGAGATGACGGACGTCGATCACCGCGCCCGCACCCGAATCCGGACCCGCGACGGCGAGCAGGGCCGCGGCCGTTTCGCCGGTGAATGCACCGAGCAGCGCGTTGGTGGCGGCGTAGGCGTGCGGATGGTCGGGGTCGCTGTGGATGGTGTGCGACTCGGTGTACGGCATCTCGCGCAGGTCGTCCTTCAGCCGCTCCCCGACCGCCCGCAACGGCGCGACCAGCCTTTCCCCTTCCTCCGCGGGCCCGTCGTAGGCGATCCGGATCGAGGCGACGTACCGACCGCGCAGCGGCGCGGGCACCTGCGGGACGTCGGGGAAGGCGAGCATGGTGACCGTCGAGGTGAGTTCCTCCGGCACGGTCGCCGTCCACTGCCGCCACGCCTCCAGCGCCCGCTCGACCAGCGGCGTATCGAACATCAGTTGTCCGCCGTACACCCTGGTGACCGGCACGAGGCCGACCTCCATGCCCGTGACGACACCGAAGTTGCCCCCGCTGCCGAGCACGGCGCCGAACAGCTCGTCGTCCGGCGTCAGCGTGCGCACCCGTCCGTCCGCGGTGACCAGCTCGATCGCTCGCACGTGCTCGGCCGCGTACCCGAACCGGCGCGCGAGCAGCCCGACGCCGCCGCCGAGCAGGTAGCCGACCACGCCCACCGACGGCGACGACCCGTTCACCGGCGCCAGCCCGTGCCCGGCCGCCGCCTCGACCAGCGCGCCCGCCCGCACCCCCGCGCCGACGTGCGCGGTCCGGCGGACCGGATCGATCCGGATGCCGGTCATGCGCCGGGTGCTGATCAGCACGCCGCCGTCCGCGGCGACGGACAGTCCGTGGCCGGTGGCCTGCACGGCGATCGGCAGATCGTGGCGGGCAGCGTATTCCACGGCCGCGCGCACGTCCTCGGCGTGCACCGCGACCACGATCAGGGCGGGCCGATGGGTGTAGGCGGTCTGGAACCCGGCGAGCTCCGCTTCGTAGCCGTCGTCACCCGGACCGAACACCGGGCCGGTGTAGATGTCGCTGTTGTCTTCGATCTGTGCGGCGTTGTTTCCCATGACTTCGACCCTGCCCGGCCAGCGAAAAGAAGTAAAACAGATCGTTATTCTGGTTCCTATAATGATCAGTTATGGAACTGCGCCACCTGCGTTATTTCGTCACAGTCGCCGAGGAAGCGAGCTTCACCCGTGCGGCGGCTCGGCTGCACCTGGCCCAACCGGGGCTCAGCGCCCAGATCCGGCAGCTGGAGCGCGAGCTCGGTCATCCGCTGCTGGACCGGGGCGGACGCACCGTCACGCTGACCGAGGTCGGCGCCGCCGTCCTCCCGCACGCGAAGGCGGCGCTCGCCGCCGCCGAGCGGGTCGGTCACACGGTGGACGAGTTCACCGGCTTGCTACGGGGGCAGGTCAGGATCGGCCTCATCTCGGGAGCCGCGGTCGAGGAATTCGACGTCGCGGCCGTGCTGGCCGACTTCCATCACGACCACCCGCAGGTCGCCATCAGCCTCACCGAGGACACCTCCGAGCGGATGCTCGCCGCCCTCGGCCGCGGCGAGCTGGACGTGGCCCTGATCGGGATGACCGGCGCGGAACCGGATCCGGCCATCGGCGTCGAAGTGGTGCTGGAGACCGCGCTGGTGGCCGCGGTCGCGGCGGCCGACCACGGCTTCGGCGCGGAGCTGCCGCTCACCGCCCTGCGGGATCGTCCGCTGATCTGCCTCACGCCGGGCACGGGCATCCGCGGCGTGTTCGAGCGCGCCTGCGCGGCGGCGGGATTCGAGCCCACCGTCGCCTACGAGGCGGCGGCGCCCGCGCTGCTGCTGCGCCTGGCCGCCCGTGGCCTCGGCATCGCCGTCGTGCCCGAACTCACCGCCGCGGAGGCAGCGGCCTTCGGGGTCCGGATGGTCCGCATCGTCGAGCCGGAACCGCGCGGGCGTCTCGCGCTGGCGTGGCGCACCGACCGTCCCGCGAGCCCCGCGGCCAAAGTGCTGCTCGGCCAGCTGCGCATCGCCTTGCGCGCCGATACGTGAGTACGGTGGGGTCGCCCCGGCCCGACCGGCGGAGGACGGGCCAGGTTCCGCACTCACGTTCGGCGGCCCGGTGTCAGAGCAGTCGCGAGAGGAACGCCTTGGTGCGCTCGTGCCGCGGCTCGGCCAGCACGCGCCGGGGCGGCCCCGCCTCCACGACCACGCCACCGTCCATGAAGACCAGCTGATCGGCGACCTCGCGGGCGAACCCCATCTCGTGGGTCACCACCACCATCGTCATGCCCGACTTCGCCAATTCCCGCATGACGGTGAGCACCTCGCCGACCAGCTCCGGGTCCAGCGCGGAGGTCGGTTCGTCGAACAGCATGAGCTTGGGGTCCATGGCCAGGGCGCGGGCGATCGCCACACGCTGCTGCTGACCGCCGGACAGCTGCGCCGGGTAGGCGTTCGCCTTGTCCGCAAGCCCGACCCGGTCCAGCAGTTCCTTGGCCCTGGTCACCGCGTCCGCCTTGCGCACCTTCTTCACCTGGGTGGGCGCCTCGATGACGTTCTCCAGCGCGGTCCGGTGCGGGAACAGATTGAAATGCTGGAACACCATCCCGATCTCGCGGCGCTGCTTGGCCGCGTCGCGCGGGTGCATCTCGTAGAGCTTGCCGTTCTTCTCCCGGTAGCCGACGATCTCGCCGTCGACGTAGAGCCGGCCCGCGTTCACCTGCTCCAAGTGGTTGATGCAGCGCAGGAAGGTGGACTTGCCCGAGCCGGACGGCCCGATCAGGCACAGCACTTCGCCGCGGCCCACCTCGAGGGAGACGCCCTTGAGCACCTGCAGGGCGCCGAAGTTCTTGCAGACCCGGTCCGCCAGCACCATGGGCGGTGCGGTGGTCTTCGCGACGTCCACGCTCATTTCGCCTTCTCCCCCTGCTGGGCGTCGGCGAGTTCCTGCAGCTGCTTGGTGGTCAGCGTGCGGGAGACGCCGCGCGAGTAGTAGCGCTCCAAGTAGTACTGGCCGATCATGAGCACGCTCGTGATCGCCAGATACCAGGTGGCTGCGACCAGCAGCAGTGGGATGGGCTGGAAGTTCACGCCGTAGATGTCGCGCGCGCGGCCGAACAGATCGGTGCTCAACGGGATGCCGGTGACCAGCGAGGTGGTCTTCAGCATGCCGATGAGCTCGTTGCCGGTCGGCGGGATGATCACGCGCATGGCCTGCGGCAGCACCGTGCGGCGCATGGTCTGGCTCCAGGACATGCCGAGCGCGAACGACGCCTCCCGCTGCCCCTCACCGACGGAGTTGATCCCGGCTCGCACGATCTCGGCCATGTAGGCCGCCTCGTTGAGTCCGAGGCCGAGCACGGCGAAGGCGAACGCGGCCTGCAGCTGCTGCACGTCGAGATGGAAGAACTGCGGCCCGAACGGAACGCCCAGCTGGATCCGGCTGTACAGCGACGGGACCAGGCCCCAGAACACCAGCTGCACGAACACCGGGGTGCCGCGGAAGATCCACAGGTACACCCAGGCCGAGCTGCGCAACACCGGGTTCGGCGACAGCCGCATCACGGCCAGCGTCGTTCCGAGCACGACCGCGATGGCCATCGCGCACACGGTCAGCTCCAGCGTCACGACGGCGCCCGCGGCGATCCGGGTGTCGAACAGGTATTTCCAGTACGTGTCCCAGCGATAGGCCGGGTTCGTCGCGGCGCCGTAGACGAACAGCGCCACCAGGACGAGGATGACCGCCGCCGCTATCCAGCGACCCGGCCTGCGCAGCGGAACCGCTTTGATCGGCTCCGGCTCCCGCGTCGAGTCCGCTCCGCCGGGCCCGGGATCGCCGGGCGCAGGCAGAGTGTCTTTGTCCGCCATCGATCAGCTCACGGCGCCGTTGACGACGGACTTGGCGATCGCGCCTTCCTGCACGCCCCAGTTCTTCGTGATCTCGAGGTATTTGCCTGTGTCGATGAGGTACTGGACCGCCTTCTGCAGCACGGCGGCCAGCGGCGCGCCCTTGGGCACCGCCCAGCCATAGGGCGCGGAGTCGAACACCGGGCCGGCGTTCTCGATCTTGCCGTCGCTCTGCTTGATCGCGTACGCCGTCACCGGGGAGTCGGCCGACATGGCGTCGACCTGACCGAGCACGAGCGCGTTGGTCGCGGCGCTCTGCTCGTCGAACGACTTGATGTCGATGGCGGGTTTGCCCGCGGCGACGCACTTGGCACTCTTGGCGGGCACCTCGTCGGTGTGCTCGACGGTGGTGGCCTGCACGGCGACCTTCTTGCCGCAGGCGTTCTCCGGGTCTACCGGCTTGCCCTTCTGCTGGGCCCACTGGATGCCCGCGTTGAAGTAGGTGGTGAAGTCGACCTGCTGCTCGCGTTCCTTGGAGTCGGTGATCGACGACATGCCCACGTCGTAGGTGCCCGCCTGGATCGAAGGAATGATCTTCTCGAAGGCCGACTCGACGTACTCGGCCTTGACGCCGAGCACGGAGGCGACCGCGTCCATCAGGTCCACGTCGAAGCCGACGATCCGGCCCGTGGCGTCCTTGTACTCGTTCGGCTGGTAGGGGATGTTCACGCCGACGACCAGCTTGCCGGACTGCTTGATCTTGTCGGGGAGCTGCGCCGCGATCTCGTCGACCTTGTCCACCTGCACTTTCGCCACCGAGGGGCCGGTGTCCTCGGTGTTCGTGGTACATCCGGTCAGCACCAGCGCGCCCGCGGCGAGCACGCCCGTGGCGGCTCGCAGGGCGCGCCTGCCGAGAAACGATCGATCAGACACAGCAGCCCTCCACATTTCGGCTCCACGCAACCCGGGCGTCATCACCCGTTTGGCAATCTAAGCGACCGGGCCGCTCCGCGCTGGACAGTAATGCAACAGCAACACGATCTACTCGCGCGACCCCGGCGCACCGGCGGAAGACCATACTCCCGCGGGGTGCCGCTCCGGCGATCGGAGGAGCGACGTCGGCGCGGACAGCATCGGCCCTCTCCGGCCGCCCGACTCCGCGGCCGTCGCCGGGGGTGCGGGTGCGAACGGCCGCCGGGCACAGTCCGGGTGCGGAACGGCCGCCGGGCACGGTCGGGGTGCGAACGGCCGCCAGGCACAGTCCGACTACGCGGCCGTCGCCGGGCACAGTCCGACTACGCGGCCGTCGCCGGGCACAGTCCGACTACGCGGCCGTCGCCGGGCACAGTCCGACTACGCGGCCGTCGCCGGGCACAGTCCGACTACGCGGCCGTCGCCGGGCACAGTCCGACTACGCGGCCGTCGCCGGGCACGGTCCGGGTGCGCGGCTCCGGCGGCGGCCGACCCGCCCGTCGCACACCTGTTCCGTTCGGGCGGCGGCCGAATTCGCCGGCAATCTTGACGATGTCTCCGCCAGCGTCGATGATTATTTGCCGGTCTTTTCCGGCCGGACGAGTTTCTCCGGCTCGGCGGTTACAGCGAACGGCCTATCCGGACACTCGAAAATTGATGCGCCCTAGATTGTTCGCGCGACCGGGCGCCGGTGCATCGTTCCCCTCTTCGGGCGCTTCGCACCGGTACCGCCCCGAATACCGATGCGGGTTCGGCCTACCGGCACAACAGGCATACGACAGGCAGAGCCCGGCACGTCACAGAGAAAGGTTTGTCCTTCCGGCCACCGGGCCGTCCGACGGTCCGATCCAGAACGTGGTGAGCCGTGGATTCCGAATTCGCCGCGGGCTCACCCGAGGAGGTTCATCATGGATTCGTTCTGGGACTACGTGTGGTACACGATCCTCGTATTCGCTTTCGTGGCATACCTGATCGTGCTGTTCCAGATTCTGGTCGATCTGTTCCGCGACCACTCCGTCTCGGGCGTCGCCAAGGCCCTGTGGGTGATCGCCTTGGTGGTGCTCCCCTATCTCACGGCATTGGTCTACCTCATCGTCCGGGGCCGGGGCATGGCGCTGCGCGCCCAGCGAGCCCAAGCCGAGGCGAAAGAGGCCACCGACCAGTACATCCGAGAGGTCGCGGGTAAGTCTCCCGCGGAGAGCATCGCCGAGGCCAAAGCGCTGCTCGACTCGGGCGCGATCACCGTGGCCGAGTTCGAGCAGCTCAAGGCCCAGGCGCTGGCGGGACAGCCCGGTCACGCGCCGCAACCGGGCGCCGCGCAGGCGCCACAGGCGACCGGGGCACCCCCCGCCCGGCCGGTGGCGCGGTGAGCTGCGCCGCGAACCCGGCTCCGCGCCGACTCAGGAAGCGAGGACGCGGGCCTTCTCGGCCTCGAACTCGGCTTCCGTGAGCACGCCCTGTGCTCTGAGTTGAGCGAGTTCCTTCAGGGCGCTGATCCGGTCCATGCCCGCACCGCCGCCACTCGGCGGTGCGGGCGCCTGCGGGGCTGGTTGCGGGGCATATTGCTGCGCGTACGGATCGTATTGCGCCTGCTGTTCCTGCGCCGCCCATCGTTCCCCCTGCCGCCGCGAGACGCGGTTGGAGACGGCGGTCGCGGTCCCGGCGACCACCGCGGTGCGGGCCACCCCGCGAAGCAATCCTGGCATGGCGGTCTCCTATCGACTCTCTGCCTCGAGCGCGTCCAGGGACGACAAAAGGCTCTGCACGGGGATGCGCCCCGAGGCGACGAGCTGAGCGCCGTTGCGGCGCAAGGCGGATGCGAAAGGCGCCGCCCACCTGTTCTCGTAGACCAGGATCGCGGCCGAGCACCCGGGTTCGAGCGCGGCTCCGGCTTCCCTGCGGTCGGCTTCGTCCAGCAGGCCGGAGCCCGCCTCCTCGAACAGGGTGATATCGAAGTCGCCTTCGAGTCCCATGTCCGCGATATCGATTCCGGACAGGGAACCGTCGGCGCCCTTGCGGACGAACGCCAGGTCGAGCACCCGGACGATGCCGCGCTCGACGAGATCGACCAGCATGGGCAGGGCCGACCCGTCGGGGGGCCGATCCGCGGGGAATTCGATAACGAGATAGTCAATAGGACCTATCGGGTCGATATCGGTATCGGTCACCGGAAGCCTCTTTTCCATTTCGATCGGATTCCACGCAGGATCGCCGGAATACACACCTGGCATCGCGGATCCGGGAACGGGCAACTTCGGATTTCGCTGCCCTCCCGATGCTAATCTCAGTGATAGCGTACGCCGCTGACCGACACCCGGTCGCGCAATATCCGGCCCGGCCGCCCCGCAGGGCACGAAGCCCGTTGCGGCATGACGTGCATGCGCACATCCCATGCCGACACGCATAATTCGCGAAAGGGAACCGCAAATGTCGCAACACACGCCGGTGAATCGGGACGACCATCGCGTCCGGCAAGGCATCGCCGCAGGCACGTCGATCGCGGCCGCGATCATGTTGACCACCGTCGGGTTCCTTCAGTTGTTCCAAGGAATATCGGCGGTGGCCGAGGACGAACTCTTCGTCCAGGGCCAGCAATACACCTTCAAGTTCGACTTCACCGCCTGGGGCTGGACGCACATCGTGCTCGGGGTGTTGATGATCGTCGTCGGCATCGCCTTGATGACCGGGGCGACCTGGGCCCGGGTGTCGGCGATCGTCATCGCGGCGCTATCGATCATCGCCAACTTCTTGTGGCTGCCGTACTACCCGGGTTGGTCAATCCTGATCATCGCGCTCGACGTCGTGGTGATCTGGGCCGTCGCGACATGGAACCCGGAGACGACTTTCTCCGAACCGAACGCGGCCACCGGTCCCGGAGCGCCGCGCTCCGGCTCGGCGACGACCTGAGCAGCGCCGCCGCCGGTCGCTTCTGGCACCCGACGCCGTTCCCTGGGTGCGGAATTCATGGATTTCGACGCGAGTGACGACCACGGTGCCGACGCCGCCACGGACCGCGCTGCACGGGGGTCGGCGTGGTGATCGCGCTGGGCGCTTACCTCACCGGCGGCTGAGCCTCGGCCACAGGGGCGCCGTGGATTCGGGCGCGCTGTGGACGCGGTATGGCATCTCCGACGATGACGCACGCCGAATCGGATGCGTGCCTGGGCTTCCCGGGCGCACGCCGCACGCTGATGATTCGTCCCGTCCGGCAGCGACCGGCGGCCCGAGGCGGATAGCGGGACCTCGGCCGGGTGCGGTGCGCGAAACGGTTATCCGGCTACCTGCGGTGCACCCGTGCGCACACCTGCTCGGTGAATTCGCTGGTGGATGCGAGTCCGCCGAGGTCGGCGGTGGCGATGCCCGCTTCGAAGACCGCGGCGACGGCCCGTTCGATCCGCTCGCCGGCCCGCGCCAGGGTCACGTCGCCGTGCCGGGCTGCCAGCCAGCGCAGCAGCATCGCCGCCGACAATTGCAATGCCGCCGGATTCGCCCGGTTGTGCCCCGCCAGCGCGGGCGCCGCGCCGTGCACCGCTTGGGCCATGGCCGTGGTGTCCGAACAGTTCAGCGAGGCGGCCAGCCCGAGTGATCCGCTCAGTTCCCCCGCGAGATCGGACAGGATGTCTCCGAACAGGTTCTCGGTGACCAGGACGTCGTAGTCGGAGGCGGCGCGGACCAAGTGCGCGGCCGCCGCGTCGACGTGTTCGTCGTCCACCTCGATCCCCGGGTACTCCTGGGCGACCTCGCGGCAGACGTCGCGGAACAGGCCCATGGTCAGCGGCAGGACATTGGCCTTGTGCACGATCGTCACCCGTTTGCGTCGCGTCGCGGCCAGCCGGAACGCCTGATGCGCGATCCGCTCGCAGGCGGAGCGGGTCACCAGCCCGACCGACATCGCGATGTCCGGTGTCGGCCGGAACTCCCCCGACCCGGCGAACATGTTGCGGTCGGCGTAGAACCCTTCGCTGTTCTCCCGCACAATCACCAGGTCGATGTCCGGCGCCGCGGCGCGCACGCCGGCGAAGGCACGCGCGGGCCGGATGTTGGCGTAGAGGCCGAAATGCTTGCGGATGGCGCCACCGGGCGCGACGCGATGTTCGGCCGGGTAAGACGCGTTGTCGTGCGGGCCGAGAATCCACGCGTCCACGTCCGCCAACCGCTCGAGCGTCTGCTCGGGTAGCGGCGTGCCGAACTCGGCGATGGCCTGGTGGCCCATGGCCAGCGGCACCCACTCGACCGGGGCGGCGCCCGCCGCGGACAGTGCCTCGTCGACGACCTCCCTCGCCGCGCGCACCACCTCGGGGCCGATGCCGTCGCCGTCGATCAGGCCCAGCCGCAGTGCCCGGTCCAGCCGGGGTCGATTCGCGTCGTTCACCGGAACATCCTCCCGCCGGCGCGCCCCGCCGGCGGAACCGGCCCGCGGACACGCCGGTTGCGGTTACCTTCGGGGGACCATGGTGCAGTCGGTCGAACTACTCCTCGACGAGGCCGCCGACACGGAGATCCGCCGCCAGTGGCAGCTGCTGGCGGAAGCAGGCGTGCCGAGCCTCGCCGCGCGCGCCGACGAGTCCAATCGCCCGCACGTCACCGCCGGGGTGGCCAGGCAGATCTGGCCGCGCATCGAGCAGGCGCTGGACGAGCTGGCCTTCGCGCCGATCCCCGTCCGGCTCGGCGGGCTGGTGGTCTTCGGCGCCCGCCGCCCCATCCTGGTCCGGCTGGTGGTCCCGTCCGAGGCGTTGCTCGCCCTGCATCGCCGGATCTTCCACACGATCTCCCCGTGCCCCGGCGTTCCGGGCAACCTGCATCCGGACGCGTGGACGCCGCACATCACCCTCGCCAGGCGGGTGCCCCCGCACCAGCTCGGCGAGGCCATCCACGCCGTCGCGCGAGACCGGGATTTTCCCGCGACGGTGCTGGGTATCCGTCGATGGGACGGGGATCAGCGGCGCGAGTGGCCGGTCGGCCAGGTCCGCCGTGGAAGATAACCGGAGCAGCCCGCGTTATAGCGAGCACACCGAAACGAGAGGACGTCATGGCCACCCAAACGCTGACCCAGCACAATTTCGATGAGGTAGTCACCGGGAACGACGTGGTACTCGTCGATTTCTGGGCCGATTGGTGCGGTCCGTGCAAGAGTTTCGCACCGACTTTCGAGGCCTCCTCCGACAAGCACCCCGACGTGGTGCACGGAAAGGTCGACACCGAATCCGAGCAGGGCCTCGCGGCGGCCGCCAACATCCGCTCCATCCCGACCATCATGGCTTTCCGGGAGGGTGTGCTGGTGTTCGCGCAGCCCGGCGCGCTGCCGCCCGCGGCGCTCGAGGATCTGGTGACCCAGGTCAAGGCGCTGGACATGGACGAGGTGCGCAAGCAGCTCGCCGAGCAGCAGCAGGCCGGACAGTAGTTCGCGCGGCGCGGTGAACCACTGCGCCGCAAGGGAATTGGTTCGGGCCCGGATACGGACACGCGGAAGCGGCAGTCCGTGTCCGGGCCGGCTGCGCGTTCGGGGCCGGGCGCACCCTCAGGGCGGCATGCCCCGAGGGTGCGAGCCTCGAGTCAGGACGCGCCGAGCAGGTTGACGCCCGCGATCATGGCGCGGACCGTCGACTCGGCGCCGTCGTCCGCGATCGCCGCGCCCCAGCCGCGCCTGCCGTTGCATTCGCACTGCACGAAGGTGGCGGTGCCGTCGGCGGTGCGCCGCTGATGGAATTGCAGGATCTCGACGGGGTAGCCCTCGTCGTAGAGGGCCGAGGTCATCGCCGCGACCGGATTGCCGGTGGCGACGACGGTCCGCATATGCCCGGCGAACTCCAGCGTGGCGGTGAACTCCGCGGTCCTCGCGCCCGCGGGCGACCACTCGCCGAGCCGGATCGGGCCGCCGTGCGCGCAATACCGGCTGTGGAATTCCGCCGAGGTCAGCCCGGCGGCTTCGGCGCGTAGGCCCTTGGGGGCGGCGGCGTGGAACATGTCTGTATCAAGAGTCAGGATGGTCATTGAAAGTAGGTCTTCCCGAAGAATGTCGTGGCTCAGTTGACAGAGGGGACCAGCACTAACAAGTGGATATGCCCGCAGCGAGGGGGCCGGCCCGAATCAGACCCCGCTACGGCGGGCTACTACGAGGACTCGGGGAAGCGACGCCACCATCGCGGTGAGCGGAAGTAGCTCGGCGCGAACCTCGGGCACGGAGGCGGTAGCCTGCGCGGCCACGGAGGGCCCGATGAGCGACGCCGAAAGCAGAGCGCTGTCGCGGTCTGCGACATGGAGCGCTGCGCTGCGGCGGTCGGCGGGATTCGGCACGGGATCGAGGATAGGGACATCGCGGCGCAATAGCAACCACATCCGATGCCCGATTTGTCTACTGACGAGTACCATCGTCGCAGTTCAGGACGGCGCGGCCCGCCGGGGGGTAGCGTCGGTGACATGGGTCTCCTCGTAGCGACGACCATCCCCGGTCTGGCCGTCCTGCTCATCCTGCTGGCCTTCGCCGAAGTCGCCTGGAACAAGCTCACCGGCGGCCGCGCGCTGCCCTGGACCCGCAAACGGTCGGGGCTCCCGGTCGCCGCGGCGGGGTTCGAAGAGGTCACGGCGGTTTTCCAGGGCGGCAAACACCACGAGTTCGAGCAGCGGATGACGGCGCTGATGCACCGGGAGGACGCCACCGCGGGGGCGCCGCCGCGCGACGAGGTCGATCTCGGCGCGGGTTCGGCGCGGCTGATCGCGCGGCGATCATCGTGAAACGCGGTGAGATCCGGGCGATCGCACCCGGATCTCACCGCGGCAGTGTGATTTTCGCCCCTACTCGGGCAGCACCTCGTTCAGCTTGCCGGTGGCGACGTCGAAGACGAAGCCGCGGATCGAGTCCTTGTGCGGCACGAACGGGCTGGCGACGACGCGCGCGATCGATTGGCGCACATCGGTTTCCAGATCCGAGAAGGCCTCCGCGGCCCACTCGGGCTTGATGCCGGTCTCCTCCTGGATGCTCGCCTTGAAGTCGTCGTCGGTGAAGGTGAGCATGCCGCAGTCGGTGTGGTGGATCAGGATGATCTCCCTGGTGCCGAGCAGCCGCTGGCTGATGGCCAGCGAGCGGATCTCGTCGGCGGTGACGACGCCGCCCGCGTTGCGGATGACGTGCGCCTCGCCCTCGGCGAGGCCGAGCGCGCCGTAGACATTGAGCCGCGCGTCCATGCACGCGACCACGGCCACGCCCTTCGCGGGCGGCAGCGGCAGCGGGCCCTGGAAGGCGCTCGCGTACGCCGCGTTGTTCTGCAGGTACTCATCGGTGACAGTCATGGGCCATCCCTGCGCTCGGTATGCGTGAATCCCTATGTATGACCAGCCCCACGGTAGGTGGCCGCGCGGCATGGGACATGGGTCCCGTTCACCGTGATTCGTTTACTTGCGCGCGGTCGCCCGATGATAGCTCTCCGGATGCCGGAGGTCGGGCCCCGTGCGGTGGGGCCCGGCATGTCGGTGCGACGCGCTCGCGCCGGTCAGTGCGCGGCGGAGTCCCAGCTGCGCCCGACGCCGACCGAGACCTCCAGCGGCACCGACAGCGCGATCGCCGCGGACATCTGCTCGCGCGCCAGCGCCTCCAGCGTCTCCCGTTCCCCGTCGGCGACCTCGAACAGCAGTTCGTCGTGGATCTGCAACAGCATCCTGGAGCGCAGGCCCGCCTCTCGCATCGCCCGGTGCACGTTGATCATCGCCACCTTGATGATGTCGGCCGCGGTGCCCTGGATGGGCGCGTTGAGCGCCATCCGTTCGGCGGCCTCCCGGCGCTGCCGGTTGCTGGAGTCCAGATCGGGCAGGTAGCGGCGGCGGCCGAACAGCGTCTCGGTGTAGCCGACCTTGCGCGCCTGCTCCACCACCTCGTACAGGTAGTCGCGGATGCGGCCGAAGCGGGCGAAGTAGACCTCCATCTGCTCCTTCGCCTCGGTGGTGCTGATCTTCAGCTGCGCGGACAGGCCGTAGGAACTCAACCCGTAGGCCAGGCCGTAGGACATCGCCTTGATCCGGCGGCGTAATTCCGGGGAGACCTCGGAGATCGGGATGTCGAACGCTTTCGACGCCACGAAGCTGTGCAGGTCCTCTCCCGAGTTGAACGCCTCGATCAGTCCCTCGTCGCCGGACAGGTGGGCCATGATCCGCATTTCGATCTGGCTGTAGTCGGCGGTCATCAGCGACTGGTAGCCGGAGCCGACCACGAAGGTGTCGCGGATCTGCCTGCCGGTGTCGGTGCGGATCGGGATGTTCTGCAGATTCGGCTCGGTCGAGGACAACCGGCCGGTGGCCGCGATCGTCTGGTTGAACGTGGTGTGGATGCGACCGTCCTCGGCGACGCATTTGAGCAGGCCGTCGACGGTGACCTTCAGCCGGGTGGCGTCGCGGTGCGCGAGCAGGTGCTCCAGGAACGCGTGCTGGGTCTTCTCGTAGAGCGATTCCAGTGCGTCCGCGTCGGTGGTATAGCCGGTCTTGGTGCGCTTGGTCTTCGGCATGTCCAGCTCGTCGAACAGCACCACCTGCAACTGCTTGGGCGAGCCGAGGTTGATCTGCTTGCCGATCACCTCGTAGGCCGCCTCGGCCGCCTCGGCGACCCGGTCGGCGAACTGCCGCTGCAACGTCGCGAGCTGGTCGGTGTCCACCGCGATGCCCGCCGCCTCCAAGGTGGACAGCACACCCAGCAGCGGCAGTTCCATGTCCGCCAGCAGCGGGGTGGACTCGATCTGGGCCAGTTCCCCGTCGAGCGCGTCGGCCAGGTCGGCGACGGCACGCGCGCGCAGCATCTGCGCCCGCGCGAGCTCCGCGTCGGCGGCGTCCTCGTCGTCGAGCAGCGACAGCTGCGCGGTGTCGCCGGTCTCGGCGCGCAGCTCACGGTGCAGGTAGCGCAGCGACAGGTCGTCGAGGTTGAACGTGCGCTGGCCGGGACGCACCAGGTACGCCGCCAGCGCGGTGTCGCTGGTGAGCCCGCCGAGCGTCCAGCCGCGCCCGCGCAGGGCGTGCAGGGCGGCCTTGGCCTCGTGCAGCGCCTTCGGCACCGCCGGGTCGGCCAGCCATGCGCCGAGCGCCGCCTCGTCCTCGGGGGTGAGCACGGTGACGTCGATGTAGCCACTCTCCCCGTCACCCGCCGCGATGGCGAGCGCGCGCACGTCGCCACCGGCCGGGGAACCCGTGCCGATGATCGAGACACCATGGCGCACACCGGCTTTCGCGTGCTCGGCGAGCCAGTCCGCGACCGCGCCGATCTCCAGTGCGCCGCCGCTGATCTCGAAACCGGCCTCCGCCTCCGGCTCCGGCGGAGCCAGCGTCTCGAACAGCCGGTCGCGCAGCACCCGGAACTCGAGATCGTCGAACAGCTGATGGATCTTCTCGCGATCCCACGGCCCCTGCGCCAGCTGGTCGGGGGTGTAGGGCAGCGGCACCTCCCGCATCAGCTCGGTGAGCTGCCGGTTGAGCACCACGTTGCTCAGGTTCGCCCGCAGCGCGTCGCCGACCTTGCCCTTCACCTGATCGACCTTCTCGACCAGGGTGTTCAGGTCGCCGTACTCGCGGATCCACTTCGCCGCGGTCTTCTCCCCCACGCCGGGAATGCCGGGCAGGTTGTCACTCGGGTCGCCGCGCAGCGCCGCGTAGTCGGGATACTGGCCGGGCGTGAGGCCGTACTTCGCCATCACCTCGTCCGGAGTGAACCGGGTCAGGTCCGAGACGCCCTTGCGCGGGTACAGCACCGTGACGTTCTCGTTCACCAGCTGGATGGAGTCCCGGTCGCCGGTGACGATGAGCACGCGGAAACCGGCGGCCGTCGCCTGCGTGGTGAGCGTGGCGATGATGTCGTCGGCCTCGAAGCCCTCGATCGCCATCACCGGGATGCCCAGCGCGCCCAGCACGTCCTTGGTGAGTTCGACCTGGCCACGGAACTCGTCCGGCGTGGCATTGCGGTTGGCCTTGTACTCCGGATACGCCTCGGCGCGGAAGGTCTGGCGCGACACGTCGAACGCCGCGGCCACGTGCGTCGGCTTCTCGTCGCGCAGCAGGTTGATCAGCATCGCGGTGAAGCCGTAGACCGCGTTGGTGGTCTGCCCGGTGACCGTCTTGAAATTCTCCGCCGGTAGCGCGAAGAACGCGCGATAGGCGATCGAATGCCCGTCCAGCAACAGCAGCGTCGGCCGGTCTCCCGAGCCGGGATCGCCGGAGCCGGACGCGGGGGCAGGACGCGGAGCGGTCGTGGGTGAACTCACGCCCCAGAGTCTAGGGACCGGCACCGACATGGCGATACGCCGACACCCGGCAGCCGAGGCCGCCGCGACCGGATCGCGGTTCGCGGGGCGCGACCGGCGATCGCGCCCCGCGCCGTCACAGCGTGCCCGCCAGTTCGCGCAGCACCGGCAGGCTCACCGAGCCGGAGCCGAGCACCACGTCGTGGAAGGCCTTGATGTCGAAGTCGGCGCCGAGCCGCTCGGTGGCCGCCACCCGCTGGCGCAGGATCTCCAGCTGCCCGATCTTGTAGCCGACCGCCTGCCCCGGCATGGCGATGTAGCGGTCCACCTCCACGGTGATCTCGGCCAGCCCGACCGGCGCGTTGGCCACCATGAAATCGATGGCCTGTTGCCTGCTCCAGCCTTTCGCGTGCAGGCCGGTGTCGACCACCAACCGGCAGGAACGCCAGGAGTCGCCCGCCAGCATGCCGAGGCGGCCGAGATCGTCCTCGTACAAACCCATCTCGTCGGCCAGCCGCTCGGTGTAGAGCGCCCAGCCCTCGACGAACGCGGTGTTGGCGAAGGACTGGCGCTGGAAGCGCGGCAGGTGGTCGAGTTCGTTGGCGATGGTGAGCTGCAGATGGTGACCGGGAATCGCCTCGTGGTAGGCCACCGACGCGGTCTCGAAGCGTCCACGGCCGGTGGGATGGTGCTGGTTGACGAAGTACGTGCCCGGCCGCGAGCCGTCGGCGGCGGGCGGGAAGTAGTACGCCGCAGGCGAATCCGCGGCCAGGAACTCGGGCACCGGGACGATGTCGCAGGACTCCTTCGGCAGCCGGCCGAACCAGTTCCCCATCTCGGCGGTCGCCAGGGCGAGCGCGCGGCGGGCGTCGAACATGATCTGCTCGGCGTCGTCGTAGCGCAGGGCGGGATCGTCGCGCAGCCGGGCGAAGATCTCGCCGAGATCGCCGGTGCCGAACAGCCGCGCGCCCACCGTCGCGTATTCCTCGCGCAGCTTCGCCAGCTCGGTGCGGCCGAGTTCGTGGATCTCGTCGGCGCCGAGATCGGGCAGCGTGGTGTGGTGGCGCAGCAACCGCCGGTAGATGTCCTCGCCGTCGCCGCCGAGCCAGCACAGGCCCGGCTGGTCGTCGGGACGAGCGGCGGGCAGCAGTTCGTCGTACAGCGCGTCGCGGTAGACCTGGAACGCGGGCCGGATGACCTCCCGCGTCACCTCGGTCAGTTCCGAGCGCCACGCGGCCTCGCCGTCCCAGCCCTCCGGACCGGCGAAGGTGACGAACGGGTCGGCGGCCACGTCGGAACCGAGGTAGCCGTCGAGCTGGTTGAGCGAGCGCTCGATGGCGATCCGCGCGGGCGTGCGGCCCGCGGCCAGTCCAGCGCGGAAGCGTTCCACGGCTTGGCCGAGCATGTCCCCGAACTGGCGGTAGCGGCGCACCAGCGCCAGCGCGTGCTCCGGCCGCGGCGCGTTCGTCTGCGGCGCCACCATCAGCACGCCTGCGTGCACGCCGTTCATCTGATCGGAGGCCAGCTCCATCGGCCGCCATTCCAGATGCTCGACCGCGCCGCTCAATTCGGTGCGCAGCAGGCTACGGGTGATGCGGTCGGCCCGGCCGAGCCGCTCGGCGTCGAGCGCGTCGACCGCACGCAGCAGCTCGCGCCAGGTCGACAGCAGCCGCTGTTCGGCGTCGACGGACAGATCCTCGATCCGATCGTCGAAGCGGCGGTCGCCGAGCAGGGTCGCCTCGCTCGGCGCCGCCTCGAGCACGCTGTCCCAGTACCGCTCGGCCAAGCTCATCAGCTCGTCGTGACCATCCATGGTCACGATCATGCCTCGAGCCGGGCCGCGCGGCACCGGACTCGGCGGCGCAACTCAACCCACGCCGAGATACGCCGATTTCACCGCGGGATCGGTGAGCAATTCCGCACCGCGACCGGTTTTGGTGACCTCCCCGGTTTCCATGATGTAGGCGCGGTCGCTGCGGGCCAGCGCCTGCTGCGCGTTCTGCTCCACCAGCAGCACCGTGGTGCCCTGCTGGTTGATCTCGCCGATGATCCGGAAGATCTGCTGGATCACCATGGGCGCCAACCCCATCGACGGCTCGTCGAGCAACAGCAGCCGCGGCCGCGCCATCAGCGCGCGGGCGATGGCCAGCATCTGCTGCTCACCGCCGGAGAGCGTGCCGCCGACCTGCTTGCGCCGCTCGAGCAACCGGGGAAACAGCTCGAACACCCACTCCAAGGTCCGCTCGTACTCGGCCTTCTGCTTGAAACCTCGTCCGTGGCAACCCATGTCGAGGTTCTCCTGCACCGTCATGCCGGGGAAGACACCCCGGCCTTCCGGCGCTTGGATCAGCCCGTGCAGCACCCGTTCGTGCGCCTTCATCCGGGTGATGTCGCGGCCCTCGAACAGAATCCGGCCGCGGGTCAACGGCAGCAGGCCGGACATGGCGCGCATCGTGGTCGTCTTCCCCGCGCCGTTGGCGCCGAGCAGGGTGACCAGCTCGCCCTCCGCGACCGTCAGCGAGATGCCGTGCAGCGCTTGGATTCTGCCGTAGTTGACGACCATGTCCTCGACTTCGAGCAGCGGTGCGGCCGCGGTGGGCTCGCGCTTCGCCTCCGGCACCGGCGCGGTGACCGCAGCCGTGCCGAGCGGCCGCTCCGGCTCGGGACCGGGCGGCGCGTCATCCCCTGACACGCCGTCCTGGCTTGCGGCGGAGCGGGTTTCGACCGCATCGACATCCGGCACGCCCAGATACGCGGCGATCACGGCGGGGTTGTCCCTGATGTCGGCGGGCAGCCCGTCGGCGATCTTGCGGCCGAACTCCAGCACCACGATCCGGTCGGTCACGCCCATGACCAGCCGCATGTCGTGCTCGATGAGCAGCACGGTGAACCCGTCGTCGCGGATCTTGCGGATCAGGTCCATCAGCGCGGACTTCTCGCTCGGATTGAACCCGGCCGCAGGCTCGTCCAGGCACAGCAGCTTCGGCTCGGTGGCCAGCGCGCGGGCGATCTCCAGACGGCGCTGGTCGCCGTAGGAGAGGTTGCGCGCCTTCTCCACCGCGCGCGGGGCGATGCCGACGAACTCCAGCAGCGCCATGCCGCGCTCGATGGCGTCGCGCTCCTCGCGCCGATGCCGCGGCGTCCGGAACACCGCGCCGGGCACCGAGGTCCTGTGCCGCGCGTCGGTGCCGACCACGACGTTCTCCAGCGCGGTCATTTCACCGAACAGACGCACGTTCTGGAACGTGCGGGCGATGCCGAGGCGGGTGATCGCGTTGCGTTTGGTCTTGGTCAGCGGTTTGCCGTCGAAGTACACCAGTCCGGCGGCGGGCTGGTAGACGCCGGTGATCGCGTTGAAGCAGGTGGTCTTGCCCGCGCCGTTGGGTCCGATGAGGCCGAGGATCTCGCCGCGGCGGATCTCGAAGCTCACCTGATCCAGAGCGGTGAGGCCGCCGAACTTCACCGTGAGGCCATCGGTGCGCAGCAGCGGCTCACCCACCGCGGTCTCGATATCGCGGCGCGGGGCCACCACTTCGGCGACGGTCGCGGCGTCGGCGAGTTCCGGGATCACCTGGGTGACGTCGACCGTGCCCGCCGACTCGGCCTCCGGTTCGGTCGCGTAGCCCGCGGCCATGTCCTCGTTGTCGAACAGCGCGTCACCCGCGCCCGGCCCGGTCATCGGCCCGCTCCGATCGGCTCGGCCGCGGCCGGTCTGCGCACGGCCTGGTACACCTGCCTGCCATAGGTGAGCAGCTTCTGCCGCACCGGGAACAGACCCTGCGGACGCAGAATCATCATCACCACCAACGCGATACCGAAGTACAGATATTTGAGGTCGCCCAGCGACTGCGCGCCGCCCTTGCGGAACAGCAGCACGCTGCCGAGCAGCAGCAGCGCGAGCACGCCGGTCACCACCATCGCGGTGACGACTCCGCGCCGCGGCCACACGCCGAGCCGACCGGACCACAACCGCCACGCGACGATCAACGCGACGAACACCGCGACATCGATCGCCAGCAGGACGTACCCGGTCGACTCGTTGCTCACCAGGTTCACCGATTGCAGCCGTGCGGGCAGATAGGCGATGACGAACGCGCCGAAGATCACCCCGAGCTTGTTGCCCTGCCCGCCGATGACCACCGCGCACAGGAACAGCATCGAGTTGATGATGTTGAAGCCGGTGGGATTGATGAACTGCACCTGCCCGGCGTAGATCGCACCGGACATGCCGCCCACCGCGGCGCCGATCATGAATGCCCACAGCTTGAACTTGAAGGTCGGCACGCCCATGATCTCGGCCGCGTCCTCGTCCTCGCGGATGGCGACCCAGGCGCGGCCGACCCGGCTGCGCTCCAGGTTGCCGACCACCAGCAGCACGATCACCACCAGCGCCATGCCGAACCAGTACCAATAGGTGCCGTAGCTGGCGCGGTCTAGCAAGTTGGCGCTGTCCGGGTCACCGGGGTTGCCGCCGGAGAACACGCCCTCCGGCCTGCTCGCGGATTCGCCGACGCGCGGGTAGGCGACACCCGACAGGCCGAGGCTGCCGTTGGTGAGCTCGGTCAGGTTCTCCGCGAGCAGCCGGACGATCTCACCGAAGCCGAGCGTCACGATCGCCAGGTAGTCGCCGCGCAGCCGCAGCGTCGGCGAACCGAGGATCAGGCCGGACACCGCGGTCACCGCGACCGCGATCGGCAGGCACGCCAGCCAGGCCCACTTCGGATCGAGCCAGCCGCCGTCGGTCTGGTTCCACGGGCTGTTGGGGCTGGTGAGCAGGCCGACGGTGTAGGCGCCGACGGCGTAGAAACCGACGTAGCCGAGATCGAGCAGACCCGCCTGCCCGACCACCACGTTGAGGCCGATGGCCAGCAGCGCGTACATCGCCACCTGCGCCATCACCAGGCCGAAATTGTAGGAAGGAGTGTTCAGCAGCGGCGGAGGGAACAGCGGAAGCAGCGCCAGCAGCAGGAGGATCGGGACGCCGACGCCCCACTGCGCGGGCCTGCTCAGGCCGTCCCACCAGGTGCGGATCGCGTCGCCGACGCCATGGCGCGCGGTCTCCGGCGTGGCCGCCGTCTTGGTCGTTTCGGTCATGCGCGCGCCCTTCCGAGACTCTCGCCGAGGATGCCGGTCGGGCGAACCATCAGCACCAGCACGAGCACCACGAACGCGACCACGTCGCGCCACTCGGTGCCGAACAGGATCTGGCCGTACTGCTCCACCACGCCGAGCACCAGTCCGCCCAGCAGCGCGCCGCGCAGGTTGCCGATGCCGCCGAGCACCGCTGCGCTGAACGCCTTGATCCCGAGGATGAATCCGCCGGAGTAGATGATCCCGTTCGGGATCTTCAGCGTGTACAGCATCGCCGCAGCGCCCGCGAGCACACCGCCGATGAGGAAGGTGAGCATGATGACCCGCTCCCGGGAAACGCCCATCAGCGTCGCGGTGTCGGGATCCTGCGCCACGGCGCGGATACCGCGCCCGAACTTGGTCCGGTTGATCAGGACTTCGGTGACGATCGCCAGCGCGACGGCGGCGATCACGATGAGCAGCATGATGTTGGTGACGTCCGCGCCGCCGAAGCTGAACTGCACGGTGGGCTCGACGAGCCGGATGGCCTGCTGCGCGTTGGTGCCGCCGAGATCGGGGCGGATCTTCGGCAGCACGAAGTGCACCAGTTCCTGGAGGACGAACGACATACCGATCGCGGTGATCAAGAAGGCCAGCGGTTTCGCGCCGCGCTTGCGCAGCGGCCGGTAGGCCACCCGCTCCAATCCGACTGCCGCGCCGCCGGACACGAGCATGCCAACGACCATCGCCAGACCCAGATACACGACGGTGAGCACCACGCCCTGGGTGTACACATCGGGGCTCGCGGTGAATCCGAAGATCATCAAACCGATCAACTGGCCGAACAACCCGAGCATGAATATTTCCGAATGGGCGAAATTGATCAGCCGCAATACGCCGTACACCAAGGTGTAGCCGACGGCGACCAAGGCATAGATGGCGCCGTAGGTCACGCCGTCGACGGTCAGCCGCCAGAAATTATCGATCAGCGCCTCGTAGTTGAAGTCGATCGAGCCGGCCACCAGATGTGTCCCGGCGGCCGAAGCCATTTGTTTCATTTATTTCCGCCCTCATCCATTCGCCCACCGAACAACGGCACGTACGGGGATTCCGGCGAAACCCCGTACGTGCCGTGCGCCCGGGATCCGGGACTACTTGACCTCGTACACCCAGATCAGCGCGTTCGACAGCTCACCGTTCGGGTTCCACTTGTACTGACGCGCGAGGCCGGCACCGTCGTACGTCCGCACATAGTCGAGCAGGTCCGGACGGGTCACTTTCCCGCCGTCGATGCCCTTGGCCAGAATCGTGGTGAGGTCGTAGGCCTCGACCGAGTACACGCCCGGCGCCTGACCGTTGAGCGCCTCGTAATCCTTGGCGAACTTCTCGGGAGCGGGACCACACGGGCAGGACAGCTTCGCACCCTTGGCCGCGCTGCCCGCCTGGGAGACGAACTGCGGGTCGTTGGTGCCGTCGGCGGAGACGAAGACCGCCTTCACGCCACCGGACTTCAACTGCTGCGCCAGCGGCGCCGCCTCGGAGTAGTAACCGGAGTAGAAGATGGCGTCCGGATTCGCCGCCGCCACCTTGGTGACCGTGGCGGAGAAGTCCTTGTCGCCCTTCTTGATGCTGGCCGCGCACGCCGGGTCGGCGGCGGCGCCGAGGCCTTCGGTGATGGACTTCGCCAGGCCGGTGCCGTAGTCGGTGTTGTCCTGGATGACGCAGACCTTCTTGTAACCGGCACTGTTGACCAGGTACTTCGCCACCGAGGGGCCCTGCACGTCGTCGTTGGCCAAACCGCGGAAGAAGGTCGTCCAGCCGTTCTGGGTCAGCGTCGCGTTGGTCGCCGACGAGGTCACCGAGACCAGGCCCGCGTCGCTGAGAATCTTGCCGGTCGCCTTCGTCTCGCCGGAGAAAGCGGGACCGACCAGGCCGATGATCGAACGATCGTTGACGATCTGCGGGATCACCTGGGTGGCCTTCTGCGGGTCACCTTCGGTGTCGAACTGCTTCAGCTCGATCTTGCAGCCGGGGTTGGCCTTGTTGTGCTTGTCCAAGGCCAGCTTGACGCCGTTGACGATGTTGATGCCGAGCGCGGCGTCGGGGCCGGTCAGCGCACCCGCCATCGCGATGGCCGTACCCGGCGCGCAGGTCGCCTTGCCATCGCCGGCGGGATCGGCCGCCGTGGCCGCGTCGGCCTTCGGCACTTCCTTGCCCTGCTGGTCGACCTGCAGAAGCGGCTGGATGGACAGGCCGCCCGCCCCGTTGGTACCCGAGGAATCCGAACCGCTGCTGGTGGATTTGTCGCTACAACCGGTCAGCACCAGCGCGGCGGCGGCGCCGACGGCCACAACAGCTCGCGTCGAGCGCCTGCGCCATGTCGAACTAAGCACTTTGCACCTCATCTAAGTTCTGTGCTCCCCCGGGGTCGCCGAGGAGGCCGACTCACATCAGCCCGGTCAGAACATAGCGTCGGTACGTTAGTTCCGCATCACATTCGGATCATGCGCGCGACATCGTTCCGAATTCTTGTTCACGACTACGTTTCGTTCGCGTAAATTCTTCCGTGACGCGCGGTCACTTCGGCGTCAGGTTCTCCAGCACCACCTCGGCGACCGCCTTCATCGTCGTGCGCCGGTCCATTGCGGTGCGCTGAATCCACTTGAACGCCTGCGGCTCCGAAAGGCCCTGCGTCTGCATCAGCACGCCCTTGGCGCGCTCGACCAGCTTGCGGGTCTCCAGCCGCTCGGCGAGATTCGCGACCTCGCTCTCCAGCGCGGTGATCTCGTGGAAGCGGCTGGCGGCCAATTCGATGGCAGGCACCAGATCCGACTTCGTGAACGGCTTCACCAGATAGGCCATCGCGCCAGCGTCACGCGCCCGCTCCACCAGATCGCGCTGGCTGAACGCGGTCAGGATGACCACGGGGGCAACACGTTTGGACGCGATCTCCGCCGCCGCGTCGATCCCGTCGCGGCGCGGCATCTTCACATCCATGATGACCAGATCGGGCCGGTGCTCCACGGCGAGGTCGACCGCCTGCTGGCCGTCACCCGCCTCACCGACCACCTGATAGCCCTCTTCGGTCAGCATCTCGACCAGATCCATGCGAATGAGCGCCTCGTCCTCGGCGACGACGACCCGCTTCGCGCCGGCGTCCTTCTTGGTGCCGGCGCCCCCAGCTGCTGTGCTCATAGGTAGACCCCTCTGGTTCCGATGCCCTGTACCCGACCCAACCAAAGGAAAGCCGCGCTCGCACGGGGACGCGCACGGGCCATCCCTCGGGCTGTCGAGTGATGTAAAGAGTACCTTTCACTTCGGCATAGAACGCATATACCCTGCGCAAACCGCCCCATCGCGCCGCGCGGACCAACCCATTTCCGTCAACGCCACCCGAGCGGCTATAGTTGCCATCCGGTGCGCCGGGTTGGCGGAACTGGCAGACGCGACGGTCTCAAAAACCGTTGTCCGAAAGGACGTGTGGGTTCGAGTCCCACACTCGGCACCAAGGTAGTGGGCGGTTTTCTCAACGCCGCCCACATTCCCCTCCTCACGCAGTCCGCAGATAGTCCGCAGCCGCCCTCGCCCCTGCGTCCATCCCGTTGGCCACCACATCCAGATCGTCCGGGAACAGATGCCCGTAGAGGTCGAGCGTCAGGGTCGCGGTTTTGTGCCCAAGCATCCGCTGTACGACCTTGATGTTCGCCCCGGCGCTGATCGCCAGTGACGCCGCCGTGTGACGCAACCCATGCGGCACGACTCCGGCGAGCCCCGCATCCTTCGCCGCCTGGTCGAACACCCACCGGAACTCCGTCGAGGTGAGGTAGCCGCCTTTGTGGCTCGGGAACACCAGCGCGTCCGGCCGACGACCGCTCAGGAGATTCGCCAGGTCCTTGGCCAGCGTGCCCGGCACAGGAACCGCCCGCGTGGTGTGGTTCTTTGTGTCGGTCTCCACGATGCCCTTGCCCGTGACCCCGGTTGCCGAACGAGTGATCCGGATCCGCCGCTGCTCGAGATCGACGTTGGAGGTACGCAGTGCGATCGCCTCGCAGAACCTGATCCCGGTATAGGCCAGGGTCAGGACCAGCGGACGGAACCGGCCCGCCGCCATCGCCAGCCGCATCACCTCCACGTGCGTCAAGTACCGCCGCTCCCCCGCCATCATCGAAGGAAGGTCGATGTCCTCCGCCGGGTTCGCTGCCAGCCGCTTCGCCTTGATGGCGAACCTCAGAACCTGGCTGAGCACCTGGTAAGACTGGATAACTCGGGACGCCGACAGGCCACGCCCCTCGAATCGAGAACTCCCCGATTCCGACAGGGCGACCACCCATTCCTGAATGTCTTCGAATTCGATTTCTCGCAGACGAACGTCGCCCCACCGCGGCAGCACGATCGTGTCGAGCAATGACCGGTATCCGGCGACAGTCTTCGGTTTGCGGAATTTCTTTGTGGCGAACCATTTCTCAGCGACGACACCGAACAGCACGCCGCTACGGTCCGGGTCAACCCAGGTTCCCGTTACGACCTTTGTTGTCACGTCGCTGTCGAGGAACTTCTGAGCGGCGGCCTTGGTGTCGAACGAGCGCGAGCGCTCCACGCCGTTCGGGTCGACGTACCGCGCCCGCCATCGCTTGCCCTTGCCGAAACGCTCGTCCGACTTGACCTTCTTCTTAGTGACCTTGCCGGTTTCCGGGTCGACCTCGACGACGGTCGGATACCAGCGATCCTCGATGCCCGCGCGGGGATTACGCCGTGTCGCCATCAGGCAGCCTCACCGGAACCGGTCAACTTCTCCTGCTCCGCGATCCACGCCAGCACCACGGACTTACGCCACACGCGCCGCCGCGGCCCCAGCTTGAAACTCGCCGGACCTGAACCGACGTGCGCCCACCACCGCCAAGTCGCTTCCGGAATCCCGGTCAGGACCTCACAGTCCTTGGCCCGCAGGTAGGTCTCTTCCTCGCTCATGTCGTTTCCCTCCCTATGCTGCTTGCTGAATTGCTGAATGTTCGTGCTGTGCTCCTGCCCCGGCCGCGAGTAGGGCGTTGGTGTATTCCGCGCGCCATTTCGTGCGTTGGGCGATCGCGGCCAGGATCAAGTGATCCCGAGGCGGCGCGGACTGGTCTCCGGGCTCGACCGGCCGGATGATCAGATGCGAGGTATCCGGCTTGTGGATGCCGACAGAGGCCAGCAGTTGCCGAACAAACTCCGCCCTGTCCGCCTTGTGATCCGGCAGCGTCTTCCCCGACCAGCGCCGCGACACCAGCACGCGACGACCGGGAAGGCCGAGGGTGTCTCGGCGGTGGGCCTTGCCCTTGCAGCGGCCGGGGATGGTCTTGTCGCTGGCGCCCTTCGGGACGATGCCGTAGCGCAGCCACACCGCGCACCGCGGCGAACACGGCGTGTGCTGCAACTCCGCGTGCAACCGGTCGTAGTGGATCGCGGTGCGGGTCGAATCGGTTTCCAAGACTTCGCTGATCGACTTGGTGAGGTACTTCGTCACGTACCCGATCGCCCGGTCGGCCTTCTGGCCAGGGATGTAACCCTTCATGTGGCCGGGGTCCATGCGTTCGCCGAACCGCACCGTGTACGCCGGTTCCAGATCATCCACCGCATCAAGAACGTCCATCGCGTCGTCCCAGCCGGTCAACGCCTGCCCGGA
>NZ_BDBC01000051.1 GCF_001612785.1 Nocardia beijingensis NBRC 16342
ACCGGCGAACGCAGGCAGGCCGCGGGCGGCCCACCGTCGGGCCCGCCGCCGCGCCGTGGCGGCAGCGGTGGCTCCGACGGGCCGGGAAGGCGGCAGCCCGAGCAGCGGAAGAAGTTCCCCTGGCGGATCGTGCGCCGCACCCTCTATGTCTTGATCGCGTTGGCCATTCTGCTGCCCAGCGGCATCTTCCTGGCCGCGTACACCACGGTGTCGGTGCCGCAGCCGGGCGATCTGAAGACCAACCAGGTGGCGACCATCCTCGCCTCCGACGGCACCACCGTGCTCAGCAAAGTGGTTCCGCCGGAAGGCAACCGGACCGACGTCACCATCGACCAGATCCCGCCGCACGTGCGTAACGCGGTGATGGCCGCCGAGGACCGCGACTTCTACACCAACCCCGGCTTCTCTATCTCCGGCTTCGCGCGCGCGGCCAGGGACAACATCCTCGGCAAGGAGAGCGCGGGCGGCGGCTCGACGATCACCCAGCAGTACGTGAAGAACGCGCTGGTCGGTGACGAGCACTCGCTGACCCGCAAGATGCACGAGCTGGTCATCTCGGCCAAGATGGCGCGGCAGTGGAGCAAGGACGAGATCCTCGCCGCGTACCTGAACACCATCTATTTCGGTCGCGGCGCGTACGGCATCGACGCGGCGGCCAAGGCGTACTTCGGCAAGCCGGTGCAGGAGCTGACCGTCGCCGAGGGCGCGGTGCTCGCCGCCACCATCCAGCTGCCGTCCAGCCTGGACCCGGAGAAGAATCCCGAGGGCGCGAAGACCCGCTGGGGCTACGTGCTCGACGGCATGGTCTCCGGCGGCAACCTGAGCGCGGCCGAGCGCCAGGGCCTGCAATACCCGCAGGTCGTCCCCCTCGCCTCGACCAGAGACAAGGAACAGGACTCCGGCCCCGAGGGCTTGATCAAGACGCAGGTGCTCAAGGAACTCGGCGCCGCGGGCATCAGCGAGCAGCAGCTGAACACCGCCGGCCTGCAGATCACCACGACGATCGACCCGAAGGCCCAGCAGGCGGCGGTCGACGCGGCCACCTCGAAGATGCAGGGTGAGCCGGAGCAGTTGCGTACCGCCGTGGTGTCGATCGATCCGCGTAGCGGCGCCGTGCGCGCCTACTACGGCGGCAGCAACGGCCAGGGGTACGACTTCGCCAACGCGGGGCTGCAGACCGGTTCCTCGTTCAAGGTCATCGGCTTGGCGGCGAACCTGGAGCAGGGCGTCCCGCTGTCGCAGTTGTACGACAGCTCGCCGCTGACCGTCAACGGCATCAAGATCTCCAATGTCGAAGGCGAGCAGTGCGGCATGTGCACCATCGCCGAGGCGCTGAAGCGGTCATTGAACACCAGCTTCTACCGGATGCAGCTGGACATGCAGAACGGCCCACGCAAAATCGCCGAAATGGCCTATAAGTTGGGCATGCCGGACACCATTCCGGGAGTCGGTAAGACGCTCACCGAGTCGGACGGCTCCGGGCCCAACAATGGCATCGTGCTGGGCCAATACCAGGCACGGCCGCTCGACATGGCCTCCATGTACGCGACGCTGGCGGCCTCCGGCGTCTACCACGCGCCGCACTTCGTGTCGAAGGTCGTGACGGGCGACGGTCAAGTCCTGCTCGACCGCGGTGAGGTGGCCGGTGAGCAGCGCGTCTCCGCCGCTGTCGCGGACAACGTCACCGCCGCGATGAAGCCGATCGCCAGTTACTCCCGCAACCACGGGCTGGCCAACGGGCGGGAATCGGCCGCCAAGACGGGTACCGCGCAGTTGCTGGACACCGGCGAGAACAAAGACGCCTGGATGGTCGGCTACACCCCGTCGCTTTCCACCGCGGTGTGGGTCGGCAGCGTCGACAACTCGCCGCTGCGCAACTACAGCGGCGGCATGATCTACGGCTCGGGGCTGCCTTCCGACATCTGGAAGGCGACCATGGACGGGGCGCTCTCGGGCACTCGCAACGAGACTTTCCCGAAGCCCGCGCCCATCAAGGGCCAAGCCGGCGTCCCCGAATGGTCGGCGCCCTACACCGCGCCGTCCACCGTCGAATCTCCGCTCCTGCCGCCGGTGGTGGTCGCACCTACCCAAGTGGAGATTCTGCCCGGCATCACCATCCCGGTTCCCGGCGTACAACCCGCGCCGCAACAGCAGCGCCCGCAACAGCAGCGTGAATCGGACTCCGGACCGCTGCCCGGCCAACCGGTCGCACCGGCTGACGGTTCCGCACCAACGGCCACCGGCTCACCGAGACCGAGCAACAACGGTAATTCGAACAACAACGAGGGTACGAACGGAACCGCGCCGACACGGGGCAGGTAGTTCGCTGTCACGCAGGCCGGGGCCGAACCTGATCAGGTTCGGCCCCGGCCTGCGTCGTGCTTGGGCAAAGTTTCCAGACATCACCTGTCACTGGGCCGATCATTCCGGATAGTGAAGAGGATTTGTCACGTGCACCGCTTGCTCCGGTGTGCGCGGCAGGCAACGCGCGGGGGACCGAAGCCGACTCGATCCGGGCCACCGGCCACACTCCGGGTAGCCTCGGGTTCCGTGACCGATCAGCAGCTGGTGGAGCCACGGAGGGATGGGAGGGCACCGCTGTCGGACCAGATGGCGCCCGGTGGGGCGTACTACGCCGCCCCTGCTCCGCTCGCTTCTGATCTCCGATCGGCGGACGCGCGGGACCGGCCGAGTCGCAATGATTCGCTCGCCGCGCAGCTGTCCACGGTGATCGGCGGGCCGGTCGGTGATCACGCACTGATCGGGCGGGTGCGGTTCTGGACGCCCATGCGGGTGCTGATGGCGTTCACCGTGGTGTTCCTGGCGCTCGGCTGGTTCGGCAAGGCGGGTTGCATCCAGCAGACCACCGGCGCGGACGGTCCGACGCTCGACTGGAACAACGGCCGCCAGTACGTGGCGATGTGCTATTCGGACACCGTGCCGCTCTACGGAGCCGAGCGACTGAACGAAGGCGCTTTCCCGTACAAGAAGCAGTGGACCGAGCAGACTCCCGACGGTGGGCGGGAGACGCGGTACATGGAATATCCCGTGCTCTCGGGCCTCTATCAGTATTTCGCGATGCGGATCGCCAAGAGCTGGGACGCCGCGCCGCTGCCCGGCGCGTTGCAGGTGGTGATCTATTTCAACGTCGTCGCGTTCGGCCTCGCGATCGCCTGGCTGATCACTGTCTGGGCGTCGGCGTTGCTGTCCGGCCGCCGGATCTGGGACGCGGCGCTGATCGCCTGTTCGCCGTTGGTGATCGTGCACGCCTTTACCAATTTCGACGCGCTCGCGACGGCCTTCGCCGCGACCGGTCTGCTCGCGTGGGCCCGGCGCAGGCCCGTGCTGGCGGGAGTCCTGCTCGGCCTGGGCGGCGCGGCCAAACTGTATCCCCTGCTGCTGCTCGGGCCCATCCTCGTGCTGTGCCTGCGCACCGAGACGATGCAACGCACCCTGCGCACGCACCTCGGCCTGCGGATACGCGACATCGACGGCTGGCCGACCTTCCTGGCGTGGCTGCGGGAAACCCCCTATCGCATCCAGTTTCTCAGCGCCAGGCCGATCGGCGCCGCGTCTGTCACGATGTGCGCCGCGCTGGCCACCTGGCTGGCGGTGAACCTGCCGATCGCCGCGCTGTTCCCGAATGGCTGGCAGGAGTTCTTCCGGCTCAACACCACCCGGCACGCCGACCCGGACTCGATCTACAACGTGATCTCCTCGTTCACCGGTTGGCCCGGCTTCGACGGCGCGCTGACCTACGGCGAGCAGCCCGCGATCCTGAACGCCGTCTCCCTGCTGGCGTTCGTCGCCGCCTGCGCCGTGATCGCCTACATCGGCCTCACCGCGCCGCGACGGCCGCGGCTGGCGCAACTGTGCTTCCTGGTGGTCGCGGCGTTCCTGCTGACGAACAAGGTGTGGAGTCCCCAGTATTCGCTGTGGCTGGTGCCGCTGGCCGTCCTGGCGCTGCCGCACCGGCGCATCCTGCTGACGTGGATGACCATCGACGCGCTGGTCTGGGTACCACGGATGTTCTACTACCTCGGCTTGGACCGCAAAGGCCTGCCCGAACAGTGGTTCACCGGCACGGTCGCACTGCGCGACTTGGCGGTGCTCGGCCTGTGCGCGCTGATCGTGCGCCAGATCTACCGCCCGGAGGAGGACCTGGTGCGTCGCGACTTCGTGGACGACCCGGTGGGCGGCGTCGTCGACCGCGCGCCGGATCCGCTGCTGCCCTGGCTGCCGGGGCCGTTGCGGCCGCGGGCGGCGGTCGCCCAAAGCTGAGCGGGCGCCTTCAGGCGTTCACATCGTGCGCAGGAAGCGCGCCTGCCGTTCCGGCTCCTGCGGCAACAGGTCCAGATCGAGTTGCCACGCGCTGCCGGTCCACGGATCGAACAGCGGCGTGCCGCCGATGGTCGGCAGGTGGCGGCACGACTGCGACAGCATCGCCACGGTGGTGTCGGCCGAATCGGACTCGTTCGCGCCGACGATCACGATGGACAGCCCGATCAGCTCACCGCGCGTGATCAACGCGCCGATGCGCTGGGCGTCCGAGCTCTGGTAGCCGTGCGGGAAGTCCGCGGCCAACAGCACCCGATGTTCGGCGGGCGGCGTGAAAGCGCCGCTGGTATAAGCCAATTCGGCCAGTTCGGCCGCGTCCACCAGCGCTTGCAGCCGCGCCGAGATGTCGGCGTGATCGGTGATCGGCGGACCGTTCAGCACCGGAGCGAGCAGGCCGGTGAAGCCGCCGAACGCGTCGGTCAGATCGATGATGTCGACCAGCGTCCGCCGCTGCGGCGCCGTGGCGAGCAGTCGCGCCAGCAGTGCGCCCACCACGGGCGCGACCGCACGCGTCGACTCGGTATCGATCCACAGCGGCCGGTTCAGCGGCACCGGAACGCAGTACGGAATGCGCAGCGGCCCACGGTCGAGCGCGTACAACTCACCGAGCCGGATGCCGTCGCTCGGCGCGGGCTTGTCCCAAGCGGGCGAATCCCAGGACGCCAGGGCGGGCGGCAGCACCCGGTCGGCCTCGGCGAGTTCGCCCATCAGCTGTTCGGCATCGCGCTGGTGGTTGCGCTCCGCGGTGGCGACGAGTTCGTCGTGCCGTTGCTGCGCGGCGGTGCGCGCCTGTTCGGCCGCCGGAGTGTTCCTGGTAGCCGGATCGGAGACGGCGAGCGACAGTTCGTGATCCAACCGCTTCGCCGCGTACTCCCGCGCCGAGACCAGCGCGGCGGACGACCGCGCCGCGTCTTCGAACACCATCCACAGCCGTTCCAGGCCGTGACCGACTTCCAGCGGCGCACCGGCGGCCGCGATCTGCGCGTCACCCGACAGTGGACCGGCCATGGTGTGCGTGCCGGGCCCGTCGGCCTGCTCCTCAGCCGCACCGTCGACCTCGACGCCGTGCGCGGTGAGCAGCACGGCGAGCCCGCCCGCGTAACCCTGGCCCACCGCCCGCAGCTTCCAGGCCGGACCGCGCCGGTACACCTCCAGGCAGATCAGCGCGGTCTCGCCGGACGACGGGGAGATCGCGAATTCGGCTGTCACGCTGTCGTTCTCGGACAAGGTGGCGGTGACCGACCCGAGTCCGCCCGCTCGCGCTGGTGCGGCCGGGTCGGCGCTGACCACCAGCAGCACGGCCTTCGCGTCCGCGCGCACCTCGGCGAGCGTGATGGTGACTCCGTCGGCCGCCAAGGCGACCCCCGCCGTGGCGGGCTGATTGTAGAAGACGAAATCGTCGCTGGAGAACACCTTCAGGTTCTCGGCGACCACCAGCGCGGAGACATCGAGGGCAGCCTCGGCTTTCGCACTGAAACGAACGACCTCACCGGTCAATGGGATGTTCTGACCGGCCCGCAGTTGAATCACCGTATCCGCCCCGCTGTCCGCCGCCGGTCAACCGTTGACGAGGAACCGGCCGAGCTGCGGCACCGCCTCACCCGGATGCTTGGCCTGGAAGCCCTCACCGAGCGCCTGCAGTTTCCAGTCGCTGCCGACCCGGTACAGCTTGGACATGGCCATCGCGGTGAACGGCATGCCGCCCGCGAGCGTGTATCTGGCCAGCTCGCCGTTGTTCGTCCCGTCGACCAAGCGGCAGAACGCGTTCTGCACCTGCTCGAAGGTGTGGCCCTTGTAGGAGGTGACGATGAACAGCAACGTCGTGACGTGCGCGGGGACGCGGGTCAGGTCGACCAGGATCACCTCGTCGTCGCCTTCGCCCTCGCCGGTGAGGTTGTCGCCCTGGTGGCGGATCGAACCGTCCTTGGAGGTCAGCTGGCCGTAGTAGGCCACGTCCACCGGGTTCATGTCGGCGAACATGATGACCGACGCGTCCAGGTCGATGTCGACTGTGCGGTTGCCGAACATGCCGCGGCTGCGCACCGGATCCCAGCCGAGACCCATCTTCACGAAGGTCAGCGCGGCGCCTTCCTTGCGCAACGTCACCCGCTGGCCCTTGACCAGGCTGACGGGGCGGTCCTTGCTCAGGCTGACCTCGGCGGGCTGCTGCGGCTGCGGCGGCTGGCCGGGCGGCGGATAACCGGCCCCGGGGGCGGGCGGCGGCGGGTAACCCGGGCCGGGGGGTGGATAACCGGGGCCGCCCTGCGGCGGCTGACCGGGCGGCGGGTAGCCGGGGCCGGGCGGCGGATAACCGCCGGTCGGCGCGTACTGCGGCGCCTGCTGCTGGGTCGGGTAGGCCGGGGTGGTCGGCGGCGGGTAGTTCGGCGGCTGCTGAACCGGCTGCTGCTGCGGAGGCGGCGGCGGGGCCTGCGGAGCCTGCGCGGGCTGGGCGGGAGCGTCGTCGACCTTCACACCGTGATCGGTGACCAGCGCGGCGAAACCACCCGCGTAGCCCTGCCCGACCGCACGCACCTTCCACGCGCCCTGGCGTCGGTACAGCTCGAGCGCGATCACGATCGACTCGGTGTTCAGCCCCTCGATCCGGTACTCGTACAACTGATTACCGGCCGCGTCCGACACGATCGCGGTCGGCGCGGGGAACCTGCCGAAATTGCTGTTCGCGTCATCGAGGGTGATCACGGCGCGGATCTGATCGATGTCGGCGGGCACCGCGTTCAGCGACACCGCCAGCGACGCGGGCTGACCCGCCGGCGCGGGCTGCAGATTGACACCCGGGCCGCTGGGCTGGTTGAAGAAGACGAAATCGGCATCGGAACGGACCTTGCCCCGCTCGGTGACCAGTAGTGCCGACAGATCCGCCGGCGCCGTGAGCTGGACGGAGATCAGCACGTCGTTGGTGGCCAGCGGACCGTTCTGGCCCTTGGCGAGAGTTGCGGACAAGTTCGACCCTTCGCTTGTCGGTGCGTTCGCCTGACACTCTACGAGAAACGCGCTGCGGGCCGCTGGAATCGAAGGGCCGCGCTGCCCCGACGCCCGCGCGAGCATCGGTTAGGGTGACGGCACGCAGATGGAATACGGCGGTCACACCGTGTTCCCGATCGAGACAGCAGGCAGACATTCCATGGCGCAACTGTTCGAGCAATCGAAGAAGGTGATCGAGGCCCATCTGGCCGGCACCAGCCTCCGCGCGATCTCCGGTTCGATGATCGCCTACGAGGGGAACGTGCAGTTCAAGGCGGCCGGCTTCGGCGGGGGCGACGGCGTGCTCGCCGGGCTGAAGCGCCGGGCCACCGGCGAGAAGCTTTCGCTGATGGAGTGCGCCGGTCACGGAAGGGTGTTCTTCGCGGTCAACGGCCAGCACGTCACCGTCGTGAACCTGAACAACGAGACGTTGCAGGTGGAATCGCAACAATTGCTCGCGTTCGCCGGAAACCTGCGCACCGACGTGCGATTCGCCGGGTTGCGCGGTGCGTCCACCGGGCAGGGCCTGTTCACCACGACCGTCTCCGGCCAAGGCCAGGTCGCGCTGCTCTCGGCGGGTGGTCCGCTCATCCACCTGGAGGTCTCGCCGCAGTACCCGTTGGTCGTGGACCCGGACGCGTTCGTCGCCGCGCGCGGAAACCTCAACCAGTCCTTCGTCACCGACGTGTCCTGGCGCAGTTTCGTCGGCCAGGACGCGGGCGAGGCGTTCTCGCTGCGCTGGGACGGCCACGGCGTGGTGTCGATCCAACCGGCGGAACGGTAGAGGCGGATGTTCGAGAAGGTCAACGGCAAAGTCGTCAAGGTCGACGTCGGGATGGCGGGCGGTGTGGTCGCACGCAGCGGCGCGATGCTGTTCTATACCGGCAACGTCGCTTTCGCCCCCCATCAGATTCCGGGAGCGCAAGGGATGGGCGGCATGGGCGGGCTGATGGGTCTGGCCGGCCGCGCGATGGCGGGCGAGCACGAGCGCACCATGCTCGCGCAGGGCAACGGCGAGGTCCATTACGGATTCGCCGGTCTCGAGGTGCACGTGGTGCACATGCAGCCGGGCGCGACGCTGCGCGTCGAGGCTTCGCGACTGCTCGCCAACACCGCCGGGCTGCAGAGTTCGGTGGTCTCCGTGATGAGTTCGGGCGGTGGAGGCGGTGGCGGCCTGATGGGCGCGCTGCGCGGCGCCGCGTCGGGCGCGCTGACCGGGCAGGGCATGTTCACCACCCAGTTGTCCGGGCAAGGCTCGGCGGTGCTGCTCGCGCACGGCGGATTCCTGGAACTGCAAGTGGGCGGCCCGAATCCGGTCGTGGTCGATCCGCAAGCCTTCGTCGCCGCGTACGGCAACGTGCAGACCGAACTCAAGGCGGCGCTGAGCTGGCGCGACGCCGTCGGACGCGGTTCCGGCGAGGCGATGCAGCTGCACTGCGCCGGGCAGGGCGTCGTCTATGTGCAGGCCTCCGAAGAGAAGTTGTGAGCATGTCCCAGATCCTCGGCCCCATGAATCTCGGTGAGAGCGACAACATCCCGGGAAACAGCTACGCCTACTGCATCGACCTGAACAAGCCGTGGTTCATGCGCAAGGGCGCGATGATCGCCTACTACGGCGACATCCGGTTCCAGGCGCTCACGCACGGGTTGCAGGGCGGGCTGCTGCACATGGTGTCGCAGCAGTTCTCGGCGCCGCTGTTCACCGGCGACTACGTCGTCGCGGAGGGGCACGGCAAGCTGATCATCGGCGACCGCGGTTACGACATCAATTCCTACGATCTCGAGGACAACGGCAACCTGACCATCCGAGCGGCGAACCTGCTCGCCTTCGAACCGGGCCTTTCGCTCAACCAGTCCATCGTGCCCGGATTCCTCACGTTGATCGGCACCGGCAAGTTCCTCGCCTCCTCCAACGGGCCGGTGATGTTCGCCGAGCCACCGCTGCGCGTCGACCCGGAATCCCTGGTCGGGTGGGCCGATTGCCCCTCCCCCAGCCACCACTACGACGAGGGGTGGATCTCGAACTTCCTGGCCGCCGGTGCGGCGCGCTTCGGCGTGAACTCGGGTGAGGAGCGCCAGTTCGAGTTCACCGGCGCGGGAACCGTGCTGATCCAGTCCAGCGAGAAGGTGCTCAGCGACTCCGTGCTGGTGCGCACCATCGAGGGCCAGATCCAGAGCGGGATCACCGTCGGCGGCCTGCAACGATTGCAGGGAATCATCGCGCAGCAGTTGGCGGGACATCAGCAGTACTGAGTTCGCATACGGACAGCGAAGGATTCGCGACGGGACGGTGAACTCGTCTCGACGTTCCCCGGCAACGGTGGCGGTCGGCGGAAAATCGAGGGATGGCTGACTTGGCGCTCTCGCCGCAGCGTCGCACGGCGCTGACGAACCTGGTGCGAGACGAATCCTCTTTCGCGACAGAGTATCCGCGAGTAGCCGACTACTGGTCCACCGCGGGCCGGTTGCCCGGCACCGGTGACGACATCGCCGACGCCACGTTCGACCTACACCTACTGCACTACATGACCGGCGGCGCGAGCGCGAACCCGTACTGGGACATCGTCGCCACCGCGGTGTCGCCCGGCCCGGCGGAACGGGCGAACCGCGCCGAGGTGAACGGGGGAAATCCCAAAGGCAGTGCGCGACTGGCCTACGCGCAGATCGTGTTGCAAGCCGCGTACGCCTACGCGATTCCCTCCCCCGCGACGCTGCGCTGGGTCGGCGACGTCGCCCAGGGCAGGCCGATTTTCGAGGTCGGAGCCGGACGCGGTTACTGGGCACATCAGCTCACGCGGATCGGCGTGCCGACCAGCGCTTTCGACTCGCATCCGCCCGACCGTGCCACGAACTCGGCGTTCCCGGGCGCGGCGGGCCAGACCGCGACCTGGCATCCCACCGCGACGCCGCCGTCCACGCCGGCGGATCTGGTCGCCGCGCACGCCGACCACGCGCTGTTCCTCTGCTGGCCGCCCGGCTGGGAGAACCCGATGGCCTCCACCACTCTCGCCGCCTACCAGGAGGCGGGCGGGTCGTCGCTGATCTACATCGGCGAAGCCCGGGGAGGGCGCACGGCCGACAGCGCGTTCTTCGACCTGCTCGAGCAGGAATGGACCCTGCTCGACCAGGACCCGGGCTACGTCTCCTGGTGGAATCTCGGTGACCGCGCGCAGTGCTGGCAGCGACGGTGAGTGGATCAGCTCGCCCGCTGGAATTCCCACGGGTCGTGCGCGCTGATCAGGGTGACCTCGTGGCCGTGATCGCGGTGTAGTTCGCGCAGGCGCGCCTGGGTGCCCAGCCGCAGGTCGTGATGGACTTCGGAACCGGTCTGCACGACGTCGAGCACCGGGTGCGGCTGCGGGGCGGCGTCGAGTTCGCGATGGTAGTAGTAGGCGTCGCCGCAGTGCAGCAGCCAGCTGTCGCCGTCTCGAACGGCGACCCCTGTGTGGCCTGCAGTGTGCCCGCCCAGCGGGATCAACTGGAAGTCGTCGGGCAGGTCCTTTGGTTGGATCGCGTTGAAACCGAACCATTTCCCGGTCGCCTCCGACGGGTAGGCCACCCAGTTCGGATCGTGTGCCCAGTGCGCGGGACGATAGCGGAAGCTCGGCGCTTCGGCATGCGCCGCCGCCAGTTCGGCGCCGAGCACGTGGACTCGCGCGTGCGGGAAGTCGGGCAGTCCGCCGCAGTGGTCCACGTCGAGGTGGGTGAGGATGATGTGCCGGACGTCGGCTGGGTCGTAGCCGAGCCGCTCGATCTGCCGGATCGCGGTCTCGTCTTCGGAGAGGACGGGCTGGGCCATCGCCACCCATTCCGCCCCGAGCGTGCCCGCCGGGTCGCGCACATCGTCCAGCCCGATGCCCGTGTCGATCAGGACCAGGCCCTCGGAGGCCGTCTCGACCAGCAGGCAATGGTTCACGGCATGAGCGGGCGCGGGCCCGTCGTAGGTGGCTTCGATCTGCCGAACCGATCCGCAATTGAGGTGATGAATTGTCATGCGAGCTAGTCTGTGACTTGAAGCGCGGTTCAAGTCAAGGAGACGAGATGACCGACGTCCTGCTCGATATCGCCGAGGTCGGCGCGCAAACCGGCCTCGCCCCCTCCGCCCTGCGCTTCTACGAGAAGCGCGGTCTCATCGCCGCGACCGGCCGCAACGGCCTGCGCCGCACCTACCACCCCGACATCCTGAACCGCCTCGCCCTCATCTCCTGCGCCCGAGGCGCCGGTTTCACCCTCGCCGAAATCGCCCGCTTCCTACGCGCCTCCCCCTCCGACGCCGAACTCCGCGCCCGCATGGCCGAAAAAGCCGGCCGACTCGACGAGGACATCACCCGCCTCATCCGCATGCGCGACAGCCTCCGCCACGCCGCCACCTGCACCCACGACCCCCTGGTCGAATGCCCGGACTTCAAATCCACCTTCGACCCCACCACCGACGTGGTGTGAGTGCACGAGCCCGTCCGACCGAGAGGAGTCGGATGATCGAGGCTGAACTCAAGGCTCGGGTCCGGGACGTCGAGTCCGTGCGGTGCGCGCTCTCCGCGCGGAGTGCAGGGCAGCGTTCCACGTATCAGGACACTTACTACGACCTGCCGGACGGGAGATTGTCGTGGGAGGACCGTGAGCTGCGTTTGCGGACCATCACCTCGGACAACGGGCGGCGGTCCCTGCTCACTTACAAGGAACCCGCGGTCGACACGGCGAGTGGATCGAAGCCGGAATACGAAACCGAGGTGGCCGACCCTTCGGTAATCGACTCCGTGCTACGCGGTCTCGGCCTGAAAGACCTGGTCTGCTTCGAAAAGCACTGCATCGACTATCGATTCGCATCCGGAGGACGCCAGCTGCTGGCCACGCTGGTGACGGTTCCCGAACTGGACGGCACGTTCATCGAGCTGGAGACCATCGTGCCCGAATCGGAGCTGGCGGAAGCGCTGGAGGTCGTTCGGACCACGCTCCGACAGCTCGGCATCGCGGACGGCGATCTCACCACCGAGCAGTACACGGATGCCGTGCTCGCTACGCGGAAGGCGTCGGGGCTGCCTTGATGAACCAGTTGATGATTTCCTCGCCCGCGAGGATGCCGGTGGCTCTGGTGACGGTGAGGTTGGGGTGGGTCCAGTTGAGTTGTTCGAGTTCGCCGTGGCGGGGGCGGATGGCGGAGTCGGCCGCGCGCAGCATTTCGGCGTCGAGGGCGCCGTCGCCCGCCGCGAGGGTGCGGGCGTCGTCGGCGAGTTCACCGCTTTCCCAGAGACGCTTGCGCACCTCGTCCACCGCGCGGCTCTTGCAGACGGCCTGCGGCATAGTGTAGATCTTGCGGCCCTGCTGGGACGCGGACCAGCCGCGTGGACGGCACCAGTCGTCCCACTCCGCCAAGAACCCCTCGGGAACCTCCTTGGGCTTCACCACCAGGTAGCAGAACAGATGATCGGCCACGCGGAACTTGGTGACCCAGGAGTCATCGATGCGGGTGTGCAGTTCCTTGCTCACCTCGGAAAGGGTGGCGCCCCCCGCGCGAACCTGGGCGTCGATGCCGATGCGCCAGCTGAGGTCGGGCACGCCGTCGACCAGGATGTTCCCGCCGTTGCTCGTGATCGCGTAGCGCCACGGCGCTCCGGGCAGGCGGATGCGGTCGAACTGTTTGATGGTGCGGGTGGTGGTGGGAACGACGGCGGCGGGTTCGGTCAGGGTCTGCATCCGCAGCGCCGCGGTGGTGGTCATGAACGACAGCGGCGCCCCTTCCAGATGCTCCACACAGACCGTCGGCACGTCGGCGGTGGTGCTGAAGGCGTTACGCGAGTAGATCATCGTCCGGTCCAGGTCGGTCGCGATCAGCGCACGTCTTCGATGCGCTTTCGGGGATAGGTTCACTGCTGCACGTCCTTGATCAGTCCCATGCACGAATATGCCAGGTCGGCGACGACTTCGACCGGCACGCCCCTGGCCGCGGCGAGCATCCTGATGTGCGCGTGCTCCGGCGCGTCCGCCTCGCGCACCAGCACCCGCCACGGAACCCGCCGCAGCAGCACCCGGGTGGTCTCACCGACCCCTGGCTTGACGAAGTTCACGCTGGTGATCCCGTATCGCTCCCGCACTTGCTCCACCGACGTCCAGCCGGTCCAGGTGGGCGTCCGGTCGCTCGCGCGGATCGCGGCCACCTCGGCGGGCACCAGGTCCCGGACCGCGTCGAAGGCGCCGCTCACGGTGTCGAGCAGACGCCCGGACACGTCGTCATCGGCCAGTTCGCGGTAGAACTTCGCGCCGTGGAACTCGCCGGGCCCGATCAGGGTGTCGTTCAGGACCGTGCGCGAAACCAAGCCGGACACCGTCGAATTCAGGCAGGCCGACGCGATCAGGAAGTCGTCGCGAGTGCCGTAGGTGCGCACGCAATGCCCTGGATCGGCCAGCACCGCCAAGCCGTCGTCGAACCGCGGGCCGCCCGCGGCGTGATAGGCGTCCAGCGCTTCGGTCAGCTCACGGGTGATCGCACCTTTGCCGGTCCATCCGTCGACGAACACGACCGAGGACGGATCGTGATGCTCGGCCAGATAGTCCAGCGCCACCGCGTCGATGCCGCGACCTCGCACGATCGACACCGCGTAGTGCGGCACCTCCAGGCTCGGACGCCGCGCCCGCAGCCAGCGGCGCATCAGAATGCCGACCGGCGTGCCCGCACGGGCCAGCGACACCAGGACGACGTCCTCGCCGCGTTCGGCGACCACCAGCTCCGACACGGTCGCCACGGCCAGCGCGAGCCGTTCGGCGCTGGCCGCGAGCACCTCGTCGAACAGCGCCCGGTAGGACGCGTCGGGCTGATACTCGATCGGCAGCGACTCCGCGTAGTGCGCCTTCCCGGCCTGGATCCGCCGTTCCCGCTCGACGATGTCGGCTTCCAGGTCGACGTCCGACAGATCCTTCAGCAGCCAGGAGACCTCCTCGGCCGCGTAGGAGCCGAACCGCGGCCCGTGCAGGGGAGCCGGTAGCGCGCCCACCTCGGTACTCGTCATACCCGGCTCCCGTCCGACTCCGTGCGTTCGGCGTGCAGCCGCCGCGGGTCCGCCTCCGGCAGCACCGCCAGCAGGACGTCGGCCCCGGAAGCGGTCAGCACGTCGATCAACCCGTGCTCAGCCGTCAGCTCCGCGGTGTCGGCGGGGGAGTCGACCACGACGACGAGCACGGGGTCGGCGGCCGGGCCGTCGCCCTCGGCGCCGCTGTCGACGCCGTCGTCCGAGATCGCGACGGCATCGCCGTGCGGCGAACCGGCGAGCAGCGCGCCAAGCCCCGCGAGGTCGGCCTCGAACAGGTCGAGCGAGGTCGCGGGCCACTGCGCGTTGTACAGATAGCGCGGCGCGGCATCGCCCGGTTCGGGCGCGACGAACCGGAACCCCCGCCGCAACGGATACCCCGGCTCGTCCAGCACGTACGCGGGCGACCGCGTGGTGGTCTGGAACCGCGTGGGCGTCCCCGACTCGGCGAGCAGCGCCGCCAGCCGCAGGGGCAGGTACATCAGCTCCTCGTGCCCGAGCACGATGACGGCCCGGCCGGGGAAGTCGGCGTCGAGCCGAGCGGTCAGCGCACGTCCCGCGTCCACCAGCGCGGCCTCGAACGCGCCGGTGTCGGAGGCGAGGATGCCGTGTCTGCCACCCTCCGGCACAGCGTTCGGCCACGGGAGTTCGATGCGCCCGAACGAACCGGTGTGCCCGGCGGTCGGGTTCAGCCGGGGTTCGGGAAGCGCGCCGACCGCGTCCACCAGCCCGTCGGGCAGTGACGCGCGGCCGGTGGCGAGGCACACGGTGTCGATGCGCGCCCCGAGTTCGGCTGCCACCGCGTCGAATTCGGCCCGCTGGGCCTCGGTGCGCAGATCCACCAGCGACGCGAGCACATAGTGCGTGCGGGGCGCGAAGGCATGCAGTGCCCGCACCGCGTCGATCGCGGTGTCACCGGTGGAGATCTCGTCGTCCACCAGCACCAGCGGCAGATCGTTGACGAAGATGCCGGCCGGCGACGGTTGCAACAGGTGGGAAGTGGCGTGCGAGTGCCCCTCCTCGAACCCGGCGAGCGTCGTCGCGTGCGGCACCGCGCGCCGGGTCGAATGCAGATAGCAGCTCGCGCCGATGCGCGCTGCCACGCAATGGCCGAGACCCGTTGCGGTCTCCGCGAATCCGAGCACGACGGCTGGGCGCTCACCGAGCACCGCGCGAACCAGATCGCCCAGGTGATCGCCCGCGCCGAGCACCACCCGAGGATCGGTCGGCAGGTGCTTGCCCAGCACGGTGGAGACCAGCAGGTGCGCCCTGCGCCGATTGTTGTGGCGCACTCCCGGCTGCACCAAGGCCGTGATCGGCAGCCGCGCGGTGCGCAGCCGGTCCGGTGCGCCACTGGTGTCGTGATGTAGTTCGATGCCGAGAACTTTTGTCGCCCAAGGTGTTCGGTTGTCGAATTCGGTAGCGGCCCGGCTCATACGGTGACCAACGCCGTCAGCAGATCCACGAACGACACTCCCTTGTTCGCCACGCCGAACACCCGCGCGCGCAACAGTGTCTGCCGCGCCCAACTGCGATGCGGCCGCATCTCGTTCATCTTGTTCCGGTAGCCGGAGGCCGCCACGCCGCCGACGTCGTCGCGCAGGATGTCCAGCGCGTCCGAGTACTCCTCGTGCGTCACCACCGACAGCGCGTGCACGGCCGCCACGTGCGACGGATGGATCACCGTCTTGCCCTGGATGCCGTTGGCCCGGTCCAGCGTGATCTCCCGCAGCAAACCGTCCAGATCCCGGCTGACCAGGTACTGCCGGCACGGCACCGCGTCGGATTCCTCGAACGGCGCGGTCCGCAGCAGCGGACGGAACATCCGTTCGTGATCGGCGAAGTACTCCCACACCGGCCCCGTGATGACGAAACCGGTTCCGTCCGCGCGTCCCAGATAGTTCACGATGTCGGCGATGACGTCGGCGACCACGCGCACGTCGTAGATGGTCAGGTCGCGGTCGCGGCGGATGCCGAAGGTCGAGCACATGTCGGTCGCGCCGACCCGCACCGCCAGCACCCGGTCCCGGTGCGCCGCCAGCAGCGCCGCGATCTGGGTGAGCTCGTAATCGCGGGTCTCCCGGTGCACCAGCCCCGCCGACTCCAGCACCGGCATCCCGTACAGCGGCCGGTCCAGCCGCTGGGCCGCCGCGTTCAGCGCGTTCAGGTACTTCGGCCCGGTGACGCTGTCGAACTTCGGGAACACGAACCCGGTCAGCACCTTGGCTCCGGGTCCGAGTTGCTCGACGAGCTCGGTGATCGTGTCCGCGTCGCGCACCCGCACGAACAGCAGCGGGTTGGCGTCGTGGCTGCTCGCGAGCAGATCCAGCGCGGCGACGGTCTGTCGCTTGGCGTACTCCACTTCGTGATCGGCGACCGCGTCCTCGAGGTCGATCACCATCGAACACACGCCGTGCGCGGCGCGCCTTCCGATCGTCTCCGCGAGATCGGGCCTGGTCGCGGGCGCGTACAGCGTCGCGCCCAGCCCGATGGCGAGCAGCTCGCGGTCGGTGTCGTCGTCGCCGAACGCCTCGGGCTGCCGGTGGAAAAGACGCCGAGCCTCGGGTCCGTGCAACTGCCGGAAGTGGCGCAGCGGCATTCGCTTCCGCAGGGATACCTCCTGCTGGACGGCGATGCCTGCGGTCATCGTTGCCCCATCCTCATTCTCGTCGTGGTCCTGCTTGTTTTCTCATTCGATCCACTACTCCGGCTATGAATTCGGTGACGGCATCCAGTTCCGCCACATAGGCCCAGTAGTCGGGGTGGCGCCCCGACAGTGTTTCGCTGATTCGGTCGATTCGTGCCGCTTGCGCGTCGAGCACCGAACCCCATTCGGCGACCAGCCCGCGGCTCACCGCGAGCATCTGCGCGTCCCGCAGCCGGAATCGTACGGCCTTGGCGTGTTCTTGCGGGTCGGACCGGATCGCACGCAGCAGAGCCAGCCGCTTGGTGACGGCGTCGACTCGCTGCTCGGCCTCGGCGAGGAACCCGCGCGCGGATGTGGTCAGATCAAGTGCAAACTCCGGATTGTTCTCTGCCGCCGCCGCACGCGCCCTGCCCAGGGCCGCGTCCGCGGCCTCGATGGCTCGCTGGCTTTCCCGCTCATTGTTAGCCAAATCGGCCGAACTCGCAGCATTGAACTCGCGCAGCAGCGCCGAGAATGCCTGCGGAACGCCTTCGGCCCTGGTCCGGACGGCGGCAATGCGGGTTGTCACCGACGATATCGCGTTGGTCGCCGCCGCGGCCCGAGATGGCGCTTGCGCCAGAGCATCAGCCAGCTCCTTGGTGGCCGCCCGGAGACGGTTCGCGGCCTCACGCACGGTGCCCGAGGCCGTGCCCGAACCCGCCGCTTCCAGTGTGACCAGCGCCTCATCGACCGCCGCCGCGTGCCTGCGCACCGAGGGGTAGTCCGCGAACTCCGATTCGGCGGCCCGCCCGCGCACACCGGCCGCGTCGGCCTTCACCTGCTGGACCAACTGCGGCACCGCGCCGAGCACCGCCACCGCCTCTTCCAGCTTGCCCCGGTCGCCGCGATAGAACTCGTCGACCGCGCGCGCCGCGTCGGTCAGTTGCCGCACCGCGGCGTCGACGCGTTGCCTGCCCTGCGGCACCGGAGGGCCGCCTTGCTGCGCGGCCTCCAGCTCCGCGCTCAGCGTCAGATACAGCTCCGCGGCGCCATAGCACCTGTGCCGCACCGGTTCCCAGCGCGCGCCCGTGCCCCGGTCGGGGAAGATCTGGTCGGCCGCGTGCACCGCCGCCTCGGCCGCGCTCTGCCGTCGGTCCATGTCCAGGAACGCGGTCGCGAGCGTCGCGCGGGCATGCTCGATCCACTCGTCGTTTCCCGACGAACGGAACCATCCACGCCTCCGGCCTGCCACGCCCCGATGGTAGGAGATCTTCCTGTTCGCCGGGGGTTACGCGGGTTCCTACGCAAGTTCGCGGAAACCTACTACTGTCGATGGCGTCCCCGGCGATTCGGACATGCTGGGAACCAATGACGGACTATTGAAAGGGAATCCCGCATGGGTGTCAGTTTGTCCAAGGGCGGCAATGTCTCGCTGACCAAGGCGGCGCCTAACCTCACCGCTGTTGCGGTCGGCCTGGGGTGGGATGTGCGGACCACCACCGGCACCGACTTCGACCTCGACGCCAGCGCCATCGCTACCGGCGCGGACAAGAAGGTCCTGTCCGACCAGCACTTCGTCTTCTTCAACAATCTGCGTTCCCCCGAGGGCTCGATCGAGCACGCGGGCGACAACCGGACCGGCGAGGGCGAGGGCGACGACGAGGTCATCAACGTCGACCTGGCGAACACCCCGCCCACGATCGAGAGCATCTTCTTCCCGGTCTCGATCTACGACGCCGACTCCCGGTCGCAGTCCTTCGGCCAGGTCCGCAACGCCTACATCCGCGTGGTGGACCGCAGCAACGGCGAGGAGCTCGCCCGCTACGACCTCACCGAGGATGCCTCCACCGAGACCGCGATGGTCTTCGGTGAGCTGTACCGCAACGGCGCGGAGTGGAAGTTCCGCGCGATCGGCCAGGGTTACGCCTCCGGCCTGGCGGGCATCGCCCGTGACTACGGCGTGAACGTCTAAGGAACACTTCGCCGTTCACAGGGGGCCCGGCGACGGGCCCCCTCGTCGTGCGACCCAGGCATGCCGGCGCCCTGGGAGCAACGTTGGACAACCGGCGATCCAGCGGCCACCCTGGTAGCAACCGTCGCCGCCTCGTTCTTCACTCACGAAAGGTCCCAGCGTGGTCCTGCGCATATTCGGCATGTCCCTCGTCGTCACGGTGCTGTCGCTCGTCGTCGCCGTCGTGTACGGCGGACCGACCGCCCTCGCGCTCGCCGCGATCCTCGGCATCCTCGAGGTGTCGCTCTCGTTCGACAACGCCGTGATCAACGCCACCGTCCTGGAACGGATGAGCGCGTTCTGGCAGCGGATCTTCCTCACCGTCGGCGTGTTGATCGCCGTGTTCGGCATGCGGTTGGTCTTCCCGCTGGCGATCGTGTGGATCACCGCGGGGCTGGATCCGGTGCGGGCCTTCGACCTGGCCCTCAACCCGCCCCCGGACGGCGCCCTGACCTTCCCCGACGGCAGCCCCAGCTACGAGAAACTGCTCACCGACGCGCACCCGCAGATCGCGGCGTTCGGCGGCATGTTCCTGGCCCTGCTGTTCCTCAACTTCATCTTCGAGGAGCGCGACATCACCTGGCTGAGCTGGCTGGAGCGGCCGCTGGCCAAGGCGGGCAAGCTGGACATGCTCTCCGTGGTGGTCGCCGGCACGGGTCTGATTCTCACCGCGGAGTTCATCGCCGACGAGGCGCACCGCTCGACCGTGCTGGTGGCGGGTCTGCTCGGCATGATCACCTACATCGCGGTGGACGGCTTGGGCTCGATGTTCCACACCGAGGAGCACACCGAGGGCGGCCCTTCGGAACTGGTCAAGGCCACCGGCAAGGCGGGCTTCTTCCTGTTCCTCTACCTGGAGGTGCTCGATGCGTCGTTCTCCTTCGACGGTGTGATCGGCGCGTTCGCCATCACCTCCGACCCGATCATCATCGCGCTCGGCCTCGGCCTGATCGGCGCCATGTTCGTCCGGTCGATCACGGTGTACCTGGTCCGCAAGGGCACGCTGTCGGAGTACGTCTACCTGGAGCACGGCGCGCACTGGGCGATCGGCGCGCTCGCGGCGATCCTGCTGATCTCGATCGGCGTGCACATCAACGAGGTCGTCACCGGCCTGGTCGGCGTCGCGTTCATCGGCGCGGCGTTCATCACCAGCATCGTCCGCAACGGCCGAGCGGACGAGGAGGAACTGGACAGCGAACGGGAACCGACGCCGGTAGGCTGATTCCCGGCAAGCAGCCGAAGACCCGTTGCGGCAGCGGCCCCATCCCGAGGATGGCCGCTGCCGCTCTCGTTTCCACAGAGGGGGGATCCGCGCCATGGGGACCAACGACAACCCCGGCGGCGTCAGCCTGTCCAAGGTGACCCTGTCGAAGGCGACACCGAGCATCAATCTGACCAAGCCGGGTGAGCAGCAGGGCACCATGCGGGTCAACCTGAACTGGTCGAGCGGTCCGAGGGGATTCTTCCGCCGCGCCAAGGCCATCGACCTGGACCTCGGCTGCCTCTACGAACTGTCCAACGGCGCCAAGGGCGTCGTCCAGGCGATCGGTGGCAACTTCGGCACGCTGGAGGGCGAGCCCCACATCCGGCTCGACGGCGACGATCGCAGCGGTTCGGCCGCGGCGGGCGAGAACCTGCACATCGATCTGTCCCGGCCCGAACTGTTCCGGCGCATCCTGATCTTCGCCTTCATCTACGAGGGCGTGCCCAACTGGGCCGCCGCCGACGGCGTGGTGACGCTCTACCCCACCTCCGGTCCGCAGGTCGAGGTCCGCCTCGACTCTCCGGTGGACGGCGCCCGCTCGTGTGCCGTCGCCCTGCTGCAGAACCAGGGAGCCGGCATCACCGTGCACCGGGAAGTGCACTACGTCAACGGCGCCCAGCGCGAACTCGACCAGGCGTACCAGTGGGGTATGCGGTGGCAGGCCGGTCGCAAGTAGGTCACCGCGGCACCGGCACCGGCTGCCGCCGGATCACCGGCGACGCCGTCGGCTTGCGCGCGGCGAACACCAAGCCCACCAGGCCGACGGCCAGTCCGGCGACCGTCAGCGGTCGCAGCGGCTGATCGATCAGCAGCCAGGCCAGGATCGCGGTCACCGCGGGCGTCGCGAAGAACAGCTTGCCGACCCTGGTCGCGTCCCACCGGCGCAGCATGGCGTTGAGCAGCAGGAACGCGGCCATGGAGTTCACCAGCACCATCCAGATCAGCGACCCGGCGAACCGGCCGGCGTCCGACACGTGCACCTGACCCGACAGCCAGGCCAGCGCCCCGGCGATCGGCGCGCTGATCGCCACGTGCAGCGCCGTGGCGGCCCGTGGATCGACGGCGGGCGTGAACCGCTTCTGGTATACGGTGCCGATGCTCAGGCCGAGCAGCCCTGCCACGCACAGCAGCAATCCGGTCAGGGAGAAGTGGGACTGGTCGAACACGGCGAGCGCGACTCCGACGCCGCCGATGCCGAAGCCGAACCACTGCCGCATCGTGACGACTTCGCCGATCAGTCCGGCGCACAGCGCGATGACCACCGGATTCAAGCCCTGCACCAGCGCGATCACCGCCGCCGAGACATGTTCGGCCATCGCGGTGTAGAACGCGCCGAACTGGACCATCTGCATCAGCAACCCGGCGATGAGCACGTGACGCAGTTGACCGCCTTGCGGCCAGGTCACCCGCGCGATGAAGGCGTAGGCCGTCAGCAGCACTCCCGCGACGGCGAAGCGCACGAACAGCACGAAGAGCGGCGGCGCGGCGCCGACCCCGATCACCCCGGCGATGAACGCGCTGCTCCACAACAAGACGAACAGCGGCTGCGCGGCCACCGTCGCGAATCGGCTCTGCACGGAACCTCCCTGAGTAACCATCTTGGGTGGTTATCACGGTGACATCCGCGCCACTAACCTGTCAAGACGGTTACTATGGGCACGTGTTCACCTTCGTGAGCGGCAACCTCGCCCTGGACTTCGCCGGCACCGTCAAGGCGCGCTCGACCACATTCGAGGACGTCCTCACCAGCCCTGCCGCGCTGGCCGACTGGATCGTCGCCGCGCGGTTGCTCGACAACCCCCCGCCCAGCGACGCGGACACCCTCGCGCGGGCGGTGCGCTTGCGCGAGGCGGCCTACCGCATGGCGGTGGCCTGCACCCGCGACAGCGCCTTCGACGATGCCGACCGCCGGACCGTCAACGAATTCGCCGGCAGCGCCCCACCGTCGGTCAGCCTGCGTCCCGATGGGACGGTCCTCCGCGCCGGCGATGCGGACGCGGCCTTGGCCGCCATCGCCCGGTCCGCAATCGAGCTACTCGGCAGCAGGGCGCTCGTCAAAGAGTGCGGTCGCGCCGCATGCACCCGGCTGTATGTGGACACTTCCCGCGGCGGCTCCCGCCGGTGGTGCGACATGACCTTGTGCGGCAACCGCGCCAAAAGCGCCGCCTTCCGGGCCCGGCACGGTGCGCCCTAGACCACCGGGACCAGCTTGCGCGTGCCGGATGGCGAAACCCGGGCAGACGTCGAACGATCTCCGCGCGGCGCCGCCCACAGGAAGACGAAGAAGAACACGATCAGCAGGCTCGCGCGCCCCCACACACCGAATTGGACGATGCGTTCCATCAACTCGACCGAGGTGCCCTGACCCATCGAATAGAAATAGCGGAACACCCCGATCCCGATGGCCGCGTCGGCGACGAGATAGCCGCCGATCCACCACCAGGGGATCTCGAGCAGCACCAGGAACGGCACCAGCCAGAGGGTGTACTGCGGGGAATGCACCTTGTGGAACAACAGGAATCCACACAGCATCGCGCCGCTCACCCCGACCCATGGGAACACGCCGGTCGCCAGATAGCGCCGCCAGCCGAGCACCATGGCCAGTGCGAACGCCGCGAGCACCAGCACGGGCGAGGCGACCGAGACCACTTGCTGGAACGCCGCCTCGCTGCGCGCGTCGGGACCGAACATCGGCCGAAGTCCCCAGTACCAGATCGAATTCGTGGTGATGTCGGCCTGACGCAATTGCTGGAACGTGATGGACGCGCGCCAGCCCTCATATCCCACCAGGGCGAACGGCAGGTTGACCACGACGACGGTGCCGATCGCCGCCGCCGCGGTGAGCAGCGCGCCACGGACGTCCGGCTCGCGATCGCCGCCTCGCGCGTCGCGCTCACCGCCGCCGGTCAGCACGTAGGCCAGCAGGGGCAATACGAAGATCCCCGGATACAACTTGAGGCAGAACCCGAGCCCGAGCAGCACCGCGGCCACGATGCCCCTGGTGCGCACGGAGTAGCGGGTCAGCGCCGCCATCACGTAGACGGCCGCGACCGCCGTGCACACCACCGGAAGCTCCCAGTTGTGGAAGGCGTACAGCACCAGCGGCGGTCCGGCCGCCCACAGCAAGGCCGCGCCCCCGGCCAGGCGAGCCAGCATCCATGCGGTCAGCAGCGCAAAAGGCGCCAGCAACAGCGCCGAGTACCGCAGGAAATCGGCGTCGTTGTCCGCGCCGACCGCGCCGATCCACATCAGCACGCCGCTGAGCACCGGATACTCCACCGCGCCGCCGACCAACGCGCCGCCGTCGGTGATGCCGCCGTTCACATAGGGAAAGACGTGCTCGTTGATATCCCGGCCGAGCCAGAGGAATTGGATATCGGAATAGCAGACGTCCGAATCCTTGACGACGTCGAAAACCGTGCTTCGCCCGTCCCGGTCGAACGGCGCACCCGCACAGCGCGCCTTGTTCGCGTAGGCCAGCGCGAGGACCAGGCCGCAGAGCAGCACCACCACCACGGCGAACGCCGCGCGGCGTCGCACACCACCCGCGGGCAGGTCGCTGGCGGCGAGTCCGGTCGGCATGGATCCACCCTAAGCGGACGCTCCCCGGCGTGGCGCCGTTCCCCTTCCTACGGATGTGAACGCGGCGTCCGACCGCAGGGGGCCGGGGCGGCGCGCCGGGGCAATTTCACTGCTCAGCCGCCGCTCATGTAGCCTGTTCGGGTTGCTGACGCAACGACCCTCCTGCCACGGACCGTCCGTGGCCGTTTCCTAGTCCACAGGAGGTGATTGGTCCGTGCGTCATTACGAAGTGATGGTCATCCTCGATCCGAGCCTGGACGAGCGCACTGTTGGTCCGTCGCTGGACAACCTGCTCAGTGTCGTTCGCACCGAGGGCGGCAAGATCGACAAGGTCGACATCTGGGGCCGCCGCAGGCTCGCCTACGAGATCGCCAAGCACGCCGAGGGCATCTACGCCGTGGTCGACCTGACCGCCGAGCCCGCCACCGTGAGCGAACTCGACCGCCAGCTCGGTCTCAACGAGTCGGTGCTGCGCACCAAGGTTCTGCGCCACGACAAGTAGTCCGGCAACCCTCGTTTGCGTCAGAGCCTGTGCCTAGGCTCTAGCGCAACAGCGAGACGCGGACTGCACACCGAGCAGGAGGAACCACATGGCAGGCGACACGGTCATCACCGTCATCGGAAATCTGACGGCCGACCCGGAGCTTCGATTCACACCGGCGGGACAGGCGGTGGCGAATTTCACCGTCGCGTCGACTCCCCGTGTGTTCGATCGCAATTCGAACGAATGGAAAGACGGCGAAGCGCTGTTCCTGCGCTGCAATATCTGGCGCGAGGCCGCGGAGAATGTCGCCGAAAGCCTGACCAGGGGTTCCCGTGTCATCGTGAGCGGACGACTCAAGCAGCGCTCCTACGAGACCCGCGAGGGTGAGAAGCGCACGGTCGTCGAGCTCGAGGTCGACGAGGTCGGTCCCTCGCTGCGCTACGCCACCGCGAAGGTCAACAAGACCAGCCGCGGCAGCGGAGGCGGCGGCTTCGGGTCCGGCTCCGGCGGCGGTGGCGGCTATGCCTCCTCCGGTGGTGGCGGTGGGCGTTCCGGCGGTGCCGAGGACGACCCGTGGGGCAGTGCGCCCGCGGCAGGCTCCTTCGGGGGCAGCCGCATGGATGACGAACCGCCGTTCTGAGAACGGCCACAACGGCCCGGCCGATTCGGGCCATCACTGATTACGGAGTACAAGACCATGCCTAAAGCGCCCGCGCGCGAAAAGGTGCTGAAGAAGAAGGCTTGCTCGTTCTGCAAGGAGAGCAAGACCGGAAGCGTCACGATCGATTACAAGGACACGGCGTTGCTGCGCAAGTACGTCAGCGACCGCGGCAAGATCCGTGCCCGCCGCGTCACCGGCAACTGCGTGCAGCATCAGCGCGATATCGCGGTTGCGGTCAAGAACTCGCGTGAGGTCGCCCTGCTGCCTTACGTGTCGACGGCTCGCTGAGAAAGGGAGGCACGCCAATGAAGTTGATTCTTACCGCTGATGTGGACAACCTCGGTGCCCCCGGCGACACCGTTGAGGTCAAGGACGGCTACGGCCGCAACTACCTGCTGCCGCGCGGCCTGGCGATCGTGGCCAGCCGTGGCGCGCAGAAGCAGGTCGAGGGCATCCGCCGGGCGCAGGAAGCCCGCCGGGTCCGCGACCTGGACCACGCCAACGAGCTGAAGCAGGCCATCGAGGGCCTGGAGTCGGTCTCCCTGGCGGTGAAGACCGCCGGCACCGGCAAGCTGTTCGGTTCGGTGACCCAGTCGGACGTCGCGGCGGCCGTCAAGGCGGCGGGTGGCCCCGTCGTCGACAAGCGCAGCATCGAGCTGCCGAAGGCGCACATCAAGACGACCGGCAAGCACGGCATCGCGGTGCACCTGCACCCCGACGTGGTGGCGAAGTTCGACCTGACGGTCACCGCCGCCTGATTTCAGGGCATTACATCGAGGACCACTCCCGTCTGCGGGCGGGAGTGGTCCTCGGTTGTGCCCGCTGCTACGCACTGATTAGTAGCCAGCTATTTGCCGAATGAGCGAGAGCGTCATTCGGGACAATCGGGGCGCCGTCGCGCACTTCACCGCCGCCCTGTTTTCCCAGCCTGTGGATTACTGGCGGAACCGACCGTCCGCAATGTGATTCAGGTCATATGCGACTCACGTGCTGTTAACCCAACACGCCCGGCTGTTCAACTTGGCCGACACGCCGGTACTTCATTAATCCACACCTGGAAAAGCGCGGAAGTCCATGTCTATCTGCGTATTCGACCCTGTCGACCTGGGTTTTCCCCAAGTTGTACACAGGGGCTGCACACGGTTGGGTGAACTCTCCCCAAGTTATCCACAGCTGTGTGCACAGGGCGGTTTGGTACCCACCCGGCAGGTCGCCTAGGTTCGTCGCATCGCCGCGCGCCGACCGCTTCATGGCGCGCGCACGGACCGGTGCCGCGGCGGTAGCTGGAGCCCTGGTCAACGGCTTATCCGAACGTGTCGGTGCCCGGGAGTAAAACGAGTCGACAGGGTGCATCCCGGTCGTGGGGTAGAGAGGACGGTCGAGTCTGGTGACAACCACCGATGACCGCGGGCACACGGATTTCCCGCCCGAACCTCCCGGCGAAGACTTCGGCCGCCAGCCTCCGCACGACATGGCGGCCGAGCAGTCGGTGCTCGGCGGCATGCTGTTGAGCAAGGACGCCATCGCCGACGTCGTCGAGGCCCTTCGTCCCGGCGATTTCTACCGTCCTGCCCACCAGGCCATCTACGACACGATCCTGGATCTCTACGGGCGCGGCGAACCCGCCGACCCGGTGACCGTCGCCGCGGGCCTCGACCGCCGTGGCGAACTCAAGCGCATCGGCGGCGCCCCCTATCTGGTCACGCTCACCCAGACCGTGCCCACCGCGGCCAACGCGGGCTACTACGCCGAAATCGTCGCCGAGAAGGCCATTCTGCGCCGCCTGGTCGAGGCGGGCACCCGCATCGTCCAGTACGGCTACGCGGGCGCCGACGGCCAGGACGTCGCCGAGGTCGTCGACCGCGCCCAAGCCGAGGTCTACGAGGTCACCGAACGTCGCACCAGCGAAGACTTCCTCCCCCTCGAGGAATTGCTCCAGCCGACGATGGACGAGATCGACTCCATCGCCAGCCGCGGCGGCATATCCCTCGGCGTCCCCACCGGTTTCACCGAACTGGACGAAATCACCAACGGTCTGCACCCGGGCCAGATGATCATCGTCGCGGCGCGGCCCGGCGTGGGTAAGGCGCTGGCATTGGACACTCCACTGCCCACGCCGACTGGATGGACCACCATGGGTCAGGTGCAGGTCGGCGAAGAATTGCTGAATGCCGACGGCTTGCCCACCCGTGTCGTCGCGGCCACCGAAATCCTGACCGGACGCCCGTGCTACGAAGTCGAATTCTCCGACGGCAGCGTTCTCGTCGCCGACGAACAACATCAATGGCTCACCGATACGAGGGCATCCCGGCGGTCGAAGCGGGCTCACGCCGAAGTCCGCACCACCGGGGAAATCGCGAAGACGGTGCGGTGCGACACCGCTGATCGCAGGCTCAACCACTCGATCACCAACGCCGCGCCGCTGCAGTTGCCTGCGCGCGCATTGCCGGTGCCGCCTTACACACTGGGTGCCTGGCTCGGGGACGGAACGTCCGCCGCCGCACAGCTCACCTGCGCCGACCCTGAGATCATCGCGCGCATCGAAGCCGAGGGAATCGTCGCCGTGCCGTCACGGTCGGCTCGGCTGCGCTATCAGCTGAGGTTGCCTGCCGACGAGCCGATCGCCGCACGCGAGTGCGTGATTTGTGGAAAGGAATTCATTCCCTTCACCAGCGAGGTTCGCACCTGCGGGCGGTCTTGCGGCGGAAAGGCACGGTTCCATTCGGCTCCGGTACCTGCGCCTCGTTGCCCGAATTGTGGCGAGCGTTCGATCGGTCTGCGCCTGTGCCAGAGATGCCGGAACACCGTCGGCAGCCTGCAGGCGCGTCTTCGGTCCCTTGGCGTTCTCGGTGACAAGCACATTCCCATCGAGTACCTTCGCGCATCCGAACAGCAGCGCCGTTCCCTTCTGGCCGGCCTGCTCGACACCGATGGCACGGTGACACACGGCGGTGCCGTGCAGTTCTGCGTCACGAACGCCCGGCTGATCAGCGATGTGTACGAACTGATTGTCAGCCTGGGTTACCGCTGCCATGTGTCCACGAAACGAGTCCCAGGGCGTTCGGAGGAATCGTCCACCGCGTACACCATCACCTTCTCAACCGACGACGAGGTGTTCGGCCTGTACCGGAAGGCCGTACTTCAGAAGGAGCGGCGCGCGAGCCACAGCACAGCGCGTTCGAACTCGCGTTTCATCGTCGACGTGCGCCGGATCGAGAGCGTGCCGGTGCGCTGCGTCGAAGTGGACAACGCCGCTCACCTGTATCTGGCGGGACGCTCGATGATTCCCACCCACAACTCGACCCTGGGAATGGATTTCATGCGCAGCTGCTCGATCAAGCACGGCTTGGCGAGCGTCATCTTCTCGTTGGAGATGAGTCGCACCGAGATCGTCATGCGCTTGTTGTCGGCGGAGGCGAAGATCAAGCTCGGGGATATGCGGTCCGGGCGGATGAGCGACGACGACTGGACGAAGCTGGCGCGGCGGATGAGTGAGATCAGCGAAGCACCGCTGTTCGTGGACGATTCGCCGAACCTGACGATGATGGAGATTCGCGCCAAAGCGCGGCGTCTCAAACAGCGCCACGATTTGAAACTCGTGGTGGTGGATTACCTCCAGCTGATGACGTCCGGAAAAAAGGTCGAATCCCGTCAGCAGGAAGTCTCCGACTTCTCCCGCAATTTGAAACTGCTGGCCAAGGAACTCGAAGTGCCGGTAGTCGCCATCAGCCAGCTCAACCGCGGTCCCGAACAGCGAACCGACAAGCGCCCCATGGTGTCCGATCTCCGCGAATCGGGCTGCATGCCCGCCAGCACCCGCATCCTCCGCGCCGACACGGGCGACGAAACCACGCTCGGCGACCTGCTGTCGAGTGGGGAACAGCCGTTGGTGTGGTCGCTCGATGAACGGATGCGGATGGTCGCGCGGCCGATGGTGAAGGTGTTCTCCAGCGGGCGCAAAGAAGTGTTCCGGCTGCGCCTGGCATCCGGCCGCGAAGTGGAAGCGACGGGGAACCATCCGTTCTTGACCCTGGATGGCTGGATTCCGCTCGACAAGCTGTCGGTCGGCGACCGACTCGCCACTCCTCGCCGGGTACCGGAACCGGTGCACACGTCGCGGATGCCCGATGCCGAGGTCATCCTGCTCGCCCACATGATCGGTGACGGCTCCTGCGTGAAGCGGCAGCCGCTGCGCTATGCCAGCATCGATGAGGAAAACCTGGCGGTGGTCACCGAAGCAGCGACACATTTCGGCGTCACCGTCGCTCGTGACGACTACGCGGCAGCGAGGGTCACGACACTTCGGCTGCGCGCTCCGAACCGACTCGCCCGCGGCAAACGCAATCCGATTGCCGCGTGGCTGGATGAACTCGGCCTGTTCGGTCTGCGCAGCTATGAAAAGTTCGTACCCAAGCGTGTCTTCGCGCTTCCCAATGATCAGATCGCATTGTTCCTGCATCATCTCTGGGCAACGGACGGTTCCGTGCGCTGGGATGCGAAGGGACGTCAGGCGAGGATCTACTACGCGTCCACCAGCCGCCGCCTGATCGATGATGTAGTCCAATTGCTGCTGCGCTTGGGCGTGCACGGCCGCATCAAAAAGGTCGCCAAGACCGGTTACCGGGATTGTTGGCATCTCACTATCGACGGCGCGGAGAATCAGACGATCTTCCTGCGTGACATCGGGGTGCACGGTGCACGGGGGCAGTCCGCCCGAGCAGCCCTTGCCCAATTGGAGCCGATGACACGCAATACCAACGTCGACACGGTTCCTCGCGAGGTTTGGTCGAAGGTTCGTACGCTGCTGAGCGCCAAAGGCATGACGCACCGCGAATTCTCGGCGGCGATGGGTTCACGTTTCTGCGGATCGACCATGTGGAGGCACTCGCCCAGTCGATCCCGGCTCGCTCGGGTGGCAGCAGTGCTGGAAGACGCGGAAATCGAAATGTTCGCCACGAATGATGTCTTCTGGGACAAGATCGTCGACATCACCAGCCTCGGTGAGCAGGACGTCTACGACGGCACCGTGCCCGGGACACACAATTTCGTCGCGCAGGGAATCTCGGCGCACAACTCCTTGGAACAAGATGCGGATATGGTCATCCTGCTGCATCGTCCCGACGCTTTCGAGCGCGACGACCCGCGCGGCGGCGAGGCGGACCTGATTCTCGGCAAACACCGTAACGGTCCCACCGCCACAATTACCGTCGCCCACCAATTGCATCTTTCGCGGTTCGTGGACATGGCGCGCGGCTGAGTTCTGCTGGCGATGAGCATCGGGGCGCCGCGTGTGTCCGTATGCCATCGCGCCGCGGCGTCGTCGCTGTGCTCTGGCTCACTTCAGGCGAGGAGGCACTCGGCCGCTCGAACCCTTCCATCCGGAACCGAGTAACGCTCGGGGCCCCGACCACGACGTCCTCGGTGACGTATGGCCCGTCGGGGGGCTTGTCCGTCCACTTTGTCGGTGTATGGAATGGGAATCAGGACATGGCTCTTCGCGAGTTCTTCGCGCGGCATCGTATCGCTTCGGCGGTCGCCGCACCGGCGGCGTTGGGAGTGGCGGCGGTCGTCGCCGCCTCGTTGGCGCTGACCTCGACGCCGGAAACCAGGGAAACGCAGCTCACGACATCCGTCACGGAGTGCCGCGACATGGTCACCATCTCGGTGGCCGGCCGCAACGACACTCCGGTGGAGGGGACCACCAAGATGCTGGTGGACGCCAACGGCAACCCCTTGCCCGCAGCGCTGTCGGGCGATCACAGCAGCGAGTGGGTCGATCCGGTCGTCAACGCACCTGCCGACGACGTCGATCCGGACGCGTACGCCGCGGTCTACATCGCCTATCCGGCGAATATGTCCACCTACGAGGACGCCGTGAACGCTGGTGTCGCGAACACCGAACGGGTGATGCGGGAGATCGCCCAGGCGTGCCCCGACACCAAGTTCTCGATCGTCGGCTACAGCGAGGGCGCCGACGTCGTCCGCCGCGTCGCGATGAAGATCGGCCATCAGGAACCCGGCCAGGACGGCGCCTACGGGATCGTGGACCCGGACGACGTCGTCGGCGTCGTCATCCTCGCCGATTCGGGTCGCTCGGCGGGCGACGGGCCGTTCCCCGGATCGAAGGACCCGTTCGGCAACCCGGACGGCTTCGACCAGAAGTATCAGAACGGCGCCAACCCGGTTCCCGGGCGGGGCGCGGTGCAGGGCACCAGCGGTGACTTCGGCGCGCTGAACGGCAAGATCGCGTCGTTCTGCTCCGACGGCGATCTCACCTGCTCGGCGCCGCAGAACATCTCCCTGCTGCAATTGGTGGTCAATGTCGGCAGGCAGTTGAACGTCGACGCGCTCGAGCGCGACGGGCTCACGCCCGCGACCGGTCAGGACGTCGCCGTGGTCCTCGGGCGGATCGCGATGGCGGCGTTCGCGGACATCCAGTCGCAGCCGAACTGGATGCAGAGCGACGAGACCTTCTTGCAGGTGCTGTTGCGGGTGTCGGACCCGGCGTACAAGCCGGGGGAGAAGAAGGCACCGGCTCAGGCGGAGGCGATTTCCACGAACGAGATGTCGCCGCTGGCCTACCTGCCGCAGAAGGTGCTCAACGAGATCGTCGGACTGATCGTGACGAACCAGAACACGATCCCGGTCATTCTGAGCGACCCGTACAACCTCACGCTCGGGCCGAACCACACCGGTCACCACTTCGACTACTGGGACGACGCCGACCCCGCCGCGGGCAAGCCGCTGACCTCGGCGGAGTACGCCGCCGCCTGGCTCACCCATCTGGCGAAGCAGGCGCAGGCCGGTAAGCAGGTCGACCCGACGTCCAAGCCGCAGGCGGCGGATCTGGCCGCCGTGTACAAGGCGGTGGAGACCACCTCGGCGACTCCGACGACCGAGCCCGCCAAGACGTCGACCACGTCGCAGGCACCGACCAGCGCCGCACCCACGACGACCAGCGCCGCGCCGACGACGACCGGAACCACGCAGCAGCCGACGACGACGGCGCCGAGCTCGAGCACCACCTCGGCGCCGGCGGTCACCACGCCGCCCGCTCCGGCTCCGGTCGCGGCTCCGGTCGAGACGACCAAGCCCACCACTACGGAATCGACCACGACGACTACGCAAGCGGCGCCGACCACGACCGCGAAACCGTCGAACTGATCGACCCACGGGCCGCGATCAGCCTCCGGGCGTGATCGCGGCCCTCGGCGTCTTCGCTCAGAAGGCCACTCGGATTCGCCTGCCGACGCGCGAAGAGTGCGGCGTAATCGGCAGACCGCCCGACGGCCACGTCAGTCGTGCACGGCCCGGAGGTTTCGGCCGAGCACTTCGATGCGATGGCGTTGGAGCTGCGCGAATTCCTGGGGATGATGGATCTCGACGCTCAGCCGCCCATCGAACGTGCTGATGACGCAGGTACCGCCGCCGGGTTGCTGCGGGCGGCGTCCGGTCAGGTCCGGCTTCGCGAGCATGGTGGAGTGGAAGTCGTCGACGCGCAGCTCGTCCTGCGCGGGGAGCGGCGGGATGGTGCCCCAGTTGGTCGCGATGACCACGCCGGGCAGGGCCGGTCGCGGCGCCGCCGCCATGTCGGGGATGCTCAACGGTGTGCGCTGCACGATGCCCGCGGACAGGCCCGCGTGCAGCGCCGCGCCGATGCCGCGGGCTGATTCCACCAGCGTCACGTCGGATGCGGGGGACAGGTAATTGGCGAAACCGAGGACATTGGTCCCTTCGGTGGCGCCGATCGACGGGCTGACCCTGGTCCGCAGGTCGACGGAGTACAGGTAGAGCAGTCCGGTGAGCGGGAGTTCGCGGATCTCGGCTTCGGTCCGCAACAGCGCGGCCGACACCAGACCGTGCACCGTGACGTTCTCGCGGTGCCCGACGGCGACCAGCGCGGCGGTCTCCTCCCGGGTGAGCAGGCATCGGGTGGTGCGCAGCGTCGGATAGTCGTCCTCGCGCGGCGGCGGGACCTGCGGCGCGGCGGCGGCGTTCGCGGCGCCGGGCAGTGCCATCTTCTCGATGCCTCGCGCCGCGAGCAGGTGCTCCACCGGTTCTGGGAACGTGTGTACCGGCGCGTCGAGAGTGGCGCCGCCGAGCGCGTCCCGGTACCCGGCCCAGAATGCGGTGACGATGACGAACGCGTGGAACGCGTCCGCGACGCTGTGATGGAGCACGAGGGTGACGCAGGCGGTATCGCCGTCGCGTACCACGCACAGTCCGCAGACGCCCGTGCGCTGGTCGAATTTCGCTCCGCTGAGGGGCGATTCGGGGTCGCCGTCGGCGACGAACATCTGCGGCGGGGCATCCGACGCGACGAAGACCCGACCACCATCCGCGGCGGACTCGATGCGGGCGCGCAGCACCGGGTGCGTCCTGGCGACGGACTCCAAGGCGGCCGTCAACGCGGACAGGTCCAACCGGCCGGATACCCGTGCCGCATAACCGATGAAGACCTCGCCCGCGGCGAACATCTCCTCGCTCGGGGCAAGTCGGCGGATCACGTCGACCACGATGATGCCTTCCCTTCGCTTCCGGCGAAGACTAGCCCGAAGACCGTTGTCTGCGCGCATCATTCGCTCAAATGGGACGAACAGGACAGCAACGGGCGTGCCCTGGCGCCTTACCGGAGCCGGGAAGCTGGACGTGTCGGATGATCGGATCACCTGGCTAAGCTCCCAGTGGTCGAAAGCGAGGGGAGCATGTTCCCAACCTCCGGCGCCGAGTCGGTCACCGTCCGTCCGCACCGCGGAGCGGTCGCGCGATGACCCGCCGCGGGTGGGCGCTGTTCCTGGCGATGGGCGTGATCTGGGGCGTGCCGTACGCGATGATCCGCGTCGCGGTGGTTGACCTCGACCCGATCGTGGTCGCGTTCGGCCGCACGCTGATCGGCGGCTTGCTGCTCCTGCCGGTCGCGCTGTACGCCGACGCGCTGGCGCCGGTGCTGCGGCGGTGGCGACCGCTGCTGCTCTACACCCTGATGGAGATCACCGGGCCGTGGTTCCTGATCGGGTACGCCGAGACCACGCTGCACAGCTCGACGGTCGGCCTGCTGATCGCGGCGGTGCCGCTGATCGCCGTGGTGATCGTGACCGTGCTCGGCCACGACCGGTTCGACGCGCGCCGGGTGGCCGGTCTGCTCGTGGGGTTCGCCGGCGTCGCCGCGCTCGTCGGTTTGGACGTCGACCTGGGGAACCCGGCGGCCATTGCCGCGATCGGGCTGACCACGGTCGGCTACGCGGTCGGGCCGATCGTCATCAATCGCGCGTTGGCCGATCTGCCCCCGCTCGGTGTGGTGACCGCGTCGCTGCTGCTCGCGGCGGTGATCTACGCGCCGTTCGCGGGATGGCTGCGCCCGTCGCGCCTCACCGCCGACGCGGCGTGGTCGGTGCTCGGGCTCGCGGTGGTCTGCACGGCCGTGGCGTTCCTGTTCTTCTTCGCGCTGATCGCCGAGGTGGGCCCGGCCCGTGCCACGGTGATCACCTACATCAATCCCGCGGTGGCGATCCTGCTCGGCGTCACGGCGCTCGACGAGCCGCTGACCGCGGGCATGGCGATCGGCTTCCCGCTGGTCATCCTCGGTTCGGTCCTCGGAACCGCGCGTGGGCGCGGCGAAGTGGTCCGTGCGGACGCGCCGGCCGCGCCGGAGGCCGCCGCCCAAGTACCCGAGAGGTGATCGCCACGGCGCGCGGACATGGCAGTCGCACCGTCGCCCGGGCATTCGATCCGGGGAGTAGGTAATACGCTGCTCGGGGTGTTGCATCCGACCGAAGACTTCGCAGACGAACATCCCGACGTGGCCGTCACCCGCGCCGCCTACGACGACGTCGCCGATCTCTATACCGAGCTTTTCCGGGATCACCTCGCCGGCGCGGTGCTCGACCGCGCGATGCTCGGCGCGTTCGTGGAATCGGTGGCGCGCAACGGTTCCGGGCCGATCGCCGATCTCGGCTGCGGACCCGGACGGCTCACCGGCCATCTCGCGTCGTCGGGGGCAAGGGTGTTCGGTATCGATCTCTCGCCGCGCATGGTGGAGCTGGCCCGCGCGGAACATCCACAGCTGCTTTTCGCGCAAGGGTCGGTGGAGCGACTACCGATAGGCGACGAGGCGCTCGGCGGCGTGGTGGCGTGGTATTCGTTGATCCACCTCCCGCCGGATCGCATCCCCCACGTGTTGAGTGAGTTTCATCGGGTACTCGCGAACAAAGGGCACGTGTTGCTGGCCTTCCAGACGGCGGACCACCCGGATGCGGTGGAAGCCTTCGACCACAAGGTGACTCGTGCTTACCGGTGGGCGCCGAAGCGTCTCGCGCGCCTGCTCGGTGACGCCGGGTTCACCATGGTCGCTCGGATGGTGCGCGAGCCGGATCCCGAGGAGCGGTTCGGGCAGGCCTACCTGCTGGCCTCGAAGGTTCGGTGACGCACCGAACACGTTCGATCCGGTCCGGGCGCGTCCGTCGGCGGGTAGGTTTGTCGTGTCGCGGTGGCTTCACGGCTGCGCGGGCCCGCCGACAACGTGGTCGATTCGAACTCCGAACATCTTCACCATGTCGTCAGGGGGCGACTCATCATGGAATTCATCGCGCCGGTCGATGCCGTCTTCTTGCTCGCCGAATCCCGGGAACAGCCGATGCACGTGGGAGCGCTGCAGCTGTTCGAGCCGCCGGAGGACGCCGGGCCGGACTTCGCCGCACAGGTGCACGACAGGCTATTGGGCAATACCGACGTCGATCCGGCATTCCGCAAGCATCCCGCCACGATCTTCGGCTCCCCGCAGATGGCATGGACGTACGCCGACGACGTGGAACTCGACTATCACGTGCGGCGGCTGGCCGTCCCCGGGCCGGGGCACATGGACCAGCTCGTCGAGCTGGCCGCCGGGCTGCACAGCGGTCTGCTCGACCGGCACCGCCCGCTGTGGGAGTTCCATCTGATCGAGGGCCTTGCCGACGGCAGGTTCGCGCTGTATTCCAAGATGCATCACGCGTTGATCGACGGCGTTTCCGCACAGCGTCTCCTGCGCCGCACGCTGGCCAGCGATCCGGCCGCGAGTGCCACGCGCGTGCCGTGGCACCTGCCTCGGAGCAGGCGCGGCACGCGGTCCGGTGCGGGAAGCACGGCGCGCACTCTGGTCTCCGCCGCCACGTCCGGCGCGTCGGTGCTGCGTGCCGCGCGCACCGCGCTGGCGCGACAGCAGCTGACCCTGCCGTTCGCGGCGCCGCGCACCATGTTCAACGTGCCGATCGGCGGCGCGCGGCGCGCGGTGGTGCGGTCCTGGCCGTTGGAGCGGTTGCAGCAGGTGAAGAAGGCGACCGGCGCGACGCTCAACGACGTGGTGCTCACCATGTCGGCGGGCGCGCTGCGAAGGTACCTGCTGGAACGGAACGAGCTGCCGGACAAGCCGCTGGTCGCGATGGTGCCGATGTCGCTGCGGGCCGAGGACGACGAGGAGACCGACGGGGTGAAGGTCGGCGCGGTGCTGTGCAACCTCGGCACCGACATCGCCGATCCGCTTGGCCGTCTCCAGGTGATCGCGGCGTCGATGCGCGACGGCAAGGACGTGTACCGCACGCTGTCGTGCAACCAGACGATGGCGTTGTCGGCGTTGATGCTCAGCCCGCTGGCCCTCAATCTCGTGCCCGCGCTGATTCCGTGGACCAAACCGGCCTTCAACATCGTGATCTCCAACGTGCCGGGGCCGCGCGAGCCGATGTATTGGAACGGTGCGCGGCTGGACGCGAGCTACCCACTGTCGATCCCGTTCGACGGCCAGGCGGTGAACATCACGCTCACCTCCAACGCGGGCAATCTCGACTTCGGCCTGGTCGGCTGCCGCCGCAGTGTGCCGCAACTGCCCCGTCTGCTCGATCACTTGGAGGCCTCGCTCGCCGAACTGGAGCGTGACATCGCCTGACCCGGCGGCGCATTCCGCAGAAAACTAGAACGTGTTACTGTCGATGCATGGTGCAACGGCCAGTCGACGAAGCCGCGGCCGCTTCATGGCGATATCAGCGGCTCGCGGTGGACTCGACGTGCGGCGACCGGGCCGAGCCGAGCGCCACTTATGCAACTCGTTCTAGTACATCTGCGCCGCGCCGTTCGCGGCGGAGCAGTTAGGGAGACCAGCACGCCATGCGTACCGAAATCTGCGAACGGCTCGGGATCGAATTCCCCATCTTCGCCTTCACCCACTGCCGCGACGTGGCGGCCGCGGTCAGCAACGCGGGCGGACTCGGCGTGCTCGGCGCCGTCGGCTTCACCGCTGAGCAGCTCGAGGTCGAGCTGGCCTGGCTGGACGAGCACGTGCAGGGTGTCTACGGCGTCGACCTGGTGATTCCTTCGAAGTACGAGGGCAAGGGCATCGATGGACTGAGCCCGGAGGAACTCGAGGCCAAACTGGCCGAGTTGGTCCCCCAGGGGCACCGCGACTTCGCGGAGAAGATCCTCGCCGACCACGGTGTGCCCAAGCTGCCCGAGGACGAGCACCACAACCAACTGCTCGGCTGGACCGCGACCACCGCGGGACCGCAGGTCGAGGTGATCCTGCGGCATCCGAAGGCGAAGCTGGTCGCCAACGCCCTCGGCACCCCGCCGGAGGACGTGATCAAGCAGGTGCAGGATTCCGGCCGGTTGATCGGCGCGCTGTGCGGTTCGGTCAAGCACGCGCTCAACCACAAGCGCGCGGGTCTCGACTTCGTGGTGTGCCAAGGGACCGAGGGCGGCGGCCATTGCGGCGAGGTGTCGTCGATGGTGCTGTGGCCGCAGGTCATCGACGCCGTCGGTGACCTGCCGGTGCTGGCCGCAGGCGGCATCGGCAACGGCCGCCAGGTGGCCGCCGCGATGGCGATGGGCGCCGCGGGCGCGTGGACCGGCTCGGTGTGGCTGACCGTCGAGGAAGCCAACGTTCCGCCCGCCCAGATGCAGACCTACATCGACGCCACCAGCCACGACACCGTGCGTTCGCGCGCATGGACCGGCAAGCCCGCCCGCATGCTGCGCAACGACTGGACCGAGGCGTGGGAGCAGGCCGATACGCCGGACCCGCTGCCGATGCCGCTGCAGATGATGGTCGCGCTGGACGGCGTGAAGCGCGGGCACCGCTATCCGGAGGCCGCCAAGGACGTCAACTTCAATCCGGTCGGCCAGATCGTCGGCATGATGAACCGGGTGGAGCGTTCCGCGGACGTGGTCAACCGCCTGATCCAGGAGTACGTCGAGGCGTGCGAGCGCCTCAACAAGCTCAACGGCGGAGCCTGAGTCCCGGCATCGGTTCCGAGGCGGCGACGCCGCGCGGTGCGGCCGCGCGGCGTCCAGCCGGTGGAGTCCGGGATGATCGCACCGGCGTCGAGGCGGCCACCCTCGCGCCGGTGCGATCGCCGGTGCACGGCTTCGGGTCGATCGCACGGCATAGCAGGACTCGCCGCTCGTGCTGTCGCTCAGACGTTTTCGGCACGGTCGGCCCTTCCGCCGCAGGCCGAGCACCTTTGTCGATGCGGGACCGATTCATCCCATTCGCACCATGCGGTGTCTGAGTCGGATCCTGTCGCAGAATCCGGCGGCAGGGCCGTTTTCGAGGCGCTGAGCGGACTCGGACAAGAGGGCCGCCGAAGAACGTCTCAGACAGATTGTGCGGCGTACGAAACGGCTACGCCGTCGCGGCCCGGTGCTCGTCGGCGCTTGCCTCGACGCCGACCACCAACTCCTCGAAGCGCGCGACGACCTTCTCGTGGTACATGCCGAACAGATCCTCGAACAGCGCCAGCTGAGCCTCGCTCGGCCCCGATCCGGAGTCCCACACCGCGGCCAGCGCCCGCCAGACCAAGACATGCAGATCCGGCGCGCCGGCGAAGTACGCCTCGACCGCCTCCGGCACCTCGAGCACCGTCTCGCCGATCGAGTTCAAGATCGCGCGGTGCATCGGGAGTCCGAGCGCGGTCAGCAGTCTGCGCACCAGCGCGACCTCGAGCGCGAGCATCTGCCGCAAGTCCGGATCCTGCTGGCGCGCCAAAGATTCGAGTTCATCGATGGTGGATTTGGTTTCGGCCGAATCGATCCGCTGCTCCCCACCGGTGTAGGAGAGCAGCGCCTCCAGCACGAGATTGCGCTCGACATCCACGATGTCGCGGAACATCTCCATCGCGATGTCCGGCATGGGAATCGAGAATCGGAACAGCTGGCGGTACACGTCCACCCCGCCCGCCTCCCGGACGTCACGGATCGTGAATCCTTTGCCGCGCCGGGCTTCGACGAAACCGTACGACTCCAGCCTGCCCAGGGTCAGCTGCGCGGTCGCGCGGTTCATGTCGAACTCCTCGGCGACCTGACGCACCGACGGCATGAGATCCCCCGGCTGATATTCCCCTGCGGCAACCCGGCGCGCCAGCTCGTCGGCAACGTCGGCGACCACCGTCTGGGATCCCATCGAAGTCACCTTTCGACTACTTTCGAATACGTCCCAGACAGTCTAAGCCCTACTGTCCGGTACTGCACCTGTGTCACACTTGTGCCCGCGACTGTGAGGTGAGTCATGACCATCCGGCCCATCGGAGAGCGCCCCGAGGAGGGGGCGACGGGCAAGCGATCCCGGCTTTTCGCGTCGCGTTCCCACGGTAAACCGCCTGTTCACGGCGCTGTTCGCGGCGCCAAGCTCGCCGCGCTCCCGATGGCGTTCGCCGGACGGCAGGCGGCGGGCCTTGGCAAGCGGGCGCTCGGCAGATCGGCCGAAGAAGTCAATCGCGACATCCAGCTCCGCACCGCGCAGCACATCTTCGAGGTGCTCGGCGAGCTGAAGGGCTGCGCCGCGAAGCTGGGGCAGCTGCTGGCCATCTACGAACTGGCGCTGCCCCGAGAGCTGGCCGAGCCGTATCGGATCGCGCTCAGCAGGCTGCAGGACGCGGCGCCCGCGATGCTGCCGCACACCGTCCACGCCTCCATGGCCGACAGCCTTGGAGCGCAATGGCGTTCGTATTTTCGCGATTTCGACGATCGACGCGCCGCAGCGGCCTCGCTCGGCCAAGTACACCGCGCGATCTGGCACGACGGCCGACCGGTCGCGGTCAAGGTGATGTATCCCGGCGGCAGGCAGGCCGTAGCGCGCGATCTGGACCACCTGCGCCGCATCTCCTATCTCGCCGCGGTTTTCCTGCCCGGCGCGGACGTGGCGGCGGTGACCGAAGCGATCTGCGCGTCCGTCGCCGGGGAACTCGACTACGCGGCGGAGGCCGATCATCAACGGGCCTTCGCGGCGGCCTACGCAGGCGATCCGGACTTCCACGTGCCTAATGTCGTTGCGCAACAGGGCGATGTGCTGATCAGCGAGTGGATCGATGGCACCCCCGTACCGCGCGTCGTCGCCTCCGGCACGCAGGCCGAGCGCGACCGGGTCGGCATGCTCATGGTCCGCTTCGTGACCTCGGGCTGGGCCAGGCACGGCCTGCTGTACGCCGATCCGCATCCGGGCAACTTCCGCGTGCTGCCGGACGGCAGGCTCGGCGTGATGGATTTCGGCGCGTGCTGCGCCTGGCCGCCGGAGGGTTTCGGCGAATTGACGCTCGACTGCTGCAAAGCGATATTTCGCGGCGGCCCAGGCGATCTGGCGGACGCCACGCGCAGACACGGTTTCGTGGAGAACGGACGCGCCCTCGACAGCGATGCGCTCTACGCCGCGATCACTCCGTGCGGTGAGCCCTTCCGGCACGAGACCTACCGCGTGACCACCCGCTGGTTGCGCCGACAAGTGCTGCGCACCACCAACCCTCGACTGACCAACGTGGTGCGGCAGATGACCATGCCCGCCTACTTCACGCCGTTCGCCCGCTCGTTCCTGACACTGGTCGGCGTGCTCGGTCAATTGGAGACCGAAGGCCCTTACCGCGACGAAATCGTGCGCTGGGTACCGGAATTGAGCGAGGCGTTCGTCTCGGACGAGGCGGCGCGGACGGCTTCGCCGACAGTGGATCTGGCGGCCGCGCGAAGGAGACGCGCCGAGGCGGGCAAACGGGACGTGCCGACGGGGTAATGTCGAACACAGTGTAAAACAGGCGAATTCGGCATGACCCCGCTTGGAAGTGCCGAATCGGGCATTTTCGTCTTCATTGTCTGGGACAGATGCGAGACCGACCCGCCGGTGGTCGAAATTTCAACGAATCACCGCCGCAGCCACGCGCGCCACTGCGGAGCGACGAGCGCGGCCAACTCCGCGTAACCCGCGGCCGCCGGATGTGCCCCGTCACCCGCGCGCACGTCGGCCGACCACACCGGGTTGTCCCGCAGTGGCTGGTGCACCCGCACGTACGGCACTCTAGACGCGGCGCAGACCTGGGCGAACCGTTCGTCGAGCGCGGCGGTGCGGGCGTTGTGCTCGTCGTCGGCGATCGGCGGCGGAGCGACCATCAGCACCGGCCACCCCCGCTCGGCCGCCTGCGCGAGCAGCTCGCCCAGATTGGCGACCGACTCCTCGGGCGCCACCCGCGGACCACCGTTCTCGTGCATGGTGTCGTTCACGCCGAACGACAGCACGACCCGCGCGTCGACGCCCTCCGGCAGGCGGGGCGCGCATTCGGCGTGGAAGCGCCGCACGATCTCGGCAGACGTCTGTCTGCGCACCCCGAGGTTGTAGGCCGTCAGCGGAAACCCTTCCGCGTGCGCAGTGGACACGAGCCTGCCCGCCCACCCGAGAAAACCCGGGTCGCCGACACCGGCGACGAACGAATCCCCGACGAAACACACACGTAGATCACGGCTCACCCACGTGATCCTGACAGGCCGGGACCGGCCCGCGAGTTCCAGGTACGGGCAATATGATCACGGAGGTTCGACCGGGAGGGAGTAATGGTGACAACCGAGCCGGAACTCGCGACACCGCCGGTTCCGCAGTGGTTCGCGGAGTTGTTCGCCCATCGACGCTGGATCCGGCGCAGCATGCCCTTTCCGCACGTGTACGCCCGCGATGTCTTCGTTCCCGAGTTCTATCGACGGCTGGCCGAGGAAGTGGATCGGGTTCGCGTGCGGCGTCCCGAGTTGTTCGCGCCGATCGCCGCAGGCTACAGCGCCGACGGCGTCCGGCTGGCCGACCTGCGCGACGGCCCGCTCGCGGTGTTCTCCTCGCGCGAGTGGCACGACCTGGTCGCCCGGCTCGGCGGCGTCGAGGCGACCGGTGACGTCGAGGGGTCGTTGCACCACCACGGGCCGGGCAGCCCGTTCGGCTGGCCGCACAACGACTTCAATCCGGCCTGGTTCCCCGGCCCGCCGCCCGGGCCCGGCGAAGTGCGCCTGCCCGACGACACCGTGCATACCAAGACCGGCGCACGCGCGCCGGGCGTCGTCGCGCGCGAGATCGTGCGCGCCGTCGCGGTGCTGTTCTATCTGGGCAATCCGGGGTGGGAACCGGGCGCCGGTGGCGAGACCGCGCTGTACGACCACGTCGCCGAGGGGGCGGCGCTGCCGTCGGTGACCCTGGTCCCGCCGCTGGACAACTCGCTGCTGCTGTTCGAGGTCACCCCGCGCACCTGGCACACGTTCGCGGGCAACAACGTCGAAGACCGCAACAGCGTGGTGATGTGGGTGCATCGCACCAAGGCGGACGCCGAACGGCGCTGGGGAGGAGACCGGATTGTCCATTGGTGAACGCCGCGTCTGCCTGCTCACCGGCGCGAGCGGCACGCTGGGCGACGCCTTCTGCCAGGCCTACTACCGCGACTACGACATCGTCGCCGTGTGCCGCACCCGCACACCCGCGGTGCCGTCGCAGCTGGAGTGGTACGTCGATCCGCTGGCGCCGGCCGCGGCGGTGCCGGAGAACGATTCCCGCGTGTTCGTGGTGCGATCCGATCTGACCCAGCCGGGCGAAGTGGAACGGGTGGTGGACCTGGCGCTGGCCCGGTTCGGCCGAGTCGACCTGCTGGTGAACAACGCGGCGCACGTCCGGCTGCACCCGGGCGGCATCGTGGACGGCGACGCCGCACTGGAAGACTTCGATCCGCATTTCGCGCTGAACGTCGCCGTGCCACTGCGTTTCGCGACGCGACTCGCGCAACGATGCTGGTTGCACGCGGGCCCGGAGAATCGCGCGCGCAATCGCAACATCGTCAATGTCTCGAGCATCTCCGGCTCGGAGGTGTATCCCGGGCAGACGCTCTACTCCGCGTCGAAGGCCGCGCTCAACCAGCTGACCCGCAATATCGCCGCCGAGTTCGCCGAGTTCGGGGTGCGCGCGAACGCCATCGCCCCCACCACGTTCCCGGTAGTGGTCCCCACCGGGCGAGTCGCGCGGGCGATCGTCGAGCTGGACGCGAGCGCGGTGTCCGGTGGGGTGTACGGGGTCGGCGTCGAGCCGGAGCGAGCGGACGGCTCCTCGCTCCGGCTCGCCGAACCGTGACCGGGACTACTCGCTCGGTGCGAGCCCGGTGGCCTGCTCGGACAGCGTCCAGAGCCGTCGCGCGAGATCGGCGTCGAGCGCCTGCTTGTTCTTCGGCGGCTCCAAGTCGAGCCGGTGGAAGTACTGGCCGTTGATCGCCGCGCCGTCGGCGGTAGTGGCCAGGTACACCAGCGGCTCGGCCCCCTTGTCGGGCCGGATGAAGAACGGACGCGCCAGCGGCGAGCGGATGAACCAGCCGAGGCCGAGCGGCGCGTTGTCGTAGACGCGGGTGGCGACCACGCCGGGGTGGAAAGCCGCGGTGGTGAGGCCGGTGCCCTCGGTGCGGCGGGCGAGTTCCCTGGTGAACAGGATGTTCGCCAGCTTGGACGCGCCGTACGCGCCGAGCTGGTTGAACGAACCGGTCGGCGCGTTGGCCGTGTCCAGGTTCAGCTTCGCCATCCGGTAGGTGGTGCTCGCGGTGTTCACCACCCGCGCCCGCGCCTGGATCAAGCGCTCCAGCAGCAGGTTGGTCAGCAGGAACGGGGACAGGTGATTGACCTGGAAGGTGAGTTCGTTGCCGTCGTCGGTGACCGTCCGCTTCGGCCACGCACCGCCCGCGTTGTTGGCCAGCACGTCGATCCTCGGGTACCGGTCGAGCAGTTGCTCGGCCAATTTGCGCACGTCGTCGAGCCGGGCGAAGTCGGCGACGAACGGCTGCGCGCCCGCCTTCGCGGCCACCTCCGCGGTCCGCTCCGGTGATCGGCCGACGACGGCGACGGTGGCGCCGCGCGCCGCGAGCCGCTGCGCCGCCGCGGCGCCGATGCCCGAGCTCGCCCCGGTCACCACCACCGTCTTTCCCGTCAAGTCCTGGTTTTGTGTCTGTTCCCGCGCTGCCATCGCTGCCTCTCGCACATCGGTTTACGTGACCCGATCGTCTTCGGCTCGCGCGGGTTCGGCAAGCACCGACGCGCCGGAGTAGTGCTCGGCGATCTCGTCACTGGTGGTCAGCCACACTCCGGGATGGCTTGCCACGTAATCGAGTGCCTCGTCCAGGTACTTGATCCGGAACGCTTGCCCGATCACGAAGGGGTGCAGGGCCAGCGCCATGACCCGCCCGCTGCCTGCCGACTCGGCGTAGAGCTGGTCGAGCTGATCGCGCACGATCCGCACGAAGTCCGGCCCGCTGGTCGCTTTGCCGAGGAACAGCGTGTTGTCGTTGAGTTCCACCGAGTACGGGACGCTGAGCAAGCCGGGCACCGACAGCGGATAGGGCTGGTCGTCGTTGGTCCAGTCGAGGACGTAGCCGAGGCCGAGTTCGGCGAGCAGCGACGGGGTCTGGAAGGACTCGGTGAGCGCGGGCCCCATCCAGCCGCGTGGCCTGCGTCCGGTCGCGCGTTCGATGGTCGCGACCACGTCGGCGAGGTAGGCGCGCTCCTCGTCCGCCGGAACGTCCGGCTGGAAGATCGAGTTGTTCTTCCCGTGCGCGACCCACGCCCAGTCCCGCCGCACCCCCGCCGCGACGATCTGCGGATTGTGCTCGACCACATCCGCATTGAGCAACGCGCTGGCCCGGATGCCGTGCCGGTCGAGCACATCGATGACCCGCCAGATGCCGACCCGGGGCCCGTAGTCGCGCCACCCGTAGTTCAACGGATCCGGCGCGAGACCCGACGTGCCGGGAAAGATGCTCGTGGACGGCCGATCCACCTGATAGTGCTCGACATTGAGCCCGACATAGAACGCCACCCTGGCGTCACCGGGCCACCGCAGCGGCGGACGATCGACGATCGGGCTGTAATCGAAGAGTTCGTTGTCCATGCCCTCATGCTGAAACTTGACACCGGTGTGAGGATCAACAGTGACGGTGAGTGACGTGCGGCACACCGCGTCGCCGAGCGGAAGACGGTGGCGGTTCCGCGAGCCTCAGCGCGTACACCGGCCGGTATCGTGCAGCGAACGCAACAACTGATCTCGTACGCACCTGGGCAACTCATCGGGACGCCCAGAAGGGGAGTGGCGCCCGACGCAGACCTGAACACGGATCTCGCGGCTCTCGACCGGTACGGCCCGGAGAGCCGCGGAGGCGGGTCCAGCGCCACCCAACCAGTACGGCCTGAATACCCGGAGAGGCGGACCAGCATGCGAGTGGACGGGCGGGAGATCCCGGTCACGGGCAGCCTGCTACAACCGCTGATCCGGCGTACCAGCGACATCGTCCGGGTGGTCCTCGCCACGCTGTGGGTGGCGGTCGTGATCGCGGCCTCGCTGATCACCCGCCCGGAATGGCTGGCCCTGGAACGCTCGGTCTCCAACATCGTCGGTTTCCTCAATCCGGACCAGTCCAACCTGGTGTATCTGGTCTACGGCATGGCGATTCTCGCGCTGCCGTTCGCGATCCTGATCGAACTGATCATCGGCAGGCAGTGGAAGCTGCTCGCCGGCTACGCCGCGGCAGGCGTCGTGGCCGGACTGCTGTTGTCCATCACCGGCACCGGCCTCTCCGCGCCCAAATGGCATCTCCAGGTGCCGGACCGGTTGGACACCTTCCTGTCCCAGTTCCTCGACGATCCGCGCTGGATCGCAATGATCGCCGCGATGCTCACCGTCGCCAGCCCGTGGCTGCCCACCCGGCCGCGACGCTGGTTGTGGTTCCTGCTGCTGGCCTTCGCGCCGATCCACCTCGTGGTCAGCACCGTGGTGCCCGCGCGGGCGATGTTCGGGCTCGCGGTGGGCTGGCTGGTCGGCGCGGTGATCGTGCTCGTGGTCGGCACGCCTGCGCTGGAGGTGCCGCTGGACGCGGCCGTCCGGGTGCTCGCCAAACGCGGCCACACGGTCACCGGATTCACCGTCGTGCATCCGGCGGGCCGCGGGCCGCTGGTGCTCGCCGCCGCCATCGAAGGGCCGGAACGCGAGCTGATCGTCGAGATGTTCGGCAAGAACCAGCGCAGCTTCGGCGCGCTGCGCCAGGTGTGGCGCTGGCTGACCTTCCGCTCCAGCGAGACCGCGGCCATCCACGGTTCCATGCACCGTGCGGTCGAGCACCGCGCGCTCATGGCGATCGCCGTCGCCGACCTCGGGCTCGGCAGTTCCAGCCCCGTCGCGGTCGCCGCGCTGTCGCGTGGCTGGATGCTGTACGCGCTCACCCAACCCTGCGGCACGGCGCTCACCGAACAGTCCGCCGAAGTGCTGCCAGGGGTGTGGCAAGCGCTGGACGCTTTGCAGCGCAAGCAGATCTCGCACGGCGACCTGCGGCCGATCGATATCCGCGTCGCCGACGGCGTCACGCTGTTCGGCGGCTTCGGCAACGCCGAGTACGGCGCGTCGGACGCGCAACTGCAATCCGACATCGCCCAGCTGCTGGTCACGACCACCGCGACGTTCGGCAAGGAGCCCGCCGTGCGCGCGGCGATCGAAACCATGGGCGAAGCGCGGGTACTCGCCGCGGCGAGCCGGTTGACCAAGTCGGCCATACCGACCGGCATCCGCAAAGCGGTTCCGGAGTGGAAGACCGCGCTGTCCGATGCCCGCGACGAGGTGCGCAAACAGACCGGTCAGGACCGGATCGAAGCCGAGCAGATCACCCGGTTCTCCCGCAACCAGATCATCCAGCTGGTGCTGCTGATCGGGCTGGTGTATGTCGCCTACCCGTTCATCAGCGCCGTGCCGACCTTCTTCACCCAGCTGCGCACGGCGAACTGGTGGTGGGCGCTGCTCGGGCTGCTGGTCTCCGCACTGACCTACGTCGGCGCGGCGGCGGCGCTGTGGGCGTGCGCGTTCGGCGCGGTGAAGATCCGCAACCTGCTCGTCATGCAGGTCGCCAATACCTTCGCGGCCACCACCACGCCCGCGGGCGTCGGCGGACTCGCGTTGAGCGTGCGGTTCCTGCAGAAGGCCGGGATCGGCACGGTGCGCGCGACGGCCGCGGTGGCGCTGCAACAGGCGGTGCAGGTGATCACGCATATCGGCCTGCTGCTCGCGTTCAGCATCCTCGCGGGCACCTCGGCGGATCTGTCGCATTTCGTCCCGGATGCCACCGTGCTGTATCTGCTCGCCGGCGTCGGGGTCGGGATCGTCGGCGCGTTCATGTTCGTGCCGAAACTGCGCCGCTGGCTGAACAACGCGGTCCGGCCGCAGTTGCAGGAGGTCATCGGTGAACTCGCGGAGCTGGCCCGCGATCCCAGACGCTCCGCGGTGATCATCGGCGGATGCGCGGCGCTCACCGTCGGCATGGCGGGCGCGCTGTGGGCCAGCGTGCAGGCGTTCGGCGGCGGCACCACCTTCATCACCGTCACGATCGTCACCATGATCGGCGGCACGCTCGCCGCCGCCGCGCCGACGCCGGGCGGTGTCGGCGCGGTCGAAGCGGCGCTGATCGGTGGTCTGGCCGCGTTCGGCCTGCCCGCCGAGATCGCGGTGCCATCGGTGCTGCTCTACCGCGTGCTCACCTGCTGGCTTCCGGTGTTCTGCGGCTGGTTCGCCATGCGCTGGCTGGTGAAGAAGGACCTGATCTAGGCGGGTTTGGTGGCGAGCAGGACACCGGTCGCGGGGCGCACCGTGACGAACTCGACCAGTTCGAATCCGTTCACACCCAGCACATCGCGGTACCGCCGGATATCGATGGCGGCCAGCGGGTCACCGTGGTTGTGCGAAGTGTCATGTGCGCGGTGCGCGGCGAAGCGCGCCATGATCCGCACAGCGCTGGAGAGCACCGGACCGGTCGGATGCGCGTCGGCGAGCAGGAGCCGGCCGCCCGGCCGCAGTACCCGAAACATCTGCGCGACCGCGGCCGGTCGTTGTGCCGCATCGATGTGGTGCATCGCGAAGGTCGAGACAACCAGATCCGCCGAAGCGTCGGGCAACGGCAACGACTGCGCCGCGCCGACCTCGAACCGGCAGTTCGGCAGGTCGCGCGAGCGAGCGGTGGCGTAGTCGATCATCTGTGGTGCGGGATCGACGCCGACCACCTGACCGGCCCGGCGAGCCAGCAGACGAGCGAAATCACCCGGACCGCACCCGACGTCGATGACATCGGCGTCCGTCCCGGGATGCGCCAGACGGGCCAGGCGCGCGTTGAGGCGGTTCGCGCCCCCGAGCAGGGTCACCTCCTTGAGGAGCCGATAGCGCCGGGGCTGAGTGAGCAGGATGCCGACGTCATCGGCGCTGTCGGCTCGGCTGTGGATACGGGACTTGTGTGCGTTTTCGGCCATATGTTCAGGATCGTGCCCGCTGCGTGGAACTACCAGGCACAATGTGGTGAAACCCGTCCACAATCGGACGAAGGTGAGACATCTGTCCAGGAGAGAGCGTGTCGTCGAACGGACGAAGCACATCCGGCCGCACTGATCGCAGGGTCCGGCGCACCAGGGACTCACTGCATCGGGCCTTGGTCGAACTCATGATCGAGCGCGGCTACGACCGGATCACCATCAGCGAAATCCTGACTCGCGCCGACGTCGGCCGGTCGACCTTCTACACGCACTACCGCGACAAGGACGATCTGCTCCTGCGCAGCTGCGCCGATTACCTGCGAGCGGCGATATCAGAGATGGATCCTGCTGCGGCGCACAGTGATCCACTCGCGCCCGTGCACACGTTGTTCCGACTCGCCGACGGAAGCCCCGAGGTATACCGTGCGCTGCTGCGCCGCAAGAGCGGGGCGGTACTGCTGCGGACAACTGTCGACGTCGTCATGGAGGTGTTGGGCGAGCAGCTGCGCGACCGGCTGGAGCTGCCACCCGCAGAGGTCGCCACTACGGTCACTTTCCTGTCCTGGGGCGTAACCGGCCTGCTGAACGCGATCGCCGAGGCCGATCCACCGCTTTCGGCGGACGAGGCATATCGCCGTTTGGTTCACTTGGTCGGCCCCGGGTTGAGCAGCCGGGTCGGCGACTGAGTCGATTACACCGATCACGCCTCCGATCGCCGAGTTCCAGCGTCCTGCGGCGCAGTCGATTCTTCCGTGGGTGAAACCACTGAGCGATAACAGCCAGAGCGGAAAGCAGCGAAATACCGATCGCGAGTAGCGCAGCCCAAGTGAGACTGAAAGTAGCGTAGGAAATCTGCCGAAATCCTGGGGCCGGATAATTGTCGTGCCCTTTTGCCCATCGGATCAGCAATCCGACTTGCGTGCCCGGATCTCGAGCGCTCCCATACGAAACCACTCGCGTGAGTTCATCGCCTTTGCTGTCGAGATAGAGCGCGGTGGCGATCGTGAATATGGCGACGAAGACCGTCGCGACGAGCGCCACACGCGTCAGCGCCTCGACGCGGGCGACGCTGTCGACCGCCACGCTGCCGACCACGATGACGATCGCGACACTGGTCAGGATGCCCAAAGTGCCACTGGCTTCCGGGCTTGGCACGGATGACCGCGCCCAGAGATCGACCCAGAACGTCGAGACCTGGATCCGGCCGAATGCGTTCGCGTGGATCACACCGTCCGTCCCGCCGGTGCCGGTGGTCAGCCATGGCTGGAACAGCAGAATGAATACGACGATGCAGCCGCCTGCCACGCAAAGGTGCACCCCTTTTTCACCGCGTACAGCTGAAAGCCGCTTTGCGCCGAGCACAACTCGCAGCCGCACGCGATCCCATCGACATCGTGGCGCTGCACCGGCTGAATCGACCTGCTCGTTGCGGGCTGCCGCATTCTGCCAAGGGGTGGGTCGCACGGTTTTTCAGCCTATGAGTGCGGCTGTATGGAACCCGTCAAGGAACAACGCTGTGAGCGAGAACAATTCGTCAAACTTCAGCGGCGATGGGCGAATGCGCGCCGAGGTATCGCCCCCTCCGCGAGGAGAAGGCCGGTCAGTCGTTGATCAGTTCCAGCGCGTCCGCGGCACGCACGCTGCCCGCCGTGACGAGCTCGAGGTTCGCCAGCGCGGCTTCGTGCGCTTCCGGGGTGGCGGCGGCCAGGCAGTCGGCCACCGGATGCACGGTGAAGCCGAGATCGGTGCCGTGCCGCGCGGTTTGCTCGACGGTCAGATTGGTGGCGACACCGGTGACGAAGAGCGTCTCGATCCCTTGATCGGTCAGCCACCGCGGCAGTTTGCTGCCCGCCAGGCCGGAGAGTTTCTGGTTGTCGAAGACTTCCGTCGGCTGCGCCGCCATCTCCGGAATGATCGCGGCCCCGGGCGAATCCGGCCGGAACTCGGTCTGCGCCGCGCCGACCGAGCGCATGAATCCGGTGTTGCGCACCAGCTCTCCCTCACCGATCGGGATGGTGAACCGCGTGAAGACCACCGGCAGCCGCGCCGCGAGCGCCGCGGCGTGGAAGTCCGTCGCCCGCGTCACCACGCCCGAAGCCGCCACGGGCGCGGCCAGCATGGGACCGAAGAAGCCTTCGGGCCGAATGACATTCACCTGCCAGTGCAGCGCCAGCACGGCGGCGCGGATGCGTCGGATCGCCATGGGACGACCTTACGCATCCACGCCGCGCGCATCGTCCGATTCACGTGAAACCGGACTCACCGCACCGTCAGGACGAATAGTCCTTGCGCAACTGGACTTTGACGACCTTGCCGCTCGCGTTGCGCGGCAGCTCGGGCAGCAGCACCAGCTCCTTGGGGTGCTTGTAGCGCGCCAGGTTCTCGTTGAGGAACGGCTCCAGCTCTTCCAGGGTCAGCTCGTCGTCCGGGTTGTGCAGGGCGACCACCGCGACCGGCACCTCGCCCCACTTCTCGTGCGCTCGGCCGACCACCGCGGCCTCCCGGATCTTGGGGTGCGCGAACAGGACGTTCTCCACCTCGGCGCAGTAGATGTTCTCGCCGCCGGAGATGATCATGTCCTTCTTGCGGTCGACCACGTAGATGAAGCCCTCTTCGTCCTGACGGACCAGGTCGCCGGAGTGGAACCAGCCGCCCGCGAACGCCTCGGCGGTGGCCTCGGGCTTGTTCCAGTAGCCCTGCATGAGCGTGGGGCCGCGGTAGACGATCTCGCCCACCTCACCGGGCGCGACGTCGTTCATCTCGTCGTCGACGATCCGCGCCTGGATGGTCGGGATCACCTTGCCGACCGAACCGAGCTTGCGGATCGCGTCCTTGCCCTCCAGCACGCAGGTGATCGGCGACATCTCCGTCTGACCGAACACCGCGACGTTGAACGAGTTCGGGAAGCACTCGGCCATCGCGCGCAACACGGTGTCGGAGGCGGGCGCGGCGCCCCAGCTGAGTACCTCGAGCGCGAGCTTGCGGTCCTTCACCGTCGGGTGGTCGCAGACCAGCTGCCACTGCGCGGGCACGCAGAACGCGGAGGTGGCCTGCTCGGCCTCCAACGCGTCCAGGAACTCACCGGCGTCGAAGGCGCCGAGCGGATGCAGCACCGTCTTCGAACCGAGCATGAAGGCCGGGGCGAGACTGCCGAGACCGGCGATGTGGAACAGCGGCGAGGTGCACAGCCCGATCGAGTCCGGCTCCAGCGCCAGCGCCCGGATGCAGGTCAGCGCCTGGGCGTTCATGTTCGCGTAGGTCAGTACCGCGCCTTTCGGGCTGCCGGTGGTGCCCGAGGTGTACATGATGAGGCTCGGGGTGTCCTCCGGGATGTCCAGCGGGGTGTGCGGCTCACCCTCTTCGGCGATCAGGTCGTCGTAGCCGATCGCACCGTCGCCGGACGCGCCGCCGATCACCACGAGGGTCTCCAGGGCGGGCGCCTGCGCCCGCACGGCGGCGGCCAGCGGCTGCAACACGGTGTCGGTGACCACCGCCTTGGCTCCGCTGTCACCGACGATGTAGGCGACCTCGGGCGGCGTGAGCCGGAAGTTGACCGGGACCGCGATCGCGCCGAGCGCGTTGATTCCGAACACGGCCTCGAGGTATTCCGGGTAGTTCAGCGCCAGGATCAGGACCCGGTCGCCGAACCCGACACCGCGGCGTGCCAGTCCGTCGGCGAACTTCAGCGATCGCTCGTGCAACTGCCGCCAGGTCGTGTCCGCGCCGCGGAACCGGACCGCGACCGCGTCCGGGCGCATCTGCGCGTGCACGGCGAGCTGGTTGTTCCAGTGGTTGCGCCGCGACCTGATCGGCTCGTCGAGCGCTGCTGCCCCGGTGGTCATTGCCACGAACTCCTCTCGGACCGCCATCGGCCCGCCGGGATGTCCGACGGCGGCGACGGGCTGAATCGCGTGCAGAATAACAACTAACTTAAACGCCCGGCAAGAGATTGCGTGATGAATCCGGGTTAATCGGCCCGTCCGGGCGGCCTCGCCGAGTTGGAAGTCTTCTAGCAGGCTATTTGGTCTACTATGCACCGATAGCGAAGCGGAAGCAGCGACGAAGAAGATCATCAAACATGCGAACGTCGGCTCACTTGTGAGTTGAAGGCGGAGCGATTCTCGTGTCACCATCGACGCCAACGGGCGAACCGGCACGCCCGCGCGAGATAGAGGAGAAGCGCAATGCTGCGGACCAGGTTCACCGAGAAGTTCGGCGTAGAGCACCCGATCGTGCAGGGCGGCATGATGTGGGTCGGGCGGGCCGAGCTCGTCGCGGCCGTCGCCAACGCCGGGGGGCTCGGCTTCATCACGGCCCTGACCCAGCCGACGCCGGACGACCTGCGCCGCGAGATCGCGCGCACCAGGGAGCTGACCGACAAGCCGTTCGGCGTGAACGTCACCATCCTGCCGTCGATCAACCCGCCGCCGTACGCGGAGTACGTGCGGGCGATCATCGACAGCGGCGTCGAGATCGTCGAGACGGCGGGCAGCAACCCCGAGCCGTTCCTGCCGTACTACAAGGACGCGGGCATCAAGGTGCTGCACAAGTGCACCAGCGTGCGGCACGCGCTGAAAGCCGAGCGGATCGGTGTGGACGGCGTGAGCATCGACGGCTTCGAATGCGCGGGCCATCCCGGTGAGGACGACGTCCCCGGCCTGGTGCTCATCCCGGCCGCCGCACGGGAGCTGAGCATCCCGATGCTCGCCTCCGGTGGAATCGCCGATGCCCGTGGCCTGGTCGCCGCGCTCGCCCTCGGCGCCGACGGCGTCAACATGGGCACCCGGTTCCTGTGCACGCAGGAGTCCTCGATCGATCAGAAGGTCAAGGAGAAGATCGTCACGAACTCCGAGCGCGACACCCAGCTCATCTTCCGCACCATGCGTAACACGGCGCGGGTGGCGGACAACGAGATCAGCCGCAAGGTCGTCGAGATCGAGAAGTCCGGCGGCACCTTCGACGACGTGCGGGATCTGGTGGCGGGAGCGCGCGGCCGCCGGGTGTTCGAAGAGGGTGACCTGGACGCGGGCATCTGGTCGGTTGGCCTGTGCCAGGGCCTGATCCACGACATCCCGACCTGCGCGGAGCTGATCGGCCGGATGGTCACCGAGGCCGAGGAGCTGATCACGGCTCGTCTGGCCGAGGCCGTGGTGGCGGGCTGACCCGAGCTACCGGGCCGCGCGGGCGGTGACGGCCGCGTAGTCGTGGCTCGCGACGAGTTCGATGCCGTCGGGCAGCGCGTGCAGGCGGTGGATCGTGGTGAAGGCGGCGTCCCGGTCGGCGTCGAACAGCTTGCCCGGCATCGGCGCCTTCTCCCGCAGCAGATCGACCTGCAACTTGCTCCAGACGGCGTCGCCCGCGAACAGCACGCGGGTGCCGTCGTCCACCGCGAGCAGCACGCCGATGCTGCCGGGAGTATGGCCCGCCAGATCCACCAGCAGCACCGAACCGTCGCCGAACAGGTCTTTGCTGCGCGGGAAGGTCAGCACCGGCGGGCCGTCCAACTCGAAACGGTCGAAACTGCGCCCCCGCAGCGGGCCGCGCGCCACACCGGCCGGCGCGTGCGGACCGCCCATCGCCCAGTCGTACTCGACTCCGGGCAAGCGGATCTCCACCGAAGCGGGCAGCTCCAGCAGGCCGGAGACATGATCCCAGTGCAGGTGGGTCGGGACCACGAAATCGATGTCCTCGCCCGCGATGTCGTGCGCCGCGAGCGCGTCGGACAACCCGAGCACCGGCTTGTCCGGCGCGACGAGCAGCGGAACCGGGAACGGCAGTTCGGGCAGCACGCGCTCGTGCACGCCCGCGCACAGGGCGGGGTCGATCAGGAAGCGCGCCTTCGGATGCTCGACCAGGAACGCCGCCATCGACAGCCGCATCTCCCGCAGGCTGCGCACCCCCTCGGCCACGATCGTGGTCGGCGCGGACATGGTGGCCTGCGTCAGCACGGTCAGCCGGACCGTGGCGCTCGCGGCGGGCGGCGGCGCCACTTCGAGGTTCGCCAGCAGGGCCGTGTCGGGGCGGCGCGGCCGCAACAACCGGCCCGGCGTCGCCGCCAGCGCGGCGCAGCAGCGCAGGAGGGTGGGCAGAGTCGGCGTGCGCTCGGCACGGGTGGCGGCACCGCTGTCCGGTTCGGTCACGATGCCACGGTATGTGATCACGCCGGTTCGCGAAAGAGCCGGGCAGGCAGCGGATATGCGTCCTTGCTCAGTACCGTTTCTCCGGCATAATCGCGTGGGTACCGTTCTCGAGCGGGTAACGACAACCGGGGAGACGGGGAGGGAGGACGCGATGCGGCCCGGTCTTCCGGACGGGCACGGTGGTGCACGGGAGCACGACGGTTCGCTCGGCGGTAGCCGACGCACCGCGCTGACTTGCGCCGCCGTCCTCGCGGTAGCGGATCTACTAGGCGTCGACGCCGCCTCGGTGTCGACCAACTCGCCCTTTTCCGATCTCGGCCTCGGTTCCACCCAACTCGCGAGGCTGACCGCCCATCTCGAGGACGCCATGGGAGTCGAGGTTCCGCTGATCGCGATCTACGACCATCCGGACATCGAGCAGCTTGTCGAGTATCTCGCGATGCGATGAGCGGCGCGGCTACTGATTCAGTCGGCTCGCATCCACCCGTCTCCGTCATCGGCATCGGCTGCCGACTGCCGGGAGCGGCGAGCGTCGCCGAGTTCTGGCAGCTGTTGGCCGAGGGCAGGGACGCCACGTCCACCCCGCCCGCCGGGCGGCTCGGCTCCCGGCGTGGCGGGTACCTCGCCGAGGTCGAGTCCTTCGACAACGACTGGTTCGGCATCTCCGACCGCGAGGCCGCGGTGATGGATCCGCAACAGCGGCTCGCGTTGGAAGTCGCGGTCGAGGCGCTCGACGACGCGGGGATCGGCTACCGCGCGCGGGGTTCCGGCGCGGCCGTCGTCTTCGGCGCTTCCGGGTACGACCACGGCATCGCGGTGCTCGGCCGAGCGGGCCACGACGCCCCCTTCGCGGTGACCGGGTCGGCGCTCAGCATCATCGCCAACCGGTTGTCGTACGTGCTCGACCTGCACGGGCCGAGCCTGGTGCTCGACAGCGCCTGCTCGTCCTCGCTCGCCGCGGTCGACCTCGCGGTCCGGCTGCTCGCCGACGACGCCGTGCCGTTCGCCATCGTGGGCGGCGTCAATCTCGTATTGCTGGAACACACTTCGAACTACCTGGCCGAGGGCGGCTTCCTGTCGCCCGGCGGACGGTCGGCGCCGTTCGACGTCACCGCCGACGGCTATACCCGCGGCGACGGCTGCGCCGTGGTGATTCTGCAGCGCAGCGCGGACGCGGCACGCGAGGGCAATCGGGTGTACGCGGAGATCGCCGGAACCGCCGTCGGATCGGACGGACGCTCCAACGGCCTGTACGCGCCCAACGGCCGCGCGCAGCAGGAGACGTTGCGCGCGGCGTGGGCGCGGGCCGGGCGCCCGCCGAGCAGCGCGGGGTATATCGAATGCCACGGCACCGGAACGCCTTTGGGCGACGCCGTGGAGGTCGGGGCGCTCGCCGCCGCGCTCGGCGACGGCGCGGACGATCCGGTCTGGATCGGCTCGGTGAAGTCGAACATCGGTCATCTGGAGGCCGCCGCCGGAATCACCGGAATGGTGAAGACCGCGCTTTGCATTCACCACGGGATGATCGCCCCGACCATCAACGTGCACACCGAGCACCCGCTGCTGCGTTTGGCCGAGCGCGGCCTGCGCGTGCCCACCGAGCCGGTGGACTGGAGCCGGGTGGCCGCTCCGGAGCGCGTCGCGGGCGTCAGCTCGTTCGGATTCGGCGGCACCATCGCGCACCTCGTGCTCCGTGGCGTCGCGCAGGCCCGGTCCGAACCCGCCCCGCGCTTCCCGATCCTGCTGCCGCTCACCGCACGCGACGACGAGGAGCTGCGCGAACGCGCGCTGCGGCTGGCCGGCGAACTGGACCTGGCGCGGTCGTCCCTGCCCGAGTCGGCCGCGGCGGCGGCGCGAGCGCTGCCTGAGCCCGCCCGGGCCGCGATCCTCGCGCACGATCACGCCGACGCCGTGCACCGGTTGCGCACGCTCGGAGGCGGCGACGCGGCGCTCGGCATCGTGTCGAACCGCCGCCGCGGCGGGCTGTTGTTCCTGTTCTCCGGGCAGGGAGGCCAGCATCCGCAGATGGGCCGCGCGCTCGCGGCGCGGTACCCGGTGTTCGCCGCCGCACTCGCCGAGGCGACCGACGCGGTCGTGACGGCGGGCGGACCGCGGGTCTGGACGCCGCGCCACGGGTTCACTTCCGCGGGCGAGGCGCAGGCCACCGATCTGGTGCAACCCGCGTTGTTCGTCTTCCAGGTGGCGCTGGTGAGATTGCTGGCGGCATGGGGCATCCGCTCCGACGCGGTGGCGGGGCACAGTCTCGGTGAGATCGCCGCGGCGGCGGTGAGCGGCGCGCTGACTCTCGCCGACGCGGCGCGCGTGGTGGTGCTGCGCAGCGCGACCTTGGCGCATCTGGACGGGCGAGGCGCGATGGCGGTGCTCGAGGCGGCCCCGGAAGAAGCGGCCAAACTTGTGGAGCCGATGCGATCGGAAGTCGCCATAGCCGCGATCAACGGCCCCAGGTCGGTGGTCGTGTCCGGCACACCGCGCTATATCGACACGCTGGTGCGGCGGGCCACGCGCCGCGACATGTTCGCGCGCAAGCTCGCGGTCGACTTCGCCGCGCACAGCCCGCAGGTCGCCACCGTGCTCGCGCCTTTCGTCGCGGCGTTGACCGAGATAGCCCCGCTGACGCCACGTCTGCCGGTGTATTCGACGGCGCGGCGCGGCGCGAAACTCACCACCGCCGCCATGGACCGCGACTACTGGGCGGAGAATGCCGCGGGCACGGTGCACTTGGCGGCCGCGCTGGAGCATGCGGCCGAAGACGGCATCGCCACCGTGGTGGAGATCGGCCCGCATCCGGTGTTGCTCGCGGCGGTGCGGGAGTACCCCGACTTCCGCGACCGCACGCATGCCGTGGCGCTGCGCGACGACGAGGCGAGCGGCTTTCTCACCGGCGTGGCAGGGCTGTACCTGGAGGGACGGCCGATCGACTGGTCCGCGCTCGGCGTTTTCGGCACACCGGCGCCGCGGCGGTGGCGCAAACGGAGATTCCCGCTGCTGGTGGCCGGGCCGGCGAGCACGCATGTCCCCGAATCCGCTTTCGCGGCGGAGGATCTGACCCACCACGTGGTGCACGGCGACAACATCGTGCCTGCCGTCTTCTGGCTGCGACGACTGCTGCAACTCGCCAGGGACACCGCGGGAACGGCCGCCCTGACGAACTTCGCCGTGCACGAGAGGACCGATCCGAGCGCCCTGCCAGAGGTCGTCTATCGGGGGCGGGGCGCGGAAGAAAGCGTGCGGGCGGAGGTCACGGGCACCGGGACGCTGGCTTCGGCCCGGCCCGCCGGTGACCCCACACCCGCGGATATCGTCGCATGGATGCGGGTGGTCGACGCAAACCGGGCCGCACGGCATCACATGCGCGTCATCACCACCGGCGTCTTCTACCAGGAAATGCGCCGCAGGCGACTGGAGTACGGTCCCGGGTTCCGGACGTTGCGCGGCATCGCTGCGGGCGCCGGGCGCGCGCTCGGCCTGTTCGACGCCGCCGAATTGCCTCGCACCGCAACGCTGGACGGCTGCCTGCACGTGCTCGCCGCCGCGGTGTTCGACGAGTTGCCCACCACCTCGATTCCGCTGCCGATCGGCATCGACTCGGCCTGGCTGTCGCAGGAACCCGATCGCCACGTGCTCGAGGTGCACGCCCTGGTCCGCGAGCGCGGCGACACCGGACTGATCGGCGACGTCATCGCTACCGACCAGCACGGTGTGCCCTGTCTGGCTCTCTGCGGGGTGCGCATCCGCTACGCCGATCCCACCGGCGAGGAAGGGCTCGGCGTCCTCCGCACCGCCCCGGCCGAACTCGGAACGCGCGACGCGCCCTTCCGCCAGGAGACCTGGGAGCCGCACGACCTCGGTTCGTTCGGCGACGCACCCGATACCCGCGTGCGACGGGCGGTCGTGGTCGGCGCCTGCGACCTTGCCGTCCGGCTCGCTCGCGCGCTGGACGCCGAGTTGCCGACCGAACGGATCGCGCGGCCGCCGGACGACGCGAGTTCGCTGGTCAGCACGGTGCTGACCGGGCGAAGCGGCGGCAACGCCGTGGTGGCCGTCTGGCCAGACGGTTCCGGCGGGAGCGAGGGCGACGACGTCGCGGCGGCGGCCGGGCGTGTCCTCGAACTGCTGCAACTGATCTCCGCCCACGACGCCACCGCGTCGTTGACGGTCGTGCTGCCGCGATCCGATAAAGCCGCGGCGACGGCCTCGGTCGTCCCCGCGGCGATCGCGGGGCTGGTGCGCTCGCTCCAACTGGAGACGGGTCGCACGGTGCGCCTGGTCTGGGCCGATCCCGATCCCAGGAACCTGCCGCCGCTCACCCGACTGGCGACGACCGACAGCGCCGTGCCGGACGAGTTGCGCCTGTCGGCGGGCGAGGTGGCGGTGCGGCGCTTCACGCCAGCGTGGCCGCGCGCCGTGCCCGTCGCAGGCATCGACGCGAACGGAACCTACGTCGTCACCGGCGGGCTCGGCACGCTCGGCTCGGTCGCCGTGCGCTGGTTGCTCGACGCGGGCGCGCGCGACGTGGTGGTGCTGACCAGGGCGCCCCGCCCGGTGCCCGCCCTGCTCGACGGTTTGGAGGACCGCATCGTCGTGGTGCGCTGCGACGCGGCCGACCGGGACGATCTGGCCAACGCGCTCGGCGACATCCGGGCCTCCGACTCGGTGATCCGCGGTGTCGTGCACGCGGCGGGCGTGCTGGAGGACGCCGCGTTCGACTCGGTCACCGCGAGCGAGCTGGTCAGAACGTTTCTGCCCAAATCGACCGCCGCGGGCAATCTGATCGAGCTCACCGCGACCGACGCCACCGATTTCGTGTTGCTGTTCTCCTCGGCCACCGGCGCGCTCGGTGCGCCGGGACAGGCCGCGTACGCCGCCGCCAACGCGGCGATGGACGCTCTGGCACAGCGTGACCCGGGCCGAAGGATCGTGAGCGTCGGCTGGGGTCTGTGGGATTCCGGCCTCGCCGCAGCGGCGGGCGGCGCGAACCATCTCCGGCGAGCCGGTGTCGGCGCGTTCGATCCGACGGGCGGAATCGCCGTGCTGTCCCAGGTTCTGCGCTACGACGGCCCATACCTGCTGGCGCTGGAGCACACGCCGACGGCCGACACCTCCCCGATCGCGATGCGCTTGACGAATCTGCTGGCGCCCGCGTCCCGTACCGATCCCGCGCCCACGCGGGCCGCGAGCGAGCGCCCATCCGAGCCCGCCGACCCACTCACCACGATCATCCGCCGGGTCCTGGCGAGCACGCTGGAGCTGCCCGCCGAGCACATCGACCACGCGGCCGACTTCAACGACCTCGGACTCAGCTCGCTGCTCGCCATCGAGATGCGACGCAACCTGGAGGCACGACTGCGCGTCCGGATCGCGACCGCGGAGTTGTTCAAGCACCCCACCATCACCGCTCTCGGCGCCGCCCTGCTGGATCGGGTCGCCGCGAACACCGGAGACACCTCGTGAGCCGCACCGACCAACCGGCGGCCAACGGCCTCGCGACCTCGGTGGCAGCGACCGTCCGCACGCCGTCCTGGCCGATGCCAGGCCCTCGCTCAGCCTGCTCTCCGCTCACGACGAGACGAGTACTCGCCTTGTCCGCGAATCCCGGTGTCCCTGAACATCGTTCAGCAGAGGGAATCAGGTCCGGCGCGATGGCGTCGGCGAGCGCGGCCGACCGAACGCCCTTACATGACCCGGGCAGAGCTCGAATTCCCAAACCAGCAGCGGAAAGCTCCGCCGCGGCGAGCGCAGGGCGCGCTACCTGGCGGGACGCCTCGATCCGGTGACCATGATCTGACCGGCCTGCTTCCGTTCAGTGCTCGTCTCGGCCCATGAGACGGTCGGTCTCGCGACGCTCACGCTTGGTCGGCCGTCCCGCGCCGCGGTCGCGGCGGGGCATACTCGCCACGATCTCGCGCGGGGGAGGAGGCGGACTGCGATCGATCAGGCATTGCGCGGCGATCGGAGCGCCGACACGCTTGGTGACGATCCGCTCCACGATGACGATGCGCTCGATGCCGCCCACGCGGACGCGCACTTCGTCACCGGGACGTACCGGCTGCGCGGGCTTGGCCGTCGCGCCGTTCACCCGGACATGCCCGCCCCGACAGGCCTCCGCGGCAGCGGACCTGGTTTTGAACAGGCGCACCGCCCAGGTCCACGAATCGACGCGGGCCTGGGTCGCGGTGCTCTGGATGCCGGATTCGGCGCGGGCCACTCGTTAGACGATACGGCGTGCGGTGACCACCATGTCGGGGCGCAGCGGCGTGTAGGACACCGGCGTACCCGTCTGCACGGCGTTCAGGAGCTTGTTGTCGCCCGCGTAGATGCCGACGTGACCGCCGCCGTTGGTGATGACGATGTCGCCCGGCTTCAGCTCGTTGTAAGCGACCGGAGCGCCGACGTGCGACTGCTCGAAGCTGGTGCGGGGCAGCTCGACGCCGGCCTGGCGGAACGCCCACTGGACGAGGCCGGAGCAGTCGAAGGAACGGGGACCCGCCGCGCCCCAGGAGTACTGGGCGCCGACCTTGGTCCTGGCGGCGTCGAGGGCGATGTCGCCCGGGCTGTTGTTCTGCTGCTGGCCGAACAGGCCCGGCAGCATGGGCGCGAAATTGGGAGCCTGGGGAGCGACCTCTTGCGGCGCCTGGGCAGGGGCGGCGGGAACGGCCGCGAGCGCCTGCTGGATCTGCTGATTGAGCTGCTGGACCGGCTGTTCCCACTCCTGCGGAACGTCGAAATTGCCGACACCGGGAACGTTGATGGTCGCGGCCATGGCCGGAATCGCGGGCATGGCGCCGGTCGCGGCCACCGCACCCATGACAATCGCACCCTTGACGGAATTCGGAACTCGAGAATCCCGTTGCAAGCTGTGTTTACCCACCGAGCTACGTCTCCGATCTTGCTGCTCTCCCGCCGACCGGGTTAGCTGACGGGTTCGGGCCGGGAGAGCGGCCCTACCTCGCGACCGGAATCGGCCATGAGGATTCACCCCAGACGAACCTGTGGGTCCCCGGCACGACAGCCGAGACCGATTGGCCCCGACAGCCGTTAAGGCGGTAACTAGTGGCGCCGTTTCTCTTACGAAGCGACTGGTTCCACTAAGTCACGAAGAGATTACGGTGCCGACGCGATGTTGTCCAGCGCACAGAGCTGCATCTTTTCCATCACGGTGGGAACGCCGGTCGGATCGAGGAAAATCGCCGTGGACGGAAGGTCACGAATCGGTCTCGGCGAGCGGGGCGATGCAAGGCACCACCCTGCCTGCCCGACGGCTCAGCGTCGCGTCCCATGCACCGCGCGTTCGAGTTCGTCGATCCTGCGACGCGCCTCGGTCAGCTCGACCTCGAGCTTGCCGAGCGCCATGACCAGCGGGCCGACCGCGAGATCGGCGACCAGTTGTGGATCGTCGTAGCCGCGCTCGATCGCGATGAGGATGTTGGACCGGATGCGCTCGGCCACCGTGGCGCCCGCCGGAATGTTCCAGGATCCGACCACCTCGGCGAGGCCCGCGGTGGGTGGTTCGTCGGACATGCCCCTCCGTTCCCGCGCCGCCCTGCCGCGCGACCATTCTGGCGAACCGCCACCAGCCTAGAGAACCGGCGGCGAGAGCAATAGTGCAATACGAAACGCTAGGGCTTTCTAGAACACGCCGTAGACGCGCCCAGATCATCCGGACGAAACGCGCTACGGTGTCGGGGCATGGACCCCGTGCGGAACCCGTATGCCCCCGGCGCGGGACAGCGCCCGCCCGAATTGGCCGGGCGCGACAAACAACTCACGGCTTTCGACATCGTGCTCGAACGCATCGCGCGCGGTAGGCCGGAACGCAGCGTCATGCTGACCGGTCTGCGCGGCGTCGGAAAGACGGTGCTGCTCAACCAGCTTCGCTCGGCCGCGATATCGCGCGGTTGGGGCACAGGCAAGATCGAGGCGCGTCCGGACCAGGAACTGCGCCGCCCGCTGTCCTCGGCATTGCACATGGCGGCGCGTGCGATCGCGACGGCGCACCGCAATCCGGAACGGGTGGACGACTTCCTCGGCATCCTCAAGGCTTTCGCGCTGCGGTCCACCGCGGACAAGGGCATGCGGGAACGCTGGCAGCCCGGCATAGACGTACCAGCGGTGAGCGGCAGGGCCGATTCCGGCGATATCGAGATCGATCTGGTGGAACTCCTGGTGGAGGCGGCGGCCCTGGCCGGCGACATCGGCGTGGGCATCGCGATCTTCATCGACGAGATGCAGGATCTCGGCCCCGCCGACATCTCCGCGATCTGCGGCGCGTGCCACGAACTGAGCCAGGACGCCGCGCCGTTGATCGTGGTCGGCGCGGGCCTTCCGCACCTGCCCGCGGTGCTGTCCGCTTCAAAGAGCTATTCGGAGCGACTATTCAGTTATCACCGCATCGATCGCTTGGACCGGGAATCGGCCGACCAAGCGCTGATCGCGCCGGCCCAGCGCGAGGACGTGAAGTTCACCGACGACGCCCTGGACGCGCTGTATAGCAAGGCCGATGGCTACCCGTATTTCGTGCAGGCGTACGGCAAGGCGGTGTGGGATCAAGCGCCGGAGAGCCCGATCACGGCCGAGGACGTCGAGGTGGCTTCACCCGCGGCCGAGGAGGAGCTCGCGGTCGGATTCTTCGGTTCCCGTTACGAGCGGGCTACCCCGGCGGAGCGCGAGTACATGCGTGCCATGGCCGACCTGTCCGGCGACGACGGCCCGGTGGCGACCGCCGCGGTGGCCAACGAACTCGGCCGCAAGCCCGCTTCGCTCTCGCCCGCCCGTGACGGCCTGATCAAGAAGGGCCTCATCTATTCCGCCGAGCGCGGCACGATCGGGTTCACGGTGCCGCATTTCGGCCGCTATCTGCGCTCGGTGTGAGCGCGGCCGGCCATGCGGAGAGTGGCGGATTGCCAGCTATTCGCCCTTCTTTCAAGATCGCTAGATATTCGTAGATTTATCTCGACCAGCGGGCCTACCGATGGGTAACAAACCCTCCTACACTCGGATGTGATCCTGATCACGTCCGAGGGAGGACATCATGGCGACAGCCGCGAAAGTCGACGCCACCGAAGAACAGGCCCGCGCACTGGTCGAGGAGTCCCGCGAAACGAGCTGGGCCAAACCGTCCTTCGCCAAGGAGATGTTCCTCGGGCGGTTCCGGCTCGACCTGATCCACCCGTATCCGCAACCCGGCCCCGAGGACGCCGAGCGCACCGAAGCGTTCCTGTCCCGGCTGCGCACGCTGTGCGAGTCCATGGACGGATCGGTGATCGAAGCGGAGGGCCGGATCCCGGAGGAGTACGTCAAGGGTTTGGCCGAACTCGGCTGCTTCGGCCTGAAGATCCCGCAATCGTACGGCGGCCAAGGGCTTTCCCAGTTCGGCTACAACCGAGCGTTGATGCTGGTCGGCTCGACGCACCCGAGCCTCGGCGTCCTGCTCTCCGCGCATCAGTCCATCGGGGTGCCCGAACCGCTCAAACTGGCGGGCACCGACGAGCAGAAAGCCGAGTTCCTGCCCCGCTGCGCGGCCGGAGCGGTCAGCGCGTTCCTGCTCACCGAGCCCGACGTCGGCTCCGACCCGGCCAGGATGGCCAGCACCGCGACGCCGACCGACGACGGCGAGGCCTACCTGCTCAACGGCGTGAAGCTGTGGACGACCAACGGCGTGGTCGCCGAGCTGCTGGTGGTGATGGCACGGGTGCCCAAGAGCGAGGGCCATCGCGGCGGCATCTCGGCGTTCGTCGTCGAAGCCGACTCCCCGGGCATCACCGTCGAGCGGCGCAACTCCTTCATGGGCCTGCGCGGCATCGAGAACGGCCTGACCCGCATGCACGACGTCCGGGTGCCGAAGCGCAACCTGATCGGCCGGGAGGGCGACGGCCTCAAGATCGCGCTCACCACCCTGAACGCGGGCAGGCTCGCCATTCCGGCGTTGTGCACCGCCGCCGCGAAGTGGTCGTTGAAGATCGCGCGGGAGTGGAGCACCCAGCGGGTGCAGTGGGGCAGGCCGGTGGGCGAGCACGCGGCCGTCGGCCAGAAGATCGCGTTCATCGCGGCGACCACGTTCGCGCTGGAAGCGGCGCTCGATCTGTCGGCGACCATGTCCGACGAGGGCCGCAACGACATCCGGATCGAGGCGGCGCTGGCCAAGCTGTGGGCCAGCGAGATGAGCTGCCGGATCGCCGACGAACTCGTGCAGATCCGCGGCGGCCGCGGCTACGAGACGGCGGCGTCGCTCGCCGCGCGCGGCGAACGGGCCGTCCCCGCCGAGCAGCTGGTGCGCGATCTGCGGATCAACCGCATCTTCGAAGGTTCCAGCGAGATCATGCGGCTGCTGATCGCCAGGGAGATGGCCGACGCGCACATGGCGGCCGCGGGCGCGCTGGTCGACCGCAAGGCCGAGTTCAAAGACAAGGCGAAGGCCGCGGTCGGCGCGACGGGTTTCTACGCCAAGTGGTTCCCGCAACTCGCGGTCGGCGCGGGTACGGTGCCCGCGGCGTACACCGAATTCGGGGTGCTGGCCCGGCATCTGCGCTTCGTCGAGCGCAGCGCGCGCAAGCAGGCCAGGTCGCTGATGTACGCGATGGGCCGCTGGCAGGCGGGGCTGGAGTACCGGCAGAACTTCCTGGGCCGGATCGTGGACATCGGCGCCGAGCTGTTCGCGATGTCGGCGGCCTGCGTGCGCGCCCACGCGTTGCGGGCAGCGGACGCGCCGGAGGGCAAGGCGGCCGAAGAACTGGCCGACACCTTCTGCAGGCAGTCCCGGCTGCGGGTGCGCGAGTTGTTCGACGCGCTGTGGGAGAACACCGACGATGACGACCGCACCCTGACCCGCGGCGTGCTCGACGGCCGTTACGAATGGCTGGAGGACGGCGTGCTCGACCCGAGCGAGGGGACCGGCCCGTGGATCGCGGAGTGGCAGATGGGGCCGTCGACCGAAGAGAACCTCCTGCACCCGTTCCTGCCGTCCACCCGTCCCGGCGCGAAGGCCTGAGCAGCGGCCGGGCTCGTCGCACGCCCGTCGAGCGTGCGGCGAGCCGGGCTCGCCCACTATTTGCCACTATTGGAATTTCCCTAGACAACCGCAGATTTTCCTCGCGGGCCGCGCGACAGGTTCGTCCCGACGGAAATCAGCGCAATCTAAAGGAATCTAGCTTTTTGTCTAGCATTCCGTAGTTCTTCCTGTGCGCGTGGCGACAGCTGCCCGATCGACCGGCGGCGTCGGTTGGACAACGTGTGCGTAACGGCAGGTGTAGGGGGGTAACGGCGCGGAAATCCAGTTCGACAACTGGGCAGGAGACGCCGAACATGCGCCTCGCCCACAGGAGGGTGCCATGTCCACCACCATCGCCCGCCGCGCCGCCGATCACGACGGCCACCGCATCACGGTGTCGGCCGAAGACGGTGTCCCTCTCGCGGTCCGCGTCTTCGGCGCCGACGACGCCCTCGCGAGCGTCGTCTTCGTGCACGGCCACTGCCTGCGGGCCGAATCCTGGACCTCCTTGCGCGCACACCTCCTGCGACAGTGGGGCGACGACATCAGGATGGTTTTCTACGACCACCGCGGCCACGGCGAGTCCGGGATGGCGCATCCGTCGACGTACACCATCGAGCAGCTCGGGCACGACCTCGACACCGTGCTGCGGACGGTCGCGCCGACCGGTCCGGTAATCCTGGTCGGCCACTCGATGGGCGCGATGGTCGTGCTCGCCTATGCGCGGCTCTACCCGCAGGCCATCGGCACGCGGATCGCGGGCGTCGGGTTGCTCGCCGGCGCGGCCGCCGGGATCACCGACGCCGGGCTGGCGCGCCTGCTGCATCGGCGCGCGGTGAACTCGCTGCAAGCCGCCGTCACGCACGCCCCTCGGGTGATGCAGGCGTCCCGGCGCCTGACCCGCAGCCTCTTCGCGCCGATCCTGCGCGAGGCCGAATTCGGCACCGGGAAGGTGAACCCGCGGTTGGCCGCGCTGGCCACCGCGATGCTGAACGACACCCCGCTGGTGACCATGGCCGGATTCCTGCACTCGCTGATCACCTTCGACGAGACGGCGACCCTGCACCACCTCGGCGCCGTCCCCGCGCTGGTCCTGGCGGGTTCGGCCGACCTCATCTTTCCCTTCGCCCACTCCGTGGCACTGGCCTCACAGCTGGCCGGTTCCGAATTGGTCCGGCTGGAAGGGGCCGGGCACAGCGTGCTGCTCGAACGAGCCGAAGAGGTCGCGCTCTCCCTCGCCGGACTCGCCGAGCGCGCGTTCGCCGCGGCGCGCCCCTCCGCCGGCTACGCCGCTGCGGGCTGAACCTCGGCAATCGGACGGCAACTAGCGGATTTCTACCTCGCACGAGCCAGGAACGAATTCTTTCGGTACTGTGTTGTAGATCACGTTGTGTGGTGGGTCACACGGCTGGGTGCAGCGCGGTCCAAGGCAAACGGGCAACCGCGCGTCACTGCACCGAGTTCGCATGTCCGCCAGGGAATCAGGAGGTATCGATGACTCGCAGCGAATTCGCGGAACTACGCTACGCGGTCGGCCAGCTCCGGCAATCCATCGGCGTACTCCGCACCCAGTACGGCGACGCCAGCACGGTGCGGCGGTTGGAGAACGACCTCGAGCGCCTCGTCATCGACGCCGACGAACTCGAGCAGTCACCGCCGCCCGAGGTGCGGCGCCGGCCGCAGGACGTCATCTACGTGCCGGACAGCAAGTCCGACGAAGCCGCCTGGATGGGCGCGCAGGACGAGGGGCTCGGCTTCCACTCCCGTCCGCGGACGAAGTAGTCCCCGGATGGGCGGCGCGAGCCGCCCATCCCGGTATCCACGCCCGCCGTGGCGGCGACGCCCCAGGCACCGGGCTTCATCCTGGCGCCGCGCCGACCGGACGGCGGGCATCACGAAGAGCACGGCGACGGCATGATCGCTGCGAGCGGGTCGGCATTCGAGGCCGCGGCGGTTCTCCGCGCCACGCAGTTCATGCGGCAACTCGGCACGGTGTGCGGGTCGGCCGGATACCGCCCGTGATCGAGGCGTCGTTCGATCCGGGCACGGCAGTCGAGTCGTAACCCGCGCCGGGAGCCGGGAGCCGGAAGTCGGAAGCCGGAAGCCGGAAGCCGGAAGCCGAAAGCCGGAAGCCGGAAGCCGGAAGCCGGAAGCATTGTGCACGGGCCACGCGCCGAACGCCGACGGATCACCTACCTTGCGTTCGGCCATCATGTCGAACATCGACGAGGCCGACCCCACATCACCGGCGCGGGCGGCTACCATCAGCGGCGCTGAACGCCGTGGCTGTCGACCGGCGATCCACTGCCTCAACCGCACGGTTGAAGCGGCAATTCCGGCACTCCGGTTTCCCCTGCTCGAACTCATTTCACTGCCTCCGACTTCGAAAAGTCCGGTTGGCCCGGAACTCTCGGGAGACATACCTGAGGCTTGCCTGATGTGGCGTAAATCATACGGTTGACGGCGGGGCGGGTTTGTCGAGACCCCGCTCGATCAATAGCGGACGTGTCGTATGGTGCTCAGCATCACATTCGATTGCGGAGGTAACGATGACCACCCGCACACAAGATCAGCGAGGCATCCCACTGTGAGTGCCGCACCGACCGCCGCCCCCGAAGCGGGCACCGGCGTATTCAGCAGAACAAGGGCCCGAATCTCGGATCGCACATTGCGCACCGACCGATGGTGGATCCCCCCACTCGTCACGGTGCTCGGGCTCGCCGCGTTCGTCATCTACGCGACGATCAGATCGTATGTGCGCACGGCGTATTGGGTTCCGGACTATCACTATCTGACCCCGTTCTACTCGCCGTGCCTGAGCACTTCCTGCGTCGAGGGCTCCAGCCATTTCGGCACCCCCTTCGGCGATCTGCCCGCGATCCTGCCGCTGGGCTTCGTGGTGCTGCCCTTCCTGCTCGGCTTCCGCCTGACCTGCTACTACTACCGCAAGGCCTACTACAGGTCGGTGTGGTTCTCCCCGCCAGCCTGCGCCGTGGCCGAGCCGCACGCCAAGTACACCGGCGAGACCAAGCTGCCGCTGATCATCCAGAACGCGCACCGCTACTTCTTCTATGTGGCCGTGGTGGTTTCGCTGATCAACACCTATGACGCCATCGTCGCCTTCCACGGCAAGACCGGCGGCTTCGGTTTCGGTCTCGGCAATATCGTGTTGCTGGTCAACGTGATCCTGCTGTGGGCCTACACGCTGTCGTGCCACTCGTGCAGGCACATCGCGGGCGGACGGCTCAAGCACTTCTCCGAGCACCCGGTGCGCTACTGGTTCTGGACTCAGGTCTCCAAGCTGAACACCCGGCACATGGCGCTGGCCTGGACCACCCTCGGCACCCTCGTGCTGACCGACTTCTACGTCATGTTGGTTGCCAGCCAAACGATTTCGGATCTGCGGTTCATCGACTGACCGCCTCATCGAGGAGTTTTTCTGCATGGCAGAAGTGGAACGGCACAACTACGACGTCGTCGTGATCGGAGCGGGCGGCGCCGGATTGCGGGCGGTCATCGAAGCCAGGGAGCACGGCCTGTCCGTCGCGGTGGTGTGCAAATCGCTGTTCGGCAAGGCGCACACCGTGATGGCCGAAGGCGGTTGCGCGGCGTCGATGGGCAACGCGAACGAGAAGGACAATTGGCAGGTCCATTTCCGGGACACGATGCGCGGCGGCAAGTTCCTGAACAACTGGCGCATGGCCGAATTGCATGCCCAGGAAGCGCCCGACCGGGTGTGGGAACTGGAGACCTACGGCGCGCTGTTCGACCGGACGCCGGACGGCCGCATCAGCCAGCGCAATTTCGGCGGCCACACCTACCCGCGGCTCGCGCATGTCGGCGACCGCACCGGCCTGGAGATCATCCGCACCATGCAGCAGAAGATCGTCTCGCTGCAGCAGGAGGATTTCGCCGAGACCGGTGACTACGAGAAGCGCATCAAGGTCTTCGCCGAATGCACCATCACCGAATTGCTCAAGGACGGTGACCGCATCTCCGGCGCGTTCGGTTACTGGCGGGAATCGGGCCGCTTCATCCTCTTCGAGGCCCCGGCTGTGGTCCTGGCGACCGGCGGCATCGGCAAGTCCTACAAGGTGACCTCGAACTCCTGGGAGTACACCGGCGACGGGCACGCGCTCGCGCTGCGCGCCGGCGCGACGCTGATCAACATGGAGTTCCTCCAGTTCCACCCCACCGGCATGGTCTGGCCGCCCAGTGTGAAGGGCATCCTCGTCACCGAGGGCGTGCGCGGCGACGGCGGGGTGCTGAAGAACACCGAGGGCAAGCGGTTCATGTTCGACTACATTCCGCCGGTCTTCAAAGGGCAGTACGCCGAGACCGAGGAAGAAGCCGACCAGTGGCTGCGCGACAACGACTCCGCACGCCGCACGCCGGATCTGCTGCCGCGCGACGAGGTCGCCCGCGCCATCAACGAGGAGGTCAAGGCCGGGCGCGGCACCGAGCACGGCGGCGTCTACCTCGACATCGCCTCCCGGATGCCCGCCGAGGAGATCGTGCGGCGGCTGCCTTCGATGCACCATCAGTTCAAAGAGCTCGCCGATGTGGACATCACGAAGGAGCCGATGGAGGTCGGCCCGACCTGTCACTACGTGATGGGTGGGATCGAGGTCGATCCGGACACCGGCGCGGCCACGGTGCCCGGCCTGTTCGCCGCGGGTGAGTGCTCCGGCGGCATGCACGGGTCCAATCGCCTGGGCGGGAACTCGCTGTCGGACCTGCTGGTGTTCGGCCGCCGCGCCGGGCTCGGGGCCGCCGCCTATGTGGAACAGCTCGGCGAGCGGCCATCGGTCGCGGAAGACGACGTCACGAAGGCCGCGCAGGCCGCCGTCGCGCCGTTCGATCCGCCCGCCGACGGCAAAGGCGAGAACCCCTACACCTTGCACACCGATCTGCAGCAGACGATGAACGACTTGGTCGGCATCATCCGCAAAGAACACGAGGTACGGGAGGCGATCGACAGACTCGCCGAGCTGCGTGCCCGGTTCCGCCAGGTCACCGTGGAGGGCCACCGCCAGTTCAATCCCGGCTGGCATCTCGCGCTCGACTTGCAGAACATGCTGCTGGTCAGCGAATGCGTGGCGCACGCGGCGCTGCTGCGGACCGAGAGCCGCGGCGGGCACACCCGGGACGACTATCCATCGATGGACCCGGACTGGCGGAACAAACTGCTGGTGTGCGCGGTGGATCCGGGTACGGCCGGCGACCCGATTCCCGGTGTCACCGTGACGCGCAAGGATCAGATTCCGATGCGATCGGACCTGCTCGCCCTCTTCGATCTCGGCGAGCTCGAGAAGTACTACACCCCGGATGAACTCGCCGGGCACCCGGCCGCGGCCGGGCATTCGACGGAGCGAGAGGCGTAACGATGGGTTACGACGCCAAATTCCGCGTATGGCGCGGCGATCTCGACGGCGGAGAACTGCAGGATTTCACCGTGCTGGTGAACGAGGGCGAGGTGGTGCTCGACATCATCCACCGCCTACAGGCCACCCAGGCGCCCGATCTGGCCGTGCGCTGGAACTGCAAGGCGGGCAAGTGCGGTTCGTGTTCGGCCGAGGTGAACGGGCGACCGCGTCTGCTGTGCATGACCCGGATGTCCACCTTCACCCAGGACGAAGTGATCACGGTGACGCCGATGCGCACCTTCCCCGTGATCAAGGACCTGGTGACCGACGTGTCGTTCAATTACGAGAAGGCACGCGAGATTCCGTCTTTCACGCCACCCGCCGATCTCAAACCGGGCGAGTACCGGATGAAGCAGGTCGACGTGGAACGTTCACAGGAGTTCCGTAAGTGCATCGAGTGCTTCCTGTGCCAGAACACCTGTCATGTGGTTCGTGACCACGAGGAGAACAAGAAAGCGTTCGCCGGACCCCGCTATCTGATGCGGATCAGCGAATTGGAGATGCACCCGCTCGATGTCGGCGACCGCACCGAACTCGCGCAGGACGAGCACGGGCTCGGCCTGTGCAACATCACCAAATGCTGCACCGAGGTCTGCCCGGAGCACATCAAGATCACCGACAACGCGTTGATCCCGATGAAGGAACGGGTGGCCGATCGCAAGTACGACCCGCTGGTCTGGCTGGGCAACAAGCTGTTTCGCCGATAGCACGCCGGACAACCGGCCGGGGAAGTCCCCGGCCGGTCGGCGCACCCTTACAACATGGCCACGACGCCGAGGGCCACGACCCACACCAGCAGGCCGACGAGCAGCGCCGACCACAGCGAGCTGGTGAGGACGAAGACTCCGACCGCCGACACCGCGAACAACAGCGCGACGATCAGCCATTCCACCCAATCGCCCGGCCGCAATTTCCGGTACCGGGGATGGGAACTCTTGAGCCCACGGTCCACAGACTGTGGGCTACCCGTATTCGGCCTCGGCAAACGTCTTTCCGTTGCCGAATATGTGTCATTCCGTGATCTTCGAAGGCGCCGCGCCTCAGCGTGGCCGGTCGAACTCACCGTCCTGCACGCCCGCGGTGAAGGCGGCCCACTCTCCCGGCGTGAAGATCAATACCGGCCCTTCGGGGTCGGCCCCGTTGCGCATCCCCACGTGTCCGTCGGCGAGCAGCGCCACTTCGACGCTGTCGTTTCCCGAACCGTCCCCGGCTTTCCGCCACGTGGCGCCGGTCAGGTCGATGTTCGCGTTGCCTTGAATGCTCACGAAACGAACTCCTTCGCTATCTGCCGTGGGGAGACGTGTGTACGGACCGAGAACCCAGCACCACCACTGGACGCACGCACGCGCGCCCGATAGTACCGCCGCCGACCGGCGTCGGCGGGCGACTACCGAGGAAAAGGCCGGCACCCGCCACGCGATTCGACGGAACCGTTTTCAGCGAGGAATCCTGCCCTCAGCGGCGGCGCGGCGCGGGCTCCGCCCAAGCACGGATGGCAGCGACCACCACCCGGCCCGACGGGCGAAACCTGTTCCGCGGCGGCACGATCCAGGAGCGAATCGCGCCGACCGCCGCCGTCGGGGACGGCAACGCGATCGTCGACCCGGTGCGGGACACCGAGACGTTGAGCCGGAACAATTCCGCGAACAGGCGCGTATCGTTCTCCGGCAGGTCCGGCGCGATCAGGAAGGTCCAGCGATTCGAGCGCGGATGCGCCAGGATCGGGCCGAGCCGCACGCTCTTGCTCTGCATGTGCGCCTTCACCGCCTGTCCCAGGCTGCTCGGCATGGTCAACGCCCACACCGATCCGGCGCGCATCACGATCCGGCCCAGTTCGGGCGGATCCACCACGGCGGGCAGATCGCATTCCCGCCGGTAGAACTGGCATCTGGACCGCGGCGTATCCCCAAGTGGCCTCTGCTCCACTGACAACCCCCTGCAGTTGTGTGGTTCGACGATGAGGTGCGCGCCATCCCGAGCCCCTTCGGCTACCGCTCGCGTACCGATGTGCATGCGGCGATAGCCGAGTGTGGCGCGACTACCTCTAGTTTTGCTTTTCCCCGGCCTGAACCGACGGATAAAGAATGGGCAAAACTGCGGAAAAGTGAACGCGCCGTGCGGTCAGTGCCAGGTGTGGTCGGTCAGCGGGGTGCGCGGGCCGAACTTCGGCTTGTGGAAATGGCCGCTGATCTCGAGCAGGCGGATCGCCCGATAGCGGTGCGGACGCAGCGGTTCCAGATATTCGATCATCGCGTCGTCATCGATGGGACGGCCGAGCAGCGTCCAGCCGACCGCGGCGGCCAGGTGGTAATCGCCGACCGACAGCGCATCGGCGTCGCCGAAAGCACGCTGCGCGATCTCCGCGGCGGTCCACACCCCGATGCCGGGGACGCTGCGCAGCATCCGCGCCGCCTCGACCGGGTCGACCCGGGCAGCGCGCTCCAGCGATTCGGCGATACGAGCAGCGCGCACGATGGTCTGGGCGCGCTGCGGTCCGACATTGGCGCGGTGGTAGACCCAGGAGGGGATGCGCCGCCAAGCGTCCGCGTCCGGCGGCAACCGCATGCCCTCCGGCGCGGGACCCGGCGCCGGTTCGCCGTACTGCCGCACCAATTTCCGCCACGACGCCCGTGCCGACACGGTGTGCACCTTCTGTTCCAGCACCGACGGCACCAGCGCTTCGAAAACCAGGGCCGTGCGCAGCATGCGCAGCCCAGGGAAGCGGCGGTGGGCATCGACGAGCTTCGGATGATCCGGGAGGAATGCCGAGACGTCTTCGTCCAGGCAAAGCATGTGCTCGAGACCCGAGAGGAATTCCGCCGCGCCCGGACCCCACGCGCGGGCGTGCACGGCGAACGGACCGGCCTGGGCCAGGCGGTAGGTGACCGGACCGGTCGGCAGCCGGGAAGCATGCCAGTGCGCGCCGTCGGCCGTCACCCGGTGGCACGGATCGCCCGCGCCGCGACCGAGGGGGGCGAGGGTGCACGCCAGATCGATCGGCCGATCCGTGGTCACGGTCCGGCTGGCTTCCGGCTCGACCGTCACGCTGCGCACCGGAATCATTCTGCCCGGTGCGGCGCGCGGCGCCGCGTCGGCCTCCACCGAGCGGCTCGGATTATCATCTGAGCCACACCATAAGGCTTTTCATACCCATCGCACATAATTATGGATTCGTAATACGATGTAACGACATGAGATTCACGGCGATATTGTTTTCGTTCGGCAAATATCTGGCTGTAGCAATGATGGAGGTTCTCTGATGATCACCAATCTGCTCAACTGGCTGCTCAACGCCTGGGGTGGGGTTTCCGCGGGCAGCTCGGGCTACCAGATTCCGCCGGGCACCCTGCCGTTCGGCAGCTGAACCACGCGGGCGCCCGCCCGGCTCGTCGGCGGGCGCTCGAAAGGTCATTCCTCCAGCAGGAATTGCGCGATATGCCGCGCCTGTCGCCCGGAGAGGGCAGCGGTTTGCGTGCGACAGGAGAAGCCGTCGGCGAGGAAGACCGCGTCCGCACCCGCGGCGCGCAGGGCGGGCAGTATGCCGTTCTCGGCCACCGCGACCGAAATGTCGTAATGGCCCGATTGCATTCCGAAATTACCCGCCATACCGCAGCAACCGGTGATTTCCGTCACCGTCACGCCCATGCTGGCTAATAAACGGCGATCGGCATCGAATCCGAGAATCGCGTGCTGGTGACAATGCGGCTGGACCACCACTCGCCGACCGGTTCGCCGCGGCGGGCGCCAGGCCGGCTGTTCGGCGAGGAACTCGGCCAAGGTGCGCACGGCGGCGGCGGTCCTGGCGGCTCTCGGATCGTCCGGCAACAGTTCGGTCAGGTCAGCGCGCAGGACCGCGGTGCAGGACGGTTCCAGTCCCACGACCACGCCGCCCGCGTCGACGTGCTCCTGCAAGGCGGACAGCGTGGCCCGCAACCGCGCGCGGGCGCCGTCGAGCTGGCCGGTGCTGATCCAGGTGAGTCCGCAGCAGACGCGCCGCTCGGGGATTCGGACGCGGTAGCCCGATGCGGCCAGCAGCCGGGCCGCGGCCAAGGCGATCTCGGGGTCGAACGCGTCGGTGAAGGTATCGATCCACAGCATCACCTCGCCGGAAATACCGCTTTCGACCCGCTGTTCGGGCGCGTAGGCGGACTCGACCAGCCGGGCGCCTTCGTCCAGATCGCGCCAGATGCGGCGGAAGGTGCGCGGGGCGAGGCGCGGCACATCGCGGCGCGGGTCGATGCCCGCGGCCCGCAGCCCCGCTCGGCGCAGCGCGGTCCGGCCCGCGAGCGCGTTGACGACCCGCGGCACCCGACTGGCGGCGGACAGCCATCGAGGCAGCCAGCCCAGCGCGTAGTGATCGATGGGCCGGAGCCGGTGGCGGTAGCGGCGATACAGCGTCTCCGACTTGTAGGTGGCCATGTCCACACCGGCGGGGCAGTCCGACCGGCACGCCCGGCAGGACAGGCACAGATCGAGAGACTCGGCGACGGCGTCCGACGACCACGGCAGCGCGCCACGCACCACCTCTTGCAGCACCCTCGCCCGTCCGCGGGTGCTGTCCTTCTCGTCCCTGGTGGCCTGATAGGACGGGCACATGAAACCGCCGTCGGCGCGACATTTGCCGACGCCGACGCAACGATGGACCGCGACACCGAGATCGCCGCCGTCCTCCGCGAGCAGGTGACCGTTCGACGCGCCGACGCCACCGAGTCCGGCCAGCCGCAGGTCGGCGTCGATCGGCCGCGGTGCGACGAGCACGCCGGGGTTCAGGACGTCGTCGGGGTCGAACAGCGCTTTGTAACCGGCGAAGACGTCGAGGACCGCGGGGGAGTACATCGCCGCGAGCAACTCGGAGCGAGCCCGGCCGTCGCCGTGCTCGCCGGACAGCGAACCGCCGTGCCGGACGACCAGCTCCGCGGCATCGAAGAGGAAGGCGCGGAAGCGGTGCGGCGCGTCGGCGATCGGAAGATCGAGGCGGACGTGGATGCAGCCGTCACCGATATGCCCGTACAGCAGCCCGTCGACGCCGTGCTCGCGGGTCAGGTCGGCGAAATCGCGCAGGTAGGCGCCGAGCCGGGCGGGTGGGACGGCGGCGTCTTCCCACCCGGGCCACGCAGGCTGCCCGTCCGGTGTGCGGCCGGCCAGCCCCGCCCCGTCGGCGCGGATACGCCACAGCGCCGCGGCGCTGCCGGGATCGGTCACGATCCTGCTGTCCATCGCGCCCGCCGTCCGGCACAGCCGCTGCGCGACGGCCAGCGCGTCGGCCTGCGTCGCGCCCGCGGTCTCCACGAACAGCCAACCGCCGCCGCGCGGCAGGTCGGGCACCGTCCCCCGATGCGCCCTGACCACGTCGACCAGCCGCGCGTCGATGCCCTCCACCGCGATCGGCGCGCAGGCCAGCACGGCGGCGACGTCGTCGGCCGCGGTGGCGATGTCCGGGTAGCCGAGCACCGTGAGCACGGTGGCCGCGGGCAGCTCGACCAGCTCGACCGTCGCGTCCAGCAGCAGGCCGCAGGTGCCCTCGCTGCCGACGAACGCCTTCGCCGCCGACGCGCCGCGCTCGGGCAGCAGATGTTCCAAGCCGTAACCGGATGCCTGGCGGTCGAAGCGGCCGAGATCGGTGCGCAGCACCGCGAGATTCGCCCGGCTGAATTCCGCGAGACCAGGCACCGCGGACAGGTCGGCGGCCAACGTGCGCTCGGTGCGGGTGCCGTCCAGGATGCGCAGCTCGCGCACCGTATCGGAGGTGCGGCCCCACGCGACGGCCCGCGGTCCGCACGCGTTGTTGCCGATCATGCCGCCGAGCGTGCAGCGATTCTGCGTCGAAGGGTCCGGTCCGAAGCGCAGGCCGTGCGGACGGGCGGCACGCTGCAACTCCGACAGCACCACGCCCGGCTGCACGGTCGCCACGCGCTCGTCGGGATCGATCGCCACCACCCGGTTCATATGCCTGCTGAAGTCGAGCACCAGCCCGGGGCCGATCGCGTTGCCCGCCACCGACGTTCCCGCGCCGCGCGCGGTCACCGGCAGCCCCTCGTCTCGGGCGAATTCCAAGGTGACCGCGACGTCGTCGTCGGTACGGGGAAAGACGACCGCCGCCGGGACGACCCGGTAGTTCGACGCGTCGGAGGAGTACTCCGCCCGCCGCCGCTCGGAGGTATCGACCGCACCATCGATCCTGCGACGCAGGGCCGCCATCGGGTTCACTGTGTCTATTTTTCCAGCGCCTGCGGCGCTGGGTGTTCGCGGCCCTCTTGTGGCTCGCGTTTACGCGACCGCCGCTTGCTCCTTCGTCGCGTACGCGGCGGCCGCGTAAACGCGAGCCGGGCCGCGAACGGCAGATGCTCGGTCTCGCTTCGCTCGAAACCGGTGGTCGGGGTGCGCTGGGCGCGTCGGTTGCCAAGCCCGCTGTCCGAGTGCGTGGTTCACGGTGGCCGATGTCAGATCGCTCGGCAGGCGTGGCCCACCGCCAAAATAGTGGTCCCGCAGCCCGCCGATCCTGACGATGAGGCATTCGCCCCACAGCGTCACGCACGAGGCGCCGCCCAGGTGCGCCATTCACAGTGACCAATGACAGGGTGATCGGCAAGCGTGGTCTATCGCGGACGGGGTGGTCCTGGGGACCGCCGACCCTGACGGTGAAATATTCGCCCACAGCGTCACGCACTGGGCGCGTCGGTTGCCAAGCCTGTTGCCCGAGTGCGCGATTCACGGTGACCAATGACAGCGGTCGGCAAGCGTGGCCGATCGCGGAAATGGTGGTCCTGGGGACCGCCGACCGTGGCGGCATGTGTCCGTCTACGGCGTCGATCGTCTACAGGCCGGTGCGAAAGAATTGTGGCGGCGCTGGCTGTCCGGCGTTCGAGGCCCATGTAATCGTGCCCGCTGGCTCGCCGGATCGAGACTTGGCGGGCAGCCTGGGGAAGCGGCGCATCTGCGCGTGCACGCTCGACGGTATGCGTCAGTGAAGACTGCTTCGCCGACACGCCGCGCTGATCGCCCTCCGCCGTTCCGAGGCGGGCATGCCGGCGGCGTTCGTCGGGTGTTCGCCGCGCCGGTTGCGCCAACGTCATTCGCCTCAGGGGCGGGTGGGAGGTTCGGGGCCTCGGCCGGTTTCGCTGTGGGCGGAAACCCTCGGTGGGCGGAATCGACTTGAACTCAACCATTGTTGAGGTCTTAGTGTCGGTGGCCAGGTCTTGGATGGGTGGGGAGCGAAGAGGGAGTACGACGTGAGTATCGAATCCGTGGCGTGGAGCCAGATGTATCGGCGGGCGAACGCGCCGCAGGAACAGCGGCCGTTCCGGCTCGCCACCGCGCGGCGCATCCTTCGGTTCGCCGCGCCGCACCGGCGGCGGATCGGCGCGTTCCTGCTGTTCAGCGTGGTGTCGGCGGTGCTCGCGGTGGCGACGCCGGTGCTTGCGGGCCGGGTCGTCGACCACATAGTCGGCGGGGCGGCGCCACGGGTGGTGGTCGTGCTCGCGGCGGTGATCGGCGTGCTCGCGGTGTTCGACGCGGGGCTCGGGGTGGCGATCCGGTGGATGTCGGCGCGCATCGGTGAGGGGCTCATCCTCGATCTGCGCACCGCCGTGTTCGACCACGTGCAGAAGATGCCCGTCGCCTTCTTCACCCGCACCAGGACCGGCGCGCTGGTCAGCCGCTTGAACAACGACGTGATCGGCGCTCAGCGCGCGTTCAGCGACACCCTGTCCGGCGTGGTGGCCAATCTGGTCACCCTCGCGCTGACCCTCGGGGTGATGATCAGCATCTCGTGGCAGATCACGCTGCTCGCGCTGGTGTTGCTTCCGGTGTTCGTGCTCCCGGCGCGGCGGATGGGCAACCGCTTGGCCGACTTGCAGCGCGAAGCCGCCCGGCTGAACGCGGCGATGAGCACCCAGATGACGGAGCGGTTCTCCGCGCCGGGCGCGACACTGGTCAAGCTCTTCGGGCGTCCGGAACAGGAGTCCGGCGAATTCGCGCTGCGGGCCCGCCGGGTGCGGAACATCGGCGTGCGCACCGCGATGCTGCAAACGGTCTTCGTCACCTCGCTCACCCTGGTGTCCGCGCTGGCGATCGCCTTGGTGTACGGCCTCGGCGGCTGGTACGCCCTGCGTGGGCAATTGGACGCGGGTGCGGTCGTGTCGCTGTCGCTGCTGCTGACCAGGCTCTACACGCCGCTGACCGCGCTGGCCAGCGCCAGGATGGAGATCATGGCGGCGCTGGTGAGCTTCGAGCGCGTCTTCGAAGTGCTCGATCTGAAGCCGCTGATCGAGGACGCCCCTGACGCGAAACCGGTTCCGGAGGGCCCGGTCGCGGTGGAGCTGGACGCGGTGAGTTTCGGCTACCCGTCGGCCGACAAGGTGTCGCTGGCCTCCCTGGAGGACGTGGCCAATCTGGACACCCGCGGTGGGGTGCGGGTGCTGCACGACGTGTCGCTGCGCGCCGAGCCCGGTCAGCTGATCGCGCTGGTCGGCTCGTCGGGCGCGGGCAAATCGACCATCGCGCAGTTGGTCTCCCGCCTCTACGACGTCGACGCGGGCACGGTGCGGTTGAACGGCGTCGACGTGCGCGAGCTGACCACCGCATCGCTCCGCGACACGGTCGGCCTGGTCACCCAGGACGGGCATCTGTTCCACGACACCATTCGCGCGAATCTCCTGCTCGCGCGGCCGGAGGCCACCGAGGACGAACTGTGGGACGCGCTCCAGCGCGCCCGGCTGCGTGACCTGGTCGCGTCGCTGCCGGACGGGTTGGCGACCGTGGTCGGCGAGCGCGGCTACCGGCTCTCCGGGGGTGAGCGCCAGCGCCTGACCATCGCCCGCCTGCTGCTGAAGCAGCCGCGTGTGGTGATCCTGGACGAGGCGACCGCGTCGCTGGACTCGACCTCGGAAGCCGCCGTGCAGGAGGCGCTGTCCGAAGCGCTGGAGGGCAGGACCGCGCTGGTGATCGCGCACCGGCTGTCCACCATCCGCGCCGCCGACCAGATCCTGGTGCTGGAGGAGGGCCGAATCGTGGAGCGGGGCAACCACTCCCAGCTGCTGAACGCCGATGGCCGCTACGCGGAGCTGTACCGCACCCAGTTCGCCGAGGAACCCGTCACGGCCGCGGCGTGAGCCGTCGTCCGGCTAGCTCGCCGTCTGGTCCGCGCTACAAGTGGTGTCGGCGTCCGGCAGGGTTCCCGCGCCGAAGTAGGTGTTGATCGCGTTGTTCACACAACTGCTCAGCTCAGGCCGGAAGGTCATGTGGATGCGGACGCCTTGCAGGCTGACCATGCGCGACTCCGACAGGTACTGGTGCAGCCGGACGCCGTGCGCATAAGGAGTGCGCGGATCACCCGTCGCCTGCACGATCAGCGCGGGCACGGCGTTGCGCACCACGGTCGGCGGCTCCACCGGGCGCGGCCAGAAGGCGCACGGCTGGATATTGCCCGCCAGCGCGCCGAACACCGGCTGCGTGGCCCGGCTCTCCTCGATATTGCGCCAGTACCAGAGGGGATCGATGGGCGCGCTGACATCACCGCAGGCGATCTCCGCCAGGACGGAGTTCTCGTTGTCCCGCAGCGCCGCCACGATGGCGCGCAGCCGCGGCGTCTGCGCGGTCGTCGGCGGCCCGCCCGCGGCGTCGGCGAGTTCGCGCACCGCCGCGGCCAACGGTTCGTTCAGCCGGAAGTTCCACAGCAAGGCGTGCAGGATGAACGGCAACCAATGGTCGTCGATAGCGAATCCATCGATGACGATCGGCTGGCGGTGGACGATCCGGACCAGCTCCTCGATCTTCGCGCGCACCTGCTGCGGCGTCGCCCCGAGCCGGAACTGTTCGTCCCGGGCGGCGGCCCACACCGCCCAATCGTCCAGCGCGATCTCGTCGGCGGGTCCCCAATCCTGGACCAAGCCTGTCCAGTACCGATCCGGGTCGATCGCGCTGTCGAGCACGATGCGATCGCTGCGCTCGGGAAACATCTGGGTGAAGACCGCCCCGAGATACGTGCCGTAGGACAAGCCGTAGAAGTTGATCTTCTCCTCGCCCAGTGCCGCCCGGACGACGTCCATGTCTCGCGCCGTGTTGCGGGTGGTGAACTGCCGCACCAGCTCCGGATCACGAACGACGCAGCTCACGGCCATGCCGGCGGACAGAACGGTGTCGTGCGCGAAACCCAGCGGATCGAGGCCCGCCGACCGGACCATCTCGCCGACCGGCCACCCGCACCGCGGGCTCGAGGTGGATTCGCCGACGCCGCGCGGGTCCAGCCCGATCAGGTCGTAACTCGCCAGCACGTCCGGCGACAGCACGTCGCCGAGCAGATCCACACTGTCCAGGCCCGGCCCGCCCGGACCACCCGGATTCGACACCAGGATGCCCCGCCGCCGCGCCGGATCGCTCGCTTTCACCCGGGATATCGCCAAAGTGATCGTGCGACCGCCCGGCTGCCCGTAGTCGAGCGGCACGACGACGTTGGCGCACTCGCCACCGGCCTTGTCCAGATTCTCGACGCCGCACGGCTTCCACTCCAGCGGCTGGTGATAGAAGCGGTCCAAGCCGTTCTGACGCGAGTCGTCCACCGGATCGGCCCGGCCGTACGCGGGCGCGGCGAGCAGCGCGCACACCGCCACTATCGACATCGAACGCCAGAACAGATTCGCGGACAACGAAGTTCGCCTCTCGACCGGAGCGAGCACGGAGATGATGCGGAAGAACCGTATCGGATCTGTGCCCGCGACGGCGGCAACGGCTTCCCCCGCGCGGCGGGGCCGGGTCACGACCGGTGCCGGGATGTCGGCGGGGCCTTGCGACTTCCCTCGGTCGGCGGGGTCCGGTCGAGGCCGGCCGGAAGGTCACAATGCGCGCCCCTGTCGCATCTGGGCGCGTCACCGCGGGACGCCGCAGACCTCATAGTGGCAGTTGAGCGGCGGCCCAACGGGCGCGTGGCCGGCAGAACCGGCGAAGCCCGGCTCGAACGGATCGAGCCGGGCTTCGCTGCTCGGTCTCATGGTCTGCGAGGTCGGAACGTCGTCCGGCGCGGAAGTCGTTCGAGCACCGCCGAGCCGAGGACCTTCGGTCAGAACTCGCCCATGACGCCGAGCACGGTGCGCCCACGGTGGCTGCCGTCGCGGATGGAGTGCAGCACCCTCTCCACATCGGTGATCGGCGCGTAGTTCTCCAGCGCCGAAAGATGCTGCGGGCGAAGCTCTTTGCCGAGCTGTGCCCAGACCTCACGACGGCGATCGATGGGCAGGTTGACCGAATCGATGCCTTCCAGGGTGACGCCGCGCAGGATGAACGGCATCACCGTGGTGGGCAGCTCCGGTCCGCCGGTGAGCCCGCTCACCGCGACCACGCCGCCGTAACCGATGGCGCTGAGCACGTAGGCCAGCGACGCGCCGCCGACGCTGTCGACCGCCGCGGCCCACCGGGCCTTGGTCAGCGGTCGCGGCTTGGCGTTCGGGTCCTCCGGCAGCCTGCCGATCACCTCGTTCGCGCCGATCTCGCTGAGCAGATCGTTCGCGTCGGTCTTGCCGGTGGAGGCGATGACCTCGAAGCCGAGGCCGGAGAGGATGTCGATGCTCACGCTGCCCACTCCGCCGGTCGCGCCGGTGACCAGCACCGGGCCCGCGTCGGGCAGCAGGCCGCGATCGAGCAGGGCCTGCACGCTCAGGGCAGCGGTGAACCCGGCGGTGCCGAGCGCGGCGGCGTCGCGCAGGCTCAGACCGTCCAGCTTGACCACCCATTCGGCCGGCACCCTGGCGTATTCGGCGAAGCCGCCGTTGTGCGCGACGCCGATGTCGTATCCGTGCGCGATCACCTGGTCACCCGGGGCGAAATCGTCGTCGGCGGACTCGACCACCTCGCCGACGAGATCGATGCCGGGGACGATCGGGTAGTCGCGCACCACACCGCCGCCCTTGGTGATCGCCAGACCGTCCTTGTAGTTCGCGCTCGAGTAGTGCACTTTGATCGTCACGTCACCCGGTCCGAGGAAATCCTCGCCCACCTGCTGCCGGGTCAGGACGATCCCGCTATCCGATTCGTGTGCCACCATCGCCCAGAACTCCATGCGGACGAGCATACGAGCGTCAGGACGGGTCCGGGAGCTACTGCGGCAGGAGTTCCAGCCGCACGCCGAGCAGACGAACCGGGCGGTCGAGGTCGAACCGTTCGACGATGCGCACCGCCGTCTCGGCGATTCGCGCGACGTCGATGGTGGGTTCGGGCAGTTTCTCCTGTTTGCTGCGGGTGTAGAAGGTGTTCGTGCGCACGGTCACCGAGACGCGGGTGCCGATCCGGCCCGCCGCGGCCATCTCCTCGGCGACCTCGGTGGCCAGCCGCGCGACTTGGGCGCGGATCTCGCCGGGATCGGTCAGATCGTGCGGGAAGGTCTCGGATTTGCTTCGGCCGACCGGGATTCGCGGGTCGGTGGTGACGTCCGTATCGCCTTTGCCGTGGCCGAGCACCCAGAGATACGGACCGGTGTTCGGCCCGAATTCGGCGGCCAGGCGATTCCGGTCCGCCGCCATCAACTCGCCGACAGTGCGAATGCCGAGTTCGGCGAGCCGGGCGGCGATGCGGCTGCCGATGCCCCACAGCGCGTCGGTCGGGCGGTGGGCCATGATCTCGGTCCAGTTCGCGGCGGTGAGCCGGAAGACGCCGGCGGCGGCGCCCGCGCCCGCGGCGGGCTCGGCCGAGGACTTGCCCGCCGACTTGGCGAAGCCGGTCGCGAGTTTGGCGGTGAGTTTGTTGTCCCCGATGCCGATCGAGCAGGTCAGATCGAGGCCGGCGATGGCCTCGCGCACCTGCCGCGCGAGTGCTTCCGGATGGTCGGTGTCGGCGGCGAGGAACGCCTCGTCCCAGCCCCATACTTCGACGCGTCCGGGGAACGTCCGCAGCAGGGCCATGACCTCGTCGGAGGCATCCTCGTAAGCGGCCATGTCCAAGGGGAGGAACACGCCGTCGGGACACTTGCGCTGGGCGCTGCGCAGCGGCATTCCGGCCCGCACGCCGAACGCGCGCGCCGGATAGGACGCGCAGGTCACCACCTTGCGCGGCTCGCTGGGATCGCCGTGGCCGCCGACGATGACCGGCAGTCCCCGCAGTTCCGGATGACGGCGGAACTCCACCGCCGCCTGGAACTGATCGAGATCGACGTGCAACAGCCATCTGGCCACATGCCGTTCTTACCGCAGGGGTGCGACACCCGGCCTGGATTCCGCCGCGATCGCCCGCCGACCGGCGGCACCGCGCCTACCGCGTCGTTCTTGGTACGGCCGCCGCGCAGGCCTCGTCCGATTGCGCGGCCGCGAAAACAGAATTAAATTCTGGTCATGAAGATTCGAGATCGGTTGCTGTTGGCAGCCGAGCGCCAGTTCGCCGAGCACGGCGCGCTCGACGCGACGCTGACGCAGATCCGCGCCGCGGCGGGCGCCAGCGTCGGCGCGCTTTATCACCACTTCCCCGACAAGTCCGACCTGTACCGGCAGGTCTGGGCCAACGCACTGGTGGACTATCAGGAGCATTTCTGGGCGGTGGTCGGCGACAGCGCCGACGCGCGCGAAGGCGTCGTCGTCGGCGTGCACGAGCATTTGCGCTGGGTGAGCGAGAACCAGTACCGCGCCACCGTGCTCACCGCGGCGCGGCCGCCAGGGGTGCGCGAGAGCGAGAGCAATCGCCGCTTCATGTCCGACGTGACGCGATGGTGGCGCACGCACGCCGGATACGGGGCGGTGCGGGATCTCCCGATCGATCTGGTCTACGCGCTGTGGCTCGGCCCGGCGCAGGAGTACACGCGGCAGTGGCTCGGCGGGGAGATGCGCCTCGCCCCCGACCGAGTCGCGGGCGAACTCGCCGACGCCGCCTGGCTCGCCCTCGCCGCCGACCGCCCCCGTGCCGCGAAAGAGGTCTCCCGATGACCACCACGACCCTCGACCTGGACAGCGCCAAGAAGGTCCTGGCCGCACAGCCCTTCGCGACCCTGGTGGGCACCGAGATCACCGCGTTCGGCGACGGCGCCGCGACCCTGGTCATCCCGCTGCGCCCGGAGCTGACCCAGCAGTTCGGCTACGTGCACGGCGGCGTGCTGGCCTACGCGGCCGACAACGCCCTCACCTTCGCCGCTGGAACAGTGCTCGGCGCGAACGTGCTCACCGGCGGTGTGACCATCACCTACCTGCGTCCCGCCGCGGGTGAACGGTTGCGCATCGAGGCGTCCGTCACCGGGGCGACGCGTCGCCAAGCGGTGGCCCACTGCGAGATCTACGCGGAAAGCCCTGACCGCGAACCGATCCTGTGCGCGGTGGGCCAAGGCACAACGCGGCTCGCGGAAACCGACCTGACCGGCACGAACGGCTCGTGATGGCATACGAGAGGCCGGGCACGGAGTAGCTCCGTGCCCGGCCCGTTCGTCCCGGATCAGGCGGTCGCCGCGAAGGCGGGCTCCAGCGCGGGCTCGGTGACCGGCTCGATCGCGTAGGCCAGGATGTCGGCCACGTCGGCGACCGGCCGGACGTCCAGCGCGGCCAGCACCTCCGCCGGGACGTCGTCCAGGTCCGGCTCGTTGCGAGCCGGGATGAACACCGTCTTCAATCCGGCCCGCTGAGCGGCGAGCAGCTTCTGCTTGACGCCGCCGATCGGCAGCACCCGGCCGTTCAGCGTGACCTCACCGGTCATGCCGACGTCCGATCGCACCTGACGGCCCAGCGCCAGCGACACCAGGGCGGTGACCATCGTGACGCCCGCGGACGGCCCGTCCTTCGGCACCGCACCCGCCGGGAAGTGGATGTGGATATTGCGATCCAGCACCGACGGCTCGATGCCGATCTCCTCCAGGTGCGAGCGCACGTAGGTCAACGCGATCTGCGCCGACTCCTTCATGACGTCGCCGAGCTGGCCGGTGAGGGTCAGCGAGCGCTCACCCTCGGCGGCGTTCGCCTCGATGTAGAGGACGTCGCCGCCCGCCCCGGTCACGGCGAGGCCGGTGGCCACACCCGGGACGGCCGTGCGTTCCACCGAGTCCGGGGTGAAGCGCGGACGACCCAGGTAGTCCTTCAAGTCGCCGAGACCGATCGTCAGTGCTCCGGCGTCGACCGTCGCCTCGTAACCCAGTTCGGGGTCGTAACCCGATCCGGCTTCGCGCTCCGACAGCCGCGTGGCCGCCTTGCGCAGCGCTTTGGCGATCAGCCGCTCCATCTGCCTGACCCCGGCCTCCCTGGTGTAGTTGGCGGCGATCTCGCGCAGTGCCTCCTCGGTCACCGACACCTCGTCGGCGGTCAGCGCGTTGCGCTCCAGCTGCCGCGGCACCAGGAAGTCGCGCGCGATGGCCACCTTGTCGTCCTCGGTGTAGCCGTCGACGGTGATCAGTTCCATCCGGTCCAGCAGCGGGCCGGGGATGGTCTCCATGACGTTCGCCGTGGCGATGAACAGCACGTCGGACAGGTCCAGGTCCAGATCGAGGTAGTGGTCGCGGAACGTGTGGTTCTGCGCCGGGTCGAGCACCTCGAGCAGGGCGGCCGCCGGGTCGCCGCGGAAGTCGGAGCCGACCTTGTCGATCTCGTCCAGCAGGACGACCGGGTTCATCGAACCGGCTTCCTTCATGGCCCGCACGATCCGGCCGGGCATGGCGCCGACGTAGGTGCGGCGGTGCCCGCGGATCTCGGCCTCGTCGCGCACGCCGCCCAGAGCCACGCGGACGAACTTGCGGCCGAGAGCGCGCGCCACGGACTCGCCCAGCGAGGTTTTGCCGACACCGGGCGGGCCGACCAGCACCAGCACCGCGCCGGACCCGCGTCCGCCGACGACCTCCAGGCCGCGGGCGGCCCGGCGTGCGCGGACGGCGAGGTACTCGACCATGCGGTCCTTGACCTCTTCCAGGCCGTGGTGGTCGGCGTCCAGCACCGCGCGGGCGGCCGAGACATCGGCGCTGTCGGTGGTCTTCACCGTCCACGGCAGTTCGAGCACGGTGTCCAGCCAGGTCCGGATCCAGCCGGATTCCGGGCTCTGATCACTGGCTCGCTCCAGCCTGCCGACCTCGCGCAGCGCGGCCTCGCGCACGGTGTCGGGCAGGTCGGCCTGTTCGACGCGGGTGCGGTAGTCGTCGGCGCCGTCCGGCTCGTCCTCGCCGAGTTCCTTGCGGATGGCGTTGAGCTGCTGGCGCAGCAGGAATTCGCGCTGGCTCTTCTCCATGCCCTCGCGCACGTCTTCGCTGATCTTCTCGCTGATCTCGGCCTCGGCGATGTGCGCCTTGGTCCACTCGATCAGGGTGGTGAGCCGCTCGGCCACGTCGGGGGTCTCGAGCAGTTCGCGCTTCTGATCGGAAGTCAGGTAGGGGGCGTAGCCCGCGGTGTCGGCGATGGCCGACGGATCGGTCAGCTGGTTGACCGCGTCGATGATCTGCCAGGCCTCACGGCGTTGCAGCACCGAGACGACCAGCTTCTTGTATTCCGCGGCCAGTTCCTTGGTGCGGCCGTCGGCGGTGGGCGTCTCGACCGGCTCGGCCTCGACCCACAGCGCGGCGCCGGGACCGGTGACCCCGTGCCCGATCTTGGCGCGCCGTTCGGCCTTGAGGACGGCGGCAGGAGCGCCGCCGCGCATCCGGCCGACCTGTTCGATGGTGGCGACCACACCGTAGGTGGCGTAGCCCTCGGTCAGCCGCGGCGCGAGCAGCACGGCGTCGGTCTTGGCGGCGCGCGCGGCGTCGATCGCGGCCTGCGCGGATTCGTCCAGTTCGATGGGCACGACCATGCCCGGCAGCACGATCGGATCGGTGAGGAACAGCACCGGCAGGTTCTGTGGTGTAGTCACGTTCTTCGACCCTTCCAAAAGTTGAGCGATGCCTACTCAACCCCGGGGCGGGTGGGTTTGTTCCGCCCCGACCGGTCCGTTCGCTGACGGCGAAGTCACGACCGGCTTCGCGTTGACACTCCGTCCAAGGCAATGAGAACGTTGTGACCTTGATATCTCATACCGGCGGTACCGCCGGATCGGCTTAGGGAGTCCCATCGATGTCGTCGCTCGCCGCTGGCGTGTTCATCGACTGGGAAAGCCTGACCGGGCAGCCGAAATTCGTGGTCGACCTGATCACGTTCCCGATCTTCAGCGCGCTGGCGGGATGGCTGACCAACTGGACCGGCGTGCTGATGCTGTTCTGGCCGATCGTCTTTCGCGGCATCCGCATCCCCGGCCTGCACGTGCTCTACCCGTATTTCCCGCGCCGGGTGCAAGTGCTGCCGACCTTCTCCGGTGACGGCCGCCGCCTCGGATTCCAGGGCTTCATCCCGGCGCGCGCGGAGAAGATGGCCAGTATCTGCGTGGACAAGGCCCTGATGCGGATCGGCAGTCCCAAGGACTTCATCCACGAACTCGATCTCGACGGCATCGCCGACTACATCGCGGTGCTCGCGCGCGAGCAGGTGCGCCCGCTGGTGGACGAGCTGATGTACCGGGAGAACCCTGACCTGTGGCGTTCGGTGCCGCGCGCGGCCAAGCAATTGATCTACCAGCGGGTGGATCGGGAACTGCCCGCGCTGTCGCGCCGCGCGTTCGCGTCGCTCGGCGACAACGTCGACCAGTTGATCGGCATCAAGGGCTTCGTGATCCGCTACCTGCAGGACAACCCGGCCATCCTCAAGGACCTCACCACCACCATCGCGGCGCCCGAACTGCGGTTCATGGTGCGCATCGGCTTGCTCGGCGCGCCCTTCGGCGTGCTGCTCGCTCTGTACCTGCATGTGCACCAGCAGATTCCGGTGCTCGGCTGGGTACCCGGCTGGGTGATCGTTCTGCTCGCCTCGGCGGCGATCGGCGTGATCGTGAACGTCATCGCGGTGAAGATGGTGTTCGAGCCGGGTGACCCGCAACCGAGGTACAAGTACCTGTGGAAGCAAGCGCTGCTGGCGAAGCGGCAGCCGCAGGCGGCGACCGATCTGGCGCACATCCTGGCCTACCAGGTGCTGACGCTGCCCAATCTGTCGAAAGAGCTGCTGGAGGGCCCGAACGGGGACAAGACCAGGCAGTTGCTGGAGCGCCTCATCGCCGACGAGATCAATCGCCAGCTCGGGCCGACCACCACGCTGGTGCGGGCGGCGCTGGGCCGTCGTCAGTTCGACAACCTCACCGTCGGCGCGGCGGGCGCCGCCGTCGGCTTGGCGCCGACCCTGGCCGAGGACGAGGAGTTCATCCGGGAGCAGGCCAAGACCATCGATGAGTTCGCCGCGCGTAAGCTGCGGCGGCTCACTCCGGGGGAGTTCATGGAGATGTTCTACGCCTCCGTCGAACAGGACGCCTGGCTGCTGTATCTGCACGGTGCGGTGCTCGGCCTTGCCGTGGGAGCCACCCACCTGCTCCTTTTCGGCTGGTAGCGGGCCCATCGCCGCCAAGATAAAACAAGCATGCTTGCCTTTTTTTGGCCTCGCTGCGATGCTGGACGCCGGTGGCGCACGAGGCGGTGTGCCCGGGACGGCAGGGGCACAGATGGCTGATCTAGAGGCTTTGCTCGGCGATTTCGCCGACGAATGCGCGGACCTGGAACGACTCGTCGCCGCGCTGGCGCCCGAGGAATGGGCGCGCGCCACGCCCGCGCCCGGCTGGACCATCTCTCATCAGATCGGGCATCTGGCCTGGACCGACGAGATCGCGACGATCGCCACCGCGGACGCCGCCCGCTTCCAGCAGTTGCTGACCGAAGCGGGGCCCCGCGCGCTCACCTTCGTCGACGAGGCCGCCGAGAAAGCGGCGACCGAACCGCCCGCCGAGTTGCTCGACCGCTGGCGCCGTGGGCGCGCCGCGCTCGCCACCGCGCTGCGGGCGGTGCCCGCGGGCGCCAAATTGCCCTGGTTCGGCCCGCCGATGAGCGCCGCGTCGATGATCTCCGCCCGCATCATGGAGACCTGGGCGCACGGGCAGGACGTAGCCGATGCCGTCGGCGTGCACCGCTTGCCGACGGCGCGGCTGCGCACCGTGGCGCATATCGGCGTGCGCACCAGGAATTTCGCTTACACCGTGCACGGAAAGAACCCGCCCGCAGCCGAATTCCGGGTAGAGCTCACCGCGCCGGATCGCACCATCTGGTCGTGGGGACCGGAGGACGCCGAACAGCGAGTGACCGGACCGGCGCTCGATTTCTGCCTGCTGGTGACCCAGCGCCGCCATCCGGACGATCTGGCGCTCGTGGCGCACGGCGCGGACGCCGCGGAATGGCTTACCATCGCACAGGCTTTCGCGGGCCCCTCGGGCGAGGGAAGGACGGCGGGCCAGTTCACCTGACCCGCCCACACCCGACCCGATCGACGATGATGCGGGAGCGGGCGAGCGCCACACTTGGGTGCGCCGTGTTCATGTCGACGGCCGGACGCCGTTGGCCGGGTGTCTCGAGTTGGCAGTCGAGAATGGCGCTCGCCAGCTTTCAGTTGTTTACCCGCCTGTGCGCTCACGGAAACATCCGCGCAAGACAGGCCGGGGCGCGCCGGTTCCTTCCGCGCCGCCCGCCCGTTGTGATCCTGCTCTCTTCGATGAGGTATGCCCCACGATCGCGGAGGTAATCTGGTCGCGCGTACAGCTTTCCATGGTGCTGATCGCCTGTGGGGAGCAGCGTCGAAGGGAAAGGAACGCATCGTGACAGCACACCGGCCTGGCCAGGTCGCACGGCATGCCGCCGTCGTGCTCGCCGGTGCGGCCAGCCTGAGCCTGACCGTCGCGGCGGGCGCGTATGTCGTTCACCAGATCGCCGATACGCAGCGCCCCGATACTCCGATCGCCGCGCCGGTCACCCCGGCCGCCCCGGATGAGCCCCGCCACGGACACGGCACGGTCTTCGATCCCGTGCTGACCGGCACCAGTTTCGTCCTGCCGAAAATGGTTTCCGACGCACCTGTCGATGAGCGGGAACCGATTGCTCCGCAAGCTGGTTCGCCTGCCGCACCGCCTGCTCGCGCACCCCTCGGCGGCACCGTCCGGCTCGGCGACGCCTACCTCGGCGCGCGAGTCGCGGAGGGTGAGACCGACACGGTCTCGGTCACCGTGGACACGAATGCCTTGACCATGCTCACGGGTCTGCTCCGGCCCGGTTCCGCGCCGGAGCCGGGCGCGGGCGCGGTGACCACGATGCGCACCGACCTCGATACCCAGCGGGGCGAAGTGCGAGTGGCGTTCTCCGACCCGCGTCTGGGCGAGCACGACTTGCACCTGGATCGTCACCCCGCCCCGAAGGGAACCGACGAACGCGCGGCCGCGCACGGTGCGGTGGATTCCACCGTGGTGTGACCCACCGCTTACCCTGCTCGGCATGAGCGCCTACGACTTCTGCGTCATCGGCGGCGGCATCGTCGGGGTGGCGACCGCGCACCGGATCCTGGCGCGCCATCCCGGTGCGAGTCTGGTGCTGCTGGAGAAGGCCGAGCGTCTTGCCGTCCACCAGACCGGGCACAACAGCGGCGTCATCCACTCCGGCATCTACTACCCGCCGGACAGCCTGAAGGCCACGCTGTGCCGCCGGGGTGCGCGCTGGACCAAGGATTTCGCCGCGGCGCACGACATTCCGCACCGGGTCTGCGGCAAATTGCTGGTCGCCACCGACGACGCCGAGTACGGGCGCATGCTCGCACTGCACGAGCGTTCCGTCGTCAACGGGGTGACCGTCGAGCTGATCGACGCCGCCGAACTCGCCCGGCGTGAACCGAACGTCACCGGCGTCGGCGCGCTCTTCGTCGCCGACACGGGCATCGTCGACTACACCAGGGTGACCGAGGCGCTGGCCGAGGAAGTGCGCAGCACCGGAGGCGAATTCGTGTTCGGCGCCGAGGTCGCGACGCTCACCGAGACCTCGGACGCGGTGACCGCCGCCGGACCGGCCGGCTCGTGGACGGCGCGGCGCCTGGTGGTCTGCGCGGGGCTGCAAGCCGACCGGATGGCACGGGCGGCCGGACTGCGCACCGACTTTCGCATCGTTCCCTTCCGCGGCGAGTACTACCAACTGCCGCAAGAGCGCAACGACCTGGTCAGCACGTTGATCTATCCGATCCCTGATCCCGAGTTGCCTTTTCTCGGCGTGCATTTGAGCCCCATGATCGACGGAACGCTCACCGTGGGGCCGAACGCGGTGCTCGGCCTGGCCAGGGAAGGCTACCGAAAAGGCAGCGTCGACTTACAGGACGCGCGAGAAGTGCTCGGATTCGCGGGCTTTCACCGCGTCGCCAAGGCGAACGTCGGCACCGGACTGCGGGAGCTGCGCGATTCGCTGTTCAAGCGGGGCTACCTGGCTCGATGCCGCCGCTACTGTCCGGAGCTGACACTGGCTGATCTGCTTCCGCGGGAGGCCGGAATTCGCGCACAGGCGGTGTTGCGCGACGGAACCTTGGTGCACGACTTCATGATCGAGCGCACCGACCGCTCGGTGCATCTGCTCAATGGGCCCTCACCTGCGGCGACCTCGGCGATGCCGATCGCCGAGCACATCGTCGATCAGCTCTGAGCACGCGTCCGAGCACCCTTTTCCCAAGCAACCACTCGGTCGCAATCTTGCGATTGCATCCACCAAATCGCCCAGAGCTCTCGAATAAAGAGGAGAGCTGTAGTACTTTTGACGCCAGTCGTGGGACAGGGAGGGCCTATGGGCCACATCAAGTACGCGAGTGACGTCGGAGCGCCTGTCGAGGTCGCTTTCAACTACACCGACAACCATCTCTTCGTACCCGATTGGATGTTCGGGATCGCGGACTTCGTACCGACCGGCGACCAGGAACGCGGGCTGGGCGCGGTCTTCGCCGTCAGCAGCCGCCTCGCGCTCTGGCAGCCGACCACCACCTGCGAGATCACCGAATACCGCCCCAACGCGGTGATCGGGTACACGCTGCGCGGGCGTTTCTCCGGCACGCTGCGGCTGCGCTTCGACCCGCTCGGTTACGGGCGCTCGGTGCTGACCTCGGAGGCGGAGTACGGTCCGCCTCGCGGAGCACTCGGGCGCCTCGGCGCAGGCCTGGTGGACGCCGCGGTGAAATCGGCGTTGCGCCGCACGGAGTCGCGGCTACGGAGAGAGATAGAGGAATTCCACGGTACCGATCTTGTCGGTCGGATTGCGTAGGGTGCCAGCCATGATCATCGTGAGCACCGACGGATCCTGCCTCCGCAATCCCGGCGGCGCCATCGGCTGGGCTTGGGTCAATCATCAGGGCTCTTCGGCGAGTGGGGGAGCCACGTCGGGAACCAATCAGGTCGCGGAGTTGCGCGCGGTGCTGGAAGCGATCGTCGCCCATCCGGGCTCCGAACCCCTGCTCATCGAGAGCGATTCGCTCTACGCCATCAAATGCGCCTCGGAGTGGGTGTCGGGGTGGCGACTCAACGGCTGGCGCACCTCGACCGGTGGCGCGGTGAAGAACGTCGAACTCGTCCGGCAGATCGATCAGGCCATCGCGAGCAGGCCGGGTCCGGTCCGGTTCCGCTGGGTCCGCGGGCATGTCGGCAACTACTTCAACGAACAGGCCGATGCGCTGGCCGGAGAAGCGGCTCGGCAGGCCGCGGTCACCGCGGCTGTCGCCGAGGCGAACACCGTGGAAATGCTCGCGGTGACTGTGGAGGAAACGCCGACGGCGCCGGAAGCGCCGAAGGACGAGGCCGCGGGGAAGGCGGCCGCGCCGTCGGCGCCACAGGCTTTGACGCTGTTCTGACCGCGCGGCGAACGCAGGCTGCCCGAATGACCTCCGGCGGTGGTGGCTCGGCCCACCGCCGGAGGCGCTCGGCTAGTTGCCCGGCTGCGGGGCGGGCTGACCAGACGGTGCCTGCTGCGGGACGCCGCCCGGCGCAGGAGCACCGCCCGGTGCGGGAGCGCCGCCGGGTGCGGGAGCGCCGGGCAGGCCGGTGCCCGCGCCCTTCAGCATCGGCGAATCGAGCTTCTCGACCAGCCACTTGTCGCCCGACTTCGACAGCTGGGCGATCACTACGACAAACTGCCGCTCGGGGTTGGCCTGGGTGAAGTTGGTCCGGTACTGCGTGAGGGTCACCAGCACCTTGGCTGAAGTCTTGTCACCGGACTGGTAGCCGCACTGCACGTCGTCGACCCAGGACTTGACCTGCGCCTGCACCATGGCGTCCTTCAGCGCCTTGGTCGCGTCGTCGAACTCCTTGAGGAACTCGCCCGACGACCCGGCCTTCACCGTGGCGAAGTAGTCGTCGAGGTTCTTCGAGTAGTCGTAGACCGACACGTCCTTGCCGAATTCGCACGCGGCGTTGGTGGAGTCGCGGATCGCGTCGAGCTTGTCGCCGCGGTCCTTGCCCTGCAGGAAGAACACCACCACCGCGGTGATCGCCGCGACCGCGAGCACACCGGCCACGAACGCGGCCACCAGCGGAAGCGAAGTCGACTTCCCGGACCTGGCGGGTGCGCCCGCCGTGCGGGACTCGCTCTTCGCTGCTTTCTGCTTCTCGCCTGCCTCGGCCTTGTCTGCCTTCTCCGCCTTGGACAGGTCGGGCTTCGCCGCGCCAGCGGCGTCCTGCGACTTCTCGGTCACCGCGTCGGTGTCCTGGTCGGAGGCGGCGGCCGTGGTCTCGGCGTCCTTGCCGGTCTCGGCGTCGTCGGTAGACATCGATAAAACCTGCACTTTCCCGGCGCGCGTCGGTGCGCACCGATTGGCTTCAGTGGTCCGCGACAGCGAACCGCGAGCGTTCCACCGGCGAGTATGCCCGGCCGGCGGGACGACCGCCGGGCCGGGTACGTCTCACCGCACCGGAGGCAGCGTCCGCTCGTTCGGATCCACACCCGGCGGCATGTGCGCGCCGTTGTTCGGCACGTCCGGCCGCGGGGCGTTGGCGGCGCCGCGGATCTGCTGACCCGGCGGCGGGTTCTCACAGTAATTCCACTTCGGGATCGTGCCGTCCTGCACGACCTCGTTGCGGATCTTCGGAGTGTTGTAGGTGCAGAACGGCCGCGGCCAGATGTCGATCATCGCGTGGAACTCGCCGTCGTGCGCCGGAACGCCGAGCGCTTCGCCACCGAGCGCGAGCGAGGGGAACAGCGCGCGCAGCGCGGGCAGCCGCAGCTGCGCCGCCTTCGTGATCGCCTGGAAGTTGGTGGCCAGGCTGGTGATCGGATCGGCCGTCTTGTCCACCACCGCGCCCAGGCTGGTGAGCTGGCCCGGGGCCTGCTCCAGCACTCGCTGCAGTTCCGCGTTGGCGTTGTTGAACTGCTCGAACAGCACGCCCGAGTTGCGCGTCAGCGTGGCCAGATCGGGTTGCGCCATGGACGTGGTGTTCGCGATGGTGCGCAGGTTGGTGATCAGATTCGTGGTCTGCGGCAGCAGCGAATCCAGGCCCGCCATCGCCAAGCTGATGCCGTTGACCAGCCCGCGCAGCTGATCAGGGCCGCCGCTGAGCGCGATGTCCAGCTCGTTCAGGATGACCTGGAAGTGATCCGGGTTGATCTGCGCGATCAAGGCGCTGGCGTTGTCCAGCACCGACCACACCGGCGTCGGCGTGTGGATCTTGTCCGGATCGAACTTGATCACCGCGCCGTTGGCCAGGTACGGCCCCTGCTCGGCGTTCGGCCGGAAGTCGATGTACTGCTCACCCGCGCCGGACAACGCCTGCACCGCGATCTGGGTGTCCACCGGGATCTTGTACTTCGACTCGATCTGCGCGGTGGCGGCGATGGCCTGGCCGCGATCGGTCAGCTCGATCGAGGTCACCTTGCCGATGCGCCAGCCGCGCAACGTCACGTCGTTGCCGGGTTGCAGACCGCCGGACCGGTCCAGATTCACCGTGACGGTGTAGTCGGTCCGCAGCGGGTTCACCCGCATGACGTTGATCATCAGGTACGCGGCGCCGACCAGCAGCACGAGCACCAGGCCCAGGTTCGACAGGAAGATCTTGCTGCCGAACAGCTTGCGCGCGGAGGTCATCGCTGTCCTCCCGCCACCCGGCTCTGCACGAGTTGCAGCACCTGGATCAAGCTGCCCGCGAAGTCCTGCAGGTCGTTGAGATCCTGGATCTTGCCGTGCTGCGGATCGGTGAGCGCGCTGATGTCCAGATTGGTCGCGGTCGCGTACACCGCGAAGCTGCTGCCGCGGAAGGTCGCGTCCACCTTCGGCCGAATTTCGCGCAGCCGATCCAGCAGGACGCCGAAGCCGTCACCGGTCTTCGCGATCGCGTCCATCAGCTGGCGGGTGTTGTCCAGCAGTCCGTTCAGGGTCTCGGTCGAAGTGTTCGCGTAGTCACCCAGCGCGGCGCTGGTGGTGGACAACTTGGTGAGCAGATCGCCGAGTGCCCGGTTGTTCTCGGCGATGGCGCCGATCATCTGCGGCAGCGTATCGGCCACCTGGCCGAGTTCCGACCGCCTGCCCTCGATGGTGTCGGCGAGCGTGCTGAACTCGCCGAGCACGCTGTCCACCCGCGCGGAGTTGGCGTTCAGACTGCCGACGACGCCGGTCATCTCGGTGATCAGGTGAGCGAGCTGCTCGCCCCGGCCGCCGACGATGGAGTCCAGCTCGGAGCCGAGCTTGGAGAGGCTGGCGATGCCGCCGCCGTTGAACAGCATGGAGACCGAGATGAGCAACTGCTCGACGGTCGCGCCGGCCGAGGTGCTGTCGATGGTGAGGGTGTCGCCGTCGTGCAGCATCGCCGCGCCGGGCTCGGTCTTGGGCTTGGACACCGCGACGAACACGTCGCCGAGGGGAGTGGCCTGCCGCAGCTCCGCCGTGCTGCCCTTGGGCAGCTCGATGTCCTTGCGGATGGTCAGATCCACGATGGCCTGGAAGTTCTTGGTCTTGATGTCGGTGACCACGCCGACATCCGAGCCACCGATCTTCACCTTCGCCTGGTCGGGCAGGTTCAGCGCGTTCTCGAAGACCGCGTGGATGGTGTAGGTCTCCCCGCCCTGGCCCGGTTTCGGCAGCGGCAGCTTCTCCACGGTGAGCCCGCAGCCGGAGGTGACCGCCACACCGGCCACCGCGGCGAGGGCGACCAGCGCCCTGCGTGCCTTGATCGTCATTCGGTCCGTCATTTCGTCAGTCCGAGCAGTGCGGCGGTGAGCCCGTAGTCGGGGCCGAAGTCCTGCATGTTTCCGGTGCGGCAACCATCGGCCTTCATCTGGATGCGTTCGCAGAACAGGCTGACGATCTCACCCGAGAGCGCGGTGCCGATCACCGCGTGCAGCCGGACGTGCCCGTGCTGGCGGTCGATGATGTTGTCGACGTTCTGCATGACCATCGGCGCGAGGTCGGCGACCTCGGTGAGGCCGTAGGCGTTGTCGCGCAACTGCTGGGTCACGTTGGTCAGGCCGGCCATCGAGCCCTGCAACTGGTCCTGGTACTGCGTCAGCGTGGTGCTGGTGTTCTGCAGGAAGGCGAGCAGCTGGTCGAGCGTGGCCTGCAAGCCGGGAGCCTGCTCGGCGAGCAGGCCGGTCATCTGGGTCACGCGGTTGCTGAAATCGCGCACCGACTGGTCGTTCTCGGCCAGCATGGTGGTGAGGTCGTTCAGCTTGATGATGATGCTGGAGATCGCGTCCTTGTTGTCCACGCCGACCTTCAGCGCGCTGGACAGCGCGTTGAGGGTGTCGCGGATCTTCTCGCCGTTGCCGTTGAGCATCGGGTACAGCACCCGGCCCGACAGCGGGCCGATGCCCTCCTGACCCGGCTCCGGCTTCAGCGCGGCGGCGAACTGGTCGATGGTCTTGATCATCGTGTCGAGCTCGACCGGCGTCTTGGTGCGGGCCTTGGGCAGATGATCGCCGTCGGACAGGGTCGCGCCACCGGTGTAGACCGGGGTCAGTTCGACGTGCCGGTCGGTCACGATGGATGGCGAGACGATCGCGGCGATGGCGTCTTTCGGGATCTTCACGTCCTTGTCGATGGACATGTGCACCTCGACCAGCGTGCCCTTGGGCACGATCTTGTCGACCTTGCCCACGTCGAGCCCGAGCACCGTGATCGGGTTGCCCTCGTAGATGCCCGCGATGTTGTCGAAGTCGGCGGTGATCTGCAGGGTGTTGCCCAACGCGTCGTTCACCGAGCTCGGCAGCAGCGAGCAACTGCCGACCGTCAGTGCGGCGGCGCTGATCAAGACCGTCTTCGCGACGGCAGGCAGCGAAAAGCCCGTGCGGAATCTCATCCCTGGCACCCCTCGATGACTTGGGCGAAGCACAACCAGTTGTCCGGGAACAGCCACGGCAGGCCGACATCGCCGTACGGACCGCTGCCGCCCCAGGAGTTCGCCAGGTAGCGCAGGGTCGGCGGCATGAGCGACAGCATCCGATCCAGGTTGTCCTTGTTCTTCTGCAGGCCCTCGGCCATGGTGTTCAACTGCTGGATGGTCGGGCCGAGCTGATCGTTGTTCTCCGCGCCGATCGCCTCCAGCTGCTTGGTCAGCGTCGCGACGTTGTCCAGCAGCTGGCGCAGTAGCGCCTGGCGCTCCATCACCCGGTTGGCGATGGCCTCGCCCTGAGTGATCACCAGCAGGATGCTGTTGCGGTTGTCGCCGAGGATCTGAGTGACCCGATCGAGGTCCTTCAGCAGAATGTCGACCTCGGCCTTGCGGCGGTCGATCACCTTGGCCAGCGCGCCGACGCTGTCCAGCGCCTGCGCGGTGAGCTGGGGCGAGCCGTTCATCTGCTCGTTGATCAGGTTCAGCGAGTCGGCCAGCTTCTTGGTGTCGAGCGCTTCGAATTTCGGAGTGCCGACCTGCACCACGTCGGCCAGGTTGTACGGCACCGAGGTGTTGGAGACCGGAATCCGCTTGCCCTTCAGCCCGGAGCCGTCGCCCGGTTCGAGGTCGACGTACCGCGCGCCGAGCAGCGTGGCCATCTTGATCGACGCGCGCGCGTCCGGGCCGAGTTTCACGTCGTTGCTGACGCTCAGCGTGAGCAGCACGTGACTGCCCTCGAGTTCGGCGGCGACCACCCGCCCGGAGGACACCCCGGCGACGTTCACCTTGTCGCCGACCCTGATGCCCGCGGCCTGCACGAACTCGGCCTTGATCGACTGCTCGCCGACGCCGATCAGTTTGTAGACGCTGGACACCAAGAGCAGCACCACGATGAGGGCGCCGCCGATGATGCCCAACCAGAAGTACCGGTTGCTGTCGAACCTGGACCTGAGCTTCGTCATCATGGGCGGCACACCGCCGAGTGCGAGGTGCCACCGATCTGGGAGAACAGACCGCGTGGGAAGAGCACGCCGTAGAGCGACACGTCGAGGCCGCACAGATAGGCGTTGGCGTAACCACCCTCCGAGGTGTGCCTGCCCGCCGCCGACAGGACGTTCGGCAGGTCGATCGCGGCTTGATCGAGTTTGGCGCCGTTGTCGAGCAGCAGCGTCAGCGCCGCGCTGGTGGAGTTCTGCGCGTTACGCAGGCTCGGCTGGATCCGGTCGAGCATGCCGACCACCGACGTGGTCGCGCTCGCGATCTGCTCGGTGGAGGCGAGCAACGACTGTCCTTGTTCGTACAGCCCGCCGATCAAGGCCCGGGTCTGGGTCACCAAGGTCTCCAATTCATCACCTCGTTTCGCCAACCCCGACATCACGCCCGACAGGTTGGAGATCACATCGGACAGGATCGCGTCCCTGCGCTGGAAGTCGGTGGCCAGCTGGGCGGCCTGGACGATGAACGCGCTCAGCGAGACGCCGTCACCCTGCAATGCCTGGATGAACGTCTCCGACAGCCGGTTGACCTGCTCGGGCTGCAACACCTGGAACAGCGGCTGGAACCCGTTCAGCAGACCCGACACGTCGAACGACGGCTCGGTGCGGTCGATCGGGATGGAACCGTTGTTCTTCAGCGGCGCCGGATTCGGCGCCTTGCCCGGCGCCAGCGCCACATACCGCTGACCGATCAGGTTCTGGTAGCGGACCAGCGCTTTGGTGTCGTTGTAGATCGTCTGGTCCCGCTGCACGACGAAGGTGACCTTGGCGACCGACTTCTTCAGATTCGCGTCGCGGCCGAGCTCGATCTTCTCGACCTTGCCCACCCGGACGCCCGCCATGCGGACGTCGTCGCCCTCGTGCAGGCCGAGCACATCGGAGAACGTGGCGGAGTAGGTGTAGGTGTCGCCGCTGACGATGCGCGCCAGCGTGTTCCACACCACCACCGTGACCAGGATCGACACGATGGCGAAGATGCTGAATCCGATCAGCGGTTTGCGAATGCTCATCGGCCTGCACCGTTGTCGGACACCTGCATGGTTCCGCCCTTCAGGATCGTGCTCAGCAGCAGGTATTCCGCGGTGGTCGGCTGCCGGCCGAGCAGCGCGGTGATCGCCGCGTCACCCCGGTAGGAGATCGGTGCCGCCGACGGTGTGCCCTCCGGCGCGGCGGCCGGAGCCACCGGCGCCGGGGCCGCGGCCGGCGGGAGCAGGCCCGGCAGCATCGGGAACAGGCCCTCGAGCGGGGTGCCCGCGAACGGCGCGGGTGCGCCGCCGGTCGGAGCGGCCGCGGTGGCGCGGTTCGGATCCGGGGTGGTGACGCCGGGAATCAGCGGCAGACCCGGCATCGGCACCACCGGCGGAAGCCCGGCGGCCGAAGCGAGCGCGCGCGGCTTCAACTGCTCCGGCAGCTCGCCGACATCGGCGACGGCGGGAGCGGTGTAGCAGCTCGGCCCGACCAGGTCGCCGTAGCGCGGGCAGTCGGCCACGGTGTAGGGCCGGTACGGGGTCAGCGTGATGCCCGCGTCCCAGACCTGCTGTTTCTGCGGACCCCACTTGAAGGTGGTGTCCATCCGGCGCATGGTCTCGCTGAGGTTCAGCAGGCTCCTGGTGATCGCGTCCGGGTCGGCGGCGAGAGCGCCGAACATGTCGTTGGTGCCCGCGGTGACCTCGATGCCCACGTTCGGGTTGCGGGCGAACAGCCCGTTCACCGTGTCGATGGTTCCGCTGGTGCCGGTGATCAGCGAGACCAGCTCACTGCGCCGGTCGGCGATGGTGCGCGCGGTCTGCACCGAGCTGCCGAGCACGTCCACCAGCTCGGGCGCGGACTGGTTGAGCGCGTTGAACGAGGCGGAGAAGTCGCCGAGCAGCACACCGAGATCGGGGATCGACTCGTCGACGGCGAGCAGCCAGCGGTCCAGCCGCTCGACGGTGGAGCCCGGCATCCGGCCGCTGCCGTCCAGCGCCTGGGACAGGGTGCCGAGCACCCGGCCGAACTGCACCGGGTCGATCTTGTCGAGGATGTTGCGGACCGTGGTGAGCGTGTCCTGCAACGCGATGGTGCCCTTGCTGCGGTCCTCCTCGATGACCGAGCCCTCGTGCAGGTACTGGTCGGCGGGACCGTTGAAGACGAGTTCGACGGAGGTGACGGCGAACAGGTTGCTGGGCACCACGCGGGCGGTCACGTTCGCCGGGATGTCACCGGCGAACTCCGGCTTCATCTCGATCCTGACCTTCTGCAGCTCGCCCTTGGCCGCGACGTCCACGGTCTTCACCGCGCCGACGAGCACGCCGCGGAACTTGACGTCGGCCTGCTCGGGCAGACCGTCGCCGGTGGTGGTCAGGTTCGCGGTGACGTTGACCTTCTCCTGGAAGTACCCCTTGTAGCGCAGCATCAGGACGCTGAGTACCAACGCGAACACGACCAGACCGCACACGCCTGCGATGAGCAGCTGCCGCATCGTGGGCCCACGCCCACTGGGATCGATGATCATCTGGTGTCTACCCCGAGATCCGGATGCCTGGGTTTACGCCCCAGATCGCCAATGTCATGAACAGGTTCGCGAAAACGACCGCGATGATGCACATCTTGATCGCGCGGCCCGCGGCCACACCGACGCCCTCGGGGCCACCGGAGGCGAAGAAGCCGTAGTAGCACTGGATGAACGTGGTGATCGCGACGAACAGGATCGCCTTGATCAGCGAGTAGATGACGTCGGTCGGAACCAGGAACTGATAGAAGTAGTGCTGGTAGGTGCCGGTGGCGGTGCCGCCGATCAGCTGCACGGTCAGCGCGCAGGAGACGTAGGCCATGGTGAGGCCGAGGCAGTAGAGCGGGATGATGGCGACCATCGCCGCGAACATCCTGGTGCTGATCAGATACGGCAGCGGCCGGATGGCGATGGACTCGAGCGCGTCGATCTCCTCGGAGATACGCATGGCGCCGAGCTGCGCGGTGAACCGGCAGCCCGCCTGGGCCGCGAAGGCCAGCGTCGCCAGCAGCGGACCGAGTTCGCGCGTCGTCGCGAACGCCGAGATCGCACCGGTGATCGGACTCAGCCCGAGCAGGTTCAGCGAGTTGTAACCCTGGATGCCGACGGTCATGCCGCCGAACGCGCTCAGAATGACGACGACGCCGATGGTGCCGCCGCCGACGACGAGATTGCCGTTGCCCCAGGTGACGTCGGAAAGCAGGCGCCACACTTCCTTGGGGTAGTGCCGCAGCGCCAGCGGGATCGAGCCGATCGAGCGCAACAGGAAGAACACCTGGTGGCCGAGCCTGGCCAGCCAATCGACCGGAGCCTGCGCGGATTTCCGGAACGCCTGGAGCGGCCGCAGCAGCGGCGGTACATAGGTTGATGACACCGGCTCAGACCACCTGTGACGGGAATAGTGCGTTGTAAACCTGGGTGATGATGAGGTTCACTCCGAACAGCATGATGGCGGAGCTCACCACCGCGGAATTCACCGAGTTCGCGACACCGCCGGGGCCACCACGGGTGTTCAATCCGGTGTCGCACGCGATGATTGCCGCCAGCAGGCCGAAAATCAGCGATTTCATCAGCGCGACAAGCAGATCGGTGGTCACCGCGAACGAAGAGAAGGTGCCGACGTAGGAACCCGGCGTACCGTTCTGCGCGAAGATGTTGAAGATGTAGCCGGTCAAGAAGCCGACGAAGACGACGAAGCCGCACAGCAGCACACTCACCAGCATCGCGGCGCCGAGACGCGGAGCGACCAGCCTGCGCATCGGATCGACGCCCATCACCTTCATGGCGTCGATCTCCTCGCGGATGGTGCGCGAGCCGAGATCGGCGCAGACCGCCGAGCCGACGGCGCCCGCGATCATCAGCGAGGTGACCAGCGGGGCGCCCTGCTGAATGATGCCGAGGCCGTTGGCCGCGCCGATGAACGAGGTGGCGCCGACCTGCCCGGCGACCGAGCCGACCTGGATGGAGACGATGACGCCGATCGGGATGGCGACCAGCAGGGTCGGCGCCGCGGAGACGCTGGCCATGAAGGCGCACTGCCGCACGAACTCCGCGACCGGGAAGCGCCCGCGGAAAATCGAGACGAACAGTTCGGCGACCGCGGCGAAGCCCATCGTGATCTGCCTGCCGAAGGTCTCCAGCGATCGCTTGGGATGATCTTGCCAATAAGATCTCGTCCAATCGACCGCACCACTGAACCGTGACCCTGATGGTGGACTCTCGGTCGACTGCACTGGCTGATCCTCCTCGACGCCGGTTGGTTGCCCCGACGACTCGTTTGCTTGACGCACCTTACTACGGAGTAGTGCAGAACACACCATCCACTTGTGATCGCAGTCATAGATGTCTGTCACCACTGCCGGAAAGTGATGGTTAAAGCGCGGAACATTGGGAACGACCCCAAAGATGATCAGCCGAGCTCTGGCACAAGCTACAGCCGAAGTGCGGGAATGCCCGATCGCTTCCTGCGATTCGGCGAATTACTTCGGATAACTTTCATCGAAAATCCGATTTGTTTCCTGGAACCAACGCGGCGCCTTCTTACTATCACTGCGTCACTAACGGCCACACGATTTTCACAATTGCGATAGCTAATCGCTATTGGGCCGATAAGATACATTTGATCACGGTTGTATGAAAGTGGATTGAAGTGCGGAGCGGTGGGGACAACCCCCGTAGTGGTGACGCGCCCGAGACCGATTACTGACACGATGGGTGCGACAGATTGATATCGTGCGGGCTTCCGACGTCTGGAGGGACATGTTCAGCAAACTCGCCAAGGTGGCCAACGCCGCCTTCGCCGTCGCCCTGGGCGCGGCGCTGCTCGGCACGGGCGCAGGGGCCGCTAACGCCGACCCGGGCCCGCCGGTGTTGGGCGGTGGATCCGGCATCATCATCGACAACCAGTTCGAGTGCACGGTCACGACGGTCGGCCACGACAACGCGGGCCGTCTGGTCGGCCTGACCGCGGGGCACTGCGGCGACCCCGGCGCACAGGTCTACGCCGAAGCCGATCGCGGCTCGGGCGTGATCGGCCGTTTCGTGTACTCCAACCACGATCTCGACTACGCCGTCATCCAGTTCGAGCCGGGCAGGATCACCCCGGTGAACCGGGTCGGCAACGTCACCATCACCGGTATCGGCGGACCGGCCAACTTCCCGCAGATCGTCTGCAAGGAAGGGCGCACCACCGGCAACACCTGCGGTATCGCCTGGGGTGACCTCTTCAGGACGAACGTCGAGACCTGGAGCCAGATGTGCGTCGTCGAAGGCGACTCCGGCGCGCCGGTCGTCGTCGGTTCGACGCTGGTCGGCATGGTGAACGCCTACCTGGCCATCGCGTGCTTCGGTCCCGAGGTGGGAACCAACATGAGCGCGATCATGGGCGACATCAACGCGCGCGGCGGCGTCGGCGCGGGCTTCCTCCCGATCTGATCGCCCGCTACTCGGCGATGAGCGGCCCGAACGCGAGCTACGCGTTCGGGCTGCTCATTTTTTCGCTCGGCGCCACCGCAGGTCCGGCGACCGCGCACTGGGGCATGCAATCGACGCTGTCGAGCGTGGGCGCGTGCCGCACCGGGCGCAGCAGCACGGCGGCGAGCACCGCGCCGAGCACCAGCAGCCCGGCGCACAGCCACATCGCGGTGGCGAAGCCGGCGTCGAAAGCCGCGGGATCACCCAGCGCGCCCGAGATGCCCGCGAGTCCGGGCAGCGCCGCCACCGCGAGCAGTTGCGCGGTGCGCGCGACGGCGTTGTTCACGCCGGAGGCGATGCCGGCCTCGCTCGCGGGCACCGCGCCGAGCACCGCACCGGTGAGCGGCGCGACCAGCGCCGCGAGCCCGAGCCCGAAGACGAGGACGCCGGGCAGCACATCGGTGAGATATCTCGTTTCGGGTCCGATGCGCAGCAACAGCACCAAGCCCGCCGCCGCCAGCAGCGGTCCCGCGGTCATCGGGATGCGCGGCCCGTGCCGCTGCGCCCAGCGTCCGGCGGGAGCCGACAGCGCCAGCATGATCAGCGTGATGGGCACTGTCGCGACGCCGGACATCAGCGGCGTGTACCCCGCGACCAGTTGCAGTTCCAGCACCAGCAAGAAGAAGACGCCACCGAGGGCGGCGTAGACCGCGAGCGTCACGAGATTCGCCGCGGTGAACACCCGCGAGCCGAACAGCGACGGCGGCACCAACGGGTGGTCGCTGCGCAGTTCGATCACGACGAATGCCAGCAGCAGCACCACACCGGCCCCGATGAGCACGGGCACGGTGTCGATCAGTCCGAGAGTCAACGCACCCAGAGCCAGCGCCACCACGAGCGCGCCCGGTACGTCCAGCTCGGGGGCGGCGTCGGGATCGTGGCTCTCGGGCACGTGCCGCAACGCGACCAGCACGACGACGACGGTGAGCGGAACGTTGAGGAAGAAAATGGACCGCCAGCCCGCGAACTCGATGAGCCAGCCGCCGAGGAACGGCCCGAGCGCGCCTGCCACCCCGCCGAAGCCGGACCACAGGCCGATCGCGGCGCCTTGATCGCGGCGATCGATGGACGAGGAGATCAGCGCCAGACTGCCCGGTGTGAGCATCGCGCCGGCGACGCCCTGCAGGATCCGGGCCGCGACCAGCAGTTCGATGGACGTCGCGACGCCGCACAGCACCGAAGCGACCGCGAAAGCCGCGGTGCCCCAGACGAAGACCCTGCGGCGGCCGAACTTGTCGCCGAGCGAGCCGCCGAGCAGGATGAACGACGCGAGGGTGAGGGTGTAGCCGTTCAACGTCCACTGCAACCCGGCGACGTCGGTGTCCAGCGATTCGCCGATCCGCGGCAACGCGATGTTCACGACCGTCGCGTCGAGGGAGGCGACCGAAGATCCGAGGATGGTGGCCAGCAGAATCCAGCGACCGGTGCCCGACCGCAACCGCGGTAACTCGGTGGTGCTCACCCACCCCAACCTAGCGGCAGGCAAGCAGTGGGAAGTCCTGCTCAGAGCTCCTGGACGCAGATGACGAAACGGCGCTTGTCGTAGACGTATCCCGTGCCGCTGCCGCAGACGTTCACGTCATCGGCGCTGTCCACACGCTTGACCACCTTGACGCCCTTTACCGGAGACGAACCGGTGCAGTCGATGCGCTTGGGGTCGTCACCGCCGACATCCATGCAGCCGCCGACCACCCAGTCGATGTCGAGGCACAGCGCGCCCTGTTCGATGCCGTTGATCGTCTCGGCGTAGTAGTTGTCGGCGTCGCTGCTGCACTGCGAGCTCTTCGCCTTCTTATCGATCACCTTGTAGTTCGACTCGCGGCTGCCGCACGACGCCTTCTCGATGGTGGCGTTGGTGGTGGTGCCGCCGAGCTTCACGCAGTCGCCGATGCTCGCGTCGAAATCGGTGCTTCCGCTCGGCTTGCTCGTCGTCGGCTTGCCGGTGCTCGGCGCGGGCTTGCCCGAGGACGGCTTCGGCGTGTTGGTCACCGACACCGCGTCGATCGTCCCGTCCACGGCGGGCTGTGCGGTGCCGCTGACCGTGGAAGTACAGCCGACCAGCGACAATCCGGCCGCCACGGCCATTCCGGCGAAGGCGAGACGCCCCCAGGTCAGTTGACGAGACACGTACAGTCCTCCCGAGCTGTAACGCCGGCGAACTCACGCCCCCGTAATCCGAAGTTGCCTTGGCTGCGCTTGAAATACCACGCCATGAATACACCATCGACCGAGCGCCCGTCGAGCCGGAGCCGGAAACGAACCGCGGCCAGTAGCTCTGGGTATGGTGAGGTTTCTGTGTGAGAGGAGCCCCCGGGTGAAGCTGATCAGCGCAATCGTGTGTTCGACCGCCGCGATCGGAGGCTCCCTGGTCGTTCCCGGCGTGGCCGCCGCGGCGGATGTGCACTGCCGATCGGAACGCGGAACCGATATCACCCGCATCGTTGGGGAGACCGCCTGCCGCGCGGCGACCGACGACTACGGCTTGGCCACGGCCAGCGGGATCGACGGGGTTGGCTACGCCAACGCGACCTCGGGCGCGACGGCCATCGGCATCGGCGCGGCGGGAGGCGTCGGCGCGAGCGAGGGCGCGGGCGGGATTCCGGTCGCGCTCGGCTTCGGCCAGGACGCCGTCGCCATCACCTCGACCACGGTGCCGGGCGTGCGCACTTTCGCGATCTCGATCGCGCTGGAAGGGTCGCGAGCGGGGGTGGAGACCGCCGAACAGACGGTCGTCTGCCTCGGCGCGGCGGCCTTCGCGTGGAACGCCGACAGCGGCGACGCGTGCATTGCGACACCTTTTGGGCTCTGGCAGACCCATTGAACGGGTTACCCTGGTTGACCAGCCCGGATAACGGCGGTCAGGAGGTGACCCCATGGTTTCGGCAATGGCGGCGGACGACTTCGAGCCCGCCGATGCACCCGGCGGGAAGCTGGCGGCGCCGCACGAAATGCTGGTCGATCCGCGTTTCATCCGGCTGGCGGATCAGTTCTTCGGCCTGTTCGCCCAGCCTGCGCGCGGCGGCGGGGCACTGGCTGTCTACCTCGACGGCAAGCCCGTTGTCGACATCTGGGCAGGCTGGGCGGACAAGGAGCGGCGCTGGAACGGCGATACCGTCGCGCTGACCTTCTCCACCGGCAAGGGCGTGGCGTCCACCGTCGTGCACCGCTTGGCCGAACGCGGTCTGATCGACTACGACATCCCGATGGCCGAGTACTGGCCGGAGTTCGCCGCGCACGGCAAAGACGACATCACCGTCCGTGACGTGCTCTGCCACCGCGCCGGTCTGCACCGGGTGCGCGGCCTGGTTCCCGGCCGCGAAGGCATCCTGCACTACGACGCCGTGGTTCGTGCGCTGGCCGAAAGCCCGGCGGACCCTCGGCGCATCCGCACCTCCGGCTATCACGCGATCACCTTCGGCTGGCTGGTCGCCGAGCTCGTGCAACGAGCGACGGGCACGCCGTTCACCGAGGTGCTGCGCACCGAGATCGCCGAGCCACTCGGGCTGGACGAGTACTGGTTCCGCGTTCCGGAATCCGAACGGCACCGGATCGCCAAGATCTACCGTCACCTCGGCCCGCCGGGGATCCGCTGGAACACCGCCTCCTCGGTGCTGTCCTGGGTGCGGCCGGTGCGCGGGCTCGCCGAGGCGGGCATGCCGGAGAGCTTCGACGAACTGGTCCGCGATCCCCGCGTGCACGACTCGGTGATGCCGGGCTGGAACGGCGTGTTCTCCGCGCGCGCACTGGCGCGGATGTACGGCGCCCTGGCCAACGGCGGCGTGGTCGACGCGGCCGGATCGGACCGGAAGACGCACGGTGCCCAGCAAGGCGCGCCGTTCCTCCACCCGCGGACGATCGAAACCATCAGTCACGTGCAGCCGACCCACAGCCGGGACTACGTGCTCGGCGTGCCGATCCACTTCACGCTCGGCTACCACCGCCCGGTCCTCATGTCCAAGCAACAGCCACGGCACGCGTTCGGCCACTACGGCGTCGGCGGGTCCGGCGCGTACGCCGATCCGGATCTCGGCATGTCCATCGCGTTCGTGACCAACGGGCTCGGCAGCATGGTGACCGCGCTCGGCGACGCCAGGCTCGCGCGGCTGGCGGCGACGGCGCAGGCGACGGTGCGCAAGTACAAACAGGCCGCGGGCTAGGCGTCGAACCGCCGCCGTCGCGGCCTCGTGTTCTCGACATGGAGGTGCGCATGCCACGAACCGAGGCGGGTGCCCGCCACGGCGGGCCGCGCGTGCCGCGAGCGACCGTACTGCACGCCTTGGCCGCGGGGGCGGATTTCGATCGGTACTTCCGCTGGCGCAGGGCGCGCGAAGGCGACCCGTTCTACGTTCGCTTTCCCGGCTTCGGCGCGGTGCTGTTCACCGGGACGGCCGTCGGCGCGAGCGAGTTGTTCCGCTTGCCGGTCGACGGCTCCGAGCCGCCGCGGCCGAATCCGATCGAACCGATGGTCGGCGCCGCGTCGCTGATCCTGGCTTCCGGCGAACGTCATCGCCGCGACCGCGCCCTGCTCACGCCCGCCTTGCACAGTGCCAGGGTCCGGGAGCACGGAGAGCTGATCCGGGAAGCCACCGAGGGGGAACTCGCCGGGAAGAGCGGTCAGGAGTGGGCGGTGGGCGCGCGCGTCGATGCGCGAGCGGCGGCGCGGGCCCTCACGCTTCGCGTGATCGCGACGGTGGTGCTGGGTGCGCGCGACCCGCGGCGGCAGGCGGAATACACCGCCGCGATGGCGGACTTCCTCACGGCCTTCTCCGGGCCGTTGCTGCTGCTACCCGCGCTGCGCCGCGGACTGCACGGGCACGGTCCGTGGGATCGGTTCCGCGCCGCGCGCGAGCGATTGGACCGGTTGATCCGCGCCGACATCGCGCACCGGCGCGCGCATCCGGCGGCGCCGCCCTCCGACCTGCTCGACCTGTTGCTGTCCGCCTATCCCGACGACGCCGACGACGTACTGTGCGAGCAGATACGCACGTTGCTGGTGGCCGGGCACGAGACCACCGCGACCACGCTGGTCTGGGCGCTGTTCCGGCTGCACCGCGCACCCGAGGCACTGGACAGGCTGCGGCGGGAGCTGCGGGACGCGGGCTGGGACGCAAGCCCGGAGGACCTGGCCGCACTGCCGTACCTCGACGCCGTCTGCCAGGAGACGCTGCGGCTGCACCCGCCGGTGCCGATCGTCCTGCGCAGGCTGACCGAGCCCTTCGCGCTGCGCGGCGTCGCGCTCGCCCCCGGCGACACCGTAGGGGTAGCGGTGCCATTGCTGCACTCCGATCCCGAGGTGTGGTCCGACCCGGGGCGCTTCGACCCGTCCCGCTTCGTCGGGCGCCGCTACCGGCCGTTCGAGTTGGCGCCGTTCGGCGGCGGCCATCGGCGCTGCGTCGGCGCGGCCCTCGCGGAGTACGAGTTGCGGATCGCGCTGGCCACCATCCTGACGCGAGTACGCCTGTGGCTCGCCCCTCGATACGCGCGCGGGAGGGTCCCGCTCACGGTGCCGCACAATATCGCGAGCGGTCCGCATGGTCCGATTTCGTTCGACGTGATCAGTGAGCTTCGTCACTAATGAGTTTGCTGTGAACCATCTTTCGGGAAAACATCGACTCCGGCTCCCGGTCGCCCGATCCGTCGTGACCGGCAGGTTTGCCCGCTTCGATACCCGGTCGCCGCGTTTGTGATCCATACCACAACAAGCACGGGTGACGAATCATTCTGAAACGCCGGTAGCTTCGAGGCGCGCCGGGACGGTAGGAATGGACGACGGGTCGGGCCGTCGATACCAGTGGGGCGCTCTTCTGGCTCCGCGCTGAAATGAAATATCTCGCTGCGCGGCGTACGCGTGCGCGCGAGAGATGGAATGGACGAGAAACCTATGCATGCCGCTTTGCACACCGGGTCGTTGCCTGCTCCTCGCAAGGGAGCGCGGCTAGCCCGCCGGATGCGCGAGGGCGTCCTGCTGTCCGCCGCGATCGCGGCAGCCGGTGTTCTGCTCGTCGCGCCTGCCCAGGCCGAACCGCTTCCCGGGATCGGCACCGGCTCGGCCGCCGCCGCCACCGAGCCCGAACCACAGGCGAACTTCGCTCCGCCCTCGATCAACATCGCCGACGGCGAGGTGGTCGGCGTCGCACAGCCGATCATCATCACCTTCAAGGAACCGGTGACCGACCACGCCACCGCCGAGAAGGCCATCAAGATCACCTCCTCGAAGTCGGCGCCGGGCCACTTCTACTGGCGCGGCGACAAGCAGGTGCGCTGGCGGCCGGACGAGTTCTGGCCGGACAACACCGACGTCCAGGTGCAGGCGGGCGGCACGACCAGCTCGTTCCGCATCGGCGACGCCTTCGTGACGACCGCCGACGACACCACCCACACCATCACCATCACCCGCAACGGTGAGGTGGTGAAGGAGATGCCCACCTCGATGGGCAAGCCCAAGCACGAGACGCCGAACGGCACCTACATCGTCGGCGAGCAGCTGCGCAAGATGACCATGGACTCGTCGACCTACGGCGTTCCGGTGACCGACCCCGAGGGCTACAAGCTCGAGGTCGAGTACGCCACCCGCATCTCCAACAGCGGCATCTTCGTGCACGCCGCCCCGTGGTCGGTCGCCCAGCAGGGCGTGTCCAACGCCAGCCACGGCTGCCTGAACGTCAGCACCGAGGACGCCAAGTGGTTCTTCGAGAACGCGCGTCGCGGCGACCCGGTGATCGTGCAGAATACCCAGGGCGGCACGCTCAGCGCGAGCGACGGTCTCGGCGACTGGAACTGACCATCCGGTAACCCCTGATCGGCGCGAAGCCGAACATTACGATCAATTGCTCGAAGTAGCCGATCGTAGTGTTCGGCTTTTGCTGTACTTGGCCCGTGCGCGAGAAGTTCAGCGCGACGGCGGGCGATCGTAACCGGCTGTTTGCTCCGGTCCGTAGAGTCACCGCCGTGCGTACCAGGCCGGAGCGAGTGCTGCCGCAGCCACCGGGACGCGGTCTGCGGCACCGTCCCTGGCCGGACTACGCCCTCTTCCTGGTCTTGGTGCTGCCGAATCTCGCGCTGCTCGCACTGTTCGTCTACCGGCCGCTGGTCGACAACATCCGGCTGTCGCTGTTCGACTGGAACATCTCCGATCCGGTCGCCACCTTCGTCGGTTTCGACAACTACCGCGAATGGTGGAGCAGGCCGGATTCCTGGGACATCGTCACCAACACCGTGGTGTTCACCCTCGCGGCGGTGGTGGGCAGCATGGCGCTCGGTCTGGCGCTCGCGTTGCTGCTGGATCGGAAACTGTTCGGCCGCAACGTGGTCCGCTCCGCGATCTTCGCGCCGTTCGTCATCTCCGGCGCCGCCATCGGCGTGGCCTTCCAGTTCATCTTCGATCCGAGTTTCGGCCTGGTCCAAGACGCACTGCACCGGCTCGGCGTGCACGAGGTGCCGGATTTCTACCAGAACCCGCGATGGGCGCTGTTCATGGTGACGGTGACCTACGTCTGGAAGAACCTCGGCTACACCTTCGTCATCTATCTGGCCGCACTGCAAGGCATTCGGGCCGATCTGATGGAAGCCGCGCAGATCGACGGCGCGAGCCGCTGGAGGACGTTCACCAAAGTCCTGCTGCCGCAATTGCGGCCGACGACCTTCTTCCTGTCCATCACGGTGCTGCTGAATTCGTTGCAGGTCTTCGACATCATCAACGTGATGACCCGAGGCGGACCGCTCGGCACCGGCACGACCACCATGGTCTACCAGGTCTATCAGGAGTCCTTCCGCAATTTCCGGGCCGGGTACGGCGCGACCGTGGCGACCATCATGTTCCTGGTGCTGCTGGTGGTGACGCTGGTGCAGGTGCGGGTGATGGATCGGGGGCAGCAGTGAATCGACAGCGCGCGGTGACGCTGCTCGGCTACGGGGCGATGGCGTGCGTGCTGATCATCGTGGGCGTCCCGCTGTTCTGGATCTTCATCACCTCGTTCAAAGCGCGGCCGGACATCTACGTGCAGCCCGCCGTGTACTGGCCGCACAGCTGGCACCCGGAGAACTACCGGGAGGCCACAACGGCGCTGCCGTTCTGGACCTTCCTGCGCAATTCGCTGATCGTCACCGGCATCGTCGCCGGGGTGAAGTTCGTGCTCGGCGTGCTCAGCGCGTACGGCCTGGTGTTCCTGCGGTTTCCGGGCAAGACGGTGGTGTTCCTGGTGATCATCGCGGCGCTGATGGTGCCCAACCAGATCACCGTGATCTCCAACTACGCGTTGATCGCTCAGCTGGGGTGGCGGAATACGTTCCAGGGCATCATCGTTCCGCTCTGCGGTGTCGCCTTCGGCACCTTCCTCATGCGCAACCACTTCCTCTCGCTGCCCTCCGAGGTGATCGAGGCGGCGCGGATGGACGGTGCGAACTGGTGGCGGTTGCTCACCAGGGTGGTGCTGCCGATGTCCGGGCCGACGATGGTCGCTTTCGCGGTGGTGACGCTGGTCAACGAGTGGAACGAATATCTGTGGCCCTTCCTGATGGCCGACGACACGACGGTCGCCACCCTGCCGGTCGGACTGACGCTGCTGCAGAACACCGAGAACCCGAGCGTCACCAACTGGGGACCGGTCATGGCGGGGACGCTGCTGACCATGCTGCCGATCCTCGTGGTCTTCCTGGTGCTGCAACGCCACATGATCAAGGGCCTCACCTCCGGTGCGGTCAAGGGTTGACCGATCAAGGAGAAACCACGTGTCCACTACACAGTTCCCGGCGCTCACCCGCCGCGGCTTCCTCGGGCTGACCGGCGCGCTCACGGCGGGCGCGGCGCTGACCGCGTGCGCGGGCACCGGAGGCGGCGGCAAGCAGTCCGGCGACGCCGAGACCATCACCTTCTGGTCCAATCACCCAGGCACGTCGAAAGAGCTGGAGGCCGAGCTCATCCGCCGCTTCCAGGAGAAGTACCCCGACCTCACGGTGCACCTGGTCGACGCGGGCAAGAACTACGAGGAGGTGTCGCAGAAGTTCAACGCGGCGCTCTCGGGCGGTGACCTGCCCGACATCGTGGTGCTCTCCGACGTCTGGTGGTTCAACTACGCGCTGAACGGCACCATCGAACCGCTCGACGGCCACTTCGCCGACGCGGGCGTGCAACTGGACGACTACGTCGATTCGCTGGTCGCCGACTACCAGTTCAACGGCAAGCACTACGCGCTGCCCTACGCCCGCTCGACCCCGCTGTTCTACTACAACAAGGACGTGTGGAACCGGGCCGGCCTGCCCGACCGCGGTCCGCAGAGCTGGCAGGAGTTCGACGAGTGGGGGCCGAAGCTGCAAGAGGTGGTCGGCGAGGGCAAGCTCGCGCACGGCTGGGGTGACGCGAAGAACTACCTCGCCTGGACCTTCCAAGGCCCGAACTGGACCTTCGGTGGCGCGTATTCGGACAACTGGACGCTGAAGTTCAACGATCCGGGCACCATCGCGGCGGGCACGTTCCTGCGCGACATGATCGCCACCAAGAAGTACGCGGGCATCAAGCCGCAGATCGCGGTGGATTTCGGTACCGGTGTGATCGCCTCCACCATCGCCTCGACCGGTGACCTGCGGGGCATCCAGAAGAACGCCGAGGGCAAGTTGACCTTCGGCACCGCCTTCCTGCCGCATCCGAACGGCCCCGGCGTCACCACCGGAGGCGCGGGCCTCGCGATTCCGGCGCGCATCTCCGACGAGCGAAAGGTGAACGCGCTGAAGTTCATCGATTTCGTCACCAACGCGCAGAACACCGCGTACTTCTCGCAGGGAACGGGCTACATGCCGGTGCGCAAGTCGGCCGTGAACGACCCGAGCGAGCAGGACTTCCTGGCGAAGAATCCGAACTCGAAGGTCGCGATCGACCAGCTGCCGTTGACCAAGTCGCAGGACTACGCCCGGGTGTTCGTGCCGGGCGGTGACCAGATCATCGGCACCGGCTTGGAGCAGATCGGTTTGCGCAACGCCGACGTGGCCGCCACGTTCGCGAACGTGACCAGCCAGTTGCAAGCGATCATCGATCGGCAGATCACGCCCAAGCTGCCGAAGTAGCGCCCGCCCCGAGGAGACCGACAAGCATGGCCACCGTGCAGTTCGACAGCGTGACGCACCGGTACCCCGGCGCGCAGGCGCCTGCCGTCGACCAGCTCGACCTCGACATCGCCGACGGTGAGTTCGTCGTGCTCGTCGGTCCGTCGGGATGCGGCAAGTCGACCAGCCTGCGCATACTCGCGGGACTGGAATCCGTTGCGCGGGGGCGCATCCTGATCGGGGGCAAGGACGTCACCGGATTGCCGCCGCGGGCGCGGGACGTGGCGATGGTCTTCCAGAGCTACGCGCTGTACCCCAACATGACCGTCGCGCAGAACATGGGCTTCGCCCTGCGCAACGCGGGCATGAACAAGGCCGACACGCTGGTGCGGGTCCGCGAAGCGGCGAAGATGCTCGAGCTCGAGCACCTGCTCGATCGCAAACCCGCCCGGCTGTCCGGCGGACAGCGGCAGCGCGTCGCCATGGGACGGGCCATCGTTCGGCGTCCCCAGGTGTTCTGCATGGACGAGCCGCTGTCCAACCTGGACGCCAAACTGCGGGTGAGCACGCGCTCGCAGATCGCGTCCTTGCAGAAACGGCTCGGCACCACCACGGTGTACGTCACCCACGACCAGGTCGAGGCCATGACCATGGGCGATCGGGTGGCTGTCCTGCGCGAAGGCAAGCTGCAGCAGATCGCCGCGCCGCGCATGCTCTACGACGATCCGGTGAACACCTTCGTCGCGGAATTCATCGGCTCGCCGGGCATGAACCTGCTGGAAGCGCCGGTGCGCGACGGCGTGGCGGTGCTCGGCGAGCTGCGCGTTCCGCTGCCGCCCGCCGCGAAATCTCGCGACCGGGTGGTGTTGGGGGTGCGGCCCGAGTCCTGGGAGGTCACCACCGAACCCGCCGACGGACTCGCGGTCGACGCCGAACTGCTGGAAGAACTCGGCGCGGAGTCGTTCGTCTACAGCCACGGCAGCGCCGCGGACTGGAGCAGCCGCTCCGGGAAGGTGGTCGCGCGCGTCGACCGCCGGTTCCAGGTGCGACTCGGTGACCGGCTGTACCTGCGGCCCCGCGCGGAGGACGTCTTCTTCTTCGACGCCACGACGGAGGACCGCCTGCGCTGACCGCGGGGAGTTACCAGATCTTCACGCGCTCCGCGGGTTCCAGGTACAGCGCGTCGCCGGGTTCGACGCCGAACGCCTCGTGGAAGCTGTCGATGTTGCGCACGACCGCGTTGCAGCGGAACTCCGGCGGCGAATGCGGGTCGGTGGCGAGGCGCCGAACGGCCTCCTCCGTGCGGGCTTTCGTGCGCCAGACCTGCGCCCACCCGTAGAACACCCGCTGCAGGCCGGTGAGCCCGTCGATCACCGGCGCGGCGGCGCCGCCCAGCGAGATCTTGTACGCCTCCAGCGCGATGGAAAGACCGCCCAGGTCGCCGATGTTCTCGCCGATGGTGAACTGGCCGTTCACCGTGTGCTCGTCCGGCAACTCTTTCGGGGAGAGCACGTCGTACTGCTCGATCAGAGCTTTCGTCCGCTTGGCGAATTCGGCGCGGTCCTCGTCGGTCCACCAGTCCACCATGTTGCCGTCGCCGTCGTACTTCGCGCCCTGGTCGTCGAAGCCGTGCCCGATCTCGTGACCGATCACCGCCCCGATGCCGCCGTAGTTGGCGGCGTCGTCGGCGTTCATGTCGAAGAACGGCGGCTGCAGGATGGCGGCCGGGAAGACGATCTCGTTCATGCCCGGGTTGTAGTAGGCGTTCACCGTCTGCGGGGTCATGAACCACTCGTCGCGGTCGACCGGACCGCCGAGCTTCTTCAGATCCCGATCGTGCTCGGCCGCGTAGCCCCTGCGGTAGTTGCCGACCAGATCGGCCGGGTCGATCACGAGGCCCGAGTAGTCCCGCCACTTGTCCGGGTAGCCGATCTTCGGAGTGAACTTCTCCAGCTTCGCCAGCGCCGCGATCCGGGTGCCCTCGCCCATCCACTCCAGTTCGGCGATATTGCGGCGGTAGGCCTCCCGCAGATTGGCCACCAGCTCCACCATCCGCGCCTTGGCCTCCGGCGGGAAGTGTTCGGCGACATAGAGTTTGCCGACCGCCTCGCCGAGCAGGTCTTGCACCAACGTGACACCGCGCTTCCAGCGCTCCCGGTTCTCCTGCGCGCCGGTGAGCGTGCGTCCGTAGAAGTCGAAGTTCTGCTCGACCACCGCGTCGGTCAGATACGGCGCACGCGAGCGCAGCACTCGCCAAGCCGCCCACGCCTGCCAGTCCGCGAGCGGCTCTTCGGCCCACAGCCGCGCGAACGTGCGCAGGTAGTCCGGCTGGTTGACCACCAGTTCGGCGAACAGCTCGGGCCCCGACGCGTCCACGCCTTCGGCCAGCGCTTCGGTCCACGCGACCCAGTCGAACTCGGGGTTGTCGGCGGCCAGCGCGTCGAAGGTGGTCAGGTTGTACCTGAGTTCGGCGTCCCGCCTGCGCACCACGTCCCAGTGACCGGCGGCCAGCTTCCGCTCCAGCTCGAAGACGCGTGTGCCGACGGTGCCGAGTTCGTCCGGCAGCAGGCCCGCGACCCGCGCGTCGGCGGCGGCCAGCGCGAACATGCGGTCGATGTGCGCGATGTACTTCGCCCGGATCTCGGCGAACTCGTCCTGCCGGTAGTACGACTCGTCGGGCAGGCCGATGCCGGACTGGGTGGCATGCGCCAGATAGCGGTTGGAGTCCTTGTCGTCGGTGTCGACGTAGACGCCGACCGCGCCCCCGACGCCGGTGCGCTGCAACCGGCCGAGCAGCGCCGCGAAAGCCCTCTTGTCGCCGACCTCGGCGATCGCCGCGAGTTCGGCGGCGATCGGCGCGAGCCCGGCGGCGGCCACCGCATCGGTGTCCATGAAGCTGGAGTACAGGTCACCGATCTTGCGGGCCTCGCTGCCGGGTTCGGCGTCGGCGGCCGCGGCATTCTGAATGATTGCCTGCACATCCAGCTCCGCCTGGTCGTACAGCGCGCGGAAGGCGCCGTCCACCGCACGGTCGGCGGGGATCTGATGCTCTGCCAGCCATTTGCCGTTGACGTGCGCGAACAAGTCGTCCTGCACCCGCACGTCCTTGTCGAGGTAGGACAGATCGATACCGGAAGGACGGGTCAGTTCGGAAGTCACGGTGTCCAGTATGCCGACAAGCGCGCCCGTCGGCCGTGGGCGACGACCCCCGAGCCGTCTTTCCGAGCCCGGTCGCCTTGGTCGACGCGAGAAAGGCGACGAGGACGTGCGGGGCCGCTCAGCCGCCTCGGGCCGAGAGTTGGCGGGTGCGCGTCCTGCGGGAGATCAAGCGGGCAAGACGACGCGATCGAATTCGCCGTCGCGCGCCCCGAGCAGGAAGGCGTCCCATTCCTCCGCGGTATAGACGAGGGTGATTCCGCCGTGGCGCAGTGCGATGTGGCCATCGACGGCGGGGTGCGCGCTCAGTTCGCCGTTCGATCGCCCGCGGGTGCGTACCGCGTCGAGGAACGCGGTCCATTCGGCTGCCGTGACGGTGATGACGGGCTCTTCGGCGGGGCGGTTCGCCGGGTCGCGGCGATATTTGCTGTCCCGGATGAGCACCGCGTCACCCTCGAACCGGACCTCGACGCATTGGTTGCCGTTGTTCGATCTGGTCGATGTGAACCAGCCGGTGCGTGCCGGCCGTACGGTGCTGGCCATGGGCAGGATTTTACACGCGCGAATAGTGTCTGATCAGGGCCAATGACTCCACTCGCGAGAGCGACTGCTCCACCGCGCGCAGGTAGGCGAAGCGCAGATCGCGGACCAGATCCGGGTCTTCCACCGCCCCGCCGAACACCGCGCTCTCCACCCAGCCGAACGTCGGCAACTGCTCGCCTGCGAAGTCGATGAGGTGGAAACTCGATCCGCCGAGCACCGCGCCCGCCGTGGCCGCGAACGGGATCACCCGCACCTCGACGGTGTCCAGTTCCTCGATCAACTCGGCCAGATAGTTCAACTGCCCGCGCAGCACGTCCGGACCTCCGGTCTGCTGCAACAGCGTGCCCTCCCCGAACACCGCGGTCAGTTCCACCGGGTCCGCGCCGCGCAGTCGCTGCTGGCGCCGCATCCGGATCGCGACCAGCTGTTCCACCTGGACCGGACGGATCATCACGTCGGCGCTGATCAGCGCGCGAGCGTAGTCCTCGGTCTGCAACAGGCCCGGCACCACGAGGCTGTCGTAGCTGCGGATGCTCTGCGCGCCGTATTCCATGCCGTACAGCCGTTGCAGCTCGGGTCCGATCAGCGCCGACGACTTCGCCCACCAGCCACGCTGCTTGCTGGCCTCCAGCAGGGCCAGCAGTTCCACGCGCTCCTCGGCGTCCACGTCGAGCAGTTCGAGCACCGGGCCGATGGTCTTGGTGGTGAGCACGCGCCTGCCCTTCTCCACGTGCGACCAGTTGGCCGGGGTGAAGCCAACCCGCCCGGCGAACCCCGCGGAGTCGAAACCGCGCTGTTCCCGCAGTTCACGAAGCCGGAGCACCAGCTCCCAGCGGGCAACGGTCGGCGAGACGGGTGCCATGTGACGGGATGCTACGCCCACTCCGGCGCGCGGCATGGTGACTATTGTCAAGCGACTTGCCCAGGACTAGGGTCGAGGCAGCGATCGATTCTTCCGAGCACGCGTCCCACCACTGCGAGGCGAGGTTGTTCGTCATGGGTACATCGCGCATCGAATCGGGCAGGCCTCTCGCGTCCACGGATTTTCCTTCCATCGAGGACGCGTTCGCTCGCTGCCGTCGCTATCGCGACGATCACGGGCTGTACGCGCTCGTCGACCCGATCCTGGGTCGCATCATGCTGGAAGTCGGCTCGGTCGGAGCGGTCGTGATGCCCGCGGAGTTCGGCCGCCGGGTGCTCGAGCGGTTGGCCGCCGGACCCGAACCGCGGCCGGGCCCGATCATCGCGCATCCGCGCGCCCACCGCTGGACCTTCCTCACCGGCCCCACCGACAACTCCTACCTCGACACCGCCCTGTTCGCGGACCTGTTCCGGATCTGCGCATCGATCGCCCTGCCGGGCAGCCACATCGTGCTGCCGTCGCCCGCCGACGAGCACGGCGGCTACCGAACCTGGGCCGTGGCGCCCGACGGCGGCTTTCGCCGCGAATTCGCCGAGGTGATCGCCACGACCCGGGCGTGCGCCGCGGCTACCGGGGCGTCGGCGCGGGCGCCGGAGTGAGGGTGACGCTGTATTTGTCCTGCAGCTTCTGATTCCACTCGCGCTCGCACTGCTCGATCTTGGACTGATCGTTGTTCGCCTTGTTCACGCAGTCGACGAAGTCCTTGCCACCCGAATTGACGAAGAAGCTGTAACCCACCACCGTGAGCAGCACGGCGCCGATGATGCCGAGCGCGCCGAGGACGATCCCGGTGATCGCCATGCCCATTCCGCCCGCGGTGCCCGCACGGGCTTTGAACACAGCGACGATGCCGAGGATGACCGCGAAGATGCCGCAGGCATAGCCGCCGATGACCGTCCAGAAGAACAGCAACGCCAGGATGCCGAGCACCAGCGCCGTGATCGCCAGGCCACGGCCCTTCGGCGATTCCTGCCAGTAGGCGGGCTGGCCGGGATACTGGCCGCCCGGTGGTTGTGGGTATTGCCCCGGCGGCGGGTACTGGCCGGGCGGCGGGGGCGGATATTGCGACATGGACTTCCTCTCCGTCGGTGCCTCGCGATGCTCGGTCCGGACGAGGTGGCCCGGGGGTGCGCGGCGGTCGCCTACTGATCGCACTTCCCGCGGACGGATGTTAATGCCGACCGGCTACTGGGCGCCGAGCCGTGCGTGCATCTCCCAAACCAACACTTCCGAAGGCTGCCGCGCGACCACCCGTTGGCCGCCCGACCTGGTCAAACGCACCGCGTCTCCTTCATACAGCGGGCCGACGCCCTCCATGTCCACCTCCCCGCGCGCCACGAACAAATGCAGATACGGCGCATCGGGTAGGTCGATCACTTGCTCGGCGCCCGGCTCCGCGCTCGCCATGCGCGCCACATGCAGCGCCGAATGGCTGCTGTTGATGGCGATCGCGGTGCGATCCCGGTAGCGGGGCAGACCCGACGCGACGGTGACCAGACCACCTTTCGCCAGCTCGTCGTCGATTTCGAGCTGCTGGTAGCCCGGGGTGAGGCCCGGCTCGTCCGGCACGACCCACATCTGCACGAAATGCACCGGCTGCTCGTGTTCGGCGATGCGGCCGTCCAGACGCCACGAGTCGTTCTTCTCCGAATGCAGGATGCCGGTGCCCGCGCTCATGCGCTGGGCCAGGCCGGGATAGATGACACCGCTGTGGCCGAGCGAATCCTGATGCACCAGGCTGCCACCGAGCACCCAGGTGACGATCTCCATGTCCCGATGCGGGTGGGTGTCGAAACCCTGCCCGGGGGAGACGATGTCCTCGTTGTTGACCAGCAGCAAGCCGTGGTGGGTGTTGTCGGGGTCGTAATGTTCCCCGAAGGAGAACGAATGCTTCGAATCCAGCCAGGAGACCCGCGTCTTCATACGGTCGCCGCCACGGTGGACATCGATGTGTGGTGTCGTGAGTGTGGACATCAAGGTCCTCCTCTCGGGACCGTGCACCGATCGCCATTCAGGGTAGGAGCACTTCCACCGCGGTACTCCACATTCCTAGTAAATTGTGCCGCACTCGGCATTTTACGCGAGCGACCGGAAGGTGAACGGGAGGCGAGCAGAACCAACCGGTACGTCGAAACGTCGGGCCACCTCGTCGGATATCGCGTCCCGGCCCCGATTGCCAAGCGTCACAACGACAACCGGAGGTAGCGACGTGCTGGACCCCGATGACCTCGCCCTGATCGAACAGCAACTCCGCAGCGAAGCACACCGCGATGGCATCGCGCATTTCGTGGTCGGTGTCGCCGTGTTCCGCGAAGGCAGGCTCCTGGTGGTCCGCCGCGTCGCCGACGACTATCACGGCGGTATGTACGAACTGCCCGGCGGCGGCGTCGAATCAGGGGAGACATTCGCCGAGTGCGTCGAACGGGAATTGCTCGAGGAAACGGGGCTGCGGATGCGCGCGGTCGTCGACTTCCTCGGCGGATTCGATTACGCCACCAGGACCAAGTCGAAAGTGCGGAAATACAGCTTCGTCGTGGCGGCGGAACCGGGCGATGTGGCCCTCGCGCCGGGCGAACACGACGCGTTCGCCTGGATCGACGCGGACTCGCTCGACGAGCTGCCGATGGCGCCGGACATGCGCGCGACGGTGAGCACACTGTTCGACCGCGTCTGACCCGCCATCGGCGCCGACCCGCTCGTGTGCGGCCAAGTCGGAGAACGCAGTACGCTCGCCAACGTGTCGACTGGTCACGCCGAAGGCCACACTCCCGCGGAGCAACGGCCGGGTGGACTGCGCGCAACACTTCGGCAGAGTTCGGGCGTGTCGCGGCTGGCCGTGGTGCGCTTCGCCGGGCAATTCGGCGATGGGATGTTCCAGGCGGCGTTGTCGGGGGCGATTCTGTTCAACCCCGAGCGACAGACCGATCCGCTGGCCATCGCGGCGGGCTTCGCGGTGCTGATGCTGCCGTATTCGCTGATCGGGCCGTACGCGGGCGCGCTGCTGGATCGCTGGGACCGGCGCGCCGTGCTGCTGGTGGCCAACGTGCTGCGCGCGCTGCTGATCGCGCTGGTCAGCGGAGGGCTGCTGGCCGGAGTCGGCGAGACGCCGCTGCTGTTGCTGGCCTTGGCGGTGGTGGGTGTCAGCAGATTCGTCCTGGCGGGTGTCTCGGCCGCGCTGCCGCGGGTGGTGACCCAGGCGTGGCTGGTGTCGATGAACTCGGTGCTCGCCACGGTCGCCTCCGCGTGCGCGGGTGCGGGCGCGGCCGTCGCGGTGGGCGTCATCGGGCTGATCGGAGCGGGAGATTTCGCCTCAGCGGTCGCGGTGGCGATCAGCGGCATCGGGTCGCTGCTCGGCGCGGCGCTGGCGGCTGGGTTCCGGCCGGGCGTGCTCGGCCCGGCCCCAGGCACGGCGAAGGGCGAGAACACCGTCCACGCGATCGCCACCGGTCTGCGTACCGGGGCCACGGCGGTGTGGGAATCGCGGGCGGTCACGACGGCGATGCTCGGTATCGGCACGCATCGGATCGTCTTCGGCATGAATACCCTGATCATGGTGCTGGTCTTGCGCCAGACCCCGGTGGACGGCTCCGGGCTCAGCGGTGGCCTGGTCGGATTCGGCGTCACGATCGCCGCCACCGCCGCGGGCATGCTGGTGGCCGCCGTCCTCGCGCCGCTGCTCATTCCCCGGCTGGGACGGGCGCGCACCGTGGTCGCCGGTCTGATCACCGCGATGCTGGTGCAATCGACGCTGGTCACGCCGATCGCGTTCGCCGAATCGGGCGCAGCGGCGCAGCGTGCGCACGAACTCCTTCTGATCGGTGCGTTCCTGCTGGGTCTGGCCGGGCAGACGATCAAGCTCACCGGTGACGCGACCATGCAGATCGACATCGATGACGCCCGCCGCGGCCAAGTGTTCGCGCTACAGGACACGGTGTTCAACGTCGCGTTCGTGCTGGCGATCGCGATCGCGGCCCTGATCGTCCCGGACGACGGCCGATCGGCGATCGTGGTGCTGGCCGGAGTCGCGATCTACGCCGCGGGAATCGTGGCCATCGCGGTGAACAGGCGTCGCCGCGCGGTCAGCTGAGCGCCGGGTCGTCGCCGCAGTCGCGCCGGTCGCGGTTCAGCCAGTGGGCGAGGTGCTCGGGCAACGCACCCGCCTCCGAGAGATCGGACTTCGGCGGCGAACCCGATGATCGTGCCTCGCCGAGGAGCCGATCCGGTCCATCCGCGTCCGTGCGCACGATCCAGTCCAGCGGCTCGCTCGCCATGTCACCGGGCAGACCGGTGATCTGATGGTTCCACGTGCCGAGGCCGGTGGGATCGGTGAAGAAATGGTCGAGCACGCCGTCGTCGTCGAGATCCAGCGCGGCGATGTCGGCGCGGCCGGAACCGGCCGCGTCCCACAGCGCGTCGTCGGCGAGGCCGTCACCGTCGAAATCCAGGCCTACCGCGTCGGCCGTGCCCGCGTCGCCGAGGGTGCGGTCGGCTTCGCTGGTCCAGACGTGCACGGGTCCGTCACCGGTACCGAACACGTACTCGATCTCGTTCATATGTCCTTGGACGCACGCCGCGCCGCGCCGGTTCCATCGCGGGGAGCTTTTGATTCGCCGTCCCCCGTTCGCGGTGGTTGTTCCGGTAAGTTGGCTCGGCAGCAGCCGACCGACAGGAGTCAACACGACATGGGTTCTCCGGTGCACCACCTCGATGCGGTACGAGAACTGCTGAGCCCCGCCGAATCTCGGTCCGCCACCGGGCATCCGATCGCCTGACGAGCGCGGCAGGGCCGACCTGATGCGCGCATTCGCAAGCAAATCGCCTTGTGCACCCGCCTTGTTCGGCGCCTTGCTCGCAGGCGCCCTCGCCGTGCCTGCGCCCGCCGCGCAGGCCGCACCATTCCCGTGGGCGCCGCCGCCGGTCAACAGCTGCGGTGAGGTCGGTTTCGATCCGCTCAACCGCGAGCCGGATCCCGCCCAGCCCCCGCCACCACCGCTGCCGCCGCAGATCGACATCCCCGTTCCGATCCCGGAACTCACTCCGGTCCCGGTGCCCGACCCACCACAGGACAACACGCGGATCGTGCCGGAACCGCTGCCGGAGAATCCGTGCGACAACCCGTGCCCCGACATCAGGGACTATCCCGAACATCCCGGACCCGATCCCGATCCGAGCCCGACGCCCGAGACCGGCGCCGACGAGAAGACCGGTTCCTCCGGCTCCGCGTCCGGACCCGATTCGGGCAGCGGTTCCGGCTCAGCATCCGGCTCCGGTTCGAGCGACGGCTCCGGCTCCTCCTCCGGCTCCGGCTCGCCGGTCAAACTGCCGCGCATCGAATTCAAGCCGGAGACCGAGCCGATTCCGGTCCCCGTCCCCGGCGGTCCCGGTGAGCAGCCGCAGCCGGCGCCGCCGCGGGTCGTGCATCCGGCCGAGCCGGGCCCGCTCGCGGCCGCGGTGGCCGCGCCGACGGTCGAGTCGGTACAACTGGTCGGGCAGGTGACCGGGCACGGCTCGCAGAACCGCACCGACATGCGCTGGCAGGTCGACGGCACCGATCTCGGCCTGATGTGGGAGACCCGGCCCGGCGAGGTCGCCGTGGTGTTCGGCGACACCTTCGGCAAGGGCTGGGGTGTCGGCGGCGCGGGCAACGATGACCAGGACTGGCGCAGCAACGTCATCGGTTTCAGCACCGACCGCGAGCTGTCCGACGGCCTGACGCTGGACACCTTCGCGCAGGACAGCCGCTGCCACGCGGCGGAGATCCTGGGCAGCCGCAAGATCAAGAATTGGGAGACCACCACCATCCCGACCTCCGGGTTCGCCATCGGTCACCGGCAGTACCTCAGCTACATGTCGGTGAACCGATGGAGCCGCATACCGGGTCTGTGGTGGACCAACTACGGCGGCATCGCCTATTCCGACGACGGCGGGCGCACCTGGCGGAAAGACCAGCACGCCAAGTGGGAGAACCTGTTCGGGCTCGGCAAGTTCCAGGTCGCGGCGATGGTGCCGCAGGGCGACTACGTCTACATGTTCGGCACGCCCAACGGACGCATCGGCACGATCGCGCTGGCGCGCGTGCCGAAGCACCAAGTGCTGAACAAGTCCGCCTATCAGTACTGGGTCGGCGGCACCTGGGCGCCCGCCGCCGAGAACGAAGCGACTCCACTGGTGCTCGGCATCGCCAGTGAGCTCTCGGTGCGCTACGACCGGGAGACCGAGCAGTGGCAGATGGTCTATCTGGATTCGGCGCGGGGCGCGATCGTGCTGCGCACCGCGGCGAGCCCGCAGGGTGCGTGGACGGACGCGATACCGCTGGTGTCCACCGCCGACTACCCGAAGTCCTACGGTGGTTTCATCCACCCGTGGTCGACCGGCGAGGACCTGTACTTCACGCTCTCGGCGTGGGACACCTACAACGTGTATCTCATGCACGCCCGGCTCGAGCCGAGCCCGGGTCAGCCCGCCCGCACGAATCGCACCGGCTGACCGGGCCTCGTCTGCGCGATGGCGTCGACGTCGGCGTCGATGACCACCGCGATCACCGGATAGCCCCCCGTGATCGGGTGATCGGCCAGGAAGATCACCGGTTGCCCGCTCGGCGGCACCTGGATCGAGCCGAGCGCCATGCCTTCGGTCGGCAGTTCGCGGGTGACCTTCCTGGTCAGCGGGGGACCGGTGCGGCGTTCCAATCGGGCGCCGATCCGGTCGGTGTCGGTGGAGATCTCCCATTCGCCCGCGAACAAGGCCGCGGGGTCGGCGAACCAATCGTCGCGCGGACCGAGCACGGCGCGCACGGTGACCACGCCCGCGGGTAATGCGGCGACCGGCGCGAAGTCCACGACCGGGATCGTGTGCGGAGAAGTCCCGATCGGGAGGCGATCACCCTTCCGCAGAGGTTCCGGCCCCAAGCCGGACATCGTGTCGCGGCTGCGGGAACCGAGCGTCTCCGGCACATCGAGGCCGCCGCGCACCGCGACATAGCTGCGCAGTCCGACGGACGCGTAGCCGAGCCGCAGCGCCTGTCCCGGTTCCAGTTCCAGCACACTCGCGTGGCCCACCGGCCTGCCGTCGACGGTGGCGGGGGCCGGTGCGCCCGTCACCGCCAGCATGACGTGCTCTTCCGCGTGCAGTGCGAGACCACCGAGCAGCACTTCGACGGCCGCGTGCCCCTCCGGGTTGCCGACCAGTCGATTGGCCAGCCGCAGCGACCCGCGGTCCGCCGCTCCCGCGGGACCGACACCGGAATCGAACCAGCCCGGCCGCCCGAGATCCTGGATGGTCGCCAGTGGGCCGACCGATTCGACGACGATCATGGGCGGTCCCGCACGTCGAGGAATCGAACCGTGACGCCCGCGCGGATCAGCGCGGGCGGGTCGCGCTCGGCGTCCCACATCCTGAGCTCGGTGGTGCCGATCAGCTGCCATCCGCCGGGCGTGCTCCTGGGGTACACCGCGCTGTATCCGCCGGCGAGGGCGACCGCGCCCGCCGGAATCGAAGTGCGCGCCTGTGCTCGACGCGGCACGGACAACCTTCCGTCCGGCGCTTCCAGGTAGCCGAAGCCCGGCGCGAATCCGACGAAAGCGCACCGCCACACCGTTCCGGTGTGCGCCGCGATCACTTCCGCGGTCGTCACCTCCAGCATCCTGGCCACTTCGTCGAGGTCGGCTCCGTCGTAGCGCACCGGGATCGACACCGGTTCGGCGCGGTGATCCTGGTCGGAGATTGTTCCACGGGAAACAGCGTCCGATCGCTCGGCGTCCAGGGCAACCAGCAGCGTGGTCAGCGACCGGCGGACCGCTTCCGCGGCGCGCGGCGAATCCAGCGTCAGCAGTACGGTTTCCGCGGCCGGGAGCATATCCCGCACGCCAGGTACCGGGCGATCGCGCAGCGCGATGACCAATTCCGCCACCGTTTCGCGCCGATGCGGCGTGACCAGCAGCGCCCGATCACCCGCAGGCCGGATCGCCTCCTCGGCCGCCCGCCGCTGCGCGTGGGTCACCGCGCCCGTGGTCTTCATCTCGCGCCCGCTAGCCGAAGGGCTCCACCGGCACCCCGACTTCGTCCAGCGCGGTGCGGATGTGGCGAGCCATCTCCACCGCCGCGGGCGAGTCGCCGTGCACACAGATACTGGCGGCGCGCACCGCGACCTCGCCGGAGCCGTCGGCGGTGCGCGCGGTCGCTGACTTCGCGATCGAGATCGCTTGAGTCACCGCCTCCCGCGGCCCCAGCACCGCCCCCGGCGTCCCGCGCGGGGCGAGCGAGCCGTCGGGGGTGTACGCGCGGTCGGCGAACCCTTCTCCGACGAAGCGCACACCGGCGGCCTCCGCCGCCGACTCCAACTGGGTTCCGGCCGGGCCGAGCAGGGCCAGCCGCGGGTCGTACTCCGTCATCGCGGCCAGCACCGCGTCGGCAAGTTCTCGATCGCGCGCGGACGAGTGATAGAGCGCCCCATGCGGTTTCACATAGCGCACCCGGTCACCGGCCGCCTTCGCGAAAGCGTCGAGGCCGCCGATCTGATACAGCACCTCGTCGCGCAGCTCACCGGGCGCGACGGCGATCGCACGCCGACCGAAACCGGCCAGATCGCGGTAACCGACGTGGGCGCCGACGCGCACGCCCTTCGCCACCGCCAGCGCGCAGGTCTTCCGCATGATCGCTGGGTCGCCCGCGTGGAATCCGCAGGCGATGTTCGCGCTGGTCACGATGTCGAGCATGGCGGCGTCGTCGCCCATCGTCCACGGGCCGAAGCCCTCGCCGAGATCACTGTTCAGGTCCAGCGCCATGTGCGTCCTCCCAGCGGTGTGTGACCGGTTTCGATTCTCGTGCCCGAGCGTTCCCGCGGGCAAGGACCGCCGGTTCGCGCGACCTGGGTCACAACGCGCGGGTCGCGGGCCGCGCGCCAAGTACGCTCGATCCAATCATGGCCACGTATTTCGATCCGAAGTCCTGGTCGCCGCTGCGGGCCGTCGATCTCGGAAAACGCCTGTTCGATCAGTCCTGGCTGGAGCAGTGGGTCACGCTCGGCACGGCCTGGATGGATCCGGTCGCCGACCTCGGCGCGGGCACCGTCACGGCGCTGCTGCCGGACGTGCTGATGACCATGCTCAGCGAGGGCATCCTGAGCCGGTTCGGCGGACAGGAGGTCAGCGCGACCCTGCTCGGTCACGATATGCACGCCACCCTGCAGGTATTGAAGGTGCGCAGGCGCGGCGCGCACTTCCAGACCAAGACCGTGCTGTCGCGGCTGCGCTGGGACGATCACCCGATCGAGTCCGTGACGGTGATCGCCCACGGCGTACGCCTGATCCCGGGCGTGCCGACCAGAGTGCGCACCGCCCGGCTCGACCTGATCGGCACAGTCACCACGGCGGCGCTGGTCGGATGGCTCAACACCCAGCCGTTGGACTGGGAACTGGACGTGCACCCGAGCGGGCTGATCCGGGCCAGGCACCGCCGTCGGCTGGTCACCGCCCTGGTGGACGCGACGGTCACGGAAAACCGCCTGGACATCGTGGTGCGCCGGGTGACCTGGCTCGGTTTCCGTATTCCGCGACGGATCATCGACGTCCCCGGCCTACCGCTCGAGCACCTGCCGAAGAACGCGCGGATCGTGCGCGCCGCACGCGAGGGCGACCTGATCCGCTTCCGCGTCGAGCTGCCGGAGATCTCCGGGTCCTTCGACCTCGCCCAGATGCGCTCGGCGATCCTGGCAGGCACCACCCTGATCGTCTTCTGACCTGATCAGCTCTGCGTCTTCCACCATTCGAGCAGCGCCGCCTCGGCTTCGTCCCGGCTGAGCGGGCCGTGGTCCAAGCGCAGTTCTTTCAGATGACGCCAGGCCCGGCCGACGTCGGGGCCCGGGGACAGGCCGAGCAGTTCCATGATCGCGTTGCCGTCCAGGTCCGGGCGGACCTTGGCCAGATCCTCCTGCTCGCGCAACCGCTCGATCCGCGCCTCCAGCTCGTCGTAGGTGGCGCGCAGCGCGGCGGCTCTGCGTTTGTTGCGGGTGGTGCAGTCGGCCCTGACCAGTTTGTGCAGGCGGGGGAGCAGCTCGGCGGCGTCGGTGACGTAGCGGCGCACCGCGGAGTCGGTCCACTGGCCCTTGCCGTAACCGTGGAAGCGCAGGTGCAGGAACACCAGCCGGGCGACGTCCTCGGTGAATTGCTTCGGGTACTTCAGCGCGCGCATCCGTTTGCGCACCATCTTCGCGCCGACCACCTCGTGATGGTGGAAGCTGACGCCGCCGCCCGGCTCGTTGCGCTTGGTGTCCGGCTTGCCGATGTCGTGCAGCAGCGCGGCCCAGCGCAGCACCAGGTCCGGGTCGCCTTCCTCCTGGTCGATGGCCTGTTCGAGCACGGTGAGCGAATGCCAGTAGACGTCCTTGTGCTGGTGGTGCTCGTCGATCTCGAGCTTCATGGCGGGCACCTCGGGAAGCACCCGCTGCGCTAGCCCGGTCTCACACATCACGTTGATGCCATCGATCGGATGCGCGCCCCCGATCAGCTTGTCCAGCTCGACCCGCACGCGCTCGGCGGTGATGCGGTCGATCTGATCGGCCATCGCGGTGATCGCGGCGCGCACGCGGGGATGCAGCTCGAATCCCAGCTGGGAGACGAACCGCGCGGCGCGCAGCATCCGCAACGGATCGTCGTTGAACGAATCCTCCGGGGCGGCAGGCGTGTCCAGCACACCATCGAGCAGGGCGGTCATGCCGTCGAGCGGATCGACGAACTCCAGCGCGCCGTCCGCGCCGATCTTCACGGCCATCGCGTTCACCGTGAAGTCACGGCGGACCAGGTCTTCCTGGAGCGAGTCACCGAAGGTCACCTGCGGGTTGCGGGACACCCGGTCGTAGCTGTCGGCGCGGAAGGTGGTGATCTCCAGTTGATGACCGTCCTTGGCCGCGCTGACCGTGCCGAACGCCAGACCTCCTGTGTCCCACAGATGGTCCGCCCACCCGCGCAGGATGTCCTGTACCGCGTCGGGCCGCGCGTCGGTGGTGAAATCCAGATCGGTCCCCAGCCTGCCGAGCACCGCGTCCCGCACGCTTCCGCCCACCAGGTACAACTCGTGCCCCCTGGCCGCGAACATCTCACCCAGCGGCGTCAGCACATCCGACAGCCCCCCGAGCGTCACCGCCGCGGCGGCCAGCAATCGGGTACGTCTATCCAGCACAGCGTCCTGGGACCTCGGCGCAACCACGAATGAGCAGCTTACCGAGCCACGCCAACAGCGATGGCAGCCAAGCCCCACGCAGCAGCCCAGATATATAAGGCCACCGACATGAGCCCAGCCAGCGGCGTCCGCACACCCCGCGGCCTCCCGCCGAATCCACCCACCGGCTACTTCGAGCCGCCCGATCCGGAGCCGGGCGCAACACGAAGAGCAGCCGCTCGTCCCCACGGAGCGCGGTGTGATGCACGCCCGCCGGACTCGGCACGCGCCCGCCACCGCGAAACATGAACTCCAGCGACTCCGGCACACCTCGACCGCCAACTCCAGCGAAACCGCGCACCCGCCGTCCGACCACCGAAGTCCCGACCTAACGAGCCCCCTCCCGGACCACGCACTCAGCACCCCCGTGGTCCGGCTACCAACGAGCCCAGCTCACGCCACGACTGTCGGGCGAAGCGAGACCGAGCACCTGTCACGCGGGCATCAATGCCCCGACCGAACTCGCACCCTCTCCGAACCGCGCACCCCGCACACCCAGACCCGACAATCGAACGCGCTCAGCTCACCTCCACCACGACTTTCGAGCGAAGCGAGACCGAGCACCCGCCGTTCGCGGCCCGGCTCGCGTTTGCGCGGCCGCCGCGTCCGCGACGAAGGAGCAAGCGGCGGTCGCGCAAACGCGAGCCATAAGAGGGCCGCGAACACGCCGCGACGAAGTCGCGGCAAATCCAACACAGTAGGATTGCCAGGTGTCTCCGGCCGATCGTGCGAACAGTCGACGCCGCCAGCCTCGGCGCCGCGGTTCGGCCGCCAATGCCGCGAAGCCGCGGATGCGTACGGTGCGGGAGACTTCGGCGGGTGGCCTGGTCGTCGACGGCTTGGACGGTCCACGGGAAGCACGCAGCGCGGCTCTCATCGGACGCACCGATCGCCGCGGGCGGTTACTGTGGTCGCTGCCGAAGGGACATATCGAAGAAGGTGAGACCGCCGAGCAGACCGCGATCCGCGAGGTCGCCGAGGAGACCGGCATCAACGGTGTCGTGGTCGCCGAACTCGGCAGCATCGATTACTGGTTCGTGACCGATGGTCGGCGGGTACACAAAACGGTGCATCATTATCTGCTGCGTTCGGTCGGTGGCGAACTGTCCGACGCCGACGTGGAAGTAACTCAGGTTGCCTGGGTTCCGTTGAGTGAACTGGATTCTCGGCTGGCCTACGCCGACGAGCGGCGGCTGGCGGAGATGGCGAACAAGCTGATCGACCGGATGGAGACCGGCAAGCGATGACGCGTGGACTGTTCCGGATCTTCGTGGCGGTCCTGACCATCCTCGGCCCGGTGACGACGCTGCCACTGCTCGATTCCGCGGCGGCCGGAGCGCAGCCGACCGGGTCCGGCACCTCGACGAATCCCAAATTCCTGAAGCTGTCCCTCGATTCGGTGACGCCGACCACAGTGACCTCGGGCAGCGATTCGGTGCTCACGGTCGCGGGCACGGTCACCAATATCGGCGACCGTGTGGTGGACGACGTGAGCATCCGGGTCCAGCGGGCGGCGGCGATCACCACGCCGGTCGGGTTGCGGGCCACCCTGCGCCTCGACGAGGTCAACTATGACGTGAACGGCGAGTTCGAGGACGTCGCGGAGCGGCTGAACCCGGGACAGCGCAAACAGTTCACGCTGAGCATCCCGCTGCGTTCCGAGACCGGCGCCCCTTCGCTGCGGATCACAGAGCCGGGCATCTACCCATTGCTGCTGAACGTCAACGGCGAACCGGCTTACGGCACGCAGGCCAGGCTCGACGACGCGAGATTCCTGCTGCCGGTGCTCGGCGTCCCACCCGCTCCCGGCGACGAAGCTCCGGTGCCCGCGCCCACCGACGCTCCGGTGGCGACCACGCTGCTGTGGCCGCTGGCCGACCGGCCGCGGCAGGTGGGTGGTCGTCCCGGCAGCGTGGACGGCAAGGTGGAGCTCACCGACGACGAATTGGCCGCCTCGCTCGGCAAGGGCGGGCGTCTCGATCAGTTGCTGGCCGCGCTGGAAGGGACGTTGACCTCGAGCGCGGGCCGCAACGCCGAGCTGGCCTCGGCCGTGTGCCTGGCCGTCGACCCCGACCTCCTGCTCACGGTGCGCGCGATGACCAGGGGCTACCGCGTGCTGGCCAGCCCGTCCGATCCCGATGGCGCGACCAGGGCGGGCGCAGGCGCCGAGCAGGCCCAGACCTGGCTGGACCGGTTGCGCGCGCTGGCCGGGTCGATGTGCACCGTGGCGCTGCCGTTCGCGCAAGTCGATCTCACGGCGTTGGCCTTGGTCAACGATCCGGCACTGTCCGCGCGCGCGCTCAACGAACCCGCCGAGATCATCGATTCGATCCTGTCCACCCGATCGGTGCGCGGGGTGAGCTTGCCGGATTCCGGCAGCATCGACCAAGGGGCGGGAGCCCTGTTGCGCAGTCACGGTTTCGGCACCGCCGTGCTCGCCTCGACGGCGGCCGTTCCGGAGGGCAGCGTCGACTGGGTGCAGTCGAGCGGTGAAAGCGGCCGGTCCACCGCCGGTGCGAACGAGGCGCTGTCCACCGCGGACGCGGCGATCCCGGAAGTGGTCCGGCTGCCCGACATCACCGCGAGCCAACCAGTGGCACCGGCCCCGCCGGTCGCGGGCAGTCCGGCGCCGACAGCGGGTGCCCCAACGCCCGCCGCCGACCCCGCTCTGCACGCGGTGACATTCGATATCTGGTCCGCGACCGCGCTCGCGGCGGTGGGATCGAATCCGCCGACGCCGCCGTTCACCCCGTCCCGGGTTCGCTACGACGTGACCAACGACTCGCGCGCGGCGCGCTTGCAGGACGCGCTCGGCGCGATCTCGTGGAGCGCGCTGCACCCGGAGGCCCACCGGTCCCGGTCGCTGTTGCTCGTCCCGCCCCAGCAGTGGGGCGCGAACCGGGACGAGGCGACCGCGCTGCTGCGGCAGGTCGACCAGATGCTGCGCGGCAACCTCGCCACCGCGCGTCCGTTCCACGATCTGGTGGCGCTGCCGCCGGACCCGCAGCCCTACCAGCTGGACTACCTGCCGCAGGCCGCGCAGGACGCGGTGCCGGACCGCTTCCTGCCGCCGGTGCGCGAGCAGAGTCGCCGGATCACCGAGATGATGCGCGCCTTGGTCGACGTGCCCGAGGCCGAACCGACGCCGCACGACTTCCTGACGCCGCTGCGTGACGACCTGTTGCGCGTGCTGAGCCTGTCGGATCGGCGCGCGGGCGATGCCGCCCCGCCGGACACGTTCGCCCAGCGGCGGCTGGACCAGAACACCAGGACGATGGACAAGCTCTATCGCTCGGTGACCGTGCTGCCACCGGGCGGGGTGTACACGCTCGCGTCCGAGCAGAGCCCCCTGTTGCTGGTCGCGCGCAACGATCTGCCGGTGGCCATCCGGGTCAGGTTCCGGATCGAGGCGCCGTCCGAGACGAAGATCACCGATCCCGGCGAGCAGCAGCTCCCGGCCAACGGGTCACGCTCCTTCCAGATCCCGACGGAGGTCAGCGACAGCAGGAACCTGGTCATCCCGATTTCGCTCACCACGCCGGAGGGCGTCGCGCTCGGCAATCCCACCCAGGTGTCGGTGCGTTCGAACGCCTACGGCAAGGCCTTGGCGATAATTACCGGATGCGCCGCACTCCTGCTGCTCCTGCTGGCCGGCCGCCGTTTGTGGCGCCGGTTCCGCGGGCAGCCCGATCCGGCCGACGAGGGTTTCGATCCGAGTACGCGGCGCCGGGTCAACCGCTACCGGCGTGCGCGCATGCGCGTGCTGCGGGCGCAGGAAAAAGAGCAGGAGCAGCTCCAGGAGACGCGGTGACCTATCCCGCTGCGACTGGACCGCGTAACCCGCTGCTACCTGCATCGATGTGGGGTACCGCGTGGTCGTGTGGCACGGTGGAGGACAATCACGGTGTTGCCGAGCCGGTGCGATCCGGACCGGGATTACTGACAGAATGTTCGCCGATCACGGCGAACCATTGCGGCGAGCCGCGGCTCACCGCACCGATGGGGGTGCGGAATCCCGGCTGGTACAGGAGGCATGATGAGCGACGATGACATATCGGCTCATCGCCCTCGACCAAGCGACCGGCTCGACGGACCACCGGTTCGCCGAGCGCCTGCCGCGCCGTGGGAACGCGGCCCCGCTCCGGCCGAAGCCGAATCCCAGGGTGTGAACGGCGGCCAGTACGACGACGGCCAGGCGCCGAGGCTGCCGCAGATCAGTCGTCCTCCGGCCCCGCCCCAGCCCCGTCCCGGTCAGCACATGGCGCCGCCGCCACCGCCCGCCGGGCAACCGAGGCCGC
>NZ_BDBC01000052.1 GCF_001612785.1 Nocardia beijingensis NBRC 16342
ACGGACCGGGACGCGGACCACCCTGGGCCGGGCCGGGACGCGGGCCACCCTGCGACGGACCGGGACGCGGACCACCCTGACCGGGGGCCGGACGCGGCGCGGGACGCTCGGGAGCCGACGAGTACGGGTTGTTACCGACGCGCGGGGTCTTCGGCCCCGGACGCGGGCCAGGCGCCGCGCCACCCGGGCGCTGACCGCCCTGGGCGGGGGCGCCGGGACGCTGCTGCTGCCCGGGACGCGGACCGCCGGGAGTCGGACGGGGACCGGCCGGGGCGGGAGCGGAACTCGCGCTCGCGCCGGAAGCCGAGGCGGCCTGCGGGGTGACCGTTTCCTTTGCGGCGGGCTTGGGCGCGGGGGCCGGTCCCGGACGCGCGGCGGGGCCCGGCTTCACGGCAGGCGATTCGCCGGTGCGCGCGGCGGGAGCGGCGGGCTCCTGCGCGGTCGGTGCCGGAGTTGGCGCCGAAGGACGGGGACCCGGGCGCGGGCCTGCGCCCGCGGGTTTGGGGGCCGGACGGCCGGACTGTCCGGGGCGTGCACCCGGCTTGTTGCCGTTGGACGGGGCGGATTTCGCCGCGAACGACTCACGCAGCCGGCGCGCGACGGGAGCTTCCACCGTCGAGGACGCCGACTTCACGAACTCGCCCTGCTCCTTGAGCGTTGCGAGTAGTTCCTTGCTCGTGACACCGAGTTCTTTGGCCAACTCGTGCACGCGGGCCTTGCCTGCCACTGCTCTCCTCACTGAGAGGTCGAGCAGCTCCACCGTTCTGGGGACGGCGGCCCGCACGACCTCGGGTTATCTCCGATGGACGTTCATCGTTGGTACTTCACGGTGTGCTCATGAGTGCTCGTGCCTGTTCTCGAGGTAATGCTCCAGGGCTGAGATATCCAGATGTCCGGACACTCGTAGTGCTCTGCCGATCGCTCGGCGCCGCTCTGCCGCGCGCAGACAAGCCGAAAGGGGGTGCAGCCAGGCACCCCGTCCGGGAAGTCTGCGCCGCGGATCGGGAACGATCTCGATGACGTGGGCGCCGTCTCCGGTCTCACGGTCCCGAGCCACGATCCGCAACAGATCGACGGCCAGCTCGCGCTTCCGGCATCCGATACACGTTCGCACGGGAGCCGCGGGGCGCTGGGGCGCCGGGTGCTGCTCGGTGGTGCGATCGCGCAGTGGAACCGAAGGCTCGGACTGAACCTTGGACCACTCTACCGCTGCCACGCGCCGAACGCCGAACCCCTCCCCTTCGGAAGTTACGAACCTGTCATCCCGAGCACTTCGCTCGCGGACTCCCGTCAACTCCGATGCGCCTCCGTTCGCACGGATCCGCCCAGGTCACCGGGGGCGGCGTCGCTGCGGATATCGATGCGCCAACCGGTCAGCCGCGCGGCGAGACGTGCGTTCTGCCCTTCCTTGCCGATCGCCAGCGAGAGCTGGAAATCCGGGACGACGACGCGGGCCGCCCGAGCGTCCGGGTCGACGATGGTGACCGAAACCACTTTCGACGGTGACAGCGCATTACCGACGAAGGTGGCCGGATCGTCGGCGTAGTCGATGATGTCGATCTTCTCGCCGGCCAGCTCGCTCATCACGTTGCGCACGCGCTGTCCCATGGGCCCGATACAGGCGCCCTTGGCGTTGACGCCGGGCACCGTGGTGCGCACGGCGATCTTGGAGCGGTGCCCCGCCTCGCGCGCCACGGCGACGATCTCCACCGAACCGTCGGCGATCTCCGGCACCTCGAGCGCGAACAGGCGCCGCACCAGGTTCGGGTGGGTGCGCGACAGCGTGATCTGCGGCCCGCGCGGCCCGCGGGAGACGCCGACGACGTAGCACTTGATCCGGTCGCCGTGCTCGTAGGTCTCGCCGGGCACCTGCTCGGCGGGCGGGATCAAGCCCTCCGCGCCGTGCAGCTCGCTGCCGATGCGCACCACGACGGTGCCGCGGGCGTTGGCGCGCGCGTCGCGCTGCACCACACCGCCGACGATGTCGCCCTCATGGGTGGAGAACTCGCCGAAGGACTTCTCGTTCTCCGCGTCGCGCAGCCGCTGCAGCACGACCTGCCTGGCGGTGGTCGCCGCGATCCGGCCGAAACCCTCCGGGGTGTCGTCCCATTCGGAGATCACGTTGCCGTCGGCGTCCACCTCGCGCGCCATCACCCTGACCACGCCGGTCCTCTGGTTGATGTCGATGCGCGCGTTGGGCTGGTGCCCCTCGGTGTGGCGGTACGCGGTGAGCAGCGCCGACTCGATCGCGGAGATCACGGTCTCGATCGAGATCCCCTTGTCGGCGACGATCGCGCGCAGGGCTTCGATTTCGATGTTCATTCCACGATCCCTTCGGTCGGCGAATCGGACGCTGTTACGGATTCGGACAATGCATTCGGTGTTCCTCGGAGCTTCGCGGCGGCGTCCACCGCCACCGCGTCTTCCGCACCCGGAGCGGGCCGCCCCGGAACGACTCCGCCCGCGAGTTCCAGCTCCCGCGCGCCGGGCGGGGAGAACTCGACCTGGACGACGGCCGTGGCGATGTCGGCGAGCGGCACCGTCACCAGGTGCGGGTCGCGTTTGCCGCCGAGCACCAGCGCCACCGAGTCACCGGTGAGCGCGCCGACCCTGGCCTCGAAGGTCGCCGCTCCCTCCGGTGGCTGGGCGCCTTCCCGCAGCCGGACACGCACCTTCCGGCCGCGGGCCCGCCGCCAGTGCCGGGCCGCCGTCAACGGGCGGTCGATCCCGGGGGTGGTGACCTCCAGCAGGTAGGGCGTCTCGCCGAATTCCCCCGTGTCGTCGAGCAGCGCCGACAGCTCCGTGCTCAGACTCGCCAGGGCGTCCAGATCGGAGGTGTCGCGATCCACGGTCACCTGCACCCGAGCCTGCGCGTCGACGTGTTTGCCCGCCGTCGCGATCTCGACGCCCTCCAGATCGAATCCTCGGCGTTCGACGAGACCAGCTACGAGCTGGCTCACCCTTTCCTCGGTCGGCATCGGCATATGGGCGGCTCCTGGTTCAGTTGTGACGCGGCGGGAAAATTCTCTACCGAAGGTCTAGCGTAACGCGCCACGAGAGTGTAAAGGACCGGCGGTCGAGGAGTCCGCACGCCACGGCCGACGCTCGTCCGGCTCAGCCGCGCGAGTCTGGCACGATAGTGCCGTGCCCATCCGCCTTTCCGCCCCGCCGCGTGCCGGGCGCACTACCGGCATGCCCTCCGACCGGCACGAGCCCCACCGCGCCGTCCTGGATCGTCGCAGCGCGCTACGCCTCGCGGGCGGGGGAACGGCCGGGGTGCTCGCCCTCGGCGCCTTGGCAGGCTGCACCGGCGACGACGTGGTCCACGAGCCGGATCCGCTTGCCGCACAGGAGGTCGCGGCCCGCGCCGACGCCGCGGCGGCGAGCGCGGCCATCGCCGTCGCGCCCGACCGGCACGCCGCGTTGACGGCGATCGCGGCCGAGCGCACCGCACACGCCGACGCCTTGCGCACCGAGATCGACCGCGCCATCGGCGTCTACGCCGACGGCACCAAACCGGCGCACCGCACCCGCGCGGGCGCGTCCGGCCCGTCGGTCGTGGCGTCGGGCAGCGCCGTGCCGCCCACCACGCCGCCGAGCGTCGAGACGCTGCGCACGCAGCTCACCGCGTCCCAGAAATCGGCGGCCGAACTCGCTCGCGCCCTGACCGGCTACCGGGCCGGTCTGCTCGCTTCGATCAGCGCGGCGTGCGCGGTGCAGACAGGGGTGTTGCTGGCATGACCGAAGACGAGCGACGAGCGCTCATCGACGCGCTGAACGCCGAATACGGCGCGGTGTACGCCTACGGGGTGATCGCGGCCCACGCCTCCTCCGAGCGCACCAGGCTGGTCGCCGAGCACACCGCGGCGCACCGGGCGCGCCGCGACACCACCGTGGACGTCCTCGCGCTCGGCGGCGCGACGGTGCCGCCGCCGGACGCGGCCTATACGACGCCGTTCGCGGTGACCGATCCGATCTCCGCCGCCCGGCTGGCCGTGACGGTCGAGTCCGACGTCGCGGTCGCCTGGCGGTCGGTGGTCGAGCGCGGCGACTCCATCGCCATCCGGCGCACCGGTGTCGAAGCGCTCACCGAGGCCGCCGTCCGGCTGGCCGCGTGGCAGTCCATCCTCGGCGCGAACCCGCCGACGGTCGCGTTTCCCGGCAAGGCCTGACCCGGGCTACGCGAACGGCGGCCGCGGACAGCTCGGGCCGCCGTTCGCTCGACATGTGACCGCTACGGCCGCATCTCGTACGCGCCGTCGTAGGACGCCACCTCGGCCCACACCCGGTCGAAACGCGGCCGATCGGCCACCGGCGGTCGCAGCGCGGACGCGGCCCAGCCCTGCTGCTCCGGCGTGGCCGACGGCTTGCCGTACAGCGCGGTGGCGTAGGCGTTGAAGTCGCGGATCTGGAAGTCGAAGATCTGGTCGATCAGGTCGCGGTCCAGGCCGGTGATCGCCGCCTGCTCCAGGATCAGCTGGCCGTAGACCACCAGGGAGAACAGGTGGCCGATGGTCAGCATGAAGTCCAGGTCCTTCTGCTGCGCGGCATCCGGGGCCGCGGTGGTCAGCAGCGTGCGCAGCGCTCGGGCCTGCTCGTAGAAGCGGCTCACGTTGGGGATATCGGCGTGCTTGTCGTAGATCGGCGTCCAGTCGGCGAAGCGCACCTTGCCCGCGCCACGCGCCGGGCCCTGGCGCCAGAAGAACGCGTCGTCGGCCGGGTCCTGGCGGGTGCCGATCTCCGGGTAGTCCTGCGGGTCGAACAGATAGTTGGGCATGAACTTCAGGATCTGCCCCACGTTCACGTGCACCGTGCCCTCCAGCCTGGGCAGCGTGCTGATCAGCCGCTGCACCTCGGCGAAGTAGGTGTTCTTCTCGAATCCCTTGGCGGCCAGCACATCCAGCAGCAACGTCATGACGGTCTCACCCTCGGAGGTCACCTTGGACTTCGTCATCGGGTTGAACAGCAGGTACCTGCGATCCTCCAGGCTCGCGCTGCGGAAGTAGTCGACCGCGCGGTCGCTGAAGAGCTTCATCGCGATGATGCGCGCGTAGGCATCGACGAAATTCGCGCGCACGTGCGGGAATTCGGTGACCGGATTGCCGTAGAGTACGCGGTTGTTCGCGTGCGTGATCGCCTCGTAGAAGGAGTGCTCGACCATGCCGATCCCGCCGTGGCACAGGTTGAACTTGCCCACGTTCACGGTGTTCAGCGCCGCGGAGAACGCCTCGGGGCCGGTGTGCAGGATGTCCTCGGCGCGCACCGGGTAGTTCTCCAGCCGGAAGGTGCTCACGTACATCTGCTGGTGCACGACGTTGCCGAGCAGGTGGTAGTTCTCGTGCCTGGAGTCGGCGGCGAACCAGACGTACGCGTCGGCGCCTTCGAGGTCGGCGCGGCGGGAGAACACCGACACCATGCTCGCCACGTTGCCGTTGCCGATGTAGTACTTCTCGCCATCGGCGCGGAACAGGATTCCGGCTTCGGCGTCCGCGCTGCCCGGCTCGGTCGGGGTGAGCACCAGGTCGGTGTTGTAGATGTCGGCGCCGTGGGTCTGCTCGGACAGGCCGAACGCCATCACTTCGCCCGCGGCCAGGTCGGCGGCCGCGCGCTTCTTGGCCGCCTCGTTGTCGCTCTGCCAGATCGGGCCCAGACCGAGGATGGTGACCTGCTCGGCGTACCAGTACGCCAGGCCGTAGAAGCCGAAGATCTCCGACAGCGCGGCGTTGCGCGCCGCGTCCCAGCGGCGGTCGGGGTCGCCGTCGGCGTACGCCGCCGGGGTCAGGAAGGTGGCGAACAGCTTCTCCTTCTTCACGAAGTCGAGGAAGTCCGCGGTCCACACCGCGTTCGCGTCGTCGGCGAGCAGACGCTGTTTGCCCCGCCCCTCGAACCACTCGATCGTGGCGCGCAACAGGCGCCGCGTCTCGGCGTCGAACTGCTGCGGGTCATAGGTGGCGGGGTTGAACAACCGCACGTCGGTGTTTGTCATGCCGGTTAACTTACCAGCGGGTAACAGCAGCGTGGACGAGGTCTGCGGATCTGTGACCAGCGAATTCAGGTTACGGTCGCGTAGGTCCGCCGCGATCGCGAGCACAGCCGACGCCGTGCCCCTCTAGCGCCGATGCGAACGGCCCCCAGCGGATTCCGCCGAGGGCCGTTCGGGAAAGCAGCTCAGCCGCGAACCTTTGCCACCACCGCGTCCACCGCGGAGGCGGCGGGAAGTTCCTCGGTCTCGCCGGTGAAGCGGTCGCGCAGTTCGACCTTGCCCTCGGCCCAGCCCCGGCCGATCACCAGCACCAGCGGCATACCGAGCAACTCGGCGTCCTTGAACTTCACCCCCGGCGAGGCGGTGCGGTCGTCGAAGAGCACATCCAAACCCTGCGCGTGCAGGCCGGACACCACTTCTTCGGCGCCGGCGCGCGCCGCGTCGTCCTTGTTCGCGATGACGACGTGCACGTCGTAGGGCGCGACCGCCGCGGGCCAGCGCAGGCCCTTCTCGTCGTGCTGCTGCTCGGCGATCACCGCGACCATGCGCGAGACGCCGATGCCGTAGGAGCCCATGGTCAGCCGCACCGGCTTGCCGTTCTCGCCGAGCACGTCCACCTCGAACGCGTCGGTGTACTTGTTGCCGAGCTGGAAGATGTGGCCGATCTCGATGCCGCGCGCCGCCACCAAGGTGCCGCGCCCGTCGGGCGAGGGATCGCCGTCGCGGACCTCGGCGGCCTCGATGGTGCCGTCGGGGGTGAAGTCGCGGCCCGCGACCAGGCCGACGACGTGCTTGCCCGGCTCGTCGGCGCCGGTGATCCAGCTGGTTCCGGTGCCGACGCGCGGGTCGACCAGGTACCGAACGCCGTTGGCCTGCAGTGCCTTCGGGCCGATGTAGCCCTTGACCAGGAACGGGTTCTCCGCGAAGTCGGCGTCGGTGAGCAGTTCGACCTCGGCCGGTTCGACCGATGCGCCGAGACGCTTGTCGTCGACCTCACGGTCACCGGGGATGCCGATGCCGACGATCTCGGTCTTGCCGTCCGGGTGGCGCAGCTTGACCATCACGTTCTTCAAGGTGTCGGCCGCGGTGACCGGGCGGCCGTAGCGCTCGGCGATGCCCGCGGCGTTGGCCCAGTCCACCAGCGTCGCGATGGTCGGGGTGTCGGGGGTGTCGTGCACGACGGCCTCGGGCTGCCCTTCGATCGGCAGCGGTTCGGGCGCGGGCGTGACCACCGCCTCCACATTGGCCGCGTAGCCGGACTCCGGGCAGCGCACGTAGGTGTCCTCGCCGATCGGGCTGTCGGCCAGGAACTCCTCCGAGGCGCTGCCGCCCATCGCGCCCGAGGTGGCGGCCACGATGACGTACTTGACCCGCAGCCGGTCGAAGATGCGCTGGTAGGCCTGGCGGTGCGCGTGGTAGCTGGCCTTCAGGCCGTCCTCGTCCAGGTCGAAGGAGTAGGAGTCCTTCATCACGAACTCGCGCCCGCGCAGGATGCCCGCGCGCGGACGCTCCTCGTCGCGGTATTTGGTCTGGATCTGGTAGAGCGTGACCGGCAGGTCCTTGTAGGAGCTGTACTCGCCCTTCACGGTGAGCGCGAACAGCTCCTCGTGGGTGGGGCCGAGCAGGTAGTCCGCGCCCTTGCGGTCGCGCAGCCGGAACAGGCCGTCGCCGTACTCGGTCCACCGGTTGGTGGTCTCGTACGGTTCGCGCGGCAGCAGCGCGGGCAGCGAGATCTCCTGGGCGCCGATCGCGTCCATCTCCGCGCGCACCACGTCCTCGACCTTGCGCAGTACGCGCAGGCCCAGCGGCAGCCACGAGTACACACCCGGAGCGACGCGGCGCACGTAGCCGGCACGGACCAGAAGTTTGTGGCTGGGCACCTCCGCATCGGCGGGATCGTCGCGGAGAGTGCGCAGGAACAGGCGGGAGAGGCGGGTGATCACGGAAGCACAGGGTAGTCGCTGGCCGAACGCTGGTCCCAGCGCATTACCGTATTCGTTCGTGCTGGTGCTGCTGCCTCCCTCCGAAACCAAGTCCGACGGCGGCGCGGGGGCGCCGCTCGCCCTGGACGCACTGGCGATGCCGCAGCTCATGGCGGTGCGCGCCCGCCTGATCGAGGAAGTGGTGCGGTTGGCGGCCGACCCGGAACGCTCCCGCGCCGCGCTCGGCCTCGGCAAGGGCGCCGACGGCGAGATCGCCCGCAACGCCGCGTTGCGCACCGCCCCGACCCGTCCCGCGCTGGAGCGCTACACCGGCGTCCTCTACGACGCGCTCGACGCGCGCTCGTTCACCAAGGTCCAGCGGGCCAAGGCGTACGCCCGGCTCGGCATCGGCTCCGCGCTGTTCGGCGCGGTCCGCGCGGGTGACCCGATTCCCGCCTACCGCCTGTCCGGCGGCTCGAAACTGCCCGGCCTGCCGACGCTTTCGGCCGTCTGGCGCGACGAGTTGCCCGCGGCGCTGCACGCGGAGGCGGCGGGCGAGCTCGTCGTCGACCTGCGCTCGGGGACCTATCAGCAGCTCGGGCGGGTGCCGGGCGCGATCACCGCCAACGTGCTCACCGAGCATCCGGACGGGTCACGGACGGTGGTGAGTCATTTCAACAAGCACCACAAGGGTCTGCTTGCGCGCGCCCTCGTGCTCACCAGAGCCGAACCGGCCGACGTGCGCGGCGTCGCGCGGGTGGCGGCCAAAGCGGGGTTGCGAGCCGAGGTCGCCTCGCCGACGGAGCTTTTGATCATCACCTGAGCGCGTCCGGCTGTTGCGTGGTGAACGCGGCGCACCGGACTGTTCCCCCACCGGCTCGGTCCAGCGAGCCTGCAAACGTTCCTCCACCGTCATGGCACGATCGCACGCAACCGCGTGCGCGCGACAACCGTACGGCGATCGGGACATCTACCGAGACCTCCGGCACCACGAGGCGTAAGCGTGGCGAGTGGAAAGGGCGAACGCCAGCCGCCTCACATGCCGTGCGGCGTCAACAAAACGAGGGGGATGCGGCGGGTCGTCCGCTTCTGGTAGGTCTCGTAGCCGGGGTAGGCCGCGACGACCTCCGGCCACCGTCGCCCGCGTTCCGCCGCGGTGAGCACGTGCGCGGTCATCGTCCGGGTAGGTCCGTGCTGGAACGACACTTCGACCTCGGGATGGGCGCGCAAGTTGTGGAACCAGTCGGGAGAGATGTCGTCCCCGCCCCGGGAGGCCACGATCAGGTAGCTGTCGCCGTCCACGACCGGGACGGTGAGGACGACGGTGCGCGGCAGCCCGCTGCGCCTGCCGGTGGTGGTGAGCGTCAGGGTCGGCATGTTCTTGAAGCGGGTGCCGACCCGGCCCGCGGTGACGTCGAGCAGCGTGCGATGCAGGGTGGTCACGGTCTTCAGGTACAGGTCGGTGGCGGTGCGGCGGGCGTCCGGCATGGGTGCTCCTCGGTCGGTTGGACGGTCGAGGACAACGGTCCGGGTTCGGCTTGTGAACGACCAGTGACCGGTCAGCGGTCGAGTCGCTCGCGTGCCGCGGCGATCCAGACGGGATTGCCGCAGAGCCGGGCGACGCGCAGGGCGGCCCGGTAGTGCTCGGCGGCCGACCCTGGCTCGCCACGCCGCGCGGCCAGGTCGCCGAGCACCGTGTCGACCGGGCCGACGACGTAGGAGCCGGTGTCGGCGCCGCCGAGCCGATCGCGGTAGGGCAGCAGGTCACGGTAGAGCGCGCCCGCCTCCTGCGGTGTGCCCAGCGCCGCGACCGTCATGCCGCGCAAGGTGAGGAACAGCGAACGGAACAGATCGTGGCGGACCGGTCGAGCGCGACGCCGGACCCGCTCGGCCGCCGCGCGATCGCCCCCGGCGAGCAGGGCCAGCACTTGGAAGTCCACCGTGGCGTCCACGGACGCCTGGGGAGCGCTCCCGGCGAATCCGTCGACCAGACCGGCCAGCTCCCCCGCCCGACCCTGCTGCCACCGCACCGCGAACACCGCCATGAGCAGGATCCCGCCCGCATTGAGAATTCCCGCGCGAGTGAGCATTTCGTTGGCCCGCAGGTAGTGCCGCTCGGCGGCGTCCGCGTCCCCGGACGCCAGCGCCAGAAGCCCGCGCGCCATGGTGTTGGCCACCTGCGCTTGGCGCCACTGGTAGCGGTCGGCCAGCACAGTGGCCGCGTCGAGGTGCTCGCGGACGGCGGCGAGGTCTGCCGCGAAGGCGGCGGCCTGCACCGAAATGGTATGTCCCAGAACGAGGTAGGCGCTGTCTTCGGTGCGCAGGCCGATCTCGATCAGCTCCGCACCGAGCCTGTCACGCTCGGGGGTGTCGTAGAGCGAGGCCCTGGCTTGCAGCGCCGGAGCGAGCAGGGTGTCGTCGCCGAGCTCGCGGGCGATCGTCTCGGCTTCGGCGGCGGCGCGGGCGGCCCGTTCACCGGCCTCGCCGCTGATCTCGTCGACCAGGGTGACCAGCAACCGGCACCGGCCGGCGGGGGTGAGGCCGGGAAAGCGCAGCGCGTCCTCTAGCCGCGCGACCACCTGGTGCTCGACCACACCGTAGAGCCGGTTCATCCACGGTGTCGGGGTGTCCCACGCGGTGAACGCCCGCACCAGCAGGTCGGGCCTGCCCGCTTCCTCGGCCAGCGCCGCGGCGCGGTCGCGAGCGGCGCGCGCGGCGAGGCCCGCCCCACCGGCGAGGTGACTGCGCCCGGCGCGGCACAGCATCGCGACCCGCTCCGCCACGGTGTCCGCGCCGACATGGCGTTCGAGGGCGGCGGCGGCGCGTTCGTATCCGGCGGCGGCGACGTCGTGGGCGTAGCGCCGCTCGGCCCGTTCGGCCGCGGCCACCGCGTAGTCGGCGGCCCGTCGCGCCGTCAGCGGGGTCACCGATTCGCCGTAGTGGTGCGCGAGGGCGGCGACATCCCCCGGATCGATCTCCTCGATCGCGGCGGCCACCCGCCGGTGCCACCGGTCGCGACGAACTCGCGGCACATCCCCGAGCAAGGTGTCGCGCACCAGGATGTGGGTGAAACGGCCACGGCCGCTGGCCGGTTCGTCCAGCAACCCGGCCAGGACACCCGCCTCCACCGCGTCCAGCACGTCGTCCTCACCCACCTCCGCGGCCCGCACCAGGACCTCGAGGTCGAACTCCCGGCCGATCACCGCAGCGAGGCGCAGCAGCGCCACCGCCGTCTCGGGCAGCCGGGACAGCCTGCGCCGCAACACGTCCCGCACCCCTTGGGGGACTTCCGAGGCGGTGACCACCTCGCCTTCGCTCTGTAGCAGGCGCGCGAACTCGGTGAGGTAGAAGGGGTTGCCGCCGGTGCGCTCGTGCAGCGTCTCGACCACGGAGTCCGCCGGTGTGCTTCCGGTCAGCGCGGCGACGAGCCTGCCGCTGTCGGCGAGCCCGAGGCCGTGCAGGCGGACCCGCGCGCGGACGGTGGTCGCCAGCGTCGCGAGGGCGTCGGCGAGCGCGGGCGGCACTTCGTCGGGGCGGTAACCGATCACGACGAGCGCGGGCACCCTCGTGGCCACCGCGGCGAGCAGCGCGGCGGTCTCGGCGTCGCCGCGGTGGGCGTCGTCGAGCAGGATCGCGAGCGGACGGTCGGCCGCGACCGCGGTGAGATAGCCGCACACCGCCCGGTGCAGCAGGAAACGCCCGTGGGCGCGATCCTCTCGCGGCGGGTCGGCGCCGTCGGTGAGCAGCGGGGCGAGCGCGGACGCGAGGTCACCGGGGTCGCACTCGCCCACCAGCACGCGCAACATCTCGACCCAGGGCCACGCGGACGGCGCGGCTTCGTCCTCCGGGCAGCGGCCGAGCACCACCCGAAATCCGGCGTCCCGCAGCGCGGCGCGAATGTGGTGCAGCACGGTCGATTTCCCGCTGCCCGCCTCACCCACCAGGGTCGCTGCCCGGGGCCCCTCGCCCTGGGCGGCCGCATACAACGCGGTGAGTTCCGCGGCGCGCCCGAACAGCCCCGCGCCTGCCCCGCCGCCTTGGGCCTCCGGAACCGGGTCGCGCGCCAAGACCGGATCACGCGCCAAGCCCGGGTCGCTCGCCGAGGCCGGGTCGTTCACCGGGGCCTGGTCACGCCCCACGGCAGGGTTGCTCGCGCGGGGCCGCTCACGCTCCAAGGCCTGCTCACGGGCCAAGGCCGAGTCGCTCGCCAGGACCGCATCACGCCTCACGACCTGCTCACGCGCCAAGCCCAGGTCATTCGCAGAGGCCGGATCACCCCTCACGACCGGGTCGCTCACCGGGGCCTGGTCACGCCCCACGGCAGGGTTGCTCGCGCGGGGCCGCTCACGCTCCGAGGCCTGCTCACGGGCTAAGGCCGAGTCGCTCGCCAGGATCGGATCACGTCTCGCGACCTGCTCGCGCGCCAAGCCCAGGTCATTCGCAAAGGGCGGATCACCCCTCACGGCCTGCTCACGCGCCAAGCCCGGGTCATTCGCCGAGGCCGGATCACCCCTCACGACCGGGTCGCTCGCCAGGACCGCATCACGCCTCACGGCCTGCTCATGCGCCAAGGCCGGGTCGCTCGCTAAGGCCAGGTCGCTCGCCGAGGCCGGATCACCCCTCACGACCGGGTCGCTCGCCAGGGCCGCACGCTTCACAGCCGGGTCGCTCGCCAAGGCCGGGCCACTCGCCGAAGCCGGATCGCCCGTCACGGCCGGGTCGCTCGCTAGAGCCTGGTCAGGCGTCAGGGTCTGGTCCCGCGCTGGGGCCGGATCACGCCGTATGGCCGGGTCACGCGCCGGGGCGGGGTCGTGCGCCAAGGCCGAGACGACGTGCTCGCGCATCGGGATCCGCTGGGCCAGGATGTCGGCTTCCAACCTGGTCAGTGCCGGTCCGGGATCGATGCCGAGTTCCTCGGCGAGTACCTCTCGGGCCTGCCGCAGCGCGGCGAGCGCTTCCGCTTGGCGCCCGGCCCGGTAGCGCGCCAGAGCCGTGAGCCGCCACCCTTCTTCCCGCAGCGGATGTTCCCGGCTCAGCACCTCGGCCTGGGCCGCGGCCAAGGCCGGTTCGTCCAGGTCGAGCAGCGTGGCCGCGAGTTGTTCTCGCGCAGCCGATCGCAGCTCCTCCAGCCGCGCCGCCTCCGCGCTCGCCCACGACTCCTCCGCGTACGCCGCGTACGCCGGTCCCTGCCAGCGGGACAGCGCCCGCTCCAGGGCGCGCCGCCGCTCGCGCGGATCGAGCCCCGCCGCGGCATCCAGTTCGGCGCCGAAAACCCACGCGTCCACCGCCTCGGTGTCCAGCCGCACCGCATACCCGGGGGCGCGGCTGATCAGCACGGTCGCGGGCGCTCGTGGGGGCCGCCGCGGCTCGAGCAGCCGCCGCAGATTGGACACATAGGCCTGCAACGCGCCCAGTGCCCGTGGCGGCGGCTCACCCCGCCACAGGTCGTCGATCAGTCGATCGACCGGCACCACCTCGCCCCGCGCGACCAGCAGCCGTGCCAGCACACCGCGTTGCCGCGGACCGCCGAGATCGAGTTCACCGCGCTCGTCCGCCGCGGTCAGCGCGCCGAGTACCCGGATCCGAACCATGACCAGCCAAGTCTAAGGACGACACCTCTTAAGCGCGTCTCGAGCGGACTACAAGCGACGGACCGCATGCTCGCCGAGTCCCCGACACCGACAGGAGCACTCGTGAACACCACCGCCGTCGCCCCCGATCGCCCCGACACCTACGACATGGTCGTCGTGCACAACACCTTCCGCAGGCACTTCCGCGCTCTGCCCGATCTCGTCACCGCGGTCGCGGCCGGTGACGTCGACCGCGCCGGGCGGCTCGTCGAGTTCCTGGACGAGCTGGGCAACGGCCTGCACCAGCACCACACCGGCGAGGACGAACTCATGTGGCCTCTGCTGCTCGAGCGGGCTCCCGCCGACGCGGCCCTGGTGCTGCGCATGGAGGAGCAGCACGAGCGGATCGCCGAACTCACCGAACGCGCGCACCGCGAGGCGGCCGAATTCGCCGCCGCCGCCGACCCTTCGGTCCGCGACCGGCTCGCCGCCACCCTCACCGCGCTCGCCGTCGCCCTCGACGAGCACATGGCCGAGGAGGAACGGCACGTCCTGCCCGTGGTCGAGAACGTCATGACCGCCACCGAATGGCAGGCGCTCGGCGAACGCGGCCGCGAGCACATGCCCAAGGACCGCCAGCTGGTCTTCCTCGGCTTCATCCTGCAAGGAGTGTCCGATGCCGACCGCCGCAAGTTCCTGGCCGAGATGCCGCTTCCGGCGCGCCTGGCTTGGCGCTTGCTCGGG
>NZ_BDBC01000053.1 GCF_001612785.1 Nocardia beijingensis NBRC 16342
CTCAGAGCGTGACCAGCATCGCAGAGCTCTCCGACGACCTGAAGAAGTACCTGGACGAAGAGAAGGTCTTCGCCACCGCGGCCACGATCGGACCCAACGGGCAACCGCATCTGACCGTGATCTGGCTGAAGCGCGACGGCAACGACCTGCTCTTCTCCACCACGACCGATCGTCAGCAGGGCAAGAACCTCGCGCGCGACCCGCGCATCACCGTGCTGATCAACCCGCCGGACAACCCGTACGTCTACGCGGAGATCCGGGGCAGCGCGACCATCACGCCCGACCCGGACAAGACGCTGCCCGACGAGCTGTCGGCGAAGTACACCGGACAGAAGTACGCCGACTTCAACCCCGCCTCGGTCAACGACGGACCGCGCGTCATCGTGCGTGTGACGCCTCGGCGCGTAGTGGGGAGGTTCTGAGTCCGCCTCGAGCCGCAACCGGCGAGCTCCCTCACGTCCTTCGAACGAAGCGAGACCGAGCATCCGCCGTTCGCGGCCCGGCTCGGGACCGACCCGCCTCGGTCGACGACGGGCCGCACGCAGTCGTGCGCGTGACACCCCGGCGCGTAGTGGACAGGTCCTGATTGCGCCTCGTGCCGCAACCGGCGACCTCGACCACGTTCAAGCCATGAGGAGGCTGCGAACGCGCCGCGACGAACAAGCGGCGAATTAAGCGCCCCCTTGCTGCGCTTCCTCTTGGGCGTGCTGGGCCATGGCCAGTTGCTGGGGGGTGAAGCGCAGGGTCAGGGCGACCAATCCGGCCGCGAACGCGACGAGAGCGCAAACGAACAGCACCAGGGTGTAGCCGTTGCCGAGCGCGGCGATCTCCGCGGCCGTCATCCCGGCGACCTTCTCGGTGCGTCCGCCGAGCGAGAGGGTGCGGGAGGCGGCGATCGGGGTGAGCAGGCCGATGGCCACCGGCGTGGCCAGGTTCATGAACATCTGCCCGACCGCGGCCAGCGGCCCGATGTTGGCCGGTGGCACGCCGACCAGCACGCACAGCGGCGCGAGCACCATGGCGATGCCGACGCCCAAGCCGATCACCACCAGCAGCGGCAGCAGCGTGGCGAAGTACATGACCTCGCCGTCGAGCGTCGAGCCGAACAGCAGTCCCACGCCGAGCACCACGGCCGCGCCCGCGAGCAGCCAGCGCGGCGCGACGTACAGCGCCGCCTTGGAGGCCACCGCGCCGCCGATGCCGATGCCGACGGTGAACGGAATCGCCGCGACGCCCGCCTTGAGCGGCCCGTACCCGATGACGTTCTGCATGAACTGCGCGACGAAGAAGGTCATCGCGCCGAGCACGCCACCGGCCAGGAAGATCAGCAGGAAGGTGGCGACGCGGTCGCGGCTGTCGAATAGCGACCACGGCAGCAGCGGGTCGTCCACCCGCCGTTCCAGCGCCACGAAGACGATCAGCAGCACCACGCCCGCGATCAGCGAACCGATGATCGCCGGATGCCCCCACCCCATCTCCGGCCCTTCGGTGGCGCCGAACACGATCGACGCGCAGGCGATGGTGCCCAGCACCGCGCCGGGAAGGTCGAGGGCCGAACGGTGGTGTTCGGTGTCGGCGAGCTTGTAGGCCGCGCCGAGGATGATCAGGGCGCCGATCGGGACGTTGATCAGGAAGATCCACCGCCAGGACAGCTGGGTCAGCGCACCGCCGACCACGAGCCCGCCGACGGAGCCGATGCCGACCATCGAGCCGACGATCGCGATCGCCTGATTGCGTGCCTTGCCCGGCGCGAAGGTCGTCGCCACCAGCGCGAACGCGGTGGGTGCCGCGACAGCGGCGCCGGCGCCCTGGAACGCGCGCGCCGCGAGCAGCATCGCCTGGTTCTGCGCCAACCCGCACAACAGCGAGGCCAGGGTGAACAGCGCGACGCCGACCACGAGCATGCGCTTGCGGCCGAACGCGTCGCCGAGCCTGCCGCCGAGCAGCATCAGGCCCGCGAAGGTGAGGCCGTAGGACGTCACCGTCCACGCGCTGCCCGCGCTGGACAACCCCATCTCCTCTTGCAGCCGCGGCAGCGCGAAGATCACGACCGTGCCGTCGAGCACGACCATGAGCTGCAATCCGCTCAGCACTAGGATCGCGAGCCCGAAGGCCCGCTGCGTCACTGGGTACTGCATCGTCGCAGCGGGGTTCCGAAGCACAGTGAGTCACTGTAATTGATGCCGCTGCCGCATTTGTCCACCCACCGGCCCGGCCGGGCCGGGCCGACGGGAGGGGGCTGCTAGCCCGCCGCGGAGTCGGCGTGCGGGGCGATCGCGTCGGCGGAGAATCCGGCGGTCGGGCCGATCACCACGATCGCGGGTGGGCGGATGCCCTCGGCGCGCACCCTGGCGGCCACCGTGCCGAGATCGGCGCGCAGCACACGCTGCGTGCGCAGCGTGCCCTCCTGGATGACGGTGGCGGGCGTTCCCGCCGGGCGACCGCCCTCCAGCAGCGCGGTGGCAAATTGCTCGATCCGCTCCACCGCCATCATCAGCACCAGAGTGCCGCGCAGCCGGGCCAGCGCGGGCCAGTCCACCAGCGAGTCCGGGTGGTCCGGCGCGACATGTCCGCTCACCACCACGAACTCGTGGGTGACGCCGCGATGGGTGACCGGGATGCCCGCGGCGGCGGGCACCGAGATGGGGCTGGTGACGCCGGGCACCACGGTGACCGGAACCCCGGCGGCCACGCAGGCCTCCAGTTCCTCGTAGCCGCGCCCGAACACGTACGGGTCACCGCCCTTGAGCCGCACCACGAACTTGCCCGCTTTCGCGCCTTCGATCAGCGCGTTGTTGATCGCCTCCTGCGCCATGGCGCGGCCGTACGGGATCTTGGCGGCGTCGACCACCTCGACCTCGGGCCCGAGTTCGGCCAGCAGTTCCGGCGGCGCGAGCCGGTCGGCGACCACCAGATCCGCTCTGGCCAGCAGCCGCCGTCCGCGCACGGTGATCAGGTCGGGATCACCCGGTCCGCCGCCCACCAGGGCGACGCCGGGCGCGATCGGCGTCGAGTCGTCACTCACCACACCGGATTGCAGGGCCTCCAGCACCGCGTTGCGCACGGCCGCCGAGCGCCGGTGCTGCCCGCTCGCGAGCACGCCGAGGGTCAGCCCGTCGTAGCGCGCGGTGGCGGGGGTGACCGCGGTGCCGAGCCGTGCCGTGTCGGCGCGCACGCAGAAGATCCGCCGCCGGGTCGCCTCGGCCACCACTGCCGCGTTGGTCTCCGGCTCGTCGGTGCACGCGATCGCGTACCAGGCGCCGTCGAGGTCGCCGTCGGCGTACTCGCGCAGCGTGACGGTGATCTGCCCGGAGCTCGCCATCCCCTCGACCGCGGGCGTGACGGCACGACTCACCACGTGGACCTCCGCGCCGGAGGCGATCAGCAGGCCCAGCCTGCGCTGCGCCACCGACCCGCCGCCGACCACGACGACACGTCGTCCGTGCAGATCGAGCCCGACCAGGTAGTTCGGGTCGCCGGTGGGCTGGTCTTGCGTTGCGTCTGACGTGTTCGGCACAAGTTTCGAGCCTACGGCGTGACCGTGCGGCCCCGGCAATCGACCGGCACGGGCCAGGCCTGTCCGGCGAGTAGCGAGCGATCCGGCAGCTCACGGCGGTAGGTTGCGGTGGAGTCGTCCAGCTCGGAAAGGCGGAGCGATGAAGCAGCTGACACCGGCACGACTGCTCGACGTGGCCTACGACGAAGCGCTGCGCGGACTCGCCGAAGGCGGGATCCCGATCGGCGCCGCCCTCTTCGACGCGAACGGCGCCGTGCTCGGCCGCGGCCGCAACCGCCGGGTGCAATCCGGCGATCCCAGCATGCACGCCGAGACCGACGCCTTCCGCGCGGCGGGACGACGGCGCGACTACCGCGACACCATCATGGTCACCACGCTCTCGCCGTGCTGGTACTGCAGCGGCCTGGTCCGCCAGTTCGGCATCGGCTCGGTGGTGGTCGGTGAGTCGCTGACCTTTTCCGGCGGGCACGAGTGGCTCGCCGGCCACGGCGTCGCCGTCACCGTTCTGGAGGACCGGCGCTGCATCGACCTGATGACCCGCTTCATCGCCGAGCATCCCGCGCTCTGGCACGAGGACATCGGGTTCGCCGACGACCTCGACGCTTGACCCGGGCGGCTCAGCGGAAATACGGGTATTCCTGCACCCAGTGGAACCCTCGGCTGCGCAAAGGGAAGTCATCGAGCGCGACCGAGGTCAGTGCCACCGTGACCGGTTGCCCGGCGAGGGTGCCCGTCAGAGTCAGCCGCTCGGGTGCGGGCCGGTCGAAGCCGAAACTGCCCAGCGGCTCCGGTCCCGCGCCGACCGCTGCGGGCGGCGCGGCCATGACCACCGTGCGCGCGCCCGGATCGACCATGGCGAGGACCGGGACCAATTGGCCGTCCATTCGCTGCACCGTGACGCCGTCTCGATCGAAAACAATTCTCTGCCAACGCAATTCGTCGGTGGTCAGTGGCGGCAGCGGTTTGCCGTCCACACTGAAGTCGGTGACCGCCCAGATGCCGTACAGCGGAGGCTCCGGTCGCCCCGCCCCCTGCTCGTTCCATCTCTCCCAGCCGGTGTAGGCGTTCGAGAACACCAGCCACGCCCCGAGCGCGATCTGCACCGCGGCCGCGATGCGATTGGCCCGCGGCGAGCGCAGCAGCGGCGGCGCCGTCGACGGTCCGGTGGGCCGGTCGAGCACGAGCACGTTCGCCAGCCGGCCGGCCTCCGGGGCGAGCAGCACCAGGCACAGCAGTACCAGGTGGAACGACAGGATCTTGGCGGGCACGTCGTAGGTCATGTCCAGCACGAACACCTGCGTCGTGCACACCAACGCGAGCATCGCGCCCACCAGCGCGGTACGCGGTACGAACAGCAGGACGCCCGCGAGCAGTTCCGCGCAGCCGAGCAGGATCTCGTACTGCGGCGACACCCCGATGTGGTTCCAGAGCACCGCCATCGGACTGAAATTCCCGTAGGGCTCGAGCAGGCGGCTCAGCGGCGTCGGCGGCATCTGCGTGGGGATGGCCTTCGCCATGCCGTAGGCGACCATCTGCCCCGCCAGGGACAAACGCACGAACAGCAGGAACCACGGCTGCAAGACCCGGTAGTGCGGCCGCTGCCGGTCCAGCACACTCCAGATGACGGTCCCGAGCACCGCCACCACCAGGACGACGAACACCAGCACCCAGAAGTAGGCCTGGTCACCGCTGATCGAGGCCGTGTTCGCCGTGACGGACGCGCCGAACACCCCCGTCCCGGTCCCTTCGATCACCGGGCGCAGCGCACGGGCGACGCCGGAGTTCACCCAGTCCGGCAATCCTTCGCGCGCAAGTCCGAGGAACTCCGGGACGATCGCCGGATACGTCAGGCAGAACAGCCCGAAGTACAGGAAACCGAAGCGGAACGCCACCCGCGTCGTCGCGCGCCAGGGCCGCGGCTCCGGCGCTTCCGCGTCCGCGGCGTCTGTCCGATCGAGGATCGCTTCGGTCACTGCGGTCCCTCCAGTCCGAGTCGATGCAGACCGAAGGTATCCAAAAGCACCGTTGCCGTAGGCATTTTCAGCGGAAGTACGGATATTCCTGAACGAAGTGGAAGCCACGGCCGCGCAGCGGGAAGGAGTTCAGGTCCATCCGGTCGAGCGACAAGGTCACCGGCGTTCCGTTCAGCTCACCCGTCAGTGCCAGCGCGTCCGGGCCGGGCTGGGTGAAGGTGAAAGCGCCGAGACGGGCGGGTGGCGCGCCCGCCGACGGCGCGGCCTCCGACAGCACGATGGTGTGCGCGGCCTCGTCGACCACCGCCACGACGGGGACGAACGAGTCGTCCATCCGCTGCACCGTCGTCCCATGGCGATCGACGATCAGCCGCTGCCAGCGAACCTCGTCGGTGCGCAGCGGCGGCGCCGGATGCCCGTCCCTGGTGAACTCGCCGACGGTCCAGATGCCGTAGAGCGGAGGCCTCGGCGCGCCGTCACCCGACTCGCGCCAGGTTTGCCAGCCGATGTACGCCCCACCGATCAGCACCCACAGACCGAGCGCCACTTGCACCGCTGCCGCGATCCGGTTCGCTCGGCGGGAATCGAACAGCAGCGGCTGCGCTGCCGGTTCGGCCGGGCGTTCCAGCACCAGGACGTTCGCCAGCCGCCCGGCCTGCGGCGCCAGCACCACCAGCGACAGCAGCAGCAAATGGAACGAGAGGATCTTCACCGGCACGTCGTAGGTCATGTTCAGCACGAAGACCTGCGCCATGCTCACCAGGCTGAGCAACGCGCCCGCCGTCGCGGTGCGCGGCAGGAACAGCAGCAGGCCGCCGAGCACTTCGGCCGTGCCGAGCAGGATCTCGTACGCGGGAGCGGCTCCGACCTGGTTCCACAGCACCGACGCCGGGCTCATCGTCCCGTACGGTTGCAGCAGCGCGGTCAGCGACGGCGCGGGCATCTGCGACGGAATCGCCTTGGCCAGGCCGTAGAAGAGCATCTGTCCGCCGAGGCACAGCCGGATGAACACGAGGAACCAGCTGCGCAGTGTCACGTAGTCGCGGCGGCGGTCGAGGACCGACCAGACGATCGTGATCAGCACCGCCGCGACGAGTTCGCAGAGGATCAGAAGCCAGATGGCGGCTTGGTCGCCGCTGCCCGAATCCTCGTGCAAGACGGCCTCCACCCCGAAGACGTGGTCGCCGACCCAGCCGACCAGCGGGCCCGTAGCACGCATCTGCCAGATGACCGCATCTTCCGGCAGCCACTTGCTCAGTATCCCGGTGAAAACGAAAAGGATCTGCGCGAACAGCAGGCAGAAAAGGCCGAAATAGGCGAAGGCGAAGCGGAACGCGATCCGGGCAGGCAGGCTCCACGGCCGCCGCTCGGCGCCGGACCGCGCTTCGTCGCCGGCCACCACATCCATTTCGACGGTATTCACACCGCTCCCCTCGCGAGCCGACACATTGGCCAGCCGAACGTATCCGACCAGGTCATGGGATGACCTCCGGGAAAACCCTGGCTTTCCGGGTACTTCTTTCGGCCTACGCGCCCGCCCGACCGGGCCGCGCGGGATTCGTTCCCGGTTCCGGCCCGCCGCATAACTAGAACGCGTTACAGTCGCGTATCCCGGCGCACCGTGCGCGGTGCACCCGGGCCGCACGTGTCAGGAGGACAATGATGACCGACGATCCGGACCCGGCACAGCGACACCAGCTGACCGTCAGCGAACGCGACCTGGACACCCTCGCCGGGGACCTGACGCGCTGGCTGCACGCCAAGGTCGCCGCGGACCAACCGCCGCGCATCCTCGATCTGTCGCGTCCGCAGTCCGGCGGCATGTCCAGCACCTCGATCCTGTTCGACGCCGAATGGACCGCGGGCGGGCGCGCAGAGCGCGGGTCGTTCGTCGCGCGGATGGCGCCGGAGGCCGGATCGTTCCCCGTCTTCGAGACCTACGACCTGGCCACCCAGTACCAGGTGATGGCGGGCGTCGCCGCGGCCACCGACGTTCCGGTGCCGGGCCTGTGCTGGCTGGAGAACGACGAGAAGCCGCTCGGCGCGCCGTTCTTCGTCATGCGGCGGGTGGACGGACGGGTGCCGACGGACAACCCGCCGTACGTGTTCGTCGGCTGGCTGTTCGACGCCGATCCCGCCGAACGCCTCCGGCTCACCCACAACACCGTCGAGGTGATCGCGAAGATCCACGGCATACCCGACCCGGCGGCGCTGTTCCCGATGCTGGACGGGCCGGGCGAATCGCTGCGCAGGCACGTCGCCGCGCAGCGCTCGTGGTACCGGTGGGCGCTCGCCGACGACGGCTTCGAAATCCCCCTCATCGAGCGGAGTTTCGCGTGGCTGGAGGAGCACTGGCCCGCCGACCCCGGCCCCGACGTGCTCACGTGGGGCGACGCCCGCCCCGGCAACATCATCTACCGCGAATTCGACGCGGTGGCGGTGCTGGACTGGGAGATGGCCGCTCTCGGGCCGCGGGAACTCGACCTGGGCTGGGTGATCTTCATCCACCGGTTCTTCCAGGATCTGGCCACCCGCTTCGATCAGCCAGGACTCCCCGATTTCCTGCGCCGCGACGACGTGGTGTCGAAATACCAGGAGCTGACCGGCCATTCGGTGCGCGACCTCGATTTCTACATCGTGTACGCCGCGTTGCGCCACGCGATCGTGATGGCGCGGGTCAAGCGCAGGATGATCCACTTCGGCGAGGACACCGACACGCCGGACCGCGACGACTACGTCATGCACCGGGCAAGCCTGGAAGCGCTGCTCGACGGAACCTACGAATGGGACTGACCATGCCTGTGCCCTTGGACGAATATCCGATTCACCAGACCCCGCTGTCGCTGGCCCGGGTGGCCGGCAGTGATCGCAACTTCTACGACCGCAGCTACTTCAACGCCCACGACCGCGACGGCGGCACGTTCCTGATCACCGGACTCGGCGTGTACCCGAACCTGGGCGTGACCGACGCCTACGCCGCCGTCCGCCGCGGCGACACGGTGCGCGCGGTGCGCTTCTCCGACGCGCTCGGCGACCGGAGCCTGGACCAGCGCGTCGGCGGCTACCGCGTCGAGGTGCTCGAGCCGCTCCAGCGCATCCGGGTGGTCTGCGAACACGACGATCTCGGCTTCGACCTCACCTGGACCGGGGCGTTTCCCGCCGTGCAGGAACAGCCGCACCTCATCCTCGCGGGCAACCGGCCGATCATCGACGCGTCCCGGTTCGCGCAGGTGGGCTCGTGGGCGGGAACACTGCGCGTGGACGGCGACGACATCACCGTCGATCCGGCGGTGTGGACCGGAACCAGGGACCGCTCGTGGGGCATCCGCCCGGTCGGCGAGACCGAACCGCCCGGCCGCGCGGCCGCCGAACCCTCGGGCGGATTCTGGTGGCTCTACGTGCCGCTGCGCTTCGACGACTTCGCCGTCGTCGTCATAGTGCAGGAGGAGCCGGACGGCAGGCGCACCCTCAACGACGCGACCCGGATCTGGCCCGACGGACGCACCGAACAACTCGGCTGGCCCCGCATCTCCATCGCCTACCGTTCCGGCACGCGCATTCCCGTCGGGGCTCGCCTGGAGCTGACCACGCCGGGCGGCAAACCCCTGGAAATCGAGATCACGCCGGGCACGGGCGTCCCCCTGCATGTCGGGTGCGGCTACGGCGGCGATCCCGACTGGCAGCACGGCCAGTGGAAAGGCCGCGATTGGTCGTCCTCGAGCCGCTACGACCTCACCGACCCGGCGATCGTCGCCCGCATCCCCTACGGAGTGACCGACCACGTCGCCCACGCCCGCTGCGGCGACGCCGAGGGCTGGGGCCTGTTCGAACACGCCAGCATCGGCCGTCACGACCCCACCGGCTTCGCCGACTGGGGATCGGTCGCACCCTGAGACGACCACCGTCACGTTCCGCCTGTGGTCACTGCCGGTTGTTTCGAATGTCCTCGGCAACCGGGCGCTACGGCGCGAACAACGCTGCCGCGAGCACCACGCCGTGCACGACGCGCTTGGGCAGCACCAGCGGCCCGCCGTCGGCGGCGAGCAGGGCAGCGGCCTCCGCGACGCTTGCCGTGCCGACGGCCGAGCGCGTCCGGCCTGCGGGGTTGGGGACGGCGACCGTCGACAGTTCGTCGGCAGAGTAGGCGCGCAGCGGCACCCCGAGGTGCGCGGCGACGGCGCGCAGGCCGGGTTCCGTGGAGCGCTGCGCGATGGTGGCCAGGCACACGATCCGGTGGTCGCCCACGCCCTCGCGCAGGGCGGCGCTGATCGTACGGGCCGGGGTGCGCGGTCGCAGGCCGACGCCGACGACGACCTCAGCCGACGGCACGGGAACTCGCGAACCGCGTCGCGGCGACGACGAATCGCCGTACCGCTTCCGGGTTCCCCGCCGGATGGGTGTGCAGGTACGACGCGTGCACGTTGCCGCTCGACGCCCCTTCCTGGACCCGCTCCCCCGCGCTGCCACGCCAGCCCCACACCGGATCACGCGGCGGCGCCGACACCAGACGGGTGCGGTGGAATTCATGCCCGCGGACCCGCTCGCCGACGCGCCACAGCGGCGAGTCGGTCAGCGCGACGGCGTCTCGGTAGCCGAGAGTCAGGCGCGAGCCGAACTCCGCGTCGGCGTCCACCACTCCGGCCATCGGGTGCCCGTCCAGTGATCGGGTCAGATACAGCAACCCGGCGCACTCGGCGTGTATCGGCATCCCGTGCCGGGCGGCTTGGGCCACCGCCCGCAACAGGCCGGAATTGGCGGCCAGTTCCGCGGCGTGTTCCTCGGGGAACCCACCCGGCAAGACCAATGCCGCAGTCCCAGAGGGCAATTGGTCGTACAGCGGATCGAACACCGCCACCCGCGCGCCCGCGGCCACCAGCAGCTCACGATGCTCGGCATAGCCGAACGTGAACGCCGGGCCACCGGCCATGGCGATCAGGGGACCCTGCCCATCGGCAATCGCGCCGTCCGCACTTCCGCCGGCGCTCGAGGCGTTGGCAGCCTCGGCCGAGACGCACAAGTCCTCATCACCGTCGACCGTCGACGCACCCGTGTCGCCGACTCCGCCCACAGAACTCGCAGCAGCTGCCCCTTCGAGCCCACGCACGGCCACGGCGGGATCCCACGCCGGTCCCCACACAGACGAACGGGCGAGTGCCGCGATGGCGTGCAGGTCCACGTGCGCGGCCACGAGGTCCGTCATCGCCGCGACCGCCGCCGTGGCGGCCGGACCGTGTTCCACGGCCGGGATCAGGCCGAGGTGCCTGGACGGCACCTCCAGTTCGGCCAGGCGCGGCAACGACCCGAGCACCGGCAGCCCGACGCGATCACAGGCGGCGCGCAGCACCTGCTCGTGCCGTTCGCTGCCCACCCGGTTCAAGATCACACCGCCCAGCCGGACACCGCTGTCGAAGGTGGCGAATCCGTGCAGCAGCGCTGCCAGGCTCTGGCTGTGCCCGCGCGCGTCCACCACGAGCACCACCGGGGCCCCGAGCAGCGCCGCGACCTGCGCCGTCGAGCCCTCCGCCACCGGACCCGAATGGTGCTCGTCGATCCGCCCGTCGAACAACCCCATCACGCCTTCGACCACGGCCAGATCGCATTCCGCGACGCCGTGCCGGTACAGCGGCACCACCCGCTCCGCCCCCACCAGCACCGGATCCAGATTCCGCCCCGGCCGCCCCGCCGCCAACCCGTGATACCCCGGATCGATGTAATCGGGCCCCACCTTGAACGGCGCCACCCGATGCCCCACCCTCCGCAACGCCCCCACCAGCCCGGTCGCCACCGTCGTCTTCCCGCTCCCCGACGCCGGCGCCGCCACCACAACGGCCCTCATCCCCGCCCCCGCCTCGCGAGTGGCACACCATCGTGCGGGCCTCTCGCGATTCGCCGCAGCCATGTGCCACTCGCGGACATCACCATTCGATGCCTCGTTGGCCTTTGCGGCCCGCGTCCATGGGGTGTTTGAGTTTGGTCATCTCGGTGACGAGGTCGGCGGCTTCGAGGAGGGGTTGGGGGGCGTCGCGGCCGGTGATGACGACGTGCTGGTTTCCCGGGCGGGTGCGGAGGGTTTCGACTACTTCGGCCGTGTCGACCCAGCCCCATTTGAGGGGGTAGGTGAATTCGTCGAGGACGTAGAAGCGGTGCTGTTCGGTCTTCAGGCGGCGGGCGATCTCTTGCCAGCCCGCGAGCGCGGCCGCCGCGTGGTCTTGTTCGGTGCCCTGCTTGCGGGTCCAGGACCAGCCCTCACCCATCTTGTGCCATTCGACCGGGCCGCCCGCGCCGGTCTGCTCGTGCAGGGCGCCGAGCGCGCGGAAGGCGGCTTCCTCCCCGACCTTCCACTTGGCGCTCTTGACGAATTGGAACACCGCGACGTCGAAACCTTGGTTCCAGGCCCGCAGCGCCATACCGAATGCGGCCGTCGACTTGCCCTTGCCCGGCCCCGTGTGCACCGCGAGCACCGGCTGGTTGCGCCGCTGCCGCGTGGTCAGCCCGTCGTCGGGAACGGTCTCGGGAACACCCTTGGGCATCGAATCTCCTTGCTCGTCTTCGGATCACTCCGTCCGGAAGTCGCGCTCAAGCCGCACGAGCCGCGCGCGACGTACCGGTACTCGAACGGACGACATCGGCGACCGAGTCGCCGGTCAGCTCGGCCAATCGGAGGTATCCGCCGCGCAGCTCGCGAGCGAGGTCCGCGGCGAGACCGAGGCGGATCATGCCGCGTTCGCAGTCGACGACGATCGAGGTGACCGCGTCCGCGGCCAGCAAGCGGGCCGCGGCGCGGGCGCGCGGAACCGGGTCGGCGCCACCCGTGGCGCGACCGTCGGTGAGCAGCACCAGCATGGGCCTGCGCCGGGGATCACGCACGTGCTCGCGCAGCACCACCTCACGCGCCTTCAGCAGGCCCGCCGCCAGCGGCGTCTTCCCGCCCGTGCGCATCCCGGACAACCGCCGCACCGCGATGTCGACCGACGAGGTGGGCGGCAACACGAGTTCGGCCTCCGCGCCGCGCACGCTGACGACGGCGACCTTGTCCCTGCGCTGGTAGGCATCGCGCAGCAGCGTGACCACCGCGCCGGTGACCGCGGACAAACGGTCGCGGGCGGCCATGGAACCGGACGCGTCGACGACGAACACGACCAGATTCCCCTCGCGGCCCTCCCGGTACGCGCCACGGAGGTCCTCGGCGGCCAGCCGCAGCGGCCCGGCGCCCCGTCCGCGCGCCCGCTGCTTCGGCGCGGCCGCGAGCACGGTGCCGAGCAGGTGCAAGCCTGCGGAGGTGTCGGTGCTGGAACGCACTACTCGCCCGTGCCGGGATTCCGCGCGAGACCGGCGTCCCGGAGCGCCCTCGCCGACACCGGGCACCTCCCAGCGCGGTGTGCGCGCGCCGGCGGAAACCGGTGTGCCGGTGCGACCTTCCCCCGAACGCCCGCCGCCCGGCCCCTCCGGCGGCGACGGGTCTTCGGGGCCGCCGTCGGTCGGTGTGGGATCGTCGGGGCCGTCGTCGGGAGACTCTCCCCTTTCGTCCGCCACCGCGTCCGTCTCCTCGGCATCCTGCGGAGGGGACGGCGGCTGGTCGCGTCGCGCCTCCGCGGCGGCGTCGCGCATGGCGTCGTCGAGCTGTTGCTCGCTGATGCCCGGCTCGTCGAACGGATCTCGCCTGCGGCGGTGCGGCAGCGCCAGCTCGGCGGCCACCCGCACGTCGTCCTCGGTCACCGCGTCGGCGCCGCGCCAGGCGGCATGCGCCGTCGCGGTGCGCGCGACGACCAGATCGGCGCGCATGCCGTCGACGTCGAACGCGGCGCACAGCGCGGCGATCCGGCGCAGCTCCACATCGTCGAGCGCCACCTGCCCCAACCGGTCGCGGGCGGCGAGGATGCGCTCGGCCACCTCGCGGTCGGCCTCGGCGTACGCGGCGGCGAACCCGGCCGGGTCGGCTTCGTAGTCCAGCCTGCGGCGCACCACCGCCATCCGCACGTCCACGTTCCGCGAGGCGGCCACATCCACGGTCAGGCCGAACCGGTCCAGCAACTGCGGACGCAGCTCACCCTCCTCCGGGTTCATGGTGCCGACCAGCACGAATCGCGCCGGATGCGAATGCGACACGCCGTCGCGCTCGATATGCACCCGGCCCATCGCCGCGGCGTCGAGCAGCACGTCCACCAGATGGTCGTGCAGCAGGTTGACCTCGTCGACATACAGCACACCGTGATGGGCGGCGGCCAGCAGGCCGGGACGGAACGCCTGCTCCCCGTCGCGCAGCACCCGCTCCAGATCCAGCGAGCCGACCACGCGGTCCTCGGTCGCGCCGACCGGCAACTCCACCAAGCGAGCGGGCCGCGCGCCGGTCTCGTCCACCACCGGCGGCAGCAGCTGTGCCAGCGCGCGCACCACGGTCGACTTCGCGGTGCCCTTCTCGCCGCGCACCAGCACGCCGCCGATACCGGGATGCACCGCGCACAGGATCAACGCCAGTTGCAGCCGCTCCTGCCCGACCACCGCCGAGAACGGGAATCCGGCCTCCCCGTCCGAACCCGGACGAGTACGGCGATGCTGCTCGGGCGTCGGCACTGTTTCGGCATGGGACAAGGACACGCCCCAACTCTAAGCACGCGCCCTTCACCCCACCGACAGTGCCCTTCGATTCAGAACCGATGCGGGCAGGACCCGAAAAGCGCCGCACCCGCCCCGGACACTTCCGGAGCGGGTGCGAATGGCGGGTGGGAGGGCTACTCGCCTCCCCTGCGCATCGGCACGTGGGGGATGCCGTCTTCCTCGAATTCCGGGCCGTCGACCTTGAAGCCGTGCTTGGTGTACAGGTCGATCAGGTAGCTCTGGGCGCTCAGGCGCACCGTCGCGGAGCCGACCTCGGCCAGCGCCGCCTGCAGCAGTCGCGTGGTGTATCCGTGCCCGCGGGCGGGCGCCGCGGTGCAGAGCCTGCCGATGCGGAAACTCTTCACACCGTCGCGGTGCTCCTCGCACAACCGCAGCGTGGCGATGACGTCGCCCTCGTCATCGAGCCAGAAGTGCCTGGTCTCGGGGAGCAGGTCCTTCCCGTCCAGTTCGGGGTACGCGCACTTCTGTTCGACGACGAAGACTTCGACGCGAAGTTTCAACAGCTGGTAGAGCGTCGCGGTATCGAGATCCTGCGCCCAGGAGCGTTTGAGAGCAACCGTTGACATCATCGCGCCTTGCTATCACAACCTAGGCGTTCGCCGCGACCCCTGCACGTCGCGGCGTGTTGTCGCCGCCGTCGACGAGGTTGAGCGCCTTCGACGTCCAATCCCACACTTCGTGGAACAGAGCCGGGTCTTCGGAGAGCTTCACGCCCAGCGAGGGCACCATCTCCTTCAGCTTCGGCGTCCACGCGGCGTACTCCTGCGGGAAGCACCGCTGTAGCACGTCCAGCATGGCGGTGACGCAGGTGGAGGCACCGGGGGACGCGCCGAGCAGACCGGCGATCGTGCCGTCCTGCGCGGCGATCACGGCGGTGCCGAACTCGAGCACGCCGCCGACGCCCTTGCGGCGGATCACCTGCACGCGCTGACCGGCGGTGATCAGCTCCCAGTCCTTGGCCTCGGCGCGCGGGATGAACTCCGACAGCGTGACCACCTTGCCCGCCTGCGACTTCAGCAGCTCGCTGACCAGGTACTTGGTCAGGCCCAGCTCGGTGACGCCGACGCCGAGCAGCGAGAAGATGTTGTTCGGCCGCACCGACTTGAACAGGTCGGTGTTCTTGCCGTCCTTGAGGAACTTCGGCGTCCAGCCCGCGTACGGGCCGAACAGCAGGCCAGGCTTGCCCTTGATGACGCGAGTATCCAAGTGCGGCACCGACATCGGCGGTGCGCCGACCGCGGCCTTGCCGTACACCTTGGCCTCGTGCTGGTCGATCAGCGCCGGGTTGACGCAGCGGAAGAACTGACCGCTCACCGGGAAGCCGCCGAAGCCCTTCGCCTCCTTGATGCCCGCCTTCTGCAGCAGCGGCAGCGCGCCGCCGCCCGCGCCGACGAAGACGAATTTGCTGATCAGCTTGCGGGTTTCGCGGGTGCGCACGTTGCGGACCGTGACCACCCATGATCCGTCGGACTGTTTGGCCAGATCGCGCACCTCGTGCCCGAAGGCCAGGTCGGCGCCGGACGCGCCGAGGTAGGCGAGCAGTTCCTGGGTGAGCGAGCCGAAGTCGATGTCGGTGCCGCCGTCGGTCCAGTTCAGCGCGATCGGGTCGGAGAAGTCGCGTCCGCGCGCCATGAGCGGCAGGCGGCGGGAGAACTCGTCGGGGCTGTCGATGTACTCCATGCCCTCGAACAGCGGGTGCGGCGCCAGCGCCTCGTACCGCTTGCGCAGGTACTCCACGTTGTCGGCGCCGTGCACGAAGCTGACGTGCGGGATGGGGTTGATGAACGCGGACGGATCGCGCAGGATGCCGTTCTCCACGCCGTAGGACCAGAACTGCCGGGACACCTGGAAACGCTCGTTGATGTCGACGGCCTTGGTGATGTCCACGGAGCCGTCGGACGCCTGCGGGCTGTAGTTCAGCTCGCACAGCGCGGAGTGCCCGGTGCCCGCGTTGTTCCACGGATCGCTGCTCTCCGCCGCGGCGGCGTCGAGGCGCTCGAACAGGGAGATCGACCAGTCCGGCTGCAGCTGCCGCAGCAGCGCGCCGAGAGTGGCACTCATGATCCCGGCACCGATGAGTACTACATCGGTCTTTTCAGTCACGGCAGCGTTCGGCACGGGTAGATCGACTTCCTTGTCTGCGCGGGCCCACCGGGCGGGTGGACCAGCCTGGGCACGGTGTAGTTGTGGCTCGGTTCCGGCGTCCGCCGGTCCCGAACGGCATGGCGGGAGTTAGGTTACCCGTCGTTCACCTATGCCCAATTGTGCACCTCACCACGCCCCCATCCCGCAACGAACCTGCTGATTGTGCGGAATGCGACAGAGACGATCGTCACTTCGCCGGTCGGGCGACGGCCGCCACCTGCCAGCGGTTGACACCGTCCAATAGATTGGTCGCGTGACGAACGAACAGTCGCTTGCCGAGCCGGTCGGCACCACTCCGGATGGCGATGGCTGGCGCCCCGACGTCCTGGGTCCGCACTACCAGCAGCGCACGCTGCCGCTGGGCCCCGATCCCGACGGCGAGGGCGAGGTGGTCGCCACGCTGGTGCGCTACGTGCCCTCCGGCGCCGTCGAACAGACCGCGGGCGCGGTGCTCTACGTCCACGGTTTCACCGATTACTTCTTCCAGGAGCATCTCGCCGAGCACTTCGCCGCGCGCGGGTTCCAGTTCTACGCGCTCGACCTGCGCAAATGCGGACGGTCGCTGCGCGACGGACACACGCCGCACTATGTGACGGATCTCGCTTTCTACGACCGGGAGCTGGAGGAGTCGCTGCGGATCGTCCGCGCGGAGACCGGCGCTCCCGTGGTGCTCAACGCCCACTCCACCGGCGGCCTGGTCGTGCCGCTGTGGCTGGACCGGCTCAACCGCGACCGCGGGACGGCGGCCGCCGGCATCACCGGCGTGGTGCTCAACAGCCCGTGGTTCGACCTGCAGGGCCCCTCCTACTACCGGACCATCGGTACGCCCATCATCAAGGCGGTCGGACGGTTCCGGAGGATGGTGCAGCTGCCCGGCGGCAAGGTCAGCACCTACGGCGACAGCCTGCACCACTCGGTGTCGGGCACGTGGGATTACAACCTGGACTGGAAGCCGTTGCACGGCTTCCCCGTCCGGTTCGGCTGGCTGCGCGCGATCCGCAACGGCCACGCGCGGCTGCACCAGGGCCTCGACATCGGGGTGCCCTCGCTGATCCTGCGCTCCCGGATGACCAAGTTCGCCAGGCGGTACGGTCCCGCCGTCGACGTGGCCGACGCGGTGCTCGACGTCAAGCAGATCCAGCGCTGGTCGGGCTGCCTGGGCGACCGCACCAACATGGTGCCGATCGACGGCGCCAAGCACGACGTGTTCCTCTCCGGCCCGGAACCGCTGGCACAGGCGTTCGCCGAGCTCGACAGCTGGCTGGACTGGCTCGCGGGCTACCAGGCCGCGAAGTCACCAGAGGCTGGTGCGTAGCACGATCTCGGTGGCCAGCTCGTGGTCGGCTTCGGTGGCCACGTTGGTGACGTCGACCTCGACCACCCGGAATTCGCCGTAGACGAACCGGCCCGACGTGTCGGCCACCGAGCGCGGCAGATTCTTGGTCACCAGAAGCGTGGTCGGCACCTCCACCGGGCCGGTGGTCGCGTCCGCGACCGTTCCGTCGGCGCCGGGCGTCGCGGGGTGGCCGCGATCGGCCACGACCAGGCTCTGGAAGCGGCCGAAGCCGCGTGCGCACGCCTGCCAGGCCAGCACCGCGCCCGCGCCGCACCCGGCCACGTTCACCCAGGGCAGCTTCAGCTCGTCGAGGATCGCGGTCACACCGGCCGGGTCGAGACCCTCGATCGATTCCACCGCGAAGGTGCGCAGATCGGAGGTGTGCAGGCGGGCGCACACCTGGTCGAAGACGTCCGCCTGCTCGCCCGTGTCGGGCAGCAGCAGCACGCTGTGCCGGGATTCCGGCCCGTCGATCCGCACGGTCCACGCCCGGTCACCCACCGTGATCTGCCGAGATTCCATGCCGATTCACGCTACACGGCTCGGTGCGCGGTGGCGGCGGGTCGGGGGTGGCGGATTCAGGCGAGCAGGCGCATCCCGGCCCGCTCACCCGCGTTGTGATCGAAGGTGACGGTCAGCTCACACCCGGCCTCCTGACCGAGCTGCTGGATCAGCGCGTCGGCGAAGTCCGCGCCGTCGGCGGCCCGGCGCAGCGCCTGGCGCACGGTGTCGGCGCGCTCGACCACGATCTCGCTGGAGTCCAGCAGGCCGAGCAGCACGTCGGTGACGGCTTCCGGGTCCTGCTTGTAGCCGCGGCGCAGCACCCAGTGGATCTCGGCGAGCACGATCATGGTGACGTAGCCGGGTTTGCTCTCGCTGAGCCCGTCGATCACCTGATTGGCGCGGGCGGACTGCTCCGGGTCGTCCTGGGTGAGGTAGCGGATCAGCACATTCGCGTCCAAGCCGATCATCGCGCCTTCCCTTCCACCACGTTGCCCGCGATGGCCTCGTTCATCTCCGCGAGGCCGATCGGCGAGCCGGACCAGCCGACGATGCCTTTGAGCGACTTGATCGTGCGCGTTTCCGGCACCAGTTCATAGGTGCCGGTGGGCGTGGGAACGAAGGCGACCCGCACGCCGGTGCGCAATCCCATCGCCACACGCACGTCGATCGGGATGGTGATCTGGCCCTTGCTGGTCACCGTCGCCGACACCACATTGCCCCCTCGGCTGTTGGGTCTCTTCTCCGCCGCCATCATCCTCGCACCCGACCGCACTCGCTCGACTCGCCTTACCTGGAGCCGAATTCCTTACTGCAAGGTAAGGCGCGCTGTCGCTCTCGTCAACCGATACGGTCGCTCGCCAGGAGCAGGTCGGTGGCCAGGATCGGCAGATCGGCGGGCGCGCCATCGGCCAGCAGGCGCTCGAGCGCGGCGAGGTCGAGATGGGCTTCGATCAGATCGGCCAGCAGATCGAGTTGCGCGGCGCGCACCGCCGCGACCGAGACTTTCTCGGCCACAACGAAACCCGACCGCCCCGCGGCCGCGGCGACGGTACGCAGCCAGGTGCGGCGGAATTCGTCCGATTCCAGCAGCCCGTGCAGGTGCGTGCCCCACACCGCGCCGCGGACGCTGCCCTCCGGCTCGCCGTCGACGGTGAGCCACGCCGGGTCGCCGCGGTGGGTGACGCGGCCGTGGTGGATCTCGTAGCCGCGCACGGCGACTCCCGCGGCGTGCCCGGCACTGCGGCGCAACACCTTCGGGTCGGCGAATTCGACGGTCAGATCGAGCAGTCCGAGCCCGTCCACCGCACCGGCGCCGGACTCGACGCGGTCCAGAACGCGGGTGCCGAGCATCTGATAACCGCCGCACACACCAAGGATGGGCCGGCCCGCCGCGGCCCGCGCCACCAGCGCGTCGGCGATGCCGGTACGCCGCAGCCAGCGCAGATCCGACACCGTCGCCTTGCTGCCGGGCAGCACCACCAGATCGGCGTCCGCCAGCCGGGACGGCTCGCTCACCCAGCGCACCGCGACGCCGGGTTCGCAGGCCAGCGCCTCGACGTCGGTGGAGTTGGAGATGCGCGGCAGCCGGATCGCGGCGACGGTCAGCCATTCGCCGCCCACCGGCGGCCGGGGGCGGCCGACCGGGGCGTCGGCGACGGTGCCCAGCGAGTCCTCCGCATCGATCCAGAGGTCATCGGCGTACGGCAGCACGCCGAGGGTCGGGCGGCCGGTGAGTTCGGTGAGACGCTCCAGCCCCGGCCGCAGCAGTTCCACCGCGCCGCGGAACTTGTTGACGATGAAACCGCAGATCAAGCGCTGGTCTTCGGGCTCGAGGACGGCCACGGTGCCGAACAGATGCGCGAGCACGCCGCCGCGATCGATGTCCCCCACCAGCAGCACCGGCAGCTCGGCCGCGCGCGCGAGACCCATGTTCGCCAGATCCGTCGCGCGCAGGTTGATCTCGGCGGGCGATCCGGCGCCCTCGCAGACGACCACGTCGAATTCGGCGCGCAGCGCGGCCAGCTCGGCGGCCACCACTTCGCGCAACCGGCGCCGATGCTGGAAATAGTCCTCGGCGCCGACCGTGCCGATCGCCCTGCCCCGCACCACCAGCTGGGAGCGGCGGTCGCTGCCCGGCTTAAGCAGGACGGGATTGAACCGCACGCTCGGCTCCAGCCCGCACGCCTGGGCCTGCAGCGCCTGGGCACGCCCGATCTCCCCGCCGTCGAGCGTCACCACGGAGTTGTTCGACATGTTCTGCGCCTTGAACGGCGCGACGCGCACGCCGCGCCGCGCCAGCATCCGGCAGATCCCGGCCACGACGACGCTCTTCCCCGCGTCCGAGGTCGTGCCGGCGACCAGTAACGCGCCCTTCATCGCAGGCCGGTCTTCCGGAGCGCGGCCGCAGCGCCGGTCACGGGAGGGTCAGGATCTCGGCCCCGGACTCGGTGACGACCAAGGTGTGCTCGAACTGCGCGGTCCACTTGCGGTCCTTGGTGACCACGGTCCAGCCGTCGTCCCAGATCTCGTAGTCGATGCCGCCGAGATTGATCATCGGCTCGATGGTGAACGTCATGCCCGGTTCGATGACGGTCTCCACCGCGGGCTGGTCGTAGTGCAGCACCACCAGCCCGCTGTGGAAGGTCGGGCCGACACCGTGGCCGGTGAAGTCGCGCACCACGCCGTAGCCGAAACGATTGGCGTAGGACTCGATGACACGGCCGATCACGTTCAGCGCCCGGCCGGGCCGCACGGCTTTGATCGCCCGCATGGTGGCCTCTTCGGTCCGCTCTACCAGCAGGCGCACCTCCTCGTCGACGTCACCGGCGAGGAAGGTCTTGTTGGTGTCGCCGTGCACGCCGTTGATGTAGGCGGTGACGTCGATGTTGACGATGTCGCCGTCCTCGATCACGGTCGAGTCCGGGATGCCGTGGCAGATGACCTCGTTGAGCGAGGTGCAGCACGACTTCGGGAACCCCTTGTAACCGAGGGTGGACGGGTAGGCGCCGTGGTCGCACATGTACTCGTGCGCGATGCGGTCCAGCTCGTCGGTGGTGACGCCGGGCGCGACCGCCTTGCCCGCCTCTTCCAGCGCCTGCGCCGCGATCTTGCCCGCGATGCGCATCTTCTCGATCGTCTCCGCGGTCTGCACCCAGGGCTCGCGTCCCTCGTTGGCGGTCTTTTTCCACGCGTATTCCGGGCGCTCGATGGCGCGCGGGACTTCACGGGTGGGCGACAGCGTGCCCGGGACGAGGGGCTTGCGAGTGCGGACAGACATAGCGAACAGCGTAATCGGCCGACCACGCCGATGCCGAGGGCCAGCGGGAACAGCGTCGGACCACGGTCCGGTTCGGGCGCGCTGTCACCCCGTCGCCCTACCATGGGCTCGTGTCCGCACTCCCTCTCATCTTCACCGCAGGCTGGGCCAGCGGCATCAACGCCTACGCGGTGGTCCTGCTGCTCGGTCTCCTCGGCCGGTTCGGATTCGCCGATGCGGTGCCGGAAGGTTTGCAGCGCACCGATGTCCTGGTCGCGGCGGCGGCGTTGTTCTTGATCGAGGCCGTGGCGGACAAGATCCCGTATCTCGACTCGTTCTGGGACGCGGTGCACACCGTGGTGCGGCCGGTCGCGGGCGCCGTGGTCGCGGCTCTGCTGGCCGGCCAGGACGGTTCGCTGCCCCAACTCGCCGCGGGCGCGGTCGGCGGCACGGCCGCGCTGGTGAGCCACTTGGTGAAGGCGGGAACCCGCATGGCGGTCAACACCTCCCCCGAGCCCGCCAGCAATATCGTGGTCAGCACCGCCGAGGACGTGACCGTCGCGGGCGTGGTCACGCTGGCGGTGTTCCATCCGCTCGCGGCGGCGGTGATCGCGGGGGTGCTGCTCGTCGTCGGTCTGGCGCTGGTGTACTTCTGCGCGAGCCGGATCCGGCGCTACCTGCGCCGGCGCCGCACCCGCAGGGCAGCGCGCACCGGCCAAGAAGTAGCAGTCGCTGAACAGTTGCCACGCGGGTGAATCCGTCACGGGCGTGCCGCGCCAGTCGACCACGCGGCACGCCGGGCGGGGCGCCCCGTTGCGCCCGCCGTCACTGTGCCGGCGACAAGAGCGCCCGGCTGGAGCCACGGTCGCGGGACTCGGCCGCCGGGACGTCGCCATTCGGACGAGTGACGCTGCGGGGCAGTGTCACTACCGCGGACGAGACCACCGTCGCGACGAACTCATTGTTCGGGCAAACGGCGGCGGCCACCGGCCACGTCGGTTACCAGGTCAGTGTACCCGTCGACGAGTTCGGCTAGTTGATACCAGTGTTTATGGGTGTTGTCGCTGCCCCCGCCCTCGGAGTGGATGACCTGATTGGCGTCCACCCAGCTACGCGCCATCCGGTCGACCACGGCGCCCAGGCTTTCGGTGTGCAGCGAGGACCCGTTGCGATGCTGCGGGATCTCCTGCGCGACCCAGTCGTTGATCTCGTCGACCAGTTCGCGGCGCCTGCAGTCGATCTCGGCGACGAGTGCGGTATCCATCACCTGCGCGCGGCGCTGGTGCAACTCGGCGAGCGCGTGTGCGGACCGCAGCAGTTCCCGGTCTTGGAAACGCCGCCCCTGGAAAGCACACAACAATTGCGGCGCGGTCGGTAAGGCGCCGACCGTCGGCGCGCTCACCGCCACACTCCGAATTGACCCGACCCCAACGCTGTTTGTACCAACATAATTGGCTCTCGATTCGGTTATCCCGGCCATCGGATGGGTTGTCACAACTAGGCTAGCTGGATCATGCACGTACAGATGCAAGAACGCAAGATTGCGTCTGCATTTCTGCGGTCAAGGGCCGCTGACGACGCGTGGACGCCCAGAGCAGACCGGTCGCAACCTTTTTCGGCGCACGGGACGAGCGCGTCCGGCGCCGATCGGCGATGACGAGCGGCACCGTCTTTCCGCCCTCCGCGCGGCGGTTCGCCGACCGGCGCGGACGAATTCGCCCACCGCCGTGCACCTTCGGTAGCCGAGAACGCGCTGCCGATCTCCCCCGCGACGTCGAAATCCGCGCAGGAGCAACCGCGCGGTCACACCGATTTCGAAGCGCCCCAACGGTCCACCGCCGCCCGCCGGCCACGCGGGTGGGGTTACAGCTGGGTCACGGCGGCGAGCAAGGTCAGCGCGGGTAGCGCGCCCTGCACCACCGCGCCTCTGGCGAACCGGCGGTCGTGTGCCACCAGCACCACCGCCGCGGCCAGCATCGACCCGCAGCCTGCGAGCACCAGCGCCCATCCCGCCTCCGGCGCCGTCCGCAGGATCGCTACGCCGACCAGCGTCGTCACCGCGAGAAACAGGTTGTAGAAACCCTGATTGAACGCCCACGGCCGCGCCGCGGGCAGCTCGGCGACGGAAACCCGGAAGACCCCTTGGTACACCTTGGGGTCGCCGAACCGCACGGACTCCATGACGAAGATGCCGACATGGAGCAGGGCGGCCGCGACGGCGAACACCTGTACGACCCAGAGCATTCGACCTCCTCACGATGCGCGCCGGGGAATTTTATGGCCCGAGGCGAGAAACGCCGCGCAAACCCGCCGCCGACACGCCGCCGGGTAATTCGGTCAACCGGCCAGTCCGAAAACCCGTCGCGCATTGCCGCCCAGGTAAAGCCCGCGAGTCTCGTCGTCCAGGCCGAGAGCGGCGAGGCCGTCGAGCGCGTGTTGCGGGAAGATCATCGGATAATTCGTGCCGAACAGCACCTTGTGACGGCCGCTTCCGGACTTCAGGTACGACACCAGTTCCGGCGGAAGGCGTTTGGTCGTGTACGCCGAGGTATCGATGACGACGTTCTCGTGCTTGCGCGCGACCGCGATCATCTCCTCGGTCCACGGATAGCCGATGTGCCCACAGACGATCGTCAACTCCGGGAAGTCGAGCGCCACCTGATCGATGTACGGGATGGGACGCCCGGTTTCCGACGGCCGCAAGGGTCCGGTGTGCCCTACCTGAGTACAGAATGGAATGCCCAAGTCGACGCACGCCGCGAACAACGGGTAGAAGCGCCGATCGGTCGGCGGCGCCTCCCACAGCCAGGGGAGCACCCGCAGCCCCTTGAAGCCTTCGTCCACGCGGCGGCGCAGTTCCCGTACCGCGTCCATCGGCCTGCGCAGATCCACCGACGCGATGGGAAGCAGGCGCTCCGGCGCCTCGGCCGCCCAGGCCGCGACCTCGTCGTTGGAGATGAGAACGCCTTCCGGCGCGTGCCACGCCGAGATGAGCGCTCGTTCGACGCCTGCGGCGTCCATCGCGTCCAAGGTGAACGACAGCGGGATCTCGTCGGTGGGTATCACGGCGCCGGTCCACCGCCGGAGCGAGGCGAACATGTCGTGGGCGAGGAATCGCCGAGTCGGATGCTGCGCCCAGACGTCGATGGTCATGCGCGGATTCTGACACACGTCATAGCTGCTCGGACACCGCCGCGATGACGTTCGCTCCAGCCCCTCGCCCCGGCGACAAGCACTGCGCGACAGCGATTCCCACCGCGCCGAGCACAGATTGCCGAGTCGCGGCTGCCGCAGCCGACCTACGGGCGAAAGCCCGGCGGCAATGCCCGCTCTACCTCATGGTCTATATCAGGCGTAATAACCGGCGGTAGGATTCGCTGGGCATAAACTGGGTATCAAACCGCAGTACCGAAGACATACGACACAGAGCAGGGCCATGGCAGGTTCGGACCCGTTCGCCACACAGCACGATCGGCCTCCAGGTATCGAGCGGGAACTGGAGGGCGCGGGTCTCGACGACCCCGAGGTGATCGGCAAGGGCGGGTTCGGTGTCGTCTACCGCTGCAGGCAGCGGGCGCTGAACCGCAGCGTCGCGGTCAAGGTCCTCACCGCGCGCCCCGATCTGGAGCCGGAGAACGTCGAGCGTTTCCTGCGCGAGCAGCAGGCCATGGGCGCTTTGTCCGGGCATCCGAACATCGTGCCGATCCTGCAAGTGGGCACCACCCGCAGCGGACGCCCCTACCTGGTGATGCCGTATCACGCGCGCGGTTCGCTGGAGAACCGCATCCGCCGGGAAGGCTTCCTGCCGTTACCCGAGGCGGTCGCGATCACCGTCAAGCTGGCGGGCGCTCTGGAGACCGCGCACCGGGCCGGCATCCTGCACCGCGACATCAAACCGGGGAATGTCCTGCTCACCGACTACGGCGAGCCGCAATTGACCGATTTCGGGATCGCCCGTGTCGAAGGCGGTTTCGAGACCACAACGGGAGTGGTGACCGGCTCGCCCGCGTTCACCGCGCCGGAGGTGCTGCGCTCCGGCGTTCCCTCGGTGGCCTCGGACGTCTACGGTCTCGGCGCGACGCTGTTCGCCATGATCACCGGTCACGCCGCCTTCGAGCGCCGTTCCGGCGAGCAGATCGTCGCGCAGTTCCTGCGCATCTCCGCCGACCCGCTGCCGGACCTGCGGCTCGACGGCATCCCCGACGAGGTCGCGGCCGCCATCGAGGCCAGCATGGCGCACAATCCCGCGGATCGGCCGCCCTCGGCCGCCGCGTTCGGCGAGATGCTGCGCGAGTTCCAGCGCGGCAACGACATGCCGGTCGAGCAGATGACCCTGCCCGCGGGCGCGCAGCCCGCGCCCGAGGACCTCAGCACCCGGCCTTTGACCGCCACCGCGCGTTTTCCCACTCCGCACCCCAAGACACCGCCGACACCGGAGACCAAGTTCCGCCCCGCCATGTCCACCCGCCCGCTGGTCCAGCGCGAACGCCTGATCAACGCGTTGCAGACCGAGCCGCGGCCCCGCCTCGCCGTCATCCACGCACCGGCCGGGTTCGGCAAGAGCACGCTGGCGGCCCAGTGGGCCAAGCGTCTCGCCGACACCGAGAAAGTGGCGGTGGCCTGGTTGAACGTCGACCGCGACGACAACAACGTGGTCTGGTTGCTCACCCACCTGATCGAGGCGTTCAACCGCGTGCGCCCCACGCTGGCGCCCGGCTTGGCCCCGGTCCTGGAAGAGGGCGACACCACCGCCGCGCGCTACGTGCTCACCACGCTGATCAACGCCATCGACGAAGGCGACGAGCGATTCGCCCTGGTGATCGACGACTGGGACCGGATCACCGATCCCGCCGCCGTCGACGCCCTGCTCTACCTGATCGAGCAGGGTCCGCGGCACCTGCAGATCATCCTGACCAGCCGATCGCTGGAGGGCCTGCCGATCGGCACCCTGCGCGTTCGACATCAACTCGTCGAAATCGACGCCGCCGCATTGCGTTTCGACGCCGACGAGGCGCAGGCCTTCCTCACCGAGCAGACCGGCCTCACCCTGGCCGACACCGAGAGCGCGGAGTTGCGCGACTACACCGAGGGCTGGGCGGCGGCGCTGCAGCTGGCCTCGCTGTCGCTGCGCGAGCACCCCGATCCGGCCTCGCTGATCGCCCATCTGTCCGGGCGTCACCACGCCATCGCGGAATATCTGGCCGAGAACGTGCTCGACACCGTCGAGCCCGAACTGCGGGAGGTCCTGCTCGCCACCTCCCTTCCCGACCGGATCTCCGGCAGCCTCGCGACAGCGCTGACCGGGATGCCGCACGGGCAGTCCCTGCTGGAGAATCTCGAACGCCGTAACCTGTTCCTGCGCCGCGTCGACGACAGCGGCGAATGGTTCCGCTACCACCATCTCTTCGCGGAGTTCCTGCGTCAGCGACTCGAGCGCGACGATCCCGAGCGAGTGCCCGAACTGCACTGCAAGGCGGCCTCGTGGTTCGGCGACCACGGGATGCTCAGCGAGGCCATCGACCACGCGCTTGCCGCGGACGACGGCGACATGGCGGTCGACCTGCTCGAGGCGAAATCCCGCGCTCTGGTGCAGGACGGGCAGCTCGCCACGTTCCTGGGACTGCTCGCCAAACTCCCGCCCGCCCTCGCCGCGACCCGTCCCATGCTCCAGGTCGGCGTCGCCTGGACGCATGTGCTGCTCCGGCGGCCCACCGAACTGCATGCCGCGTTACGGCTGGTGCGGGCGTCGCTGGAGAGCGATCCGGCCGCCGATCCCGATCTCACGCTCGAAGCCGACCTCATCGAGAGCGTGGAGCGCGCCTTCGGCGACCATCCCGAAGGCTTGGACGCCGTTGTCGGCAAATGTCTCGGCCGGGCCGACACGTTGGGACCGTGGGCGCTGTGCGCGGCCGCCAACCTCGCCGCGTTCTCCGCGATCAGCAAGTTCGACTACGAGGGAGCACGGGAGTGGAACGACTGGGCCACCCCCTTCTACCGGAAGAACCGCAGCACGTTCACCTTGATGTACAGCCACTGCCTGGTCGGCATCGCGGCCAGGGAACAGCTCGACATCGCCACGGCCGAACACAGCTTCCGCACCGCTGTCGAGATATCCACCAGTTCCTCGGGCCCGCGGTCGTATGCCGCCCGTCTGGCCGGCGCGCTGCTCGGCGAGCTGCTCTACGAACGCGACCAGCTCGCCGCTGCCGAGCGCCTGCTCGACGAGGCGGGCAGACTCGGCACCGAGGGTGGTCCGGTCGACTTGCTGATGGCCAACTACGCCACCGGCGCGCGGATCAAAGCCCTGCGCGGTGACCTGGCCGCCGCCGCGCGACGGCTGGACGAAGGCGCCGAGGTGGCGCGGGCCCTGAGGTTGCCGCGCCTGGCCACCCGCGTGGCCAACGAGCAGGTGCGGCTCGGCCTGACGGCCACCTACGTCACCGAACCGCCGGCCGGGGAAGGCGGCATCGCCACGATGGCCGCGGAGATGCGCGAGGATTCCGCGATCCGCATGCTGCTGCGTTCGGGAGCCGCCAAGAGAGCCGCCGCCGCTGCCGCGCGCGCCGGGCAGCTGCGGGATTCCATCGACGCCGATCGACGCCCGCGCGCCGCGGCCCAGGCGTCGCTGCTGCTGGCATCGTGCCTCGCCGCGTCGGGCAAGACCGAGGCGGCGAAGGACGAACTGGTCCCGGTCGTGATCCGGTACGCGGACGCGGGTCTCATCCGGCCGCTGCTGGACGAGGGACCGTGGATCATGTCGCTGCTGCACAGCTTGAGCTACGACCTGCGCGAAGGCCACTGGGACGAGGAACGACCGATGATCCCGCCCGCGTTCCTGCACCGGTTGCTGGCCCGCTGAGAAACCATCGGCCTCCTGCGCTCACCCGCGGCGCTTCCTCGAACCCGCGAGCCGGTCATCACTCGGCCGCGACGGCAACGGCTCCCTTCCGCCGTTCACAACACCGGTTGCGGGCCGAGTGAGGTGTCGGTGTCCAGAATGTGCAGGACCCACCGTCCCTTGCCGTCGGCCTTCGCCCGGTAGAGGCCCGTGTCGGCCGCGTCGAGCAGCGACTCGGCGTCCGCGCCCGCGACCGCGGTGACCACCGCGCCGATGCTGATCGACATGCGTAGTCGCCGTTCACCGGCCGTGATCGGGTCTACCAGCGCCTCCAGCAGGCTGTTCGCCACCGTGGCCACCCGGTGATCGCTGGCAGGCGGTGGGATCAGCGCGACGAATTCGTCCCCGCCGATGCGGGCGACCAGACACCCGGTTCCGCGCACGCTGTCCTGCAGGCGTTCGGCGACCGCGGTCAAGATCTGGTCACCGGTGCCGTGGCCGTAGCGATCGTTGATGTGCTTGAAGCGGTCGATGTCGACGAAACACAATCCCGCTCGATCTCCGTTGCGCGCGTCGGCGATCATCGCGTCGATCCGTTCGATGAGGTGCCGCCGGTTCGGCAGTCCGGTGAGCGGATCGTGCCGGGCCTGCCGATGCAGTTCCTCGCGCATCCGGTGCTGCTCGGTGACGTCCTCACCGACCGCGAGCAGGTAATCGCTCTCCCCGTCCGCGCCCTTGACGAAGGTGATGGCGAACGACGCCCACCCGTAGCTGTCGTCGGCGCGCCGGATGCGCTGCTCCAGTTTCACCGTGCCCGCGCCGGCCGGGACCAGCTTCTCGTACACCAGCGTGCGGATCGCCTCGCGGTCGTTGGGGTGCGCGAAGTCGTAGACCGACACCCCGCGCAGGCTGTCCACCGGGACCCCGATCATCTCGGCCAGACCCCGGTTGACGTCGAGCAACGTCCCGTCGGTGTCCCCGATGGCGATCGCGATCGCCGCGTTGTCGAACACTACGCGGAACCGCGCGTCATCGGATCGGCGCGCGTCCTCGTGCGCGCGCGTCTGCGCTTCGTAGCCCTGACCGACCTCGGCGAGCAGCGCCGCCAGCCGTCGCCCGGCTTCCGGGGACGCCGCGTGTTCGGCCAATCCGTACAACACCTGGGCGGACGTGCTCGGCACGGCCGGGTCGGCCAAACCGGCGGAGGCCAGCGCCGCGCCGACGCGCCTGCCTACGCCCGCGTCGAAGGGCTCGGCTTCCAAACCGGAAGCCAGCTCCTCCACCATCCCGAGCAGCACGACGTCGGGGTCCGGTACAGACGCGGACCCACCGGCGACGGCCTGCAGAGCGCGCCACCACAAGTTCGCCATCCTGGCGAGTTCGATCTGTTCCACCGCAACCCCCTCACCATTCAGGCCGGAGATAGCCCCCGACGCATCGTATCCACACAAGTTCGAGACCGTCGAGTACTGCCGCCTGGAAGCATTCCCAGGAATGGTGAGGTGGGGGCGTTACTGCAACCCGTTCTCGCGGAAGATCGACGCCCCCTTGTACCGCAGCGTCTTCACCTGCCAGACCCAGGTCGCCTGCACACAGGCGACCAGATCGGCGATGTGGGTGGCGACGGTGGCCGCGAGGGCGGCGTCCTCCGCCGCCAGGCGGTCGCATCGTTCGGTGGCTGCCGCGCACAGTTCCCGGAACTCGTTCAGGCGCGCGCGCACGATGTCGGTGGCGCCCCGCACGGCGTCCGCCAGCGACCATCCGGGATGGTTCAGCAGCAGCGCCGGAATCAAGTTGAAGTCGGCCAGATCGACGATGCACTCCTTCTCGAAGGAGAACACGTCGTTCATCAGCGCGCCGATCTCCACGGTCAGCACCCGCAGCCGCAGCAGGTCTCCCGCCAGTCCCGTCCGCCGGATCCGCTCCCAAGGCAGGTAGTCGTCCCGGCCGAACTCGCACAGCGCGATCGCCGGATACATGCCCGAGACCTGGGCCCGCAGATCGATGTACTCCGCGACGCTGAGCAACCCGCCGCGAGCGCGGGCGTTCTGGTCCTGGATCGCGGGCCGCAGGTGCTCGACGGTGGATTCGACGAATCGGTCGAGCCAGTCCGCGTCGGCGCGGGCGGACAGCATCCCGAGGAACGCCGAGGTCGATGTCTCCAGCGGGGTGGCGTCTTGCGGCGTCGTCCGGGTGCGCAGCAGCACGCACAACCGGTCGATCGCCACCCGCGCCTGCCGCTGTTCCTCGTCGCCGAGGTGCCCGAACTTCTCCCGTCCCACGGTGTCGTTGAGCCAGAACAGGATGGCGTTGTACAGGCCGATGATCGTCATCCGTTCGGCGCTGACGGCGCCGGGGTGCAGATAGGGCGTCATGCTGTTGTAGTGCGGGCCCGCGGGCTCGAGCCAGATGCCGTGCTCGCGGCAGAAGCGTTCCACCTCCGCACAGGCTTGCTCCCCGAACCGGCTGGGCCGGAAGTCGCGGCAGTAATCGACGATGTCCCAATCGGGTGTGCCGAACATCGCGCGCAACGACCACTGCCGCCCGGTCCGCAGCAACGTCTCGTGTTGCGCGCGCATGTCCAGGATTTCCCGCTCGAGTGCCGATGTGTACTCACTGACCACAACGACTCCCTCCCACTATGGTTACTTCTAATGAATTGTCTCCGACTTATCGGTAGTGGGACCGGTCGAAGGGCGAAGATCACGCAACCCCCGCGTCGTGGATGACGTTGGCGCACCGGGCATTCGACGGCGACGCTGCGGCAAACCGGGAGTACGCTCCGCGGCGCGCGGCGCCATGGCACACGGAGGCAATCGGCCGGTTCAGGACACGACAGGGCGCCGCCGCGCCGATGTCACCTGACGCGCGCGGCCGCCTATCGGATATCGGTCACCGGCGCGGCGCTCACTTCGTCGCCAGGACGTCGTGCATGGTCAGCAGCAGGTGATCGAAGCGTGCCCGTTGCGCCGTAGGGCCGCCGCCCATCGCGGGCACCTCGCCGACCAATTGGCGCGCCAGCGTCCGCAACTTGATGTTGGTTTCCTGGGAGCGCCATTGCAGCACCCGGAACGCCTGCTCGGCGTTGATGCCGTAGACGACCATGAGCACGCCCTTGGCCTGCTCGATCACCGCCCGCGATTCCACCAGTTCGGGCAGTGTGTCGTCGAGGATCTCCTGCCGGTTCTCCTCCAGCGTCCCGGATACGTCGATGAAGTAGCCCGCGGTGCCGATCACCAGTTCCCGGTCGTCGAGCATGCGATCGGCGACGACGATGACGTGATGGGTGCGCCCGGCGGTGTCGATGACGCGGTGGCGTCCGCAGAACGGCTCACCGGTGTGCACGGCGGTGGCGATGGACTCGGCGACCAGCGCGCGGTCGTCGGGATGCTTGTGCGCCAGCAACAGCTCGGTGCTGGGTCGCGTGCTCCCGTCGGTGTAGCCGTAGATCGCGGCGGCTCCGTCCGACCATTCCCATCGTTGATCCTCGAACCAGAAGCGGAAGCTACCCACGCTCTGCGGCGTGCCCGCGATGACGCTCTCTACCGCGGAGGCGCTTCTCAGCGCGAGGTCGTCCATCCTCGTCACGCGGCCATTATCCATCGGCGTCCCGAGGCGACGGTCGGGAACACGAGATGAAACCAAATTGTGGCAAACTCTTGGCATACTTCAAAAAGTGGCCTCTACCTTGACATCACCCCTTCATTGCATATGCATGAATATGCTGGCAATTAATCCGCAATAGATCAGTAGCCCGCGGTCGACGCCATCCTCGAGGACCATCGCAAGCCGGAATCCACGTCGGACGCGGGAGGCCGAGGTCGGCGCGACGGCCGGGCGCGATCGCGTTCCCGCCACCCGGAAAGCGACTCCGCGCAGTTCGGGGGGTCTCCGGACACCCGCACAACCGAGCAGTCGGTCCGCTTCACCCCGCGCTACCACCCCCGGCCGCAACCGGGCGCGAAAACACCGACCATAACGTGCATCACGGGAGGTAGTCTCTGTTGCTGTGCCCACACCAGGCACAGATCCGCTGCACGCAGGCCGCATTCGAGGGCGAACGTCATAACACGTTCCAGCAAGTGCGCAGACCGAAGGGGTTGGACTGATGGCAGGCAAGCGCACCGTACTGACCGTCCGGTTGCGGCGGCTGGCGGCGATGCTGCACGAGATGCGCGAGAACGCCCAGCTCAGCAAGGAAGAGGTCAGCGCGAAGACCGGGATCAACGTCACCACGCTGTACCGGATCGAGACCGCGCAGGCGCGACCGCAACGGCGCACGCTGATGGCGATGCTCGACCTCTACCGCATCGGGGAGGAACAGCGCGAGGACGCACTGGAACTGCTGTCCGACGCGCTGAAGCCCGGCATGTCGCGCGCCTACGAGGGCAGCGTGTCGGAGGTCTACGCCGCCTACATCAATTTCGAGTCCGAGGCGTTGTCCGCCCGGCACTACCAAACGTCCTTCATCCCAGGCCTTTTGCAGACCTACGAGTACGCGACCGCCGTGATCGACACCTCGATGCCCAAGCTGGAGGCGTCGGTCATGGAGAGCAGGGCCAAAGCGAGGATGGATCGCGCCGTCAACCTGACCAAAGAGGACCCGCTGGAACTGTGGGTCGTCCTGGACGAAGCGGCCATCCGCCGTACCGTCGGCGGGCCCGCGGTGATGCGGGGACAGCTCGAGCGACTGCTGCAAGAGATCAAGCGGAAGAACGTGATCCTGCAGATCCTGCCGTTCGACGCGGGCGCGCACCCCGGCATGGCGGGCTCGTTCACCTTGCTGGACTTCCCCGACCCCGCCGATCCGGAACTGGTCTACGTGGAGGGCATGGCGGGCGACGAGCTGATCGAGGGCCACAACGAGATCCGGCGGTTCGGCGTGATCTTCGATCAGCTGCGCGCCATGGCGCTGAGCCCGCGCGATTCTGCGGTCATGATCGGGGAGGCCGTGCGCGCGATGGACCGGGAGGACTAGCAGCCCGGCTCGCCCCGGTGAACACCAGGCGAAATACCGCGCAGTGCCCGACTATTCCGCGCCGGAATGGGTACCCTCGCCCTACTGCCGAGGGGAGGACGCATGGCCGAAGTCACTGTGGATCCGACATCCGATTCCGGGCCCGAACTCAAACGGGTGATGGGGCCGGGGTTGCTCCTGCTGTTCGTCGTCGGCGACATCCTCGGCACCGGTATCTACGCACTCACCGGCAAGGTGGCCAACGAAGTCGGCGGGGCGGTCTGGGTGCCGTTCCTGGTGGCGTTCCTGGTCGCCCTCATCACCGGGTTCAGCTATCTCGAGCTGGTCACCAAGTACCCGCACGCCGCGGGCGCCGCCCTGTACACGCACAAAGCGTTCGGCATCCATTTCCTCACGTTCATGGTCGCCTTCGCGGTGATGAGTTCCGGCATCACCTCCGCTGCCACGGCCTCACGGGCGTTCGCGGCCAACTTCGCCGAGGCCTTCGATCTCGATCTCGGCGGCGGCACGGCGGTGACGCTGATCGCGCTGGTGTTCATGGCGGTGGTGGCGGCGGTCAACCTGCGCGGGGTGAGCGAGGGCGTGAAACTCAACGTGGTGCTCACCTGTGTGGAGCTGACCGGTCTGCTGATCGTCATCGGGATCGGCTGCTGGGCGCTCGGCGTCGGTGACGGCGACTTCTCCCGCATCGTCGAATTCGACACCGGGGAGCGCAACGCGGTGGGCGGCGTCATCGTGGCCACCACGCTCGCGTTCTACGCGATGGTCGGTTTCGAGGACTCGGTGAACATGGCCGAGGAATGCAAGGAACCCACCCGGATCTTCCCGAAAGTGCTGCTCGCCGGACTGATCATCACCGGCATGATCTATGTGCTCGTGTCGATCAGCGCCGTCGCGCTCGTGCCGGCCGACCAGCTCGGCGAGGGCGACACCCCGCTGCTGAAGGTGGTCGAGGCAGGCGCGCCGAGCTTCCCGACCCACATCTTCGCCTATATCACCATGTTCGCCGTCGCCAATTCGGCGCTGATCAACATGCTGATGGCCAGCAGGCTGATCTACGGCATGGCCCGCCAAGGCGTGCTGCCCCGGCCGTTCGGCCGCGTGCACCAGCGCCGCAGGACGCCGTACACCGCCATCGTCTTCACCACACTGCTCGCGCTCGGTTTGATCCTGTTCGTCGGCGAGGTGCCCGAGCTCGGCGGCACCACGGCATTGCTGTTGCTCGCGGTGTTCACGGTGGTCAACGTCGCCGTGCTGGTGCTGCGCCGAGACCCGGTGCCGCACAAGCACTTCAAGACCCCGACGCCGCTGCCCGTGGTGGGCGCGCTCAGCTGTGGCTTTCTCGTCACACCGTTCACCGACCGCAATCCGGCGCAGTACGCCATCGCCGGTGTGCTGCTGGCCATCGGAATCGCGTTGTGGGGCTTGAACTACCTGGCCATCCGGGCCATGCGGGCACAACCCCTGGACAGCGGGCCCGCCGCGGAGTGACCGATCGCGTTGCGCGGCCACCGATCACCTTGCACCGGTATGCCCGGATTCCGCGGATGACTAGTCGCCGACCGATAGGTAAGGTGGGCGCCGATGACCAGCATGGAAGCTCGTTTCGGGGATGCCACCCGGACCGTGCCCCTCCCGAACCCGTGGAACCTGACCGCCTATCTTGCCGCGGTGGCCGCCCATCGTGGACGCTCGATCAGCCTGCACCCGGTGCCCAAGGCGATGTTGGCCGACACGGGTTGCGGCGGAGGGGGCCTGTGGGTGGCACGCAAGCACGACGACATCATCGTCTACGACGCCGCGGCGACCGGCCGCAACGCCGACCACGTCATCCTGCACGAGGTCGGCCACATGCTCTTGGGTCACGACAAGGACCACGAGCGCGGCGATCCGTTGCCGCCCTCGTTGGCCGTGGTCCTGCCGTCGATCTCGCCGCGCTCGATCGAACATGTGCTCGGCCGTGCCGAGTTCGGTGCCGATCGGGAGCGGGAGGCCGAGGTCTTCGCCGACATGACCATGGTGTACTCGACCCTGCCGCGCCGGCGCAGGCGCTCGTTCCGGCTGTTCGGGCTGGGCAGATAGCTACCAGCGGTCGTAGCGCCCCTCCGGTAGTCGTCTCTCCCCGGCACGCAGGTCGTCGATGAGATCCTGATAGCCGTCGGCCAATTCGTCGATGCGGACCCACGCGTCGTAGAAGACCGACTCCGGCGCGTGCGCCAGCGCCACGAAGGCCTGGGCGGCCAGCACGGCCAGCCGGTCCACGACGTCGCCGACGGTCTCGGTGTGTTCGGGCGCGGCGGGCGGCGGGATCGGCGTCGCCAAGGTGACCCAGCGGTCGATGCCGCGCACGAGTTGCGCTCGGCGGCGGTCGAGTTTGTCGCACCGGCTCGCGGGAGTCCGCTCACGTGTCTGGTGCAGCTGAGCCAGCTCGCCGGCCGCCTCCAGCATCGGATGATCCATGTGCGGCAAGCCGCGGAAGGCCGCCAGCAGGAGTTCTTTGCCCGGAATCACCCGGGCCTCGGACACCTGTTCCATTCTCGGGACCCCCATCTCGACCAGGGTGGACGCGTCGCGATCACGTCCTCGATGCCTTGCCTCGCCGGTGTCCCGGCACTGCCCGAACATCCACATCTGCCCAGCGTGACCGAGAGTGGCCCGGCCCGCGTCGAATTCGGCCACTTCCGCCACCGCGACACGCCCATTGACCGATTTATCCGGTAGCACGTCGTTCCCAGAACATTGGCAAACATTCAGTGACCTTGCACTTTTCGACGATAGAGCCGTCTCTCCTGGGATTATCGCCAGCCAAGACGACACGCCAGCCACTCTCCGGCGACCCGGGCAAACACCGACTGATACGCACGCAACCGCGGCGAGCGCGGCGGTCCCGGCTTCCGGCAGGCCGCCGCCCAATACCCGGCGAGCGCGCAGACGAAGGCGTCGACCGCCGCGCGGTCCACGTCGCGAGTCACCGGATGGGTGGCGAGGATCGGATCCGGGTCCACCCCCGCGGCGGCGATCGACGGCGCGAGGGCGACCAAGTCGATCCACGCGGCACCCCGGCAGGCCCACGACCAATCCACCGCCAGCACCACACCGTCCGCCCGCCGCAACAGGTTGTCCGGGCGAAGATCGGTGTGCAGCAGCGTGTCCCCTACCGCGGCTGTCGGCCACGCCGCTTCCAGCTCGGCCAATTCCGTCAGGTGACGCGTGGACCAGCCGTCCAGATCCACCGGAGGCCCCTCCGCCACGAACGTGCGCCAGCCGATCAACTCCGGTCCATAGGATTCCGCCACCGTCGGCACGTCTAGCAGCGGACTCGGAGTCAGCTCCGTGGCCAATCGCGTCAGCAGATCTAGGGTGCCGCGCAACTCTTCTGTTTGATCGAACCGGGGAAACGCCCCCTCGACATCGTCGAAAACCGCGACGAACCAGCCCGCGATCTCTGTCGTGCACCGGCATCGGGGCGCGGGAGCCGTCGCCGGGAGCCGCGCCGCGATTCGCGCTTCCTTCCGGTACACCGCTGCGAGCTCGTCCGTCATTTCGATCGCCTTCACGAAAGCCGCGTCGCCGCCGACGGTGCGCAGGCGGGCCGCCACACCGTGGCTGAATCCGCCGCGCTGGTCATCGGCACCGCGGACATCGTCGCCGAGCAGACGCTCCACCTCCGCCCGCACCTGCTCGGGCAGCTCGGCCCATTTGATCCGCGACAGCCCACCCAGGTAATCCACCATCATCAGATCGTGCGAGCCGGACCCGGAACCCGCCATTGGATTACGTGCGGGCAAGACCTCGGGCAGCGCATCGCCACGCAACAACACTTCAGTAGCGCGAGCCGAACGCGCGAATAGCCCTCGGCTGCCCGCTGCCCCAGGTCGCGAGTCACCGGATGGGTGGCGAGGAGGCGGATCCGGGTCCACCCCGCGGCGGCGATCGACGGCGCCGCGAGCGGCCCGCAGGAACGGTGTGCAGAACGTATTCGGGTAGGCACTCTCCGAGGAGCCCTCTCCGCCCCCGTGTGTACCTGATGGAACGGTGCGAAAATCGAAGTGCGTTACCGCGCGGCGATCGACGCGTTCGTCTGCGCGCTCGGGTATTGGGCGGCGTTCCGGTCGGCTCGGCACTTTCGGAAGACTTGGAGGCGAGGTGGGCTCGACGCCAGGTGAGTCGAGGTTCACGGTCGTGGTTCCCTGGGGCTGCGGGTCGGCGGCGACTAGGTCATGTCTCCCAATCGAGTCCGCTCGAGCGGCCACGGAACTGACGGCCTGCATTAGTGTGCTTGACGAACACGAATGCGCTGTTAGGGGTACGGATGGATTCAAAGCGTGTCGGCCCCAAGGTCGTTGACCCCGGTCGCTTCGATCCGGACACGCTGAAACGGTGGACCTTCCAGCAGTTCCATCAGTGGCTGCTGGCGCGTATCCAGACCCCGGTCGGCCGCGAACGCCTACTGACGCCGCGGAAAGCGGCAGCGACGGTGGCGCTCGTGCTAGCAGCGGCGGTCGCGCTAGCAGCTTGTGGCTACGCTGGCTCCCTGATCTCCGAATTCAGCGATGGGTGCAAGAAGCTGTCGAATAGGGACGTCATCCGTGTGCTGGGCGCAGGAGCAAAGGTTGACGGATTCAATTACAGGCCTCAGCCTTCCGTGGCCCCGGACCCGGGCACGGACAGGAACGTGCTGGCGGGAGGGGACATCTGCGCGCGGTATGTCAGCGGATGGAAGGACGGCGACCGCCGTGGCAACAGCATGGTGTACGCGAGGACTCAGACCGGAAGCGATGCGACAGCTGTATTCCGACGTGAGCGGGAAAATGCTCTGAACCGCGACCTCGAGGACGCGCAAACGCTGAGAACCTTCTTCCTGAGCGACACCCGGCTCGGCGACGAAGCGTTCTGCACTGTCACCAAGGACGCCGACGACCCCGCTCACGGCGTGCTGGTACGTTTCGGCGACAGGGTGGCATACGTCGATGTTCCCACTCTCGGCAACCTGACCGATGAGGAAAACTGCGATCGGGCCCGACGGCTTGCCAACGAACTCCGCTAGGTCATGTCTGCCAATAGTTTGAGCCATTCCACTGCAAGGGCCATGGTAAAACCGGCGCGGTAGGTCAGGGCGAGCTTGTCGTAGCGGGTAGCGACTCCGCGCCAGTGTTTGGCCTTGTTGAAGGCACGTTCGACCACGTTGCGGCGCCGGTAGGTTGCGGTGTCGAAGGTCGGTGCGCGGCCACCGGCTCGGCCTCGTCGTTTGCGGTTGGCGACCTGGTCGGAGCGTTCGGGGATAACGGCACGGATGCGTTTGCGCCGCAACAGGGCCCGGTTCGCTGCCGAGGAGTATGCCTTGTCCGCGATCACCGCCTCCGGGTTGCAGCGTGGTGAACCGCCGGCCAGCTTCGGCACGGCGACCGTATCCAGCAGAGTCGGCATCATCGGCGAGTCACCGGCCTGACCCGCGGTCGGCAGGACCGCCAGACCCCGGCCTTGACCATCGGTGGCCAGGTGCGCTTTCGTGGTGAGCCCGCCCCTCGAACGTCCCACCGCATGATCAGCTGGCTCGTAATTCCCCGTCCGGGCCGGGCACCCGGTCACCACGGGCAGTGTTTGCGCCGTGCTGATGCACCCGCATGATCGACGAATCCACCGGCACCACCCAATCCAGGTTCCCCGTCGAATCGGCCAACGCGGTCAACGCGACCAAGACCCGATCCCAGGTCCGGTCACCGGCATACCGACGATGCCGCTTCCACACCGTCTGCCACGGACCGAACACCTCCGGCAGATCCCGCCACGGCACCCCGGTCCGCAACCGATACAGCATCCCCTCCACGACCAGGCGATTGTTCGCGAACGGGCGCCCCGCACGACCATCAGAACTGGGCAGCAGCAACTCCAGCAACTCCCACTGCCATCCGGCAACACCCGAAACCGGTCACCAACCACCGTCGACACGACCGACATGATGCCCGACCCGCCACCCACTTCCTGCAGTCAGTTGGGAGACACGGCCTAGGAACCGATCTCTTGCGCGTCGAGGTAATCCAGGCCACCGATATAGGTCGTGTGGCCGGGATCGGCGGGAGCGGTGGTGGCGTCGGCCACCGCGGTGGCGAACTCCGTGACCGTGGGCAAAGTGCCGTGCTCACGGCGCGCGGCGACAGCGTCGGGGTTCCGGCGCTCCAGCAGCTGGACGATGATCGTGCCGTCGATCATGTCGCCGGAGACGACGTGCAAGGCGATGCCGGCGGCGGTGAGTTCCGGGATCATGGCGCGCAGCGCGTTCTCGCCCGCGCGCTTGCTGGCGGCGATGGGTTCGTAGTCGGCGGGGACGGGCTTGCGGCCGTGGAAGTGCGCCTGATGGCTGGTGACGAAGACGATGCGCGAGCCGGACGGCATATGCGGCAACGCGAGTCGCACGAGCCGTTCCTGCGCGTCACGATTGAGGGCCATCGCGTAGTCGGGCCGGGCATTGCGCTCCAGTCCGCCCGACGCGTTCAGCACCAGCGCATCGAGACGGCCGAAGTCCTCCACGACCCCGGCGACCAGGGAACGGGCCGAATCCGCGTCGGCGATGTCGGCGGCCGTCGTCGAGGCGCAGCCGCCCGCCTGCCGGATCGACTCCGCCAGCGCGTCGGCCCGCTTGGCCTTCTCCCGGTAATTGATCACCACGTGGTCGCCGCGCGCCGCGAGCACCCGGGCGGTCTCCGCGCCGATTCCGCGGGAGGCGCCCGTGATCAGCACGATTCGCCGTCCGATCCTGTCGTCCACCGTCAGCCTTTCGGTCCGCCCGGCACCGGGCCACTGCTTCTGATTCAGAACCACTATGCTGGTTCTAAATGAGAAGCGCAAACGAACCCAAGCCGCCGCGCGGGCGGGACGACCCGGCGAACGCGCCGTTGCTGGCCACCATGGACCTGCTCGGCCAACGCTGGATCCTGCGCATCCTGTGGGAACTGGAACCCGACCGCCTCGGCTTCCTCGAACTGCGCAGGCGCATGGGCAACTGCTCCTCGAGCATGCTCTCGGTGCGCCTGCAACACCTGCAGTCCGCGGGCCTGATCGCGAAGAACCCGGACAAGTCCTATGAGCTGACCACCGCGGGCGCCGAACTCGGCACCGCACTCGGATCGGTCTGGGACTGGTCGCGCCGCTGGCGCGTCACTCCCACCGAGGCCGACTGACTCGCACCGAGCGCAACCGCCGAGGGTCTGGCCTCGCAGGATGGACGCCCCTTGCACCGAGGCGGTTCTCTTCGCTCCGAGGCAGTTCTACGCCGGGATCACGGCGAGCACCACCGGCGCGGCGACGGCCACCCGAACGGCGGTGCCGTTGGCGCAGCGCGGCCGACCGATAGGCCACCGGCACGGCGACGGCCACCCGGCGGCGACGCCATTGGCGCGCAGCGCGGCCGACCGATAGGCCACCGGCACGGCGACGGCCACGACGACCACACTCGAATCCCCTCGTGCGTGCGTCCCAGGTGACAGCAGCGGACGTCTGCCGTCCGGGCGTCACGTCCACGGGTACGCACCGCGCCGGTCCCAGCAGCCGACGCTGATGGTCCCGCGAGGCCGGGCGCGACCCGCCCCGGACGGGCCGACGGTGTTGTCCCCGCCAGGAGGTTGACCTTCGAGTTGGTTGAGGCTCCATGATGGCCGGGTGGCGAGTTCGGAATCGGCAGGGTTGATCACGATCGGTGTGCTCGCGCGGGCCAGCGGGCTCACGGCGAGCGCGCTGCGGTTCTACGACGACTGTGGTCTGCTAGTCCCTGCCCGGGTCGATCCGCTCACCGGATACCGCTACTACACCGAGGCCCAGCGGGAGCGGGCGGTGCTCATCCGGCAGCTGCGCGCGATCGACCTGCCGCTGGATGCCATCGCCGAAATCCTCGCCGGTGACGGCGAGCGGGCACGCCGCCTACTCGACCGTCACGTGGCGGACCTGGCGCGTCGAGCGGAAGAGGCCGCGCGCGTCGCCGCCGTGGTCAAACAGGCGCTGGGCGCGCACGTGGCCGTCGATGCGGCGGCGCTGGCCGAGGCGCTCGACCAGGTCCGCACCGCCGCTGCGCGCACCCGCGAGATACCCGTGCTGGCGGGCGTACTGCTGGAAGCGAGCGTGAACACGGTGACCCTGACGGCAACCGATCGTTACCGCCTGTCCACCCGCAGTGTCGTGGCGAACCGGCAGCACGGCGGCGACTGGTCCGTGGTGCTCGATTCGAACGGGCTCCAGTCGATCACCGAGCGGCTGCGGGGCATGGGCGAGGTCGTCGCCGCGCCGTCCGACGACGGACTGCTCCTGACGGGAAGCGGCGCGGAACACCGCTGGGCCGTCATCGACGGTCCTTTCCCCGACCACCGCGCCTTACTGGCGGGGCTGGGACCGGTGCGCACCCGGGCGGTAGTCGCTCGACACCTGATGCTGAGCACCCTCGAAACCACTGACAGCACAATGCAATTCAAGATCCTTCCGAACGAGATCGCGGTATCGTCGGCCGGAGCGGCGCATCGCTTGCCCGCGAAGGTCACCGGCTCCGCCGTCACGCTGTCCTTCGACACCGCGACTCTGCTGCCCGCCGTCCACACCGCGCTCGGTCCCGATCTCATGCTCGACATCATCGCCGCCGATCAACCGGTGGTCCTGCGCTCCGCCACTGACGGAGACCTCACCACCCTGGCCATGCCGGTGCGGCCGCTCCGCGACGACGCGTCCGGATAAGTCGTCGACACCCACGGCCATCACCCGCGCAACCACTGCGCACCCACAACCACGCCCCTTCGATCCGACAACCGACAGCCCCGCAACCACTGCGCACCCACAACCGCACCCCTTCGATCCGACAGCCAGCAGCCGCGCAACCACTGCGCACGCATAACCGCGTCCCTCCACCGGCGGCGCACGATCCGATTACTCGTCTCGCGATCGCGACGCACACCCACGGCGACTGCCGATCGAACAGACCGGGCGCAGCCGGGCGGGCTGCCGCGCCACTGACCGAGGACATCGCGCGCGGCCGCGAACGTCGCTTCCACCGAACTGAAGGGGTGCATCCATCCAGCGGTTGCCCGCCCCGGCCCGGCCGCCCACCACCGAGCCGATCCGCCCGGACTCGCAGACGAACAGGCATGTATCCACACCCAACGAAGGAGACCCGATGTATTCAGCACCCGACCACACCATGGAAACCATCACCAACGCCGTAACCCTCGGCCGCAAGGGCCGTCCGGACGACGCGCGGGAGGCTCTGCTCGCTGTCTGGGCTTCACTCGGACCGCAGGGCGACCCGCTGCACCGGTGCACCCTCGCCCACTACCTCGCCGACCTGTACGACGACGCCGCCGAAGCGCTCACCTGGGATATCCGGGCCCTGGACGCCGCCGACAGCCTCTCCGACGACCGCGCTCGAACCTTCGACGAATCACTGCGGGTAGCCGCGTTCTACCCATCGCTGCACCTCAACCTCGCCGACGCCTATCGCAGGCTCGGCTCGTTCGAGGCCGCGCAGCGCCAGATCGACGCCGCCCGCACACGTTTGCACGCGCTCGCCGACGACGGCTACGGAGCGATGATCCGGACGGCGGTCGACGAAGTCGAGTCGGCCATCCGCGAACGGCGCACCGAGCCGCGCGCCTCCGCGCCGACCGGCGGCCGCTGAAACACGAGCGGCCCGCACCGATCGGTGCGGGCCGCCGCGCAGCGCGACTACTTCAAACGGAGCTTGCCGAACAGGCCGTCCTTCTCGTCGTCAGGTCCGGCGGTGAAGTATAGCGAGTCGGCGTCACCGAGGCTCTCGCCGTTGCCGAACATCAACGCCCACAGTCCTTCGATGGCGACCGGCTTGCCGTCGGCGTCGCGCAGGTAGTCGGCGAACTTGCCGGTGGCGTCGTCGTAGGCCAGCACGTGCCCGGCGCCGCCGAAGTTGCCGACCAGCAGTTTGCCGCTGAGGGGGCCGAACCCGTCCGGCGCGATCGTCACCGCCCACGGCGCGTTGAGGCGCTTGCCGTCATCGATGATGCGCACGAGCTTGCCGTTGGCGTCGAACTCGGCGAGCTTGCCCTTGTCCGGCTTGGCGCCCTCCTCGTCCTTGTCCAGCGAGTCCTCCTCCCCGGCATCGAACTTGGTCGCGTCCTTCTCGTCCGGCTGGGTGGTGGCATAGGCGACGAAGACCCGGTTGCCGATGGTCGAGACGTTGAACGGCGCGGGATCGCCCGGCTTGGCCTTCTTACCCTTCTCCGGCGCGGCCGGGTCGATCGCGTCACCGGTGGCAAATGGGTTGGCGAAGCCGGTGGTCGGGATCAACTGCCAGTTCTTGTCGAACGTCCGCACCTGCGGGTCGGCGCCGAAGTCGGCGGCCAGCAGCTTGTCACCGGAAGGTGCCAGCGCGATCCCGAAGAACTGCATGCCCTGGGATTGTCCGTCGAAGACCAGATTGGCGGGTCCGTCGTGGCGCACGATCCGGCCCTCGAAGCCCAACTCGGTCCAGGCGGAGATCTTGCCGGAGTCGGTGGCGAAGATGAACCGAGCCGAACCGTTCAGCGGCCCGCCTTCGGCCTCCACCGGCTGGTCGTGCACAACGAACAGGTCGGAGGTGATCGGCGCGGGGTTGAACACCACGCCGGTGGTCTTGCCCGCGCTCTTGTCCGAGGTGTCGGCATCCGCGCCGGGAATGGTGACGATTTTCAAGTCGTCCTGGAACAGCTTGTGCAGCTTGTCGTCCGGGGACTTGGTCACGTCGCCGACGAACTGGAACGACTTGCCGCCCGCGCCGACCCAGAAGTGCCCGCCCGCGCCCTTGGGGCGGTTGGCCAGCCCCCAGGCGTTGACCAGGTCGGGGAAAACGAACTGCGCCTTGTGCTCCGCGTTGTTGGCCGCGAGATTGGTCTGGACGTATTTGTTGCCGTCGAGCGCGGGCACCTCGTCCGACTTCGAGTCCGAGCAGCCCGCCGCCACGACCAGCGCGACACCAAGCGCCGACGCGCGCAGCAGACCACGACGGGTCCGCGACCGAGGCGAACCGCCCCGGCGCGACTCATTCCAGCGTCCGTTCAACTTCTTGTTTCCTTTCCGACCACACCACATTGGTGATAAGGCGAAGCTAACCTTAGCCTGCGGCAAATTCGGGAGTACCCGGACGGTTGGACGAGCACCGGTTTAGGCTGTTCGCCGTGGTCGAACCCCAGCCTCCTATTGCCCTGCACCCCGATATCGCTCCGCTCGCTCCACTGCTCGGCACGTGGCGCGGTAATGGGCAGGGTGAATACCCGACCATTCAGCCGTTCGGCTATGTCGAGGAAATCCGGTTCGGCCATCTCGGCCGCCCGTTCCTCACCTACCGGCAGAAGACCCGCGCCACCGACGACGGCAGGCCGCTGCACGCCGAAACGGGCTATCTGCGTTGCCCGCGCCCCGACCGCGTCGAATTGATCCTCGCCCATCCCACCGGTATCACCGAAATCTGCGAGGGCTCGCTCGCCGTCGAAGACGGCACGCTGCGCATGGAATTGGACTCCACCACCATCGGACGCAGCAGCACGGCGAAACTCGTGACCGCCCTCGGCCGGTCGCTGCGCCTGTCCGGCGACACCATCGACTACACCCTCCGGATGGCGGCGGTCGGCGAACCCCTGCGGCATCACCTCGCCGCCACCCTGCTGCGGAACTGACCCGCGCTAGAAAGCGGTCGGCAACCGGCGCCGCCCGCTGCTCAGCTCGCCGACCAGATCCTCGTAGGCGACCGCCGCTTCGGCCAGCCGCTCCCACGCGAACCACAGGTCCCACTCCTGGTCGCCGGCCATGGCCGCGTAGGCACACGCGCTGAGCCGCGCCAGGCGATCGACCACCGAACCGAACGACTCGGTGTGCAGATAGGCTCCGCCGCGCGCCGCGGGCAAACGCACCTCGACCCAGCGGTCGATCTCGCGGATCAGCCGCGCCCGGCGCTCCTCGGCGCCGCAGCCGCATCCACGGTCCGCGCGGAGACGGACAGCATGCAGGTCGGTCAGGGTGCGCGCCTGCGCGAGCACCGGATGCGCAGGCGGCCGCCCGTCCTCCCGGCAGGCCCGCAGCAGTTGACTCCGCGTCGGCAGACCCTCGCTCACGGCGCACCTTTCCCGCCCGCGCGGGCCAGCACGCAATTCACGATCACCATTCCGGACGGACGAAACGTATCTCGCGGCGCGACCACCCATCGGCGAAAGGCGTTGCTCGCGTCGGCGGGCGACGGCAGCGCGATTTCGCTGCCGAACGGCACGATCGAAACATCGATCCGGAACAACGCGGCGAACAACCGCACGTCGTCGGGCAGATCCGGCCGGCACAGGAAAGTCCATCGGCGAGAACGAATATGCGCGACTACGGGGCCGATCGCCTGGCCACGGAAAAGCATGTCGTCGCGCACGCACTGCCCCAGCCGGTCGGGCATCGTGATGCCGCCGACCACGCCCGCCTTCACGACGATGCGGCCGATCTCCGGATGTATCCCGGCGGGCAGCCCACAGGTGCGGCGGTAAAACGCGCAGCGGGACGCGGGAGTGTCCGCGAATGCCGCATGATTCATTCGCCATCCTCGATTCACATAGTTCGGTACGCGAGATATCCCGGTCGCTGGACCTGGAACCGTTGGCGCGGTTAAGGTTTCAGCACTTCTTCGATTGGGTCCGGGCGCGTTCAGTGAAGCACCGGATATCGCTGGGCGGGAATGTTCTCAGTGGTGGAATCGGGCGGAAACCGCCCAGGTTCCAAGGCCCCCCGCCACAAGGTTCCAGTTAGGTACCCGGCCGATAGTTTGGCTACGAAAGGGATTCGTCGTGAGTTCAACAGGTTCCACCCTGCCCCGCCGAATGCTGGGGCGTCAGCTGCGGGCGCTGCGGATCAACGCGGGCATCAGCGCGGAGTACGCGCGGGAGGCGATCGATGTGGGCAAACAGACCCTCTGGCGGATGGAGACGGGGCAACCGGTCCGGCTGCATCCGCTGTTCATCGAGCGGTTGTGCCAGATCTACGGCGCGTCGGAAGAACGCACCGCGATACTGCTCAACCTGGTCGAGGAGACGAAGCGGACTGGATGGTGGCATGCCTTCGACGACACCATCCTCAAAGACTTCAATCTCTTCGTGGAGTTGGAGGCGACAGCCAGACGACTCATCTCCTACCAAACGACCTTGCTTCCTGGCCTCTTGCAAACCGACGAATATCGGCGTGCCTTGATCTGGGTCAGGTTCCCGACGATGCATGGAGCTGAGGTCGAACGATGGATCGAAGCGTTCAGGCGGCGAAAGGCACGCCTGGCTGAGGACCGCGACCCGCTGCGCCTCGAAGCGGTCATCGACGAGTCCGCACTGCACCGGGCGATCGGCGGCCCCTCGGTCATGGAAGGCCAGCTCAGGCACCTGCTGCAAGTCGGTGAGCAGTCGAATATTTCCGTGCGGGTAGTCCCACTGGCCGCAGAGGCATACGCCGGGCTCAACATCGGCTCGTTCGTGATGCTCGACTTCCCTGTGCACCCCACCGCCGCTCTCACTGAGCCGCCGGTCGTTTACATGCAGGGGTTTACCGGCAACCTGTATCTTGAGAAGCCAGAGGAGGTTCGGCAATACCGCCAGGCGTACGCCGAGATTCTGCGATCGGCCCTTGACCAGGAGAACAGCCGAGCCCTAATCCGCAAGATCGCCAAGGAGTACGCCGAATGAGCGCCAGCCTATCCGATGCCACCTGGTTCAAGAGCAGCTTCAGTAGCGCGGAGAGGGACTGCGTCGAGGTAGCGTTCCTCCGCGAAGGCTCTGTGGGTGTACGGGACTCGAAGAACCCCGGCGGCCCGGCACTGGTGTTCCCGTCGAGCGTTTGGGACTCGTTCACCAGCCGCATAACCAGAGATGGACTCCACGCGCCACGCTGCTGACCAACCCCGTTCGCCTGCCCCGGACGCTCCATCGCGCAACGTCCGGGGCAATCACCAACCCCGCACCTCCACTCGCTTGTCGATCGCTTGCACACGGGGAAAGCCGCCGGTAGCGTCGACATTCGCTACGGGGGGCGGAGAAGCCGGTCCGGCCTCGATGAGCCACGGACGATGAACCGGTGCGTAAGGGGAGCCATGACAATAGGGCGGGATTCACTGCAACTGGCCGTCCTCGCGGTCGGTGCTATATGTGTACTGACCAGCTGCAACACGTCGGACGACGGAGATACTAACCCGATCACTAGTTTGACAGCTGAACAGAGCATCGCCACCGATGCACCTACCGGCTTCGACACCTGCAAAGACATCCCCCAGAGCGTCTTGGACTCGGAGAAACTTCGCCGCCGCAGCGAAGCCAACTCGGATGCCAATGGAGGGATCAAGTGGCGAGGATGCCGATACGGACGTACTGACGGCTACTTCGCAACCATCACCACGACGAACCTCACTGTCGAGATGACTCGAGACAAGCACTTTCCAGAGGCGGCCGAGTTCAAAATTGCTGGGCGCGCAGCGATCTCGACACGTCAATTCGATGGCCCGAACATCAAGGATGCGTGCACGGTCAACGTGGCGATGCAGGGGGGCAGCCTCGACATCAACCTGCTCAATCCGGCGTCCAATCGGGAGACCGGATCAATCGATTCGTGCCAGCTCGCACGGACGCTGGCCGAGAAGATCGTGCCAACGATACCGAGCAATGCATAGCGAGATTTCTCGAACTCGTCGGGAGGGATGAAGTGAGCGACGACAATGCGCCTCGGCCGATGGCGAACATGGTCAATGCAGCGCGTGAAGGCCAGTTAGCGGTCGACATGAAGCCGGAAGACTTCATCTACATCGATCGCGATTGCAACTTTTTCAAGGAATCCATCCGCGATATCCAGACCACAGTCGCTGACATCGCACGGGAGGAGAAATGGGGGCTCGGCGAAAAGGCAGACGGGATGGTGTCGGCAAGCACCGTGGTAGACCGCTTCCGGATGAAGGCGAATGGAGCCGCGGATGGTAACAGTGTCTACAAGATCTTGGAAGATCACTACCGCATCGTCGAGGACATCCAGGAGACGTACAGGATCGTTCGCGATCGAATGATGCAGTCTGACAGCGACTTCGCGGCTGAGTTCAACAAGCTGAACACGACTCTCCCCGAGCGCCCGCCCGTCCAACTCCCGTACGGGCCGACCTTCCTCCCGGACGGAACAGGCAAATGAGCGGCTACGAGAGCAAACGCATCCCGAGCGGCGGCGAGCACCCCGACAGCTGGGAGCACACCCGGATCAATAGCACTTTCGAACCGCTCGATCCCACGAACGCGATCAATCAGGCGAACAGATACTGGCAAGCCCGCACGCAGTGGGAGCAAGGTGTGGAGACCTTCGCCCGTTCCATCCAAACCTCCATTGCTCAAGCCTGGTCTGGCCCCGCAGCGGAGCAGTCCAAGAACGCGATCGCCAAATACACCAGTGATGCGCAGAATCTGACGACGTCTCTGGAGGAGCTCTACTGTCGAGTCCGCGACGCCGCCACCGCGATCGCCAATACCAAGAAGGCACTCCCCGACCTCGTCAACATCCCGTTCGAGGATCGCATCTTCCACCCGCGACGCTGGAACCTGTCGAGCGAACGCTTCCTGGCAGAGCAGTCGGCGCGGGTCGCGATGAACGAATACTACGTACAGCCGTTCAACGAGATGGACGGCAAGATCCCCGTGCTGCCCACTCCGGTCGGCCCCACCGCGTCGGTGGACATCCCAGCTCCTCCGCCGGGCGGATACAAGAGCGACGACAGCGGCGGCCCCACTTCGAACGACTCGGACAACGGTCCCACCACCGATTCCGGCGTTCCCGGCGACAAGAACGGCGACGGCAAGCCCGACGAGGCGAGCACCGAGGAACAGCAGCAGCAGTCCACCGACGAGTCGACCCAGGATCAACAGTCTTCCGACACGACCGCGTCCGACACCACCACCAAGCCCGCGGGCGTGGACCCCACCTCGACGACTCCCGCCTCCACCACCGACCCGACCAAGACCGTTCCGGCGGGCACCCCGACTCCGCACAGCCCCAGTACACCGGGCATACCCGGTGTGCCCAGCACAACGAGCCAACCGCAACCGGGCCGCAGTATCCCGGGCACACCGGGAACGCAGAACACAGGGATGAACCCAACTGCTGCCGCCAGGGCGACTTCCGGACTGCGCGGCACGAGCGGCATGCCCGGCATGATGGCACCCGGCGCTCGCGGCGGCGGCAAGGACGACGAATCCGAGCACAAGACGCCGGACTACCTGATCACCCAGGAGAACACCGACGAGTTGCTCGGTGAACCTCCGAGGACGCTGCCCGGCGGCGTCATCGGCGGCACGCCCGACTGATCGGCCGCATACTTCTCGACTCCGCGCACGCCCGCTTCGTCTCTCGCGGGCGTGCGCGTGGACATTGGCCGCTTCGGCGCGGCCGGATTGGACCTCACATGGCTGAATGGATCTGGGACCCGGACGACTTCGCCGCTCTCTGGTACGGCGACGCACACGATCGCATCCCCAGCCCATTGCGCTACACCAGCCGTTTCGCCTTCCGCGACGACTTCGCCGCCCACCGCTCCGCCGTATGGCAGCGCTATTCCCCGGACGAACTCGACGAGATCGCCGCGGCCTTCCGCACCCTGGACGACTCCGAACTCCGGATCGAAATCCTCGGCGGCACCTGCAAACACAAGAACAGCGCCGGTCCCGACGACGTCCGCGAATACCGGATCCTCGGCGCCCGCGACAGCTACCGCGCCGTCGTCCTCAGCCAGGCAGGCAACCACCACGAGCACGGCCCGATCCGCGCGCGCATGTTCCCCGCCGAACAACTCCCGGCACGCCTCGTCAACGCCATCCCCGCCTGCACCCCCGGCAAAGAGAAACCGGCCACCTTCCACCCCGACGACCTGGTCCCCCGCCGCGACACCTACCTCCAGGACAACGCCCGCAACACCCCCCGCGAGCAATACCAACGCCTCCTCGGCCGCCCCGTCGACGGCGGCGGCACCGCCGTCCTCATCACCGCCCCCCTGCACACCCACACCAAACCCACCAAAGTCCTCCAGTGGCACGACATCTCCACCGACGGCCGCTACACCGAACACCGCACCGACCACATCACCATCCGCCCCACCACCCCCACCGACCTGACCACCCACTTCACAACCTGGATCACCCAAGCCCTCCAACGCCTCGAGGCCGCCCGCTCCGAAAGTTGGTAGCAATCCGGGGGAACCGAACCCGGTCCCGCGACGTCCAAGTAGAGCAGACAACCGCCGAAGTTCGACCGGCAGCACCGACGAGAGGACGCCGCAGTGAGGACCGAGAGGTGCACACGCCTCCGATGCGAGGAGGATCGAAAGTGAATGAGCAGGCGGATATTATTCGCTTGATCGGTGCGGGATTGTTCACGATGGACCTGGACGAGGGGCGTCTACCCATCGCCGTCGATGCGGACCGAAATCTGCACGCTCGCTTGGATCCGCCGGGATTCTCCGCCGCAGCGATGGCCTCCTACTACGTCGCGCTCTGGCGTCACGACGCACCGATCATCGCCGAGGGGAGGTTCGCCGCGCTGAGCAGATCCCCCTCTCGCCGTGCGCAATTGATCACACTGCTGGACACACAGACACTCACGGAGCTCGAGACGATAGAGCGAGTTCTACGCGGAGATGATGAATTCATCGGTCGAGGCCCATGGACAGATTTCGGAGCGCATTCTGTCACGGTGACCGCGAGTTTCTCTCGAATCAGTGGCATCTTTATCGATTCGACCTGGGCGGCAACCGTTAGTCCATCGTACATCGCCCACGATATCATCGACTGCGCGAACCAAATACGCCGTCAACGTCCGACCTTTCATGAAGATGGGCCATGGGCCCGCCACTCCGACAGTGAACTCGAATACGAGCTTGCAGAGTACAAGAATTACCTGATGAGGAATGTCTGATGGTCGATTTTTCGGTGGATCTCAATCAGCTGGTTTCTGCTTCCAATGCCTGGGCACGCGCATCCGATCACCTTGACGATGCCGCGCGGAAGGCACAGGAAATCCGAGATAGCAACAAAGAAGTCGTGTGGGCCCTGTACGAGGAGGCTTGGGCCGCCCAGGTAGCTGCTGCCCAATATATGCAGGACAGGCTGACCGAGGGACGCACTGAAACACAATCGATCGGAAACGTCCTCGCACATGTCGCGAAAGTATATGCAGAACAGGATGAAAACTTCGCGCACGTTCTGATCAAACTCGATGAGGGATAGTTATGGGAGCTACTAAGAGTATCGACGAACTCAATGCAGTGCTCGACCAGTTCGCCGATAAGGTCGAGGAGATTCGAAACCAACCGGCTAAAGTGGACGAAGCATTCGATAAAGCCGCGATAGCGGTGGCGTCATTGGAAGGCGCAGCCGTCGGAATTCCGTTCCTTCTCATCCCGATCACCGGGGCTGTCGGGGCCGCATACGGCGCTATCACCAACGACGACTTCACCGGCTACATGCAAGACCACAAAGAAGGGATCAAGGACAAGATCCGAGAACTTCTGGAGAAACTGCACGACGCCATTGAAGGTTTGCGCGCCCCGATCGCCTTTCTTCAGGCGGGCGAGGAATGGCTGAAGCTGAAATCTACGATCGGCGACGCACAGAACAACGAGGTAGCCAGGGGCAGCATACTCGGCTACTGGCAAGGTGGGGCGGCCATCCGATATGGAACGACCCGAGCACTTCAGGACACGGCCCTGGATTCCGCCAAGGCAGCCTGCGAAAAGATCAGCGACTGCCTCGCCGCGATTTCGGATTCTGCCTGGGATTTCTATTCGAGTATCGTCCAAGACATCGTCGGATTCCTGGCGAAGTTCTCCTCGGCGTTGGGCAAGATCAGCTTGATCTTCGAATCCCCGTGGGGCATCTCCGATGCGATCGATGCTCTCGGCGAAATACTTGTCAAGACAGTGGCCTATGGAGATAGGCTCGTAGATGCTCTACTCACCCAACGGAACAACATCAAGAAGATGACGGACTCCATACAGAATCCGAAGGGATTCCTTAACAATCGTTGGCCGCAGAGCGCTTCCAACGATTTCGATATCAATTCTCCTGGAGCCGGATGGGCGGCGATATGAGCAAGGGGAAACTAGCGTCCATTGCGGCACTCGCCCTGCTCCTTCCGGCCTGCAGCCTATTACCACAAACCCATCCCGAGCGATGGACGACGGTAGAGAGCAACCACACAATCCAGGAGTTGTGCGACTTCCCCAAACAATTCTTCGCCAGCCGATACGATGCACCGAACTTGATAGTGAGCGTTATTGCCACCAAGCCGATTACCGATAAAATCGGCACCGGAAATGGATGCGGTTACGATACCCCCCGCGGGGAGTACCTCGGCTACGTTTCCATGCTTCGCATGCATGACGACGAAACGCCTTCGAAGCCCGATGGTGTACCCGTCCGCACCCTGGCAGTCGGCGGCGTGGTCGTCGCGCAATATGTCGAGCCCGTTCCTGAGCCGCTCGATCCCGCAACTACTCGTCCACGCTTCAAATTGGCCGCCAGCGTCGACGGCTGGGAGGGCACCCTCGAGTTCAAGAACGGTGATGACCAAGGTGCTCAGACCGGCGCGCAGATGCTCATCGACATGATCCGCGCCTTGAAGAGCTGAAGGCTAGGAGGGTCGATCGATGGGGTATCAATACGGCGGAGCCCGCAGCGAGCTGCCGCCGCCGCGGCTCGGTCCTCCCGAACCCCCACCCAGCGGTGCCACTGCGGTCTTCGCGGCTGCCATAACTCTGGGTATCGGATTGATGTGCGCGGTCGGGACCTTCTCCGCGGCCACTTTCGCGCTTGACAACCGGGAGTATTGGTCGGGCGAAATAGTCTGGACGATCGCATTGGTCGGGGCTGCGGCGATCCTCTATTTGGTCGGCGCGACCCTGCTGATCCTTCGCACCACAGCGGGTCAGGTGCTGGTGATCACCGATTCCGTGCTGATCGCTCTAGTCCTTGCCGCGATGAAACCGACCGGCCGCTGGATCGCCGCCAAATGAACCGTTGCCACCCGGTGAGCGCAGGACCGCACGCTTCTTCGATAGACAGATGTCGCCGAACATCGCAGCCGGATCGGAGCAGTGAGGTTCAGACTTGCCGATTCGGGGTTCCGCGCCGCAGCATCGCGTGGTGGATGTAGTACTTGTCGACCTGGCGGGTGAAGACGCTCACCAGTTCCCAGCCGAAGTGCATGTCCAGCCATTCGATGCAGGAGGTCAGCGTCGACAAGCTCGCTTGGTGGTTGGCCTTCAGCAAGCCCATGTCCCACGCGAGACCTCGCCGGGGTTGCACGTAGATGACCAGATGCTTGCGCCGGTAGGTGCGCATGTCGACGGTTCCGTTCAGGATTGATTGGGCGTCGAGCACCGATCCCGGGCCCGCGGGGAGCAGTGGGGGCTGACCGTTCACGGTTCCATTCCTACCCGCGAGTCGACAGGTACGACCGAGCCGTGCATCGGTGGCAGAGCAGCGGAGGCCGGTCGTCCCCACACATCGATTGCCCACCGGTTGTCTTGGTCAACGAATCCCCCTCGGACGCAACGTGCTCGGACAACGCGACCGGGTCCACGATACCGCCCTCCAGCCGTCGCCCGAGCTGCCACCGCGCTCACCTGATGCCGCCGGACCAAGTGACGCCGTCGGAAAGGGCACCGCAACCGGGTCCTGTCACGATGAACCGTCACAAGGGGTGGGATGTTCCGGCGGGCAACGCCCCGGGCGACCTCGCCGTGAAGGCTGCGGTGGCGGCCTGCTCAACACCACCTCCGACGAGATATTGCTGTGCATGGTGACCAGCACCGATCTTGCTCGCTCACCGCGCCGGCACTGGTGATCGCCGGACGTGCCGACCGCATCGCACCGGCGCACCGCTTCGCCTCCTCGCCGAGTAGCTGCCACGGTTGGTGGAACTCGAGACGGGGCACTGCGGCCCGCTCGAAGGACCGGATGAGGTGGCGGCGTTGCTGCCCGCATCCTTCCTGCGGCGGCCGAGGCTGTCTGACCCCAGCGGTGATTCATGCGAGCGCGCCGAGCCCAGGGCACGGACGAGAAAACGGACAAAAACGGAGTGGCTGGAGCATTGCCGAAGTGGCGGCGCCGGGCGCTAATGGAAAGTGCCGGGCCACTGAGTGAGTCGGGGCGCCCTCCCCCCGGTGCTGAGAACAATCTCCACGGAACCAGGAGGCATTGCCGTGCCCACCATCACTTCAATCACCCCGACCTCTGGCCCCACCACGGGAGGCACCAGCGTCACGATCGCGGGCACGGGCTTCACCGGCCCGCTGACCGTGCGATTCGGTTCTACCGCAACGACCTTCACTATCGACTCCGCGATACAGATCACGGCCATCGCTCCCGCGGGGTCGGCCGGCCCGGTGCAGGTGACGGTCAGCGACTCGAGCGGAACCAGCAACGGGGCCACCTACACCTATCTCGCCGTCCCGGCCCTGAACTCCATCGCTCCCGGCCAAGGGTCCGCCGGAACGACGGTCACGCTCACCGGATCGGGACTGACGGGCGCCACCGCGGTCACTTTCGGTACCACACCGGCGACTTCGTTCACCGTCGACTCGGACACGCAGATCACGGCCGTCGTCCCGGCCGGGACGGGAATCGTGACGGTCACCGTCACCGCTCCTGGCGGCACCAGCAACAGCGTCACCTTCATCTATGTCGTGGTGCCCACCATCACGGCGATCACTCCCGCTTCGGGTCCCACGTCGGGCGGTAACAATGTCACGATCTCCGGCTCCGGGTTCACCGGCCCGCTGACCGTGCGGTTCGGCAGCACCGCGACGACCTTCACCATCGACTCCGCGATACAGATCACCGCCGTCGCTCCCGGCGGTGCGGCCGGAGCCGTGCAGGTCACCGTCACCGGCTCGGGTGGCACCAGCAACGGAGTCACCTACACCTACGTCTGATCCGGACAGCTCACGGACCGTCGCCGGGATTCCGGCGGCGGTCCGTTCGCGTTGCCGGGCCGAGCATCCGGCACTCTCGCGGCCCGATCCAATAGACCGTTCCGCGCCGAGGGGCCGGACCTTCCTGCACACCGGCGAGTGGGCCTCCCCTGACGAGCAGGGGCCGACACCGACTGGCACTGCGCGCGTGCGAATTCCGTCCACCGAGCGGACGGTGGACAGCGAGGACGACAGCCCCGCTCCGCCGGACCCGGCGAGAACAACTCCGCGGCAAGGCCGCACGACGCGCACCCGGTGCGGCACGCGGCCTGGTCAACACGTGGCAACAATCCGGAAAACGGACAAAAACGGATCACCCGACACATTGCCGACGCGCCTTTCCTGCGGCATAACGGAGTTAACCGATCCGGCACCAGCTTCGCGCACCCCCGCTTCGGAGGAACCAGCAAACAGAGAGGCAGCGCCATGCCTACCTTCCTCCCCCCGTCCTCGAGACGGCGCGCGCGGGATCCTCTTGCCACGGTGACAACCGGCGTTCGACGGGACGGCGCCGCCGGGGTGCGGGCGGAAACAGCCCACCACGAACCGTCCTCCACCACACACGGGTTCAACTAGTCCCCCGGTCGGGGGTGGGACGCCATGACACCGACGCGGTCAGAACTCCTGACCGTGTCCCAGCAGACCCCGGCAACTGGGTACATCCGATTTCCGGTCACCGGGCTCGAGAAACGGTCGGCGGCGCCGTTGCTGCCGTCAAGAGAGAAAGGGAAGAAACGATGAACAAAGTGATCGCGATCCTGCACAGCGAGCCCGTCCGCGCCTTGCTGTATCCACTGCTGGTCGCGCTGATCGGGTACGGGGTCACCAAGGGCGTTGTCTCGTCCGACCTCTCCGGGTTCGTCCTCGCCCTCGTCGCGGCGGCGCTGGGTCTGCCCGCGGTCGAGTCGGCACGCCACCGGGTCAGCCCGGCGCCACCGGACAGCGGTGAACCAGCATGAAAGCCAGGAAGGAGAAGACCCGCCACGACCCCTTCGAGGTGGTGCTGTGCGCCGTCTTCGGTGCCTCGATGCTGTTGCAGTGCGTCTATGGGCCGCCGCCCGATTCGGTGTTCGCCGCCATGCCGCCGGGATTCCGCACCCTGTGGCTCGTCCTCATGCTGATCGGCTGCGCAACGACACTGGTCGGTCTGTTCGCCCGGCGGGTCTGGGGTTATCTGATCGAGCAGGTCGGTCTGGGCGCGCTCGGCTGGTCCCTGGTCGCCTTCGGTGCGCAACTGCTGCTGTTGCAGCTGCAGCACGGAACCTTCGGTCCGCCCACCGTTCTCGGCGGGCCGCTGCCGATGGCGTTGGGTCTGGCGTTCCTGTGGAAACGCCGACAGGTTCTGCAAGACGTCCGGATACTGCGTGCCGTGAAGCTGAGGGAGGCGTCATGAATCTGGTCCAGCAGTCGCCGATCTTCGCGGCGCTCGTGCTCATCGCCGGCTCGTCGGCTCTGTCGGCGGCGGTGACGGCGTGGTTCAAACGCGGCGACGTCGACGCCCATATGACCAAGACGAAGGCCGATGCCGCGAAAGTATTGAGCGACCTCGCCATTTCGCAAACGCAGCAGATGTCCCAGCAGATGGGCGAGTTCCGGATGGCACTGCGGGTGCACCGGGAATGGGATCGGAAAATGGTGTCCCGAGCGCGACAAGCGGGCATCGAATTCGACGATCCGCCCGAACTGTTCCTTTGATCCGGACAGGAACTCGACGATCGGAACACGCGGGGCGTTACCAGGTGGTCGCCGAATGTTCGCGGTCTTCCGGTCTCCGGCCGACCGCTTCGAATCGGCAAATAATCGGCGGCGTTTCGGCGCCGCCGAAAAGACTGCTGCCGCAACGCTTGCCAAGTCGTTCACTTCGCAAGTATCCACGCCGCCACCGATCCGAAAACGGACCAAAACGGATTCCAGACTCGTTGCCAGGCCCGTGAACTCGGAGTTCGATGGGAACTAGCCGGGCCACTGGACAGTCGGGCGCCCCCCGGTACAGAGGAACAATCACCACGGCAACAAGGAGGCAGCGTCATGCCTACCATCACCTCTCTGTCCCCGACATCGGGACCGACCACCGGCGGTACGAGCGTCACGATCACGGGCACCGGATTCGGCGGCCCGACCACCGTACGATTCGGCAGTACCGCAACCACGTTCACGCTCGACTCCGCGACCCAGATCACCGCCGTCGCACCCGCCGGGTCGGTCGGCACCGTACAGGTCACCGTCTCCAACTCGAGCGGAACCAGCAACGGGGTCGCCTACACCTACGTCGCGGTTCCAGCGTTGAACAGCATCACGCCCAATCAGGGCTCCACGGCGGGCGGAACGACCGTCACGCTGAACGGATCCGGCTTCACCGGCGCTACGGCGGTCACTTTCGGCAGCACGCCCGCGTCTTCGTTCACGGTCGTCTCCGACACGCAGATCACGGCCGTCACTCCGGCCGGAACAGGGATCGTCCCGGTCACCGTGACCGGTCCCGGCGGCACCAGCGGCGCGGTCCCTTACATCTATGTCGTGGTCCCCACGATCACGTCGATCTCGCCGACCTCAGGCCCCACCTCGGGCGGCAACAACGTCGTCATCACCGGCACCGGGTTCACCGGCCCGCTGACGGTGCGGTTCGGAAGCACCGCGACGGTGTTCACGATCAATTCCCCGACCCAGATCACGGCCGTCGCGCCCGCGGGGACCGGAACGGTGCAAGTCACCGTCACCGGCTCGGGTGGAACAAGCAACGGCGTCGCCTACACCTACGCCGCGGTGCCCGCTCTGACGAGCATCGCGCCCAGCTCCGGGCCGGTGACCGGTGGGACGACGGTCGTGCTCACAGGCACGAACCTGACCGGAGCCACCGCGGTGAACTTCGGTGGCACACCGGCGACCTCGTTCACCGTCAACTCCGCCACCCAGATCACCGCCGTCGCACCCGCCGGAACGGGCACAGTGTCGGTCACCGTCACCACGCCGGGCGGAACCAGCAACGCCCTCGCTTACACCTACGTCGCGGCTCCCACCCTGACCGCGCTGGTTCCGAACTCCGGGCCGGCCGCGGGCGGAACGACGGTCATCCTCACCGGAACCAACCTGTCCGGAGCCACGGCGGTCACTTTCGGTGGCACACCGGCGGCTTCGTTCACGGTCAACTCCGCCACCCAGATCACCGCCGTCGCACCCGCGGGGACCGGAACGGTATCGGTCACCGTCACCACAGCGGGCGGAACCAGCAACGCCCTCGCTTACACCTACATCGCGGTTCCCACGCTCACCGCGCTGGTCCCGAACGTGGGTCCGGTGTCGGGCGGGACAACGGTCGTCATCACCGGAACCGGGCTGAACGGAGCCACAGCGGTCAACTTCGGCGCTACCCCGGCGACGTCGTTCACCGTCAACTCCGCCACCCAGATCACCGCCGTCGCACCCGCCGGAACGGGAACGGTGTCGGTCACCGTCACCACGCCGGGTGGAACGAGCAATGCCCTCGCTTACACCTACGTTTCGGTTCCCACGCTCACCGCAGTGGTGCCGAATGTCGGTCCGGTGGCCGGCGGAACAACGGTGGTGATCACCGGAACGAACCTGTCGGGAGCCACGGCGGTCACTTTCGGTGGCACACCGGCCACGTCGTTCACCGTCAATTCCGCCACCCAGATCACCGCCGTCGCACCGGCGGGAACCGGGACAGTATCGGTCACCGTCACCACACCGGGCGGAACCAGCAACGCCCTCGCTTACACCTACATCGCGGTTCCCACGCTCACCGCGCTGGCCCCGAACGCGGGTGTGGCAGCGGGCGGGACGACGGTCGTCATCACCGGCACCGGATTGTCGACGGCTACCGCGGTCGCTTTCGGTGGCACACCGGCGACCTCGTTCACCGTGAACTCCGATACCCAGATCACCGCCGTCGCACCCGCCGGAACGGGAACGGTGTCGGTCACCGTCACCACAGCGGGCGGAACCAGCAACGGCGTGGCCTACACCTACATTCCGGTGCCCGCCCTCATCACGGCGGTCCCGAATGCCGGATCCGCGTCGGGCGGAACGACGGTCGTCCTCACGGGAACCGGATTGACCGGCACTACCGCGGTCACTTTCGGTGGCACACCGGCGACCTCGTTCACGGTCGACTCCGATACCCAGATCACCGCCGTCGCACCCGCCGGAACCGGTACAGTGCAGGTCACCGCCACCACATCCGGCGGAACCAGCAACGGCCTCACCTACACCTACATCGCGGTTCCCACGCTGACGGCTGCTGTCCCGAATGTGGGCGTGGAGGCGGGCGGAACGATCGTCGTTCTCACCGGGACGGGGCTGACCGGCACCACAGCGGTCGACTTCGGCGCCACCCCGGCGACGTCGTTCACCGTCAACTCCGCCACCCAGATCACCGCCGTCGCACCCGCCGGAACCGGAACTGTGTCGGTCACCGCCACCACACCAGGCGGAACCAGCAACGCCGTCGCCTACACCTACATTCCGCTCCCCACCCTCACCACGGTGCTGCCGAATGTGGGATTGGAAGCCGGTGGGACGATCGTCGTCCTGACCGGGACGGGGCTGTCCACCGCCACCGCGGTCGATTTCGGCGGCACACCGGCGACCTCGTTCACCGTCAACTCCGATACCCAGATCACCGCTGTCGCACCTGCCGGGACCGGCACCGTGCAGGTCACCGCCACCACCGCAGGAGGAACCAGCAACGGCGTCGCCTACACCTACCTCGGGGTTCCCACGTTGGTCACGGCGCTGCCGAACGTCGGGCCGATCGCGGGCGGAACCACGGTCGTCATCGCCGGAACGAACCTGCTCGGAGCCACTTCGGTGGACTTCGGCGGCACACCGGCGGCGTCGTTCACCGTCGACTCGGCACTGCAGATCACGGCGGTGACGCCCCCCGGCACGGGCACCGTACAACTCACCGTCACCACAGCAGGAGGAACCAGTAATGGCCTTGCGTTCACCTACATCTGACGGCTGAAGCGGCTGGGCCGTCGGCACGCTCTTGCCGGCGGCCCAGTTTCGTCGCGGTTGAGCGAATACGACACGAGTCTCCGTCACCGTTGACGGAGGCTGCAGGGGTAAGGGGGTTTCGTTGGCGACCGTACTCAAGATGCTGCTGGCGGAGCGGCATCTCAAAAGTCATCACGATTTTCTGGCCGCGTACGACCGGTGCGCGGCGCGGCTCGATCCGCCCATCCCGCCTGGGCACGGGCCGGCGAAGGCGCAGTACTACCAGTGGTTGTCCGGGCGCATGATCGGACTGCCGCGCGACTATCACTGCCGGGTGCTGGAACGGATGTTCCCGGGCTGGACCGTCGAGGGACTGTTTCAAATGGCCAATTCCATACCCGTCGACCGTTCGCAGGAGATGGGGTTCGTCGGCGTCGACGCCTCGCTGGAGGCATTCCTCGGGGCGGAGGCGACCACCGACGGAACGACGCTGGTCTACCCGGCGTTCGAACTGGCGCAGTCGTCGGTGGAAGCGCTCCGAGCGGCCGGGATCAGCCGACAGCGGGTGTTCCAGAAGCAAGGCGCGCTCGGCAACCGGAATGCCGACGTCCCGTCGGTGGTGGCGGAGAACGATCTTCGCGGATTGCTGTATGTGCTGTCCTTCCTGCAGCGACACACCAGCATTCCGATCGACGTTCGCAGCGACCGCGATATCCGCGCACACCGCGACCGCCCGTACATCAGCTTCGGGCTCATCGGCAACGATTGCTTGCAGCTGTATCTGGACACGGCGCAGCGTCCGCTGTTCACCCTGCGGGAAGGCACCGCCGACGGCTCCCCTGCCGTGCGGCTATGGCTGTCGGACGGAAGCGGGTACGACTCCGGCGACGACCGCAATATCGGCGTCGTCGCCCGCGTGCGTCCCAGTCCGCAGCGACATCCCGGCCGCTATTGGATGTACTGCGGCGGTTTGGGTCCACGTGGCACCGCTGGAGCGGGGTGGTACCTCGCCCACGCGTGGGGCGCGTTGCAACAGCGTGCCGGCGATCGCGACTTCGTCGCTGTCATCGGCGTCGACGAGTACTCCGATCACACGGTCAGTCTGGAGCATCTGCTGATCGGGCCGTCGGTCGGTGACTGACGGTGCGGCGACCACGCCTCAGTACTCGGGTGGCAGCGCCGCCAGCATGTCGCGGGTCACCGCGACGGCGTTGTCGGAGCTGCCGCCCTTGACCAGGAGCGTCGCGAAGGCGAGATCGCCTCGGAAGCCGACGAACCAGGAGTGCGATCCGCCGTCCACTTCGGCTTCGCCGGTCTTGCCGTAGACCTCGCCCTGATCGGCGATCCGCTCGGCTGTACCGCCGACCACCACCTGGCGCATCATGGTGCGCAGTCCCTCGATGACATCGGGGGCCGGCGCCGGGCGGTCGCCATCGATCCGGGTGGGCCGCCCGGCGATCAGGTACGGCACGGGCGCCGAGCCGTGCGCGATGGTCGCCGCCATGAGCGCCATGCCGAACGGGCTGACCACCACTTTGCCCTGGCCGATCCCGTCCTCGGTGCGCTGGATCAGGTCGTCGGAGGCGGGCACCGAGCCGGAAGTCGTCGGCAGCCCCACCACCGAATAGGTGGGCCCGACACCGAGCTTCGCGGCGGCCTCGCGCAACGCGGGACCGGGCAGTGCACTGGCGAGTTTGGCGAACGAAGTGTTGCAGGACCGCTCGTAGGCCGTGGACATCGGCACATTGCCGACGGTGAACAGGTTGTAGTTGGGGATCGTTCGCTCCCCGATCACGATCCGGCTCGGGCACGGCAGCACCGTGTCCGGGGTCGCGAGGCCGTTCGACATGGCCGCGGCGGCGGTCACCGTCTTGAACACCGAGCCGGGCGGATACTGGCCGATCGTGGCGAGTGGGCCGTCCCGATCGGCGGCCTTGTTCTGCGCGACGGCCAGAATCGCACCGGTGGACGGGCGCAGCACCACCATCATGGTCTGCTCGGCACGCGGCTGCACGGCGCGCTGGGCGGCGTTCTGCACAGTGCGGTCGATGCTGAGCGAGAACGACGGCGCCGGCTGCGAGGGCACCTCCATCAGGACGTCGGTGTCGGCGCCGTTGGCGTTCAGAGTGACCACGCTCCACCCGGCCTTGCCGTCCACTTCCGCGATCACCGTCTTGCGCACCTGGGCCAGCAGGTCGGGCGCGAACTCCCGATCGGTGGCGACCAGATCCCATTGCTGCGTCAGTGTGACGCCGGGCAGACCGATCAGATCGGTGGTCACCTCGGCGGATTCGAGGTCGTTGAGCAGCGCGACCGTGTAGGGACCGTGCGCGGCCTCGGCCGCGTCCAGGATCGACTGGGGCGTCAGCGACTTGTCGAAGCGGTACAGCGCGGCGGACAGGGCGGTGGCCACGCTTTTCGGATCGGCGGCGTCGGCCGCGACGAACGCGACCCTGGACACCTTGCCCGGCACCATGACGTCGCTGCCGGACTGCTCGTTCACCCGCGCCCGCGGCGGTGGATCGGATCGCAACGCCATGGTCTGGGTGTCGCCGAGTTTGGGATGGATGTCGGAGGAGGTCCAGCGGACCATCCAGCGCCCGTTGCTGCGGCCCATCTGCAGTTGGCCCGAGTACTTCCAGGTCCGGTTCTTGGGCAGCCGCCACTCGTAGGTGTAGTCGACGGTGGCGGTGTCACCGGTCACGCGCGCCGCGCCGGTGCGCGCCGTGAGCTGTTCGGCCTGGAGCTGATCCCACGCGGAACGCAGGGCGCTGCTCGCCTTCTCGGGCAGGTTCGTGAGGTCGGCGGCGGCGCTCACCCGGTGCTCGGCGAACGCTTTGACGAACGCGTCCGCGACGGGGACCGGCCCCTGCGGCTTGCTCGCACAACCGGCGGCGGCCACCGTGACGGCCGCGACGGCGAGCGAGAGGAGCATCCGAGTCCACATCGGGACCGATGGTAGTAGTCACTGCCGGGCAAACGCCTGCGGCACTCCGGGATTCGCCGCGCGGACGGCCGCGCTCAGTCGACCAAGACGGTGGCGAAGGTCGCGATCTGCCGGAATCCGACCCGGCTGTAGGCGCGGCGAGCGATCGCGTTGTAGTCGTTCACATACAGGCTCGCCGTGCGGCCCGAGGCGATCACGGCGTTCGCGACAGCCGCGGTGCCCGCGGTGCCGTATCCCCTCCCCCGGTGCTCCGGGTGCACCCAGACGCCTTGGATCTGACCTGTGCGCCGCGACAGCGAACCGACCTCAGCTTTGAAGACCACTTCCCCGTCCTCGAAACGAGCCCAGGCACGGCCGGATTCGATCAAGCTCTGGATGCGGCGGCGGTAGCCGCGGCCGCCGTCCCCCGCGCGCGGATCGACGCCGACCTCCTCGATGAACATGGCGATCGCGGCCGAGAGGTAGCGGTCGAGTTCGTCGCGACGCACCCGGCGGACCTCCGCGTCCGGCGTGGCCAGCGGCGGCTGGGCCAGCGCCAGCAGCGGCTGTTCCCCGCGCAACTCGCGCTCCGGACCCCAATGACCGGCCAGCATCTCCCACAGCGGCAACGTCAGTTCCCTGCGCCCCACCACCGAGGAACAGACCCGGGGCCAGCGGACGGCGCGATCGGCGAAAGCGCGCAACGCGTCACGATCCCCCAGCAACGGCACCAGGTTCGCCCCCGAGAAACACAGCGACTCCGCCGGGCCGCCCCTGCTCCACAGCTCCCCTTGGCCGCACCGGTTGTCCAGGCCGAACTCCTGCAAGCGGGCCGCGACCATGCATGAGGCCACCGGATCGGCATCCAGCACACGCAGCACCTGAGCAAGATCCCGATTAGCGAGCTGCCGCGCAGGGGCGTATTTGGCCCGACGCGCCGGCTCCAGCAGACTCCGCACGGTGACAGCCTGCCACGAACCGGCGCGATGCGGTACGGCTATGCCGAAAGCGCTGGTAGGCGCGTCCTCAGCGGACGGTGACGACCGGTTCGCCGGTGCCTGCGTCCTCGCCCATCTCCTCGGCGATGCGCATCGCCTCTTCGATGAGCGTCTCGACGATCTGCGCCTCCGGGACGGTCTTGATGACCTCGCCCTTGACGAAGATCTGGCCCTTGCCGTTGCCGGAGGCCACACCCAGGTCCGCCTCGCGCGCCTCGCCGGGGCCGTTCACGACACAGCCCATCACGGCCACCCGCAGCGGCACCGCCATGCCCTCCAGGCCCGCGGTCACCTCGTTGGCCAGCGTGTACACGTCGACCTGGGCGCGCCCGCAGGACGGGCACGACACGATCTCCAGCTTGCGGGGGCGCAGGTTCAGCGATTGCAGGATCTGCCCGCCGACCTTGACCTCTTCGGCGGGCGGTGCGGACAGCGACACGCGGATCGTGTCGCCGATACCCTCCGACAGCAGCGCGCCGAAGGCGACCGCCGACTTGATCGTGCCCTGGAACGCCGGGCCCGCCTCGGTGACGCCGAGGTGCAGCGGGTAGTCGCACTGCGCGGCCAGCTGACGGTATGCCTCCACCATGACCACCGGGTCGTTGTGCTTGACCGAGATCTTGATGTCGCCGAACCCGTGCTCCTCGAACAGGCTCGCCTCCCACAGCGCCGACTCCACCAGCGCCTCCGGCGTGGCCTTGCCGTACTTCTCCAGCATCCGCTTGTCCAGCGAACCGGCGTTCACGCCGATGCGGATCGGGATGCCCGCCGCGCCCGCGGCCTTGGCGACCTCCTTGACCCGGCCGTCGAACTCCTTGATGTTGCCGGGGTTGACCCGCACCGCGGCGCATCCGGCGTCGATCGCGGCGAAGATGTAGCGGGGCTGGAAGTGGATGTCGGCGATCACCGGGATCTGGGATTTCGCGGCGATCGTGGCCAGCGCGTCCGCGTCCTCCTGACGCGGGCAGGCCACCCGCACGATGTCGCACCCCGACGCGGTGAGCTCCGCGATCTGCTGCAGGGTGGCGTTCACGTCGTGCGTCTTGGTCGTGGTCATGGACTGCACCGAGATCGGGTGGTCGCTGCCAACCCCGACATTGCCCACCATCAGCTGGCGGGTCTTACGCCGTGGAGCGAGCACTGCCGCGGGGGCGGTCGGCATCCCCAATCCGATTGTGCTGGTCACCTTCGGCTGCCTACTTTCGTCGTGTCCGGCCGGTTCGGTGCCGAGTCTAGCCGTGGCGCGCGAAGCCCACCGTACGTCGCCGGTCACACCACCCCATCCGGGCCCCGGTCAGAACAGCTTGATGGGGTTGACGATGTCGGCGGCCAGGGTGAGCAGCATGTACGCACCGCCGATCACCACGACGACATAGGTCGCAGGCAGCAGCTTCAGGTAGTTCACCGGCGCACCCGGTGCGAGCCCCTTCCAGCCGCGGATGGTGTTGCGGATCTTCTCGTAGATCACCACCGCGATGTGCCCACCGTCCAGGGGGAGCAGCGGCAGCAGGTTGAAGATGCCGAGGAAGAAGTTCAGGCTGGCCAGCACCAGGATGAAGACGTTCCACAGGCCGCGCTCGGCGGTCTCGCCGCCGATCTTGCTGGCGCCGTACACGCTGACCGGGGTCTCCGGATCCCGCTCGCCTCCGGTCACCGCGTCCCACAGCGCGGATACCTTCGCCGGCATCTGCGTCAGCGAGTCGACCGTGCGCAGGAACATGTCGCCGGTGAACCCTGCGGCTGCGGGAACGGCGCCGAGCAGGTCGTATCGCACGGGGTCGTAGCGCTCCGGCGCCACACCGATGGCGCCGACCACGCGGCCCTCGCCGCCGCCCTCGGGATACCGGACGACGCGTTCCGGAGTCACCGGAATGGTGAGGGTGCGGCCGTCGCGTTCGATCACGTAGGTGAACGGGCCGGTCTGCTTCTGGGTTTCGGCCTGGAACTGCCGCCAAGTGTCCACCTTGACGCCGTTGACCTCTTTGACGATGTCGCCGCGCTGCAATCCGGCGCGCTGCGCCGGGCCCGTGCCGGTGCACGGCTCGCTGGAGCCGTCGGGCTTGCCTTGCGGCACGCAGCTCATGACCCCCAGCGCGGTCGCGGGCGGTTCCTTCAAGTTCGGCAACCCCCAGCCGACGGCGAGCAGCACGATCAGGATGAAGCCGAGCACGAAGTTCATCGCGATGCCGCCGGACATCACCACCAGCCGCTTCCAGGTGGCCTGGCGGTACATGGCGCGGTCGAGTTCTTCCGGGCGCAGCTCGTCGAGCGCCGTCATGCCGGCGATGTCGCAGAAACCGCCGAGCGGAAGCGCCTTGAGGCCGTATTCGGTCTCACCGCGGCGGAACGAGAAGATCTTCGGCCCGAATCCGATGAAATACCGTCGCACCTTCATGCCGGTCGCCTGGGCGGTCCACATGTGCCCACATTCGTGCAGCGCGATCGACACCGTGATGCCCAGCGCGAACAGCACGAATCCCAACGCGAACACCATTTGCTCTACAGCCCTCCTGCGTATGCGCAGCTCGAATATCCCGCACGCACGCGTCCGCTCCTGGCCGCGAGCACTCCCACCACCCTAATGGGACAAAGTCCTGCCCGGTGTGTTCAGTGTGCCAGGACGCCGTCGCTCCGCGCGTCCGATCCGCCGTCGAAGCCTCAGCCGCGCACCCGAGCAGCGGCGAACTCCCGCGCCCAGGCGTCCGCGGCGAGGACTTCGTCGAGCGAATCGGGCTCCGCGCGCCACTGCCGCGCGGCCTCCACGGCGGCGGCCACCGTGCCGACGATCTGCGGGAAACGGATGGCGCCGTCCAGGAAAGCCTGCACCGCGACTTCGTTCGCGGCGTTGTAGACCGCGGTCACGCTGCCACCGGCCTCACCCGCGGCACGCGCCAGCTCCACCGCGGGGAAGACGTCGTTGTCGACCGGTTCGAACGTCCAGGTGGACGCGGTGCCGAAATCGCAGGCCGCGGCGGCGCCCGGCACCCGGTCCGGCCACCCGAGCGCCAGGGCGATCGGCAGTTTCATGTCCGGCGGACTGGCCTGGGCGAGCGTGGAGCCGTCGGTGAAGGTGACCATCGAGTGCACGATCGATTGCGGGTGCACGGTGACGTCGATGCGGTCGTAGGGCACTCCGAACAGCAGGTGCGTCTCGATCAGCTCGAGTCCCTTGTTCACCAGCGAGGCCGAGTTCAGGGTGTTCATCAAACCCATCGACCAGGTGGGATGCGCCTTGGCCTCGGCCGGCTCGACCGACTCCAGCATCTCGGCGGTCCAGCCGCGGAACGGGCCGCCGGAGGCGGTCAGCACCAGCCGCTCGACCTCGTCGGCACGGCCGCCGCGCAGGCATTGCGCCAGCGCGGAATGTTCCGAGTCCACCGGGACGATCTGGCCGGGAGCGGCGGCACGGGTGACCAGGGAGCCGCCGGCGACCAGCGACTCCTTGTTGGCCAGGGCCAGGCGCGTGCCGGACTGGAGAGTCGCCAGGGTCGGCTCCAGCCCGAGCGAGCCGACCAGGGCGTTGAGCACCACGTCCGCCTCGGTGCGGCGCACCAGCTCGGTCACCGCTCCCGGACCGCCGAGCGGCAGGTCCAACCGCTGGGCCGCGGCCGGATCGGCGACGGCCACATTGCGGGTGCCCGTGGCGGCCATCTGGGCGGCGAGCAGCTCGGTGTTGCCGCCGCGCGCGGCGAGTCCGACCACTTCGAAGCGGTCGGGATTGGCGGCGATCACCTCGAGCGCTTGAGTGCCAATGGATCCGGTGCTGCCCAGCAGCAGGACTCTCACGATGTCGGACACGTCTTCATTGTGTCCTACCTCCGAAACGCGTTCGACGGGCGCGGGCCGACTTACAACGACGCACCGTCGTATGTCACGATATGCGGCAGCAGCTCATCGAGGGCGTACCGGAATCGCGGTACAAGTAACAGCTAAGGAGCGATCGTGGCCGCCACGGAACTCGAACACGTCGAAACCGAGCGCGTCGTCACTCGCGTCGATCCCGCCGAAGTTCCCTCCGCGGCCTGGGGCTGGAGCGGCGAGTCGCGTCGTACCTTCCGGATCGCGGGCTGGATCGTCGCGCTGATCCTGCTCGCCATGCTGGTCGGCAACCACAAGGGCAAGGTCGAGGACATCTTCCTCGTCGGCTTCGCCGTCCTGATCGCGGGCATCCTGATCCGCGACTCGGTGCTCCAGCGCAAGCCGCGCTAGCCGGAAATCCTTCTCGCACAAGTTCATTCGTCCTGTACCGCGGCCCATGGCCCGGTACCGTGTGCGTCCGAGGTCCGCGTCCCAGCCGGGTCGCGGACCTCGGTTTCTGTTCCGACGACCACTTAGGACGCAATGATCAAGACCTGTTCGGCCGCCCTGCTCGCCGCGAGCGCGTTCGGCTCGCTGCTGTTGTCGCCCGCCGCGCCCGCGCATGCCCAGTCACCGGCGTGCGGCGCTGCCGTCGACGCGATCAACGCCGCCATCGACGAGTCGGGCGGCAATCTGGACCCGACCGTGCAGCAGTCGCTGGCCGCCAAGCTCTCGGCCATCCCGGCCGAGGGCGCGGAGAAGGACGCCATCGCCGGCTATGCCCGCGCCCTCACCGACGAGAAGGTCACGAGCATGGACGCCGCGACCGACGAACTGAACCGAGTCTGCAAGGGCTGATCGCCGGGCGGCGCGGACCCGGGCCGGTTCGCGCCGCCGCCGGACGGCCGGGCTACCGTCCGCGACGCCGGGTGGGCTTCTTGGCCGGGGCCGGACGCCCTCCGGTCTTCTTGGCCGCCGGCTTCTTCCGCGGCTCGTTCTGCTCGGCTCGGGCCTGGCCGCGGGAGCTGCGCGCGGAGCGGCCACGGACCACCCCGACGAACTCCTCGACCAGATCGGTGGTGCGGTCGGCGGGCCAGGCCAGCGCGACCTCGGTGTCGGGAACGTCGAGCATCGGACGGTAGACCAGGTCGCGACGATGATGCAGGCGAGCGAGCGAGTGCGGCACGATCGCCGCGCCACCGGCCGCGGCGACCAGTTCCAGTGCGCCGCCCACCGCGTCGACGTCCGAGGCGTCCTGGAGCCGCTCGTCGGCCAGGTCGGCCATGCGCACCTCGTCGAACACCGACAGCGGGTGTTCCTTCTGCACCACGACGACCGGAACCTCCCGGTAGAGCGGGATCGCGCTCAGGCCTTCGCGGTCGATCGGGAGCCGGACGAAGCACATGTCCACCCGGCCGGTGCGCAAAGCCGCTTCCTGATCCGCCTGCGCCAGCGCGCTCACCTCGAGCGGGACGTCCGGGAACCGCTCGGCCCAGATCCGGGTCCACTTGGACACCGTGACGCCCGGCACGAAACCCACCCGCAGGGCGGCCGGAACCTCGGGCTCGTCCCGCCGCGCCGCCGATTCGGCCCGCGCGAGGATCTCGCGCGCCTGCTCGAGCAGCTCCCGCCCGTCATCGGTGAGCTGGGTCGGCTGCGCGCCCGGCACGAACAGCTTTGTGCCGAGCTCGTTCTCCAAGTCGATGACGGTATGGCTGAGCTTCTGCCGCGAGATGTGCAGCGACTTCGCCGCGCGCGCGAAGTGCAACTCCTGCGCGACCGCGACGAACCAGCGCAGGCGCACGACATCGATCGACTCCAACCGGCTCATTCGTGGAAGCGTATGCCACCGCACGGTCGGGCCCCGCCGCGCCGCCCAGTAAGCTGGGCCGGTGAGCCCGGACCAGAAATCGCAGATGATGAAGCCGTTGACGGCGGCGAACAAGCTCGGCATCTACCTTCCGGCCGCACCCGAGGAGTTCCGCAACGCGCCGATCTCCCGCACCCAGCTCGACGCGCTGCGCAACGATCCCCCCGAATGGCTCGTCGAGCTGCGCCGCACCGGTCCGTTCCCGCGCGATGTGGTGGCGCGCAAGCTCGGCGTCTCCAACACCGGCCTGACCCGTGCCGGGGTCTCCGACCACCTCACCGTCGACGAGATCGATGCTCTGCTCGCCGACCCGCCGGAGTGGCTCGTGCGCGAGCGGGAGAACTACGCCGCGGTCCGCGCGGAGAACGAGCGCATCAAGACGAAGGAAGCCGAACGTCGCGCCGCGACCAACCGTCCGGCGAAGAACCGCGGGTAGGGCATCCGTCGACCGTCAGCGAGCTGCGACAGCCGGGGTCACGCCGGCCGGGTAGCTCAGTTCTCCGCGGCCAACTGTCCGCAGGCGGCCGCGATCTCCTGGCCGCGGGTATCGCGGACGGTGCAGGGCACGCCCTTGGCGTTGACGCGGCGGACGAACTCCTGCTCGACCGGCTTGGGGCTGGCGTCCCACTTGGACCCGGGGGTCGGGTTGAGCGGGATGACGTTGACGTGCACCCGTGAGCCGAGCGCCTTGTGCAGCTTCTCGCCGAGCATGTCCGCGCGCCATGGGTGGTCGTTGATGTCGCGGATGAGCGCGTATTCGACCGAGACGCGGCGGCCGGTCTTGTCGGCGTAGTAGCGGGCCGCGTCCAGCACTTCGGCGACCGGCCAGCGATTGTTGACCGGGACCAGGGTGTCGCGCAGTTCGTCGTCGGGCGTGTGCAGCGAGACCGCGAGCGTGACGGACAATCCCTCGTCGGCCAGTTTGCGGATGGCCGGAGCCAGCCCGACGGTCGAGACCACGACATTGCGCTGGGAGATGCCGAGACCGTCCGGCGCGGGCGAGGTGATCCGGCGGACCGCGGCGATCACCCGCTTGTAGTTCGCCAGCGGCTCCCCCATGCCCATGAAGACGATGTTGGACAGCCTGCCCGGCCCACCCGCCACTTCCCCGTCCCGTAGCGCGGCGGCCGCGGCACGCACCTGGTCGACGATCTCGGCGGTGGACAGGTTGCGGTTCAGTCCGCCCTGTCCGGTGGCGCAGAACGGGCACGCCATGCCGCAACCGGCCTGGCTGGAGATGCACAGGGTCGCCCGGTCGGGGTAGCGCATGAGCACGCTTTCCAGCAGCGTGCCGTCGCCGGCGCGCCAGAGCGTCTTACGGGTCTCCCCGTCGTCGCACGCCACATGCTTGACCACGTCGAGCAGCGGCGGGAACAGCGCTTCGCCGATCTTCTCCCTGACCGCGGCGGGCAGATCCGTCATCTGCGCCGGATCGGCTTGCAAACGCGCGTAGTACTGCCGGGCGATCTGATCGGCGCGGAACTTCGGCAGGCCCAGTTCCGCGACGGCCGCGCGCCTGCCCTCGGCGTCGAGGTCGGCGAGATGACGCGGCGGCATGCCGCGGCGTGGGGCGTCGAAAACCAGGGGCAGGGAGACGGTCATAGTTGCTCCATTGTCCCATCCGGAGGAAACATGCCCGCACTCGACCGCATGCGGCTCGACATGCCGGGCTCGCCACCGGGAAATGCCTGCGGCGGCGATAGCCGTCAGCCATGATCGAGATATGTCCACGCATGCCGAACACCCGCCCGAACCGGATCCGGACCTGTCGAAGCGCCAGCGCACGACACCGCCGGCCGAACCGCCCGTGGTCCCGGGTGCCCCGGCCGTCGCTCCGGTCAAGAAGTCGCTGGCCTCGCGCACCGGTTACGCCTGGACCGGGCTCGTCGCAGGCGTCTTGATCCTCGTCCTGTTGCTGATCTTCATCGTGCAGAACCTCGAGCAGGTCCAGGTGCACTTCTTCTTCTGGGACTTCTCGCTGCCGCTCGGCGTCACCGTGCTGTTGTCGGTGATCGGTGGCGCACTCGTCATGGCATCGGTGGGCGGCATGCGCATCCTGCAATTGCGCCGTGCGGCCAAGAAGGTCTGACGCGCGAGCTCACAGCAGCGTGGACAGCACCAGCCAGGAGACGAACGCCGAGGGGAGCATCGAGTCGAGCCGGTCCATGATGCCACCGTGGCCGGGCAGCAGCGTGCCCATGTCCTTGATGCCGAGTTCCCGCTTGATCTGCGATTCGATCAGATCGCCGCAGGTGGCCACCAGCACCAGGCCGACGCCGAGGACGACGCCGATCATCGAGTTGGCGTCCAGCAGCAAGGTCACCGTGAGCAGGCCGCCGATCACGCTGAACACCAGCGAGCCGCCGAAGCCCTCCCACGACTTCTTGGGACTGATCGACGGCACCATCGGGTGCTTGCCGAACAGCACGCCCGCCACGTAACCGCCGACGTCGGAGCAGACCACCAGGATCATGAAGGTCAGCACCCGCAGGTTGCCGTCCGGTTCGAGCAGCAGCAGCGTGGCGAACGAGGCGAGCAGCGGAATCCAGGCCAGCGTGAACACCGTGATGGCGGTGTCGCGCAAGAAGTTTCGCGGAGCGGTCCGCAAGCCGTGGTCGAACAGCCGCCACACCATGCAGACCAACGTGGTCGCGGCGAACGCGCCCGCAACGCCGCTGGCGCCGTACGGCCAGCCCAGCCAGAACACCGCTTGGCCGCCCGCGATCAGCGGAACCCGAGGCACGAGCACATCCGCCTCGCGCAGCCGCTTGGCGACCTCCCAGGTGGCCACGCCGACTCCGGCCGCCGCGACGCCGATGAACACCTTCGGCACGAACAGCAGGATCGCGATCAGCGAGAGGCCGAGCCCGAAGCCGACCGTCAGCGCTGCGGGCAGATTGCGACCCGCGCGGGAACCACTCGACGCGGGAGCCGGGTGCGGCGCGGGAGGATTCGTGGGGCCTAGCGGTTCATGACCGGAAGCACCAGCATCGTGCGGGTGCTGTCGCATCGCATCGGCTGTCCCGTTCACCGGCGGCTCCTTTGCCGCACCGGTCGCGGCGGCGTTCTCGGCCACGATTGTCCCGTCGCTCAACTCGTCGTTCCGTTCGTCCCCCGCCCGGGTGGGCCTAGGCGCAATCACCGGCGGCACTCACGGTGACCCGGGCCTCCTCCGGGCCCGGTCCCGCGTGCCGACCGATCCGCGTCAGACCTCGAGCAGTTCGGCTTCCTTGTGCTTGACCAGTTCGTCCACCTGGCCGACATACTTGGCGGTCGTCTTGTCGAGTTCCTTCTCGGCACGCCCGACCTCGTCCTCGCCTGCCTCGCCATCTTTCTGGATGCGGGACAGTTCGTCCATCGCCTTGCGACGGACATTGCGGATGGCGACCTTCGCGTCCTCGCCCTTGCCCTTCGCCTGCTTGGCGAGCTCACGGCGGCGCTCCTCGGTCAGCTGCGGCACCGAGATCCGGATGATGTCGCCGTTGTTGGTGGGGTTGACGCCCAGATCCGAATTGCGGATCGCGGTCTCGATCGCCCCGAGCTGGGCCGCCTCGTAGGGCTTGATCACGACCATGCGCGGCTCCGGCACCGTGATGCTGGACATCTGGGTGATCGGGGTCGGCGATCCGTAATAGTCGACCACGACCCGGGAGAACATGCCCGGATTCGCCCGACCGGTACGAATGGTTCCGAGATCGTCCTTCGCCACCGAGACGGCCTTCTCCATCTTCTCCTCGGCGTCGAAGAGCGCTTCTTCAATCACGACCGTTTCCTCCACAGCGTCGTCATGTCATGATCCGCGGTCCGCGAGTATCAGGACCGAACCAGTGTGCCGATCTTCTCACCGGCGACCGCGCGGGCGATATTGCCCTTGGTCAACAAATTGAACACCAGAATCGGCATCTGGTTGTCCATGCACAAGCTGAAGGCGGTCGCGTCCGCGACCTTGAGGTCGCGCTCGATGACCTCTTTGTGGGTGATCTCGGTGTACATGGTCGCGGTCTCGTCGACGCGCGGGTCGGCGGTGAACACCCCGTCGACCGCCTTGGCCATCAACACCACGTCCGCGCCGATCTCCAGTGCGCGCTGCGCTGCGGTGGTGTCGGTGGAGAAGTACGGCATGCCCATGCCGGCTCCGAAGATGACCACGCGGCCCTTCTCCAGGTGCCGCTTGGCGCGCAGCGGAAGGTAGGGCTCGGCGACCTGACCCATGGTGATCGCGGTCTGCACCCGGGTGTCCACGCCCTGCTGCTGCAAGAAGTCTTGCAGCGCAAGGCTGTTCATCACCGTGCCGAGCATGCCCATGTAGTCCGAGCGGGCGCGTTCCATGCCGCGCTCCTCGAGTTCGGCGCCGCGGAAGAAGTTGCCGCCGCCGATCACCACGGCCACCTGGACGCCGGTGCCGACCACCTCGGCGATCTGCTCGGCCACCGTCTGCACGACGTCCGGGTCCAGTCCGACCTTCCCGCCGCCGAACATCTCCCCGCCGAGTTTCAGCAGCACCCGGCGATATCCTGGGCGATCGGTCCCCGGGTCCGTCATGGGTCTCCAGTCTCCTTCGGCGAGGGATTGTCGTTCTTGCGGCGATCTCGTTGCGCACGGCAGGCGCCTGTGACGTAGAGCAAGGCAGAGCGGCACCTATCCTGCCTTATTCGGTTGGAGCGGCAGCAGAAGGCCCCCCGTCAACCGGCGTTCCTTCGGTCGGCGGGGGGCCTGCACGCTGGAGGTGCGGCGAAACTCAGTTCGCGCCGACCTCGAAGCGGGCGAAGCGGGTGACGGTGACACCGGCCTCGTCCAGCAGCGCCTTGACGGTCTTCTTGGAGTCGGTGACCGACGACTGCTCGAGCAGCACGACGTCCTTGAAGAAGCCGTTGACCCGGCCTTCGGTGATCTTCGGCAGCGCGGCTTCCGGCTTGCCCTCCTCGCGAGCGGTCTGCTCGGCGATACGGCGCTCGTTCTCCACGACGTCGGCCGGAACCTCGTCGCGGCTCACGTACTTCGCCTTGAGCGCGGCCACCTGCATGGCGGCGGCGCGGGCGGCCTCGGCCGCGGCGTCGCCCTCACCGGTGTACTCGACCAGCACGCCGACGGCCGGCGGCAGGTCGGAGGCACGCTTGTGCAGGTAGACGGCGACCGGGCCGTCCAGCGAGATGACGCGGCGCAGCTCCAGCTTCTCGCCGATCTTCGCGGCGAGCGCCTGCACGGCCTCGTCGACGGTCTTGCCGCCCAGGTCCAGCGCCTTCAGCGTGTCCAGGTCGCCCGGCTTCGCCGCCGCCGCCGCGGTGACGACCTGCTCGGCCAGCTGCTGGAACTCCGCGTTCTTGGCGACGAAGTCGGTCTCGGAGTTGATCTCGACCATGACGCCGTCCTTGGCGGCGACCAGGCCTTCGGCGGTGGTGCGCTCGGCACGCTTGCCGACGTCCTTGGCGCCCTTGATGCGCAGCAGCTCGACGGCCTTGTCGAAGTCACCGTCGGTCTCGGCCAGCGCGTTCTTGCAGTCCATCATCCCGGAGCCGGTCAGCTCCCGGAGCCGCTTCACATCGGCAGCGGTGTAGTTCGCCATTCTCGGCGAGCCTCCTTCGGAGAAGTGTGAGTGTTGGCAGCGGTGATCACGATGGCACTCGCCCGTGAACGCCGCCGGAACTGTGCCCGACCGCGGCGTTCACGGGCCCCGCGTGGTTGCGCAAGCTACTGCCTCCGGGACCGTTCGCTGACGCCGCGGTGGTGACGAGTCTCAGGCTTCGGCCGACGCTTCGGCCGACGCTTCGGCCGAGGTCTCGGCGGCCTCGGCGCCGGGGGCGGCCTGCGCGAGCAGCTCCTGCTCCCACTCGGCCAGCGGCTCGCCCGCGCCCGCCTCCGGCTTCTCGTCGCCCGAGGACAGACCGGCGCGCGCCTGCACGCCCTCGGCCACCGCGGAGGCGACGACCTTGGTCAGCAGGGCGGCGGAACGGATCGCGTCGTCGTTACCCGGGATCGGGTAGTCGACCAGGTCGGGGTCGCAGTTGGTGTCCAGGATCGCGATGACCGGGATGTTCAGCTTGCGCGCCTCGCCGACGGCGATGTGCTCCTTGTTGGTGTCGACGACCCAGATGGCCGAGGGCACCTTCTGCATGTCGCGGATACCGCCGAGGGTGCGCTCCAGCTTGTTCATCTCACGCGTGAGCATGAGGATTTCCTTCTTGGTGCGACCCTCGAAGCCACCGGTCTGCTCCATGGCCTCGAGCTCCTTGAGGCGCTGCAGACGCTTGTGCACGGTGGAGAAGTTGGTGAGCATGCCGCCCAGCCAGCGCTGGTTGACGTAGGGCATCCCGACGCGAGTCGCCTCGGCCGCGATCGACTCCTGGGCCTGCTTCTTGGTGCCGACGAAGAGGACGGTGCCACCGTGGGCGACGGTCTCCTTGACGAACTCGTAGGCCTTGTCGATGTAGGTCAGCGTCTGCTGCAGGTCGATGATGTAGATGCCGTTGCGGTCGGTGAAGATGAACCGCTTCATCTTCGGGTTCCAGCGCCGGGTCTGGTGTCCGAAGTGCGCGCCGCTGTCGAGCAGCTGCTTCATGGTTACGACAGCCATGGCTCCCGTATCTCTCTTTCGTTGCCGGTTGACGCAGCGAATCGGCGATCCGCTGCCCTGGCGCCACCGAATCGTCGGACCCGACCACGAAGGTGGGGACCAGCCGGCGATTCACTGTTCCGAACACGCTGCCGCGAACCCAATGGTCTCGAGCTCGATTCGAACAGCGCCGCTGGGGACAAGCACGGGTGGCGCGCGAAGTCGGTCCATGCATGCACAGACCGCCCGATCAGTTTACGACCTCCCGGCACCAGATCTAAATCGGTCCCATCGGACGGCTTCGACCAGGCGGAACGGCGGCTTTCCACAGTCGAGCCGGTTATCCCCAGTCCGCACATCGAGCCATCGGCGAGGCCGCGATCGCGGAAGGGTGGAGCCATGAAACCGATCTCCACTACGACCACCTTTCTCGTCCCGCTGTTCTTCGTGCTCGGTTTGGTGACCGCGCCGCCGGTCGGGGCCGACACTCCTACCGCGAAACCCGCGCCGGGGGCGTGCACGGGATCGGCGTGCCTGCCGTCGCTGTCCCACCTGCCGCGGCGCACGCCGCAGCCCTTCCGTCAATCCGGGCGCGGCGGTGACGAGCGGCTCGAAACGGCTTCGGCCTCCGGGAGCGACCTGTGCGCACCGCCCGCGCCCCTCTGCGGCGCGTAGCCGGGTCTTCCGGCCCGGCACGCATGAGCGGCGCGAAGGCCATACGGGGTGGTCGGCGCATTTCCTCGGCGCTGGTGCTCGGCGTCGCCGCGATCGTCGCGGCGACGCCGAGCGCGACAGCCCGTCCCGAAGGACGATTCGACTGGCCGCTGCAACCGCGCCCCGCGGTGGTGCGGCGCTTCGACAAACCCGCGCAGAACTGGCTGCCGGGCCATCGCGGGGTCGATCTGGCCGGTGCCGAGGGCCAGGCCGTGCTCGCGGCGGGGGAAGGGATCGTCGTTTTCGCCGGAACGGTGGCAGGCAAGCCGGTCGTGTCCATCGACCACCCCGGCGGGCTGCGCACGACCTACGAGCCCGTTCGCGCCGAAGTCCCCGTGGGTAGGCGGGTCGGGCGCGGTGCCCGCATCGGCACGCTGGAGTCCGGGCATCCGGGATGCGTGGCGGCCTGTCTGCACTGGGGAGCCCGCATCGAGGGCGGTCGCCGCAACCGTGAGTATCTGGATCCGCTCGGGCTTCTGCGCCTCACTCCCCTGCGGCTCAAACCAGTGCGTCCCGCATCAGGCGCCGGACGATCCTCCGCGCATCGGTCGGCTGCCTCGTCCACCGGCGTGTCGGAGGTGGAAGGTGGCGAGACCGCAGGGGCTGGGGTGAAGATCAGGGCATGGCGGATGGGCTGGAGCCGTTCACGTACTCCGAAGTCGGCGCGACCCGGGGGGTGCTGCCGGAGGGCTATCACGGGCTGCGGCTGCGGCGACGCATCGGGCGGGGGCGCGCGCTGTTCGAGCGGGCGGGCACGGAGATCCTGGCCTACCGCGTGCAGAAGGGCACGGGCATCTTCCGATCCGCCGACACTGCGACGGCCGAGCCCGGCACCGCCATCACCGTGCGGCTCGGCCTCGGCCCGCTCGGGGTCACCGCCCCGTGCCGCGTGGTGTACGTCCTCGACGAACCCGACCGGCGGGGCTTCGCCTACGGGACCCTGCCGGGCCACCCGGCCTCCGGCGAGGAACTGTTCGCCGTCGAGTACGACTCCGCCGACGACACGGTGTACGGGCTGATCGTGGCGTTCTCCCGCCCTGCCACCTGGTACACCCGGCTCGGCGGACCCGTGGTGCGACTGATCCAGCGCTTCGTCGCGGGCCGCTACCTGGCGACGTTGCCCACCTCCGCGTGAAGACGGACGGCAGCTACCGGGCTGTCGTTCGGTGACGGTGCTTCGACGGACTATCCGGCTCCGGACAGGGCAGATTTCCTCAGCACGCTCGGCGGCGGCGCGATTCCGGCCCTGGCTACACGGCACCGGCAGCGTCGCGCAGCCGCCGGTGCCGCCGGACGAGCGACCGGGGTGCGTGCCCGCGCAGTACCGCATCTTGCTAACCGGCTTTCCCGCCCAGGACGGAACGGCGCCGATGGTGCCCCCGGCTGCCCGGTGGCACACAGAGAAAGGCGGCTACGGTGTGACGATCGCGAAGTCGGGGTCAGGGGCGTCGAAGATGTCGGCCAGTTCGGCGAGCTTGGTGACGTCTCCCTCGATGACGATGTCGCCCGCCGCCGCGGCGACGCCGAAGTCTTCGCCGGCCAGCAACACCCGGATCAATGTGGCCTTGCTCAGGGTGAAGGTGGCATCGGCCTCCGGCAGGGCCATGCCGGAGGCGACGTCGAAGTGGGTGAGGCGGCCGTTGCGCATCTCGAGCCGGTGGGTGCGGGCCTGGTCGGTGAGGATCCAGTCCGTCACCAGCCGAAGGTCCCAGGCCTTCGGTCCGTCGACGCGCAGCGCCAACGCGTCGAAGATCTGGTCGGCGGACAGCGCCGCCACCATGGTCGGCGATTCGGTTTTGGTCGGCGTGCCGAACGAGCCGTAGCGCAGCTCGTAGGCTCCGCTGAGATAGAAGTTGCGCCAGGTGGCGTTCTCCGCGCCGTAGCCGAGCTGCTCGAAGGTGCTGGCCTGCAAGTGTTTCGCGGCATCGTTGTCCGGATCGGCGAAGATCACGTAGTTGAGCACCTGTGCCACCCAGCGGTAGTCCCCGGCGTCGTAGCAGGCCCGTGCTTTGCGCAGGATCTCCTCCGCGCCGCCCATGAATTCCACATGCCTGCGGGCGGATTCGACCGGCGGATGCTCCCACAGATGGGCGGGGTTGCCGTCGAACCATCCCATGTAGCGCTGGTAGATGGCCTTCACATTGTGGCTGACCGAGCCGTAGTAGCCGCGGGTATGCCACGCCTGGGCGATGGCGGGAGGGAGGGTGACCAGCTCGGCGATCTCGGCGCCGACGTAGCCCTGGTTCAGCAGGCGGACGGTCTGGTCGTGCAGGTATCCGTACAGATCCCGTTGCTGCGAAAGGAATTCCACCAAGCGGTCGGTGCCCCAGGTCGGCCAGTGGTGCGAGGTGAAGACGACGTCGGAGTCACGGGCGAACAGGTTGATCGCCTCGGTCAGGTATTTCGCCCAGACGTTCGCGTCGCGCACCAGCGCACCGCGCAACGTGAGCACATTGTGCTGGGTGTGGGTCGCGTTCTCCGCCATGCACAACGCGCGGTGGTCGGGAAAATGGAAGTTCATCTCCGCGGGCGCCTCGGTGCCTGGCGTGAGCTGGAAGACCATCCGGATGCCGTCGATCGTCTTCTCCTCGCCGGTGGCGGTGATGTCGACGGTCGGCGGGATCAACGTGACCGTGCCGACCGACGTGGTCTGCCCCAGCCCGGAGCCCACCGCGCCCAGCGGCCCGCGCGGCAGCACGGCGCCGTACATGTACCCCGCGCGGCGCGCCATCGCCGTGCCCGCGTAGATGTTCTCCGCCACCGCGTGTTCCAGGAAGCCCGCGGGCGCCAGCACCGGGCAGCGCCCCGCCTCGACCGCTTCCACAGTGGTGACGCCACCCGCCCCGCCGAAATGGTCGGCGTGCGAATGGGTGTAGATCAGCCCGGTCACCGGGCGGTCGCCACGATGCGCGCGGTAGAGCGCGAGACCGGCCGCCGCGGTCTCCACCGAGATAAGTGGATCGATCACGAGCACTCCGGTATCGCCTTCGACCAGCGTCATATTGGAGATGTCGAAACCGCGGATCTGGTAGATGCCCTCGCAGACTTCGTACAACCCCTGGCGCACCGCGAGACCCGACTGCCGCCACAGGCTCGGATGGACCGAGACCGGGCAGGGCTCACGCAGGAACGAGTAGGAGTCGTTGTCCCACACGACGGTTCCGTCTTCGGAGGTGATCACGCCGGGATCGAGCGCGGCGATGAAGCCGCGATCGGCGTCGGCCGGATCGGTCGTGTCGCCGAACGGCAGTGCGGCGGCCGCACGCTCGTGCTCCGCGACGATGAAACCGCTCGGCTCGCTCGCTGTGCACATTGTCGTCCTCCTGTCGTCTCGGCCAACCTTGCTTGGCCGCCATCCGGTCAGGGCAGCGGTTCGAGGAAACCGGCCGCCGCCGCGGCCAGCGCGACCACGACCACCGCGGCGGCCGTCGCGGCGACAACGCGGCCGCCGTGGGCGTAGCGGCCCCGGCGGAGCTCGCGGTTGCGCAGGTAGCAGGCTCCCGTCAGCGCCGCCATCGCGATCGCACCGCCGATGGGCGCGATCGCGGCCGCGCGCCATCCGCTGCCGAGCGCCTGATGCGTGAACAGAGTGCCGACGACCACCGCCGCCACGGCGGTGCGCCGCCACGCCAGTGCGGTGCGTTCGACGGCGAGATGTGGCGCGCTCACCGCAGCAGCACCGCCACCGCCGCCAGCACCGAGACGATCGCGATGCCCGCCGACAGGATCGGCACCAGCACCGTCTCCGGCAGCGCGTCGCCGCGCCGCATGGCCACGCCGATGCGCCGCCAATGCCCGTAGGCGCCGATGGCGACCACCGCCGCCAAGACCAGGCAACTGAGCGCGATCGCGCGCCGCAATCCCGCGATCCGGAACGACTGGACCAGTGTGTGCACCGCGACGCCGCCGGCCAGCAGTCCCAGCGACGTCCGCATCCAGGCCAGGAAGGTGCGCTCGTTGGCCAGCGTGAAGCGGTAGTCGAGTTCCTCCTCGCCCTCTTCCGGCGCGGGCCCGGGGTTCGGCAGGCTCACGCCGCCTCGGTTCGGGTCGAACGACAGCGGATGTCGGGGAATCCGCGCCGCACGCGGGTTCTCCGCTCGCGCCCGAATGGCAGGCATGCCATTGCGCCGAGCGATGTTCCGAGGCACGGGTGGACGCCGGACTGCACGGTGGTCACGACGCACCACGCTAGTGGGGTTCGGGGAAGCTCGCGGCCCATCATCACCGGCGGCGGGAACGCCTCCGATTCAGGTACGCGGGCTGGAAACGATGTCGGGGCGAGCGCGCCGACCATGAGGTGGTCCGGACGGCCGACCGCACACTCGAGGGTTCCGGAACATTTCAGCAATCGAATGAACCGGGCATGTGATGGACGGCGAATCGCTTGCCGATGGCGTTCACCGTCGCGCGATAACCACAGCTCACCGGCACATATGTCAGCGCAGGTCCGATCGGCGACGATCACGGGCACACTCCATGATTTAGAGCGTTGGCAAACAATCTGCTACGTCAGGCTAACCGCCGCCGAGCCGGACCGTCCACGCGCCTCGCCCGCCCGTGACCGGGTGGTTATGCGGCACGGGCGTCAGATGACGATCGCGTCTTCGAACGTCATCGCCAGTCGCGCGACGGACGAGGACATCAGCGCCCGTCGCGGCAGGCCCAGCGACCGGAGTTCCGCGGCTATCGCATGCTCGCCCAGCGTCAGTTCCGCCCCGCCGAGACGCGCTCGCATGCCGGAAGGCCGCATTTCCCAGCGCGTGCAGCGGGTGACGCCGTCGATGTGCGAGTAGGCGTCGAACGAGGACGCGGCGGCGCGGCCGTTCGGGGTCGCGAACCCGGGCCGCACCGTGAGATCCGCGATGAGCTGTCCGTTCTGGTGCAGCGCGCCGCTGCGCGTCCGGCTGTCGTGATCGACAACGAATTCGGCGAGTTCCTTCGGGAAGCCCCAGATGCCGCGCCCGGCGGCCAAGGTGAAGTCGCCGTCCACCGGCAGCTTGTGGATCAGGACGCCGGCCCGCCCGGTCGCCAGCGCCCGCAGATCACCGGTGCCGGATGCGGCTGCCGCGGTGTGGTGACGCACCATGAACGAGACGCCGAACTCGTTGTACGGACCCAGATCGCCGTCGACGTAGTCGACGAAGACCAGGGTGCACATCGCCCGCCCGCCCGGAAGCCGCAGAATTCGCAGGCCGGAGTAGTCGATGAGGCGTTGCGCGGGCTCGGCGGGCACCAGATAGGTGGCCATGAACGCGTGCGCCAGCCGGATGCGAACCGGCATGCGCACCTCCCGGCCGAGAACGGTGTGAGTGCTCACGTAGACGCCTTTCCGCGCATCGGCGCCGCGTTGCCCCGCGGTATCCTTCCGCCGAATTCCCTATAGAACACGTTCCAATTTATCGGCCCGATACGGTTCCATGGTCGTTTCGGTCATCGAGAACCTGTTTCAGGATCGGCCGGTGTCACGTGCTGGAGAGCCCGCCACCGGCGACTGCGAGCCGGGGCCGGACACGTTGCGCAAGCGGGCTTCCAAGCCGTCGAGAACGCACAGCAGACCGAAGTCGAACGCCATCGCCCGCGCGGCCTCACTATCGGTCGGCACGGTCGCCCGGTAGTCGGCGAGCATCTCGGGATAGTCGCCGGCCACATCCTCCATCACGCGCAGCACGCCGTCGGCGTCGATCTCCATCCCCTTGGACACTTTGTCCCAAGCGATCTCGGGGATCACCTGACCGAGCACGAAACACATCACCGTCCCGCTGGCCAGATAGATGTCCACGCCGTGGAACCCCGCCTGGACGAACGCGCGGCGCAGCCGATCGCTCAAACGCAGCGAGTTGGGGCCGATGCTGGGCAACTGCCCCACCAGCGACGCCATCCACGGATGCTCCCTGATGGACGCGCGCAGGCTGTAGGCGAAGGTGTCCAGCAGTTCACGCCAGGACGCCTGTTCGGGCTCCGGCGTGCGCACCAGACCCCAGAACTCGTCCAGCACCAATTCGAGCAACTCGTCCTTGTTGGAGACGTGCCAGTAGAGACTGGTCGCCCCCGCGCCCAGTTTCGCGCCGAGCTTGCGCATGCTCAGCGATTCCAGCCCCTCGGCGTCGAGGATCTCCACCGCCGCCGCGACGATCTGCTCGCGGCGCAGACCGGACGACTTGGGCTGGCGCGGTTGCTTGGTCCATACCGACGCGAACTGCTTGGTCACAACACGATCTTATATTCGCTCGCACACTGTTCGATATTCTCGTACGCTGTGCGAGTGGAATCGAACATTGTGCGAGACCCCCGGCGCTGGTGGGTCCTGGGGGTCCTCTGTCTGTCCTTGCTGGTGCTGATGCTCGACAGCACCGTGCTGAATCTCGCCATTCCCTCGCTGATCCGCGAGCTGGGCGCGACACCGTCGGATGTCCAGTGGATCCTGGACGCCTACGTGCTGGTCTTCGCCGGGCTGCTGCTCACCGCGGGCAGCCTGTCCGACCGGTTCGGCAGGCGACGAGCGCTGATCACCGGGCTCGCCGTCTTCGGGGTGGCGTCGCTGGCCGCCGTACTGGCGACCGAACCGTGGCAGGTCGTTGCCGCCCGCGTCGCCATGGGCGTCGGCGGGTCGCTGCTGATGCCGTCGACGCTGTCGATCCTGATGACCACCTTCGCCGAGGACGAACGGCGCACGGCGATGGCGGCGTGGTCGACGGTCTCCATGGTCGGCATCGTGGCCGGACCCACCCTGGGCGGCTTCCTCCTCCAGCACTACTGGTGGGGTTCGGTGTTCCTGCTCAACATCCCGGTGGCGGCGCTCGCGATCGTCGCGGCCGTCGTGCTGATGCCGGAGACCACCGGTGAGCAGCGGCCGATCGACCTCGTCGGCGTGGTCCTGTCCGTCGTGGCGCTGAGCGCGACGGTCTACGTGATCATCGAACGGGAATGGAACTTCGGTGTGCTCGCGCTGGCCGCTGTCACGGCGACCGCCTTCGTCGTATGGGAGAGCCGGTCGGCGCATCCGATGCTGCCGTTGGCGGTGTTCCGCAGCCGCGATTTCACCGGCACCTGCTTCACCCTGCTGCTGATGGTCTTCGGCATGGGCGCGGTCATGCTGATGCTCACCCAGTACCTGCAGTTCGTGCTCGGCTACGGCCCGATGAAGGCCGGACTGGCGTTGCTGCCGTACGCCGTGGCCGCCGCGGTGTGCAACGGCCTCGGGGCGACGCTCGGCAAGACGCTGAGCAACAAGACGCTCGTCGTGTCCGGCCTGCTCGTCATGGGTGTGGCGTTCGGCATCCTCGCGATGGGCAGCGGATATCTCTGGGTGCTGGTCAGCATGCTGGTGATGGGTGTCGGCGGCGGCTTGGCGGGTCCGGCGGCCTACGCCGCCATCATGAGCGCGATACCGCTGGAACACGCGGGCGTCGGCTCCGCGATGAACGACACGATCCAGCAAGTCGGCATGGCGATCAGCATCGCCGTCCTCGGTAGCGTGCTGGCCGGTGTGTTCACCTCGAACATGCCCGTCGACGCGCCGGACGCGGCGCGGGAGTCCATCGGCGCGGCCTTCCAGCTCGGCTACATCGAGCCCGCGAAGGACGCCTTCACCGCCGCCATGTCCACCGGCGCGTGGATCAGCGCCGGATTCAGCATCGCCGCCGCCGCGCTCGGTGCGGTCCTGCTGCGCGCAAGGCGTCCGCAGCAGGCCGGACAGCCGGAACCGGCCCCGGTCGCGCACGGCTGATCGTTCCGCGGGGCCGTGCCTGCCAGATGTCCTCATCGGTCCGGCACGGCCCCGAAAGCGCGGTCGGCTCGCGCAGAATAGCGATTCCGATGTCTTCTCGATTCACCCGGGATGAATGATTCCGACCCGGAGGTTGATGGTCTCGCGCGCGCGCTTCGAGAAGAGTTGTGAGTGTGTTCACACTGAGGCCTTCAACCAACGAGGGCTGGTGAAGCAATCAACCACTGGAGACATCATGATCACGAACAAAATGCGTGTAACGGCGGCGGCGGTAGCGCTCGCACCGATCATCGCCCTTGGTTCGGGTTTCGCTTCCGCAGCCCCCGACGTAGCACCGGGGCCGATGCAGGTGGCGGATCATCCGGTACCCGTGCAGGTCGAGCCCGCGACACTGGGCCTGATTTGGCCGCTGGGCATTTTCTGCGCTCCTCTGCTGCTGCTTCCGCCGGTGGTCAACGCGGTTACGGTGGCCATTTGCGCCGCGTGATCGCGTTTCGCCAGAAGCGCATCGAACACGAGAGCGCCTCGGGGCAGCGCGTAGCCCGAGGCGCTTCTCTCGTGCCCATCCAATTCGATTCCGGCCCTTGCCGGACAACGGGCCGGTGAACATCCGGAAATCGGCGGTGACGCGCGGGTGAGTGCGGTTGAATTACCGGATGACCAAGTTCAGGAAATTCGTAGGCGCCGCGGCGGCACTCACCGCCATGACGGCGCCGTTCGGAGCACCTGGGACCGCGCAGGCCGCACCGCCATCCGTGCTGGGTGGCGGCTCCGGGATCGTCGTCGGCGGTCAGAACATCTGCACGCTCACCACGATCGGACGCGACTCCGGCGGCAGGCTGGTCGGATTCACCGCGGCGCATTGCGGTGAGGCGAGTTCCGCCATCGTCCCGGAGAGCGATCGCGACGCAGGTACCGTCGGCACGGTCGTGTACGCCAACAGCGATTTGGACTATTCCGTCATCGAATTCGATCCGGGGAAGGTGACGCCGGTCAACCACGTGGGCGGAACCACCATCACCGGATTGGGTGGCCCTGCCCGCCCACCGGACACCGTCTGCAAGGAAGGCAGGACCACCGGCCGCACCTGCGGGGCCGCTTACGGTGACATGTTCACGGGCGGCAATTCCACCTGGACCCAGACGTGTGTCGTCGAAGGCGACTCGGGAGCTCCGCTCGTCGTGGGGACGACGCTTGTCGGCATGGTCAGCGGCTACTTGGCGGTGCCCTGCCTGGGGCCGGAGCTCGGCACGGATTTCACCGCGGTCGTCGCCGACGTGAACGCACGCGGCGGCGCCGGGTCCGGTTTCCAGCCGATTTGACCGGATTTCCTCCGCTCTTCCGCCGGAGCCTTACCTCTCCTGGTCGGCGACTATGCCGAATTCGATAGCGCGTTCGACCAGAAACAGCCTCTTCTGGTTGGGAGGTAAGGCTTCCACCTGGAATATTCGGAACAGCGCCCGCATATGTGTCTTGACCGTGGACAGGCTCAGACACAAATCGTCCGCGATCTGCCGGTTGGACGCGGGATACGAATACGCGTCGCGCGCGTCGTAGGGACGGCACAGCGCCTCCAGAACCACATACTGGGCCGGCGTCAGCGAACTACGGGTCGGCAGCGGCGAATGGGCGAGAGTCATTTCTCCGTCGACGGACTCGTCCGCCCGGAAGACGAATACCGATCGACCGACGCGAATAGTGTCGCCGGAGCCGAGTTTCCGCCGCCCGCCCACGCGTTCGCCATTGACGAATGTCCCGTTCTTGGACAATCCGTCGTCGACGATGACCCAGCATCCGCCCACCCGCTCGAGAATGGCGTGCAGCCGGGAAACGGTGGGATCGGAATTGACGATGATGTCGGCCGCGACGGACCGCCCGATCGTCATTCTGGACGCGCCGCCGTCGAGGGAGATCTCACGCGCCCCGTTCGATGCCGCGGGCTGAGGCGATGCGGAAGCAGTGGCCGAGCGCCGCCACGCGGACTGCCCCACCAATGGGTACAGTTCGCGACGCAGAGCCTGTGGTCCGCTGGAGGTAGACATCGCTCGTCTTCCCACTCGAAGTAGGCCGTGGAACTGCGGGCACTGATTCGCTAACTCAAGGGTGCGCTTTCTCGGCGCCGATCACATGCGTATTCGATTAGTTCGCTGTCCGAGCGAGGCAGTACCGGACCGCAGCGCAGGACAAAAGGCGAAAAACCAACCGAACGGTCTGGATAAGACTGCCTCCAAGCGTGGCCAGTCAGAATGGTCCGGGTGAGCGTCATCATCCGGCCGCGCACCGACAGCGACCTCGCCGCCTGCGCCGCCGCCCTGCGACAGGTCCACGACAACGATCGGTACCCGGACGCCTGGCCCACGGACCCGGCGGGCTGGCTGTCACCGCCCAAACTCCTCGCGGCCGTCGTCGCCGAGCGCGACGGGACCGTGGTCGGACACGCCGCGCTCGGCGCGAGCGGGAGCATGCCGGAGGTCGTGCGTGCGTCGGCCGGCGCGGAGACTGTCGTCTCGGTGATCCGGTTGTATGTCGTCCCGGAGGCGCGCCGGGCAGGGGTGGGTTCGCTGTTGCTCGCCGAGGCCGTGCGCATGGCCACGAGCCGGGGGCAGCGTGCCGTGCTCACGGTGACCTCCGGCAGTCCGGCGGCGATAGCCATGTACGAGAGGCACGGTTGGCGGCAGGTGCACAGTGGGCCGGGCGGCTGGCGGACCACGGACGGGCGAGAGGCTTGGATGCACTACTACGTCAGTCCGTGAGCGGACGGGTTGCACAATGTCGGCCCACGTGCCCCCGGCGGACGCCGTCGTGTTGGTGTCCTCCGCTTCGGTGGAACCGGTGACCGTACGCTTCGTACGTTGTCCCACGACGTCGCGAGGGACGCATTATGGACGCGGCGCACTCGATCGAGGCCGCACCGCCGCTGCGGGACACCTTCCCGCCCTGGCGGTCGCCGAGAGCTGGTCAGGCGCGGGGGTGGGCTTGGTCGTGCACCTTCTTGAGCCGGTCGATGGAGACGTGGGTGTAGAGCTGCGTGGTGGCCATGCTCGCGTGCCCGAGCAGTTCCTGAACCACACGCAGGTCGGCGCCGCCCTCGAGCAGGTGGGTCGCCGCGGTGTGCCGCAGACCGTGCGGGCCGACGTCCGGCGCACCGGGGATGGCCGAGACCACCTCGTGCACGACCGTTCTGGCCTGACGCTGGTCCAACCGCCTGCCGCGGCGGCCGAGCAGCAGGGCTCGACCGGACTCAGCGGTGGCGAAGGCGGGGCGTCCGTAGCGCAGCCAGTTGCCGACAGCCTCGTCCGCGGGCGCGCCGAACGGCGCCGAACGCTCCTTGCTGCCTTTGCCCAGCACACGCACCACGCGCCGCTCGCGGTCCACGTCCTCGATGTCCAGCCCGCACAACTCACTGACCCTGATGCCGGTGGCGTACAGCAATTCCACGATCGCCCGGTCGCGCAATGCCATCGGATCACGCTGCGCCGCACCGGATTCCGCCGCATCCATGGCGCCGAGCGCCTGCTGCCGCCCGAGCACGGCGGGCAGCACACGATGCGCCTTCGGCGACCCGAGCCGCAGCCCGGGATCGACCGGAAGCCGACCGGTCCGCGTGAGCCAAGCGGTGAACGTGCGCGCCGAGGACGCCCGCCGTGCCACGGTGGTTCGCGCCGCGCCCGCGGCGGCTTGCCTGGCCAGCCACGAACGCAGCAACATCAGGTCCAGCTCGCGGATCGCCGAATCCGCCGACCGGGTGTACAGATGCTCCAGCAAGGATCGTGCGTCCCCCAGATACGCACGCACCGTGTGCTCCGAGCGGTTGCGCCCGAGCCGCAGATGTCTGCCGTACTCGGCCAGCAGCGCTTCCAGATCGTCGGGCAATTCCGCCATGCCTCCACCGTCCCCACCCGCGGTCCGAATGGCAAGCGACCGCGCCGGACACGTTCATCGGCGTCGTGCCGTTCGGTGCCAACCGCTTTCGTCGCTGGCCACCAGACCGGCCAGTTCCAGAGCGGACAAGGTCGCACGAACCACCGGAAGCGGCAAGCCGCACTGCCGGGACACCTCCAGCGGCAGTCGTGAGCCGATTCTCGGCAGCGCTTCGAAGACCAACGCCTCGTCTCCGGTCAGCTGATCCTCCTTGCCATTCGAGGCCGCCGCTTCGGGAATGGACAACCGCAGCGGCCCCGCCTCGTCGACGACTTCTTCGGCCCGGGTCACCAGCAGGGCTTCGCCGTCGCGGATCATGCGATGACAGCCCACCGAAGCGGCAGAGGTCACCGAGCCCGGCACGGCCAAGGCGGGGCGGCCCATGCGGCGAGCCCATTTGACGGTGTTACGCGCGCCGCTGCGCAGCCCCGCCTCGACGACGAGCACGCCGTCGGCAAGAGCGGCGATCAAGCGGTTCCTGGCCAGGAATTGATGCTTCTGCGCGGCGACACCGGGCGGGTATTCGCTGACCACCACACCGGATTCGGCGATATCGGCCAGCAGGCGTTCGTGCTGCGCCGGGTAAGGCCGGTCGATGCCGCAGGCCAGCACGGCGATCGTGCGCCCATCCACCGCCAGCGCCGCCCGGTGTGCCATGCCGTCGATACCGAACGCGGCTCCGGACACGATGGTCCAGCCCTGCGCGGCGAGGTCGCCCGCGATCTCCGCCGTGACCCGGTTGCCGTAGCCGGTGCTGCACCGCGCCCCGACCACCGCGACCGCGCGTTCACTGGACTCGAGCAGGGAGCGCGGGCCACGCGCCCACAGCACCAGCGGTACGGCGCCGTCGCGATCCTTGCCCGGCTCGAGCTGGGCGAGGCCGAGCATGCGCCAGGCAGGCCACTCCGGGTCGTCCGGCGTCACCACGCGCCCGCCGATCCGCTCGACGAGCTCGAGATCCCGCGCCGCGACGTCGATGGCGCGCCGCTGCTGAGTCGGCCCGCGAAGCGGCTCCGGAAGCACGCACTCCCGCACGGCACGTGCCGCTTCGACCACCCCCACCGACTCGATGAGCGCCGACAGCGGCGCACACGGCCCCTGCACCACCCGCGACAGGTACACCCACGCGAGCCGCCGCTCGTCGTATTCACGAGACGACGATCCCGTCCCGCTCACGGGCACGCCGACCACCGCGGGCGCATCCGTTGCCATCGGCACGCGGACCGCCACTGGCGTGTCGACAAACGCGGCCGCGTTCGCCGTAGCCGACACGTCCGCGACCAGACGGAAATCCGCGCCCACAGGCACGTCTCCGACTCCCGGCACCCCCACCGACGCAGGCACCCCCACAACCGCAGCCACATCTGTGCCCGCGAGGACACGATCCACCACGGAGCCATCAGCGACCCCAGGCCGATCGGCGACCGCAGCCACGTCCCCGACTCCCGGCACCCCCACCGACGCAGGCACCCCGACAACCGCAGCCACATCTGTGCCCGCGAGGACACGATCCACCACGGAGCCGTCGGCGACCGCAGGCAGATCAGCGACCGCGGGCACGTCTCCGACTCCCGACGCCCCCACCGACGCAGGCACCCCCACGACCGCAGCCACATCTGTGCCCGCGAGGACACGATCCACCGCGGAGCCGTCGGCGACCCCGGGCCGATCGGCGACCGCAGCCACCTCTGCCACCGGAGGCACGTCCGCGGCTTCGGACACGCTCCCGGCGTCAGGGATGTCGACTCTCGCCGCCAGGTCCACGGCCCCGGATTTCCCGCTGACTGCGGGCGGGTCCGCTACTGCGGAAACGTCCCCCACAGCAGGCACGTCGAGTACTGCGGGCGCGTCGACGACCGCGGGCGCGTCGCCCGCACCAGGTACATCCTCGACGGCGGGTCGGTCGACGCCCATAGGCAGGTCGGCTCCAGCCTGTGCCGGTGGCACCGGCCCGCTCATTGCGCACCCCGCTGACGAAAGTTCAACGCGGACAGCACGTCCTGCGCCGAGGGCAGCTCCCCGCCGCGCAGATCGCAGATGGTCCAGGCGACTCGGATGGCTCGATCGGCGCCGCGCGCGGACATGCGACCGAGACGCAATGCGGCCTCGACGGGAGCGAGCGATTCGCGCGGCAAGCGGAAGCGCTGACGCAAGATGTGGCCGGGGACTTCGGCATTGGTGAGCCATCCGTATTCGCGCCAGCGTGCGGCGGCGGCGCGACGTGCCACGGCGACGCGGCCGCGGACCACCTCGCTGCTCTCGGCCGCGTCGGTGCTGAACGCCGCGCCGGACTGCCCGTGCATCCGCACCCAGATATCGATCCGGTCCATCAGCGGCCCGGACAATTTGCCGAGATAGCGGCGGCGGGCCAGTGGCGCGCAGATGCAGTCGACATCGCGTGCCGGAGCGCACGGGCACGGGTTGGCCGCCAGGACCAGCTGGAAGCGGGCCGGATACCGCGCGACACCGTCGCGCCGGGCGATGCGCACCTCCCCTTCCTCCAGCGGCGTCCGCATCGCCTCCAGCACCTTCGTGCCGAGTTCGGCGCATTCGTCGAGGAACAGGACGCCGCGGTGGGCCCGGCTGACCGCGCCCGGCCTCGCGGTCCCCGAACCGCCGCCGATCATCGCGGTCACCGAGGTGGAGTGGTGCGGGGCGACGAACGGCGGCGCGGTGATCAACGGGTGCTCACCGGCGAGCGTGCCCGCCATGGAATGGATGGCGGTGACCTCCAGCGCCTCTGCCTCCGTGAGCGGGGGCAGCAGCCCGGGAAGACGTTGGGCCAGCATGGTCTTACCGATGCCGGGCGGCCCCGTGAGCAGCAGATGATGCCCGCCGGCCGCGGCCACCTCCAAGGCCCAGCGGGCTTCTTCCTGCCCGACCACCTCGCTCAGATCGCCGACCTGCCGCACCATGTCCGGCAGGTCGCCGTCCGGCTCGTCGAGTGCGCCTTCCCCGCGCAACCAGGCCACCACTGCGCGCAGGCTGCGCGCACCGAGGACATCGATGCCTTCGACCAGACCGGCCTCGGCCAGAGTCACCGCGGGCACCACAACGGTGGACCAGCCTGCCTTGCGCGCGGCGAGCACCGCGGGCAGGATGCCGCGCACCCGCCGCACCCGTCCGTCCAGCGCGAGTTCGCCGAGCAGCACCGTCTTCGCGAGCCGTTCTGATGGCACCGAGCCGGACGCGTCCAGTACCGCGACGGCGAGCGCCAGGTCGTACACGCTGCCCAGCTTCGGCAGCGTCGCGGGCGACAGCGCGAGAACCACCCGGCCGTCGGGCCACTTCTCCCCCGAGTTCGCCACCGCGGAGCGGACCCGGTCGCGGGACTCCTGCAACGCGGTGTCGGGGAGCCCGACCAGATGGACCGATGGCAGGCCCTGGCCGATATCGGCCTCGATCTCGACGAGCAGACCGTCCACGCCGGTGACCGCGACCGAATGCGCTCGCCCGAGGGCCATTCAGAACACCGCCTCGAGATGGTCGATGACCGGTGTGCGACCCCGCGCCACCAGCACCGACACCACGTCGAAACGGATGCGCCGCCACGGCCCGTCCTGCTCGGCCAGCCAGAGCAGGGCCAGCCGCCTGATCCGCTGCCGCTTGGCGAAGGTGACCGACTCCGCAGGGGTGCCGTAGCCCAATCCGGACCGGGTCTTGACCTCGACGAACGCGGTCACATCCCCGTCTTCGACGATCAGATCGAGTTCGCCGTACCGGCACCGCCAATTCCTGGCGACGATTTCCATCCCCGCGGCGCGCAGGAAGTCCGCCGCCAGTTCCTCCCCGTGCGCGCCGAGCGCCTGTTTGTCTGTCACCCGGCCAGCGTGCGCCAGGAGCCGAGCAGGTCAGCGCCGCCGACCTGGGCAAACGGAAAACCTGTTGATAACCGAGCCGCTGTGCGGAACTCAAGCCGGGCTCACTCGGGCAAACGCAGGTCCGGCTTCTCCAGCTCCTCGATGTTCACGTCTTTGAAGGTGATGACCCGGACGTGCTTGACGAAGCGGGCCGGGCGGTACATGTCCCACACCCACGCGTCGCTCATCCGCACCTCGAAGTACACCTCGCCGTCCGCGTTCTGCGGTCGCAGCTCCACGGAATTGGCCAGGTAGAAGCGGCGCTCGGTCTCCACCACGTACGAAAACTGACCGACGATGTCCTTGTACTCGCGATACAGCGAGAGCTCCATCTCGGTTTCGTACTTCTCGAGGTCCTCGGCACTCATCGGGTGGGACGTCCTCCTTCTCGCCGCATCGCGTCGTGTGGTGACATCATCGCGCATGCGCTGCGTCGGTAGCTACTCGGCCAGCCGTACGCCCGTTCGGAAACTGCTCGGACAGCGTCTCGTCCAAGCCTTCGGCCAGCACGGCGTCCGCGGCATCGGCCGCCGCGGCGACCGGCCGCAACCCCGTGGCTTCCCGCACATTGCGCCAGGAGCGGCGATGCTCGCTGCTGGGGCCGAGGCGTTGCAGTGCGGCGGTGTGCTCGGGCGTGTTGTAGCCCTTGTGGGCGGCGAAGCCGTAGCCGGGGAACCGCTGATCCAGCTCGACCATGATGCGGTCCCTGGTGACCTTGGCCAGGATGCTGGCCGCCGCGATACAGGCCGCCGCACCGTCGCCGCCGATCACCGGCAGCGAGGGCACCGGTATGCCCGGCACCCGGAATCCGTCGGTCAGCACGTAGCCGGGGGTGTGGCCGAGCCCGGCCACGGCGCGGCGCATCCCTTCGATATTGGCGACGTGGATGCCGATCGAGTCGATCTCCCAGGCCGGGATCACGACGACCCGGTAGGCGAGCGCCAAGCGCACGATCACCGGGTACAGCTCCTCGCGGACGGCCTCGGTGAGCTTCTTGGAGTCGTCGAGCCCGGCCAGCTTGTCGTACGCCTTCGGCGCGAGCAGGCACGCCGCCACCACGAGCGGCCCCGCGCACGGACCGCGCCCGGCCTCGTCGACACCGGCGACCGGCCCGAGACCGCTGCGGATCAACGCCGCCTCCAGCGTGCGCAATCCTCCGGCCTTGCGCATCACCACACGCGGCGGCCAACCGTTACCCACCGGCACTCGACCTTGCCCCACCGTCCAATTATCCTGCGTCCCGCGTGATCAGTTCTGCTGGGGATTCTCCGAACGCACCGGACCGATCCGCCCCGGCGGCCAGATCTTGAACACCGCCTTGCCGCGAACGTTCTCCACGGGGATGGTGCCCTGCAGTTCGTCGGTGATGTGGGCGCGGGAGTCGGCGGACTGGTTGCGGTTGTCGCCCATCACCCACAGGTGCCCTTCGGGCACCTTCACGGGCTTGAACTCGCGTCCACCGTTCGCGTTGTAGGGCTGCCCCGGCACGTAGGGGAACAGATACCGGGCGTACGGCTCGTCCAGTGGCTTGCCGTCCACGATGACCCGGCCCTGCGCGTCGCAGCACTGCACGGTCTGGCCGCCCACCGCGATCACCCGCTTCACGAGATCGTTCTCGTCCGGCGGCACCAGGCCGAAGAAGGAGAAGAAGTTCTGCACGCCGCGGACCGCGGGATTGTCCGAGCGGATGGACTGATAGTGGGTGTTCCACGACGGCGGGCCGACGAACACGACCACGTCGCCCGGCTGCGGATCACCCCAGTAGTAGCTCAGCTTCTGCACGTAGATGCGGTCACCGGTGCATCCGGCGCATCCGTGCAGCGTGGTTTCCATCGACTCCGACGGAATCACGTACGGCCGACCGACGAAGGTGACCATCAGCGCGGCGATCACCGCGGCGATCACGATGAGGATCGGCAGTTCCTGCCAGAACGGCCGCTGCTTCTTCTTCGCTCGCCGCTTGGCGCGACCCGCTCGCGTACTCTCGTCGCCCGATTCGGACACCGACACCGACCCACTTTCGTCTGCCACGCCGAACAGATTAGCCCGGCAGCGAAACCGAAGTCCGATGCCGGGCTGAGGAAGATCTGTTGTGCCGAAAAGCTAACTCAGCGCTTTTCCTTGATCTTGGCGGCCTTGCCACGCAGCTCGCGCAGGTAGTACAGCTTGGCACGACGGACGTCACCGCGGGTCACGACATCGATGTGGTCGATGTTCGGGCTGTGCACCGGGAAGGTGCGCTCCACGCCGACGCCGAACGACACCTTGCGGACGGTGAAGGTCTCGCGGATGCCACCACCCTGGCGACGGATCACGACGCCCTTGAAGACCTGGATGCGCTCCTTCGAGCCTTCGATGACCTTCACGTGCACGTTCAGCGTGTCGCCCGGCCGGAACTCGGGGACGTCGCTGCGCAGCGACTTCTCATCGACGAAGTCAAGGGTGTTCATTTCCATCCTTCTGGTTTCGCGCGAACAGAGGACCCTGGCGGCACTGGACGTGCTCGGCCGGTTCATGCTCCGATCAAATGGGGTGCGCCGGGTCGACAACCACCCAGGGCAACCTGAGCATTGTGCCAGACCGCCGGGTCGCGGAAGAAATCGACCCTGGTAGCGGCGAGTCGGCGGCCTCCTTCACGCTACGCCAGGCGCGGCCGGGTTCACGACTCCGGCGGGAGTATGGGCGAGGCGAACACTTCCTCGAGCGGTGTCGGGCCGGTATAGCGGCGGCAGGGGCAACCGACCCACTCGCGCAGGCCGTGGGTTCCTTTGCGGGAGATCTCGGCATGGCATTTGCCCGACGCGCGGTCGTGCACCGCCAGGTCGTGACTACAACCGCAGCGTGCGGAGAGCGGCTTCCCCCCGAGACGGCCGCGTCGAGAGCCGAATCGACCACATACCCATCCGACACCGGCGAGACCTGCGCCGACCGCAAGACTGAGCGGATCCAACATGAATGCAGTATACGTATACGCATATCTGGGTAAAGACGCTCCTCGGAACTACGTCTCCCCCTGATGACGCGCGGCAGCCCCACGCCGAACCGCCCCCGCCACAGGACCACGCATCCTCAGCGGTGCTGTTCGCCGGATATCGCGTCCTGAGCGGGCGGCGGGCCGGGCGTATGCAGCGGGCCGTGGTCGGGATGCCAGAACGAATGGTCGCGGTGCGGCGCGGGCGGAGCGGGCACGACCGTGCGGGTGAGTTCCGCCTCCGCCGCCTTGCGGACGTGCTCCACATCCGGTTTCCCGGCGACCAGATCCTGCACGAAGATCTTGGCGCGGATCACCGGGCGACGGTAGCGCCGTTCCCGGACGATGGCCCGGTACCTCAGGCGCCTGCGGTCGCTGTAGCGCCAGCGCGCCCATGGGGCGCCCGGCCTGCTGAGCCGCAACGCGCCGACGACCAGCAGCGGCAGGAAGAACATGCCGAACAGGCCGGTCCAGATCTTCCCCTTGGCGATCACGATCGCGGCGAGCGCCAGATTGACGATGGCGAACACGACGACGAACGCGCGGACCTCGATGCTCGGATCGCGCCGGAAGTCGTTGATGTCCAGCATCCACAGCGGATGGAAGCCCAGCAGCAGCAATCCCGTCACGGCGAGCGCGACGAACACCGCGTCCACCGACGTGCGCCCCTGCTCCTCCCAGTACACGTCGCGCAGATAGAAGATCAGCGCGAATTCGTCGAGCACCAGCGCGGCGCCCACACCGAAGAGCGCGGCGAGGATGCTGGCCGTTGCGGTGTCGGCGCTCTCGTACTGGGCGACCATGCCGACGCCGGAGGAGAGCACCAGGATCACCCCGAACACCATGTGGTGCACGTGCGTGTCACCGGCCCGCACGTTGCCAGGCCACCAGCGCACCCGGGCACGGATGAGCCGGACGCTGACCCGGATGACCAGGAACCCGACGATGAATCCGAGAAGGAAGCACAGCAACGGCAGCCGCCCTTGGGCGATCACGTCCTCATGGAGCCACCGTCGCATGGCCGCTACTCCCTCCCGCGCATCGGACTACCGGCCGAAACCGGCCCTGCGCAACGCGTCGGCCATCGCGCCGCTCGGCGCGGGCGCGTTCCGGCGCTGATTGCCGCCGCGGGCCTGCCCCTGATTGCGGTTCTGGCCCTGCTGCCGGTTCTGGCCGGACTGGCGCTGCCGCTGATCGCCTCCGGATCGGCCGCCCTGCCCACGCTGCCGGTTGTCGCCGCCCTTGGCGGGTGCGCCCGGCTCGTCGTCCAGGCGCAGGGTCAGGCCAATGCGCTGGCGCGCCACGTCCACCTCGAGCACCTTCACCTTCACCACGTCGCCGGACTTGACCACTTCGCGCGGGTCCTTGACGAAATTGTGCGACATGGCCGAGACGTGCACCAAGCCGTCCTGGTGCACGCCGACGTCGACGAAAGCGCCGAACGCGGCCACGTTCGTCACCACGCCCTCGAGCACCATGCCCGGCTTCAGGTCGGCGACCTTCTCCACGCCCGCGGCGAACTCGGCGGTCTTGAATTCCGGACGCGGGTCACGACCCGGCTTCTCCAGCTCGGCGATGATGTCGGTGACGGTGGGGACACCGAAGCGCTCGTCGGTGAAATCGCTCGCCCGCAGCGAGCGCAGCGCCGTGGTGTTGCCGATGATCTCCGCGATGCCGCGCCCCGTCGATTCGAGAATGCGCCGCACCACCGGATACGCCTCCGGATGCACCGCGGAAGTGTCCAGCGGATCGTCGCCGCCGCGGATGCGCAGGAAGCCCGCGCATTGTTCGAATGCCTTCGGGCCCAGGCGCGGGACGTCGAGCAGCGCGGTCCTGCTGCGGAACGGGCCGTTCTGATCCCGGTGCGCCACGATGCTCTCCGCCACCGACCCCGCGATGCCGGATACCCGTGACAGCAGCGGCACCGAGGCGGTGTTCACGTCCACGCCGACCGCGTTCACCGCGTCCTCCACCACCGCGCCCAGCGACCGGGCCAGCAGCGATTCGGACACGTCGTGCTGGTACTGGCCGACGCCGATGGATTTCGGGTCGATCTTCACCAGCTCGGCCAGCGGGTCCTGCAACCGCCGCGCGATCGACACCGCGCCGCGCAGCGACACGTCCAGGTCGGGCAGCTCCTGCGAGGCGTAGGCGGACGCGGAGTACACCGAAGCTCCCGCCTCGGAGACCACGATCTTGGTGGGCTTGTTCTCCGGGATGCGCGAGATCAGCTCGGCGGCAAGGGCGTCGGTCTCGCGGGAGGCGGTGCCGTTGCCGATGGCGATGAGTTCGACGCCGAACCGGGCGACCAGCGCGGCGAGCACCGCCAGCGACTTCTCGGTCTGGCCCTGCGGCTTGTGCGGGTAGATCACCTCGGTGGCGACCACCTTGCCGGTGGCGTCGACCACGGCCACCTTCACACCGGTGCGGTAGCCGGGGTCGAGGCCCATGGTCGTGCGGGTGCCCGCGGGGGCGGCGAGCAGCAGATCGCGCAGATTCGCGGCGAACACGTCGACCGCGTCCTTCTCCGCCGCCTGCCGCAGCCGCATCCTGGTGTCGATGCCGAGGCTGACCTGCAGCTTGGTCCGCCAGGCCCAGCGCACCGTGTCCAGCAGCCAGGAGTCGGCGGGGCGGCCACGGTCGGCGATGCCGAAGCGAGTGGCGATGCGACCCTCGTAGACGGTGCGCTCGCCCGGCTGCGGCTCCTCGGTGTCCGGCTCGAGGTGCAGGGTGAGCACCTCCTCCTTCTCGCCGCGCAGCAGCGCGAGCACGCGGTGGGAGGGCAGTTTGTCGAACGGCTCGCTGAAGTCGAAGTAGTCGGCGAACTTCGCGCCCGCCTCCTCCTTGCCCGCGCGCACGGTCGAGGTGATCTGCCCGCGGCTCCACATCAGTTCGCGCAACTCGCCGACCAGGTCGGCGTCCTCGGCGAAACGTTCGACCAGGATGGCGCGCGCGCCGTCGAGCTGCTCGGCGGTGTACTGCGCCGGATCGGTGTTCGGATCCCCGATCAGGGCGTCGGCGACCGGCTCGTGCCCGGCTTCGCGCGCGATCTGCGCCTTGGTGCGCCGCTTCGGCTTGTACGGCAGGTAGATGTCCTCCAGCCGGGCCTTGGTCTCGGCCAGCAGGATCTGCCGGTGCAGCGCGTCGTCGAGTTTGCCCTGGCCGCGGATCGATTCGATGATCGCGGCCCTGCGCTCGTCGAGTTCGCGCAGATAGTGCAGACGCTCCTCGAGCAAACGCAGCTGCGCGTCGTCCAGACCGCCGGTGATCTCCTTGCGGTACCGGGCGATGAACGGCACCGTCGAGCCCGCGTCGAGCAGCTCGACGGCGGCGCGCACCTGGGTCTCGCGCACCGCGAGTTCCTCGGCGATGCGACGGTTCACGCTGGCTGGGCCCGCGGTGTCGGAGCGTGGCACGGCGGGTGTGGACTCTGCACTGGCAGTCTCGGGCGCTGTCGTCACGTCGGAGACACTACCGTCGCCGCCCGACAGACGGTCCACACCCAGGTGAACCTCGCGCATCTCAGCTGTCGTCCAGGCCGAGCAACCGCCGCGACAGTTCCCGCATCTCGGCCTTGCGGATCTTGCCGGTCACCGTCATCGGGAATTCCTCCACCACGTGCACGTAACGGGGAATCTTGAAGTGCGCCAGCTTGCCGGTGGCGAAGGCGCGCACGGCCGCGGCGTCCAACGGCGTTGCGCCCTCGCGCATCCGGATCCAGGCCATCAACTCCTCGCCGTACTTCGCATCGGGTACGCCGATCACCTGCGCGTCCAGGATGTCAGGATGGGTATAGAGGAATTCCTCGATCTCCCTCGGGTAGACGTTCTCGCCGCCGCGGATGACCATGTCCTTGATCCGGCCGGTGACGGCCACATAGCCCTCGTCGTCCATCACACCGATGTCGCCGGTGTGCATCCAGCGGGCGGCGTCGATGGCCTCGGCGGTCTTGTCCGGCTCGTCCCAGTACCCGAGCATCACCGAATAGCCACGGGTGCACAGTTCGCCGGGTTCGCCGCGCGGCACCGTGAGTCCCGTTGCCGGATCAATGATCTTCACCTCCAGGTGCGGTCCGACCCGGCCGACCGTCGCGGTGCGCCGATCGATGCCGTCGTCGCGCCGGGTCTGGGTGCTGACCGGAGACGTTTCGGTCATGCCGTAGCAGATGCAGACCTCGCGCATACCCATCCGGTCGATCACCCGCTTCATCACCTCCACCGGGCACGGAGATCCCGCCATGATCCCGGTGCGCAGTGTGGACAGGTCCGCGGCCGTCGAGTCCAGCGCGGCGAGCATGTCGATGAACATCGTCGGCACGCCGTACAGGGAGGTGCAGCGCTCGGCTTCGACCGCGGCCAAGGCCGCTTCCGGATCGAACGACGCGGCCGGGATCACGATGGCCGCACCGTGGCTCGTACTCGCCAGGTTGCCCATCACCATGCCGAAGCAGTGATAGAACGGCACGGGCACGCAGATCCGGTCCCGCTCGGTGTATCCGCACAGTTCGCCGACGAAATAGCCGTTGTTCAAGATGTTGTGGTGACTGAGCGTGGCACCCTTCGGGAATCCGGTTGTGCCCGAGGTGTATTGGATGTTGATCGGGTCGTCGGCCGACAGCAGCGCACCCAGTTCGGCAAGCCGATCGGCGTCGATCGCGGTGCCGCACAGTGCCTCCCACTCCGGTGTGCCGAGCACGACCACCTGCGCCAGCGCGGGGCAGCTCGGGCGGACCTGCTCGATCATCGCCACGTAGTCCGACGACTTGAACCGCTCGGCCGCGATGAGCATCCGCACGCCCGCCTGACGCAGCACGTACTCCAGTTCGCTGGTGCGGTAGGCCGGATTGATGTTGACCAGGATCGCGCCGATCTTCGCCGTGGCGTACTGCACCAGGAACCACTCCGCGCAGTTCGGCGCCCAGATGCCGACCCGGTCCCCCTTGCCGATGCCGTGTCCGGCGAGGCCGCAGGCCAGCGCGTCGACCGCGGCGCCGAGTGCGCGGTAGGTCCAGCGCCGTCCGGTCGGACGGTCCACCAGCGCTTCCCGATCCGGGAACGCCGCCACCGTGCGATCGAGATTGCCGCCGATGGTGTCGCCGAGCAGCGGGACGTCCGACACGCCGGAGGCGTAACTGGGCAGTGGCAGCGCGGCCGAGGTCATCGGGCACCGCCCTGCCGCAGCACGAACCGCTGCACCTTGCCGCTGGGCGTCTTCGGCAGGCTCGCCACGAAGTGCACCTTGCGCGGGTAGGCGTGCGCGGCGAACTTCCGCTTCACCAGGCTCTGTAGCTCGGCTTCCAGCTCGGGACCACCCGACGCGCCGTCGCGCAGCACGACGAACGCCTCGAGCACTTCGCCGCGCAGTTCGTCCGGCATGCCGACCACGGCCGCCTCCGCCACCTGCTCGTGCAGCACCAGCACGCTTTCCACCTCGAACGGGCCGATGCGGTAGCCGGCCATGATGATCACGTCGTCGTCGCGGGAGGAGAAACGGAAGAAGCCGTCCGCGTCCTGCGAGCCCGCGTCGCCGGTCAGATACCAGCGGCCGTCGGCGGTGTAACGCTGCGCGGTGCGTTCCGGAGCGTCGAGGTAACCGAGGAACCACAGCAGCGGACTGCGTTCGGTGTCGATCGCCACCCGGCCCAATTCGCCGGGGGCAGCGACGGTGTCGGCGTCGTCGGCGAGCACGGCGCAGGTCCAGCCCGGCAGCGAGCGCCCCATCGATCCGGCGGGGGTCTCGGTGTCCAGGTCTTCGTGCCAGGCGTTGCAGATGACCATGCCGTGCTCGGTCTGGCCGTAGTGGTCGCGCACCGCGACACCCAGGTATTCGACGGACCAGGCGACCACTTCGGGGGTGAGCGGTTCACCCGCCGACGAGGCGCGGCGGAGCCGGGAATGCACGGGCGGCGTTGCGCTGTCGGCGCGCAACGCCCGATACACCGTCGGGGCGGCGGCGAAGTTGGTGACGCCGAACGTCTCCAGCACCTGCCAGGTCAGCGCGGCCGAGAAACCCGCGTGCAGCAGGATGCTGCGGATACCGGTGGCCAGGGGGGCGAGGATGGCGTAGTACAGCCCGTAGGCCCAGCCCGGATCGGCGGCGTTCCAGAAGACGTCGTCGGGCCGCACGTCCAGCGCGAATTCCTGGTACGCGTGGAAGGAGGCCAGCGCGCGCAGCGGGATCGGGACGCCCTTGGGCGTGCCCGTGGTGCCGCTGGTGAACAGCTGGACGAGTAGTCCGTCGCCGCCCACCGCGACCGGGTGAGCCTCCGCGGAGGTGGCCGTGTGAGCGTCGAGCAACTCGTCCATCCGCAGCGCGCCCTCGGGCGCCTCTGCTCCGGCGACGATCAGCCGCCAGGCCGGGTCGCCGGGGAAATCGGGGCCGGGCGCCAGCTTCGGCGCCTGGTCGGCATCGGCGATGACGACCGACGTGCGGCTGGCGTGCAACCGCAGCGCGATCGCGGGCGGAGCGAAGGCGGTGAACAGCGGAACGTGCACCGCACCGCGGCGCCAGATGCCGAGCAGGGCGACCACCAGGTCCGCCGATTTCGCCATCAGCGTGGCCACCCGGTCACCGGGTCCGACGCCGAGTGCGGCGAGGGCGGCGGCGCAGCGGGCGGAGCGTTCGCGCAGTTCGCCGTAGGTGAGGTCGGTCGAGGACAGGTCGGCCTCGACGATCGTGAAGGCGACCCGGTCGGCCGGGTGCCGATCGCACAGCAGGTCCGCCGCCGACGCGTCGGCGCGGTCGTAACAGTCCAGCAGTTCGCGCACCCGCTGATTCGGATCGGTGCCCATCTTCGGTTCTCCTCGTTCTGTGATCCAGCGCAACCCGGGTGTGCAATAGGATGTGGGTCACATCCCGCCGCCCACTACCCCCGAAAAGGGGTGAGTCCCGTGACCCACACCGCCTTGCTGCGTCCGCGTGACAGCGACGCGCTGCGTGCCGAGATCCGCTGGGTGGCGAGCACCGCGGGCGTGCCGGTGGCGTTCGGCGGCGAAGTGCACGAGGACGCGCTGCTGCTGACGGAGTTCTTCGGCACGCTGACCAACGGCCTGCGCGGTCTGGCCGTCGTGCGGGCTTCGGGGTTGGGCGGCCGGGTGATGGAGTCGGGACGGCCCGCCGCGGTCTCCGACTATCGCCGCGCCTCCTCGATCACCCACGACTACGACGGGCCGGTCTCCGGCGAGGGCATCCGCTCGGTGCTCGCCGTACCCGTGGTGGTGGACCAGCGCTCCCGCGCGGTGCTCTACGCCGCGACGCGCGGCGCGAGCCCGCTGGGCGACCGCACCGCGGATCTCGTCGTCCAGGCCGGGCGCAGGCTGGCCACCGAGATCGCCGTGCGCGACGAGGTCGACCGCAGGCTGCGGATGCTCGAGGTCACCGCCCCGTCGGCGGCGGCGGCCCCGGCGATCACGGAGGAACTCCGCGACATCCACGCCGAACTGCGCGGCATGGCCCGTTCGACCGAGGACGACCGGTTACGCGGACGCCTGCACGCGGTCTGCGAACGACTCACCCGGGTCATGACCGGCGAGCCGCGGCCGGACAGCCCGAAACTGTCCCGCCGCGAGCTGGACGTGCTGTCCCAGATCGCCCTGGGCTGCACCAATCAGGAGGCGGCGCAACGTCTCTCACTCGGCCCGGAAACCGTGAAGAGCTACCTGCGCAACGCGATGGTGAAACTGGACGCCCACTCCCGGCACGAGGCGGTGGTGGCGGCGCGCCGCCACGGCTTGCTGCCGTGAGACAGGGCACAGTCCCGCGCACACCCGCGGAGGTGGGCGAGATCATCGACCGGGTCGGGTGCCTCGGCAGGACATCACCCACACGCTGAACGACCCCAGGCCGGGACGCGGGCACCCGGCACTGAGCCGAACGCTTCCGGTCTACCGCTCGGAGTCGGTCGTGTCGTGCTGCGCGAGCAGGTCAGGGCGGCGTTCGCGGGTACGCGCGAGGGATTGCTCGCGCCGCCAAGCGGCCACCTTGGCGTGGTCGCCGGACAGCAGGATCGGCGGGACGTCGAGCCCGCGCCAGGAGACCGGGCGGGTGTAGCTCGGCCCTTCGAGCAACCCGTCGGAGAACGAGTCCTCTTGATGGGACTGCTGATTGCCCAGCACGCCGGGCAGCAGCCGGACCACGGCCTCGACCATCACCAGCACGGCCGCCTCGCCGCCGATCAGCACGTAGTCGCCGATGCTGACCTCCTCCACCCGGACGCGGCGGGCGGCGTCGTCGAAGACGCGCTGGTCGATGCCCTCGTAGCGGCCGCAGGCGAAGACGAGATGCCGCTCCGCGGCCCAGCGGTGCGCCGTGGCCTGCGTGAACGGCACGCCCGCAGGCGTGGGCACCACGAGCAGCGCGTCATCGGGGCACACCTCGTCGAGCGCGTCGCCCCACACGGTCGGCTTCATCACCATGCCGGGCCCGCCCCCGTAGGGGGAATCGTCGACCGACTTGTGCACGTCGTGGGTCCACCGGCGCAGGTCGTGCACCGTGAGCGAGATCAGCCCCTTGTCGATCGCCTTACCGAGCAGCGCAGTGCGCAGCGGCTCCAGATACTCCGGGAAGATCGTGACGACGTCGAGTTTCATGCCTGTCTCCTAGCGCCGCCGGGCCGCACGTCGCGGGCCGGGGCGGGCGCGATCGGGCACCGTCTCATTCCGGGTCGAGCAAACCCTCGGGCGGATCGATCACGATCACGCCATCGGCGAGCGACACCGTGGGCACGATGGCGGTGACGAACGGGATCAGGATCTCCCGTCCGTCGTCCGCGGCCCGCACCTCCAGCAACTCACCGGCCGCGGAATGCAGCACTTCGCGGACGGAGCCGACCACGGTGCCGTCGAGGAGCCGGACCTCCAACCCCTCGAGCTCGTGGTCGTAGAACTCGTCCGGGTCCTCGGAAGGCGGGAGGTCGGCACTGTCGACCACGAACAGCATGCCGCGCAGCGCGTCGGCTCCGGTGCGATCGGTCACACCGGCCAGAAACACCAGAAGTCGGCCCGAGTGCTCCCGGGCCGACTCCACGGTGAACTCGCGAACCTCCGTCGCGCGCGGCAGTCTGCCGCGCAACCTGGCGCCCGGCGCGAAACGCGCCTCCGGTTCGTCGGTGCGCACCTCGACGACGAGTTCGCCGCGCACGCCGTGCGACTTGGCGACCCGTCCGACGACGAGTTCCATCTACTGGTCGGTGTCGACCACGTCGACCCGGATGCCACGGCCGCCGATCCCGGCGACGAGGGTGCGCAGCGCGGTCGCGGTACGTCCGCCGCGTCCGATCACTTTGCCCAGGTCGTCGGGGTGGACGTGCACCTCGACGGTGCGTCCGCGGCGGCCGGTGATCAGCTCGACGCGGACGTCATCGGGATTGGCGACGATGCCGCGCACCAAGTGCTCGACGGCATCGGCGACGACGGCGCTCACTGCTTCATCACCTCGCGACGCGACTCACCCGTCGTCGAGGCCGGTCTGCGAACGGCTCCCCACGGGTATCGGATGGACGGGTATCGCCCGATCATTACTCGGCGGCCTCGGCCTCGGCGCCCTCTTCGGCGTCCTTCTTGCCCTTCTTCTTGGGGGTGACCGCCTCGGCGACCGGCTCGTTGTCGGCGGCGGCCAGCGCGGCGTTGAACAGGTCCAGCTTCGACGGCTTGGCCGGCTTGACCTTCAGGGTGCCCTCGGCGCCCTCGATGCCCTTGAACTTCTGCCAGTCGCCGGTGATCTTCAGCAGCTGGAGGACCGGCTCGGTCGGCTGCGCGCCGACACCGAGCCAGTACTGCACGCGCTCGGAGTCGATCTCGATCAGCGAGGGCTCTTCCTTCGGGTGGTACTTGCCGATGGACTCGATGGCCCGGCCGTCCCTGCGGGTGCGGGCGTCCGCGACGACGACGCGGTACTGCGGGTTGCGGATCTTGCCCAGGCGGGTGAGCTTGATGCGAACAGCCACTGCTGATCTGCCTTTCGTTGGTTGGTCACGACGCAATTCGGCGACCCGCATGGTCTGCGAGCCCGGTTTTGCGCTTTCGAGTGTGTGACCGCCGCGCGGTGCGGAACCGGAGACGGGCTGACACTTGTCCGGAAGGACGGTGGTCCATTGTGCCAGACGAGGTGATCACGCCAGAAATCGCGTCCGGCTCGCCGACGGCGAAAGGCGCGGACTATCCCGGTGCCGTCGCGACGAGCGCGCGGGTGGGCACCCAGGGGCCGCCCCACCACATCCGCCAGCCGACCGGCCGGTGGGTCAGGTCGGTCGCGCCGTTCGCCGCGAGGACAGCACGGTAGTGCCTGGTGTTGCCGATATCGACGATGACCAGCTTTCCGCCGGGACGCAGCACGCGGCACGCCTCCCTGACCGCCGAGGCCCGGCCCTCGGCGGTCTTGATGTCGTGAATCGCCAAGCTGGAGACGACGACGTCGAACACGCCGTCGGGGAACGGCATGCGGGTCATGTCGCCGGTGCGCAGCTCGATCCGATCGGCCACGTTCTCCGCGAGCGCGTTCCGTTCCGCGGTGGCCGGGGTGTTCCCGCAGTGGTCGGCCGAGCACCACAGATCCAGGCCCACCGCTCGCCCGGCTGGCAAGCGGCGCGCGGCGGCCAGCAGCACGGCCCCGCGGCCGCAGCCCATGTCGAGTAGGTGTTCGTCGCCACGCAGTTCGAGGTCGTCGAGCAGGCGAGCCCAGACCCGGAACTTGCCCCGGCGGGTCGCGTGCAGGAACAACCCGAACTGCGTGGCCAGCACGACGCCGATCAGCAGAAGCAGCAGGCTCGGACGCAGTTGCTGGAACAGCGCCACCACCAGACCTGCGGCGAGATACCCGACCGCGAGAACTCCCAGCAACAACAGCACCGACGGCGCGTCGACACCGTATGACGCGCGCCACGGAGGGGCTATCATCGCCCGATCATATCCAGCGCCAACCGCATTCGAGCCCGGTTCTCGCTCGTCAGCGCACCAGCGGCGCGAAGGTGCGCCCGGCGAGCTCGACCGCGCCCGGTTCGTGCCCGTTGAACACCATGTTGATGATCAGTCCGTCGACGCCGTGGTCGAGAACGCGGGTCCGCAGCTGCTCGGCAACCTCGTCGGGCGTGCCGACGAACTGGCGGTCGGCCGGACTCTGCGCGCGCTCGGCGTCCGACAGGTCCGACAGGTCGATACCCATGCGGCTCAGGTAATCCCGCTGCTGCTTGCGCACGAGGTCACCGTCTTCGTCCATCATGACGAAGCACAGGTAGCTGGTCTCCAGGGTCTCCGGATCCCGGCCGACCTCGGCACAGCGCGCCCGCAGCGCCTCGATCTTGCGCGGCAGCTCGGAGGCGTTGCAGATGATGTTGAGATGGTCGGCGAAGCGGGCGGCCAGGCCGAAGGTCTTCTTCTCACCGCTGCCGCCGAGCAGGATCGGCAGATCGTCGCGCACCCGTGGCTCGTTCATCGCGTCCTCCACCCGGTACCACTTGCCCTCGAAGGTGGGCCGCTCGCCGCGCAGCATCGGCCGGATGATGTGCAGCGCCTCGTCGAGCCGCTCGAAGCGGTCGGTGAAGGTTCCGAATTCGTAACCGAGGGAGCGGTGCTCGAGCTCGAACCAGCCCGCGCCGATGCCGAGCACCGCGCGGCCGCCGCTGACCACGTCCAGCGTGGTGACCGTCTTGGCGAGCATCGCCGGGTTGCGGTAGGTGTTGCCGGTGACCAACGCCGACAACTGGATTCGCTGCGTCGCCGTGGCCAGGCCGCCGAGCGCGGTGTAGGCCTCGAGCATCGGCTCGTCGGGCGTGCCGATGCCGGGCAGCTGATAGAAGTGGTCCATGACGAAGGCCGTGTCGAAACCGGCGGCTTCGGCCTCTCTGGCCTGCGCGATCACCGTGGGGAACAGCTCACGCACCGACTTGCCGTAGCTGAAGTTGGGCATCTGATATCCGAGGCGAATTGTCACGAAACCCGACCTTACGCCGCTTCCGGACACCCGAGCGTGAGCCGCGGCGCCGAATTATCGATGGCCGGTGACCGGACCGTGCCCGCCGTACACGCGCCCGCGCAGGACGACGGCGTACGGCGTGCCGAGCGTCTCGGGGTGGGTACGCGGGTCCTCCTCGTAGACGACGAAATCCGCGGGAGCGCCGTCCTCGATGCCGGGCCGCCCCAGCCAGGTGCGAGCCTGCCAGGAGGCCGCGCCGAGCGCGTCGTGGCGGGACAGGCCGGCGGCGGCGAGCGCGGCGATCTCGTCGGCGATGCGGCCGTGCCGGATGGAGCCGCCCGCGTCCGTGCCCGCGAAGATCGGCACGCCCGCCTCGTGCGCGGCGGCGACCGTGCCGCGCACCCGCCGGTGCAGATCGCGCATGTGCGCGGCGTACACGGGGAATTTGCCCGCGCTGTCGGCGATGCCGGGGAAGGTGTCGATATTGATCAGGGTGGGGACCAGCGCGGTGCCGTGCTCGACCATCATCTCGATGGTCTCGTCGGTGAGACCGGTGCCGTGCTCCAGGCAGTCGATGCCCGCGTCGATGAGGCCGGGTAGCGCGTCCTCGCCGAAGACATGCGCGGTGACCTGCGCGCCGTTGGCGTGCGCGGCGTCGATGGCCTCCTTCAGGATCGCGTCGCTCCACAGCGGGCGCAGGTCCCCCACGGAGCGGTCGATCCAGTCGCCGACGATCTTCACCCAGCCGTCACCGAGGCGGGCCTGCTCGGCGACGATCTCCGGGAGGTCGCGTTCGTCGTCGAGCTCGATGCCCAGTTCGCGGATGTAGCGCTTCGGGCGGGCGATGTGGCGGCCGGCGCGGATGATCCGGGGCAGTTCCTCGTGGTCGTCGATGAACCGGGTGTCGATGGGCGAGCCCGCGTCGCGCAGCAGCAGGGCCCCTGCGTCGCGTTCGGTCTCGGCCTGCGCGACGGCGCCCGCTCGGTCCTCATGGCCCCCGCCGTACCGGATGCCGACGTGGCAGTGGGCGTCGACCAACCCCGGCACGATCCACCCTGCGCGGCAGAGTGTTTCGGCTCCGGGCACCGGCTCGAACGACACCAGGCCGTCGCGCACCCAGAGGTCGCGCACCTCGCCGTCGGGCAGAACCACACCGCGTAGATGCACGGCAACCTCCAGGAACTCGTCGGCGGCCTCCAACCTACTGTCCGATTCCCGGATCGGTCCTCCGAGCGGGAAACGGCCGCGAAGCCCGTCCGGCAGGCCGCTCCCCGGGCTCGCCGCATGACCGAGCCGCGCAGCAGAGCGCAGCGCCGCCCACGGCCGGCACGGGGTGGCCTACTTCTTCGGGAACTTCAGCTTGCTGAGGTCGAAACCCTCCAAGCCGGGCGGCAGCTCGTCGAGACCGGCAGGCATGTTGGACAGGTCGGGCATCCCCGCCGGAAGGCCGGGCATGCCGCCCATCCCCGGGAAACCGCCGCGCACCTTCGGCGGCGTCGGGCCACGACCGCCCTTCTTGCCTTTCTTGCCCTTCTTGGCGTTGCCGCGGCGAGCGCCGGGCAGCCCCATCTGGCGGCCCATCATCGTCATCATCTTCTTGGCCTCGAAGAAGCGGTCGACGAGCTGGTTGACCTCGGAGACCTGGACGCCGGAGCCGTTGGCGATGCGCAGGCGGCGGGAAGCGTTGATGATCTTGGGATTCGCCCGCTCGGCCGGGGTCATGCCGCGGATGATCGCCTGCACGCGGTCGAGTTGCTTGTCGTCGACCTGCGCGAGCACGTCCTTCATCTGGCCCGCGCCCGGCAGCATGCCCAGCAGGTTGCCGATCGGGCCCATCTTGCGGATGGCCAGCATCTGGTCGAGGAAGTCCTCCAGCGTGAGCTCGCCGCTGCCGATCTTGCGGGCGGCCTCCTCCGCCTGCTTGGCGTCGTAGACCTGCTCGGCCTGCTCGATCAGCGTGAGCACGTCACCCATGCCGAGGATGCGGCTGGCCATGCGATCGGGGTGGAAGACGTCGAAGTCCTCGAGCTTCTCACCGGTCGAGGCGAACAGGATCGGCACGCCGGTGACCTCGCGGACACTCAGCGCCGCACCGCCGCGGGCGTCGCCGTCGAGCTTGGTGAGCACCACGCCGGTGAAGCCGACGCCGTCACGGAACGCCTCGGCGGTGTTCACCGCGTCCTGGCCGATCATGGCGTCGAGCACGAACAGGGTCTCGTCCGGTTGCACGGCGTCGCGGATGCCGGCGGCCTGGCGCATGAGTTCCTCGTCGATGCCGAGACGGCCCGCGGTGTCGACGATGACGACGTCGTACTGCTTCTGCCGCGCCTCCTCGACACCGCCGCGGGCCACGTCCACCGGATCGGCGGCGGAGATGCCCAGCGGGTTCTCCCCGCCACCGACCGACGTGCCGGGGTGCGGCGCGTAGACGGGCACGCCCGCGCGCTCGCCGACGACTTGCAGCTGGGTGACCGCGCCGGGACGCTGCAGGTCGCACGCCACCAGCAGCGGCTGATGACCCTGCCCCTTCAGCAGTTTCGCCAGCTTGCCCGCGAGGGTGGTCTTACCGGAACCCTGCAGACCGGCCAGCATGACCACCGTCGGCGGGTTCTTGGCCAGGTTCAGCCGCCTGGTCTCGCCGCCGAGGATGCCGATGAGCTCCTCGTTGACGATCTTCACGACCTGCTGGGCCGGGTTCAGTGCGGCGGAGACCTCCGCGCCCTTGGCGCGCTCCTTGATCCGCCCGATGAATCCGCGCACCACGGGCAGCGCGACGTCGGCCTCCAGCAGGGCCAGGCGGATCTCGCGACAGGTGGCGTCGATGTCGGCCGGTGACAGACGCCCCTTACCGCGCAGATCCTTGAGGGCACCGGTAAGCCGGTCGGACAGGGATTCGAACACCGATCGCGCTCCTGATCTCGGGGGACGTCACATTCTCTCCCAGGGTAATGGGATCGCCCGCGTGTTCGCGCAGGCGGTGCGTCCTTTCCCGGCGCGGCGGGGCTCGCTAGTCGAGCACGCGACGGCGCGGCCTGGCCGTTTTGCGGTAGTCGTGGTTCTCCTCGGCCACCATGAAGACCGCCTCGTTGGCGGTCAGGCCCAGCTCGAGGGCCAGTCCGTCGAGCAGTGCCCACTCGGCCGTGCTCGGGATGGGCGAGCAGGCGACCGTGGAGGCGATCGTCATCGCGGTCACCGCCTGCCGCCCGGTCAAAGTGCGACCAGGAAGCCAGGAGACCACCCACCGGTCGCCGCCGACGCAGCGCGCCATGTGCGTGGTCTCGTCACTCGTCATCGTGGACGCCGAAACGACCTCAATTGCCATCGACCTGCTCCCCTCGTGCTCGCGACAGCCGGACGCTCTAGATCGTATGGTGCGGTCGCGAGCCGAGAGTTGGGATGCAGCAAATATTGCGCAACAGATTTATCACCGGATAAAAGTGCTGCTAATCCTTATTTTCCGGATCTGAAGCACCGTCTGCTGGAGGTTTCGGCGCAATTCTGGGAACCACCGCGAGAACCGCTTTCTCGATCGCTTCCCTGCGCGCCGGGCCGTCCTCGGCTCCCAGATCGAGGCAGAAGCTGTCGACCACCGCGGAGCCCATTGTGACCACCTTGGCCCAGCGGACGTCGGCTCCGCAGCCGGCCAGCTCCGCGGCCAACCGGCTGAGCAGGCCGACCCGGTCCTCGGCACGCAGCTCCAGGATCGCCTGCCCCGGCACCGAGGTGTCCGACCAGATCACCCTGGGCTGGGCCCGCGCGTAGCGGCTACGGCCGATGGTGTCCGCCTCGCGCTCGCGTTTGGCCAGCGCCGCGGGCACGTCCAGGTCGCCTGCCGTGGCCCGGATCAATTCCTGGCGCAGCAGCCCCGGGTCGGGAGGGTCGCCGAATTTCGGGGCGACGACGAAGGTGTCCACCGCGGAGGAGCCTTCGACGCCGAGCGCCGCCGACAGCACGCGCAGCGAATGCAACGCGAGCACACCGGCGGCGTCGGAGAGCAAGCCGGAACTGTCGGGCGCGATGACGGTGACGACATAGGTGTGCTTGCTCTCGCCGGGCTTCAGATCGACGTGCACACCGCCCGCCCTGGCCTTCTCGACCAATTCCGGCGCGATCGGCTCCGGGGTGGGCAGCTGGTCACCCGCCATGACCAACCGGCAGCGCCGGACCAGTTCCCCGATCAGCGACGCCTTCCAGTCGCCCCACACGCCGGGACCGGTGGCCTGCGAGTCCGCCTCCGCCAGCGTATGCAGCAGTTCCAGCAGTTGCGGATCGCCGTCGAGCGCGTCGACGACATGACGCACCGTCTCCGGATCGGACAGATCGCGCCGGGTCGCGGTGTCCGGCAGCAGCAGGTGGTGGCGCACGACCGCGCTGAGCGTGCGCACGTCCGACGGCCACAGACCGAGGCGGCGGCCGATGTGGGTGGCCAGTTCCGCGCCGACCACGCTGTGATCGCCCGCGCGGCCCTTGCCGATGTCGTGCAGCAGCGCGCCGAGGGCGAGCAGGTCGGGCCGGGCCACTCTGGTGCTCAGACCGCCCGCGTAGGCGACGGTCTCCATGAGGTGCCGGTCGACGGTCCAGATGTGCTGGACGTCGCGCGGCGGCAGATCGCGCACCGCGCCCCATTCCGGCAGCAGCCTGCCCCACAGTCCGGTGCGATCCAATGCCTCGATCGCGTCGATCGTGCCGCGGCCCGCGCCCAGCAACACCAGCAAGTCGTTGAGGGCGTCCTTGGGCCACGGCTCACGTAGCTCGGGAGCGTCCTCGGAGAGCCGGTTGAGCGTGGTGGCCGACATCGGCAGACCGGTCTGCGCCGACGCCGCCGCGACGCGCAGGATCAGTCCGGGATCGCGCTGGGGGCGGGCGTCTCTGGCCAGCACGACCTCGCCCGCGTGCTCGACCACGCCTTCGTCCAGCGGCCTGCGCACCGGCATCCGGCGCAGGCGCGCCAACCCGCGCCGGGGCAGGGCGTTGGCCGCGGTGCGCAGCCCGACGTCCACGGAGTAGCTGACCGTCCGAGCCGAATCGCTCAGGGTGCGGGCCAGGTCGAACCGATCGCCGATGCGCAGGGCCGCGCCGATCTCGTCGGCGTCCTGGGCGCGCAGCTGGTCGCGGGCGCGGCCTGCCACGCGGTGCAGTTCGGTGCGCACGTCGAGCAGCCGCCGGTGCGCCTGCTTCAACCCACCGCCCGGCACGTCCGGTCCGAGGCCGGGCATCGCGTCGGTGAGCTGGGCGATGGCCAGCGCGTCAAGCAGCTGGATGTCGCGCAGACCGCCACGCCCGTTCTTCAGGTCGGGCTCGGCGCGGTGCGCGATCTCGCCGTTGCGCTCCCATCTGGCCTGGGCTTGGGCGATGAGTTCGTCGAAGCGGGAACGGATGCCGGTGCGCCACTCCCGGCGCACCCCGCCGATCAGCAGATTGCTCAGTTCCTGGTCGCCGACGATGTGCCTGGCCTCCAGCATGCCGAGCGCGGCGATCAGATCGTCCGCGGCCACCCGCAGCGCCTGCGGAACGGTGCGCACACTGTGGTCGAGTTTGATGTGCGCGTCCCACAGCGGATACCAGAGCTGGTCGGCGACCTCGGCCACCCGGGCCGGGTCGACGTCGTCGTGCAGCAGCACCAGATCCAGATCGGAGTACGGCAGCATCTCGCCGCGCCCGAGGCCGCCGACGGCCACCACGGCCAGGCCGCTGTCGGGCGCGATGCCCAGTTCGGCGCCCTTGCTGGTGAGCCAGAGTTCGTAGAGGTCGACCAGCGCCTGGCGCAGCGACTGGGCGTCCAGCCGGGGATTGCGCGGCTGGCCGCCGTCGAGCAGTTGGGTTCGGGCGCGGACCAGGTCGGCCGCCCCGTTGGACACCTTGCCGTTGCCTTGTTCGGTGACCTTCGGATCACCGTCGTGCTCGTACTGACTAGCCACAACCCACCGCCCGTTTGATGCGCGCGGCCCCGCCCCGACCGGGAGCTCCGGTGGGAGCGGGGCCGCCGCTCGACTCGATTTTCCGCTACAGCGCGTCGGTGCCGCGTTCGCCGGTCCGCACCCGGATGATCGCCTCCACCGGGGTGACCCAGACCTTGCCGTCGCCGATCTTGCCGGTGCGTGATGCCTCCACGATCACTTCGACGACCTTGTCGACGGAAGCGTCGTCCACGACGACCTCGACGCGAACTTTCGGCACGAAGTCGACGGAATACTCCGCGCCGCGGTACACCTCGGTGTGGCCCTTCTGCCGGCCGTACCCTTGGACCTCGCTGACGGTCATGCCCAACACACCCGCCTGCTCGAGACCGGACTTGACGTCCTCGAGCGTGAACGGTTTGACGATTGCGGTGATCAGTTTCATGTTCGTCATGCCTCCTTGACGGCCGAACGTGCCGTGCTACCCAGAGCGGCGAAGTCGTAGGCGGTTTCCGCGTGCTCGGACTCGTCCAAGCCGACCGACTCTGCTTCCTCGCTCACGCGCAGCCCAATGGTGAACTTCACGATATAGGCAATGATCAGGGTCGCGATGAAGGAGAAGGCAAGTACCACACCGGCGCCCACCGCCTGCCGCCACAGCTGATCGAAACCGCCGCCATAGAACAGACCGGTCTTGGCCGCACCCGCCTCGGGCGCCGCGACGAAACCGACCATCAGGGTGCCGACGATACCGCCGACCAGGTGCACGCCGACCACGTCGAGCGAGTCGTCGAAACCGAACCTGAACTTCAGGCCGACCGCGAGGGCGCACAGCGCTCCGGCGACGACGCCGATGGCGAGCGCGCCGAGCACGTTCACCGAGGAACACGACGGCGTGATGGCGACCAGACCCGCCACGATGCCCGAGGCCGCGCCCAGCGAGGTGGGCTTGCCGTCGCGGATCTTCTCCACCAGCAGCCAGGCCAGCATCGCGGCGCAGGTGGCGATGGTGGTGGTGATGAAGGTCGAGCCGGCGAGGCCGCCGGAGGTCACCGCGGAACCGGCGTTGAAACCGAACCAGCCGAACCACAGCAGACCGGCGCCGAGCATGACGAACGGCAGGTTGTGCGGGCGGAACGGGGTGGTCGGCCAGCCCTTGCGCTTGCCGAGCACCAGCACCAGGGCCAGACCGGCGGCACCGGCGTTGATGTGCACCGCCGTGCCACCGGCGAAGTCGACCGCGAGCAGTTTGTTGGCGATCCAGCCGCCCTCGTGCACGACGTTGCCGTCGGCGTCCTTGACGTCGAAGTCGAACACCCAGTGCGCGACCGGGAAGTAGACCACCGTGGACCAGATGCCCGCGAACAGCAGCCATGCGCCGAACTTCAAGCGGTCGGCGACCGCACCCGAGATGAGGGCAACCGTGATGATGGCGAACATCAGTTGGAAGGCGACGAAGACGGTCGCCGGAATCGTGCCCGCGAGCGGGATGTTCACCGCTTCGGTGGTGACCGCGCCGGCCGCGTCCTTGACCTCGGCGACGGAGTTGCCGCCGATCAGGCCCTTCAGTCCGAAGAACTGCGTCGGATCACCGATCACGCCGAACGTGTTGTCGCCGAAAGCCGTCGAGTATCCGTACAGCGACCACAGGACGCCGACCAGGCCCATGGCGCTGATGCTCATCATGATCATGTTGAGCACGTTCTTCGACCGGACCATGCCGCCGTAGAAGAAAGCCAGGCCCGGCGTCATCAGCAACACCAGCGCCGAACTCGCCAGCATCCATGCGGTGTCACCGGTATCCGGTGCACCGGTAAGTGGAAAAGCCACTTTAATGTCCTCCTCATCTCGGGCCCAGCCGATTCCGGCAAATGGACCTGAACAGAAGGGTCCTAACTCGGTGTTTCATCCGTAGAGCTGCCGTGTTTCACCTACGTGAACGGATGGCACGGCCGTGTTGCCACTACGTTTCGTCACCTACACCACGGCTTTCGCGGCGCTGTGAGCAGGGTGTTCGGGAATCGGACATTCGTTACCGCACAGGAGGAGTCGGCAAACTTCCGGGGTGTGACCGACCTCGCACCGCGGGCGGCGGTGCCCGAGGTGGGCGCGCGGCGCGGCTGGTGAGCAGAACGCCGCGCGCGTCAACCTCTTTCGACCGGGCTCTGCCGGCGGGACGACTCAGCCGAGCAGCGCGTCCACGAACGCGGCGGGCTCGAACGGAGCCAGGTCGTCGGCGCCCTCGCCGAGCCCGACCAGCTTCACCGGCACGCCCAGTTCGTGCTGGACCTGGAAGACGATGCCACCCTTGGCCGTCCCGTCCAGCTTGGTCAGCACCACACCGGTGATGTCGACCACTTCGGCGAACACCCTGGCCTGAGTGAGTCCGTTCTGTCCGACGGTGGCGTCCAGCACGAGCAGGACCTCGTCGACGGCGGCCTTCTTCTCCACCACGCGCTTGACCTTGCCCAGCTCGTCCATCAGGCCCGTCTTGGTGTGCAGTCGCCCGGCCGTGTCGATCAGCACCGCGTCCACGCCGCGCTCGACGCCCGCGGCCACCGCGTCGAAGGCGACGGCGGCCGGGTCGGCGCCCTCACGGCCGCGGACGGTGTCGGCGCCGACCCGCTCGCCCCAGGTCTGCAACTGGTCGGCCGCGGCGGCGCGGAAGGTGTCGGCCGCGCCGAGCAGCACCCGGCGGCCGTCGGCCACGAGCACTCGCGCGAGCTTGCCGGTGGTGGTGGTCTTGCCGGTGCCGTTCACGCCGACCACGAGCAGGATGGACGGGTGATCGGGATGCGGCAGCGCGCGCACCGAGCGGTCCAGCTCCGGGCGCAGCTGCTCGATCAGCACGTCACGCAGGACGGCGCGCGCCTCGTCGGTGGTCCGCACGCTGCGCGCCGCCATCTCCGAGCGCAGCCGGGAGACGACGGCCGTGGTGCTCGCCGTGCCGAGGTCGGCGAGGACGAGGGTGTCCTCCACCTCTTCCCACGAGTCGTCGTCCAGGTCGCCGCCGCCGAGCAGGCCGAGCAGGCTCTTGCCGACCGCGTTCTGCGAGCGCGACAACCGTCCGCGCAGCCGGACCAGGCGGCCCGCGGTGGGCTCGATCTCCTCCAGCGCGGCGGGCGCCTCCACGCCCGCGGGCGTGTCGGGCGCGACGATCTCGGTGGTGATGCCGGTGTCCGGGCCCGCAGCGCCGGTTACCGGCTCGGCGGTCGTGTCCCGGGCCGGGGCCTCCGGGGTCTCCGCCGCGTCGGTGGCCTGCGGTGTCGTCTCGACCGTGTCCGAGCCGACGTCGGGTTCGGCGGCCGGCTCGACGACGTCCGGCGCGGGGGCCGCCTCGGTGACGTCGGCTTCGGGCAACGGAACGTTCGTGATGCCGCGTTTGGGCGCGTCGCGCGGGATCGCGGCGTCGTCGCCGACGTGCGGCTGTCCTTCGGTGTCGGTGCGCTCGACCGGTTGCGGTTCGGTCGCCGTGCCACCCCGGCTGAAGGAGAATCCGCCGGACGCGGTGTAACCACCGGACCGGTCGGTCAGCTCCTTGTCCTGCGTGGGCGGAGTCAGCGACACGCGGCCGCGCTTGTACCGGACGAATCCGGCGACGAGCACGACGAGCAGCAGTGCGGCGACCGCGGCGATCAGGATCCAGACTTCGGGACTCACGCGGACCATCCTTGCAGACCGGCCGTCACGGGATCGGCCCCGAGCCGCACCCGGCGCGCGAGTCGCCTGCCGGGGCCGACGGCGCGAAGTCCGTGAACATCGCAGGTACCGGGCCGTTGGCCGGTGCGAGCTTGCACCGACACAGCCCTCCAGATTTCTTGTCCTGCGGAACTTCTCGCAAAGGGACAATAGGATCGGCGACGTGACCGATCGAAACGTGCTTGGGGGGCCGCTGGAAGAGTGCGGCACCGATCCTCTCACCGGCTTCTACCGGGACGGCTGCTGCAGTACCGGGCCGGAGGATCTGGGCAGCCACACCGTCTGCACCGTTGTCACGGCAGAATTCCTGGAGCATCAAGCTTCCATCGGAAACGATCTGAGTACGCCCCGCCCAGAGAACAATTTTCCCGGTTTGCAGCCCGGTGACCGGTGGTGCGTGGTCGCCGTGCGGTGGCTGCACGCACACGAGGACGGTGTCGCCGCACCCGTCGTGCTGGCCGCCACACATGAGAACGCCCTGGAAGTGATCTCGATGGACATCCTGCGCAAGTACGCCGTCGACGTGCCCGACGACGTCAGCGACCTGCTCTGAGCGACCGGTAGCCCCTCCTCCACCCGCGACGCGCCGCGCGGACCACCGGCTCACCCCGGGGACCACGAGCCGGTGTCCGATCGGTCCGTGGCGCAGCCGAGCACCTGATGGCACAAATGCGCCATTCGTTCAGCGCGCCGCCGCGACCCGTCGACGGTGCGCCTTCTGACGACATGCGGCCGAGCAGTACCTGGCCCGCCGGCCTGTCCCTGCCCTCGGCACCGCCGCCCGGCACACCGGGCAGCGATCGGCTTCGCTTTCGTTACGGTCCCGAGTTTCGTTACGTTCTTCGGCTTCGCCATCCCGTTTCGTCACCACCGGCCCGACCGGCGCCGCGCGCAGCGCGTCCAGCACGATCGCGGCGGTTCGGTCCAGGCCGCCCCTGGCCTTGCGGAGCCGTTGGATCGCAACGCATCCGGTGAAGACGGCGAGCACGTCATCGAGCTCGATGTCGGCCCGGACCGCCCCCTCCCGCTTGGCCGCGGCCAGCAGGGCCGCCAGCGCATCGTGGAAGCGCACCCCCGCGCTCCGCAGCAGCGCGCGCGGCCACCCGTCGTCGGACTGCACGAGGTCGCACAGCGCCTGGTTATCCGGGGTCGTGGCGATCACGGCGGTGCAGAAGTCGAAGAAGGCGGCGCCGGGATCGGGTGCGGCGAGATGGTCGGCGGCCAGCTTCGCCAACCGATCGATGCGCTGCTGCATAACCGCTTCCAGCAGCGCGCTTTTCGTCGGGAAGTGCCGGTAGACGGTGCCCGCGCCGACACCTGCCCTGCGGGCGACCTCGACCAGTGACACGGAGGCGCCCTGCTCGGCGAAGGCGCGCTGCGCGGCCGCCAGCACGAGGGCGCGATTGCGCCGGGCATCGGATCGCGACATCCCGCCCGGAGCGAGCGATGCGGTCATTTCGTTACGGCCTTCCGATAAGCAGCCTGGTCGATCGGGTGGCGTGACCCGTATCGTCCGAATCCGGGTCAACCAACCCGATTCTACCGAGCAGAGAAGGCGGAGCATGTCCCCTCAGCACAACCTCATCCTGGTCACCGGGGCCACCGGCAAGCAGGGCGGCACGACCGCCCGGCGACTGCTGGCCGACGGCAGGGCGGTGCGCGCGCTGGTCCGCGACGCGCACGCGCCCGCCGCGCAGGAGCTGGCCGCGGCGGGCGCGGAACTCGTCGTCGGCGACTTCGACGCCCCCGAGACCTTGCCCGCGGCGCTGGCCGGTGTCAGCGGCCTGTTCCTGGTCCCGCCCGCCGCCTACGGCCCGGCAGGCTGGGACGTCGACTTGGAGGCCGCGCGCGGCGAAGCGATCGTCGAGGCCGCACGTGCGGCCGGAGTGCGGCAGATCGTGTTCACCGGCATCGCCTCGATGGGCGACAGCACCTCGTGGGGCGCGACGGGTAAGAAGCGCATCGAAGACGCGATCATCGCCAGCGGTCTGCAATACACCTTGCTGCGCCCGGTGCGCTTCATGGAGAACTACCTGCTGCGCACGTCACCCGTCGACGGCATCAAAGACGGCGTGCACCGGCACCTGTTCCCGGCCGAGGGGCCGATGAAGGTCATCGCCGTCGCGGACATCGGCGACATCGCCGGTCTGGCGTTCGCCGACCCGGATCGCTTCCACGGCCGCGTCCTCGAACTCGCAGGCGACGTGCTCGTCCCGCCCGTGGCCGCGGCGGCGATCAGCGCGGCCACCGGTCATCAGGTCAGCTACCACGAAGTCGGCGAAGCCGAGGCGGACGCCATCGGCGCGGAGATCGGCAATACGTGGCGGCTGATGCGCCACACGGGCGGCTGGCGCGCCGACGTCGACGAGATCCGCGCGATCCACCCCGGGCTGCGCACGTTCGACACCTGGCTCGCCGAAACCGGTGCGGCGCAGATCAAAGCGCTGCTCGACCGCGAAAGTTCCGGTAAAGCTGGGTGATTCGGCACCGTCACCCTCCCCGCACGGAGGTGACCGCGCGGCGGGTCAGCCCGCCGCGCCGACCGGGGCCAGGTTCTCTCCGCGCAGCCGCTGCGAGATCACCTGGGTGATGCCGTCGCCGCGCATGCTGACGCCGTAGAGCGCGTCGGCGATCTCCATCGTCGGCTTCTGGTGGGTGATGACGATCAGCTGGCTCTTCTCCCGCAACTGCTCGAACAGGCCGATCAGGCGGCGCAGATTGGTGTCGTCCAGCGCGGCCTCGACCTCGTCCATCACGTAGAACGGCGACGGCCTGGCGCGGAAGATGGCCACCAGCAACGCGACCGCGGTCAGCGACTTCTCCCCGCCGGACAGCAACGACAGCCGCTTGACCTTCTTGCCCGGCGGACGGGCCTCCACCTCGATGCCGGTGGTGAGCATGTCCGAGGGGTCGGTGAGCAGCAGCCTGCCCTCGCCGCCGGGGAACAGCTTGGCGAACACCTCGACGAACTCGCGCTCCACGTCGGCGTACGCCTCGGTGAACACCTGCAGGATGCGGGCATCGACCTCGGCGACCACGTCGAGGAGGTCCTTGCGCGCGCTCTTGACGTCCTCGAGCTGCGTGGCCAGGAAGTTGTACCGCTCCTCCAGCGCCGCGAATTCCTCCAGCGCGAGCGGATTCACCTTGCCGAGGGTGGCGAGATCCTTTTCCGCGCGCTTGGCGCGACGCTCCTGGGTCTGCCGGTCGTACGGCATCGGGGCGGGTTCGCTGACCTGCTCGCCGCGCTCCTTGGCCTGCTCGTACTCCTGCATCTCCAGCGCCGACGGCGGCAGCGGCACGTGCGGGCCGTACTCGGCGATCAGATCGTCCAGCGCGATGCCGAACTGCTCGGCGATGTTCGCCTCCAGCTGCTCGATGCGCAGCGCCGCTTGAGCTTTGGCGACCTCGTCCCGATGCACCGCGTCGGTGAGCTGGGACAGCTGCGCGGTGAGCGCGCGCACCCGCTCCTTGACCTGTTCGACCTGGGCGGCGCACTCCGAGCGCTTGCGCACCAGC
>NZ_BDBC01000054.1 GCF_001612785.1 Nocardia beijingensis NBRC 16342
GGGCCCGCGCCGATCTCCGCCGCGACTGCCCGGCTCGGCCTCAGCGGCGGGCGCCAGCTCGACGACGTGCCGGATGCCGTCACCGTCCACCGCGATCACCAGATCGGCGCCCGGCGTCCATCGCCGCTCCGCGATCCCGTCCAGCGCTCCGGTGACCGGTTGCGGGCAGCGCAGATCCGCGATCACGTCGGTGCTGCGATGACGGTGCACCCCGGCACGTCCGTGCGCGTCGACCGCGAGGCGCACCCGGGTACGCCACCCACCGCCCGCGTCGCCGGGCCCGATGGGCTCCACCAGTACGTCCCGCTCGATCCCGGCCAGCCGCCGCAACTGCTCGGCCACCACCGTGGCCTTCAGCGCGCGCTGGGCCACCGGCGTGGCGAAGGAGAAATCGCAGCAACCCGCGCCACCGGGACCGGACACCGGACAGGTGGCAGGCACCCGATCCGCGGACGCCTCGAGCACCTCGACCGCGTCGGCGCGGAAGAACGAGCCGCCGCGGTCCTCGGTGACCCGCACCCGCACCAGCTCACCCGGCAGGCCGTGCCGGACGAACACCACACGTCCCTCGTGCCGCGCGACACAGAACCCGCCGTGACCCGGCGGCCCGAGCCGCACCTCGAACGTGCCGGCACGCCGATCGCTCATCCCGAATGCTCCGCGGCCGTCATGTCCGATCCTCGTAGCCGCGACGCACCGCGCCGGGAGCGTTCACCACGCCCGGGGTGCGCGCCCGCGCGGACGAACTCAGCTGCCACGGCACGCTCGTCACCATCACGCCCGGCTCGAACAGCAGCCTGCCCTTCAACCGCAGGGCGCTCTGATTGTGCAGCACCTGTTCCCACCAGTGGCCCACCACGTACTCGGGGATGAACACGGTCACCACGTCGCGCGGGGCGTCCTTGCGCACGCGCTTCACATAGTCGAGCACCGGCTTGGTGATCTCCCGATACGGCGACTCGATCACCTTGAGCGGCACCGTGATGTCGCTGTTCTCCCACTCCCGCACCAGCGCCCTGGTGTCGGCCTCGTCGACGTTCACCGTGACCGCCTCCAGCGTGTCTGGGCGGCTGGCGCGCGCGTAGGCGAGGGCGCGGCGGGTCGGCAGATGCAGCCGGGAGACCAGCACGATGGAGTGCGAGCGGCTGGGCAGCACGCCGTCCCACTCGTGCTCGTCCAGCTCGCGGGAGACCGAATCGTAGTGCCTGCGAATCAGCTTCATCACGACGAAGATCGCCACCATGGTGAAGATGGCGATGTAGGCGCCCGCGAAGAACTTGGTGATCAGCACGATCACCAGCACCGCTCCGGTCGCGCTCAGACCGACCGCGTTGATCACCCGCGAGCGCTTCATCCGCGCGCGCTGCGCCGGGTCGGTCTCGGTGCGCAGCAAGCGGGTCCAGTGCCGCAGCATGCCGGTCTGGCTGAGCACGAACGAGACGAACACGCCGACGATGTACAGCTGGATCAGCTTGGTCACCTCGGCGCCGAACAGCACCACGAACGCGATCGCCGCGCCGGAGAGGAACAGGATGCCGTTACTGAAGGCCAGCCGGTCGCCTCTGGTGTGCAGCTGGCGCGGCAGGTAGCGGTCCTGCGCCAGGATCGAGCCGAGCACGGGGAATCCGTTGAACGCGGTGTTCGCGGCGAGCACGAGGATCAGCGCGGTCACCGTCGTGATGAAGAAGAAGCCGAGCGGGAAACCTTCGAACACGGTCTCGGCCAGCTGCGCGATCAGCGTCTTCTGGTGGTAGTCCGACGGTGCGCCGGTCAGGTCGGCGACGTCGTGCGCGTACACCACCCCGACCTTCTGGGCGAGGATGATGATGCCCATCAGCAAGACGATCGCGATGGTGCCGAGCATCAGCAAGGTGGTGGCGGCATTGCGCGACTTGGGTTTGCGGAACGCGGGAACGCCGTTGCTGATCGCCTCCACACCGGTCAGCGCGGCGCAGCCGGAAGAGAACGAGCGCGCGATGAGGAAGGCGAACGCCAGCCCGTAGAGGTGCTCGTGCTCGGCGATCAGGCCGAAGCCCGCCGATTCGGCCCGCAGGTCCTCCCCGAGCACGAAGATCCGGAACAGGCCCCAGCCCAGCATGAGGAACATGCCGATGATGAACGCGTAGGTCGGAATCGCGAACGCCGTGCCCGACTCCCGCACACCGCGCAGATTCATCGCGGTCAACAGGGCGATGGCGACGACGGCGAACAGCACCTTGTGCGTCGCGACGAACGGGATGGCAGAGCCGATGTTGGACGCGGCCGAGGAGATCGACACCGCGACGGTGAGCACGTAGTCGACCAGCAGCGCGCTGCCGACGGTCAAGCCCGCGTTGGGTCCCAGGTTGGTGGTGGCCACCTCGTAGTCGCCGCCGCCGGACGGGTAGGCGTGGACGTTCTGCCGGTAACTGGCCACCACGACAGCCATGACGAACGCGACGGCCAATCCGACCCAGGGCGCGTACAGGTAGGCCGCGACCCCGGCGGCCGAAAGCACGAGGAAGATCTCTTCGGGGGCGTAGGCGACCGATGACATGGCATCGGATGCGAACACCGGGAGCGCGATTCGCTTCGGCAGCAGCGTGTGGCCCAGCGAGTCGCTACGGAAAGGCCTGCCCAGCAGCACTCGCTTCGCTGCCGTCGTCAACTTGGACACTGGAGCGAGCATAGGCCCCCGCACGAGGGATCGCGCGCGTGGCTCGCAGGTTTGCTCGCCGGCTGGAGGGGGAACGTGGCCGGTGTAATCATTCGACGGGTAGCGTTCGACCGAACGATGAACCAGACCGAACACCACGGTTCCAGGAACGAGGTTGCACGGTGTACGTAGTGATCATGGGGTGCGGGCGCGTCGGCTCGTCGCTGGCCCACGCCCTGGTCCGCGTGGGTCACGAAGTCACCGTGATCGACCGGGACCCCAGTTCCTTTCTACGCCTCGGATCCGATTTTCCCGGCGAGCGCGTGACCGGTGTCGGATTCGATCGAGATGTGCTGATCAAGGCCGGGATCGAGCGGGCGGACGCGTTCGCGGCGGTCTCCTCCGGCGACAACTCGAACATCATCTCCGCCCGGGTCGCCAGGGAGATGTTCGGCGTCGAGCGCGTGGTGGCCCGCATCTACGACGCCAAGCGGGCCGCGGTCTACGAACGCCTCGGCATCCCGACCATCGCCACGGTCCCGTGGACCACCGACCGCTTCCTGCGCGCGCTTGTCGGCGACACCGGCACCACCACCTGGCGCGACCCCACCGGAACGGTTGCCGTGACCCAGCTCACCCTGCACGAAGAGTGGTACGGCCGCACCGTGCGGGATCTGGAGCAGACCGTCGCGGCCAGGGTCGCGTTCATCATCCGGTTCGGCCAAGCGCTGCTTCCCGACAGCAAGACCATCGTCCAGGCCGACGACATCGTGTATGTGGCCGCGGCTTCCGGCGCCGTGGGCGAGACCGTCGCCTTGGCCGGAAAGCCCCCAGCGAGCGAGGACTGAATATGAAAGTGGCCATCGCCGGTGCAGGCGCCGTCGGCCGATCCATCGCCAGGGAGCTCCTGCGCGGCGGGCATCGGGTCATGCTGCTCGAGCGTGCGCTCGAGCACATCGACGCCGACGCGATTCCCGACGCGGTCTGGGTGCACGCCGACGCGTGCGAACTCGCGCTGTTGGAGCAGGCCGGTCTGGAGACCTACGAGGTGGTCATCGCGGCCACCGGTGACGACAAGGCGAACCTGGTGCACAGCCTGCTGGCCAAGACCGAGTTCGGGGTGCGCCGGGTGGTGGCGCGCGTGAACGATCCGCGCAACGAATGGCTTTTCGACGGTTCCTGGGGTGTCGACGTCGCGGTGTCCACACCCCGGCTGCTCGCCTCCCTGGTCGAGGAGGCGGTGTCGGTCGGAGATCTGGTGCGGCTGATGACGCTGCGTCAGGGTCAGGCGAATCTGGTCGAGATGACGCTGCCCGCCGACACCGCGCTGGCCGGCAAACCGGTGCGCACGCTCACGCTGCCGCGCGACGCCGCGCTGGTGACCATCCTGCGCGGCGGCCGCGTGATCGTGCCGCAGCCGGACGACGCGCTGGAGGGCGACGACGAGCTGCTGTTCGTGACTTCGGTGGAGGCCGAGGAGGACCTCCGGCTGGAACTCGCCAACCACGGCATCAGACCGTAACTCCCCGTGACACGGCCGGACGCGCGTTCTCGGCGCAGCGCTGCCGGAAACCCTACGCGGCCACCTTCAGCTGCGCGCGCAGCTTGTTCAGCGCGCGGTGCTGCATCACCCGGACCACGCCGGGACTGGTGCCGATGGCCTCCGCGGTCTGCGCCGCCGACCAGCCCAGCATGATGCGCATCACCAGCACCTCCCGATGCGCGGGGGCCAGTACCTGCATGAGTTCTCTTGTGGCATCGCGCCGTTCGGAGGCCAGCGCCCATTCCTCCGGCCCCGCGGCGGAGGAGGCGTAGTCCGGGACGTCGGCTACCGGGTAGGCGGGGTGCTGCTGCGAGCGGCGGAACGCGTCGGCGACCTTGTTGGCCGCGATGCCGTAGACGAAGGCCAGGAACGACTTGCCCTGGTCGCGGTAGCGCGGGACGGCGTTGACGGTGGCCAGGAGGACCTCCTGCACCACGTCGTCGGCGGTGACCTGCAGATGGGCCGTGTTGCCGAGCCGGGCGCCGCAGTAGCGCCGGACCAGCGGATGGACGATCCGGATGATCTCCGCGACCGCCTGGCGATCGCCCTCGGCCGCCGGACCGATCAGCTTGTCCAGCTCGGCCGAGATCCGCCTGCTCTCCGAGAGCGCGGAGTTGTGGGCGACGGGCAGCGCCGCGGTGTTGTGCTCGGTAGTCACGTCCGAGTCCTTTCTCGCCGATCAGTGCGTGTTTTCCTACGCATAGATCGTCTGATGAACTCGGAAGGGCGACCAGTCACCCCAGGGTGGGGAAGCACCCACCTCGGCGGTGGGGATCTCACCACCCCAGTGGTTTTCGCCGGAGGGCGGCGGAGGGTTAACGCTCAGGCCGGTTCGGTCGCGCGCGCCGACTTGGTGGGCAGGTGACCGGCCCGGCGCACGGCCCAGATCGTGACGGCCAGCGCCACCGCGGTCAGCGGCCAGCCCATCGCGATGCGGGCGAAGGCGAGCCAGCCGGTGCGGTCGGTGTCGTAGAGTTCCGACTGCACCAGATAGCGTGCCCCGAACACCAGAATCCACGTGGTGGTGGCGAGGTCGTAGAGACGCACCGAGCGCGGATCGGACCGCCAATCGGAGCCATGGCCGTTGAGCACACCCCAGATCACGCCGACCAGCGGCCTGCGGACCAGGATGGACGCGAGGAACACCCCGGCGTAGACGAGGCTGGTGTAGATCCCGAAGAGGAAGAAGCCTTTCGCCTCGCCCATCCGGTAGGCGATGAAGGCGCAGATGCCGACGCCGAAGAACCCCGAGACGGCGGGCTGAATGGGATCGCGCCGCACCAGACGCCACACGAGGATGGCGGCGGCCACCCCGAGGGCCGACCAGATCGCGGTGGCCAGCCCGGCGACGCTGTTGACGGGAACGAACACGACAACGGGGAGCGTCGAGTAGATCAGGCCGCTGAAGCCGCCCAGTTGTTCGAGGAGGGTCTGCTCGGCACGTTCCTCGTCACGGTCGGGCGAGTCGAGCCCGGTGCGGTCGTCCGATCCTGCGTTGTCGTTGCTCGAAGGCATACGTCAGCTGTTCCCGCGCAATTCGTAGTAGGGGTTGAAGATCACTTTGCGGCCGTCGCGGTCACCGACCCGGCCACGGACGAGGATGCGCCTGCCCGGCTCGATGCCGGGAATGCGCCTGCGCCCGATCCAGACCAGCGTGATCGCGTCGGTGCCGTCGAAGAATTCGGCCTGGACGCTGGCGCCCGCCGACTTGGGACACGCTTCGACACTGCGGAGCCTACCGAGCATGGTGGCCTCGTCACCGCGCCGACACTCCGACGCGCGGCATGCTCCCGAGGCCTCGGATGTCTCGGCCAGCTCTTCGGCATCCAGCTGATCGATGTCTTCGGTCAGCCTGCGGCCCAGACGTCGAAAATACCCTGAGGCTGCGGATGACATTGTGCACGCTCTCCTGCATAGAGCAGATGGCGTGGGTCGCACACCATCGTGAGGGATCCGATCCGCACGGCCTGCTGCGGCCGTACAACGCCACTGTAGATGGGCAGGGCCACCCCCGCTACGCTCGGACCGATGTTCGCCTCCCCACACCCCGCTCGCGTCGTGGCGCTGCCCGGCACCGGGTCCGACGCCGATTTCGCCAGGCGTGCCTTCCGGCCCGCCAGCGTCGCGCGCGGCCTGGATTTCGTCGCGGTGGAACCCGACCCGCGCCGGGTGGTCGCGAGCTGCCGAGCAGCGCTGGAGGAGGCGGCGGACGCGGGTCCGGTGCTGGTGGCCGGCATTTCGCTCGGCGCGGCGATCGCACTGGAGTGGGCCGCCGAGCACCAGGGGCGGGTCGCCGGAGTCGTGGCGGCGCTGCCCGCCTGGACCGGGCCCGACACCGCCGCCTGCCCTGCCGCGCTGAGCGCGGCTGCCACCGCGGCGCAACTGCGCGCCGACGGTCTCGCCGCGGTGATCGACCGGATGCGGGCGAGCAGCCCGCGCTGGCTGGCGGACGCGCTGACCCAGTCCTGGCGGGCGCAGTGGCCGGATCTGCCACGGGCGCTGGAGGAGGCCGCGGACTACAAATGGCCCGATGCCGAGCTGCTGTCGGCTTTCCGGCCGCCGCTGGTGGTGGTCACCGCGGTCGACGACCCGGTGCACCCGCGTGCGGTCGCCGAGGAGTGGGCGGCGCTGGCCCCTCGCTCGCACCTGCACCGCATCACCCTGGACGAATTGGGCGCCGATCCCGCGATCCTGGGACACGCGGGTATCGGCGCCTTCGACTGAGATCGCCTGCTCAGTTCAGGCCGAGTTGCTGCATGGCCGATCCGTCCGCGCCCCGGCGCGGCCCCTGCGGCAGCCGCGGCACCACCGGTTGCGCACCGGTCTGCGCCGCCACCTGCGCGGCCATCGCCTGCTGCTGGGCTTCCACCTGCTGCTGATGGGCCGCGGCGAGTTGCTCGGCCAGCTGCTGCGGCAACACCACCGGCAGCGGATCCCGCACCGGCAGTGGGTCCTCGCCCCGCCGCACCACCGTCTCGCTGAGGATCGCCCGCGCCGCCTTCACCAGCGGGCTGCCGTCGTTGGCCGCACCCGATGGGCCCGCCGCGACCAGCCGCACCATCCAGCGATAACCGTCCACGCCGATGAAACGCAGGTCCGCGCCTTCGGTCAGGGCCAGCAACTCCCGGCCCCACGGCCCGTTCTCGACCGATACCCTGGCGCCGTCCTTGCGCAGCGAGTCGGCGAGATCCGCGGCGACCAGCCGCCACTGCCCCGACGTCTTGGGCGCGGCGTAGGCCGCGACGGTGATCCGGCCGTGCTCGGTGGCCAGGTGCACCGCCTGCGGCTGGCCCTCCGGGGTCATCTCGACCTGCAGCTGACCGCCCGGCGGGACCGGCAGCAGCACCGATCCGAGATCCAGCCGCTGCTCGGACACCGCATCCAGCAGGTCGGCGACCTCGTCGTAGTCGTACGGGCCCGGCTTGCCGTGCGGCCGGTCGACGCCCAGATCCACGCCATCGTACGAGCGCTCGTCGGTGGGAGCGTCGTCGTAGAAATCGTCGTCGTACGCGCCCGCGTAGGCGGGCTCGTAGTCGGCGTAGTCGTCCGTCTCGTCGTACCGGTCGTCCGCGGCCCGGCTCGACTTCTTTCGCTTTCCGAACATTCCCGTCATGCCTCCTCGCCGGTAGCCCGGCCCGCCCCGTTCGTCCACGCGGTCAGGCTCGCGTGACCGCCGCTGGAGCCGTAGCCGCCCGCACCCCTCGTCGTCTCGTCGAGCGAGTCGACCTCGGTGAAATCCACCAGCTCCACCCGCTGCACCAGCAGTTGCGCGATCCGGTCACCGCGCCGCAACTCGATCGGCGTGCGCGGGTCGTGGTTGATCAGGCATACCTTGATCTCGCCCCGGTACCCCGCGTCGACCGTGCCGGGGGTGTTCACCACCGACAGCCCGGTCTTCGCGGCAAGACCCGAGCGCGGATGGATCAGGCCGACGGTGCCGACCGGTAGCGCTACGGCGACGCCGGTGCCGACCAGCGCCCGCTCCCCCGGCTCCAGGACGACGTCCTGCGTGGTGCACAGATCCACGCCCGCGTCGCCCGCATGGGCGCGCGTTGGCACGGGTATGCCGGGGTCGAGCCGCAGCAAGGGTATGGGTGAAAGTGCGCTCACGTTGGACGAGCCTACGCGTAGGCTGTTCGCCCTCGTGACTTAGTGTTGACTCGTGTCGGACCAGCCCAACCCCATGCCCGCGGACGAGAAAGCGCAGCAAGCGCGGCGATACCGGGAGCGCCTGTGGGTGCCGCTGTGGTGGTGGCCGGTGGCGTTCGCCGTCACCGGATTGCTCGCGGCGGAGATCCACATGGGCGCGCCGGGATTGCGTGCGTGGCTGCCCTATGTTCTGTTGTTCCCGGTGCCGGTCTGGGTCCTGCTGTGGCTGAGCCGCCACCGCGTCGAAGTGGCGCCGGACGCGAACGGCACACCGGAGCTGCGCGCGGATCGCGCACATCTGCCGGTGAATTTCGTCGCCCGCGCGGCCGCTGTCGCCCCCACCGCGAAGAGCGCGGCGCTGGGCCGCCAGCTCGACCCCGCCGCCTATGTCCAGCATCGACCCTGGGTCGGGCCGATGGTTTTGCTCGTGCTCGACGACCCGGACGATCCGACGCCGTACTGGCTGGTCAGTACGCGGCGGCCCGAACGGGTCCTCGCCGCGCTCGGTCTACCGAGCGCGGGCTGACACTCTGTTCGATCTCGTCGAGATCAGGCGGCGCAATCCATGCAGATCATCTGGCCGCCCTTCTCACTGGCCAGCCTGCTCCGGTGATGAACCAGGAAACAGCTGGAACAGGTGAACTCGTCGGCCTGCTTCGGGATCACCCGAACCGTCAGCACTTCCTCGGACAGGTCGGCGCCGGGAAGCTCGAACGACTCCGCGGTATCGGATTCGTCGATATCCACGACGGCGGACTGTGCCTCGTTACGACGAGCCTTCAGCTCCTCCAGCGAATCCTCCGACACATCGTCGGATTCGGTGCGCCTCGGTGCGTCATAGTCGGTTGCCATGTCGTCTTCCCCTCGTCCTAACTCCGTATATCCCGGACCGGTCCGCTCACACCCGATTCCTGCCGGAACCGCCGCGACCGCTACCGCCCCGCCGGTGGTGCACGTCACACGTACACCGGTCGCCTATCAGGGCGGATCATGCCGATCCACTCCCGATAGCGCTGGGTAAACGCAGGACATGCCCTTCTTGTTCCCGCGACCGACCACTGATTTCCGCACCGGTGATTCGATCTGGGCCGCCAGACAATAGCGGACGCCGGAGCGAAAGTCGCAATCAAAACCCAGAAGAGTCGAAAAAGAGGGGCAATCGACACCATCTGGGGAACGCACCGAGACCTTGCGCCGCGGCCCCGCCACATTTTCGTAGAGTGTGCTGGTGGTTTCACTGATCACCGAAGGCACCCCGACGGATTCGCAAGGTCGGCCGTTCGTGCGCCGCCGACCCCAGCCCTGGCTCATCATGCTCGGCGTTCTCGCTCTGATCTGCGGGATCGTCTGGATCAAAGCCCTCACCACGCACGACACCGATCACACCGCGATGGCGTGCAACTCGCCGAGCCCGGCCTCGGATCCCGGTGCGCCGCAACCGACTCCGCTCGGTCAGCGGGTCGGCGCAGGCCGCCTGCAGGACGTGGAACCCGCACCGCTGGCCGCCAGCAAGGTGCGTGTGCTGAACGCGAACAACCAACGCGGGCAGGCCGCGCACGTCGCCGCCCAGCTCGGCGACCTCGGCTTCGCGAGCGCTCCTGGAACGCAATACGGCAACGATTCGGTATACGTCAACGGCGACCTGGAATGCACCGGGCAGATCCGCTTCGGCGTCAACGGCCGCCCGGCCGCCGCCTCCGTGCAGCTGGTCGCGCCGTGCGCCGAGCTGATCGAGGATCAGCGCGGCGACGACACCGTGGATCTGGTGCTCGGCTCGCTGTTCCGGGACATCCGCCCCAGCAACGACGCCGAGGAAGTGCTGCGTTCGCTCAAGAACCCGGCGCCGGGCAACTCCACATCCATCGATATCAAGCTGCTCGACGCCGCACGGAAAGCACGCTGCTGATCAGCGGTCCGGAATCGGCTCGGTAGCGCCGACCCGGGCCAGCAACTCGCACAGTTCGTCGGCGATGCCGGGCGCGGCGGCCACCACCAGGTCGCCGTCGGCGCCCGGCGCCGTCGCGGGCGGCAGCGTCAGCCGCGCGCCCGCCTCGGCGGCGATCAGCGCGCCGGCGCCCCAGTCCCAGGCGTTCAGGCCGTGCTCGTAGTAGGCGTCGACACGGCCGGCGGCGACATGACACAGATCCAGCGCCGCCGCACCGAAACGGCGGATGTCGCGCACGTGCGGCAGCACCTGCGCGACCAGTTCCGCCTGCCTGCTCCTGCGGTGCCTGCCGTAGGCGAATCCGGTGGCGACCAGAGACATCGCCACCGACTCGACGGGCGTGCAGCGCAAATGCTCCACCGCGCCGTCGGCGTCGACACGCAGCGCGCCGAGACCGAGCCCGGCACTGTAGGTGGCCGCCCGCGCGACGTCCACCACGGCGCCCGCCACCGGCCTGCCGCCGCGCAGCGCGGCCACCGACACGGCATAGCCGGGGACGCCGTAGAGGAAGTTGACGGTGCCGTCGATCGGATCCACCACCCACTGGACGGTGTCGGCGCTGGCGTCGTCGATGCTGCCGCCGCCCTCCTCGCCGAGAATCGGGTCGCCGGGGCGCTGTTCGGCGAGCAGTTTCCGGATGAGTTCTTCGGTCTCGGTGTCCACGATGGTCACCGGGTCGGTCTCGTGGCTCTTGGACTGCACCGCTCCTTCGGCGTGCACGCCCGCGGGTCCGAACACTTCGGGACGGCGGGCGCGGACATGGGCGGCGGCCGTCTCGGCGATGTCGACCGCGACGCGGCGCAGGTCGGCCTCGTCGCCACGCGCGACGATCGAGACGAACGAGTCGGGGGTGTAGTCGGACACTGGCGATGAGGTTTCCGGCACGCCCTTTATCGCATCACACATCCTCGCCGAACGCCCAGCCTCGTGGTCCGATTACTCTTGTCGTGCACGACACAGCGCCGTCGTCGGGCATCCCGTCGCAACGCCCGCCGTGGCGTCCACGGGCCCCGTGCAGCGCTGTCATCACACCGGCCAGCACAGGGAGACGAGGGGTTAGTCATGTCCGCTCGGGGGCACGCATTCGGCATCGACATCGGTGGCAGCGGCGTCAAAGGCGCCACGGTCGATCTGGACACCGGCGAGTTGGTCCACGAGCGCATCAAGATCGCGACGCCGCATCCGGCCACACCGTTCGCCGTGGCCGAGGCGGTGGCCGAACTGGTCGAGAAAGCGCAGTGGACCGGGCCGGTCGGCATCACCCTGCCCGCGGTCGTGCTCGGCGGTGTGGCCCGTACCGCGGCGAACATCGACAAGTCCTGGATCGGCACCGACGCGCGAGCGCTGTTCTCGGCCGCGCTCGGCGGCCGTCCGGTCACCGTGCTCAACGACGCGGACGCCGCGGGCATGGCCGAGGACCACTTCGGCGCGGCGCGCAATTTCGCGGGCCTGGTCATGCTGCTGACCTTCGGCACCGGCATCGGCTCCGCGTTGCTCTACCACGGCACGCTGGTGCCCAACACCGAACTGGGCCACCTGGAGGTCAAGGGCATGGAGAGCGAGCACCGCGCGGCGGCCTCGATCAAGGAACGCGACGACCTGAGTTACGAGCAATGGGCCGCGCAGGTCAGCCTGGTGCTGACGACGCTGGAGAATCTGTTCTTCCCTGTGGTCTTCGTCGCGGGCGGTGGCATCAGCAGGGACTCCGAGAAGTGGATTCCGCTGCTCACCAACCGGACGCCGGTCATACCGGCCCGCCTGCGCAACACGGCAGGCATCGTCGGCGCCGCCATGGCCATCGCGGGCGGCGTCGCACCGTGAGGCGCGCGGGTACCGCGAGGATGCCGTTCCAGGCATCGTGCCGTAGGTACCCTGGTTGGATCGTTACAATGGAACGTGCCCGGCGCAGCCGGAGAAACCCCGACCGGCCCTCCGCCGGTGAAACCCGACAGATCGCTCCGCCGGAACACCACTCTGGCGTGACGCCGCACGAGACCGTCACGAAAGGGCGTACGTGGTAGCCACGAATACCCGTCAGACCGCCGAATCGGCCGATGCCGACTCCGCAGACGTAACCGCAGCACGGCCGGTCCGTAAGGCTGCCGCGAAGAAGGCTCCGGCGAAGAAGGCCGCCGCCAAGAAGGCGCCTGCCAAGAAGGCCGCCAAGGCTGCCAAGGCTCCCGCGAAGAAGGCCGCCACCAAGAAGGTCGGCCCGGACGGCGAGCCCGGCGCCGACGAGGCGCTGGAGGACGAGTCACTCGATCTGGACGATCTCGGCGATCTGGAGGTCTCCGAGGAGGACCTCGCCGACGGCGACGAACTGGTCGACGTCGCCGAGGACGCCGAGACCGAGGAAGCCGAGGGCGAGGAGTCCGACGAGCCGACCGCGGCCGACAAGGCCTCCGGCGATTTCGTCTGGGACGAGGAGGAGTCCGAGGCGCTGCGCCAGGCCCGCAAGGACGCCGAGCTCACCGCGTCGGCCGACTCGGTCCGCGCCTACCTCAAGCAGATCGGCAAGGTCGCCCTGCTCAACGCGGAGGAGGAGGTCGAACTCGCCAAGCGGATCGAGGCGGGCCTCTACGCCGCGGAGAAGGTGCGCGAGTTCGCCGAGCAGGGCGAGAAGCTGCCGGTCGCGATGCGCCGCGACTACAACTGGATCGTCCGCGACGGCAACCGGGCCAAGAACCATCTGCTCGAGGCCAACCTGCGCCTGGTCGTCTCGCTGGCCAAGCGCTACACCGGCCGCGGCATGGCGTTCCTGGACCTGATCCAGGAGGGCAACCTGGGTCTGATCCGCGCGGTGGAGAAGTTCGACTACACCAAGGGCTACAAGTTCTCCACGTACGCCACCTGGTGGATCCGGCAGGCCATCACCCGCGCCATGGCCGACCAGGCCCGCACCATCCGCATCCCGGTGCACATGGTGGAGGTCATCAACAAGCTCGGCCGCATCCAGCGCGAGCTGCTCCAGGATCTCGGCCGCGAGCCGACGCCGGAGGAGCTGGCCAAGGAAATGGACATCACGCCGGAGAAGGTGCTGGAGATCCAGCAGTACGCGCGTGAGCCCATCTCGCTGGACCAGACCATCGGCGACGAGGGCGACAGCCAGCTCGGCGACTTCATCGAGGACTCCGAGGCCGTGGTCGCGGTGGACGCGGTGAGCTTCACGCTGCTGCAGGATCAGCTGCAGTCGGTGCTGGAGACGCTGTCGGAGCGGGAGGCGGGCGTGGTCCGGCTTCGCTTCGGTCTCACCGACGGCCAGCCGCGCACCCTCGACGAGATCGGCCAGGTCTACGGGGTCACCCGGGAACGCATCCGCCAGATCGAGTCCAAGACCATGAGCAAGCTGCGCCATCCCAGCCGCTCCCAGGTCCTGCGCGACTACCTCGACTAGGTCGCATCGCCTCGACGCCCGCATTCGTCGTCCGCTCGATTCGTCCAGCGGCCGGTGAATGCGGGCGTCGCGCTTTCGGCATGTCGCCGCCGGGCGTGATCGCAACGTGTCGATTCGCGTTGCTCCGCAGTGTGTTTCGCTCGCGCCCGGCACTTCGCGAGGATCGCCGCCGACCCGCCGGGCGCGGTAGTTCCGGCTCAGGTCTCAGTGATGACCATTGCCGTGCAGACGTTCCGGCGCGGTCCGCCGAGGCAGTTTCGCCGACGCACCCGCGCAAGGGTGACGGCGGCGGTGTGCCGCCCCGCCCGGTGTGCCACCCACCCGGTGTGGGGTTCCCTGAGATCGCGGCTGTGTGGTGCGCCGGGACCGAATGCCGTAAGGCATGAAGCGACGTCATCGTCGCGCAGACGGCCCGTGACACAGCGCACACCGGGGCCTGTCGCCGCGCCTGCGCCCCGCCCGGCAGACTTGCGGGGTGGTTGCCTCGACCTCGACTCCGAGCTGGCTGCGGTCACCGTGGACGCGGACGGTCGACCTGCGCGCCGAGTTGCGCGACGGGTCGGCCTGGCTGCGGCGTCCCGGGCTGCCGCGGCGGCTCCTGCCCGCCATCCGCGCGCATCTGGGGGCAGCGCCCGCCAGCACCGCCTACGCGTTCACCCTGTTCGTCACCTGGTGGACGCTGCGTGGGGTCGGTGGCTCGGTGGAACGCCGATTGATCTTCTCGGCGTCGACCAACCTGTACAACATGCGGCACAACCCGGTGCAGGTGCTGGTCGCTTCGGCGTTCTGGACCGACGGCGGGTTTCCCTGGACGACCATCGCAGGCTTCGTGCTCGTCATGGCGTATGCCGAACGCTGGCTGGGCACCGGACGCTGGATCCTGCTGTTCGCGACCGGGCACATCGGGGCGACGTTGCTGACGGTCACCGGCATCTCCCACGCCATCGACCGTGGCCTCATTCCGCTGCGGGTGGCGGTCGCCGCGGACGTCGGCACCAGCTACGGTTTCTCGGCCGTCCTGGCAGCGCTGGCCTTCCGGTTCCGCGGCAAGGTGCGGTGGGTGTGGGCCGGCGCGCTGCTGGCGACGCTCGGCGTGGCGCTGTGGGTCGAGCCGACGTTCACCGACTACGGCCATCTCTGTGCCGCCGTGATCGGGCTTGCGGTCGGCGCCATCGCGAGCCTGTTCTGGCACCGGTTGCAACGGACCGCCGACCGTAGAGCCGGCGCCGATCACTACTGATCAGGAGACTTGGGGCGCGCGGCGGCCGCGGTTCTGCATCATCCCGACCACCGGCTCGACCACCCGCGCCGCGATCGGACCCAGCACCGCCATCAGCAGCACGTAGGTGGAGGTGAGCGCGGTGAGCTGACCGTCCATCGCACCCGCGCTCACGGCGAGTCCCGCGATGACGATGGAGAATTCGCCCCGTGCGACCAGCGCGGCGCCCGTCCGGGCCCGGCCCATCCGCCGGATGCCCTCGCGTGCGGCGGCCCACCAGCCGGTCGCCACCTTCGTCACGACCGACACCGCCGCCAGCGCGATCGCCCAGCCGAGCACCGGCGGGATCGCACGCAGGTCGGTGTTCAACCCGAAGGCCACGAAGAAGATGGCCGCGAACAGGTCGCGCAGCGGTTCGAGCATCTTCGCCGCCGCGTGCGCGGTCGAGCCGGAGATCGCGATGCCGAGCAGGAACGCTCCGACCGCCGCCGACACGCTCAGCGCCGAGGAGACGCCCGCCACCAGCAGCGCCGCGCCGAGCAGCGTGAGCAGGAAGACCTCACGGTCGGCACTGGCCACGATCGCCGAGACGTACCGCCCGTAGCGCAGCGCGACCAGCAGCACCAGCGTGATGGTGATCAGCGCCACCGTCAGGGCGCGCAACCCGCTGATCCAGCTGAGCCCGGCCAGCACCGTGGTGAGGATCGGCAGGTAGACCGCCATCGCCAAGTCCTCGAAGACGAGGATGGACAGGATCACCGGTGTCTCCCGGTTGCCCAGGCGCCCGAGGTCGTCGAGGACTTTCGCCACGATCCCCGAGGAGGAGATGTAGGTGACGCCCGCCATCGTGATCGCGCCGTCGAGGCCCCAGCCGAGCATCAGCGCGACCACCGCCCCGGGTGACGCGTTGACCACGATGTCCACCAGACCGGCCGCCCACGAGCGGCGCAGGCCGGTCACCAGCTCCGCCGCCGTGTATTCCAAGCCGAGCAGCAACAGCAGCAGCACCACGCCGATCTCGCCGGCGATATGGCCGAAGTCGTGGGCGGCCCGCAGCTCGATGAGCCCGCCCTGGCCGAAGGCGACACCGCCGAGCAGGTACAGCGGGATCGGCGACATGCCGATCCGGCCCGCGACACGCCCCAGCATGCCGAGAACGAAGAGAACCGCTCCGAGCTCGATCAGGGCGAGCGCGGTGTCCGTCACGGCTCAGCCGTGCGTCAATATCTTCGCGGCGGCATCCAAGCCCTCCGGGGTGCCGACGACCACGAGCAGGTCACCCGCGGTGAAGGTGAAATCGGGGCCGGGCGAGGGATGCAACTGCCCGGCCCGCATGACGGCCACGATGGAGGCCTTGGTGCGCGTGCGCATCTCGGTCTCACCGAGGGTGCGTCCGTCGTAGGGCGAGTCGTCCCCGATGGGGAGCTGGCGCGTGGTGATCCCGGGCATGTCGCGGTGGTCGTCGTTGAGCTTGGCGACCAATTGCGGCGCGCCGAGGAGGTTGGCCAGCACCGCCGCCTCATCGGTGGTCAGGGGGATCTGCGCGGCACAGGCGTCGGGATCGTCGAGCTTGGAGACGATCAGGTCGATATCACCGTCGCGGTGGGCGACCACGCCGATTCGGCGACCGGAACGCACTTCGAAGTCCTTCCGGACACCGATGCCGGGTAGTGCGGTGACGTCGACGTTCACGCCCTCCAGATTAACCGGATCACCCCGTCCGCGAACGGATCGGTCATCACTTCGGCGGATGGCGCGTCGCGGGCGCTGTGCTGTGATGGAGGGCGTGCGGCGGTGGGCGGATGTGCCGGAGCGGATGCGGGACGCGCTGGGCGCGGTGATCGCGTTCGCCGGCGGGGCGGCACTGTATCTCGCCGGCCTGTCCACCATGACGGAGCGGGGCGAGCACGTGTCGCTGTGGGTGCGGTGCGGTGTGCTGGCCGCATTGTGCGTGGCGACCTTCTGCCGGCGCCGGACGCCGGTCGCGGCCATGGTGGCCGGCCTGGTCCCGCTGGCCGTCGACATCCGGCTGGGCGCCACGGTGCCGGTGTGGATCGTCTACGCCGACTTGATCTACGCCGCCGTGCTGTACGCGCGGCGCAGGGCGTCGCGGATCACGGCGCTGGCCTGGTCGGCGCTCTCCGCTGTCGTGGTGGCGCTGACCCTGGCTCTGACCGGCGACCTGCGCGCGGTCGCGGTGGCGCTGGTGGCTGTGTTCAGTTTCGTCGCGACACCGATCTGGTGGGCGAACTCGGTGCGCACCCACAAGGACGTCGCGCACGCCGAGCGCACCCGCGCCGAGGCGCTGACCCTGGTCGCCGAACTCGACCGCCGCGCGGCCGTGGCCGACGAGCGCACCACGATGGCGCGTGACCTGCACGACGTGATCGCCGGGCACCTGTCGGCCATCGCCCTGCATTCCGAGGCGGCGCTCGGCGTGCAGGCCCGCGCGGACGCCGACCCGGCGGTGGCCGGGATCATCCGCGCCATCCGCGCCAACAGCGTCAGCGCACTGGAGGAGATGCGCACCATGATCGGACTGCTGCGCAGCGACGACGACGGCGCGGAGGCGGCCGCGCCGCGCACCCTCGCGCAGTTGCCGATCCTGGTGGACGCCGCGCGTGCGGCGGGGATCTCGGTCCGGGTGCGCGAATCACTGGACGCCACCACGCTGCCCAGCGCGGTCGACCAGGCCGCGTATCGCATCGTCCAGGAGGCTTTGACCAACGCCATGAAACATGCCCCTGGACAAGAGGTTTCCATCGACGTGCGCACCGAGGAGCAGATGCTGACCATATCCGTCCGCAACCGGACCGCGCCCGCACGGCCGCCCCGATCGGTGGCCGTAGCCGGGCGCCGCGGCTTGGTGAACATGCGCGAGCGGGCCGCGGCGCTCGGCGGAAGTCTGCGCGCCGGAACCGATTCCGGCCACTGGGAAGTGCTGGCCACCCTGCCGCTCGGAAGCGCGGGCCGCGCATGACGATTCGGGTGGTGATCGCCGACGACCACGCCGCGATCCGTGCGGGCCTGCGCATGATCCTGGACGTCGAGCACGATATCGAGGTGGTCGGCGAGGCCGCCGACGGCGATGTCGCGGTGGCGCAGGCCAAAGCGCTGCGGCCGCGGGTGGTGCTGATGGACGTGCGCATGCCGGGAGTGGACGGGATCACCGCCACCGAGCGGATCACCGCGGACGGCCTGGCGCAGGTGCTCATCCTGACCACGTTCGACCTGGACGAGTACGTCTTTCGCGCACTGCGGGCGGGCGCATCGGGCTTCGTGCTGAAATCCACGTCGGGCCGGGCGCTGGTCGAGGCGGTGCGCGCGGTCGCGGCGGGCGACGGCGTGCTGGCTCCCGAGGTGACGCGCGCGGTGATCTCGGCGTTCGCCGCCTCGAATCAGGCTGCCGGCCAATCGGCTCCCGCGGGGCTCGGCGAACTCACCGAACGGGAACGCGAAGTGCTCGATTGCCTCGGCGACGGGCTGTCCAACGCGCAGATCGCGGGTCGGCTGTTCATCGGCGAAACGACCGTCAAGACGCACGTATCCCGGGTGCTGGCGAAACTCGGTGTGCGGTCGCGGGTTCAGGCCGCCATCGTGGCGCGTGAGATCCGCGACCGATAGTCACCCCGGGAGCGGGGCGAATGTCCCGTCCGCCGCGGGCAGGTACTCCGCCACTCCGGTGACCGCGCCCACCGGCAAAGGGCCGTACAGATGCGGGAAGAGCATCGACTCCGGATCGGTCGGGACGCCGGGCTCCCATTTGATCGGCGACCCGACGCGGCCGGGGTCGATGCGCAGCAACACCAGATCGCGCCGCCCCGCGAACAAGCGATTCGCGGGCAGGTGCACCTGCCGCGGCGCGGAGAGATGGATGAACCCCGCTTCGGCCAGAGAGGGCGCACGGTACTCCCCCGTTTGCCGAGCGGAAAGCGATTCGTCCAAAGTGCATAGGTGAACCAGGGTGTGAGTGTCATAGGTCACGGGTAATCTCCCGGTAGACAACTTAATCGGCCGATCGAGGTTGTGACGCAGCGCACATCGCCGACAGGACCTGAGGCGTTCGCCCGTAGCGAAATCCCTGGTCGTGTTATCGAAAACACACTGCTTCGTCCGCGGGAACAAAGTCCCCCGTCCCGAACGTCTGACAGAGTAGTCAATACCCCTGCTGGGAAGTAGCGGTAGCGAGCTCGTGGTGAGTGACCACGGGCCCCACACCAGGTGAACGGTCGTCGGGACCGGGAGCCAGGACGGAGGAGTCATGCCAGGAACCCTGACAAGCACCCCACTGACCGCGGTCGATCGTTGCGACCGCTGCGGGGCGGCGGCCCGAGTGCGCGCCGTATTGCCCGCGGGTGGAGAGTTGCTCTTCTGCCAGCACCACGCGAACGAACACATGGATCGACTGCGTGAGCTGGACGCCGTGATCGACACGGAGTCCGCTCCCGCGCTCTGATCTGCTCCTCGCGTCCTGACACAACAGCATCGGACAACAGAACACCGTTTCCACCGGCAGCGGGCGACCCACAGGTCGCCCGCTGCTCGTGTGTCCGGCGGCGGTCAGTCCGCGCCGAGGATGCCGTCCAGCAGCCTGGCCAGGCCGTATTCGAACGCGCCGTCCGGGTCGGCCGGCGCCTGGTACAGCTCACCCACCGCCGCCCCGACGCGTGCGGCGAGCGGGAACCGGCTCGGCGGCATCACCTCGGCCAGCAGCGGTCCGTGCACTTCCCACCACCGCGCGTCGCTCATGCGCGCGGTCTCCCGAGCGGCCGCCACGGCCATGCGCGCGTTGCCGGTGGCGAATTCCGACAGCACGGCGATGACCCGGTCCATCACCACGTCGGGCAGGCCGAGTCCGTCTATCGCGGCCAGCTGCCGCTCGTACCGACGCATCCGTCCCGGGCCGAGCACGAGCCGCCAGGGGGACACCTCGAGCAGCCAGGGATGCGTGAGCAGCTCCGCGCGGATCCGGCGGGCCACGGCGGCGAGGCGCTCCCGCGGCGGCAGATCGGCGGGAATGGGGGCGTCCTCCTCTGCCACCGCGTCGACCATGAGCGCCGTCAGCGCCTCCTTGCTCGGCACGTAGGTGTAGAGACTCATCGGCCGCAGCCCCAGCTCGGCGGCGACCGTGCGGATGGAGACCTTCTCGTAGCCCTGCCGGTCGGCGAGCGCGACCGCCGTCGCGACCACCGCGTCCACGCTGACCGCCTGTTTCGGTCCACGTGCCGCCGGACGCGGCGGAAGTTCGTGCCGCCACAGCAAGCTCATCAGCCGCTGGGCCTCGTCGGAGGTGACGTCGTCGCTCACTGGCTCCTCGGAACCGATCCGGTACCGTGTACGTTGTCCCATTACTCCGTACACCATACGTTGATTTGAGGGGTGCGCCCTGCTCAGCACACAGGTCACTTATCTACCGGATCGGCACATGTTCGCGCTCTGGACCTGGCTCGGACACGCCCCCGGTCCCGCCCCCGCAGGCACAGGTGACCGCGAGACCATCGCGCTGGCCGTCCCCGTCGGCGCGGACGGGGGCCTCGAGATCGTCGACGTGGACGCCGCACTGGTCGATCCCGAGACCTTCGCCGACTCGCGCCTCGAGCACCCGGGAGAGTCGGTCCTGGCCTGGCAACGGGTGGTGCGTACCGTGCTGGCCGACCCTGCCGGGGAGCCGCAGGCACCCGACGCCGAGGCCATGCCCATCGCGGCGCACGCCGTGCCCGACGCGTCCGGCACGGCCGTCGTCTCCGCACAACGGGCGCTGGGTGTGCTGCGCGACACCGAGGCGGTCGCCGCGGACCTGCGCGCCACGCTGAAGGCCCGGCTGCGGCCCTATCAGGCGCGCGGTGTCGGCTGGCTGCGCGAAACGGTGGCCGCGCACGGTGGGGCGGTGCTCGCCGACGAGATGGGGCTCGGCAAGACCGTGCAGACCATCGGGTTCCTGCTCGACCGGGCCGAGGCCGGTCCGCAGCTGGTGGTGTGCCCGACCTCACTGGTCGGCAACTGGGCCCACGAGATCGGCCGGTTCGCGCCGGGGCTGCGCGTGGTCGTGTGGCGCGGCGGCGCCGTCGACGCCGAGGCCGCGACGATCGTCATCGCCGGTTACCCGACGCTGCGTCTGCACGGGCAGCTGCTGTCCCAGCGGAGCTGGGCGACGGCCGTGTTCGACGAGGCGCAGGCGCTGAAGAACCCCCGCACCCAGGTCGCGAAGGCGGCGCGCGCGCTCGACGCGGCCGCGACAGTCGCGCTGACCGGCACGCCGGTGGAGAACCACCTCGACGAGCTGTGGGCCCTGCTGCACCTGGTGGCGCCGCGGCTGTTCGGGCACCGGACGCAGTTCCGGCGGCGCTTCGTCCGGCCGATCCACGAGGGTTCGGCCGCCGCCGCGGCACGGTTGCGCGACACCGTCGAACCGGTGGTGCTCGCCCGCACGAAGCGTCAGGTCGCCGCCGCGCTGCCCGCGAAGATCCACAGCGACCTGCTCTGCGACCTCACCGCCGAACAGGAACTGCTCTACGACCACCTGCTCGACAAGGCCATCGATGACGGATTCGGCGCGGGCATCGAGCGCCACGGCCGGGTACTGGCCGCGCTGACGGCCCTCAAGCAGGTGTGCAACCACCCCGGGCTGATCACCGGCGAACTCGACGAGCTGGCGGGCCGGTCCGGGAAACTCGACCTGTGCACCGACATCATCGCCGCCAATCTCGAAACCGCCAGCCCGACATTGATTTTCACGCAGTACCGGCAGACCGGTGAGCTGCTGGTGCGGCATCTCGCCGAGCGGTTCGGTGTGCGCGCGCCGTTCTTCCACGGCGGCCTCTCGCAGGCCGAGCGCGCCGAGATCGTCACCGGCTTCCAGGCCGAGGACGGGCCGCCGGTGCTGGTGCTCAGCCTGCGCGCGGCGGGCACCGGGCTCACGCTGACCCGGGCCGCCGACGTCGTCCATTTCGATCGCTGGTGGAACCCGGCGGTGGAGGCGCAGGCCTCCGACCGGGTGCACCGGATCGGCCAGACCCGCACGGTCACCGTCACCACGCTCACCTCGACCACCACCGTGGAGGAGCACATCGCGGGCATGCACGGCCGCAAGGCCGCGCTGCGCGACCTCGGCGACGCGGCGGGCATCGCGGCGCTGGCCGCGCTGGACGACGCCCAGCTGATCGAGATCCTGCGCCGCAAGAGGGAGAACTGATGGCGGACAACGAGTTCGGCTACACGCCATGGGGCATGGACTGGGTGCGGCTGGCCGAGCCGCTGCACCAGACCCGGCCGGACCCGCTGTTGCCCCGCGCCCGCAGCATCGCGCGCAACAACGGCGTCCAAGCCACCGTCGAGGGAGGCGAGGTGCGGGCCACCATCCACCGGGGCGGTCAGGCGTCGGTGACGCGGGTGGAGGTGGCCCCGCTGTCCCGGCAGACCATCACCGCGATCGCCGCGGTCGCGCCGGAACCGGCCATGCCCACCGACGACATGCATCGCGCGATCAGCGCGGCCGGGATCGCGCTCGCGCCTGTCCTCGCGGGGACCGACTGTTCGTGCACGGCACGCAAGACGCGGTGCGTGCACGTCCTGGCCGTCTTCTACGAGATGGCGCGGCGAGTCGACGAGGATCCCCGCCTCGGCTTGGCGATCCAGGGCTATTTCGCCGCGGCGCCGCGGGATTCGGACGAGCAGGCACCGGCGACGCGGTGGACGCCGATCAGCGCGCTCGACCCTCGGCGCTTCTTCACGACGACGCCGCGCTGAACCGCGCGACGACATCGGAGCCCGCGGGCCACCCGGCTCACTCCGGTTCCTGGCCCGGAAGCGGAAACTGCGCACGCCGGTGTCGATCTCGACGTCGGTGAAGCCGATGCGGCGCAGCCGGTCGCTCGGGTCGCGGGCCGGGTCGGGTACGCGACGCCCAGCGCGTACGTCGCGGCTTTCCGGCGGGCGATCGGCGTCCCGCCGGGGCGGTATTTCGCCGGATGATCAGGCGTTGGTGCCGCTGTCCACGGTGAGGAACGCGCCGGTCACGCTGCGGCCGGACGGCCCGGCGAGAAAGGCGACGGCGGCAGCGACATCGTCGGCGGCGCCGAAGCGGCCCAGCGCGGTGCGGTCGCGCTGCCGCTCCGCGTGCGCGCCGTCGCCCGGGTTCATGTCGGTGTCGGTGGAGCCAGGCTGCACGAGGTTGACGGTGATCGCACGCGGGCCCAGTTCGCGCGCCAGCGCCTTGGTGAAGCCGTTGAGGGCGGACTTGCTGAGGTTGTAGAGCGTCACCCCGTCGAATGGGGCGTGATCGGTCAGGTTGGTCCCGATGCTGATGATCCGCCCGCCGTCGGTCATGTGCGCGACCGCGGCCTGCGCACCGACGAACGCGGCACGAGCGTGCACGTCGAGCGCGTTGTCGATCTCCTCGACGGTGAATTCCCCGAATGGCTTCGCCGGGAAGATCCCCGCGTTGTTGACCAGGATGTCCAGCCCGCCGAGTGCGGACGCCGCGCGGTCGACCGCTGTGCGCACGGCGGTGGCGTCGGCGCTGTCGGCCCGGATTGCGACGGCTCGGCGTCCGAGCGCCTCCACCTCGCCGACCACCGTCTTCGCCTGCTCTTCGGCGTGCTGGTAGGTCAGCGCCACGTCCGCGCCCGCGGCCGCGAGGCGGCGCACGATCGCCGCCCCTATCCCCCGGCTACCCCCGGTGACCAGCGCGACCTTGCCCGTCAACTCCGGCATCGGTACTCCTTCAATTTTGTGTCGATCAGTACATAAATAGCCAAGCGCATTCGCCGCCACGGTGTCAAGGGGTATATTTAACGATCGACACAGAAAGGTCCGGCATGGCTGAACGGGGACGACCGCGCGCCTTCGATCGCGCCGAGGCGTTGCGCCGCGCCATGGAGGTGTTCTGGGAGCACGGCTACGAGGGCGCGTCGATGAGCGACCTCACCGCCGCGATGGGGATCAACTCCCCCAGCCTGTACGCCGCGTTCGGCGGCAAGGAGGCGCTGTTCCGCGCGGCCGTCGAGCTCTACGGGCACACCGACGGCGGCTACACCGCCCGCGCGCTGCGCGAGCAACCCACCGCGCGAGCGGCCGTCGAGGCGATGCTGCGGGACAACGCGGCGGCCTACACCGAAGCGAACAAGCCGCACGGGTGCATGGTGGTGCTCGCGGGTTCCACCTACACCACCCGCAACACCGGCGTTCGTGACTTTCTGATCGACAAGCGCCGCGCGACCACCGAAGACATCCGGCGACGGCTCGAGCGCGGCGTCGCCGAGGGCGATCTGCCGCCGGGCACCGACACCGCGGCGCTCGCCGGTTTCTACACCACGGTCCTCTACGGCCTGTCCATCCAGGCGCGAGACGGCGCGTCGCCGGCGGAACTCACCGCGTCGATCGACTGCGCCATGGCCGCCTGGCCCGCCCCCGCCCGCTGACGACTACTTGCGGCGCAGCGCGGCGATGCGCTCACCGAGTTGCTCCGCGGTGGCCAATGCGGTCGGCGGCCCGCCGCACTCGCGGCGCAACTCGCCGTGGATCACGCCGTGCGGCTTCCCGGTGCGATGGTGGTGCATCGCCACCAGGCTGTTGAGTTCGCGCCGCAGCTCACCCAGCCGATCGGCGGTGGCGACCCGCTCGGCGGCGCCCGCCACTTGCGGGCCGGGATCGGGGACGGGCGCGCTGCGCTCGGCGACCTGTTTGGCCTGCCGCTCACGCAACAGCGCACGCATCTGCTCGGCGTCGAGCAGTCCGGGAATGCCCAGGTAGTCGGCTTCCTCGTCGCTTCCGGCGAACGTCGCGGTGCCGAAGGAAGATCCGTCGTAGATCACCTGGTCGAGTTCGGCGTCGGCGGCCAGCGCGACGAAGGACTTCTCCTGCTCGCCCGGCTCGTCCTGCTGCTTGTTCGCATCGATCAGCAGTTCATCGTCCAGGCCGTTCTTCTCCCGGTGCGGCTTGCCGATGACGTGGTCGCGCTGCAATTCCAGTTGCGCGGCCAGGTCCAGCAGCACCGGCACCGAGGGCAGGAACACGGTCGCGGTCTCGCCGGGCTTACGGGCGCGCACGAAACGCCCGATCGCCTGTGCGAAATACAACGGCGTCGAGGCGCTGGTCGCGTACACGCCGACGGCGAGGCGCGGCACGTCGACGCCCTCGGACACCATGCGGACCGCGACCATCCAGGGCTGGGTGCTGTTGCTGAATTCGGCGATGCGGTGGGAGGAAGCCGGGTCGTCGGACAGCACCAGCGCCGGCCTCTCGCCCGAGATGTGTTCCAGCAGTTCGGCGTAGTCGCGGGCACGGTCCTGGTCGGTGGCGATCACCAGACCGCCCGCGTCGGGCATGCCGGAGGCGCGCTTCTGGCGCAGCCTGATGTCGGCCGCGCGCAGCACCGCGGAGATCCAGTCGCCGGCCGGGTCGAGCGCGGTCCGCCAGGCGCGTGCGGTCTGCTCGGCGTTCAGCGGCTCGCCGAGGCGGGCGGAATACTCCTCGCCCGCGCTGTCGCGCCAGTGCGCTTCGCCGGAGTAGGCCAGGAAGACCACCGGCCGCACCACGCCGTCGGCGAGCGCCTCGGCGTAGCCGTAGGTGTGATCGGCGCGGGACTTCGGGAAGCCGGACTCGTCGGGTTCGTAGACGACGAACGGAATCTGGCTGTCGTCGCTGCGGAACGGCGTACCGGTCAGGGCGAGGCGGCGGGTGGCGTCGCCGAACGCCTCCGCGGTCGCGTCGCCCCAGCTCTTGGCGTCACCCGCGTGATGGATCTCGTCGAGGATGACCAGCGTCCTGCGATTCTCGGTGCGCACACGGTGGCGCGACGGATGCGCGGCGACCTGCGCGTAGGTGACCACGACACCGTGATAGTCACCCGAGGTGCCACCGGTGGAGTTGGAGAACCGCGAGTCGAGCGCGAGCCCGGCACGCGCCGCCGACTGTGCCCACTGGTGCTTGAGATGTTCGGTGGGCGCCACCACGGTGATCTGGTCGACGGTGCGGTCGGCCAGCAGTTCGGCGGCCACGCGCAGCGCGAAGGTGGTCTTACCCGCCCCCGGCGTCGCCACGGCGAGGAAGTCCCGTGGTTTGGTGGCCAGATACTTCGTCAGCGCACGTCGCTGCCAGGCGCGCAGGGAGCCACCGGAGGTGGTGGTCACCGCTTCGGAATCGCCCGGCGTCTCTGTCTCTCCCGCCACAGCGGCGCCACCCGACCCAGTCACGCAGACGACCCTAGCGGCCCGCCACGGTGTGTCGCCAAACCGACGCGGCGGGCGCGACGGGCATCACACGGCCACCAGCCGGGACGCTGCGAGTTCACCGGACGCCCACCGACACATCGCGCACACCCCATGCCGATCGCCGAAGTGCGCGATGCTGTAAGCACGATGACCGAGCACCACGCCGTCCCGGGCGATCCGCCGCGGAGAGACGCACCGCCGACCCGCGCCGACCCCGCGCGCCCACATACCTGGGCCGACCGCGCGAGCGCGCGGACCGCGGCGATGAGCAGGCGGGCCGCGGCGCTGAGCATGCGGGTGGCGGAGAAGGCCTGGGCCGACTCCATCTTCGCCAAGTCGGCCGCGGCGGCGTTCTGGCAGACGCTCTCGCTGGCGCCGCTGTTGCTCGGCCTGCTCGGCAGCCTCGGTTACGTCGGCGGCTGGTTCGGCCCGGACACGGTGCAGATCGTCGAGTCCAAGATCATCGCGTTCAGCCGGGATCTGTTCAGCGCCAACGTGGTGACCGACCTCATCGAGCCCACGGTGCAGGACGTCCTCGGGCGCGGGCGCGGCGCGGTGGTGTCGGTGGGCTTCGTGCTGTCGCTGTGGGCCGGATCGTCGGCGATGGCGACCTTCGTCGACTCGATCGTGGAGGCCCACGATCAACAGGACGCGCGGCACCCGGTGTGGCAGCGCATCTTCGCCCTGTTGCTGTACGTGCTGTTCCTGGCGGCGTCGGTGTTCATCCTGCCGCTGGTGGCGCTCGGGCCGACGCTGATCGGGCGGGTGCTGCCGACCGCATGGCGGGCGACCGGCCTGCAACTGCTGGACTTCTTCTACTACCCGGGCGTCGGCCTGCTGCTGATCGTCGGGCTCACGACCCTGTACAAGCTGGCCCTGCACACCTCGTTGCCCTGGCACCGCCTCTTCGGCGGGGCACTGGTGGCCGGCGTGTTCTTCATGGCGGCCAGCGAGGTGCTGCGCCGCTACCTGTCCTGGGTCAGCCGCACCGGCGTCACCTACGGCGCGCTGGCGACCCCGATCGCCTTCCTGCTGTTCACGTTCTTCCTCGGCTTCGCGGTGATCCTTGGCGCGGAGTTCAACGCGGCGGTACAGGAGTTCTGGCCCGCCCGCGCGACGCGCATGGAGCAGGTCAAGGAATGGATCGCCAATCAGGTGCGGGGAGAGAGCGGAACCGACGAGGACACGGCGAAACAGGACGAGGCCGCTCCGGACCCCGGCGACACGGGCTCCGACGGCCGCGGCGCCGTGCTCGACTTGCGCGCGGCGCGGTCCTCGTCCGGCGAGTAGCGCTTCGCCTCAGTCGCCCTTGCGTAGACCGTCGTAGACCTTCTTGCACTCCGGGCACACCGGAGAGCCCGGCTTGGGCGAACGGGTCACCGGGAAGACCTCTCCGCACAGCGCGACCACGTGGGTGCCGAGCACGGCGCTCTCGGCGATCTTGTCCTTCTTCACGTAGTGGAAGAACTTCGGGGTGTCGTCGCCCGTCGTCTCGTCGGTCGTCGTATCCGGGCGAACCATGGTGTCGGTGCTCACGCACTCCATGATGCCGCATCCCGCGACAGCCCCGCTGACCACGGTGTCACCCGCGATTCCGGGCCGTGAGCCGACCTTGGGCGACACCGCCGAGAAGCGGGAAACGGCCGCGGTGCCGCATCGAGCGACACCATCGAGAAACGGAAACCGACCTCGGCATGTGCGCGGGCGGACCGCGAGTGGAAGACTCGGGGTATGCAGCAGAACGGCGATTCCCCATCCGCCGACGGCCGCGACCGCGAAGAGCACCCCGACGTGACGATGCCGACGCAGCCCCGCCGTTCCGCCGGATACTTCCCAGGCAGTGACGACAAGCACCCCGCGTTGATCACCGAGGCGGCGCCCTCGCTGGACGACCAGCACCGGGCCCGGGTGCGCCGGTACACGATCATCATGGCGTTCCGCATACCGTGCCTGGTCCTGGCCGCGATCGCCTACAGCGCGTTCGGCAACCCGCTGCTGTCCATCCTGATCATCGTCGCCTCGATCCCGCTGCCCTGGATCGCGGTGCTGATCGCCAACGACCGTCCCCCGCGCCGCAAGGACGAGCCGAGCCGGTGGGACCGTCCGCGCACGGCCATCGAATCGCGTCCGCACAACGCCATCGACGGCTGAACCCACCGGGGCCTGCTCGCCGCGAGCGGATCACCCCGCCGTGGCCGGCGCCCTGCGGATGACCGCCGACATCACGGCGGCCGCGCCGCACAGACCGCCCGCCAGATACCAGGCGAGGTCGTAGCTGCCCTGCGCGTCGCGGATGACGCCCGCCGTGGTGGCCGCCACCGCCGCGCCGATCTGGTGCGAGGCGAACACCCACCCGAAGGCGACCGGGCCGTCGGCGCCGAACAGTTCACGGCACAGCACGACCGTCGGCGGCACCGTGGCCACCCAGTCCAGGCCGTAGAAGACGATGAACATCCACAGGCTCGGTTGCGTGCCCGGCCCCAGCAGCGCGGGCAGGATCAGCAGCGACAGGCCGCGCAACGTGTAGTAGCCGATCAGCAGGTAACGCGGATCGATCCGGTCGGTCAGCCAACCCGAGGCGATGGTGCCCGCCACGTCGAAGATGCCGACGACGGCCAGCAGGCTCGCCGCGGTGGTCGGCGGCATGCCGTGATCGTGCGCGGCACTGACGAAATGGGTACCGACCAGCCCGTTGGTGGACGCGCCGCACACCGCGAACCCGCCGGCGAGCAACCAGAAACCGGGACGGCGCGCGATCGCGGCGAGCACCGTGAGCGCCCGCGACGCGCCAACGGCGGCGGGCACGCGCAGCCCCGCGGTGCTGTCCGGTGCGGCGCCGTACGCGCGCACGCCGAGGTCGCTGGGATAGTCCCGGATGAACAGCAGCACCAACGGCGCCACGGCCAGCGCCGCTCCCGCGACGATCAGCGAAGGCACCCGCCAGCCGTGGGCGTGCGCCAGCGCGGACACCAGCGGCAGGAAGACCAGTTGCCCGGTCGCGCCCGCGGCGGTGAGCACACCGGTGACCAGACCGCGCTGGCGCACGAACCACCGGCCGGTGATCGTGGCGACGAACGGCATCGACATCGACCCGACGCCGATGCCGACCAACAGGCCCCAGGTCAGCACGAGATGCCACGGCCGGGACATGAACACCGTCAGCCCGCTGCCCGCGGCGACCAGCAGCAGCGCGCACGTCACCACCCTGCGAATGCCGAAGCGGTCCATCAGGGCGGCGGCGAACGGCGAGATCAGGCCGTACAGCAGCAGATTCAGCGAGACGGCCGTCCCGATGGTTCCGTGCGACCAGCCGAACTCCTCGTGCAACGGGTCCATCAGCACGCTCGGCACGGACCGGAACCCGGCCGCGCCGAGCAGGGCGACGAAGCCGACGGCCGCGACCAGCCACGCGGGATGCAAGCGCCGGCGCGGCGGGGAATCGACGGAAACGGGCGGTGGCGTCTGCAGTTCGGTCACCCGATGAGACTGCCGGAAGTATGCGGCCGCAACGAGTGGCTGAAATGCCACTTAGCATCAAATTCGAGCCAAAATCTGCGGCGCGGGTATTTTCTCGACAAGCCGGGCACGTGTACCTAGGGTCGCATGCAGCCTCGCTCACCATGATCACCGGACACGCGGGCGACGAGACAGGAGTGCACATGATTCGGTGGATCTGGGTCTTCCTGGACCGCCCTGCGCAGCGTTTCGACGACTGCGCGAAGTTCTGGTCGACGGTCACCGGCACCGAGCTGTCCCCTCGGCGCGGCGCGAACGACGAGTTCCTCACCTTGTTGCCGGACCCCGCGCTGTTCGCCGCGGCGAGTGTCAAGATGCAAGCGGTGACCGGGCTCGGCGGTGTGCACCTGGACCTGGACGTCGACGACATCCCGTCCGCCGTGCGCGCCGCGCTCGACCTGGGAGCGGAGCTGGTCGCCAACCATCCCGACTACGCCGTGCTGCGCTCCCCCGGCGGCCAGACGTTCTGCCTGACGCCCAGCGGCCGCGCGACGAGCACGCCCGCGCCGGCCGTGCGGGCTCCGGACGGCACGCTGTCGCGCCTGGATCAGGTGTGCCTCGACATCGGTCCCGACGACCACGAGGTCGAGACCCGCTTCTGGAAGTTGCTGACCGGGTGGTCCTACCAACCCGGCAGGCGGCCGGAGTTCGCGCGCCTGCGCTGCGCGGAACGCCAGTTGCCCGCGCAGCTGCTGTTGCAGCGGCTCGGTGAGAACCGGCCGACCAGCGCGCATGTCGATCTGGCTGCCGAGGATGTCGAAGCCACCGCCGCGTGGCACGAGTCGCTCGGCGCGACCGTGGTGGAACGCCACGAGCACTGGATCGTCCTGAGCGACCCCGGCGACGCGCTGTACTGCGTGACCGGACGCGACCCCAGCGGCGTCTGACCAGCCTCCCCGCGTCCCCGGGAGGCACCGCGGCGCCGTGCCACAGCGGGCGTCCGGCCCGCGGCCGGTGGCCGCGGTGGCAGAGTACCGGTGTGCCTACGAACCGATCGATGACCACCGGATCGCTGCTCACCGCCCTGTGCCCGCAGCTGCGGACCGCGCTCACCAGGGTGGGCTACGACGCCGACACGCTGCTCGCGGTGCTCGGTGACGCACACGCGGCACTGGGCCGATCGGAGCCGGTGCCGGTGCGCCGGGCGGCCCGCGCGGCCGGCGAGCTCGGCACCCTCATCCGCCTGTTGCTGCTCGGCGACGCGCTGCCCGAGCGCGAGGTGGCCGTCGCGCTTGCTCCCGTGGACATCGACCGCGCGGTCGCGGCGGGCCTGCTCGACCGCGACGGCGACGAAGTGCGGGCGGCGCTGGACCTGCGGCCGCTGGACGCGGGCGCGGGCACGCGGTGGGTCCTGTCCGACCTCGACGACTCGATGCGGCGGCGCACGCTGACCGAGGATCACGTCCTCGGCGTCGGCCATGCTTCCCTCTCGCTGCTGCGCGCCACACCCACCCAGCCGGTGGGCACGGTCCTCGACCTGGGCACCGGGTGCGGCGTGCAGGCGGTGCACGCCGCCTCCTATGCGCGGCGGGTGACCGCCACCGACGTCAATCCCCGCGCGTTGTGGCTGGCCGAGGCCACCGCTGCGCTCAACGAGCTGGACATCGAGCTGGTGGAGGGCTCGTGGTTCGAACCGGTGCGGGGCAGGCGTTTCGACCAAGTGGTGGCGAATCCGCCGTTCGTGGTGGGCCCGGGACGGGTGGAGCACACCTATCGCGATTCCGGTCTCGCGCTCGACGGCGCGAGCGAACTGGTCATCTCGCAGGCCGCCGACCTGCTCGCCCCTGGCGGCACCGCCGCGATGCTCGCCGCGTGGGTCCATGCCGACGGTGAGGATTGGCGCGGGCGCGTCTCGTCCTGGTTGCCCGCGCACGGTGTCGACGCCTGGGTGGTGCAACGTGACGTGGCCGACCCGGCCCTGTACGTGGGCACCTGGCTGCGCGACGCGGGCGCCGACCCGCGCGATCCCGCCGCGCAGGCCCGCGCGGAGCGCTGGCTGGACGCCTTCGAGGCCGCCGACGTGGCGGGCATCGGATTCGGGTTCGTCTATCTGCGCGCCATCGACGGGCCGACCGAACTGCTCGCCGAGGACCTCACCCACGGATTCGACGATCCGCTCGGCACGGAGGCCGTGCGGTATTTCGAGCGCTCGGCCTGGTTGCGAGCCGTCGCCCGGGACGAGAATCTCGCCTGGTCTTCGCGTTTCGTCGTGGACAGGGCGACCGCGCTGGAGCGGGTGTACCTGCACGGCGAGGAGGGATGGGCGCAGGAGGTGGCGCGGCTGCATCGCGGCGACGGCCCCCGCTGGCAACACGAAGTGGATGAGACCACGATCTCGCTGCTGGCGGGAATGCGCGCCGACGGCCTGCCGTTGTACGAGCTGATCGAACTGCTGGCGCTCGCCCACGGATCCGACGAGGTGGGCGCCGAGTTCGCCGCCGACGCGTTGTCCGTGGTCACCGGGCTGGTACGGCACGGATTGATCAAGCCCGTGTGAGGCAACGGCAACCGCGCGCCGGCTGGTGCAGGTCCCGGCCGGGGATCGTCCCCGCGCTGCGGCGCTTCTCAGGAACTTCTCAGACGAGAGGGGCGAAAACCGCTGCTCAGAGCGGTTTATGCCAGCCGTAACGGGGAACTTTCTCCCTGTCGGGTCCGTTTATCGGAGTGAGACACCACCGACAGGAGGCAAGTCATGACAAGCCCCGCCACCACTCGTGTGCGCACCAGCGATTCGGACCTCGACGCTCAGAGCCCTGCCGCCGACCTGGTACGTGTGTACCTGAACGGGATCGGCCGCACCGCACTGCTCACCGCTGCCGACGAGGTCGAGCTGGCCAAGCGCATCGAGGCGGGCCTCTACGCGCAGTACCTGCTGGAGACCGGCAAGCGACTGTCCGCGTCCCGCAAGCGTGATCTCGCGATGATCGTGCGCGACGGTCAGGCCGCCCGGTCGCATCTGCTCGAAGCCAACCTGCGCCTTGTTGTCTCGCTCGCCAAGCGGTACACCGGCCGCGGCATGCCGCTGCTCGATCTGATCCAGGAGGGCAACCTCGGGTTGATCCGCGCCATGGAGAAGTTCGACTACGCCAAGGGCTTCAAGTTCTCCACCTACGCCACCTGGTGGATCCGGCAGGCCATCACCCGCGGCATGGCCGATCAGAGCCGCACCATCCGCCTGCCCGTCCACCTCGTCGAGCAGGTGAACAAGCTGGCCAGGATCAAGCGCGAACTGCATCAGCAGCTGGGCCGCGAGGCCACCGACGAGGAACTGGCCACCGAATCCGGCATCCCGGTCGACAAGATCTCCGATCTGCTCGACCACAGCCGCGACCCGGTGAGCCTGGACATGCCGGTCGGCAACGACGAAGAGGCCCCGCTGGGCGACTTCATCGAGGACTCCGAGGCCACCTCGGCCGAGTCCGCGGTCATCGCCGGGCTGTTGCACCACGATGTGCGCAGCGTGCTCGCCACCCTGGACGAACGCGAACAGCAGGTCATCCGGCTGCGTTTCGGCCTGGACGACGGCCAGCCGCGCACGTTGGACCAGATCGGCAAGCTCTTCGGTCTCTCCCGCGAGCGGGTGCGTCAGATCGAACGTGAAGTCATGGCGAAGCTGCGCAAGGGCGAGCGGGCCGACCGGCTCCGCGCTTACGCCAGCTGACCGTCCGGCGCCGGCCGCGCAGCGCCGGCGTTCGGCTCGGTGACCCTTCCGCCGGGGTCACCTTTCCGCGCCGACCGGTATGCGCGCGTGCCCGTCCCCTCCGGGCGTCGCGCGAGCCGGTCGGCGGTGTCGTATCCCCCGCTTACCTCCTTCTCGGCCTCAGCTCTGGTCCACCGCGATGTCGTATTTCACGGTGTCGCCCTCGACGGAGGTCACCGTCAGCAGCACACCGAGGGTGTCCCCGCCCGCGGTGAGCGTGCAACGCATGGTGGTTCCTTCCTTGCCGGTGAGATCGCCGGGGCAATCGATCGCGTCGGGTTCCTGACCGACCTTCTCGCTGAGCGAATCCTTGACCGACTTCTCCAAGTCGGCCTCCTGGACCTTCGGGGTGCCGATGCTGACGGAGCACGCGGTGAGCGCCGCCGCGAGCAGCGACAAGAGAGCAACACTGCGGATCTTCATGGCGAGCAGGCCTTTCTTTCGGACGAACGTGCCATCCTTCAGATCGCGGCAACGGCGATCGCCCGTTATCGGACGGCTCGCGTGTGACGTGTGCGAGCCGATGTCGTACCCGCGCCATGTTCAGGGCAGCTCGCCCGGTGGATCGTTCTCGGCTCAACCCAGCCGGCGCGGACCGGTGTCGAAACGGCTGGGCTCGGGTCCGATACGGGCGCGCGCGTAAAGAATCTCCGCCGAGGTCGGCGAGGCCAGCACCGGATCGAAGGCCAGTTCCCGCATCTCCGGCAGGTCGTCGAACAGGGCCGAGATGCGCTGCGCCAGTTCGGCCAGGGCGGCCTTGTCCACGCGGGGACTGGCGGGAGTACCCGACAGCAACGGCGCGGCCCGCGGCGCGTCGATCAGGGCCGTCGCCTCATCGGCGGTCAACGGCAGTGCGCGGTAGGCGCGGTCGCCGAGCAACTCGATGATCAAGCCGGAGAGACCGAATTCGATCACCGAGCCGAACGACGGGTCGTCCTGCACGCGCAGGATGCAGCCCACGCCTTTGGTGGCCATCCTCTGGATGTGCAGCACCGGATCACCGCACAGCTCGGCCAGATCCGCGTAGCCCTGGCGCACCGCTTCCGGTCGCCACAGATCGAGCCGGACGCCCGTGAGATCCGGCCTGCGCCGCCACAATTCGCCCGTCGCCTTGGCCGCCACCGGATAGCCGAGTGCTTCCGCGGCCGCGACCGCCTCCTCCGCGCTGCGCACCTCGCGGAACTCGACGACCGAGATGCCGTAGCAGGCGAGCAGTTCCACCGTTTCCAGATCGGTGAGCCTGCGACCGCCCGAACCGGCCATCCAGTCGGCCACCAATCGGCGCGCGCGGTCGGTGTCGATGCCCGGCGGACGCACCACCGGCGAGACCGGCTTGGTCCGCCATTCGGCGTATCGCCGCACCCTGGCCAGCGCCCGCGCCGCGCGTTCCGGATCCGGATACGACGGGATGGAACCGTGCGCCGCCGTGGCGCCCGGCCCGCGCACCGCGAGCAGGTTCGGAATGCCCTGCTCGGCGACGAACGTGGTGAGAATCGGCTTCGTCGCCTCGGGCACCGCGGCCGCCGCCGCACGGATCGCGTCGGCGAATCCCCCGGTCGGCAGCGGCACCGGCGGTGCGAAAACGACGATCACGGCGTCGGTCTCGTCCGAGCGCAGGGCCGCGACGAGGGCGTCCAGATACGCGCCAGGCGTCGCCTGCGGGCCGAGGTTGACCGGCTCGCCGACCTCGAGGCCCTCCCCCTGCGCCGCGTCGACGGCCAACCAGTTCAGCGCCGTGCTGTTGCCGACCACCGCCAGCCGCGAGCCGCGCGGCAACGGCTGATAGCCCAGCAGCGCGGCGCAGTCGAACAGTTCGGAGATCGAGTCGACCTGCACGATTCCGGCCTGCGCGAACAGATCTCGCACGATCGAACGATCCATGTCCCCCGCGGGCTGGGCGACCGAGCGGCCGCTGCTCACCGCGACGATCGGCTTGGTCCTGGCCACCCGGCGCGCGATCCGGGAGAACTTGCGTGGATTGCCGAAACTTTCCAGGTAGAGCAGCACCACATCGGTGTCAGGGTCGCTGTCCCAGTACTGCAGCAGGTCGTTTCCGGAGACGTCGGCACGGTTTCCGGCCGACACGAACGTCGACAAACCGAGATTGCGGGCAGCCGCCTCGCCCAGAATGGCCGCGCCCAAGGGACCGGACTGACAGAAGAATCCGATTCGTCCGCGACCCGGCAACACCGGGGCGAGCGTCGCGTTCATGGCGACCGACGGGTCGGTGTTGGCGATGCCGAGCGCGCTCGGCCCCACCACGCGCATGCCGTGACCACGAGCGGCCGCCACGAGTTCGCGTTCGGCCGCCAGCCCTTCCTCGCCGGTCTCGCCGAAACCCGCGGTGAGCACCACGAGCCCTTTGACACCCTTGGCCATACAGTCGTCGAGCACCGACCCGATCGCCGCGGGCGGCACCGCGACCACGGCGAGATCGACCTCGTCGGGGATCTCCCTGACCGTCGCGTAGGCCCGTACCCCGCGCACCGACTTGCGGTTCGGGTTCACCGGGAACACCGGCCCCTGGAACAGGCCCGACAGCAGATTCGCCAGTACCGCACCACCGACCCGCCCGGTCGCGGAGGTGGCGCCGATCACCGCGACCGACCGCGGCGTGAGCAGGTTGCCCACACTGCGCGCCTCCGACGCGCGTTCGCGCGAGTCGCGCACCGACAGCAGGGCTTCGGTGGGATCGATGGCGAATTCGAGATGCAGGACCGACCCGTCGCGGCTGCGCTCCACCTGATAGCCCGCGTCCCGGAAGACCGTCACCATCACGGTGTTCTCCGCGAGCACCTCGGCGACGAAGGTCTCGATCTTGTTCTCGGCGGCGGCGCCGGCCAGATGTTCCAGCAGGATCGAGCCGAGCCCGCGCCCTTGATGGCCGTCCGCGACCACGAACGCGACCTCCGCCGCCCGCGGCCCGTCCCGTTCCAGCAACTCGTAGCGGCCCACCGCCACGATCGCCTCGCCCAGTTCCAGTACCAGGCCCACCCGGTCGTGATAGTCGACGTGGGTGGTGCGATACAGGTCCTTCGGCGAGATGCGCGGGTACGGCCCGAAATACCGCAGATACCTCGTGCGATCCGACAGCGCGCCGTGGAACTCCTGCAGCCGCTCGGCATCGTCGGGAGTGATCGGGCGCAGCCGGACGACGCCACCGTCGGAGGCGAGCACGTCGGCGAACCAGTGTTGCGGCGGCGGGGGCGGGGTGGCGGGAGTGTCCGCGGTGTCGGGGAAGTCAGTCACGAGGATCCTCCGGGTCCAGACCCAGCAACCCGAAAGTCGCTCGGCGGGTGGCCAGCACGGCCGTGTCGACGGCACGCTGGGCGCGATCGACCCGCGCGTCACCGGTCTCACCGGTACCGCCGGGTCCGTCCCATGGACGGTAGGCGACGTCGCCGCCGTCGCCCATGGTCAGGGGCGGGTCGGCGCGGGGCACCGCCGCGCGGATCATGTCGCTCCAGTCCTGCGGGATCGCCGTCGCGGGATCGATGGTGCGGTCCAACGCGGTGGCCAGCAGGTGGGTCCAGGCCCGCGGCACCACCCGGACCAATCCGTATCCGCCACCACCGACGGCCAGCCAGCGTCCCTCGGCGTAACGGTCGGCGAGTTCGCGCATGGCGCGGAAGGCCGCGCGCTGCCCGTCGACGGTCAGTTCCAAGTCGGCCAGCGGATCTTCGCGATGGCTGTCCACCCCGCACTGGCTGACCACGATCTGCGGGCCGAACGCGGCCACCGCGCCCGGCACCACGGCGTGGAAGCCGCGCAGCCACTGCGCGTCCCGGGTGCCCGGCAACAACGGCAGGTTGATCGACGTGCCCTCCGCCGCGCCGACGCCCGTCTCCTCCGGCCAACCGGTATTGGGCCACAGGGTGGCCGGATGCTGGTGCAGCGAGATGGTAAGCACGCGCGGGTCGGCGTAGAAGGCCCGTTGCACGCCGTCGCCGTGGTGCACGTCCACGTCGATGTAGGCGATGCGGTCGAATCCGTGGTCGAGGAGCCAGGAAATGGCCACCGCCGGATCGTTGTACACGCAGAAGCCCGCCGCCGAATCGGCCGTCGCGTGATGCATGCCACCGCCGATGCTCACCGCTCGCGTGGCGCGGCCCTCGGCGATCTCCCGTGCCGCGGCCAAGGTGCCGCCGACGATCGTGGACGCGGCCCGGTGCATGTGCGGAAACACCGGATTGTCCGGGGAACCGAGGCCGTAGGGCGGCGCGGCGGGCGAACCCACCGGCGGCACGGCGCGTTCGACCGCGTCGAGGTAGTCGGGGGTGTGGATGCGCAGCAGATCCTGACGGTCGGCGGCGGCGGGTTCGAGCACTTCGACGCCTTCGAGCAGGCCGAGACTCGCCGCCAGCGCCATGGTGAACTTCAGCCGCGCCGGCTGCATCGGGTGCTCCGGAGTCCAGCGGTAGTCCAGGAAACGCTCGGTCCAGACGACGGTTCCGGTGCGGCTGGTTCCGGGCGGAATCGGCGCCCGAGGTTCGCCGCGCGGTGCAGTGGCCATGATCGCAACGCTAGCGGGAAGCAAGGAACCCCGCGAAACGTTCCTATGCAGTACAAATACAAGAAAGTACGCTCACGGCCGCCTGCCGTGCGCCGATCGGGTTCCCGCGATGCCGCCGGAGATGTCGTGCGCAGCGTGGAGCGGCACGATCCGGCACACGGAGGTGCCGTCGCGCGTGGGTAGAATTCGTGCCGACGAAGGGGTAACAGGTGAAGGATCTGGTCGACACCACGGAGATGTATCTCCGTACCATCTACGACCTCGAGGAGGAGGGCGTGGTGCCCCTGCGCGCCCGGATCGCCGAGCGCCTCGAACAGAGTGGTCCCACCGTGAGCCAGACCGTCGCGCGCATGGAACGTGACGGTTTGCTGCTGGTCGCGGGCGACCGTCATCTGGAGCTGACCGAGAAGGGACGCAGCATGGCCGTCGCGGTCATGCGCAAGCACCGGCTGGCCGAACGGCTTCTCGTCGACATCATCGGCCTGGACTGGCAGAACGTGCACGCGGAGGCCTGTCGCTGGGAGCACGTGATGAGCGAGGACGTCGAGCGCCGCTTGGTCGAGGTGCTCAACCACCCCACCACCTCCCCGTACGGCAACCCCATCCCCGGCCTGGACGAACTGGGCATCATCCCCCCTGTGGCCGCCGACGAGACGCTGCTGCGCCTGTCCGACCTGCCGCACGGCCAGCGGCACGCCGTCGTCGTGCGCAGGCTCGCCGAGCACATTCAGACCGACCCGGAGGTCATCGGCCGCCTGCGCGAGGCGGGCGTGGTGCCCGACGCCCGCGTCACGGTGGAGACGAAGCAGGGTTCGGTGATCATCACCGTGCCCGGCCACGACGGGTTCGAACTGCCCGACGAGATGGCGCACGCCGTTCAGGTGAAGCTGGCCTGATCCATGAGACTTCTCGTCACGGGCGGCGCGGGTTACGTCGGCGGCGTCTGCGCACAGGTCCTGCTGGAATCCGGCCACGACGTGGTCGTGGTCGACGATCTGTCCACCGGCAACGCCGACGGCGTGCCGTCCGGCGCCCGGTTCGTGCGGGGTGACGTGGCCATCGCCGCGCCGGAACTGCTGGCCGCCGAACCTTTCGACGGTGTCCTGCATTTCGCGGCGCAGTCGCTGGTCGGCGAGTCGGTGCAGCAGCCGGAGAAGTACTGGCACGGCAACGTCGTGAAGACGTTCGAACTGCTGGAGGCGATGCGGCGCGCGGGAACGCCGCGCCTGGTCTTCTCCTCCACCGCCGCGGTCTACGGTGAGCCGGAACAGGTACCGATCACCGAGGACGCCCCGACCCGCCCGACCAACCCGTACGGCGCGTCGAAGCTGGCCATCGACCATGCCATCACCTCCTACGCGGTCGCGCACGGGCTGGCGGCGACCAGCCTGCGGTACTTCAACGTCGCGGGCGCCTACGGCGGGCTCGGCGAGAACCGCGTCGTGGAAACGCATCTCATCCCGCTGGTCCTGCAGGTGGCGGCCGGGCATCGCAAGGCGATCTCGGTCTTCGGCACCGACTGGCCCACCCCGGACGGCACCGCGGTCCGCGATTACATCCACATCCGCGACCTCGCGCAGGCCCATCTGCTGGCTCTGGCGACCGCGGAGCCGGGCATCCATCGGATCTACAACCTCGGCAGTGGCACCGGATTCTCCGTTCGCGAGGTGATCTCGGCGTGCGAGCGGGTCACCGGCCTGCCGATCGCCGCGCAGGACGCGCCGCGCCGTCCCGGCGACCCGGCGACGCTCATCGCGTCCAGCGAACGGGCCGTCGCCGAACTCGGCTGGCGGCCCGAGCACAACGATCTCGACGAGATCGTCACCGACGCCTGGGCGTTCCTGCGATCGCTCGGCTCCCGCGCGCACAGCGCGAAATAGTCCGCGTACTGCCCGAGTCGGCCCCACACCGGCTCGGGCCGCGGTGACGCGGCTGCTCCGGAGCCGCGACGCCGCGGGCCCGAACGAAACGCTGCGCGCCGGTCGCGCCACCGGCTCGGTGTCGCCGCCCCGCGTATCCGGCTTCACGGCGTCGGCTCCTCGAGATCGATACCGAGACCAGCGGCGGTCCGGTAGCCGCTGTGCGCGAGGCGGCGCAATTGTTCCGGGCGCATACCCAAGCGCAGCGAGGTATCGAGCAGCATCGCCATCGGATGTCCCGGATCCGCCTCCAGCGCGGCTTCCAGCGCGATGCCTGCCAGCGGTCCGTCGCCACGGACGTAAGCGCTGTAGCCGAGCAAGGCGGCGGCCTCGGCCCGATCCGTACCGGTCAGCGCGCGGGTCAGCGCGACCCACACCGCCTCCGCCGCGGCGGCGTGGTCGCCGACGGCCAAGGCGAACATCGTGTCCCGCACCGCCCGATCCCGCAGCGCCGCGGCGATCTTCGCGAGTTCGGGCGCCATCAGCGCGGCGCCGGAAGCGGTGTTGGCGATCTGCCACAGCACATGGTCGAGCGCCTGCCTGCTGTATCCGATCGGATCGCCACGACGCGCCGCCCGCGCATAGCGCTCGCCCGCGCGCGCGATCGCGTCGGTCAGGTGCGCCGCCACCTCGGCACGCGCGAGCGGGTCCGGCGCGACCAGATCGGTGAGTTCGGCGCGCGAACCGCGGATCGGCCTGCCGTCCAGCACGTGCGTCAGCGTCACCAGGGATGCCGCGGGATCTCGCAGCACCCCGCGCCGCCGCGGTCCCGCCAACGTCCACCAGCGCTGGCCGGCGGCGATCGCACGCACTGCCCAGACTCCCGCGAGGGCGATGTCACACGCCGCGAGCCGCCTGCCGAGCGAGCCGACCAGCACGTCGAAGCGCCCGGTCGCGCACTCCGGCCGGTCGGCGCCCGGCTCGGCGGCGCGTTCGTCGACGATGACGGCGATGACCTCGGCCGCTCGATCGTGCGCGCAGATCCGCGCGACCGCCGCCGCCAGCGTCGCGCCCCGCACCCGCCTGCCGCCGGGCGAGTCCAGATCGAACCGCACCACCGCGTCGACCGTCGCGCCGCCGGACGCGGCGGGCCGCAGGACGAGCACGACCACCGATCGTTCCGGGGTGAACCCGAGCATCGCCGGTACCGCCGCGATCAGCTCCGCTGGGTCATCCACCCGCACAACGTGTTCCGGGGCACCATGAAATTGCGGCGGATCTTCGCGGCATCGAGCGTGCCGCGCGCGTCCCCCGAGGTTCCACGCACCTGGTCCGTGCTCCGGCGGGCGCGAAAGCGGGTGCGGCGCGCCGATAGCGCCCGGTACAGCGTCGGAAGGGTCGCGGCCGGGTGGATGGCCGAGGCCCGAGTCCGGCGGCGATTCCTCTCCCGTGCCGGTATGTCCGGCATCGACCGGCTCGGGGGCTCGAAACGGGTTCGCGGAAGTCGTCATGCTTCGACCATGCGACTCGGCGGCGGCCGGTCCTCGACGCCGACCTGGCGATTCCGCCGCCCTGGGGAATCCGCTTCGCGCTGTGCACGAATCGACCGGCATGACGGCGGACCGGTGACTCGTGTCAGAGGCGCCTGCTATCGTGCCGGCCGCTACCTCTCGCGCACTTTGCGCACCGCGGTGGCGAACAGAGCGTCCAGCGCCGCGATATCCGGTTCGCCGTCGGCGAACGACATGTAGGTCACCGTGATTCGCACGTCCCCCGTCTGCGCGACGTGCGTGCGCATCGATCGGGTCAGCCTGGCGCCACCCGCCTCCGGTAGCACGGTCCTGCGCAGGGAAAGGGCGTCGTCGGCATCGATCGGCGGCGGTGAGGCGGGCTCGGATGTCACGGTTGTGGCGGCGCCGGCCCGGTGCACCCGCACCGATGAGCATTGCTCCAACCGGGCGCGCAGGGCGGCCAACGGCTCGCCGGTGCGGGTCAATTCGACGGTCAGCGTGGCGCGCGTCGCGTCGTCCGTGCCGACCGCCATCGCCGTGCGATCGGGCCCGAAGTCCTGCTCCGGCGGCACGCACCGGCTGGGCTCGACATTCGCGCCGCGGCCCATGCCGTCCAGGTCACCCGCCGCCTGGGCCACCGCCTCCTGGGGCAGCACCACCGCCGTGTACGGCGCGGGAAACTGGCCCGGATCCGGCAACAGCGCCGGAAGTTCTGCGCTCACGTGCCGGGTCACCGCGGTCGGCGCCGACAGAGCCGGGCGCCCCGGCACCGTCGAGCCGCATCCTGCGAGCAGTATCGCGAAGACGACGGGTGCCACCCGGCCCAGCCGCATGCGCCTCGAATCCGCCACGGTCACATCCCCACTGTGCCGCACTCCCCGGGGCCCGTCCGTGATGCCACGCCGCCGGGCCGGGAATGCGCGGGCCGCCGATGCTGTTGGCTCGGAGTACGGGTCGGTGTCCGGCCGTGCGCGGTGCCGCCACGGTATGGGGGACAATGGACAGCGGTCCCCGGTTCGGACGACTGCTCGTCTCGCACCACCAGGAGTGGCGAACGATCGGGCAGGCAACCACACTGGCGCGTGAGGCACGTGTCCGGCCGCAGGAGCCGCGCAGGAAGGAGTACGCGATGGACTACGAGTCGCGAATGTACGAATTGGAGTTCCCCGCTCCGCAGCTGTCGTCCGCCGACGGCGCGGGCCCGGTCCTGGTGCACGGGCTGGAAGGTTTCACCGACGCAGGGCATGCGGTGCGGCTGGCGACCACGCACCTGCGCGAAAGTCTCGAAAGCGAGCTTGTGGCGTCGTTCGACGTGGACGAGCTGCTCGACTACCGCTCGCGGCGTCCGCTCATGACGTTCAAGACCGATCATTTCTCCGACTACGCCGAGCCTGAACTCAATCTCTGGGCACTGCGCGACACCGCGGGGACCCCGTTCCTGCTGCTCGCGGGTCTGGAGCCGGACCTACGCTGGGAGAAGTTCACCACCGCGGTGCGGCTGCTCGCCGAGCAGCTGGGAGTGCGGCGCAGCATCGGCCTCAGCGCCATCCCCATGGCGATTCCGCACACCCGCCCGCTGGGTGTGACCGCGCACTCCTCCAACCGCGACCTGATCTCCGAGCACCAGCGGTGGCCGGGCGAACTCCAGGTGCCGGGCAGCGCGTCGTCGCTGCTGGAATTCCGCATGGCGCAGCACGGTCACGAATCGGTCGGCTTCTCGGTGCACGTACCGCACTACCTCGCGCAGACCGCCTACCCGGAGGCCGCGCAGACGCTGCTGGAGAACGTCGCCGACAACGCGGGCCTCGAGATCCCACTGGCCGCGCTCGGCGAGGCCGCCGCTCGGGTGCGCGAACAGGTCAACGAGCACATCGCGGGCAACGTCGAGGTGGAGACGGTCGTGCACGCGCTGGAGCGGCAGTACGACAGCTTCGTCACCGCGCAGGAGCGGCAGTCGAGCCTGCTTGTGGGTGACGGCGAGCTGCCCAGCGGCGACGAACTCGGCGCCGAGTTCGAGCGATTCCTCGCCGAGCAGGGCCGCTACAACGGCGACGACGAGGGCGAACAGGACTGACCCACCCGGCCGCCGGATCCGGATCGCCCCTGCACGTGTGCCCGCGGGCGAGGCCGTAGGGTGGTCGGAGTGGATCTGACCGAACTGCTCGACATCCCGGGGACCGACGCCGACGCGCTCTACGAGTCGTTCGGAATGTGGGCCGCCGAGCAGGGCACCCCGCTCTACCCCGCGCAGGACGAGGCACTGCTCGAGCTGGCGTCCGGATCCAATGTCATCCTCGCCACCCCAACCGGTTCCGGTAAGTCGCTCGTCGCGGTCGGCGCCCATCTCTTCGCACTCACCCAGGGGCGGCGCACCTACTACACGGCGCCGATCAAGGCGCTGGTGAGCGAGAAATTCTTCGCTCTCTGCGATGTCTTCGGGGCCGAACGCGTCGGTATGGTCACCGGCGACGCCGCGGTGAACCCGGAAGCGCCGATCATCTGCGCGACGGCGGAGATCCTGGCCAACCTGGCCCTGCGCGAGGGGGCGGACGCCGATGTGGGACAAGTCGTGATGGACGAATTCCACTTCTACGCCGACCCGGATCGGGGATGGGCCTGGCAGGTCCCGCTGCTGGAGCTGCCCCGCGCCCAGTTCCTGCTCATGTCGGCCACCCTCGGGGAGGTCGATTTCTTCGCCCGTGACCTGGAGCGCCGGACCGGCCGCTCCACCGCGATCGTCGCGGGCACCGAGCGCCCCGTGCCGCTGACCTTCTCCTACGCCCGCACCCCGATCACCGAGACGCTCGAGGAGCTGGTCACCACCCACCAGGCCCCGGTGTACGTGGTGCACTTCACCCAGGCCGCCGCGCTCGAACGCGCGCAGGCGCTGACGAGCGTGAACTTCGCGACCCGCGCCGAGAAGGACGCGATCGCCGAGGCGCTGGGTGAATTCCGGTTCGCCGCCGGATTCGGCAAGACTTTGTCGCGGCTGATCCGGCACGGCATCGGCGTGCATCACGCGGGCATGCTGCCGAAGTACCGCCGGCTGGTCGAGCGTTTGGCCCAGGAGGGCCTGCTGAAGGTGGTCTGCGGCACCGACACCCTCGGCGTCGGCATCAACGTGCCCATCCGCACGGTGCTGCTCACCGGGCTGACCAAATTCGACGGCGTGCGCACCCGCAGGCTCAAGGCGCGCGAGTTCCACCAGATCGCGGGCCGGGCGGGCCGGGCGGGTTACGACACCATGGGCACCGTCGTCGTGCAGGCCCCTGAGCACGAGGTGGAGAACACCCGGCTGCTGGCCAAGGCGGGCGACGATCCCAAGAAGCAGCGCAAGGTGCAGCGGCGCAAGCCGCCGGAGGGCTTCGTCTCCTGGAGCGAGGAGACCTTCGATCGCTTGGTCGCCGCGCAGCCGGAGCCGATGGTGTCGCGTTTCGCGGTCACCAACGCCATGCTGCTGAACGTGATCGCCCGGCCGGGCAACTGCTTCACCGCCATGCGTCATCTGCTGGAGGACAACCACGAGCCGCGTCCCGCCCAGCGCAAGCACATTCTGCGCGCCATCCGGCTGTATCGCGCGCTGCGCGACGCCGGGGTGGTGCAGCAACTGCCGGAACCCGACGCGCAGGGCCGCCGCGCCCGTCTCACCGTCGACCTGCAGCGCGACTTCGCCCTCGACCAGCCGCTGTCGCCGTTCGCGCTGGCCGCGCTTGACCTGCTGGACAAACAGTCCCCGAGTTATACCCTCGACGTGGTGTCGCTCATCGAATCCACGTTGGAGGATCCGCGCCAGCTGCTGATGGCCCAGCAGCACAAGGCGCGCGGCGAGGCGATCGCCGAGATGAAGGCCGACGGCATCGACTACGACGAGCGGATGGAGCTGCTCGAAGAGGTGACCTGGCCCAAGCCGCTGGCCGAGCTGATCGAGCCGGCCTACGAGACCTACCGAGCCGGGCATCCCTGGGTGTCGGAGTTCGCGCCCGCGCCGAAGTCGGTGGTGCGCGACATGATCGAGCGCGCCATGACCTTCGCCGAGCTGATCTCCTTCTACGAGCTGGCCCGCTCCGAGGGCGTGGTGCTGCGCTACCTCGCCGACGCCTATCGCGCGCTGCGGCGAACCGTGCCCGAGTCGGCGCGCACCGAGGAGCTCGACGACATCACCGAGTGGCTCGGAGAGCTTGTGCGTCAGGTCGATTCGAGCCTGCTCGACGAGTGGGAGCAGCTGACCAACCCGGGCGCGGAAACCGACGCCGACCAGATCGCGTTCGGCGCCGAGACCGTCCGCCCGATCTCGGCGAACGAACGCGCCTTCCGGGTGATGGTGCGCAACGCGATGTTCCGCCGGGTCGAACTGGCCGCGCTGCGACGCTGGGACGAGCTGGCCGGACTCGGCCCCGGCCCGGACTGGGCGGAGGCGCTCGCGGACTACTACGCGGAATACGAGCGCATCGGCACGGGCCCCGATGCCAGGGGCCCGCAACTGTTCCAAGTGGAACGAAGACCCGGATTCTGGCACGTGCGGCAGGTGCTGGACGACCCGGCGGGCGACCACGGCTGGTCGATCGACGCGGTGGTCGATCTCGCCGAGTCCGACGCGGCGGGCGAGGTCGTCTTCGACGACGTCACCGTGTCCGCCGGCTGAGCCCCGCACCGCATACCGGCCCACTGTCCCCGCAGGTCAGCAGCTTCTTCGTGCCGGAAGGACGGGGCTGCGCGATCCGCTGGAGAATCCAGGTTTCGACGGATTCGTTGCTGGGTAGAGGCCGCTGATACTCTCTCCCCCGCTGCCGAAGCGAAAGATCAACTATGCCCGAATCGCCGTACCTTGTCATCCATACCGAGCGTGTCCGCCGGAATTACCGCGCGCTCGACGCCGCCCTGTCTCCCGGCACGGGCGCGCGGACGAGGATCCGTTTCGCCGTGAAGGCGAGCCCGGTGCCGGAGATCGTGCGCCTGCTCGACGAGGAAGGCGCGGAGTTCGACGTCGCCAGTATCGGCGAGATCGACCTCTGCCTCGGGCTGGGCGTGGCGCCGGAGCGGCTGTGCTACGGCAACCCGATCAAGAAGGCCGCGCACATCGCCCGCGCCTATGCCCTCGGGGTGCGCCGTTTCGCCTTCGACACCGAGGACGACCTGCTGCGCATCGCCGAGCACGCGCCGGGCTCCGAGGTGGAGTGCCGGTTCCTCGCCTCGGCGCCGGAATCGCGAACCCCGTTCGGCACGAAGTTCGGCTGCAGCCCGGGCGAGGCGTTCCGGCTGCTGGTCCGGGCCAGGGATGTGGGCCTCGTGGTCGCCGGGCCGTACTTCCACGTCGGCTCCCAGCAACTGGACCCCACCGCGTGGCGGATCGGCATCGAACAGGCGGGCCGGATCGCCGAGGCGCTGGCCGACAAGGACATCTCGGTCAGCTCGGTGAACATCGGCGGCGGTCTGCCGATCTCCTACGCCGATCCGGCGCCCGCGCTGGGTGAGATCGCCGCGGTGGTGAACCACGCGGCGGCCGAATTCCTTTCCGGGAGCACCGGATTGGTCGTCGAACCGGGCCGGGCCCTGGTCGGTTCGGCGGGCACGATTCACGCCGAGGTCGTCGGCGTCCGCACCGCGCCGGACGGCAGGCGCTGGGTCTATCTCGACATCGGCCGCTACAACGGCATGGCCGAGACCGAGAACGAGTACATCGCCTACCGGTTCGCCACGGATCGGGACGGCGACCCCGTCGACGAGGCGGTGGTGGCCGGTCCGACCTGCGACGGCGACGATGTACTGTATCAACGCACGCGAGTCCTCCTACCGACCACGTTGCGAGCCGGTGATCGCGTTCGAATCCTCGACACCGGCGCCTATACCGCGAGTTATTCGTCGGTGTCCTTCAATGGTTTTCCGCCCTTGACCGTTCATGTCTCGGGCGCTGAGCGAGAGTGAGTTTGCCCATGACGGCGGAATTCACCGGTTGGCATGTGCTGGCCGAGTTCGGTGGTGTCGACGCAGCCCTCTGCGACGATCTCGAACGACTCGAATCGGCGTTGCGTGAGTCTCTGATCGCGGCGGGCGTCACCATCTGCGATGTCGTACACAAGAAGTTCGAACCGCAGGGGGTGACCGTCCTCGCGCTGTTGTCGGAGTCCCACGCCTCGATTCACACTTATCCGGAGTCCGGCGACATCTTCGTCGACGTCTTCACCTGCGGCAGCATCGGCGCCGGCGCCTCCAAGGCGGTCGAGCTCCTGCGGGACGCGTTGGCGCCCAAGGAGGTTCGCATGCAGGTCATCCGCAGGGGACACGGCGGTCAGCGGATCGAGGAGCCGGTGGGCGCCGGCCTGACCCGTATCTGGGACCTGCACGAGGTGATCGTCGACACCGACACCCCGTTCCAGCACATGGTCATCGCGCGGACCGAGCAGGGCATCAGCCTGTTCTCCGACGACGACCGCCAGTCCACCGAGTTCTCCCAGCTCACCTACCACGAGGCGATGATGGTGCCCGCCTTCGTGCTGGCCGAGAAGCTGGACAAGGTGCTGATCATCGGCTCCGGTGAAGGCGTGGCCAGTCAGATGTCCGTCGCCGCCGGCGCCACCCTCGTCGACCACGTGGACATCGATCAGCTCGAGGTCGAGCTGTGCGCGGAGCACCTGCCCTACGGCTACACCAGCGACGAGCTGGCCGCCGCCGTCAAGGGCGAGGGACCGATCAAGGTGCACTACGCCGACGGCTGGGATTTCCTGGCCGAGGCCGAGCGCGCCGGCACCCGCTACGACGTCATCGTGATCGATCTGCCGGACGAGCGCGTCGAGGACGCCCAGCACAACCGTCTCTACGAGGCGGAGTTCCTGTCGCGATGTCGTGCACTGCTCGCGCCCGGCGGCGTGCTGTGCGCCCAGGCAGGCTGCGCGACGATGTGGCGCAACGAGACGCTGAAGCGGTCCTGGCAGCGTTTCCACGAGCAGTTCGGCACCGTGGTGCACTACGGCAGCGACGAGCACGAGTGGTCGTTCCTGTTCGGCCTGGTGGAGGAGATCGACGACCCGGTGGGCGGGATGACCGATCGCCTGGCCCTGCTGCCGTACAAGCCCGAGACCATCGACGCCAAGGCGCTGGTGCGCGGCGCCATCGAACCGCACGCCCTGCGGGTCTAGTGGCACCGGAATGCGCCGGTTCCGAACTCGGGACCGGCGCATTCGGCGTTGCTCACCCGATCACAGCCGCGCCTGGTCGGCGGACGGCCGCCCCGGTGCGGTGGCCTTCTTCGCCTCCTCACCCGCGCGCCGAACACCATGCCGCTCTCGGTCGCTCGCGAGTGGGTGCCATACGCCCGAACTGTCCGGCCGACAGGCCGTTTCGTGTTTCAGGAGCGCTGCTGTGCGCGCCACTGTTCTACATCGACTCCGCCGACGCCCCAGTTCGACAGCGCGACCTCGTCGATCACCACGTAGGTGCTCGCGGGCGACTTGCCGAGCACGTCGTGCAGCAGATCGGTGACGCCCTCGATCAAGCGCGCCTTCTGCTCGCGGGTCACGCCTTCGTCGGTGACTTTGATGTTCACGTAAGGCATTTCAGGCCGCCCTTCCAGAGATGTACCCGCCGTCGACGGGGAGGATGTGTCCGGTGGTGAAGGCCGCGTCGGCGAGATACAGCACCGCGGCCGTCGTTTCGGCGACTTCGCCGATACGGTTCAACAGCGCGAGTCTGCCCGACGCCTGCTCGTCGCCGTCGCCGAACAGCGGCGTGCGGATGATGCCGGGGGCGACGGCGTTGACCCGGATGCCGTCGGCGGCGAGTTCGGCGGCGAGGCTGGTGGTGAGCGCGTGCACGCCGCCCTTGCTGACCAAGGCCGCTGAGGCGGGCAACCCGGCGAGAGCGTGATCGATCAGCACGGTGCCGATGTTGACGATGCTGCCGCCCCTGGCTTGGGTCAGGAACCGCCGCACCACGGCCTGCGTGGTGAAGTAGGTGCCTTTGAGGTTTCCGTTCAGATAGCCGTCGAGATCTTGCTCGGTGACCTCCACGAACGGTTTGGCTCCGAAGACGCCCGCGTTGTTGACCAGCACATCCACACCGCCGAACCGTTCCACCGCGACGCGCACCAAGGTGGCCGCGGTGGTGGCGGCGCCGATATCGCCCGGCACCGTGGCCACCCGCTCCGGTGCGCCGATTTCGGCGGCCACCCGGGTCAGCTTTTCCGCGTCGCGGCCGTTGAGCACGACATTGTCGCCGCGTTCCACGAACGCCCGTGCGATATCGCGACCGATCCCGCTGGAGGAACCGGTCACGATGACGGTCTTCGTCATAGTGATCCTTTCTAATATACGACCGGTCGTCTTGGAACAGGCAGCCGAAGACGCCGGACAGTTGCGCTGCCGGAAATCAGGGCAGGAAGTAGTCACCGAGGAGGCGATCGAGACACTTGTGCAGCGGAGCGAGAGTGCGCTCCATCTTCATCCTGATCACCGCCCCCTCCCAGGATTCGAGCAGGAGATCGGCCAGTTCGACCGCGTCGATGTCGGCGCGGATCGTGCCGAGGCGCTGCGCCTGCGCGAGTTGCTCGGCGACGCGATCGCGCCACGCGCGCCAGGCCGCCGACAGCGATTCGCGCAACAGCTCACTGCCTTCCAGCTCGCCCCCGAGATTCGCGATGAGGCAGCCGCCGGTGAAATCCGCCGCGACGAAGTCGTCCATCAGCCGCCCGAAGAACGCTCGCAAACCGCTCACCGGATCCGGCGACGCGGCGAACGCCTCGATCAGATTGCGCTGCACACAGACGGAGTGGTGCTCGATGATCGCGCGACCGAAGCTCTCCTTGCTGTCGAAGTAGTTGTAGAACGAGCCCTTCGGCACACCGACCTTGTCCAGGATCTGTTTGATCCCGGTGCCGTGGTAGCCGTTGGTCAGGAATCCCGCGGCGCCCTCTTCGACGAGAAGCCGCCGGGTGTCCGCACTGCGCCGGGGTCGTGCCATGGGCTGACTATACGACCGGTCGTCTTGGAATTGCAACAGCGTGCGGCCTCACGCCACAGGACCGGACCACCCGGGCCCGGCCGAGGCCGAGAAGCTCGCCGGGTCGCGCCGCCAGCGTGCGGACCGGGCGGCGAAGGACGCGAGATGCTCGGCGGCGAAGCGGTCGCGTTCCCAGTCCGCCGGGTCCGCCGCCACCGTCCAGACGTAGGTCCACACCGGAGCATTCCGGCCGTCGAGCCGCATCTGGCGCAGGTCGTATTCCTCGTCCTCGAACGCGTCGAGAATCGTCCACTCGCTCGCGGTGAGACCACTCAGCACACAGCCGCGGGCGCACCCCTGCGCCGCGGCGACCAGTCCCGGATACAGCCGCCGCGGCAGCGCGGCGGCGCGCCATCCGGTCAGCTCGGCCCGCTCCAGCGACGGCACCCGACCGAGCAGCGCCGTCAGCACTTCGGGGAACTGCAGCGTGCCGTAGACGAACAGTGCATGATCCGATCCGATCAGGCGGCCCAGCCGCCCACCTCCCGGCACCGCCGATGCCACCTCGCCTCTCCTCTCACCTGTTCTCCGCCGCGCCCCGGGTTCGACGCGGCTACATCGGCCGTTGCGCCCGGACGATGGCGGCCAGGTATTCGTAGTCGTCGGCGCGGGCACTGGACGCGCGGAAGACCAGGCCGATGGTGCGGCCGGGGGCGGGCGCGGAGAAGTGCGCCACGTCCAGCGTGCCGCGGGCGGTCTCCGTCGGCACCGCCATCTGCGGGATCAGCGTCACGCCGAGTCCGCCCGCGACACACTGGACCACGGTGGACAGGGACGCGGCCCTGGTGTCGCCGACGGCGGCCGGATGCACATCGGCCGAGCGGCACGCCTCCAAGGTCTGATCGCGCAGGCAGTGTCCCTCGTCGAGCAGCAGCAGCGGCTGGGCGTCGAGCACCGACGCCGCGAGGTCGCCGCGCCCGGCCAGTTCGTGACCGCGCGGGGTGACCAGCACGAATTCTTCCGAGTAGAGCGGAATCTCGACCAGGCCGGGCATCTCGGTCGGCACCGCGAGCAGGGCGACGTCGAGCACGCCGGTACGCAGCCCGTCCAGCAGACGGGCGGTCTGGTCCTCGATGATCTGCGGGCGCAGTTCGGGCAGCCGCTTGCGCAGCTCCGGCAGCAACCCGGGCAGCACATACGGGGCGACCGTCGGGATGATGCCCATCCGCAGCGTGCCGCCGAGTCCGTCGCCGGTGGCCGACGCGACGAAACGGTCCGCGGCTTCCAGCGTCGCCATCGCCTTGGGCAGCAACCGCATCCCCGCCGCGGTGACCAGCACCCGCCTGGTGCTGCGTTCGATCAGCTGGAGCCCGAGCCCGTGTTCCAGGGCGGCGAGTGCCTGCGATAGCGTGGGCTGACTCACACCGAGACGCGCAGCCGCAGTGCCGAAATGGCGATATTCCGCGATCGCCACGAACGCACGCAGCTGTGACAGGGTGGGCTGATAAGTCTGATCAGTCACCCCTATCAGTGTAGTGCGACTGATCACCTTTACCTTTTACCGCCCCTTCGGCAAGATCGCCCATGAGCTTTCACCCGCGGTGTGAGTGCCGGGTCCGAGTCGGTGGCTCTTCCGGCCGCAACGGTCCCGCAATACCGCAGAACACAGTTGGCAAACAAATGACGAGGAGACGAGCATGGCCCTGCTGACCATCGGCGACCAGTTCCCGGCATACAACCTCACCGCGGTCATCGGCGGTGACCTGTCGAAGGTCGACGCTCAGCAGCCCGACGACTACTTCACCCGGATCACCAGCGACGACCACGCGGGCAAGTGGCGGATCGTCTTCTTCTGGCCGAAGGACTTCACCTTCGTGTGCCCGACCGAGATCGCCGCGTTCGGCAAGCTCAACGACGAATTCGAAGACCGCGACGCCGTCGTGCTCGGCGCGTCGGTGGACAACGAGTTCGTGCACTTCCAGTGGCGCGCGCAGCACGAGGACCTCAAGACCCTCCCCTTCCCCATGCTCTCGGACCTCAAGCGCGAACTGGCCGCGGCCACCGGCGTGCTGAACGCCGACGGCGTCGCCGACCGCGCCACCTTCATCATCGACCCGAACAACGAGATCCAGTTCGTCTCCGTCACCGCGGGTTCGGTGGGCCGCAACGTCGACGAGGTGCTGCGCGTGCTCGACGCCCTGCAGTCCGACGAACTGTGCGCCTGCAACTGGAAGAAGGGCGACCCCACCATCAACGCGGGCGAGCTCTTGGCCGCCAGCGTCTGAAATCCCCGTCGTAGCCGAACCTTCCGGTACGCCGACCCCACACCATCGAGAACCGACCTGGTCCCGCGGGGACCGCTTCGAGTAGAGGAATCGCCGAATGAGCATTGAGAACCTGAAGAACTCCCTTCCCGAGTACGCCAAGGACCTCAAGCTCAACTTGTCATCCATCGCGCGCACCACGGTGCTGAACGAACAGCAGCTGTGGGGCACCCTGCTCGCGTCGGCGGCCGCGACCCGGTCGACGACCACGCTGCGCGAGATCGCCGAGGAAGCCGCCGACGTGCTGTCGGCTGAGGCGTACAACGCCGCCCTCGGCGCCGCCTCGATCATGGGCATGAACAACGTGTTCTACCGGGGCAAGGCGTTCCTCGGCGGCCGTTACGACGACCTGCGCGCCGGGCTGCGCATGCAGATCATCGGCACGCCCGGCGTCGACAAGGCCGACTTCGAGCTGTGGTCGTTCGCGGTCTCCTCGATCAACGGCTGCGCGCACTGCCTGGAGGCGCACGAGCACACGCTCCGCGAAGCGGGTGTGTCCCGCGAGGTGATCTTCGAATCGCTGCGCGCCGCCGCCATCGTGGCCGGTGTCGGCCAGGCGGTGCAGTCGACCGAGGCCCTCAGCGCGGCCGCGATCTGATTCCGCCCGGAAAGAGGCCCCTGTCCTGCGACGGGGGCCTCTTTCGCGTTCCCGTGTGGCCAGGACGACAGCTCGCGCCCGCGACACCCGAGTAGGCTCGGCGATCATGAGCACACAGGTTGATGTGGTGCGAGTGTTCACCGACCCCGCCGGGCGGTTCGGCAACGAGCTGGGTATCGCGCGGGCCGCCGACGTGTCCGTGGCCGACCGGCAGGCGCTGGCCGCCAAAGCCGGATACAGCGAGACCGTGATCGTCGAGGAGCCGGTGGACGGCACCGCCGCGGTGCGGATCTACACCCCCGCAATGGAACTTCCCTTCGCGGGACACCCCTCGGTGGGGACCGCGTGGTGGTTCGCGTCGCAGGGCGTCCCGGTGCGCACGCTGGATGTGCCCGCGGGCCCGGTGGCCGTGGAACTCACCGAGGGATTGACCTGGATCACCGCGCGCGGTGAGTGGGCGCCCACGTTCACCTTCCATCAGCTCGAGGACGCCGACGAGCTGGCCACCCTGCGGCCGGAGGAGTTTCCCGGCGGCCCGCACTACCTGTGGGCGTGGACCGACGAGCACCGCGCCGCCCTGCGATCGCGCATGTTCGCGCCGACCATGGGCATCACCGAGGACGAGGCCACCGGAGCGGCGGCCGTGGCATTGACGGCGTTGCTGCGCAAAGGCTTGGTCATCACCCAGGGCAAGGGCTCGCAATTGTTCACCCGGTGGGATTCCGACGGGTGGGTGCATCTGGGCGGCCGGGTCGTCGCCGACCAGCCGGTGGACATCTGACGCTCAGGGCAGAGTGACGCCGACGACCGGAGCGCCGCTCGGGGCGGCCGAACCGCCGTCCGGTTCGATGCTCACCGCGAGTACGTCACCCGATCGGAAACCGGTCACGAAAGGTCGCTCGATCGACGGCACGTCGCTCAGCAGACCCGCTGACCGCGGTTGTCCGTCCGGACCGACCAGCCACACCTGATAGACCTGGCCGGCCGGCGGCGGAGCGACCCGATCGAAGACGACGACCGCGCGTCCCAGCTCGGGCGAGGCGTCCACGACGAGCAGTCCGCCCCCGGCGAACGATCCGTTCACCGTCCGCGCGTGCACCTGGTCCGCGGCGGCAGGCTCCGACGGGGTATCGAGGAACTCGGCGGTCACCACGGCGCCACCGATCACCAGGCACACCGCGGCCGCGATCGGCGCCGCCCAGCGCAACCGCCGCTGCCACGACCTCACCGTGCTCGCCTGTTCGGCGGGCTCGTCGGGCAGCGCGGCCAGGATGCGGCGTTCCAGCTCCGGCGGCGGCGCGAGTTCGTCGAGCACGGCCAGCCGGCCCATGACGTCGCGCACCTGCCAGACGGTGTCGGAGAACGCCTGCCGCACCCGCGGGTCGGCAGCCGCCAAGCGGGCATCGATGTGCCTGCGCTCGATATCGGCGACCGCGTCCAGCGCGCAGGGGTAGGCGAGGTCGATGAGATCCGCCTCAGAGCGCGGCGAGGTGTCAACCATCGGTGCCTTCCCCGGACAAACACTTCTCCAATCGTTTCAGCCCGTCGCGGATGCGGGTCTTGATCGTCGGCAGTGGCACCGAGAGATGATCGGCGACCTCTCGGTAGGTCCACCCGCCGTAATAGGCCAGCGTGATCGCTTCGCGCTGGGTGGCGGTCAGCATCTCCAGGCAGCCCGCCACCTGTTGCTCCTCGATACGCTGAGTGACCGATTCGGCGACGACGTCGTGGGCGCGCCCGAGGTGCTCGTGCGCGTAGACCAGATCCCGGCTGCTGGCCGAGCTCTCCGCGCGCACCCGGTCCACCGCCCTGCGGTGGGCGAGCATCATCAGCCAGCCGACCGGACTGGCCAGCGTGGCGTCGTAGCGATCGGCCATCGACCACACCTGGAGGTACACCTCCTGGGTCACCTCCTCGGCGGCGGCGTGGCTGCGCAGGACTCGCACCGTGAGCCCGAACACCCGAGGACTGGTCAACTGATAGAACTCGGTGAACGCGCCACGATCGCCCGCGCCGGTGGCGGCGAGCAGCGCCGCGAGTTCACGGCTCGCGCGGGTGGCCTGCGCTCGGTCGTAACCGGTCGGCAGCGGGCGGGCGAGCACCGGGTCATCGGTTCCCTCTCGCGCACGCGCCGGGCCGCCGGAGCGATGGGGTGAAGCAGAACCGTGTTCGTTGCTCATGGCCGAATCCCGTGCCTGCATGCACAGGGGTTCGGTATGCGGGGGAAACCGGATTGGTCACGGTCACCGAATGATCACGGCCACCAGCATGTAGGCCGTGCCCGCGTCCATCACCACATGCGGCACCGCCGCCCATGGTTTGGCGGGACCGGTGAGGGCGGCGACGCAGCCGCCGGAGCGCACCAGCAGCTGCACCGGCCCCGGCAGCTGCGCGCGCGTCCTGCCGGTGCAGGCGGCGAAGGTCACCACCAGCGCGTCGAGCAGGAACAGCACGGCGAGGCCGAGTGCCGGCCCGGCGGCCGGACCGCCCGCGTGGCCGGAAGCCGTGTGGCCGGACATCGCGTAGAGCATCGCCGCGGCGGCGACGATGTGGTAGCCCAGCGGCACCAGCCGGTCGATCGGCAGCGGCCGCCCCTGGGCGGTGTGCTCCGCGGCACGAACGGTCAGCAGTCCGGCGAAGACCACCGCCATCGCCGTCAGCACGCCGCGCACCGCGTGCGGGCTCGCGCCCGAGGGAAACACCAGCATGCCGAGCATGACCAGGCACATCACCAGGTGCGCCGCGTCGGACTCGGCGTGCCCGGCCGAAGTGTCCGACGGCGGACGCGTTTCCGCGACGCACCCCGCCGACGGCGTCGCGGCCGCAGCCACCCGCGACAGCACGATCCCGGCGGCGATCACGAACGCCGCCACCACCATCCATCGCAATACGGCATACTCCTGCACGAACTGCGCCACACCCCACCACCTCTCAGCACGGCGACCACGGTCGTCGCCTTTCCATGCTCGCATCCCGGAGCGGCCGGGGTGTCGTTTTCAGACCTCTGGGCGGCAACTCCGACGAGCCGCACGTCGCGAATCCGCTGCTACGACGGCGATTTCGAGCGGACCGGGCGGCGAGCCGGAGAGCTGCTTGTTCGATTCCACCGAATTCCGGTGCCGGACAGCGGCCTTCGTTCGAGCGCCGCCCGATTCGGCGATCCCGCGGCTCCTCGGCCGTATCGCCGGAAGTCGGCTCCGCTCGGCCGTTCGGTCGGTTCGAGGCCGGAGGAGCGCTCAGGCTCGGACTCGGCGAGTCCGAGCCCGGCGGGGATGCGAGCGTCGCCGAGCGGGCCGCCATGATGGAGTGATGTCCGACCACGCCGAGCACCGCGCCACCGAGATCGAGCGCGGCGATCTGCGCATCGTCGTCGATGACCTGACCGGCCCCGAGATCGCGGCACTGCTCACCGAGCATCTCGCCGAGATGGCCGCGCACTCGCCTGCGCAGAGCATGCACGCGTTGGACCTCGCAACGCTGCGCCGTCCCGGGATCACGTTCTGGACCGCGTGGGAGGGTGCGGGCCTCGCGGGATGTGCCGCGCTGAAACGTCTCGACGAAGACCACGCCGAGATCAAATCCATGCGGACCGCCGCGACGCATCAACGCCGCGGTGTCGCCTCCACCCTGCTGCGCCATGTGCTCGCAGAAGCCACCGAACGCGGCTACCGCCGCCTCAGCCTGGAAACGGGCGCCGGTGATTTCTTCCGGCCCGCACGCCGGCTCTATGCCGCCCACGGCTTCGTCCGCTGCGCGCCGTTCGGCGACTACCGCCCTGACCCGCACAGCGTCTTCCTGACCCGCGCCTTGTGACGTCGGGTCGGTGCACACCGTTCGGTCACCCGCCCGGTGACCTCAGGCCTCGTCCAACGCGCGGGTGAATCCGTCGACGAGTTCTGCGACCTGCTCGTCGGTCATGACGAAAGCCGGGGAGATCTGCATGGCGCCCTGGCCCGCGGCGCGACTGGAGATGCCGTGCGCGCGCAACGTGCCGACCAAGCGCGGCCCTTCGGCGGGATCGGCGAGCTGGACGGCAGCGACGGCGCCGAACCCGCTGCGCACCTCGGCGACCCTGGGGTGGTTGGCGAGCACCGACAGCTGGTCGTGCAGGCTGGATTCCAGGCGCAGAGCGGCCGTGAGCAGGTCTTCCCGCTCGATGATGTCGAGATTCGCCAATGCCGCGGCCGCCGCGCCCGCGTGGCCGCCGTAGGTGTAGCCGTGCCGCCACCAGACGCCGCCCGCGAAGAACGGCTCCGCGACGCGCGGGGCGGCGAAGACCGCGCCCATCGGGAGATAACCGGAGGTCAGTCCCTTCGCGGTGGTCATCAGGTCCGGTTCGAGCCCGAGGCGGGAGGAGGCGAACCACGCTCCGCCGATGCGGCCGAAACCGGTGACCACTTCGTCGGCGACGAACAGGATGTCGTGGTCGCGGCAGATCCGGCGCACCTCGGCGAGGTAGCCCTCCGGCGGCGGATACACACCGCCAGCGCCGATGACGGGTTCGCAGAAGAACGCGGCGATCCGCTCGGCGCCGACCTCCTCGATCAGGACGAGCAGTGCTTTCGCGTCGTCCCACTCGATGGTTCGCGCCGCGGGCATCAGCTCGCCGTAACCCTCCCGGTTCCCAGGGAGGCCACCGAGCGCGGTGCCGCCCACGTGCATGCCGTGATAGGCCATCCGCCGCCCGACCACGATGGTCTTGTCCGGCTGCCCGACTTCGTGCCAGTACCGGCGGGCGAGTTTGGTCGCGGTGTCGACGGAGTCGGAGCCGCCCGAGGTGAAGAAGATCTTGCTACCCGGCACCGGCGCCAGCCCGGCGAGCCGCTCGGCGAGCTCCTGGGTGGCGGGCTCGGTGATGTCGCCGAAATTGGAATAGTGCGCGATTGTGCGCAGCTGGGCGGCCACCGCGTCGGCGATCTCGCCGCGCCCGTGGCCCACGTTGGCGAACCATAGACCCGCGGTCGCGTCCAGGTAGCGATTGCCCTCCCGGTCGAAGACGTGGACGCCGTCACCGCGGGCTACGACGAACGCTCCGTCCCGCTCGACGGCGCCCATGTCGGCGAAGCCATGCCATAGCGCGCTCATCTCTCCACCTTTGCCGGTTCCCCGTCCGGGGTCCATACCTGCCACGCGCGAACCGGGCGAAGACAGGGCGCACCCGCGCGTTGACCAGCGCATTCACGGGTGTGGCACCGGGGCGGAGGCGGACCCCGGCTACCGACCGCGCCGCCTGGTGGAAAAATCCGCTGGCGGATTTCGCTACGCTGGTCGATGCAATGACCAGGACAGCCGCCACCGATCTCCGCGACCTTCGCACCCGCCTGGCGAATCTCTCCCTTCGCGACGAACACCGGTTGCGGCGCAGGCTCGACAAAGCACGCGGCGGCGATCTGAGTGCGGTCGAGGCGGAGATCACGGCGGCCGAACTACGCGTCGAAGCGCGCCGCGCCGCGGTGCCGGAGATCCGCTACCCGGAGCAGCTTCCGGTCACCGCCCGCCGCGAGGACATCGCGGCGGCCATCGCCGAGCATCAGGTGGTCATCGTCGCCGGCGAGACCGGCTCCGGCAAGACCACCCAGATCCCGAAGATCTGCCTGGAGCTCGGCCGCGGCATTCGCGGCACCATCGGGCACACCCAGCCCCGCAGGCTGGCCGCGCGCACCGTGGCCGAGCGCATCGCCGAGGAATTGGGCACCGAACTCGGCGACGTCGTCGGCTACACCGTGCGGTTCACCGACCACGCCTCCGAGCACACCCTGGTCAAGCTGATGACCGACGGCATCCTGCTCGCCGAGATCCAGCGCGACCGGCTGCTGCGCCGCTACGACACGATCATCATCGACGAGGCGCACGAACGCAGTCTCAACATCGACTTCCTGCTCGGCTACCTGAAGCAGCTGTTGCCGCGCAGGCCCGACCTCAAGGTGATCATCACCTCGGCGACCATCGATCCCGAACTGTTCGCCCGGCACTTCGCCGACGAACACGGCACGCCCGCCCCGATCGTGGAAGTGTCAGGGCGCTCGTACCCGGTGGAGATCCGCTACCGCCCGCTCGCGCTGGAGTTGCCGAATACCACCGAGGACGAAGACGACGAGGACACCCGCGTCGTCGACCGGGACCCGGTGGACGCCATCGGCGACGCGGTGACCGAGTTGTTCGCCGCGGGCGACGGCGACGTGCTGGTGTTCCTGTCCGGTGAACGGGAGATCCGCGACACCGCCGACGCGCTGCGCGATCTGAAGCTGCCCCGCACCGAGATCCTCCCGCTGTACGCCCGGCTGTCCACCGCCGAGCAGCACCGCGTGTTCGCCCCGCACACCGGACGCAGGGTGGTGCTGGCGACGAACGTCGCGGAGACCTCGCTCACCGTGCCGGGCATCCGGTACGTCGTCGATCCTGGCACCGCGCGGATCTCGCGCTATTCCATGCGGACCAAGGTGCAGCGGTTGCCGATCGAACCGGTGTCCCAGGCCTCCGCGCGGCAGCGCTCCGGGCGTTGCGGTCGCGTCGCCGACGGCATCTGCATCCGGCTGTATTCGGAAGAGGACTTCGAATCCAGGCCCACGTTCACCGATCCGGAGATCCTGCGCACCAACCTGGCCGCGGTCATCCTGCAGATGACCGCGCTCGGTCTCGGTGACATCGAGAACTTCCCGTTCGTCGAGGCGCCGGACCGCCGCGCCATCCGTGACGGCATCGCCCTGCTCGAGGAACTCGGCGCACTCGCGCGCCGGGCCGGCGGCGGCGACGCGCTGTCGCTGACGCCGATCGGCCGCGACATGGCCCAGCTGCCGGTCGATCCGCGCATGGCGCGGATGCTGGTGGAGGCGCAACGCACCGGCTGCCTGGCCGACGTGCTGGTGATCGTCGCGGCGCTGTCGATCCAGGACGTCAGGGAGCGGCCCGCCGAGCAGCAGCAGGCAGCCGACGCCAAACACGCGCGCTTCACCGTCGAAGGCTCCGATTTCCTGGCCTACCTACGCCTGTGGGACTACCTCGGTGGACAGCGCAAATCGTTGTCGTCGAACCAATTCCGGCGCCTGTGCCGTGAGGAGTTCTTGCACTATCTGCGGATCAGGGAGTGGCAGGACCTGCACGGCCAACTGCGCACCATCACCAGGGGCCTCGGTTGGTCCACGCGAGCGGAGGACGCGGAGGACGGCGCGCGGCTCCCAGCCGAAGCGGCCACAACAGCTCGTAAGTCCGCCAACAGATCCCGTCGGGGTACGCGCGACGGTCGCCCCGGCCCCGAACAAGGCCGGTCCGCCGCCGCGACGGCTGCCGGGGACAGCGACGGACTGCCCTGGGACGCCACGGCCATCCATCAGGCGTTGCTGGCGGGCATGCTGTCGCACATCGGCGTCCGCGAGGCGGAGACCAGGGAATTCCTCGGCGCCCGCAATGCCAAGTTCATGATCTTCCCCGGTTCGTCGCTGGCCAAGAAGCCACCCCGCTGGGTGATGGCCGCGGAACTGGTCGAGACCTCGCGGCTGTGGGGCCGGATGGCCGCGAAGATCGAGCCGGAATGGGCCGAGCGGCTGGCGGGCGACCTCGTCAAGCGCACCTACTCCGAACCGCACTGGTCGGCCAAGCGGGGCTCGGCGCGCGCCTACGAACGGGTGACGCTGTACGGGATCCCGCTGGTCACCGGCAGGCCGGTCGACTACGGACGCATCGACCCCGAGCTGTCGCGCGAGTTGTTCATCCGCCACGCCCTGGTGCAGGGCGAGTGGCAGACCCGCCACGAGTTCTTCCATCGCAATCGCGCGCTGCTCGACGACGTCGCCGACCTGGAGCACCGCGCCCGCCGCCGCGACATCCTCGTCGACGACGAGGTGCTGTTCGAGTTCTACGACAAGCGCCTGCCCGCCGACATCGTCTCGGTGCGGCACTTCGACAGCTGGTGGCGCAGCGCGCGCCGGGAAGATCCGGCTCAGCTGGACTTCTCCACTTCGACCGTGGTCAACGAGGGCGCGGCCGCGCTGGACCCGGCGGCCTTCCCCGACTCCTGGCGACAGGGCGAACTCAGTTTCCCGCTCTCCTACCAGTTCGAGCCGGGCAACGAGGACGACGGCGTCACCGTGCGGATTCCGGTGGAACAGCTCGCCCACGTCCGCGCCGTCGGTTTCGACTGGCTGGTGCCTGGCATGCGCGACGAGCTGGCCGCCGCGTTGATCAAGACATTGCCGAAGGCATTGCGGCGCAGTGTTGTTCCCGCTCCTGATTTCGCGGCCGCCGCCCTCGCGGCGCTCACCCCGCGCGCGGAGCCGCTGCGGGCCGGGCTGGCGCGCGAGTTGTCCCGGCTCGGCTCGGTTTCGATCGCCCCCACCGACTTCGACGTCTCCGCACTGCCCGATCACCTGCGGATGACCTTCGCCGCCATCGGCGACGACGGCACGACGCTCGCGCGCGGCAAGAGCCTCACCGCACTGAAAACGCAACTGGCCGAACAAGTTTCCGCCTCGGTCGCCAGGGCCACCGCGGGTTCGGAACGTCCGCCCGCCACGGTGTGGACCTCCGAGTCGCTCGGCACCATCGCCCCGACGGTGCGCCGCGAGGTCGCGGGGCAGACCGTCACCGGCTACCCGGCGCTCGTCGCCGAAGGGGACGGCGTGGCGGTTCGGGTGCTCAGCTCCCCCGCGGAGCAGTCCGCCGCCATGCGCCTTGGCACCAGAGCCCTGTTGCTGCACGCGCTGCCCACGTCGGTCCGCTCCGCCACCGCGGGCCTCTCGCCCGGGGACCGGCTCGCCCTGAGCCAGAATCCCTACGGCTCCCTGGAGGCGCTGCTCGAGGACTGCCGCGCCGCCGCCGCCGACGAACTGCTCGCGGCCGCGGGCGGGCCGGTGCACGACCCGGCGGAATTCGACGCGCTCGTCGCTCGGATCCGGCCCGATTTCGCCGCCGCCGTGGCGCGTTTCGTTCGTCTGGTGGTGCCGATTCTCGCCGGTGCGCACCAGGTCTCCGCGGCACTGGAACGAACGAGCGAGCGCGACATCGCCGACGACGTCCGTCATCAGCTCGACAATCTGGTGTTCCGCGGCTTCGTCTCCGAGACGGGCGCGGCCAGGCTGCGTGAGCTGCCCCGCTATCTCCAGGCCGCGGTGGCACGTTTGGAGGCGCTGCCCGGCTCCGCCGTGCGTGATCGGCAGGGCATGGCCGAAATCGATCGGGTCCTGGCCGCATACGACCGCCTGGTCGCGTCGCTACCGGAGACCCGCAGGCATGCGCCCGCGGTCACCGACATCTGGTGGATGATCGAGGAATTCCGCGTGAGCCTGTTCGCGCAGAAGCTCGGCACCCCGTTTCCGGTGTCAGCCAAGCGAATCGAGAAGGCGATCGCCGCCGTCCGGCGCTGAGTCAGTCGGCGGCCGACAACGCTTCGGCGCGGGCCCTGCGCATTTCGCGGATCTCGCGTTCGAAGTCCTCGGCGGAGGTGAACGACCGGTAGACCGAGGCGAAGCGCAGGTAGGCCACTTCGTCCAGATCACGCAGGGGGCCGAGGATGGCCAGCCCCACCTCGTGGCTGGGTACCTCGGGAGAACCCTTCGCCCGCACCGCGTCCTCCACCTGCTGGGCGAGCAGGTTCAGCGCGTCGTCGTCGACCTCACGGCCTTGGCAGGCCCTGCGCACGCCCCGGATGACCTTCTCGCGACTGAACGGCTCGGTGACGCCGCTGCGCTTGACCACCGACAGGATGGCCGTCTCCACCGTGGTGAACCGCCGCCCACATTGCGGGCAGGCGCGACGGCGGCGGATGGCCGCGCCTTCGTCGGCCTCGCGCGAGTCCACCACCCGGGAGTCGGGGTGTCGGCAGTACGGGCAATGCATCCGAGAAATCCTTCGTCGATGCGCGTGCTCGCGTCCGGACCGGACGCCGATCGCGGCGATCGGTCCGGCGAGCCCGTGTACAGAGGTCTATACCCCGGCACCAGGCATCCCTCGTGCGACACGCGGAACACCTGCATAACACTTCGAGGATACCCGTCCGGGTTTCCGGTTTGTCGCACTCACCCCGGCCGCGGGCACGGCTCGCTCACCCGGAGATCTGCCAGTGCGCGGTCAGGTCCGCCAGCAGGTCGGGCAGCCGGGCGGCCAGGCGACCGCGGGCGAGCTTGCTCCAGAACGCCTCGCCGAGGACGGCGCCCGCCGAGACGGAATCGGCCTCCATATCGATGTGGCGGGGCACCAGGTCTTCGGTGATGTAGGTCCACCGCGTGTCGCGGTCGGCCCAGTTGAAGGCAGGCAACGGGACACGCAGCGCGACGCTGCGGCCTCCTACTTCCGCGCCGACCACCGCCGGGGCGAACACGCCGGGCGCGCGAACGCCGGGAACAGCGGGTTTGCCCGCGACGGTGCTGACGTAGGTGAGTACCCGGCCGATGGGCGCACGACCCGCCGACGTCTCGTCCCACTGGTCGGCCACCACGCGGTTCTGCTCCCGATCGGTCATCCGGACCAGCGCGTCGATGTAACCGTCCCGAGTGCCGGAGGCGACCGACCGCCACGCGGCGTGGATGTCCTCGTCGAGGACACCGGCCGCGGACATCTCGTCGATACCGCGCAGGCCGAGCGCGACGTAGGCCTCGTGCATCGGCACCAGATCCGTGAAGATGTGCTTCTGCATGATCATCAGGCGGGTCTGGTACCAGGCGACGTCCGCCGCGGTCAGGCGGGAACCTTCGGTGACGAGCAACCGGACGTCCTCCGGCAGGGCACGCGCCAATTCCGGTGGGGTGGCGCGCAGGAGGTCGGCGACCGTGTCACCGAGCTGATGGATGCCGGGCACGTCCAGGACGGCGCCCGCATCGCTCATGTCGAAGAAGCCGGAGGCGAACGATCCGCCCGCGATGCCGGCGAGGCCCGCCCAGTAGAACTCCGGGTGCTGTGTGGCCAGCCGCAGGTAGTTGACGTACACCTGATTGAAGGTGCGTTCGTTGGCGCGCGGGCCACGACCGGGATCCCATGCGGCCAGGTCGATGTCGGCATTGCGGGTGGCGACCACCAGCCAGTACTGGTGCAGCAGCGTCGCGTACCGGCGCGGCGGCACTGCGTCGGCCCGCGCCTGCCGCAACGCCTCCGCGAGGACGGAGTCGTCCAGCGGCAGAACGGGATTCAGTCCGCCCGGCCCCGCGCCGTCGCCGTTGACGGACGGGAGGTCGAGATATGCCGCATAGGCGGGTTCGGCCTTGGCGACGGCTGCCGCGCCGAGCCCGAAGACCAGACAAAGGGACAATGCGGCCAAGCGGATCAAGACGCGGCCTGCGGTGCGGAGTGTCATGTGCTGAAAAGTCCCGGCTTCGTTCGGGCGTTGTCGCCCGGATCATGTTCGAAGCACGGTAGCAACACGTTCTAGTTTGCCGATCCACAAATCCGGCCGCCGACGATGGCCGGATTCCCTTGCGCTCACCGCGAATCGCCGCTGCCCGGCACGCCAGGGCGGTCCACTACCGCGGGCACCGATCGGCCCGACCCGCCCCACTCACCCGCCCGCACATGCGCCAAGGCGATCAGTCCCACCACCATCACCGCGGTGAGCAGTGCGGCGACGGCGAGCGCGGCGAAGCCGATCTGCGCCTGCTCGATCCGGCGCATCGGGTGTTCGCCACGGGGACGCCGCGGCGCGAAAGTGCCTGCGCCCCGGTCGTAATCGACCATGCCGGCACCGGGGCGCGCGCCGGGCGGACGCCGATCGACCGCGGATCGGTGCGCCGGCGTCAGCGTCCGCGGACGCGCGCCGCCGCACAGCAGCCGCCGAGCCGTCTCGTACCCGAGACCGTCCTTCGCCGGGGCGGGATCGGCGGCGCGCCGCTCGCCTTCGGCCTCCGCCGCGCCGACGGAAGGGGTGACATGGCTGATCACAGTGCTCATCGGACAAACCTCCGTAGTGGGTGCTCCGTGGCCGTTCGAGCCGTTCGAACACACGTTCAAAATTGATTCGCTCATGTGTTCGAAGAACTGGTGTTCGATTTCTACCACGCCGCGGCGACAAAGTCAGCACGAACCCCCGACATACGTCGAACAGATGTTTGATCCAGCGGCGCGACCGGACTAGATTCGAAGAACCGAAGACACGACAGGCCATGAAGACACGCGCCGGGCACGGACCGGCCTGGCACAGCAGGAAAGGGCGGTTGCGGTGAGGCAGACGGACGACACGGGCGACGAGACCGACAGCGGCGCCGACGCGGCGGGTAGCGGGGCGGATCTCACCGTGCGTCAGCGCAAAGTGCTCGAGGTGATCCGCACCTCGGTGAGCGAGCGCGGCTACCCGCCGAGCATCCGGGAGATCGGTGACGCCGTCGGCCTCACGTCCACCTCCTCGGTCGCCCATCAGCTGCGCGCCCTGGAGCGCAAGGGCTACCTGCGCCGCGACCCGAACCGGCCGCGCGCCGTCGACGTGCGCGGGCTGGACGAAGTGGTGCGGTCGGTGACCAGCCTGCCGGTCGCGGCGGTGGACGACGGTGAGATCACCGTCGACGTCGACCGACCGGTCCCCACTTTCGTCCCGGTCCTCGGGCGCATCGCCGCCGGTGGACCGATCCTGGCCGAGCAGGCCGTGGAAGACGTCTTCCCGCTGCCGCGCGAGCTGGTCGGCGACGGTTCGCTGTTCCTGCTGAAGGTCGTCGGCCAGTCCATGATCGACGCGGCGATCTGCGACGGCGACTGGGTGGTCGTGCGGCAGCAGAACGTCGCGGAGAACGGCGACATCGTCGCGGCGATGATCGAGGGCGAGGCCACGGTCAAGACCTTCAAGCGCACCGGCAAGGATGTCTGGCTGATGCCGCACAACCCGGTCTTCGAGCCCATCCCCGGCAACGACGCCCAGATCCTGGGCAAGGTCGTCACCGTCATCCGCAAGATCTGACGGCCCCGCGGAACGATCCACCGCCGGTGGCCCGCCCGTCGGCCGGTGGACGTCCTGGATTCACAGCTGATTGCCAGCCTGCGCGCAGCGGATCCACCGGGATGCTTGCGAGACTCCTGCGGTGACAGCGATCCCCGCCGAGGCCGCCGTGCCCGATGCGAATCCGATTGCCATTACTGCCCAATTGCCGCCCGCACGCCCGCGGGACCGCGTGGGGTTGGCGGCACTGCTGGCCGGGACCGCCGCCGCGTATCTGTGGCACATCACGGTCAACGGGATGGGCAACGGCTTCTACGCCGCGGCCGCCTGGTCGGGTGCGCGGGACTGGAAGGCGGTGCTGTTCGGCTCCTTGGACCCGGGCAACTTCATCACGGTGGACAAGCCGCCGGTGTCGCAATGGGTGATGGGCCTGTCGGTCCGGCTGTTCGGATTCGGCAGTGCGAGCGTGCTGGCGCCGCAGGCGCTGATGGCCGTCGCCGCGGTGGCGTTGATGTACGCGATGGTCACCAGGGCGACCGCGAGCCGGGGGGCCGGTATGCTCGCCGGGGCCGTCCTGGCGGCGACGCCCGTGGTGGCGTTGATGTTCCGGTTCAACAATCCGGACGCCGTGATGGTGCTGCTGATGGCCGCCGGCGCGTACTGCACGCTGCGGGCGGCGCGGCAGGCGAGCGTGCGCTGGCTGACGCTGGCGGGCGTCGCGCTCGGGTTCGCGTTCCTGGCGAAGATGCTCGAAGGTCTCATGGTGTTGCCCGCCCTGGCGCTCACCTATCTGATCGTCGCGCCGACCTCGATGCGAAACCGCTTGCTGCACTTGTCGGCCGCCGCGGCGGCACTGGTCGTCTCCTCGGGCTGGTATGTGCTGCTGACGGTGCTGTGGCCCGCCGCGCAGCGGCCCTACCTGGCGGGCTCGACGGACAACACCTTCATGGATCTCGTGCTCGGCTACAACGGGTTCGCCCGTTTCCTGGGCCACAACCACCACGGCGCCGACAGGTTCGCGCTACCGCCGGGATACGAGATGCCGCAGGCCGCCGGGCACGCCGGGGGCGGGTTCGCCGGGTTCAGCGGGCCGGGCCCGGCTCGCCTGTTCACCGGTGAGATCGGTTTCGAGATCTCCTGGTTGCTTCCGGCCGCCCTGCTCGCCTTCGCGCTCGTGCTGCTCTCGCGCCTGCGTGCGCCCCGAACGGACCCGGTGCGCGCGGCCGCGCTGGCCTTCGGACTGTGGCTGATCGTCGACGGCGTCGCCTTCACCGTGATGCGCGGCGGCATGCACGCCTACTACACGCTGGCGATCGGTCCCGCCGTGGCCGGGATGTTCGCGGTCGGGGTGGCCGAGATGTGGCGGCGGCGATCGGAGGCGTTCGGCCGGGTGGGCGCGGCCGCGCTGGTGCTGACCTCGGGACTGTGGGCGTTCGTCCTGCTGAACCGCGATCCCGGATGGCTGCCACCGTTGCGCTGGACGCTCGTGGTGATCACGCTGGCGGCGGCGCTCGGACTGGCCGCCGCCGCGTTCCCGGCCGGGGCGCGGCGGGTGCGAACCAGGGCCGTATCGGTGCTCGTGGCCGTGGGCGTACTCGCCGGAATCGGCGGATCGACCGCCTACGCCGCGGCAACGCTGCCACAGGCGCATACGGGAGGCAGCCCGACGGTGGGCCCGGCGCGCACGGCGGTCGATCCGGCGAACGACGTGCGCCGCGAGGTGACCGCGTTCGTCAACGGAGAGGTCGAACCACAGCTCGCCGCGCTGCTGCGCGCGACTTCCACGCCATGGTCGGCCGCCGTCGACCGATCCTCGGTCGCCGCGTCGCTGGAACTGGCCAGCCATACCCCGGTCGTCGCCATCGGCGGTTTCACCTCCGACGATCCGGTGCCCAGCCTCGACGACTTCCAGATTATGGTTCGCACCCATCAGCTGACCTACTACCTCGCGCAGGAGGTGCGGCTGCCCGATTCGTGGCGGGTACGCGATCGATCTCCCGGAGCAGGGACCGACATCCCGGACAACGGATGGTGGCGGCCCGCCGGGCACAAGGACATCGCCGATTGGGTATCGGCGCACTACAACGCGGTCCACATCGGCAACGTCGCGGTCTACGACCTCACCGCCCCGGCCTGTGCGCAATCCTCGTCTACCACGGTCTGCGCGAAATGACCGGATAGCCCGGCAGCAACGGACCACCGCCACCCCGTGGCGGTGGTCCGCGCCGAAGGGATCAGTCGCCGACGCCGAGTGCGGTCAGGAACACCAGCACGACGGTCGTCACGGCGAAAACGCCGTGACCCGCGACGACGGCGACAGGAAAGTGCCTTTCGGGAGGTTCGGCCGTTCCGGTGGCACGCCCTTGGTAGATGGGGATCCAGCGCAGCAGCATCGTGAATCCGAGCAGCGCGACGGGGATCAGCAGCACGAACGCGGTCCACGCCAGCGCCGTGCTGTCGACGACGAGGTACACGATCCAGACGATCAGCCCGGCCACGGCCAGCAAGAAGTGACCGAACAGCACCGGGACCGGCAGCTGGGTCGAATTCGGCTGGCGCGCACCGCCCTTGGCGATCCAGGTGCCGAGCAGGAAGAACCCGCCGCCCGCGGTGAGCAACCAGAAGATCAGTGCGGCGATGCCCATGGTGTGCCTCCTGACGTTGGGAAGGGATTCAGCGTGTGAAGCCGTCTGCCTGAGTGGTCTCGTCGGCGACACGGACGCCGTACCGATAGGCGAGCTTGCCCCCGAGATACCCGGAAACCGCCACTGTCACCAAAGCCACCACCGACAGCGCCAGTGGCCCGGCCGGGACCGCGCGTGCGGTGTCGGCGCCCCGCCGCCACACGAAACCGAGCGCATAGGCGACGGTCACCAGCAGATTGAGCGTCATGTGCAGCAAGCCGGTGCGGAAGGCGGGCGTACCCGTCGGGATCGCGAGCAGATCGAGGAACCCGATACTCGCGGCGGCCAAGGCGCCGAGCACGCCGATCGCGATCAGCCATGACGATCCCTTGACCAGGAACTCCGGATCATCGACCAACCGGGATGCGAGGTCGAACACCAGGCTGGCGACCCAGGCGCCGATCGGGACGGTGACCAGGATCGGATGGAAGGGATGCCCGTAGGGACCGGCCAGCGCGGCGGTCACCGGGCGCTTCGCCTGCCGCGGATCACCGGTCATGGCGCACCCACACCGAGGTCGCTCGTCGTCGCATCCGCCGACCGGCCGCGGAGCCGACACTCGGCGCGGTCCGTCGAGTCGTCTCACTCGGCCGACGGCCGACGGATATCGCTCTTCGGTACGCGGGAATTGTGCATCGATTACGGTAGGCCACGAAGTGGACGTACCACCGTGAGGAAATTACACACCCCCATTCGAGAAAGCCGCACCCAACGCCGTGAAGCCGAATTACGGGTCGATTGCCAGGCTGGGCTTTCCTGCTTGTGGAGCGCCTACGACATCATCGGAAGCATGGGCATCGGCATGTTCGGAAACATGTTGTTCCACATGTCGCGGATCATCCCCATCATCTGACCCATCACGGTAGTTCACCTCCCTTCGGATGATTCCGGAAAGCGGATCAGCCGGTCGGGCACGATGGCGGGAGGACGCGGCAAAACACCGGAGAAAACATCCGGGGAACGGTTTCTGCACTTTTGCCCGGACGACTATCGGCGTACACGTGTCGCTCCTCCGGGTCGGGCTCGACAGCTATATACAGGATACGCCGCGCGGAGGTGACCGAAACACGCATCGAAACCGACTGATTTCCCAATTATCGTGTCCGCTGCGAAGCCGGCATTCCAGGTACGCGTATCTCGGCGACGGTGGCGATGCGTCCGCCGCCGGGGCGCGACGCGACGTCACACAGCGCATCACCGAGCCGCTCGTGCGGCCAGTCGCCGGTTCGTGAGCTCCAGTTGACGCACCGTCGCCGCCTCGAGAGCACTCGTCTGGACGTCGTCCAGGCGACCGCACAGCCGCCCCCAGTGCACCGCCACCCGCTCCCCGACCGCGACGTCCGGCAGCGCCGCGTACCCGTCCACCCGGATCGGCACCGACCGCGCCGCTTCCGCCGACAGCGCGAGACGTTCCCCGTCCCAGCTCAGCCCGCGGCAGCGCAACACGACCTCACCGCCGGTGCGGTCGAGCACCGTTCCCCAGGTGATCCGGCAGTTGTCGAGCACGTGCAAGGGATGCGCGCTGCCGTGCCGCAGCAGCCGCGACCACGGGTACACGCCGAAGACGTGGAAGCAGTGGTTGGCGGCCGCCTCCTCGGCCAGCCCCGGTGTCAGATGCGTCCAGTAACCGCCGGCGACCGGGCCGAGGAGAGCCAGCAGTTCGGCGGTGAACTCCCGGGCGTCCAGGTCGGCGCCGATGCCGCCGCCCAGCCAGTAGGACTCGACGAGCCTGCGGTCCAGCGGGTCCGCTATGCCGGTCATCTCGGCCATCACGCGCAGATACGGCCATGCTCCGGTGAACCGGCGCGCCACCGCGCGCACCTGCTCGTCGGAGCCGTCGCGCAGAGCCGCGGCGTCGGGCGGCCCGCAGTAGCCGAGCCGATTGGGGGCGTAGGCGTACCGGGCGAACATCTCCGCTCCGCTGATCGCCATCAGCACGGACCTCCGCCGGTGCGGCCGGTGGACCATCGCTGCTCGATCCGGCCGAATCGCCACACCCCGACGGCGACCGCCCAGGTGAGCAGGAACAGCCCGGCGATCACGAAGCCCATGGCGCCCAGATCCAGTCCGCCGACCCAGGCGAGCGGTCCGTCGGCGATGCCGAATTCGTCGGCCAGCAAGGAGATCATCTCCTGCGCGCCGATCAGCAACGCGACGGCCACCGACAGGCCGGTGACGACGATGTTGTAGTAGACCGTGCGAAGCGGCCCGGCGAACGCCCACCCGTAGGCGTAGTTCATGAACGCGCCGTCCAGCGCGTCGAACAGCGTCATGCCCGCCGAGAACAACACGGGCAGCACGAGGATCGCGTACCACGGGAGGGCGGTCGCCGCCGCGCCGCCCGCGATCACCAGCAGGCTCACCTCGGTGACGGTGTCGAAGCCGAGGCCGAACAGCAGCCCGACGGGATACATCTGCCACGGCGCGCGCACCGCCTTGGTCAGCGGCCCGATCACCCGCTGCAAGGCGCCGCGGTCGTGCAGACGCCGCTGTAACGCGGCCTCGTCGTAGCTCCCCCGGCGCATCCCACGGAACACCCGCCAGATCCCGATCAGCGACACCAGGTTCAGCGCCCCGATGGCGAGCAGGAAAGTGCCGGAGACGCCGGTGCCGAACAGGCCGCTCCACCGTTGCAACCCGGAGTTCTCGTCGCGCAGGTCGCCCGCCAGCGCTTTGACGCCGAACGCCAGCAGCGCGACGAGGACGAAAACGATGGTGGAGTGCCCGAGGGAGAACCAGAATCCGGCCGACAGCGGCTTGCGCCCGTCCGCGACCAGCTTGCGGGTGGTGTTGTCGATGGCGGCGATGTGGTCGGCGTCGAACGCGTGCCGCATCCCCAGCGTGTAGGCGGTGACGCCGAGGCCGACGCCGAATACCGCACCGTCCACCGTGTAGCCGCCGGGAACCACGAGCAGCAGCAGCGCCGACCACCCGAGGACGTGCAGGGCGACGACGACCGCCGCCATCCCCGCGACGTCGCGCCGCTGCCGCCCGTCCAGCGGGGCGCGCGACGTCGCAGGCGCGTCGGCGATCCGAACGATGATCCACACCTCGCCTTCTGTGAGTCCCCGCGTCAGCAGATCCGCGGCAATTGCTCGCCCGCGGGCAGATCCACCACCCGCGTACCGCCGAGTGCCGTGCGGGCCACCACCATGCCGGGATGTTCGGCGACGCATCGGCCGATCACGGCGGCCTGTGCGCCCAGCGGATGTTCCCGCATCGCCGCCAGCACGCGATCGGCGTCCTCGGGCGCGACGAACGCCAGCAGTTTGCCCTCGTTGGCCACGTACATCGGGTCGAGCCCGAGCAGCCCGCACGCGTCGCGCACGCCGTCGGGCACGGGAAGCTGCCGTTCGTCCAGCGCCACGCCGATTTTCGCGGCGCGGGCGATCTCGTTGAGCGAGGCCGCGACGCCGCCGCGGGTGGGGTCGCGCAGCACGTGCACGTCGGCGCCGGTGGCGAGCATCGCCGCGACCAAGCCGTGCAGCGGCGCGGTGTCGCTGAGCACGGTGGTGCCGAACTCCAGTCCTTCGCGGCAGCTGAGCACCGCGACACCGTGCACGCCGATCTCGCCGCTGACCAGCACGACGTCGCCCGGGGTGGCGCGCTGCGGCCGGATGTCCACCTCCGGGGCGACCACGCCGATCCCGGCCGTGTTGATGTAGATCCCGTCGCCGTGCCCGGCGTCGACCACCTTGGTGTCCCCGGTGACCAGCTGGACCTCCGCGGCCAGCGCGGCGGTGCCGACCGCCTGGGCGACGCGCGCGATGTCGGCCAGCGCGGTGCCCTCCTCCAGGATGAACGCGGTGGACAACACCATCGGGCGGGCACCGGACATGGCCAGATCGTTCACCGTGCCGTTGACCGCGAGCTCGCCGATCGTCCCGCCGGGGAACACCAGGGGCTTCACCACGAACGAATCGGTGGAGAACGCCAGCCGCGTGCCGTCGAGCGTGACCACCGCGGAATCGGTCAGGTCCGCGTTCGCTGCCGAGCCGAACGCGGGCAGGAACAGGTGCTCGATCAGCTCGCCGGACATCGCGCCCCCGCCGCCGTGTCCCATCACGATGTTCGGCGAATCCCGCAGCGGCATCGGGCAGACCCAGCCCTCCATGTCGATCGTCACGGGAGCGGCGCCTTCCTCAGGCATGAGCCACCTCCGCAGGCAGATCCAGGCGCCGGTACAGGTAGTAGGCGGCGCACGCGCCTTCGGAGGACACCATGGTGGCGCCCAACGGGTTACGCGGCGTGCACTCCTTGCCGAACGCGGCGCACTCGTGCGGCTTGATCAGTCCTTGCAGCACCTCGCCGGAGCGGCAGACGGTCGACTCGGCGGTGTGCAGGTCGCCGACGGCGAAGCGGTGTTCGGCGTCGAACTCGCGATAGCGCTCCGACAGCCGCCAGCCGCTGTTCGGAATCACGCCGATGCCGCGCCAGGCCCGGTCGGTGACCTCGAAGACGTCCTGCAGCATGGCTTTCGCCGCGGGATTGCCCGCCGCCGCCACCGCGCGCGGGTAGGCGTTCTCCAGCTCGTGCCTGCCCGACTCCAGTTGCAGCACGGTGCGGCGGATGCCCTCCAGGATGTCGAGCGGCTCGAATCCGGTGACCACCATCGGCACCTTGTACTGCTCGGCCAGCGGCGGGTACTCGTCGGTGCCCATCACGGTGCAGACGTGCCCGGCGGCGAGGAATCCCTGGACCCGGCAGGTCGGCGATTCCATGATCGCGGCGATGGCGGGCGGGACCAGCACGTGCGACACCAGCAGCGAGAAGTTCCTGATGCCGAGCCGCTTCGCCTGGTAGACCGTCATGGCGTTGGCCGGAGCCGTGGTCTCGAAGCCGATGCCGAAGAACACGACCTCGCGGTCGGGATTCTCTTTGGCCAGGTTCAGCGCGTCCAGTGGCGAGTACACCACCCGGACGTCGCCGCCCTCGCTCTTCACCCGGAACAGGTCCTTGGAGCTGCCCGGCACCCGCAACATGTCGCCGAACGAGCAGAAGATCACGCCCGGTCGCGCGGCGATCTCCAGCGCCTTGTCGATCACCTCGAGCGGGGTGACGCAGACCGGGCAGCCGGGGCCGTGGATCATCTCGATCTGGTCGGGCAACAGCTGGTCGATGCCGTGGCGGATGATCGAATGCGTCTGTCCGCCGCAGACCTCCATGATCGCCCAGCGGCGACTGGTCGTGGCGCGGATCCGATCGAGCAGGCGCTGGGCCAGCTCGGGGTTGCTGAATTCGTCCAGATACTTCATGACCGGTCCTCCGGTTCCTCGCGTGACGGCTCGGCGGCGGGATTGTCCAGGCCCGCCTGCTTCGCGGCGATGGCGAAACCGTCGCCGAATTCCTCGTTCAGTACGCCGAGGTGCTCGAACTCGGCCAGGGTCCGCAGCGCGGAGTCCTCGTCCAGACGCTGGATAGCGAAACCGACGTGGACCACGACGTAGTCGCCGACCGCCGCGTCCGGGATGTATTGCAGGCACACGTCCTTGTGCACGCCGCCGAAGTCGACGACCGACATCAGCGTGCCGTCCCGCTCGTGCAGGCTGAGCACTTTGCCTGGTACCGCAAGACACATCGTTGCTCTCCTTCGCTCATCCCTCGCTGCACGCGAGGAGTTGCCCGAACGCGAGGCCGCCGTCGTTGGGCGGCAGGCGGTGGTGGGTGATCACGGTGAACCCGTTGCCGCGCAGCAGCGCACACGATCGCGCGAGCAGCAGGGCGTTCTGGAAGACGCCGCCGGACAGGGCGACGACCGTCCCCGGAGCGGCGTAACGAGCCGCCAGGTCGAGCACCAGCCGGGCGACGGCGGCGTGGAAGCGCGCTCCCACCACCCCCGGGGGCGCGCCCGCACGAACATCGGCGACCACATCCGCGATCACCGGCGCGGGATCGATACCGGCGGGATCTCCGTCCACGACCGGGAACCGGTAGGCGCTGTCGTCTTCCGGCCCGGCGCGCGAGAGTCCTTCCAGTTCGATCGCCGCCTGGGCTTCGTAGTCGACGACGTGCCGCACGCCGCACAGCGAGGACACCGCGTCGAACAACCGTCCCATGCTCGACGTGGGCGCGCAGCCGAGCCCGGTCCGGAACTGGTGGGCCAGCACGGAACGCTCCGCGGGCGGGCACGCCGCGACCGCGGGAATGTCCTCGCGCCAGTCGATCCCGGCCGCACGCAGATGAGCCAGCGCCATGCGGTAGGGCCTGCGCACGGCGAGATCCCCGCCCGCGAGCGGCACGTACTTCAGGTGCGCCAGACGACGGTAGCCCTTGTAACCCGCCAGCAGGACCTCACCGCCCCACACGGCCGCGTCCGGGCCGTATCCGGTGCCGTCGAAGGCGATGCCGACCACCTGCTCGGTGGCGCCGAGTCCGTGCTCGCCCATGACGGCGGCGATGTGCGCGTGATGGTGCTGGACGGTGTACACGGGACGCTCGCCCGCGTGCCTGCGCGCCCAGGCGGTGGAACGGTAGGCGGGGTGCGCGTCGGCGACCAGCTGCGCGGGGCGGACCCCGGTGAGTTCGCCGAGGTGGCGCTGCGCTGCGTCGAAGGAGCGCAGCGTGGCCAGGTCGTCCATGTCGCCGATGTGCTGGCTCAGCCAGGCGTAGCGGCCGTCGGCCATCGCGCAGGTGTTCTTCAGGTCGGCGCCGACGGCGAGCGTCGGTGGCAGCGGAACCGGAAGCAGCAGCGGCAGCGGCGCGTAGCCGCGCGAGCGCCGGACCGGCAGTTCGCGGCCGTCCAGGCAGCGCACCACCGAGTCGTCGCAGGGGACCAGGATGCGCCGGTTGTGTGACAGCCAGCCGTCGGCGAGACCGGCGAGGCGGGTGCGGGCGTCGTCGTCCTGGTAGCAGATCGGCTCGCCGCCGAGGTTGCCCGAGGTCATCACGAGCACCTGTGGGCCGGGTGGATCGCCGGGCAGGCCGAACAGCAGCAGGTGCAGCGGGGTGTAGGCGAGCATGACGCCCAGGTCGGGGTTGCCGGGCGCCACCGAGAGCGCGGGCACCGGGTCGTACCCGGTATCGCTCGAAGGGTGTTCCGCGCGCGGGGAGCGTCGAGCGAGCAGCACGATGGGGCGAGCCGGGCTGGTCAGCAGGTTCGCGGCGGCGGCGTCGACGGTGACGACCGCGCGCGCCGTGGCCAGATCCGGCACCATGACGGCGAAAGGCTTGTCGCCGCGGCGTTTACGGCGCCTGAGTTCCGCGACGGCCGACTCGTTCGTGGCGTCACAGGCGAGGTGGTATCCACCGATGCCTTTGACCGCGAGGATGCCGCCCTCGCGCAGCAGTCGCCGCGCGGCGGTCAGCGGCGCGCCCGCTCCCGGTCCGGTATAGGCGAGCGTGGGACCGCAGTCCGGGCAGGCGATCGGCTGCGCGTGGAAACGCCGGTCGGCGGGATCGGCGTATTCCTCGGCGCACCGGTCGCACATGGCGAAGTCGGCCATCGACGTGCGTTCCCGGTCGTAGGGCAGGCTCGCGATGATGGTGAAGCGCGGTCCACAGTTGGTGCAGTTGACGAACGGATGGCGATACCGGCGATCGCGCGGATCGCGCAGCTCGCGTTCGCAGTCGGCGCAGATCGCGACATCGGGTGAGGCGAGCGTGCGACCGCCGCCGTCGCGCGTGCTGCCCGCGATGTGGAATCCGGTGCCGCCGCGCGCCGGGATGTCGGCCTGCTCCACCGACTCGACCACCGCCAGCGGCGGCGGCCGCAGTCGCAGCCGCCGGGCGAATTCGTCCAGCTCCCTCGGCGCTCCTTCGACCTCGATGACCACGCCGTCGCTGTCGTTGCTCACGCTGCCGGACAAAGCCAGTTCGGCGGCGGTGGTGTAGACGAACGGCCGGAACCCGACGCCTTGCACCACACCGCGCACCAGCAGACGCCGTCGCAGCCGCACGGTACTCATGGCTGGTCTCCGCGTTGCAGTAGACGCAGCCCGCTCAACGCCGCCGTTGCCCCCGCCTCGTCGGTCTTCTCCACCGCGAAGCCCATGTGGATGATCACCCAGTCACCCGGCTGGGCCGGATCGTCGTCGAGCAGGCCGATGTTCACTTTCCGCTGCTCGCCGGACACGTCGACCAGCGCGATCTGGTCGTGGTAGCCGTCGGGGATCGCCAGCACTCGTCCCGGGATGCCCAGGCACATCGTCAGTCCTCCTGTCGCGCTGTGGCCCGCGGAAGCGGGGAGCCATCGGATACCGCGGTGGGCACGAACGCGGCGAGCACCTCGCCGACGGCGGCGACCGCCTCCGGCACCGCCGCGGCGACCGGGGCGGACAGGCCGATGCCCTCCGCCACGCAGGCGACCTGGCAGCCGATCACCACCGTGGGCGGTAGCACGCCACCCAGCGCGCGCACCCCGGCGAAGACGGCGTCCGGGCTCATCGCGTGGGCGTCGAGCTGGGCGCCGGTGTCCTCCGGTTCGGCGCCGAACACCTCGATCCGGCCGGGCGCGCCGCGGTCGGGCAGCGCGTCGATCAACAGCAGCGCCGCCCAGGGGTCGAGCAGGTCGTAGGCGAGATGCATGCCGCGGATGCCGTAGTCCACCGCGCGCACGCCGGGGGCGGGGTGGCGCGGCAGCCTGCGCACCACCTCGGGGCCGAATCCGTCGTCGCCGAGGAAGATGTTGCCGATCCCGGCGATCAGCACCGCGGCCGTCGGGTCACCCCTCTTCCTCGGTGGGCGTGGTCGCGCCGCCGACCCGCGCGTCGTCGACCTTTCCGGTCGCCGTCTCGCCGGGAACGTTGGCGGTGTCCTTGCGCTCGTCGTAGGGCGGCGCCGCCGCTTCGGTGCCCGGCGGGGCTTGCGAGGTGAACTCGGTGCCCTTCTTGACGTCGTCCGAATGCGCGGAGGTCATCTCCTCGTGATCGATGTGCCCCGGTTCCCGTTCCGCCGGGCCTCCGGCCGCGACATTCGCGCCCGCGTCGCGCGAACCAGGCGCGCCACGTGCCGATTGCGGCTCTTCGCGATGTTCACCCATGATGCTTCCTTTCCGATGCCCCGCTACATGTGCCGGATCTTCAGGTATCGCCGCAGATCCGGGATCGACCGCACGCCGAGATACACCCCCGCCGCCACCAGCACGGCGACGACGGTCGTCGAGACCACTCCCACGGTTTCCATTGCGGACTTCCTTTCATTCCTCGGTGCCGTCGAGCGGCTCCAGTTCGTCGGGCGCGAAATACAGGTAGCGCCCGTACCATTCGTGCAGCTCGGCCGCCGGATCGGCATCCAGCACCACCCCGACGTGCGCCTGCCCGTCCACGTCCTGGTGCACGGAGACGACCCGGGCGCACTGCCCGTCGAAGAACAGGTCCTGGGCGTCGGCCCGCCGCGCCGGATGCAGCCGGACGTGGCTGCCCTTGCGCACCAGCGCCCCCGCCACCGGCACGGCGTCGAGGTCGGGGCGAACGGCCGCGTCGGCCAGCGGGTCCCACCAATCGACGCCTTCGGGAACCTCCGGGATCAACCCCGGCCCCTCGGCGTGCGGGTCGCGCAGCACCCCGTGCAGCTGCCGCATCGCGTCGGGCGACATGGCCTCGCAGCGGTCGATGATCTCCGCCGCGCGCGGGTCGGTTGCGCGGGCCCGTGCCTTCTCCGCGTCGGTCATGGTGAGGATGCGCAGCGTGAGGATCTCGTCGATCTCGGTGGAGTCGAACAGCGCGCCTTCGCTCTGCTCCGCGATCTCCGGGTGGTCGTAGAGGATGATCGGCGAGATGAGCACCACGCTGTAATCGCCCGGCGGCCCCGCGAGCACCGGGAAGCACCGGTATCGGTCGCAGCGGGCGGCCGCGGCGGTGGCATCGGGCGGCGGTTCCAGCAGGGAGACGAACTGTCCGCCGGTGATCTCCGCGATGACGTGCGCGCCGATCAGCGAGCGGGCGATGGCGTCGCGTTTGTCGGTCGCCGGCGCGCCCACGTTGCGCAGGACGACCGTCAGCCGCAGGAAACCGTCGTCGCGGTCGGCGGCGAGTTCCAGTTCGCCCGCCAGCGGCAGCCGGGTCCGCACGAACGAGCCGGGCGCGGAGACGGCGGCCGTGGCGATCCGCTCGGCGTCGGAGCCGCCCGGGATGTCGAGCGGGCGGACCAGAGGGCCCGGCGCGACCGGGCCGACGGCGATCTCCTGCTCGACCGCCTCGTCCCAGGACAGCCACGACCGCGCGCCATCGGTCAGCTCCGCGACGGGCGTGCCGTCCTCGTCCACCACCTGGCGGCGCTGGAGCTGTAGGAACCGCACGGTCAGCGTGAGCTCGGGATGCTCGCCCGGATCGATCAGGCACTGGGCCGACATAGTCGACTCCTCACCGAGCCCGGCCGCGGCGGCCCCGCGCGGCCCGAGCACGCCGAACTGCCAGCGCGACTGGTTCTTGCGCGCGTCGGCCCGATAGGGGTAGAGCAGGTAGCCCTCGTAGAGCACCGCGTCGGCCACGGCGCGGGCGCGGGCACGAGCTTCCGCGGTCGTCACGGCGTCTCCTCGCTGCTGGTCAGCAACCGGGTCACCGCGTCGTCGAAGCCGGGCAGGCCGTGGCTGGATTTGTAACCGGCCAGCGCCCGGAGCGTGTCGTTGTGCAGCCGCACCCAGCCGGAATTCGGGTAGTACGCGTCCATCAGGCCCTGCCACACCGACACGGGCATCTCGAACTTGTCCTCGCGGTCCCACGGGATCTGCTGGATGGCGAATCCGGTCGTGCCCCGGATGAAGACCGTCCCGCTGAACAGGAACAACAGCGGAACCACACCTTCGCGCAACGCGTGCAGGTACTTCGATCCGGTCACCTCGAAGTCGTAGGTGCACGGCATCGGCAGGTCCACTTGGGCGCCGCCGGTGAAACTCGGCACCATGGTGGCGCAGTGCATCCACAGGAACGAACGCTGGGTCTCGTGCCACCGTTCGCGCGGACCGAACAGATCGACCAGCCCGGCGGCCTCCTCGTCGGAGTAGCCACGGCGGAACGGTTCGATGCGCACCTGCGCGCGCAGAGCGATGGCGTGCACGGGTTCCTCCGCGAGCGCGGCGATGCCGACGCGCGCGGACAGGATCGGCGCGACGGCGTACGGCTCGGGTTTGATCTCGAGCACGGCGAACGTCGTCGAGTACACCGGGCTCATGCCGCACCACCGGATCTCGCGCGCGCCGACGCCTCGGCGAAGAACTGCTCCAGATACCGGTGCACGTCCTGGCCGCCGTCGAATCCGCGCCACAGCAGCCGCATCCGGCCGACGAACTCGTAGCAGGCGTCGATCGGCAGCAGCAGGCAGGCCGCCCGCTCGGTGCGGCGGTCGGGCACCCGGATGAGCAGCGCTTCCACATCGGGGGCGAGCACGTCCAGCTCGGGATGCCGATCGAGAATCGAATTCCATTGCTCCAGTGGCAATTCCGACTCCGTCGCGCCCGCGGGCCCTGGATAGAACGCCACCGTGCGGTCCAGCGCGGAATTGCGGAAGAAGAACGCCAGACTCACCGGGATATCGAGCGCGTCCCATTCCGCCCGGCTGATCGTGAAATCGGGGAACGCCAGATACCGGTCCGGCACCGCCCGATAGCGCAGCTCCGCCTTCTGGTCGACGAACAGCAGGTAGCAGCCGCGGCACACGCACATCAACTGTCTGCCTTCGACATTCACCACGTGCTGGTGCTGCTCGGCGATGCGCTCCGCGCACATCTCGCACCGCTCGCCGGGCCGAGGGCCGGGCCCGCGATCGGCGGCGATCCGCTGTAGCGCGCGAAACGGTGTGCTCACCCGCCGACCTCCACCGGCACCGCCACCGACAGTTCGCCGGAGCGCACCAGCACGGGCAGCGGTTCGAGGTGCCCGTCGCCGTCGACCCTGGCGCCCGCGTGCACCACGTCGTAGTGCGCCCGGCAGGTCGGGCACCGCAGCACCGCGTCACCGGCGGGGAAACCCACGCGCCGCTCCAGCGCCGCACCCGCGAGCGAGCGGTCGCACGCCGGGCAGTGGTCCCGGTAGGCGTACAACTCCTCCCCCACCCGGCAGGCGAGCACGGTGAGCCCGCCGACGGCGAAACCGCCCACCTCGCCCGCGCCGAGTTCGGCCAGTTCCGGGACCGCGACCCAGCTGCCGGACCGCCCGCCGTCCGCGCGCACGCGGGAGAACAGCGAGTCGGCGGAGATCACCCCCGCCGACTCGGTCGCCGCGGCGACGACTTCGATGGACTCGATCTCCGGCGCGGCCGCCCGCACCGCGTCCTCCACGGCCAGTTCGAGCGTCACCGACGAGGACGGACAGCTCTTGCAGCTACCCGCCAGCTCCAACCGGACCACCCCGTCGGCGATGTCGACCAGATGGACGTCGCCGCCGTGGGACCCCAGATACGGACGCACGCTGTCCAGCGCGTTCGCCACGCGGGTGGTCACATCGTGCGGATGCAACCCGTGCACGAGCAGCAAGCTCGCGACCAGATCGTCGCGGGCCAGCCGCTCGACCGCCGCGTCGTCGAGCAGCTCGATCACGCGGGTCAGTCCCGCGCCGTAGAGTCCGACCAGTTCGCGCACCAGCTGCTCCGCGCGTTCGCGGGCGAGCGCACCGCCCGCCGAACTCGCTTCCAGCAAGGTCTCGATGCGATCACCGGCTTCACGCCACCGGGAGTCGTCGAGCGTCGCGTCGTCCCGGCCGTCCGGGCGATCCTCCACCGTCACCTCCGGGTCGTTTCGCCCGACGCGGACTCACTCGGGTGTGAGCGTCTGCGTCGGTGAGTGCAGCTTCTCCAGCGTCTTGCCCTTGCCGAGATACATGTGCACGCCGCACGGCAGGCACGGATCGAAACTGCGCACGGTGCGCATGACGTCGATGCCCTTGAAGTGCTCGCGATCGTTCTCCTCGAAGATCGGCTGGCCCTGCACCGCGTCCTCATAGGGTCCCGGCGTGCCGAAGCTGTCGCGCGGGCTGGCGTTCCACGGCGTCGGCGGGTACGGGTGGTAGTTCGCGATCTTGCCGTCCCTGATCACCATGTGATGCGACAGCACGCCGCGCACCGCCTCGGTGAAGCCGCAGCCGATCCCCTCTTCCGGCACCTCGAACTTCTCCCAGGTCTTGGTGTGGCCCGCCCGGATCTCCGCCATCGCCTTCTCCGCGAAGTGCAGCGCACAGGCGGCCGCGTACGCCTGGAAATAGGTGCGCGCGCGGTTGCGCTCGAGGGTGTTGCTGCCGTGCACCGGGATCTTCCATTCCAGCGTGACCGGACCTTTGAGAGCGGTCTTGGGCAGGTTGATCTGCACGCTGTGCCCGGTCGCCTTCACGTAGCCGATGTCGATCAGGTTCGCCAGCGCCGTCGACCACAGCCGCGCCAGCGGGCCGCCACCGGTGTCCAAGGGAAGGTAGTCGGTGCCGTCGAACCAGCGCGGCGACATGACCCAGCTGTACTTCTCGTCCAGGTCGCGTTTCTGCGGCCGGGGATTGGTGTGCTGGTTCCAGGGATGGCGCCGGTCCACCGGGTTGCCCAGCGGATCGGTCTTGACGAACATCTCCTGATCGGTCCAGTCCTCGTAGTACGAACTGCCCAGCAGGATCCGCAGACCCAGGTTGATGTCGACCAGGGAGGTGGTCAGCAGCTTGCCGTCGACGACGACGCCGGGGGTCACGTACATCTTGCGGCCCCAGTCCGCCATGTCCTTGTACTCGAAGTTGCAGACCTCCGGGTCCTGGAACGAGCCCCAGCAGCCCAGCAGCGTGCGCCGCAGACCGACCTTCTCGTACCCCGGCATCGCTTCGTAGAAGAAGTCGAACAGATCGTCGTGCATCGGCACGACCTTCTTCATGAACTCCACGTAGCGCATCAGCCGGGACATGTAGTCGGTCATCAACTGGATGGTCGCGACCGTGCCCGGCCCACCCGGATACAGCGTGGACGGGTGCACGTGCCTGCCCTCCATCAGGCAGAACATCTCCCGCGTGATCCGGCTGACCTGCAACGCCTCCCGGTAGAACTCACCGGTGAACGGGTTGAGCGCCCGCATGATGTCGGCGACGGTGCGATACCCGTGGTCGCCGGCGTGCGGAGCCTCGGTGTTCTCCGCCCTGGCCAGCACGCCCGGATTGGTCTCGGCGACCATCTTCTCGCAGTAGTCCACGCCGACCAGGTTCTCCTGGAAGATGTTGTGGTCGAACATGTACTCGGCGGCCTCGCCGAGGTTGACGACCCACTCGCCGAGGTGCGGCGGGCGCACGCCGTAGGCCATGTTCTGGCAGTAGCACGAACAGGTGGCGTGGTTGTCACCGCAGATGCCGCAGATGCGGCTGGTGATGAAGTGCGCGTCGCGCGGGTCCTTGCCCTTCATGAAGATCGAGTAGCCGCGGAAGATCGAGGACGTGCTGTGGCACTCGACCACTTCCCGATTCTCGAAGTCGATCTTGGTGTAGATGCCGAGGCTGCCGACGATGCGAGTGATCGGGTCCCACGCCATCTCGACGAGGCGGTCCGGCTCGATCGTCTTGTGCGACGGCTCCGGGATGATCTGGGTCATCAGAGAACCTCCTACCAGGTGCGGGTCGCGCCGGTCTCCAGCTTCCGGCCCCGGTGCCGCCAGTGCGGCTCCTTGTCGACCGTGCGCCCGGTGATGTGACGGAGGCTGCGGATCACCGATCCGTAGAGCCCCGATGCGGTGGACGAGAACTTCCCGCCGGGTGGTTCGTCCATGAACGGCATGAACTTGTCCGGGAAACCGGGCATCGTGCAGCCGATGCAGATGCCGCCCACGTTCGGGCAGCCGCCCAAGCCGTTGATCCAGCCACGCTTGGGCACGTTGCACTTGACCACGGGCCCCCAGCAGCCGAGTTTCACAATGCATTTCGGCGAGCCGTACTCGGTGGCGAACTCACCTTGCTCGTAGTAGCCCGCGCGGTCGCAGCCCTCGTGCACGGTGGCCCCGAACAGCCACTTGGGCCGCAGCGCGTCATCGAGGGGGATCATCGGCGCCTGACCGGTCGCCATGTAGAGCAGATAGGTGAGCGTCTCCGACATGTTGTCCGGCTGGATCGGGCACCCGGGCACGCAGACGATCGGGATACCGGCTTTGCTCTTCCAGTCCCAGCCGAGATAGTCCGGCACGCCCATCGCACCGGTCGGGTTGCCCGCCATCGCGTGGATGCCGCCGTAGGTCGCGCAGGTTCCCGCCGCGACGATGGCCGTGGCCTTGGGCGCGAGCCGGTCGAGCCATTCGCTGGTCGTCATGGGCTGGCCGGTGGCGGGATTGTTGCCGAACCCGCACCAGTAGCCTTCCTTCTTGATCTGTTCGTTCGGAATCGAGCCCTCGACCACCAGCACGAACGGTTCGAGTTCCCCGCGGTCGGCCTTGAAGAACCACTCCAGGAAGTCGTCCGCACCGCCGTTGGGGCCGCACTCGAAGTCGATCAGCGGCCAGTGCACCGCGATCTTCGGCAGACCGGGCAGCGCGCCGAGGGCGATCTCTTCGATGCTCGGCTGCGTGGCCGCCGTCAAGGCGACCGAGTCACCGTCACAACTGAGGCCCGCGTTGATCCACAGCACATGGATCAGGGTCTCTTCGGCTCGTACTGCTTCCTGAGTGGGCATATCGCCACCTCCCGCAGCGGACCACGGGGGCCGAATCTCACCTTTCTCGAAGAAGGGGTCACCCGTAGCTGTGATCCTGATCACTTCACTTTAAGCGCGCCCGGCGGCATCCTCAAGAGCCGCCGGACCGGCCGCGCGACGCTGCCCGGCAAGCCAGTCGTACCAGGTAGACAGGCCTTCACCAGTGCGAACAGACAGCGGGAAGACCTCGACGCCGGGGTGTATCGAATGGATGTATTCCCGGCATCGGTCCAGGTCGAAATCGACATACGGCAGCAGGTCGGTCTTGTTCACCAGTACCAGCTCCGCGGCCTGGAACATGTGCGGATACTTCAGCGGTTTGTCGGTCCCCTCGGTCACCGAGACGACCACCACCTTCGCCCGCTCCCCCAGATCGAACAGCGCCGGGCAGACCAGGTTGCCGACGTTCTCCACGAACAGCAACGTGCCCGGCGCGGGGTCGAGCGTCTCCAGCGCGCGATACATCATCTCGGCGTCCAGATGGCAGCCCGCCCCGGTGTTGACCTGCACGACACCGCAGCCCGTCGCCTTGATCCGTTCGGCGTCGAGCAGGGTCGCCTGATCCCCCTCGATCACTGCGATCGGAGTTTGCCCGGACTCGCGGATGGTGCGTTCCAGCAAGGTGGTCTTACCCGCGCCGGGAGAGCTGGTCATGTTGAGCGCGACGATGCCGCGCTCGGCCAGCCGGGCGCGGTTGCGCTGCGCCAGCTCGTCGTTCTTGGCGAGCACCTTCAGCTCCAGGGTGACCGTCTCGGTGGCGGGCACGTGGACGTGGTCGGCGCCGGGGCCGTGCTCATGGGGATGGTGCTCGTGGTCGGGATGGGCGTGATCGTGTCCGTCGGCGTGCTGGTGGTCGTGCGGGACGCGGATCAGCGCGGCGGCGTCGTCGCCGCACCCGCAGGTTGCGCACATGCCTCACTCACCTCCATGGATCGGATTCGCAGCTCGCGCCCGGCGCGGATCTCGACATCGGCGCTGCCACAGGGACACAGCGGGATCGGGTCGGGCAGCCGGAACTCGGCGCCGCAGGTGCGGCATGCCGCCATACCCGGGATCTCCACCAGGACCAGTTCCGCGCCCTCGGCGACGGTCGCCTCGGCCGCGACTTCGAAACAGAACCGCATGGCCTCGGGCACGACGGCACACAGCGCGCCGACCTCGACGGTGACGGAGTGGACCCGCCGGCCCGCCGCGTGCTCGCAGACAGCGTCGATGACGCACCGCGTGATGGCCATTTCGTGCATTCCGACCTCGATTCCTCGAGTGGACAAATTCGAGGCTACTCCGGGGCAAACCTTCAGCGGGCGGGAACGCCGCGGCTCCGTTTCCAGCGCTAAGCACACCGTCGACCCCGCTCCCCGGTACCGCGGCAGGGATCTCCCTCGGATCCCCGCCGCCCGACAGCAAACACCTGGTGCTTACCCGCGCACGGGTCCGTCACACCGGCGTCCGGCAACGAGGGGCGTGGCGGTCAGTCGTGGTCGACCACGGCGCGGGCCCGGCCGCTGTTCGCATCGATCGTCACGTCGTGCTCGACCCCATCGGGAGTGGTGAGCTCCACTTCCCACACCGCGACCCCGCGGTCGGTGTCGAACTCGACGGACCCGACCCGTCCGCCGGGCACGGCCGCCAACGCCTTGTCGATGGCCTGCTGTCTGCTCATCCCGGGGTCGGCCATCAGCGACCGGTCCGCCGCGACCGACCGGAACGCGACGGTGTGATCGTCCGGACCGCCGGTGGCGACCGCGGCCAGGACCGCGCTCAGACCGACGACGGCGGCCGCGACGGCCGTGCCGACGAGGAGCCAGCGCAGACCGGCGTAGGCGCGGCGGAATACGGTTGTCATGGGAAACCTCCTGCGGGAGTGTGCATCTCGACTGCGTCCACTGTGGCGATCGGAACTGAAGGCGAGCTGAAGTCACCTGAAGACGGTTTCAGGATTCGTCTGCCACGCTGTGGGGATGCGTCTGCTGATCGTCGAAGACGAGAAACGTCTGGCCCGCACATTGGCAAAAGGCTTGTCGGCGGAGGGATTCGCCGTGGATGTGGTGCACGACGGCGCCGAGGGCCTGCATCTGGCGACGACCACCGATTACGACTTGATCATCCTCGACATCATGCTGCCCGGCATGAACGGCTACCGCGTCTGCGCCGCGCTGCGGGCCGGTGGTCACGAGACACCCGTGCTCATGCTGACCGCGAAAGACGGCGAATACGACGAGGCCGAGGGACTGGACACCGGGGCGGACGACTATCTCAGCAAGCCGTTCTCCTACCTCGTGCTGCTGGCCCGCATTCGGGCGCTGTTACGCCGCCGGACCCGTGGCGGCGCGCGCGTGCTGCGCGTCGGCGACCTGATCGTGGATCCGGGCACCAGGACCTGCCGCCGCGGCGCGCAGGACGTGACACTGACCGCCAAGGAGTTCGCCGTGCTCGAGCACCTGGCCGTCCGCGCCGGGGAGGTGGTGTCGAAAGCCGATATCCTGCAACACGTCTGGGATTTCGCCTATGACGGCGATCCGAACATCGTCGAGGTCTACATCAGCACGTTGCGCCGCAAGATCGACGCGCCGTTCGGGCGGCGAACGATCACCACCGTGCGCGGCGCGGGCTACCGGCTGGCGGCCGATCGTGCCTGAGCGCGGCCGGGCCTGGTGGCGCTCGGTCCGCGCGCGCACCACGGTCGCGGCGACGGTCGTGGTCGCGGTGGCGCTCACCGCGGCCGGGTTCGCGGTGCTGGCCGTGCTGCGGCACAACCTGGTGCACAGTGCCGAAGTGCAGGCGGAGACCACCGCGCGCGACGTGGCCGCTCAGCTCGCGACGGGCACGGACCCGGCGCGTTTGCGGCTACCTGACGCGGAAAGCGGTCCGGTGCAAGTCGTTTCGCTCGACCGCCGCGTGCTCGCGGCCGACGACGACCTCACGGGCAAACCGCCGATGGCCGACTTCGGCCCGTATGCCAAGGCGTCCGAGGACGACGATGACGATGACGACGAGCGAGAAGACGACGAAGACGAGGCGGAAGACGACGAAAGCCCCTCGCAGTCAACGGATCCCACGACGGCCGACGCCGAGTTCGGTGACGTGCTTCTGACGGTGGACGACGAGGACGGACCGCATCCGTTCCGGGTCGCCGCCCTCCCGGCGACCGTCCGGGGCGGACAGCCCGTCACCGTCTACGCGGGCTCCTCGCTGGAGACCGCCGACAGCGCGGTGGCGGACGCGCGGCAGGCCATGCTGATCGGGCTGCCCCCGCTGCTCGTCGTGGTCGCCATGGTGACCTGGCTGGTCACCCGGCGCGCCCTGCGGCCGGTGGAGGCGATCCGCAGACAGCTCGCCGAGATCGTGGACGGCGATCTCTCCCGCCGCGTGCCGGAACCGGGCTCCCGCGACGAGATCGGCAGGCTGGCGAGCACCACCAACGCCACCCTCGCCGCGCTGGAGGAGTCCACCGAGCGCCAGCGCCGGTTCATCGCCGACGCCGCACACGAGTTGCGCAGCCCCATCGCGAGCCTGCGCACCCAGCTCGAGGTGGCCCAGGCCCACCCGGAACTGCTGGAACTGGACGGACTGATCGGCGACACCATCCGGCTCGAGCATCTCGCGGCCGATCTCTTGCTGCTGGCCCGGCTCGACGCGGGTGAGCAACCGCGCGCGGACCGCGTAGACCTGACCGCCTTGGTCCGCGAAGAGCTGGAGCACCGCGTCCGGGACCGGGTCGGCGTGCGGATCGAGACACCGGAACAGCCCGTCGCGGTCACCGGTAGCCGTACCCAGCTCGCCCGCGTACTGGGCAACCTGGTCGACAACGCGCAGCGGCATGCCGCGAGCATCGTCCGCGTCGCCGTCGACCGCGACGCCGACGGACGGGTGGTGCTGTCGGTGACCGACAACGGACCGGGTGTGCCGCCCGCCGACCGCGACCGGATCTTCCAGCGATTCGTCCGCCTGGACGACGCGCGCAGCCGTGACGAAGGCGGCGCTGGCCTCGGCCTGGCCATCGTCCGCGACGTGGTGCAACGCCACGGAGGCACCATTCACGTCGCCGACGGCGCGCCCGGAGCCCGTTTCGTGGTCACGCTGCCCGCAGCCGGTACATAGGAGTTCGCACGCAGACCGGGCGGCGATAGCGCGATTCGGCACCCAACCGTCGCTCAACTGGCGAGCGCGCTACGCAGACTCTCGATGACGACCCGACGCGCGGCACGCCCTTCCGGGGTCGGGGTCAGCGGATAGACATGGGGCAGGCCGGGCGCCTCGTGGTAGTCCACCACGACCCCGGCGCCGCGCGCCGCCTCGACCAGCAGGAGGGTGTCCGGCCACAGGATGTCGTCGGTGCCGCAGAAGACCGTCAGCGGGCCGAGGCCGCCCGGGTCGGCGGCCAGTGGGCTGACGCGCGGGTCGGCGAGCTCGAGATCGCCGCGCCAGTGGTCGATGAACACCCGCGATCCCGCGACGCCCAGCCACGGGTCACGCGGCTGCACGACCTCGATTTCCGGATTGGTCAGCGACAGATCGAGCGCGGGTGCGATGAGCACCGTGCCGGGCAGCCGCACGTCGTGCTCGTCCCGCAGGATCACCGCGGCCGACAGCGCGATCTGCCCACCGGCGGAATCCCCTGCTAGGCAGACATTTCCGTAGGTCTCTCGGTGGGCGAGCACCAGTTCCGCGAAGCCCGCGACGACCTGCCCTGCCGTCCCGAACGGAATCAGCGGGTAGATCGGCACCGTCACGGCCGCACCGGCTTCCGCGGCGACCGCCGCGCAGAGCGCCCAGTGCTGCGGCGCGATCTCGTGCACCCAGCCGCCGCCGTGCGCGTACACGACGCTTCCCCGCGGCGCGCGCCCGCGCGGCGTGAGGGTGTAGACCGGCCAGCCGTCCCGGCGTTCCACCGCCATGTCCACATCCGCGCGCAGCCGCCGCGGCGGACCGTAGTTGCGAGGCCGCACGCTCCGATCGAGGACCCGCCTGCGCGCCGCGTCGGCATCGATGAACACGCGATTGGCCCGGGTCGCCTTCAAGTACCCGCGCACGACCTGGTTGGCCAGACTCGGCATCGCCACTCCTCCACTCCGGGCGACCGGCGGACGACGGGTCCGTCATCACCTCGGGAGGCGATTGTGCCGCAACCCGGGCCGACGCCGGCTGTCGGCCCGAGCCGGAACTCGTGTGATCAGGCGAGCTTGAGGCTGCGCCCGATGATCTCCTTCATGATCTCGGTGGTGCCGCCGTAGATGGTCTGGATGCGGGCGTCCATGTAGGCCTTGGCGATCGGGTATTCCTTCATGTAGCCGTAGCCGCCGTGCAGTTGCAGGCAGCGGTTGATCAGGTCGAGCTGCTCCTCGGTGCTCCACCACTTGGCCATCGCCGCGTCCTCCGCGGTCAGCTTGCTCTCGTTGAGCAGTTCGATGAACTTGTCCACCATCAGGCGCACCGCGGTGGTCTTGGTGGCCAGTTCGGCGAGCACGAAGCGGGTGTTCTGCAGCGCGCCGATCGGCTTGCCGAACGCCTTGCGGTCGCGGACGTACTGCACGGTCATGTCCAGGCAGGACTCCATGGCCGCCGCCGCCATGACGGCGATCGACAGGCGTTCCTGCGGCAGGTTCTGCATGAGGTGGATGAAGCCCATCCCCTCGGTGCCGAGCAGGTTCTTGCCGGGCACGCGCACGTCGGTGAAGCTCAGCTCGGCGGTGTCCTGGGCCTTGAGGCCGAGCTTGTCCAGGTTGCGGCCGCGCTCGAAACCGGGCATGCCGCGCTCGACCACGAACAGGCTGAAGCCCATCGCCCCCTTCTCCGGGTCGGTCTGCGCGACCACGATCACGATGTCGGAGTTGATGCCGTTGGTGATGAAGGTCTTGGCGCCGTTGAGGATCCAGTCGTCCCCGTCGCGCACCGCGCGGGTCTTGATGCCCTGCAGGTCCGAACCGGTGCCCGGCTCGGTCATCGCGATCGCGGTGATGATCTCGCCCGCGCAGAAGCCGGGCAACCAGCGCTGCTTCTGCTCGTCGTTGGCCAGCTCGAGCAGATAAGGCGCGATCACATCGTTGTGCAGCGAGAAGCCGAGACCGGAGTACTGGCCGCGCACGCACTCCTCCGAGACGATGGCGTTGTAGCGGAAGTCCTTCACCCCGCCGCCGCCGTACTGCTCCGGCATGGCCATGCCGAGGAAGCCCTGCTTGCCCGCCTCGAGCCAGACCTCCCGGTCGACGATGCCCTGCTCCTCCCACTTCGCGTGATTCGGCGCGACGTGCTGATCGAGAAACTTGCGGAACGACTCCCGGAACAGTTCGTGCTCGGGTTCGAACAGTGTGCGTTCCACGCCAACCTCCTAGTGACCACACCGGCCGGTCCACACCGACCAGTCGTTGCCCCATACCGTACCCGGAGCGAGAATCCCTGTTCACTTCTGGGGCCGGAACCATGGTCTCACCAGGAGCGGCGGAACGCCTACAGATCAGCGGACGAGATTTCCGGCAAACGCGGCGGAACCTCCGAGGCAGCACGACACCGCACGCGGCAGGCGGCGCGCGGTGGGTCCGCGGCGCCGCCGGTTGGAACCGAGGTTCGCCGAACCCGGCAGCCCGTCAGCGCGCCGGACACCGCGAGTAGTTCACAAATTGCGTTGAACCCTCGTGCGGCGCTCGGGTACCAAGAGCGGATGAGTCCTTCAGCCGTCGCCGAGCCCACCGTGGATCTGCGCAGGATCACCGCGGAGACCGTGTACGAGGTGTGCAAACTCAGCGAGACGCTGTCGCCGGAGCAGCGCATGATGGTGGCCGACAACGGCATATCGATCGCCGAAGCGCACTTCTGTGATGCCGCTTGGTTTCGCGGTATCTACGTCGGCGCCGAGCCGGTCGGCTTCCTCATGCTCGACCTGGGCATGGACCCCGACGAACCGGGTGTATCCCTGTGGCGCTTCATGATCGCCGGACCGCACCAGGGCAAAGGGTATGGCCGCCGTGCGATCGATAGCCTGGTGGCACACCTGAAGCGGCGCGGTACCAACGCGCTCTACACCAGTTACGGCCGCGGGCCGGGCAGCCCGGAAGGCTTTTATCGCTCGCTGGGCTTCGAACCCACGGGAGAACTCGTCGACGGCGAAACAGAGGCCGTCCTGCGCTGGTGAGCGAGATTCCGGCGCCGCGTCGGATCGCCGACCGGCCGCTGCTCACCGAGCCGGGTGTCAGCGTTTCAGCCAGCCGCGCAACCGGCCCACCAGGGTGCGGCCTTCGTCGCGCTCCCGTTCGGCGAAGAGGAAGTTCATCTCCTCCTCCAGCGCTTTGCGCACCACGTCGCGGAATTCCAAGGTGGCGGCGTGTATGTCGCCCGCATCGCGCCAGGGCGCCGGGTCGATGGGCGCGCCCGCGGAGAAGTAGAAGCGCTCCGGGCGTGGGATGACGGTGGGGCCGACGCCCCGGATCAGCGGCGGCGTGAGGTCGCGGCTGAGACCGAGCGCTTCCACGGTCCAGCGCAGCGGGCGCAGGAGCGGATGGTCGCCGTCGACCACGATGTCGTACGCGTCGTCGACGCCGATCATCGCGACCGGGACGATGGGCGCGCCCGCCTCGATGGCCATGCGCGCGAAACCGCTGCGGCCTTCCCACTTCAGCAGGTACTTCTCGTTCTTGCGGCGGACCGCCTCCCGGCCGCCGCCGGGGAACACCATCACGGCCTCGCCGCGCCGGAGCAGGGACAGGCAGTTGGACCGCGTTCCGCGCACCGCGCCGTAGTGGTGCAGCAGGTGACGGACGCCGGGCACGTTGATCAGCACGTTCTCCGCGAGACCGCGGATGAGACGGCCGCGGCGGCGCAGCACCTCGGGCAGCAGCAGCGGGGCGTCGATGCCGCCCAGCAGATTGTGGTTACCGACCAGCAGCACCGGGCCGTCGGCCGGGATGTTCTCCAGGCCATAGAAGCGCGGGCTGGTCCAGGCGCGCAGCGGCGCCAGCACGGTGTCGATCACCCGCAGATCGGTGTCGGTCAGCGAAACCGACAGCGGCGCGCCATCGGTGAGCGCCGCATCTGCGCTGTTCGCGGCGCCGGAGCGCCGAGTGCCGGGATCGGAGCTGGCGTCCGACATGAACCCTCCTGATGTCGATCCGATGACGATAGCGCAACGAAATCGACTGCGTCGCACCGGATGTGCGCGTCGCCCCCGCGACACGCCCGATGGGGTCGATCGACCAGCTCATTCGCCGCTCCGGCAACCCCGTCGCGAAGGGCCGGGCTGCCGCGGCTCGGGCACGCGGAAGGCGATGAGCGCGGCCTTCGCTCGTGGCGACATGGTGCTGCCGACCCGGTCACCGCTCGTAGGGTGCTGCGCGTCCGGGTGGGGCGTGAACTCCGGGATGGGATACCGCCGCCCCGAAGTCGAAGGCCTGAGGACACACCGAGCCCTCGCCGCTGTGCCTCGCCTACTCCTGCGTATCGTCGGTCCCCGCGTGCGCGTACTCCGACAGGGCGGCGGCGAGAGCGTGCGGGACGCGCGCGCGAACGCGGGTTCCGCCCTCCTCATGGTCCGAGCCCAGAATGCGGCCGTCGGCGTGGATGCGGGCGAGCAGGTCACCGCGCGTGTACGGCAACAGCACGCTGATCTCCACGTCCAAGCCGCCGAGCAGCTCGGCGAGCCGCTCGCGCAGCGCGTCGATGCCGTCGCCGCTGTGCGCGGAGACGAACGACGCGTCGGGCAACAGCGCACGCAGGTTGGTGAGCTCGGTCGGCCCCATGGCGTCGGTCTTGTTCACCACCAGCAGCTCGGGCGGGGCGGGCGTGCCGGATTCCTTGATCACATCGGTGATCACCTCGCGGACCGCCTTGATCTGCTCGGCGGGCAGCGCGTCGGAGCCGTCCACCACGTGCAGCAGCAGGTCGGCGCCGGTCACCTCCTCCAAGGTGGAGCGGAACGCCTCGACCAGCTGGGTCGGCAGGTGCCGCACGAAGCCGACGGTGTCGGTGAAGACGACCTCGCGCCCGTCGTCCAGCTCGGCCCTGCGGGTGGTCGGATCGAGGGTGGCGAACAGCGCGTCCTGGACCAGCACGCCGGAGCCGGTGAGCTTGTTCATCAAGCTGGACTTCCCCGCGTTGGTGTAACCGACGATCGCGACGGAAGGAACGCCGCTGGAGGTGCGGCGCGCCCGCATGGTGTCGCGCGCGGTCTTCATCTCGCGGATATCCCGGCGCAGTTTGGCCATGCGCTCGCGGATGCGGCGGCGATCGGTCTCGATCTTGGTCTCACCGGGACCGCGCAAACCGACGCCGCCGTTGCTGCCGGCGCGGCCACCGGCCTGCCGGGACATCGACTCACCCCAGCCGCGCAGCCGGGGCAGCATGTACTCCATCTGGGCCAGCGAGACCTGCGCCTTGCCCTCCCTGGAGGTGGCGTGCTGCGCGAAGATGTCCAGGATCAACGCGGTCCGGTCGACCACCTTGACCTTCACCACCTTCTCCAAGGCGGTCAGCTGGGCGGGGGTCAGCTCACCGTCGCAGATGACGGTGTCCGCGCCGGTCTCCAGCACCACCGAGCGCAGCTCCTCGGCCTTGCCGGAGCCGATGTAGGTGGCCGGATCCGGCCGGTCGCGGCGCTGGATCAGCGCTTCGAGCACCTCGGAGCCCGCGGTCTCGGCGAGCGCGGCCAGCTCGGCCATGCTGGCCTCGGCCTGCGTGGCGGTTCCCGTGGTCCAGACCCCGACCAGCACGACGCGCTCCAGGCGCAGCTGCCGATACTCGACCTCGGTGATGTCGGTGAGCTCGGTGGACAGGCCCGCGACGCGGCGCAGCGAGCTGCGGTCCTCCAACTGGAGTTCACCCGTGGTGGGATCGGCCGACCAGCCCGAACGCCGCATCCGTGCCCGGTGCTCCGCGACGACGTCGCCGGTCACCGCGTCGTCGCCGGACTCCGCGTCGTCGACCGCATCGGCGGCGCGGTCGTTCGCGTCCGCCGGAGTGAATTCATACGTCTCTGATTTCCTCATACACCATCCATGCTGCCACGACATCACCGCAGCACGCACCCGGTTATCCGGGGCGCGACACCGCTACCGGCCCTCCCACCAGGATCCGGCGATGCGGCCCGCGGCCAGCAGCACCGAAGGCCCGCGCAGCCACGCCGAGCCGCGCTCGAGTCCGACGGTCAGTTCACCGCCCGGCACCCGGACGGTCACCCGGCCGGAATCCTCCGCGATCCGGAAGCCGTCGGCGGCCAGCGCCGCGGCGGCCGCGGCGACGGTTCCCGTTCCGCAGGAACGCGTTTCGCCCACCCCGCGCTCGTAGACCCGCATGTCGACCGACGCCTCCCCGTCCAGCGCCGTGACGATCTCCACGTTCACCCCGTGCGGGAACAGGTCCGGATCGAAGCCGGGCGGCACGGTCAGGTCGAGCTTGCCGAGCGCGTCCGCGGACATGCCCGGATCGACGCAGGCCAGATGCGGATTGCCGACGTCGATGCCGATGCCAGGCAGTGCCCAGCCCGCGATGGTCGCGGTGGACGGGCCGAGTTCGCGCACCCGGCCCATGCCGACGGTGACATCCCCGGTGACCGAGTTCCCGGCATGCACGGTGACCGGACGCGCCCCCGCGCGGCTGCCGACGACGAAGCTGTCGCGGGTCTCCAGTCCCGACGCGTGCAGGTAGTGCGCGAACACGCGCACGCCGTTGCCGCACATCTCGGCGATCGAGCCGTCGGCATTGCGGTAGTCCATGAACCAGTCGTCGGCCTCGACACCGTCGGGAAGCTCCGCGAGCACACCGGCGTCCCGCAGGGCACCGGCCCGCGCGACCCGCAGCACGCCGTCCGCGCCGAGCCCGCGCCTGCGATCACACAGCGCGCCGACCTGCTCGGCGGTCAGCGCGAGGCCGGCTTGCGGGTCCGGCAGCACCACGAAATCGTTTTCGGTGCCATGGCCCTTGGTGAACTCGATGTCCGGCACGTGCGATGTCTCCCTGTCTCGTCGTCACTTGGCAAACGTCCGGCGCTGCCGGGAAATTTCGTAGAGCGCCACCGCGGCCGCCGACGGCGCGCCCAGCGAGCTGGCCGTGCCACCCATCGGGATGTGTACCAGGTCGTCGCAGGCCGTCTGCCAGGCGGCGCTCATGCCGCTGGTCTCGTTGCCGACGACGAGCACGGTCGCGTCGGTGAAGTCGTAGTCGTAGGCGGCGTGGCTGCCGTGCTCGTCCGTGCCGACGATGCGGGTGGGGATGCCACGGCGGATCTGCCGGTTGCGGAACTCCAGCACCTGCGCCGGCCCGGCGGCGCGGATCACCGGCACGGCGAACAGCGAACCGGTCGACGCGCGCACCGCTTGGGGGTCGTACTGGTCGGCGCCGTGCCCGGTGACGATGACGCCGCTGGCGCCGAACGCGTCGGCCGAACGGATCAGCGTGCCGAGGTTGCCCGGCGAGTTGGGCCGGTCGAACACCACGACCACCGGCGCGTCCTCACCAGGCTCACCCGGTTCGAAGGTCTCCAGCTCGGGCTGACGCGACTCCGCGACCGCCACCAGTTCCGGTATCCCGCCGGCCTTCTCGCCGAGCTCGGCCATCAGCTCGGGCACGAGACCGACCTGCGGCACGCCGCTGGTGTCCAGCACTTCACGCGCCCAGCCGGACAGCTCGGGGCCGCCGAGGCGGTACAGCAGCGTCTCCAGCGGCCAGTCGTTGGCCAAGGCCTGCGTGATCGGACGGACCCCCTGCACCAGGAAACGACCGTCGCGATGACGTTTGGTGCGGTTGTTGAGGTAGGCCTGCCACACCTGGACGGAGGCGTTGCGCGTGCTCACACGTCGGGTCACTGCGAAGTCCGTTCTTTCTCGTCGAGCAGGGCCAGCGCCGTCGCGGCCGCGTCCGGGGCGGCGCCGTCCACCCACCGCACCCGGGGATCGCGCCGGAACCAGGAGCGTTGCCTGCGCACGTAGCGCCGGGTGCCGATCAGGGTGCGTTCCTGAGCGTGGTTCAGGTCGTATTCGTTGTCCAAATAGGCCAGGATTTGCGCGTAGCCGATCGCGCGGCGGGCCGTGACGCCCTCCCGCAAGCCGCGCTCGATCAGGCCCAGCACCTCCTCGACCAGCCCGCCGTCGAACATGGCCGCGGTGCGCCGCTCGATGCGCGCGTCCAGCGCCGCGGTCTCCCGGTCGACGCCGATGATGACGGTGCCCCAGCGTGGCTGCCCGATGGTCGGCGCGGAGGCGGCGAACGGCCGTCCGGTGAGTTCCACGACCTCGAGCGCACGCACCATGCGGCGCCCGTCGGTGGGCAGGATGGTGGCCGCGGCCGCCGGATCGGCCGCGCGCAGCGCCGCGTGCACGGCCGCGACGCCCTGCTCGGCGAGCACCGCCTCCCACCGCGCCCGCACGGCCGGATCGGTGGCCGGGAACTCCCATTGGTCCAGCAGCGCCTGGACGTACATCATCGAGCCGCCCACGATGACGGGCACCCGGCCGCGCCCCATGATCGCGACGACGTCCGCGCTCGCCGCCGCCTGATACGCGGCCACGGACGCGGTGTCGGTCACCGCGAGCACGTCGAGCTGGTGGTGCGGGATGCCGCGGCGCTGCGCTACGGGCAGCTTTGCGGTGCCGATGTCCATGCCGCGGTACAGCTGCATGGCGTCGATGTTCACGATCTCGCCGCCGAGTCGTTCGGCCAGGTCGAGCGCGAGGTCGGATTTGCCGGTCGCGGTGGGGCCGACGACCGCGATCGGAGTGATGGCGGGGTCCGTCACGGCGCGTCGTCTCCCGCGGGCCGCCAGAGGCTCACGTGGTAGCCGACGCCGAACGGAGCGGCGCGGTACCGCGTCTGCACCAGGGGGTCGGTGCGGAACAGTCCGGCCAGCACCTGATAGGCCGGGCGGCCCGCCACGCCCAGGTCGGCGCACAACTCGGGGTCGAGTGCCCGCAGCGCGGCGCGATCACCGGTGCTCAGCGCCTGGTCGAGCCGATCCTGCACCGGACGCGCCCGTTCGTCGAGATAGCCGGGGGCCTTGACGGACAGCGTCGCCGCCCCGTCGGCGACGACCAGCACACCGCGCGGCTCGTCGTCGCCGTCCAGCTCCGCCCGCAGCTTCGCCCCGTACTCCTGGCAATGCTGCGCGGGTGCGCCCGCGGCGACGATGCTCGCCTCGGCGACGGCGTCGGGGGCCACCTGCCCGCGCAACCACGCGCCGATCAGCACGGCCAGCGGCAACCCGGCATCGGCCGGGCTCCCCCCGGCGACCGCGGCACGGGAGAGGCCGACCCGCACGTCAACGCCGAAGCCACGGAACGTGCCTGCGGTATCGGGACCGAACGTGCGGTCGTCCGCACCGACGCCGACCACCGTCCAGCGGCCCGTCACGGCCGCGAGGGCGCGCACGGTGTCGAGCACCGCCGACCGCAGCACCGCGCGCGGGTCCGAATCCCCTGGTCCCGCCGTGTCCGTCCGGCCGCCGCACAGTTCGGGAACCAGCACGGGCGGCGAAGGGACGAGGGCGGCGACGGAGAACACGTCGTAACCGTAGTCGTTGCCCGGAGCACCGGCGCCGCCCGGCTTCGAGTGTCTCTGCCGGAAACACCGCCAGGATTGATAGTGTTCGAGGAGCTACAACCCAGGTCATCAGGGGTTGGAATCCCCGGGATTCCTCCGTGGGAAGGCGTGGATCGATGGTCACAAGGGCTCGGACCGGGTTGAATGGGATGAGCTAGGGCGTAACCAGGCAGCCGTGACGCGCGGCAGGGACGAGGAAAAATGACCGACAGCAACGGAACCGCGAAAGCCGGCCCCGGCAAGATGCCCCGTTCTTCCGGTGCCCCGAAACCGGGCCGCTCGATTCAACCGCCCAAACCGCACGCGGTCAAACCCGCCCCGGGCCCGGCCCAGCAGCATCCCCATCCCGTCGTCGTGCCCACCGTCTCCGATCCGAGCCTGTGGGGCCGGGTCGACGAGGACGGCACCGCCTGGGTGAAGACCGCCGAGGGCGAACGCCAGGTCGGCTCGTGGCAGGCCGGTGACGCCGCGGAGGGCCTGGCCCACTTCGGCCGCCGGTTCGACGATCTGGCCACCGAGGTCGCCCTGCTGGAGGCCAGGCTGGCCGCTGGCGCGGACGCGCGCAAGACCAAGGCCGCCGCCGTCGCGCTCGCCGAGTCGCTGCCGACCGCCGCCGTCATCGGCGACATCGAGGGCCTGGCCCGCCGCCTGCAAGCCATCGCCGAACACTCCGAGGAAGCCGCCGCGCACGCGAAGGAAGAGAAGGAGCGCGCCAGGCACGAGCACACCGAGCGCAAGGAGGCGCTGGCCGCCGAGGCGGAGAAGATCGCCGCCGAGTCCACCCAGTGGAAGGCCGCGGGCGATCGGTTGCGCGAGATCCTCGACGAGTGGAAGTCCATCCGCGGCGTGGACCGCAAGGTCGACGACGCGCTGTGGAAGCGCTACTCCAAGGCGCGCGAGGCGTTCAACCGGCGCCGCGGCGCGCACTTCGCCGAGCTGGATCGCGAACGCGCCGCCGCGAAGGCGCGCAAGGAAGAACTCTGCGTGCAGGCCGAGGAGCTGTCCGGCTCCACCGACTGGGTGGGCACCGCGAGCGTCTTCCGCGACCTGCTCACCGAGTGGAAGGCAGCGGGCCGCGCGCCGCGCGAGGCCGACGAGGCGCTGTGGCGACGCTTCAAGAGCGCGCAGGACGTCTTCTTCGCCGCGCGCAACGCCGCGGTCTCCGAGCGCGACGCCGAGTTCGAGCACAACGCCGCCGCCAAGGAGGAACTGCTGAACGCCTACGCCTTCATCGATCCGTCCGCCGACCTGGAAACAGCCCGCAGTGCGCTGCGCGAGCTCCAGGAGAAGTGGGACGCCATCGGCAAGGTGCCGCGCGAGCGCATGCAGGAACTGGAAGGCAAGCTGCGGGCGATCGAGAAGCGCGTGCGCGACGCCGTCGACGCGCAGTGGCGGCGCACCGACCCGGAGGCGATGGCCCGCGCCGCCCAGTTCCGTGAGCGCGTGGCGCAGTTCGAGGAGCAGGCCGCGAAGGCGCAGGCCGCGGGCAAGGCTCGGGACGCGGAGAAGGCGCTCGAACAGGCCAAGCAGTGGCGGGAGTGGGCCGAGGCCGCCGAGGGCGCCGTCAGCAACCGCTGAGATATCGGCCCTCTCGGCACGAACAGCGGCCCCGCCCGATCTCACACGGTCGTCGCAACACTCTCGAGCGAGAGGTTACGGCGACCGTGTCGTGTTCCGAGGATGTGGCCGAGGCTGACGACAGCTGGTCAGGACTGGTCAGGAATCGCCCATGAGGCGACGGCGGTCGCGTTCCTCCGCCGCCGCGGCGGCGTTGCGGCGCTGCTCCTCGGCGGCCAGGTGCAGCGCGGTGCGGCTCCACACCACGCGGATCCAGTGGAAGGTGAGCACGACGGTCACGATGGCGCCGAGGATCAGGCCGATGCCGGGGCCCGCGCCGATGTAGTTGCCCAGTCCCGGCGTCTGGCGGTGCCAGATGGACAGCACGCCGAACACGCTCGCGACGGCGCTGCCCGCGACCGCGATCCACGCCAGCACCCAGCGGCGGGTCATCAGCGCCAGCATCGAGAACCCGATGCCGAACACCACGACGAACCACACGTAGATCCGCGAGGGCAGCCCGATGTGCTCGGCCCGCGCGACATCGGTGTTCAGCAGCACGTCGAAGCCGCGTGCCGCGCCCGCGTGCGGCAGCACCAGCGAGGCCAGCAGCAGGAACACCGCGCCTGCCACCACCATCGCGCGGACGCCCGGATCGATCTCACCGGCGATCTTGCGCTCGACGGCGTCCAGATCGTCGCGGAACTGTTCGAAGTCGCTGGTGCTCTCGACCGAGCTCACTGAGTCCTCGTTTCGTTCGTCTCCAGCGGGGCGCGCCTGCTCGCGCCCCGGCGTCGCCGCGGACGCGCCGGGCTGGTCGTCACCGGACGCGGCAGACCCTTCGACGCCACGGGTGACGTCGTCATCGTCGTCCGCGTTCCTGGTCATTCGCCGCAGCCGGTCGAGCAGCCAGCGGCCGCCGGTTCGGGGGCGGGCGCGCCGATGCGGGGCAACCCGAGCCCCACGCCGATCGGCGCGGTCTTCGGCATGACGCCGCGCTCGTGCGCGTCACCGGCGCGGGTGCGGCGGTGGGTCTTGATCGCGGAATCGGCGACCAGGTGGTGCGGCGCCGCGGCGGTGATGTCCACCGTGACCAGGTCGCCGGGGCGGATCGGCTCGGCCGTGCCGCCCGGGCGGAAGTGCACCAGCCTGCCGTCGCGGGCGCGTCCGCTCATCCGCGCGGTGGCGGCGTTCTTCTTGCCCGCGCCCTCGGCTACCAGCAATTCCACCTCGGCGCCGACCAGCTCCTGGTTGGCAGCCAGGGAGATCTCCTCCTGCAACGCGATGAGCCGGTCATAGCGCTCCTGGACGACGGCCTTGGGCAGCTGGCCGGGCATCTCGGCGGCGGGCGTGCCGGGCCGCTTGGAGTACTGGAAGGTGAACGCGCTGGTGAAACGCGCCTGCCGGACCACGTCCAGGGTCTGCTGGAAGTCTTCCTCGGTCTCCCCGGGGAAGCCGACGATGATGTCGGTGGTGATCGCGGCGTGCGGCATCGCGGCGCGCACCTTGTCGATGATGCCGAGGTAGCGGGCCTTGCGGTAGGAACGGCGCATCGCCTTGAGCACCCGGTCCGAACCCGACTGCAGCGGCATGTGCAGCTGCGGGCAGATGTTCGGGGTCTCGGCCATGGCCTCGATCACGTCGTCGGTGAACTCCGCCGGATGCGGCGAGGTGAAGCGGACCCGCTCCAAGCCGTCGATGTGCCCGCACGCGCGCAGCAGCTTGGCGAACGCGCCGCGGTCGCGGGGCTCGTCCGGGTCGGCGAACGAGGCGCCGTAGGAGTTCACGTTCTGGCCGAGCAGCGTCACCTCGAGCACGCCTTGGTCCACCAGCGCCCGCACCTCGGCGAGTACGTCGCCGGGGCGGCGGTCGACCTCCTTGCCGCGCAGCGAAGGCACGATGCAGAAGGTGCAGGTGTTGTTGCAGCCGACCGAGATGGAAACCCATCCCGCGTAAGCGGATTCGCGCCTGGCGGGCAGGGTGGACGGGAACGCCTCCAGCGACTCCAGGATCTCCACCTGGGCTTCCCTGTTGTGCCGAGCCCGCTCCAGCAACACCGGCAGCGAACCGATGTTGTGGGTGCCGAAGACCACGTCCACCCACGGCGCCTTGCGCACCACGACGTCGCGGTCCTTCTGCGCCAGGCAGCCGCCGACGGCGATCTGCATGCCGGGACGGCTCGCCTTGATGGGCGCCAGGTGCCCGAGCGTGCCGTAGAGCTTGTTGTCGGCGTTCTCGCGCACCGCGCAGGTGTTGAAGACGACGAGGTCGGCCTGCGCGCCGGGCGCGGCCTTCACGTAGCCCGCGTCCTCCAGCAAACCCGACAAGCGTTCGGAATCGTGCACGTTCATCTGGCAACCGAAGGTGCGGACCTCGTAACTGCGTGCTGTGCCCTCGGCGGGCGCGGGAGCCAACACTGCCTGTCCGATCGAATCCACCCGTCCAGGGTACGGGGCGGCCTCCGGTCGCTTTCGCGGGCATCTGCCCAGGCTCGGGGGGCGGTCCGCGGCCGAAGCCGGAGGACCCGCGAAGTTACGCGCACATGTCGAATCGGCGTGGCGAGAGGGTGTGTCGCCGAAAGTCGGGCAAATTTCCGATTTTTGCCTAAGGTCATGACCATGACCGACGACGCCGCCGCTCCCGGCACGACCGGGGACGCCTCTGCCGGGGACGTCAGCGCCGCCACCAGCGCGCCGCCGATGATCTTGATGCGCAACGTGGACAAACACTTCGGCGACCTGCACGTGCTGAAGGACATCAATCTCGAGGTCCCCAAGGGCCAGGTCGTCATCGTGCTGGGGCCGTCCGGCTCCGGCAAGTCGACGCTGTGTCGCACCATCAACCGGCTGGAGCCGATCGATTCCGGCGACATCGCCATCGACGGGACCCCGCTGCCCGCCGAGGGCCGCGCGCTGGCCGCGCTGCGCGCCGACGTGGGCATGGTCTTCCAGTCCTTCAACCTCTTCGCGCACAAGACCATCCTCGAGAACGTCATGCTCGCGCCGGTCAAGGTCCGCAAGGTCAAGAAGGACGACGCTCGGACACGCGCCATGGAACTGCTCGACCGGGTCGGCATCGCCGATCAGGCCGACAAGTACCCGGCGCAGCTGTCCGGCGGCCAGCAGCAGCGCGTCGCCATCGCCAGGGCGCTGGCGATGAGCCCGAAGGTGATGCTGTTCGACGAGCCGACCTCCGCCCTGGACCCGGAGATGGTCAACGAGGTGCTCGAGGTCATGGTGTCGCTGGCCAAGGACGGGATGACGATGCTGGTCGTCACCCACGAGATGGGCTTCGCGCGCCGCGCGGGGAATCGGGTGCTGTTCATGGCCGACGGCCAGGTGGTGGAGGACGCGGCGCCGGACGCCTTCTTCACCGCCCCGAAGTCCGAGCGTGCGAAGGACTTCCTGGGCAAGATCTTGAGCCACTGACCTGCCGGACACAGCGGCCAGCACACCCACTGGATAGGGAGAAGGAACTCGATGAGGATCAATCGCGCTCTGCGCATCGGCGTCGGGGCGATCGCCCTGACACTCGCCGCCGCGACCGCCACCGCGTGTGGCGGCGGCAGCGACAAATCCGCCCTGGATCACGCCAAGGACGGCAAGCTCACCATCGGCATCAAGTTCGACCAGCCGGGCCTTGGCCTGCGGAACAAGGACGGGTCCTACAGCGGCTTCGATGTCGAGGTGGCCAAGTACGTCGCCGGGAAACTGGGGGTGCAGCCGAACGACATCACGTTCAAGGAGGCGCCGTCGCCGCAGCGCGAGACCCTGATCGAGAACGGGCAGGTCGACTACATCGTCGCCACCTACTCGATCAGCGACAAGCGCAAGGAGAAGGTCGACTTCGCCGGTCCGTACTACGTCGCGGGACAGTCGCTGCTGGTGCGCGCCGACAACACCGACATCAACGGCCCGGACAATCTGAAGGGCAAGAAGGTCTGCTCGGTGAAGGGCTCCACCCCGGCGCAGAACATCGAGAAGAACTACCCCGACACGCAGTTGCAGACCAACGACACCTACTCGCTGTGCCTCGAGGGGCTGCGCGCGGGTTCCTGGGACGCGGTGACCACCGACGACATCATCCTGGCCGGATACGCGGCGCAGAGCAGCGGCGCGTTCAAGGTCGTCGGCAAGCCGTTCACCACCGAGAACTACGGCATCGGGTTGAAGAAGGGCGACAAGGAACTGCGCGACAAGATCAACGACGCGATCGAGGCGATGATCGCCGACGGTTCCTGGAAGAAGGCGTTCGACTCGACCGTGGGCGCGTCGGGCTACCAGGCCCCGCAGCCGCCGACGGTGAACCGGTACTGAGCCTCCGAATCGTCCGCCCGGCACGGGTGGCCCGTCCCCCACAGGGGCCGGGCCACCCGCCGCACCAATCCTGACCATCGCGACCCGATCGGAGGAACGCGACCGCCGTGTTCGACCTGATCTCGAGGTACGACAGCCAAATCCTCGAAGCCTTCTGGGTGACCATTCAGCTGACCGCGCTGTCCGCGGTCGGCGCGCTGATCCTCGGCACCGTCGTCGCGGCGCTGCGCGTGTCTCCCGTGCCGGTCGCCCGCTGGGTCGGCACCGCCTACGTCACCATCTTCCGCAACACCCCGCTCACGCTGATCATCGTGTTCATGTCGCTGGGCCTCTACACGACGATGGGCTGGCGCCTCGCCGGTGAGGGGCCGGACTCGCTGGCGCAGAACAACTTCCGCTTCGCGGTCGTCGGCCTGAGCATCTACACCGCCTCCTTCGTCTGCGAGTCGCTGCGCGCGGGCATCAACACGGTGCCGATGGGCCAGTCCGAGGCGGGCCGCTCGCTCGGGTTCGGCTTCTTGCAGAACCTGCGGCTGGTCGTGTTGCCGCAGGCATTCCGTTCGGTGATCGCCCCGCTCGGCAGCGTGTTGATCGCGCTGACCAAGAACTCCACCATCGCCTCGGCGATCGGCGTCGCCGAAGCGGCCACCCTGATGGCGGAGATGACCGAGACCGAGGCCGCGGTCCTGGCGATCGGCGCGATCTTCGCGCTGGGCTTCGTGATCCTGACCCTGCCGACCGGCCTGTTCTTCGGCTGGCTGGCCAAGAGATACGAGGTGGCCCGATGAGCGCAGGCGCTTCGGTCCTGTTCGACGCGCCGGGCCCGAAGGCGCGGCTGCGCAACAACGTCTACTCGCTGCTGGTCGTGGTCGCCGTGGCCGGGGCGGGGTGGGTCCTCTATCGCGGTTTCGCCGACAAAGGGCAGTTCACCGCGGAGAAATGGAAGCCGTTCCTGGAGGCGGAGGTCTGGTCGACCTACCTGCTGCCCGGCCTGCGCGGCACGGTCGTCGCCGCGCTGCTGTCCATCGTGCTGGCGCTGATCGTCGGCATGATCTTCGGCATCCTGCGGCTGTCGGACCATCGCGTCGTGCGCTGGATCGCGGGAACCGTCGTCGAGGTGGCGCGCGCCATCCCCGTGCTGATCCTGATGATCTTCCTGTTCGCGGTGTACTCCGAGTACGACCTGTTCGAGTCGGAGGATCTCGCGCTCGCCGCGGTGGTCACCGCGCTGACCGTCTACAACGGCTCGGTCATCGCGGAGATTGTGCGCGCGGGCATCCGCTCGCTGCCGAAGGGGCAGACCGAGGCGGCCGTCGCGCTGGGCCTGCGCAAGAACCAGTTGATGCGGTTGATCCTGCTGCCGCAGGCGATCACGGCCATGCTGCCCGCGCTGGTCTCGCAGATGGTGGTCGCGCTCAAGGACTCGGCGCTCGGCTACCAGATCACCTACGTCGAAATCGTGCGCTCCGGCCAGCAGCTGGGCGCGGCCGAACAGAACACCATCCCGGCGTTGATCGTCATCGCGATCGTCATGATCGCGCTCAACAGCGCGCTGACGCTGGTGGCGACCAAGCTGGAGCGGCGGCTGCGGGCACGCAAACGCGGCAAGGGCGGCGGCGCGGTCGTCGCCGCCGACTCGGTCATCACCGACGCCGCGCCCGGCGTCGACCTCGGCCACAAACCCTGAAGCGTTGCCGCGCAAGCGAAATGGTTACCGCGCGGCAATACCGCAAGGCACGGATCGCGGGGCCGGAGTGTTGCGCTCGAGCTGAGCGCAACACTCGTGCCCGCGCAGGCGTCCGTTCAATCTCGTAGGCATACGCCGATCCCCGGTATCGACCGGTGGGACGGTCATCAGTGCTTCGAACCTGCGGGAGTTGATCGATGACCAGCCGTACCTCCGACCTTCTGTTCGACGAGTCCTTCTCCTTCCCCGGCGAACTGCGCCGCGCCGGGGACGCGGGCCCCGCCCGGGTCGCGGTGATCGGCGCAGGCGCGAGCGGTCTGGCCGCCGCCTACGAGTTGCAACGCCACGGCCTGGACGTGACCGTCTACGAGCGCACGGCGCGCCCCGGCGGACGGGTCCGCACCTGGCGGTTCTGGGACGGCGCCCACGGAGAACTCGGTGCGATGCGGATTCCGGGAAACCATCACTGCACCTTGCACTACGTCGACGAGTTCGGTTTGGCGACAAGACCTTTCGTCAACACCAACCCGGACGCCTACTACTTGTTGCGGGGCCGCCGGGTGCGCCGTCGCGGTGGAGGGCAGCGCCGCCATCGCGCGCCGGTGGTGGCCGCGCCTGGCACTGTCGGCCGCGATCGGCATCGTGGCGTATCAGCTGGCGTTCAGCGCGGCCGTGGCGCTCACCACGGTCACCGAGTCGGCCATCCTCATCGCGCTGTCGCCGTTCTGGACCGCGCTGCTGGCGCGGCTGACCGGTGAGCACGTCCGCGCCGCCGTGCTGGTCGGCGCCTGCGTCGCGATGGCCGGTGCGGTCCTGGTGATCCTCGGCCGCGGGCCGGGCCACGCGGCGCCGAACCGCGCGCTCGGCGACCTGGCCGCCGTGGCCGCGTCGGCGCTGTGGGGCGCGTATCCGGTCGTCACCCGTCCCTTGCTGGTCGATCACAGCCCCCTCCGGGTCACGGCGTGGGCTTCGGCGATCGGCGCGGCGGTATTGCTGCCCGCGGCAACCGCACCGGCGCCACACGATCTGTCGGGGCTTTCCGGGACGACCGTGGTCTCGCTGGCCTTTTCCGTGCTGGCCGTGACCATTTACGGCCTGGTGGCGTGGTATTGGGGCGTGCGGAGGGTGGGGTCGGCGCAAACGATGGTCTTCATGTTCGCGGTGCCGGTGGCGGCGGCGGTGTTCGCCGTGGCGGCCGGCGCCGAACACCTCACCTGGCCGCAGATCGCCGGTGCCGGGCTCGTGCTCGCGGCACTGACCTACAGCCAACGCAATCCGAAATTCCCCGACACAGGAGTAGGAAATGACGGTTACCACGACCTCGATCACGCTGGAACGCGCGACGCTCATCGTTAGCGAGGCGCTGGCCTACGGCACCGCGCACGGGTTCGACCCGCTCACGGTGGCGGTTCTGGATCCGGGCGGCCATCTCGTGGCGTTACAACGCCAGGACGGCTCCGGCATATTACGACCACAGATCGCGATCGCCAAGGCATGGGGAGTACTCGGCCTCGGCGTCTCCAATCGCGAGATCGCCCGCCGCGCGGCGGCCGCGCCTGCCTTCTTCACGTCGGTGGCGGCACTCGCCGAAGGGCGCATCCTCGACGTGCCCGGCGGCGTCTTCATCCGGGACGCGGCGGGCGGCATTCTCGGCGCGGTCGGCTCGACGGGGGCCGCGACCTCCCTGGAGGACGAACGCGCCGCCGTGGCGGGCATCGAGGCCGCCGGTCTATCCGCCGACACAGGAGAGGTGTAGACCGACTATGCCGCACCCGAAACCCGCGCAGCGTTGCACCTCCGCCGCGGCGGTACGAAGGGTACAGACCTCGACCGCCGCGGGCCGGGCCCCGATCGGCTGTCCGAGCAGCGACAATCAGCAAAACGATCGAAAACGTCGAAGCCGTCCGAGGTTCCGCTAGACCGGGGATCTCGCCATCGTGGCAGTCGCCGCCCGGAGCAGGGGAAGCCGCACACCGACCATCCGTATCCCGCACAGCCGACCGGCGTTGAGCGCAGTTGTGAGCGGGATACGGCTCTGTCCGACCGGAGCCGGATCCATTCAGAGGTTCGTGACGACCACGTAGGACTTCAGCAGCCGTAACGAGGGTCGATTCCAGTGCGGCCGGGGTGCCGCCGACGAACGGCATGAGTTGGCGCGGTCGGACGACCGCCCGTGGATGACATCGCCGGGACCGACGGAGCAAGGCTCCCCATCACCGGAATCCAGGGCTCGAGTTCAATCGATGGACTCGCCGAGGTCGCCCTCGAGCCCCTGAGCGGCCAATTCGGCTTTGACCACCCGGTAGGCCGTGGACTGGCCGTAGCCCCGCCGGGCGAGCATGCCGACGAGGCGGCGAATCGTTTTGTCCTGGTCCAGGTCTCGCGGTAGTGAACGCAATTTGCGGCGGACCAGCTCGGCGGCGCGGACCTCCTCGTCGTCGCTGGTGATCGCGTCGAGAGCGGCCGCGGCATCCGACTGCGCGACGCCCTTGCGCCGGAGTTCCTGCGCGAGCGCCTGTTTGCCTTTACCGGAGAAGGTGTGGCGGGAATGCACCCATTGCTCGGCGAAGGCGGCGTCGTCGACGAGCCCCACTTCGCCGAGGCGATCGAGCGCCCGTTCGCTCACGTCGGCCGAGTACCCCTTGGCGGCCAGCCGCTGAGCAAGCTCGGCACGGCTGCGAGCGCGAACGGCCAGCAGGCGCAGACACGCCTCCTTCGCCTGCTCGACCGTTCCGCCTTCGGCTCCGGCCGCTGGCGGAGCCGCCGATCCTGCTTCGGAGTCGGCCGGTGCCGAGTCGCTCCGCGCTCCCCGGTGACGACGACGGGACCCAGCCGAGCGCACCCGCTGCGGATCGGATGTGCCCGGCCGGGTTCCCATGGTGTCCGGCGCGGCCGAATCACCTTCGGCCCTCCGGACGAGCTCGTGATCCTGCCCGCGGGACCGGGCGCCGTCCGGCGAACCGGAGGCGGACAGGAGTTCTTCCAGCCGGCGCCGCATCTCCTGCACCGCGTCGGCTCGTGGCCGCCCGGAGCCGGACGAAGCCGTTCCGGGCGAGCGACGGCTGTGCGTCGGCTCAGAAATCGGCGGGCACCTCCGCGGCCGCATCGGCCGTCACGTCGGCGCCGATGCCGAGCTTCTCCTTGATCTTCTTCTCGATCTCGTCGCGGACGTCGACGTTCTCCAGCAGGAACTTGCGGGCGTTCTCCTTGCCCTGACCGAGCTGATCGCCCTCGTAGGTGTACCAGGAGCCGGACTTGCGGATGAAGCCCTGCTCGACGCCCATGTCGATGAGCGAACCCTCCTTGGAGATGCCGTGACCGTAGAGGATGTCGAACTCGGCCTGCTTGAACGGCGGGGAGACCTTGTTCTTCACGACCTTCACGCGGGTGCGGTTGCCCACCGCGTCGCTGCCGTCCTTGAGCGTCTCGATGCGGCGCACGTCCAGGCGCACCGACGCGTAGAACTTCAGTGCCTTGCCGCCGGTGGTGGTCTCCGGCGAGCCGAACATCACGCCGATCTTCTCGCGGAGCTGGTTGATGAAGATGGCGGTGGTGCCGGAATTGTTCAGCGCGCTGGTCATCTTGCGCAGCGCCTGGCTCATCAGGCGGGCCTGCAGACCGACGTGGCTGTCACCCATCTCGCCCTCGATCTCGGCGCGCGGCACCAGCGCGGCCACCGAGTCGATGACGATGATGTCGATGGCGCCGGAGCGCACCAGCATGTCGGCGATCTCCAGCGCCTGCTCACCCGTATCGGGCTGGGAGACGAGCAGCGCGTCGGTGTCGACGCCCAGCTTGCGGGCGTAGTCGGGATCGAGCGCGTGCTCGGCGTCGATGAACGCCGCCACCCCGCCCGCGGCCTGCGCGTTGGCCACCGCGTGCAGCGCCACGGTGGTCTTACCCGAGGATTCCGGGCCGTAGATCTCGACGACGCGGCCGCGCGGCAGGCCGCCGATGCCGAGCGCGACGTCGAGCGCGATCGAGCCGGTGGGGATCACCGAGATGGGCTGGCGCGCCTCCTCGCCGAGGCGCATGACGGCGCCCTTGCCGAAGCTCTTCTCCACCTGGGCCAGCGCGAGCTCGAGCGCCTTGTCCCGGTCGTACGCCTGTGGTGCCATGTCCTGGTCCCCTTTTCGACGGGTAAGTCTTTCTGTGGTTGGCGCCTACAGTAGAGCGCGGCACCGACAAGTTCCGGCGACCAGCCTAGACGAACAGGTGTTCGAGTCAAGCGACGCGCCCCGCGCGCCGCCGCGCTCCCGGCGAACTCCGGGCGATCAGCGCACGAGCGCGATCCGGTCGGTGTCCAGCAGCGTCTGCGCCTGTTTGAGCACACGCAGGGAAGGCGTCACCTCCACGTCGGTGATCCCCGCCAGCGCGCCGAGCCGCTCGGTCACATACCGGTAGAGGTCCGCGGTGTCACGGCAGATGATCGAAGCGAACAGGTTGGACGACCCGGTGGTGGCGGCGGCGAAGACGATCTCCGGATGCGTGGCCATCGCGCGGCCCACCGCGTCCAGGTCGGCGGGCCGCACGCGCAGCCACAGCGCGCCGCGCACGCCGTAGCCCATTCGCTCGATCGCGAAATCGACGTCGAAATACAGCACGCCCGCCGCGGTCAGCTCGGCCATGCGCCGCGCGACCCGTGGCGCCGTCCATCCGGTCGCCGCCGCGAGCTGGGCGTACGGAGCGCGCCCGTCCCGGCCGAGCAGCGCGAGCATCGCCTCGTCGGCCGCCGAGAGGTCCACCGGCGCGTTCGGTCCAACACCCGCGCACCTCTGCCGGGCAGGACCGAGCTCGTCCAGCTGAGCGGCGGTGAGCAGGCGCCGATAGCGCGGCCACTCCTCGTCCAGCGGGAAGCGGTGGATGACCTCGTGCGCGGACAGTTCCAGCACTTGCGGGGCGCGCGGCAGGATCTGCAACAGCAGCGCGTCACGCCGCTCGATCGAGCGCGGCCTGCCCACGCAGGTCACCTCGGAACCGGTGGACAGCAAGGTCACCCAGCTCAGATCCGGGAACCGGGCCAGGGATTCGGCCAGCCGCAACGCTTTGTCCGGTGTCGATTTCAGGCGCAGCACCCAGCGCGCGTGGCCCAGCGGCACCGCGTTCACCTGTCCGGCCACGTGCAGGATGCCGCGCTGCCGCAGGGCGCGGTACCGCCGCGCCACCGTCTGCTCGGAGACCCCGAGGACGCCGCCGAGCCGGGCGAACGGAATCCGGGCGTCGTGCACCAGCGCGTGCACGATCTGCTTGTCCAGCAGATCGAGTTCGGAGGATTCGCTCGAGTCATCATCACCCACTAGAGGAATCTAACGCCGATGCGGCCGTGGCTAGGGGGTTCCGGTCGATTGCCGCACGCTTGGCGTCGAAATCGTTCGAATCCGCCGTGGAGGCTCCCGTGAGGAAATGGCTCCCCTTGTTCGCCGCGTGCCTGGGCACGCTGATGCTGCTCATCGACGTCACCATCGTGAACGTCGCCCTGCCGGACATCGCCGCCGATCTGGACACCGGACTGTCCGGCTTGCAGTGGGTGGTGGACGGCTACGCCCTCGCGCTGGCCGCATTGCTGCTGGTGCTCGGTTCGCTCGCCGACCGGGTCGGCGCGAAGCGCGCGTACCTGGCCGGACTGGTCGTCTTCGCGGTCGCGTCGCTCGGCTGCGGCGTCGCCCAGAGCGCGACGGGCCTGGTCGCGGCGCGCGCGCTGCAAGGCGTCGGCGGCGCGGCCATGTTCGCCACCACGCTGTCGCTGCTGCACGCCACCTACACCGGCCGCGACCGCGGCGTGGCCTTCGGCGTCTGGGGCGCGGTGTCCGGCGCGGCGGCGGGCATCGGCGTGGTCCTCGGCGGCGTGCTCACCGAGGCGCTGTCGTGGCGCTGGATCTTCTTCGTCAACCTGCCCATCGCCGTGCTGGCGATCGTGCTGACCGTCGTCGTGTTCCCGCCCGCTCGGCGGCGGGTGGGCCCGGCGGTGGACGTGCCGGGCATGCTGGCCTTCGCGACCGCGGCGACGGCGGTCACCTACGGCGTCATCCGCGGCGGCGAGCACGGCTGGACCGACGCGGCCGCGGTCATCGCGTTCGTGCTCGGCGCCGCCGCGGCGGTGATCTTCGGTTGGGTCGAAGCGCGAAGCGTCGCACCGATGTTCCCCTTGACGCTGCTGCGCAACCGCGATTTCGGCGCGACCCTGTTCGGCGCGTCCGGGCAGACGTTCGCCGCGTTCGCGAGCAGTCCTTTGATCTCGCTGTGGCTGCAGCAGCAACTGCACATGTCGCCGCTGCACGCGGGTCTGGCGATGCTGCCGATGGCCGCGACCGCGTTCGTGGTGGCGGGCGCGTTCGGACGCCTGCTGCACGACGTCGCGCCGAAGTGGACCATCGGCGCGGGGTTGGTGGTGGTCGGCCTCGGCAGCTGGCTGCTGACGATCGTCGGGGCCGGGTCCTCCTGGGTCGCGCTGATCCCGGGGTTCGTGGTGATCGGCATCGGGATCGGCGTCAACGCGCCCGCCTTGGTCTCGGTCGGCATGGCCGCGGTCGCCCCGGAGCAGGCAGGCACCGCCGCGGGTGCGGTGAACACCGCGCGGCAACTCGGCCTCGCGCTCGGCGTCGCGGTGCTCGGCACCGTCTTCCGCGGGGTGGCCGGCGCCGAGCAACCGCTGACGTTGCCGCACTTCGTCACCGGGCTCGACGCGGCGCTCGGCGTCGCTGGGGCGGTGGGCATCGTCTTCGGACTGATCGCGTTCGGGTTGTTCCACCGGCAGCGTGCGAACGCCAGGTCCGGAGCCGAACGCCAGACCGTCGCCGCCTGACCCACTCCTCCCGCGAAACGGCGGCGCCCCGGCCGGGCGTCGCCGTTTCGCGCCGACCCGGCGGCCCTAGCGCTGCGGCAGCACGGACTCGTCACCCGGATCGCGCGGCCCGAGAATGCGCCGCTCGGACTCCTCGATCCGGACATCGTTGATGCTCGCCTCCCGCCGGGACATCAACCCGTCCGGCGCGAACTCCCACTGCTCGTTGCCGTAACTGCGGAACCACTGGCCGGTTTCGTCGTGCCATTCGTACTGGAACCGCACGGCGATGCGGTTGCCGTCGAAGGCCCACAGATCCTTGCGCAGCGCGTAGCCGTTCTCCATCGCCCACTTCCTGGTGAGGAATTCGACGATGGCGTCACGGCCGGTGAAGAACTCGTCGCGGTTGCGCCACACCGAATCCTCGGTGTAGGCGGCGGCGACCCGCTCCGGATCGCGGGTGTTCCAGGCGTTCTCCGCAGCCCGCACTTTGGCCTCGGCGGATTCCGCGTCGAACGGGGGCAGTGGTGGTCGCATGGACAGCTACCTTTCTCGAAGTTTCATGGATTCACGGGAGAAAGCTCGGCAGGGCCCCACCGCAACGCTCCCCCGGATCGCTCGACCACCTCTTCGATGGTGAAATCGAGCGAGCACTGCGCGCCCGCGGTGAACGTCTCTGGCTCCCAGACCAGTTCGGCCGTGCCGGTGAGCTGCAACGTGGCGCCCGTGGACCAATCCGGGATCAGGATCCCGCAGCGGGGGTTGACCGCGATGTTGCCGAGCGTCATGAACATCGAATTGCCCCGATAGTCCGGCCAGCGCAGTCGGGTGGGCGAGAGCACCTGCAGGAAGCCGGGATTCCCGCCGCGGTGCGAGGCGTCGGCGTCGCCCTCCTCGTCCGCGGTGGCGACGAAGAACGTGTCGGCCGAGGCGATCGCGGCCCGCTGATCGGCGTCCAGTTCGGCGCCGTGACGCACCGTGGGCGTGGCGGCACCTGGCGTGTAGCTCTCGACGTCCCGCCGCGAGATGTACTTGGGGCAGTTGGAGTACACCTGATCGGTGACGATACGCAAGCCCGCGCCGTCCGGCTCCGATCTTCCGTTGACTCGCATCCGCCTGCGCCGCTGCGGTTGCAAGGCGATCATGCCGACGCGGGAGCGCCGGGACAGCGCCTCGTGCAGCGGATCGGCGGCGGCCGGACGAGTGCCGATCGAGATGGTCCGGTCGTCCTCCGCCCGGACGAATCCCGGCTGCCCGACCAGCTCGCTCGCCCACATCCGGCCCGCCGCGTCGGCGGCGGCGAGCACCACCATGCGCTGATCGGCCAGGAAACCGGCGGCGACCGCGGGGATATCGGAACGGATCATGCGGCCGACCCGGTCGGCGATGTCCCCTTGCCCCATCCGGCGCTGCACGGCGATCTCCCCGCGGTGGAACGCCTCCATCGTGATGTTCCCTTCGCTACGCGGCCGGGTCAGAAGAAGCCGCAGGTCGGGGCGGCGCCGCTGGGTGCGGGGGCGGATTCGGCGCCGCTGGGCGCGTACACCTCCAGCCGGATGCCGTCGGGATCGGTGAAGAAGATGCCGCCGGACCCGACGCCCTCGCCGTGCGCCACCACCCCGTCGTGGGCGAAGGTGACCGAGAGTTCACGCAGCACCCGCTCCACCGCGCGCACTTCGTCGATGCTGTCGACCTGGAACGAAAGATGATGCAATCCGGGCGTTTCGGTGGAGAATGCGCCACCGCTCTGCTCCCACAGCGTGACGACCAGCTTGCCGTCACGACCGAGAAAGGCCCAGCGGCGCCGCTCGTCGGCGCTCGCGGCGATCTGGTCGAAACCGAAGGCGCGGCGGTAGAAGTCCACGGAGCGATCCAGATCGGAGACGTTCAGGCCGATATGGCCGGTGCTGAGCCGAGGCGCGGCGACCGAGGTCATGTGTTCCTCCCGGGAAGATCCAACCGCCTTTTGCGGTTTCACTGGTTAGAAACGTATCGAGGCCGAGACACCGATGTCAACCGCTCAAAATTTTTTACCGGTTAGAGAGGAGGTGGCGACCAGTGGCCGACGACGCGCGCTCGGTACCCTCGGGCATGCCCGATCCACGCCCCCACCTCGGTGAACCACTGGCGCTCGATCTGCTGAACACCAGATGGATCGAGCACGGACCACAGGACCTGCTGACCGATGTGACCGGCCTGCGCATCTGGCTGACCTCGGCGGGACTCACCGATCGCGCGACCGCCGACGAGGCCACATTGAACGCGGTGCTGGCCGCTCGCACCGCCATCTACGACGTGGTCGTGCACGCCTCCCCCGCGGGGCTCAACGACGTGCTCGACCACGGCCGGGTAAGTCGCGCGCTCACCCCGTCCGGGCCCGCCGATCTGGTGGACGTCGCGGAGCCGGCCTGGCTGCCCGGCTGGCTGGCCGCCGACAACCTGCTGGAACTGCTGCGCACCGCACCGGACCGGATCCGGCAATGCGCGCATCCGCAGTGCGTGCTGTTCTTCTACGACACCTCGAAGAACGGGACCCGCCGCTGGCACTCCATGGCCACCTGCGGCAACCGCACCAAAGCGGCGCGGCACTACGCGCGAAAAACCTGACGCCTCAGAACAATTCGTCCAGCAGCTGGTAATACGTCAAGCGACTCTCGTCCGGCTCGGCCAGCCCGTAGGCCGCGAAGAAGGCCGCCGCCTCCGCGTCGCCGTGATCCGCGCGCAGGTCGCGCGCGGCGAGCGCCAGATCGCGGTAGCGGTCGGCCACACCGAGGCCGCCGACATCGAGCAGAACCCCGTTCGTCAGCACGTTGGGCGGAGTGAAATCACCGTGCGCCACCACCAGGTCCTCGTCATCCGGCCGCTGCGCCAGCAGCCGCGCGAGGATCTCCGCCGGGGTGGCTCCGGTGTGGTCGTCGTCGAAATCGTCCGCGTCCACGAGTCCCTCGACCACGTTGCGGCGCGCCCGCGCCAGTACGACGTCCAGGCTCTCGTCGAACGGGCACTCGGCGACCGGAATGCTGTGCAACCGCCGCAGCAGTGTGCCTAGCGCCGTGCCGATCGACGCCGCGCCGGCACCCGTGTCCGCAGACCAGCTCGGTGCGCCCGCGTCCGCGAGCACCAGCACGTCGTCCTCGAACGCCGCGACCTCCGGCACGCGCACCCCGCGCTCGCGCAGCCAGGTGAACCGCTGGTACTCGGCGACGGCCTTGGGCCCGCGTTTGAGCCAGTAGACGCCGTCAACGCGCACGACCTCACCGCTCATGCCCTCGTGCCGGTCCGACCAGCTCGGCGCCGCGCCGAGCAGCGCCGCGACGGTGGGTGGCAACGGGATCGGCAGCTCGCCCAGCGTGTCCAGCGCGGCGCGAGTGGATTCGATCTCCTCGGGATCGCCCTCGGCGATGCGCAGCCGCATCGCCTCGGCCAGCAGTTCGCGCGCCTCGGACAGATGGTCGCGCTCGGCGAGCGCCTTGCCCAGGTGCTGCACGGCGAAGGAGAGCACCTCCGGCGCGGCCACCCGCGCGTGGTCCACGGCGCGCCGGTACAACCGCTCCGCGGTGCCCGCGTCGCCGCGGTAGCGGTACACATCGCCCAAGTTGATCCACACGGTGATCCGGCGCCGCTCCGTGTCCACCAGCTCGAGCGCGCGATCGAGGTGGTCGAGCGCCTCGTCGTAGCGGCCGAGCAGCATCAGCTCGATGCCGGTCTGCCGGTAGCTCGCGAAGTCGTCGGGGCGCGCCTGCGCCACCCGGACGGCCAGACGTTCCGGATCGTGCGGGATCATCCGCTGCCGCTCGTCGAACCGGTACAGCGGCTCGTCGCGTTCCACCTGCCCGGCGGCGCTCACCAGCGGGTCCTGGGCACGTCGAATTCGGCGCACAGGGCGCGCCAGACGTCGCGGGGATCGATCCCGGCCTCGATGGCGTCGGCACCCGTGCGCCCGCCCAGCGCGGGGATCACGTGGTCGGTCAGCAGGGCGTCGCCGCGGGCCACACCGAACTCGGTGTGCAACAGTTCCTGAAACTCGGTCAACCGCACCGTCCCGAACTTACTCCCGTCGCCCGCGTGCGCTGGTCAGTGGCACACCGGTACCCGCTTCGGTCACGAGTGGACGGCTCGGCGAACCTGGTGGCAGAGGGCCACCGGGTCCGGGAACTCGGGTGTGGCCGCGGCCTCCTGGGCCGCTCGGGTGTAGCGGGGGTCGGCGAGGATCGCACCGACCGCGGCGCGAACGGCCTCGGGCGACAGCGGCCGGACGACGATCGAACTGCCTTGCCGCGCCGCCCGATTGGCCAGCTCCCACTGGTCGCCGCCGCCGGGGACGGTGACGATCGGGACGCCGGCGGACAGCGTCTTGGCGAGCAGGCCGTGCCCGCCCCCGCCGACGACGACGGACGCGTGGGTCAGCAGTTCGTCCTGCCGCCCCAGCCCCGCGGTCGCCCACGGCGGCAGATCGGCGGGCGGCGTGTCCAGCATCGAAATGGCCACGCGGACACCGGTTCCCTCCAGCGCCCGCAGGACGGTCTCGGCCATGCCTGCCACGCCGGTGTGCGCGGTCGACGGGGCGACCATGACCAGCGGCGCGTCCCCGGGCGGCAGGTCGAGGATCGCGTCGGTCGGCTCCCACAGCAGCGGGCCGATCACATGGGCGTTCTCCGGCCAATCCGGGCGCGGTACCTCGAGCGCGGGCAGGGTGGCGATCAGACGAGCGGCGGGGCCGGGATCGACGGCAGGGAGGCCGACGCTCTCGCGCGCCCGTTCCCGCTGGCGCTGCCCTTTGCGCACGGCTCGCGCGGTCATGCCGCGCAACACGCCGTCGCGCACCCACCCGCGCAGGCCCACACCGGGCGCGAGCCCGCTTCCGATGGGCGGCAATCCCTTCGACGGGAGATACAGCGGGTGCGGGGACAGTTCCACCCACGGAACGCCGAGCCGCTCGGCGGCCATGCCGCCGCCCGCGGTCAGCACGTCCGAGATCACCAGTTCGGGCAGCATGGCGCTCAGTTCGGGCAGGATCTCGGTGGAGATGTGCGCGGCTCGCTCGTGGATGCGCTGCCCGGCGTCGGCGTCGTCGTCCACCGGTCGCGGCGCGAGGCCTTTGAGTCTGCGCACTCCGATTCCGGCGGCGAGCGCCGCGTCGAACCACCGCGGACCGGTGAACAGCACCGGCTCGTCCCCGGCCGCCAGGAATCTGGAGCACAACGCGATAGCGGGGAATGCGTGACCGGGATCGGGCCCTGCGACGACGGCTACTCGCATCCGCTCAGCCTGCCACACCGCCGGGCGGGCCGATCACTCCCGCGTCGCGGCGCCCGCGGCTACAGCTTGCTCACCGTCGACTTGTCCGACCCCGACACCGCCTTGTACAGCAGGTACAGCCCGAACACGACGGCGCTGATCACCAGGATCGGGAACAGGCCCTTGATCAGCGCGCCGATGACGGTCAGCGCGATCCAGACGACGGCGACGATGCCGATGATCTTCCACAACATTTCGATGCCTCCATAAGTCGGTTTCCGCTTCGAGCATGACACTCGGTTCAGTGCGAATCACCAGGTGAGGAGGCATTTGGGGGTCGAAATCAGGGTTCACCCTTACTGCGCGCCCCGGCTGCGATCGGGGTTTTCACCGCCGAACGGCCGTTCCCGTCCGCCGAACACAGACGCTGGTGTGCGCGTGGTCCACGCGCACACCAGCGTCGGCAACGTGCCGCTCAGCCTTGACGCTCGGCGTCCGGCAGCTCTCCGGCCAGCGGATCGTCCTGCGGCATGCCATCCGGTTCCCGCATACCGAGATCGGCCGTGTCGATCGCGTAGGGATCGACCATCGGTTCCCGGCCCACCCGCGACCGGTCGCCGGTCGGCGGCATCGGCAAGGTCTCCTCGTCCGGACCCGCGTGGTTGCGCATGCGCGGCGGGGCGACGTCTTCCTGGTCCCCGGTCCGCGGCTGCGGCGGGCGGGTCATCGCGGGGCGGTCGCGCGGCGGCTGCGGCACCGGCTGTCTGCCGTAGACGTCCCAGGCGGACTGATCCGGATCGATCTGGTAGTGGTCGAACAGTTCCTGTTCGGCCTGCGGGCTGATCTGGCCGTTGTGGTCGAGCTGCGGCGAGGCCTTGACCGCGTCCTTGCCGACTCGCACCTGCAACACGGCCGACTCGGGGCGGTGCTCGGCGCCGGCCAGCGGGACCAACGCGTCGGCGCTGAACAGGCCGGTGGATACCGCGATCCAGGTGGGCGATCCGGAATTGTTGTCGACGTAGACCCGTTTGACCTTGCCGATCTTCTCGCCTTCCGGGCCGTACACCGAGCTGCCGATGAGCGTTTCCAGCATTTCAGTCATGGGTTCCTCCGCAGTTCGTCCGTGCGATGCGCAGCCCGACGGAACGCGGCTGGCCACCGCGCGTGCTGGGAAAAGAGTTCAATCGCTTGTGGGTCGATCGGTGCCCTCGGGGGCCGCGGCGACGCGCTGCGTTCTGCGCGAAAGCCGCACCGGATCCTCGGCGCTGTCACACGTCAGGTACCGGCTGACGTCCAGCCGTTGCGTGTCCTGGTCGAGCAGCGATCGACGGTAGGAAACATCGAGCATGACGTGCTCCTGCCAGTAGTGCATGTGCCCGGCCCCAGACGAGACCGGAAATGATCAGCTACAGACTGGCAACTACCCCCAATTCCCCTGACCAAACCAGACACACCTATGAATTCGCCGACACGCCGCAGCATGAGCAGCATTACAGCTATCGAGTAGCTATCAGTCGCTGCCGCGCTCAGGGCCGGCCACCGCGCGCCCGCTCTTGATCAGCGTCAGCGCCGAGGGTCCGCTGGTGAACCGGAAGTCCTCGCCACGATGGTCGACCTCGCCGTCGGTGGCCAGCGACACCGGCTCCCCGGTGACCCGCACGTCCACGCGGGAGACCCGGCGGTGCCGGTAGGTGGGCGAATACTCCAGCGTGCCGGTGAACGTCGCGAAGACCAGCCGCAACCGCGAGAACGGGACGTCGGCACGCAGATAGCGGACATCGAGGGTGCCGCCGTGCAACTCCGGACGCGACATGGGGATCTGGTCGGCCGGGTGATAGGCGCCGTTGCCGACGAACAGCATCCACAGCGCGGTGCGCGCGCCGTCCACGGTGACATGCAGTGGCTGGGCCCGGAACAGCACGCGCACCATGGCGATGCCCGCCGCGGGCCATTTGCCGATCCGGCGCTCCCAGCGCTCGCGGACGCGGACGAAATCGGGATAGCCGCCGAGACTGGCGGTGTTGACGAAGGTCCGCCGCTCCGTGCCGTCGAAGCAGACCTCCGCCACGTCGACGGCCACCGCTTCGCCCGCTTCCAGCCCGGCGACGGTCACGTCGGCCTCCGCCACTCCGGCGTCCCTGGCGAAGTGGTTCAGCGTGCCCCCCGCGAAGACCGCGAGCGGCAGCCGGTGACGTACGGCGTACTCGGCGACGGCGGACACCGTTCCGTCCCCGCCGACGACACCGAGAGCACGGATGCCGCCGCGGCGCAGCAGTTCGTCGACCCGCTCCTGGAAATCGTCGCCGCCGCCGAGTTCGAGCACCTCGGCGGCGGGCAACCGGGTGCGAAGGGCGGCGAGCGTGTCGTCGCCGTCGCCCGATCCCGCGTGCGGATTGCCGATCAGCAGCAATCCGGCGCCTTCCGGCAACGGTTCGATGCGCTCGACCGGGCCGAGGACAGCAGGGCCTTCGTCGCGCACCGCCCACCACCGGCGGGTGGCCACAGCGACCGCGCCGCCGAACAACGCGCCCGCGACCACATCGGACGGCCAGTGCACGCCGATGTGCACCCGTGAATACCCCACCGCGGCGGCGACCGGGGCGACCGCGGCGGCCGCCCGGGGCGATTCCAGCGCCAAGCCCGTCGCGAAGGCCGCGGCGGAGGCCGCGTGCCCCGAGGGGAACGACGAGGAGACCGGCGGCGCGACCAGCCTGCGCACGAACGGAACGGATTCGTCCGGCGGACGGCGACGCGGGAACAGCGGCTTGGCCACCCCGTTGGCCACGCCGCTGGCGATGCTCAGCGCGAGCAGCCCGCGCACCGCTCCGCGCCGGGTCGAGCGATCCCCGGCGACGAACAGCACCGCCCCGAGCCCGATCCACAGACGACTCTTGTCGGCGGCGGTGCTCAGAGCCTTCAGCACCCGGTCCGCCGGTGTCGCGCGCACGCGCGCGCTTCGATCGACCAGCCAGCGATCCAGGCTGCTCGTCCTTCCGATCACCCCACCGTCGCGTGCGCGAGCCGAGAGAAACCGCATCGCCGCAGCCTACCGGCCGCCCGTGCGCCCCGCCTCCGCCTTGGGCGGGACACACGTGCTCAGGTGTCGACCCGATCCAGCAACGTGGTCGCGACCGAGGCAAATTCAGTGCACGGATGTACTCTGATCTCGAACGCCAAACGGCGCTGCGCCACAACAGGGAAGGGATGATCGAATGACACAGACACCCCAATCAGCACACAGTCATGCACTGAATCTCGTCTGACGGCCGGGACCTCGATGGAACAGACGAACGAGCTGGCACAAGAACTCGCGGCCGCGGCCCGGCGCCACGGCTCGGCGATCGCGGGAATCGTCGGATCGGCCGCACGCAAGGCGTCGTGGGAAGTGCTCGACCTCATGGCCGAGAGCCGCGAACTCGTCGGCGCGGCGTTTCGCGCCAGGGCCGAGGAATTGCGCCGCCGGGACCGGCCGAGCTGACCGGCCCCGATCAGATCGGTGGCCGCTGCGACGCGGGCGCCGATTTGTCGGCGACTTCGATGAGGGCCTGCGCCCACCCGTCCAGCCGGTCGGAGGCGTGGCGCAGGTCCGCCACGATGGTGTCGAAGTTGTGCCGCACCACCGTGTGCTCCGGGACGGCGAGAATCCGGCCCGCGGCGGCCACCACCTGCTCGTACTCCGCGACACCCGCGTCGAGCCTGGCCAGGATCAGCCGCAGGTTCTCGGTGAGCGCCACCGCCGCGGGCGATTTCGCGCTTCCGATGGCGCCGAGGCCCTGTTCCATCGCCGTGATGTCGGCGGCCAGCGCGTGCAGCGCCGCGGCCCCCGAAGCGGCCGTTTCGAGCATGTCGGCCAGTTCGTCCGGGGGCAGCCGATGGGAACGGGCGATCTGGACGCCCATGCCGTGCAACGCCTTCTCCGCGCGCACCAGCCGCGCGATCGACGGCCTGGCATTCGACCACAGCGGTGGCAGCTTGCGCGGGATGAACGCCGCCTGCGGCAGCGGCGCCCCGCGCAACCGGAGATAGCGGCGAGTGCTCAGCGCCGCACCGGTCACCAGCGCCACCGCGCCGCCGCCGACCACGACCACGGCCCACACCGGCGCCGAAAGAGCGACAAGGCCAACGGTTCCCACCGTGGTGAGGCCGGACACCGTGCCCAGCTGGAAGCTGCGGCGGCGGGCCCTGCGGCGGCGGCGCAACTCCCGCTCCCGTGGATCGGCCCAGCGGCGCACGGCGACGAGCGCGTGCTCACCGGCTTCACGGAGACTTTCCGGCAGGCTGCCCGGCTGTGGCGCGAGCGCGGCCTGCGCCCGGATCATCGCCGTCCCGCGCAGGCGCCGCGTCTCGAGCCGACGCTCGCCGAATGCACTGCCGCTCATACCTTCTCTCCCACCGGTTACCCACATCGGACAGACCGAGACCCGACTCGGCCGACGGCCGGCCGGCCGGGTCCCCACGCCTTGCCCACCAGTGAACCAGCCCCCACCGACACATGTCGGCCGGGAACCCGGTCACGGCTACTGCTGCGCGGCCTGTCCCTTGTTCATCTGCGGCTGCGCCGAACCGGCTTGTGCCGGATTGATGGCGGACTGAGCGCCGCCGGCGGGCAACTGGTCGCCGCGCATGGACGCGCGGATCTGCTCCAGCTTGCTGTGCCCGGCCATCTGGATGCTGGCCTGCTGTACCTCGAGCATGCGGCCCTGCACCGAATTCTGGGCCAGTTCCGCCGCGCCGAGCGCGTTGGCGTAGCGGCGCTCGATCTTCTCGCGCACCGCGTCGAGGCTCGGGGTGCTGCCCGGCGCCGACAGCGTGGAGTCCATCTGCTGCAGCGAGGCGGAGACCTGCTCCTGCATCTTGGCCTGCTCCAGCTGGCTGAGCAGCTTGGTGCGCTCGGCGACCTTCTGCTGCAACAGCATCGCGTTCTGCTCCACGGCCTTCTTCGCCTGGGCCGCCGCCTGCAGCGACTGGTCGTGCAGGACCTTCAGGTCCTCGACGGACTGCTCGGCGGTGACCAGCTGCGCGGCGAACGCCTCGGCGGCGTTGGTGTACTGGATCGCCTTCTCGGTGTCACCCGCCGCGGTGGCCTGATCGGCCAGCAGGACGGCCTGGCGTGCGTTGGCGTTGAGCTTCTCGACTTCGTCCAGCTGCCGGTTCAGCTTCATCTCCAGCTGACGCTGGTTGCCGATGACCGACGCGGCCTGCTGTGAGAGGGCCTGGTGCTGCCGCTGGGCTTCCTCGATAGCCTGCTGAATCTGGACCTTCGGATCCGCGTGCTCCTCGATCTTCGCATCGAAGAGGGCCATCAGGTATTTCCAGGCCTTGACGAACGGATTAGCCATCGATTGATCCCGCCTCCATCTGACATGCCGCGCTCGGGCGCGACTCCAGTGCGCGACCGTCACGCACTCGATATGTGCCTATCCTCCACCATGTGGCACCCGGGCCGGGCGAACCCGGCCCAACCGACGCCTAATGGAGAATCTATCCGCTTTCCGCACCGGCCCGCAGCGCTGCCGCGGCTGCCGCGTCTCGTCGCCCGTCACGAACCCTTCACCAGGACCAGCATGTCCGATCGTGGCGCGGGGATGACGATCCTGGTGTCCTCCGCCAGCGGCAGCGGCCGCGCGGCGGGCTCGGCCGCCGACATGGCGGCCGA
>NZ_BDBC01000055.1 GCF_001612785.1 Nocardia beijingensis NBRC 16342
ACGAGCGCCCCGGTGTCGAAATCGGCCCCGATGCCCACCGCGTGCGCCTCCGGCAGCACATAGGACACCAGCATGGTGGTGCCGTTCTGCTGCCGCTTGCCCAACGTCACCGCGAACTCCACATCGGGATGGCGGCTCAGCGCATCATCGATCTCGCCCAGTTCGACGCGGAAACCACGGACCTTCACCTGGAAATCGGAACGCCCGAGGACCTCGATGCCGCCCCCGGCCAGCCGGCGGGCCAGGTCGCCGGTGCGGTACATGCGTGATCCGGGGTTGCCCGCCTCGCCGCCGAACGGGCTGGCGACGAAGCGCTCCGCGGTCAGGCCGGGCCGGTTGAGGTAGCCCTGCGCCAGCGCGGGACCGGACAGATACAGCTCACCGATCACTCCCGCCGGGGCCGGGCGCAACCGGGAATCCAGCACGAACAGACCGAATCCCGGTATCGCGCTGCCGATGGTGATCGGCTCACCCGGCACGAGCGGCGCGCTGCTGGTCGCGATGACCGTGGCCTCGGTGGGGCCGTAACCGTTGATCATCGCGCGGCCGTCCCCGCTCCACCGGCTGACCAGGTGCGGGCCGAACCGGTCCCCGATGACCATCACGACGCGCAGGTCGTCCAGGCCCGCCGGATCGACCGATTCCAGCGCTCCGGGCGTGATCAGCATGTGCGTGACACGTTCGCGCCGCAGCAGATCGGCGAGTTCGAACCCGCCGAACACCGTCGGCGGCGCGATCACCAGCGTGGACCCGGTGGCGAAGGCCAGCAGCAGTTCCAGCACCGAGACGTCGAAGTTCGGTGAGCAGATGTGCATCACCCGCGAGCCTTCGGTGACGTCGTAGCGCTCGCGTTCGGACGCGACCATCGCGCCCAATCCGGAGTGGGTGACCACGACCCCCTTGGGCCTGCCGGTCGAACCGGAGGTGAAGATGACGTAGGCCGGATGCTGCTCGGTGAGCGGACGCACCCGATCGGCGTACGAAACCGGGTGCGCGGGCCGCTGTGCGATCCGCTCCTGGTCGCGCGGGTCGTCGAGGTCGATCCACGGGATGGACGTGCCGAGCGCTTCGCGGTGCGCGGAAGTGGTCAGGCCGAGCGCGGCTCCGGAATCGGACACCATGTAGGCGATCCGCTCGGGCGGGTAGGTGGGATCGACCGGCACGTAGGCGGCGCCCGTCTTGGCGATCGCCCACACCGACAACACCGACTCGACAGAGCGCCGGATGCCGATGGCCACCACGTCGCCGGGGCCGACGCCACGATCGATCAACTCCCGGGCCAGCCGAGACGAGGATTCGTCGAGCTCTCGATAGGTCAGCTGGGTGTCGTCGGCGGGGTCACCTGTCGGACTGAACCGGATGGCCACCGTGTCGGCGGCGGACTCCACCGCGGCCGTGAGCAGTTGCCCGAAGAGCAGACCGCCGGAACGGCGACGGCGGTTTCCACGCGCAGAACGGCGGTCCATCTTCATTTTCCGTGCTCTCCTTCAGGTGGCGCCGGCACTCGCGGCCGTGCACCAACGATCCAACCCACAACCTCGCTACTTGCTCGCAATGGTGTCGCAGACAGCCTGCGCGCACTCTCGCGAGATGCCCCGGACGGTCTGGCCCCGTCGGGACAGTACACAGCCGGTAACCCGCCTACGGCACGGCATACTGCGGCGCGGGCGAATTATGCTGCGTCTCACACCTTTCACCGATCAAGTGTGCCAAGGCGGCGCCGACCCAGACGATGATTCCCGAGATGGCAAGCCGATCAGGCTATCTCGACTACCCCGGTGTCGTGGTCGCGGGACCTCTTGTTACCGTCCGCGGCGTCAGCCGACCCGGTCTCCGCGATGGACGCCTCCCGCTCGATCGGCGCGGCGTGCGCGGTCGGCACCGGTGCGAGGAATGTGGCCGGCACGAGGAGGCCCGCGGTGATCGCCTTCATGCGGACGAGTATTCGGTGAACTCCTCCGTCCCGCACGACCCCATTCATCGGGGCGCGGGGCACGTCATCCGGCCCGTGGTCAGCGGCCCGGATCGCCGCCCCGCGACATCAGTGCGAACCCAGCGGCCGCAGCGACCACGACGTCGCCTCGATCGGCACCGCCGCGGCGGATCGGGCTATGCGGCTGGTCCTGGATCCGGTGATGAATTCGGGATCGGTTCCCATGATGACCCGGCCCTCGCTGTTGACCAGCACCACCCGCTCACCGAACGCGCGGAATCGGGGCAGCAGGACTTCTTCGATGGAAGCGACCGGAACATCGGCGCCGGCGATTCCGAGGAAAGCGCCCGAATCGATCGTCACCGGAATCGCGAAGGTGCAGACATATTGATCGGTGCACGCGTAATCCAGGCACGGGCCGTGGACCCAGCGCCGACCCTGATCGCGCGGAATCGTGAACCATTCCATGGTCGTGTAGTCGTAGAAGTACTCGTTGTGGGGATTCAATTCCAGCACAAGGCGTTGCGATCCGCCCTCTGTGCCGAGGAACCACCATTCCAGGTATCGGGGGCGATCCGCCAGAACGCCGTCAGCCATCACCACGCCCGCGCTTTCGAACAATTTTCCGCGCCGCTCGAGTTCGCCGACGATGGTTTCGCGCAGCGGTGCGAGATCGGTCGACCGGGGCGGCTGCCGCAGCTTCGCGGCGTAGCTTTCCCACAGCGTCGTCAGCGCGTCACCGATGACGCCCAGCGATCGGTAGACCTCCTCGGCCAGCTCCGTGACGGCGTGAACGAGTGATTCGACGGTCACCGGGGGGTGAGAACTATCGGTATCCCTCATCGATCAACTGAGCTCCAAGCGTAAGGCGACGAGGCGGCGGATGCGTGATTCGGTTTGTGATTCTGCCAGTTCTCTGGCCCGGGTGTCGTCTTCTCTCTCGATCGCGTCCACCAGGTCACGATGAGCGGTGGCTTCGGCCGCCGGATCGAGTTTCAGCCGGGGCAGCCAGAGCAGAGCGGACAGTTCGGTCTGCAGCGCCACCTGGGCGCGGGTCAGGCGGGTGGATTGTGCGCACACCGCCATTTCGATATGGAAGCGGCTGTCGGCCCTGCGGGCCGAAATGGGCTCGCTGCTGTCCTGCAGCCGGTCGGCGAGGGTCCGCAGCCGCGCGATATCGCCCCGCAATCCGCGGCGCGCGGCGAACACGGCGGCGGCTCCGGTGACGGCGAAGTGTTCGTCGCCGAGATCGCGCAATTCCTGAACGCTCATTTCCTGCAAACGCGCCAACGCGGTGCCCTCGAGGATCTCCGCCGCTCCGCGGATGAAGCTGCCGCCGCCCCGTCCGCGCTTGGTGTGCACGATTCCCTGCTGGCGGAGTACGGCCAGCGCCTCCCGCAGGGTCATCGTCGAGACGCCCAGCTGGTTGGCGAGGTCGGTCTCACTGGGCAACTGCTGGCCGTCCACCATCAGGCCCAGGCTGATGGCGGCGCAGAGCCGCTGCACCACGGCCTCGGTCTTCGGGCCGCCACCCTCGAGGGGGGCCAGCACGGCGCCGAGCGCGGTCAACCCGGCGTTCTCCTGCTTGGACAACGCGACTCCTCGCGTGGGATGTAACTCGATCCTAGCCAACGAACACTTGAACTATGAACTCTGGATTCAGAGGTAAGTGTCGCTGATCGGACTCCCCGTCGTCCGTCGAGTCCGTCGCGTGTGCGCTCGGCGAACGTAACGCAATCCTTACCTGGCGCGCCTTGAACTATGAAATCTAATGTCTTAGGTTCAGACCGTGCATCTGTCTTTCCGAGCACCGGGACGCGGCGGCGTCACGAGCAGTCACACGCGCACCGGCGGTCACTCCACGGAGGTCGTGCCGAGTCGGCTCGGCAGGCGGCGCGCAGTACGGAGCCAGGGTGTCGGCGATGAATGACGTGCGCCATACCGAAGTCGACGGTATCCGCGTGACCTGGCGTTTCGTCCAGCACCACCTGATCGCGATCGTGGCGGTCGACAACGCCTCGGATGCCTCGCCTGTGGTCTCGTTCGGCCCGGGGAACTATCCCGACCTGGCGCAGGCGCGGGAACTTCTTCCGGAACTGGCGCGGCTGTGGGATGCGGTGCGCCGCGAATTCTGGGCAAAACTCATCCCGCCCTTCGGGCAAACAGCTTGGGCGTGACCCGGCCCACGCCGGTGAGCGCACCGCCCGGATCTGCGCGCCGCCACCGGTAGCCGCTCGGCTCCGTGCGTGTCGGCTGCGCGACCGGGCGGCGTCGTATCCGCGCGCGACCGGGCCTCAATCGCGCGAGATGGCCCCGTCCACGCGCCGCCAGATGCCGAGTGGGTTGTCCGCGCGGATCTCGTCGGCGAGCAGGTCCTCGGGGACGTTCTGATAGGCGACCGGGCGCAGGAAGCGCTCGATGGCGCGGCTGCCGACGGAGGTGGTCGCCGGCGCGCTGGTCGCGGGGAACGGGCCGCCGTGCACCACCGCGTGGCCGACTTCCACCCCGGTGGGCCAGCCGTCGAACAGCACCCGGCCCGCGATCAGTTCGAGCTTGCCCAGCAGGGTCCCGGCCAGCTCGCGATCCGCGGGCGCGGCGTGCACCGTGGCGGTGAGCTGGCCCTCGAGCTCGTCGACCAGGGCGGCGAACTGCTCCTCGCCGGTCACCCGGACGATGATCGACGCGGGTCCGAACACCTCCTGTTGCAGTTCGTGGTCGGCGCGGAACCGGTCGCCGGTGGTCACGAACAACTGCGGCACACCGGTGCACCCCGTCCCGGCGTCGGTGCCCTTCGCCACGGTCCGCACGGCGTCGGTGGCGCCCAAGCGGCGCACACCCGCCTCGAACGCGGACGCGATGCCCGGGTTCAGCATCGGCGCGCCCGGCGCGGCGGCGACCGCGGCGCTCGCCGCCGCGACGAAATCGTCCGCTCCGGGACCGTCGGCCAGGAAGACCAAGCCCGGGCTCGTGCACAGCTGCCCGGCACCGGTGGTCAGCGAGGCGACGAATTCTTCGCCGAGCCGCGCGCCGCGCTCGGCCAGGGCGCCCGGCAGCACGAACACCGGATTCACACTGGACATCTCCGCGAATACGGGGATGGGGACCGGCCGCGCCGCGGCTGCCGCGACGAGCGCGAGCCCGGCCCGCCGCGAACCGGTGAAGCCGACCGCGCGGATGCGCGGGTCGCACACCAGCGCCGAACCGGTGTCCACACCGCCGTGGATCAGCGAGAAGGTGCCCTCGGGCAGGTCGTGCTCCCGGACGGCCTTACGGACCGCGCGCCCGACCAGCTCGGACGTGCCCGGATGGGCCGGGTGTGCCTTGACCACCACGGGCGCGCCCGCCGCCAGCGCGGAGGCGGTGTCGCCACCGGCCACCGAGAAGGCCAGCGGGAAGTTGCTCGCCGCGAACACCGCGACCGGTCCGAGCGGGATCCGGCGTTGGCGCAGATCGGGTTTGGGCAGCGGGCTGCGCGCCGGGTCGGGCCGGTCCAGCCGGGCGCCCGTCCAGCTGCCCTCGCGCACCACGTCGGCGAAGAGCCGCAGCTGGCCGGTGGTGCGGCCGATCTCGGAGCGCACGCGGGCCTCGGGCAGTCCGGTCTCGGCGTTCACCCGGTGGACCAGGACGTCGCCGAGCGCCTCGATCTCGCGCGCGATGGTGTCCAGGAACGCCGCGCGCGCATCGAAGCCGGTGTGCCGATAGCGCTCGAAGGCGGTCGCGGCCAGTTCGGCGGCGCGGGCGACCGTCGCGGCGTCGGCTTCGCCGTACACCGGATCGAGGTCGGCGCCGGTCGCCGGGTTCGTCGCCCGGAACGCTCCGGCGGCGCCGGGGACGTCCGCGGCGCCCACCAGGTTGGCGCCGGTCAGAGGTGCGGCATCGGTGTGTGCGGTGGTCATAGGCTCACTTTCTGCACGAGGTCGGCCGGCTCGGCGAGTTCGACGTCGTCGAGGAAAGCCCCTTGACGAACATATGTTTGGGACCACGGCCAGGAGGCATTACCCCAGCGGACAAGCTCGACAAGGAGGTTCGGATGTCGGCTGCAGTTTGGGTAATCATCGTCGTCATCGCCATTGTCGTCGTCGCGGCCGTTGTCGCGCTCCTGGTCTGGCCGATGCTGCGCAGGCAGCGCCTACGCCGCAGATTCGGCCCGGAGTACGACCGCACGGTACGGGAGCACGAGGACCGCAAGACCGCGGAGCGGGAACTCGCCGAACGCGAGCGCAGGCACGCGCAACTGCGGCTGCGCGAGCTGTCGGACGACGAGAAGCGGGTCTACTCCACTCGCTGGGTAGAGGTGCAGGAGCGGTTCATCGACGACCCCGCCGGGGCGTTGAGCGAAGCCGACCGCCTCGTCACCACCATCATGGCCGAGCGCGGCTATCCCACGGAGAACTACGAGCAGCAGTTGGCTGATCTGTCCGTGGAGCACGCCGAGCCGCTCGGCCACTATCGCGCCGCGCACGACATCGCGACCCGGCCCGCGGGGGCGGCGGTGTCCACCGAGGACCGGCGCACGGCCATCGTGCACTACCGGGAAGTGTTCCAAGATCTGATCGGCGTGGGCGGCCAGGGGAAGAAGGACGTGAAAGCATGAGCACCGAATCCGAACGCCGGCCGTACGGCAATGGGGCGGAAGAGAATTCGACGGGGGAGGAGAGCCGGGCCGAGTCGCGGTACGACGGAACCGAGGCGGCCGATCGTCAGCAAGGGGGAGCGGTCACCGACTCCGCGGCGGCACGGCACGACACCGGGCAGGCCGCGGCGTCCGGCGGGATCGATGACGCCGAACGCGCGCAGGTCACCGGTGCGCCCGGATCGAGCGCCCCCGCCGGCGTGGACGCCGGAGCCGAGCCGGTTCGCGCGGACGCCGCGGCGCAACAGCAGACGATCGGCACCGAGCTCGGTGGCGCCGCGGGCACCGAGCGATCCGACGCGCAAGGCGCACCGACGGCGGAAGGCGCGACCGAGGGGCCCGCGCCGTTATTCCCGGAAGCCGATCTCGATCGCCTGCGCACCCAGTGGCGCGAAGTCCAGGTCGCCTTCGTCGACGATCCCCGTGCCGCGGTCGATCGTGCGGACGAGCTGCTCGGCAATACCATTCACCAGTTGACCGCCACCTACGAGCGGCGCAAGCACGAACTGGACGAGCGGCTCGGCGACACGTCCGACACCGAGGGGCTGCGGCAGGCTCTGCGCGGGTACCGGGCGTTCTTCGACCAGCTGCTCTCGATCGGCTAGCGAAGAGCCGTTGCCGATGAATGTCTTCCGATTGGCCGGCGGGACGGTCGACCGGGCGACGGACTGGGTCGCCCGGCAGATCAAGGAGCGGGTTCCCGCCGCCGACCCCGCCGATCGCGACCCGGAGTTCATCGCGTCCACCGTGGAACTGGGGTGGTCGCTCGTCCGCCTCTATTTCCGCGCGGAGGTGCGCGGCCTGGAGCGGATTCCGGAAGAGGGGCCGGTCCTGCTGGTGGGCAACCACTCCGGCGGGAACGTGTCGCCGGAGGTCCTGGTGACCACGCTGGCCTTCGTGCGACGTTTCGGACCGCGCCGGCCCTTCTTCCAGCTCGCCCACGACATGGTGATGGCCTACCCGGTGATCGGCTCGTTGCTGCGCCGCTTCGGGACGGTCAACGCCAACCCCGGCAACGCGGAGCAGGTGCTGCGGGACGGTGCGGCGGTGCTGGTCTATCCCGGTGGCGACTGGGAAGTGCACCGGCCGACCTGGGAGGAGGACCGGATCGACTTCGCCGGTCGCACCGGTTTCCTCCGCCTGGCCTGGGACCAGCGGGTTCCGATCGTGCCGGTGGTGAACATCGGGGCGCAGCAGAGTCAGTTGGTGCTCACCCGCGGTGATCGGATCGCGCGCCTGCTGCGACTGGATCGAATGCTGCGGCTGAAGGTGTTCCCGATCTCGATCGCTCTGCCGTGGGGACTGAACATCGGTGATCTCGCCGGACATCTGCCGTTGCCGAGCAAGATCACCGTCGAGTTCCTCGACCCGATCGATCTGCGCGAGGCGATGGGGCCCGAACTCGATCCGCAGGCGGCCTACCGGCACGTCACCGGCATCATGCAACACGCGCTGACCAGGCTCGACGAAGAACGCGCCCTGCCGATCGTCGGTTGATCGGAACCCGCGGAGCGATCGTGCCCGCGCGCGGTCACCTTCGTGATACCGTTAGTAACATATATTCGTTCCTGTGATGGAGGTCACCATGCGCGATGTCGCGCATGCCACGATCGGATGGTTCGCCGCGCCCGGCGCCGAGGGCGGCGGAGCGGCGCTGGACCAGGTGGCGATCATGACCGGCGCCGCCGGTCTGGTCGCGGTCGTTCTGCTGTGGGTCGGGTATCTGCACCGGACCCGCCGGATCACCTGGTTGCAGCGCGTCGCCGACCGGATCGGGCGATTGTTCAACCGGCCCGGGTGGGTCGCCCTTCCGCTCGCGATGTTCCTCGCGACCATCCTGACCGCGCTGCTCGGCTTCATCTGGGATGTCAGCCTGCACGTCGGTAACGGCAGGGACAACGGACCACTGGCGAATCCGGCGCACTACTTCATTCTGGCGGGATTGTTCTTCCTGTTCACCGCGGGGATGTCGGCGATCGTGCTGCCCCTGGACGAGAAGCCCGGCGCGGCCGCGGTGCGGATCACCCGCACCTGGTACGCACCCGTCGGCGGCATCCTCATCGCCGGCGCCGGTCTCTACGCCTTGATCGGGTTCCCCCTCGACGACATCTGGCATCGGCTGTTCGGGCAGGACGTCACGCTGTGGGGGCCGACGCATCTGATGCTGATCGGCGGCGCCGGGCTGTCCCTGGTCGGCGTGCTGCTGCTCGAATTCGAGGGCAGGCACAGCAAGCCCGAGCCCGACCGCGCCGACGGCAGGCTGATGTGGCTGCTGCGATCCTTCGCCTTCGGCGGCCTGCTCATCGGGCTCTCGGTGTTCCAGGTGGAGTTCGACTTCGGAGTGCAGCAGTTCCGGCTCGTCCTGCAGCCGATGCTGATCGCCGCCGCGGCCGCGATCTCCCTCGTCGCCGCCCGCGCGAGCCTCGGGCCGTTCAGCACACTGGTGGTGGTCGGCTTCGCCGCCCTGGTCCGCGCCGTGGTCGCCGTGCTGGTCGGCGGACCGATCATCGATGCGCCGCGCAATGTCTTCCCGCTGTATCTCGGCTGCGCGGTGGTGGTGGAACTGCTCGCCCTGCTGCCGCTCATCCGGCGGCCGCTGTGGTGGGGCGCGCTGTGCGGCCTCGGCATCGCGACCGTCGGGCTGTGGCTGGAATCCCTCTGGATCGGGGCGATGTTCGTCAATCCGTGGCCGTCCGCCATGTGGCCGGAACTGCTCGCGATGGCCGTGCCCACCGGCATCGCGGGCGGTGTCGTCGGCGCGCTGCTGGCGATGACGCTGCGCGGCGAGCCGCTGCCGCGCCCGCCGGTGCGCCGCGGGTTGATGGTCGCCGCGGTCGTGATCGTGGCGGCCGCCACCGCCAACGGGTTGCTGGTCGACGTGCCGCAGCAGGCCACCGCCACGGTCGCGCTGCGTGATGCCGGATCGGGGCCGGAAGGCAGGATGGTGCTGGCCGACGTCCGCGTCACGCCCGCCGACCTCGTCGGCTCCGACCCCGAATGGATGCAGATCCTGTCCTGGCAAGGTGGCATCGGCAGTGACAGCCCCGGTCGCGGGCTGGTCGTCGACCACCTGCGACGAGTGGGCGCCGGACACTATGTCTCCACCGAACCCGTCCCCGCGTACGGGTCGTGGAAGACCGTCCTGCGGCTACAGGACGGGCGCGTCCTGACCGCCGCGCCGATCTTCATGGCCGCCGACCCCGGCATCGGCGTGGAAGAGGTTCCCGCGCTCACGTCGTTCACCCGCCCGTTCATCGCCGAGATCACGGTGCTGCAGCGGGAGCGCTCGTTCGACTACCCGTCCTGGCTGTTCGGCGCGGCATCGCTGGTGGTGCTGGTGTGCAGCCTCGTCCTCGTCGGCGCGCTGTCCTGGGGCGCTGCACGGATCAACGACCGATACCCGCACACGAGCCGGGCGGTGGTGGCGGAACCGGCGGTGTCGCGATGACCAGCGGCTCCGGCAGCGTGGACGTGCTGGCCGATCACTCGCTCCTGCTCGCGATACCGGCCTTCCTGCCCGCCTTGGCCGTGGTGGCCGTCGTCGTGTTCGTCGCTGTGCGCGACCGCCGCTCCGAGGAGCGCGATCGCACGCCCGGTGCGCCGTCCGAGCACAGCGCAGAGAAGGAGCAGTGATGGCATCCCTGCGGCGCTGGGGCGCGCTCGTCGTGCTGAGTGGTCTGCTGGTGACCGGTTGCGCCTCCTCCGAGCCCGCCACCGCGCCGTCGACGAGCGCGCCGGCCGGCGACCCGGACAGCCTGGTCGTCGCCGTCCGCATCGCGGCAGGCTCGGTGAGCCCGGCCGACGTCCGCTTGGAGACCCGGGTGGGACGACCGATCGAGCTGGTGGTCGACAGCGACGCCGACGACGAATTGCACGTCCACGCCACGCCGCAGCACACCTTCGCGATCACGCCGGGGACCGGTCAGCGTTTCCGCTTCACCGTGGACGTGCCGGGGCGGGTGGAGATCGAACTGCACCACGCCCGGCGAACGGTGGCGACTCTGCTCGTGCGCGGATGACGGTTCTCGCTCACGGCATCGGCGGCGCCGCCGATCTGCCGATCCCGTTGTCGTACGCGCTCGTCGGCGCCGCCTGGGCTCTCACGTTCTCGTTCGCGGTGCTGGTGCTCGCCTGGCGGGAACCGCGATTGGATCCGCGGTCACCGGGAGTCGCGGTTCCCTCGATGGTGCGTGCGATCGTGGACTCCGGGGTGGTTCGGGGCGTGATCTCGGCAGGGAGCGTGACCTTCACGGTCGTGGTTGTCGCGATCGGGGTTTTCGGAAGTTCCGATCCTGCGCGCAATCCCGTGCCCGGTGTCGTGTACATCTTCCTCTGGGTCGGTGTCATGGTCGCCTCGCTGGTCGCCGGGCCCGTGTGGAAGGTCTTGTCCCCGGTGCGCGCCGTGCACCGGGCGCTGTGCCTCGTGCGGCGCCGTGCACCCGGGCACGGCCCGGTGCGTTATCCCGATTCTTGGGGATACCGGCCCGCGGTGCTGGGTCTGTTCTCCTTCGTCTGGATGGAGTTGGCCTATCCGGAGCCGGGTTCGGTGGCCGCCGTCACCACTTGGCTGGTGGCGTACCTCGTCGTGAACACCACCGGGCTCGTCCTGTTCGGCACCGCGTGGGCCGAGCGTGCCGATCCGCTGGAGGTGTACAGCAGTCTGCTGGGCAGGTTGAGTCCGTTGGGCCGTCGCGAGACCGGTGAACTCGTGCTGCGATCGCCATTGGACAATCTGGCGGGCACGCCGGTCCGCATCGCCGCGGTGGCCGTGGCCGCCACCCTGCTGGGCTCGACCGCGTTCGACAGCTTCTCCACCTTTCCTTCCTGGCGCGGCCTGCTGGCAGACGCGGGCGGATCGGGGGTCGTGCCGACCGTGCTGAAGACGCTGGGGTTGCTGGGTTTCATCGTGGTCGTCGGGGGAGCCTTCCGGACTGCGGCACGGGCCACCGGCGGCCTGCCCGCGGCCGAGCGGAGATTGCTGCCCGTCCGCCTCGCGCACAGCCTGACCCCGATCGTCGCGGGTTATCTCGTCGCTCACTATCTGACGTTCTTGGTCGAGAAGGGCCAGGCGACGGTGCTCTTGTTCGCGGACCCGTTCGGACGGGGATGGAACCTGGCCGGGCTCGCCGACCGCGACGTCGCCTACCTGCTGTCCACCCACCCCGCCGTGTTGGGGACGATCAAGGTGCTGGCCGTGGTGATCGGCCATATTCTCGGCGTCGCCGCCGCGCACGACCGCTGCCTGCAACTGCTGCCACGAGCGCACCGGGTCACGGGTCAGCTGGCTTTGATGCTGACCATGGTCGGCTTCACCTTCACCGGCCTCTACCTCTTGTTCGAGTCCTGACAGAACTTCTGAATCCTCTACCGGGGCAAGGGTTTCCGTCGGCGCTCCACCACAGTGCCACCACGCGAATTCACTGGCTCGGCCTTGGTCGGTTGCTCTAGCGTGGCAGCGGGCCATGCTCATCGCCCGCTGCCAGCTGCCGGACCCGGAAGTGAGTGATGCGAATGAACGTGCGACCGGAGATCAGCACAATGGCCGGGACCGTACGTGGCAGGTGGGACAACGCCGTCGCCGTGTTCCGAGGCATTCCGTACGCCGAGCCGCCGGTGGGCGCACGACGGTTCGCGGCTCCCGTGGCGGCGAAACCGTGGGAGGGTGTCCGGGAGGCGCTGGCATTCGGTCCGCCGGTTCCGTCCGCAGGTCGTGCGACGTCCGGTGTCGACGCGGATTCCGGTAACTGTTTGACGCTCAATGTCTGGACACCCGACCTCGGCGCCGCCGGGCTGCCGGTGCTGGTGTGGATCCACGGCGGCAAATACCTGGAGGGCACCTCGGCCAACCCGCACAACGACGGCGCGACTCTCGCCCGTAGCGGTGCGGTGGTGATCAGCATGGACTACCGCGTCGGCCTGGAAGGGTTCGCCCACATCACCGGAGCCCCGGACAACCGCGGAATTCTCGACCAGGCCGCCGCCTTGCGCTGGGTGCGGGACAATGTCGCCGCGTTCGGCGGCGATCCGGGCAATGTCACCGTGTTGGGCCAATCCGCAGGCGCCGGGTGCATCGCGGCGTTGCTGGCCATGCCGTCGGCGGTAGGGCTGTTCCGCCGGGCGATAGTCCAGAGTCTTCCCGGTACCTTCTTCTCCCGACGGCTCGCCGCCGCGGTGTCGGCGACGATCGCCGCGGAACTCGGCGTGCGGGCCACCGTCGACGAGCTGACCGGTATTCCTCCTCGCACACTCATCGGCGCGACGGACGCGCTCATCCGCAAGATGCCCGATTTCGCCGAAACTTGGGGACCCATGGCGCTGACACCCACCCCGTTCTCACCCGTCGTCGACGGTGAGTTCCTCCCGCGCTCGCCATGGGTGGCGCTGGCCGAGGGCTCGGCACGGGACATCGATCTGCTCGTGGGGCACACCAGGGACGAGTACCGGCTGTTCAACCACTTGTCCGGCGGCGAAGTGACCGACGAGCAGGTCACCGCCGCGCTCGATCGTCTCGCGCCGTCCCCGTACGGCAGCGACGGTTACCGCACCGCCTACTCCGGCGCCACCGCCGGGCAACTGTACGAACTCGTCAACTCCGACTGGCTGTTCCGGATGCCGTGCCTGCACTTGGCCGACGCCCAGCACGCGGGGAACGGTCGCGCCTGGGTCTACGAATTGGGCTGGCACTATCGCCCGGACCAGGGCGCCTCGCACAGTCTCGACTTCCTGCTCGTCTTCGGCACGCTCGACCTCGATGAAGTGCGCTGTCATCCCGCCGCGGGACCGAGCGCGGCGGCCGAAGCCGTCCGCGTCTCCCGCCACATGCGCACCGATTGGCTGAATTTCGCGACCACCGGCGATCCCGGTTGGGCGGCCTACGATCCGCACACCCGCCTCACTCGTGTCCACGGCGCAGAGCCGGACACCCGGCCGTACCCCGAGGAACGCTCTCGGCGCATCTGGTCCGGCCACCGATTCGACACCCTGGACCTGATCACCTGAGGCGGTGATCGGTCCATGCCTGCTGGTCGCGACGCGGATCGGTGATGAGTGCTGGCAGCCGTGACCGCTGGTGGCACCGATGGTTCAGGGGTGGTCGGCGCCGCGGATTCTCACCCGCCGCCTCCTCGATCGGCCGGGAGCAATTCGACGATCGAGCGCGAGCCCGCCGTAACGACGGAACCGACCCGCAGGCGCGCGGATTCGGCGATCTCGCGCAGCCCGCCCAGCGTGCGTTCCCGGCCGCGGACGTAGCACAGCATCCGCAGGTCTCCTTCGGTGTCCGGTGGGCGGCCGTCGGCATCGCCGATGTGGTCCACGACGAGCACCCTTCCGTGCTCCGCGGCCGCGTCGGCGCATCGGCGCAAGATGCGGACGGCTGCCTCATCGTCCCAGTCGTGCAGGACACCGGAGAGCAGATAACCGCCCGCTCCGGCGGGAAGGGATTCGAAGAAGCTGCCCACTCGCGCGTCGGCCCGGTGCTCGAGACCCGCGGTGCGAATGGCCCGCCGGGCGCGAGCCGCCGGGCCCGCCAAATCGACCACCGTCCCGCGCAATTCGTCGTGGGCGCGAAGCAGGGCGATGAGCAAGCTGGCGTCGCCTCCGCCGACATCGATGACGTGACCGAGCGCGCCCCACGGGTAGGCGGCGGCCACCAGGGGGGCGTCGGCCACCAACCGGGCGCCCATCAGAGCGTCGAACGACGCGCCCAGCGCCGGATCGGCGGACAGGTCCTCCCAGAACGGCCGCCCGAACTGCCGAGGAAAGGCGGGCTCGCCGGTGCGGACGGTGTGCAGCAGGTGGACGAAGCACAGATCGGCGCGCCCGACGGCGCCCTCCAGATCGAGCCAGCGTCGCACTCCTTCCGGATGATCGTCACGCAGGCGCTCACCCAGCGACGTCAGCTCGTAACCGCCGCTACCGGGACGAGCCAGCACGCCCGCGGTCACCAGGTGCTCCAGCAGACGCGCCAGCGCGTCCCGATCCGCGTCCACCGCTGCGGCGAGCGCATCGCTCGTCCGCTTTCCCGCGGCGACGTGGTCGGCCAGCCGCAACGTCGCCGCCACCCGGATGGCCATCGGCGTCACGAGGTCGGCGGCGGCCCACAGCGCTCCACCCCATTCGGTCGGCTCCTCGGTCATGGCCCTCCTCAGTTGTCGGCTCTGCCGCGCCGCTCGGCTGGCAGCGCCGGTCAGCGCAGCGGCACCTGCCAGCACAACCGGGTGCCTGCGGCACGCCCGTCCGGCCCGGTGCCTGCGGTGAGGGTGAAGGTCCCGGCCGCTTGCTCGGCGCGCCGGGCGAGATTCGTCAGGCCGCTGGGGGTGATGTCGGTGGGCAGCCCGCAGCCGTCGTCCTCGACGATGATGGCCAGGTCGTCGGCGACGGTGATCTCGATGGTGACCGTGTCGGCGCCGGAGTGTCGTACGGCGTTGCTGACGGCTTCGCGGACGACGGCTTCGGCGTGGTCGGCGAGTTCGGGGTCGATGACCGAGAGTGGGCCGCTGATGCGCACGGAGGTGCGGATGTCGCTGGGGGCGGTCTGCTGGCGGATGGCTTCCTCGATGCGTTGGCGCACCCGCCCGCTGTCGCCGCCGTGCAGGTCGAAGATCGAGGTGCGGATTTCCTGGACGACGTCTTGCAGGTCGTTGATCGCTTCGGTGATGCGTTCGCGCACTTCGGGTACGCGGGTGCGTGGGACGGTGCCTTGCAGGCTGAGTCCGACGGCGAAGAGTCGTTGGATGACGTGGTCGTGCAGGTCGCGGGCGATGCGGTCGCGGTCGGAGAGGATGTCCAGTTCGCGCATGCGTCGTTGTGCGTCGGCCAGTTGCATCGCCAGAGCGGCTTGGTCGGTGAAGGCGGAGGTCAGTTCGAGGATCTCGTTGTCGTAGGGCGCCGACTCGGCTGCCCGCAGCGCGACCAGCACGCCGACGGTGGAATCGGAGGTCTGCATGGGTAGTACGAGGGCGGGCCCGGCGTCGGGGAAGATCTTGCCGAGGTCCGCGCGGCGCGCGTCGTCCACCCGCTGGGGCGAATGCAGCCGGAACGCCTGACCGATGGTGGTGTCGCCCAAGGGCAGCTTGATCAGCCGCTGGTCGTGCGTGGCGCCGGCGGTGTGGGTGATCAGCAGTTCGGTGATCTCATCGGGCGGCCCCTCGGAGTCCGGGACCACGGCGAGGTAGGTCCGTTCGGAGCCGGTGAGCCGGTGTGTGGCTTCGACCAGGTGGGTCAGAACGTGGTCGGGGGCGGTGCCCGCGAGGAATTCGGTGGTGATGTCGCGGGTGGCTTCGATCCAGGCTTGGCGGGTGCGGGCGGATTCGTAGAGGTGGGCGTTGTCGATGGCGATGCCCGCGGCGGCGGCGAGGGCGCGCACGATGACTTCGTCGTCTTCGGTGAAGGGTTGGCCGCCCTTCTTCTCGGTGAGGTAGAGGTTGCCGAATACTTCGTCGCGGATGCGGACGGGTACGCCGAGGAAGGTGCGCATCGGCGGGTGGTGGGCGGGGAATCCGACCGAGGAGGGGTGGTCGGCGAGGTTGTCCAGGCGAATCGGTTTGGGCTGGCTGAACAACAGTCCGAGTACGCCGTGGCCCTGGGGGAGGTCGCCGATCTGCTCGCGGGTCGGTTCGTCGATGCCTTCGTAGATGAACTGGGTGAGTTGCTGGTCGTGGCCACGGACGCCGAGCGCGCCGTAGCGGGCGTCGACCAGCGAGATGGCGGTGTGCACGATGGTGCGCAGGGTGCGGTCCAGGTCGAGGCCGGAGGTGACGGTGAGCATGGCCTCGACGAGGCCGTCCATGCGGTCGCGGGCGTCGATGATCTGCTCGATGCGATCCTTGACCTCGCCGAGCAGTTCACGCAGCCGCAGTTGCGACAGCGTATCGCGCACGGAGTAGGTGTCGGCCGGCGCGAAATCGGCCGTTTGCGCCCCTGGACCGCCATCGTCGCGGCTGCTCGCCATGGCTCAAGAATATGCCGATCAGAACTCGATGGTGGCGCCGGACGGCCGGGACCGGAGTTTGGAGGCGTAGACCGCGGCCTGGGTGCGTCGTTCCAGGCCGAGTTTGGCGAGCAGGCGGGAGACGTAGTTCTTCACCGTCTTCTCGGCCAGGAACATCCGCTGCGCGATCTGGCGGTTGGTCAGTCCTTCGCCGAGCAGGTCGAGCAGTTTGCGTTCCTGATCGGTGAGTCCGGCCAGCGGGCCGTCGTGGTCGGTGTTGGCGCGTAGTCGCTGCATCAGGGCGGCGGCGGCGCGGTTGTCGAGCAGCGAACGCCCGGCGCCGACTTCCTTGATGGCCTTGGCCAGCTCCATGCCCTTGATGTCCTTGACCACGTAGCCGCTGGCTCCGGCGAGGATCGCGTCCAGCATGGCCTGTTCGTCGGTGAACGAGGTGAGGATCAGGCAGCGCAGATCATCGAGCTTGGACAGCAGGTCACGGCACAGTTCGATGCCGTTGCCGTCGGGCAGGCGCACGTCGAGAACGGCCACGTCCGGCCGGAGCGCTGGGATGCGGGCGAGGGCTTGGGCGACGTCGCCCGCCTCGCCGATCACGCTGAGCTCCGGGTCGTCGGAGAGCAGGTCGGCTAGGCCGCGGCGGACGATCTCATGGTCGTCGACCAGAAAAACCGTGATCATCGAGTGTCCAATCCGGGAGCTGGGCTTGGGTTGACACTACGCATCGGGCAGCCCGCACGGTACGGACCAAAGTCCCTTCCTGCGTGGCCACGGAACTCCACACGCAGGTATGTCACTCTCGGCGTCCACGTACCGCGCCGGGATGAAGTATCGGACCGGCCGGAGCCGGGCGGCGATCAGGTGGGCGCTTCGGAGCGGGTGAGTCCTTCGGCGATCAGGATCCGGTGGGCCTGCTGCGCGGCGGAGACCTGCGCGGCGTCGGGCGGTCGGCCGCCGGAGAGTTCTTCCATGCTGCGGGCTAGTACCGCCACCGCGTCGGTGAGTGCCCGTAACCGGCTGTCCAGTTCGTCGAGACGAGACGCTTCCGGGTGCGTGACCGCGGTCGCCTGCTCCGGCATGGTGCCCGCGAGGTCGGCTCCGCGCAGCACGGCCCGCAGATTCTCCGGCAGCAGCGCGAACACGTGATCGAGCTGGCCGGGCGAGAACAGGTCGGCCAGCGCTTCGGTCACCGCGCCCGCGAGGGCGTAGGCCTCATCGCGGGAGACGCCCGCTTCCCGCGCGAACTGGTCGAGGAAGGACGGCACGTCGTGCGGGTAGGGAACGTGTGCGGGCACCCAGCCCTCGTAGAAGATCCCGCGCAGGAGTTCGGGCAGCTGGGCGCTCAGGTGCGCGGCCGCGTTGACACCGATGCGGTCACGCACCGTGTGCAGCCAGGCACGCAGTGCGCGGTGCGCGAAAGCGCGGTCTTCGGTGGCGAGTTCGTCGGTCAGAGTGCGCAGCCACTCGTGCGCGGTGTGCACCGCGGGTGCGAGGGGGTCGCGGTGGTAGCTCATGACGTGTGCCTTTCACGGGTGGATCGTGGTCGAGGTGCCATCTCCACGCTGCTCGTCCCATCCCGGGACCGGTGAGAGGACTCGTACCCGCACTGACGGGACCATGGTCACCCCGATACCGATCACGTCCGCGCGGGCGTCGAATCGCGCAGCGTCGCCAATGCGGCGGTGAGCTGTCGCCGTAGCTCCCCGGCGTCGGACCGCAGCCCCGGCGCGGCGGTGACGCAGACCAGCAGTTCCGGGTCGGCGACCTCGACCTGGGTGCCGGCGCCGGTCGACCGCACCACGACACCGCACGAGAACATCGCCCCTGCGTGGCGGTCGGCCAGCAGCGCCCGGTGGGTCAGCCGCGGGTGACAGACGCTCAGCAGCACGTAGTTCTCGATCTGTTCGCCGATCTGCTCGCGCAGCGTGGCCCGCAGGTCGATTTCGGCGAGCACCACCAGTTCCGCGGCCCGCAATGCGTCCCTGGTCCTGCGCACCGTCTCATCGAAAGGCGCGTCGAGGTGGACCGCGACGGTGGCGACCGGGGCTACGGGCAACCGGATCTCGGTGAGCAGGCGCCGAGGGTCGGTGACCTCGTCCGGGCCGACGAGGTAGGCCTCGGTGGGCGGGCCGATCGGCCGGTAACCGCTGTCGCGCAGCCATTCCCGCAGCGCCTGATACGCCGCCCCGAGGTCGCGGTAGCTGCCACGGTGGCAGGTACGGGCGACGAGGGTCCCGGGCAGGACGACTACCTGTGCGCCGGAACCGGGCCCGAGGTTGGGCGCGGGCTCCACGGCGACGCCGAACTCCACCGGGACCGCGTCGCCTCCGGGCGGGTCGTCGCGGAAGGTGATCGTCGGCGCGCCGCTGGCGACCAGCCCGGCCCGCCGCACGATGCGGGTCACTTCCCGCATTCCCTCGGCGATGTCCTCGCCGAGCAGGCCCGGGTCGGCACGAAGCCCGCGTGCCATCCGCAGCACCGTTTCCGGCGCCGACTCGACCAGGGCGATCTGGTATTCCACCGTGTCCTCCTCGATTCGTCGTACATGCGTCGGCGCGGGCCGGTCGCCTTGGCGTCGGTGGACGCGGGTTTCACCGGGAGCCGGTGACGGTGAAGACGTCCGTGACCGGTCGCCGGGGCGTCGGCGGGATCATGTCGGCGTCGTCGGGCGCGGTGCCCACACGCAGCAGCACTTGCGGTGTCGCCGGGCGGGGAACCAGGCCCGCGAGCAGCCCCCGGGTCGTCGGCAACTCCGTGATATGGGTGAGCGCGCAGGTCGCAAGGCCCGCGGCGGTGCATTCCAGTAGCACGGCCGACAATGCCTCGCCGGTGCGCAGCCACCGCAGCACCGAATCTCCCTCGGTGCCGAGCAGCACCAGCCGCGCGCGATCATCGAGCCGCGCCCGTCGCATGGAACGCGGCGCGGGCGGGAATGCGCGCCCGACTCCCACCCGAGCGAACTCCGCGTCGGACACCAGCGCGGAGGTCGGCACGCCTTCCAGCGTCTCGGAACGTCCGGTCCACCACTCCAATTCGGTCTGGTAGAGCAAGTCGTGGTGGCGCAGCGCGCCGATCTGTTCGGAAGCGGCGGCGAGCCGAGGCCGGGCGCTGTCGTCGAGGACGTCGAGTTCCACTTCGTGCGGGGAGGTGAGCATCCGCAGCCGGGGCAGCAGGTCGGCGAAGCCCCGCGGTTCGGTCATCGGCAGCCGGTCGGTGCGGCGCCGGTCGATGGCGCGTGCGCGGGCATGGATCCCCTCGGGCGGGTCCGTCCAGGGCCGGAATTCGATCACCGCGAGATGGTCGGGCCGCTGCCGGTCCGGCACGCGCACCGTGTCGGTGTGCCAGCCTCGGTCTGCGAAGGCGGTCCGGGCGTGATGCAGCACGGCTCCGCAGCTGATCACCAGTTGCCGGCCGTGCGGGTCGGTCGACGGCAGCAGCCGGTCGGCGTCGGTGTAGAGGTGCAGGCGAGTGCCGTCGAACACCCACCTCCACGGCTGGGTGTTGTGTACCGAAGGCGCCCTGGTGGCCAGCCGCAGGGCGGCGAGGATCACCCGATGGTCGGGTACCGAGAGGGCGGGTGCTTCGTCGTTCGCGGTCATGGTTCCAGTCTTCGCGGGATCGTGCCGGGCGAACACGGGCGTTCCGCCCGCCACGCAGGGTCCTTGGTCACCGTCGTTGCCGCGGTCTCGGCGTGGCCGGTCTACTCCTCGGTCTCCGCCACCCGCCCACGCAGGGTCGTCACGCCCCACCACAACAGCCGCAGCGCGAGACCGGCGTAGATCACGACGGCGAAGTACACCAGGCTCGCGCCGTAGTCGCGGGCCCACGCAGGTAGCAGCACCACCAGTGCGACCAGCATCCCGAGCAGCATGATCGAAGCGAGCACCACCGCGGGAACCGCCAGCGGCGCGGCATCCGGGTCGGGTGCTCCACCGGGTGGGCGTGGGGGTGGACGACGGGGTGACATAGCACACAGCTTGCTCACGCGGCGGTTGCGGCGGGAGGGTACTGCTGCCCCGAAACGTGGGGGCGAACGTCCCGACGTCGGGATGCCCTCAGTCCACCTCGCTCGCCGGACCGGACATATCGAGGATCTCCGCGAGCGGGCGGCGCGGCGTCTGCGGAGCGTCCTGCCCGGAATCGGGCGCCGACCCGACCCGCACGAGCACCTGCGGCAAGCCGAAATTGCCGGTCAGCGTGCGGACCAGCGCACGGCTCTGCGGAACCTCGGTCAGGTGGGTCAGCGGGCAGGTCGCGTACCCCGCGAGGGTGCACTCCAGCAGCACCGTGGACAGCACTTCACCGCAGTGCACCACGTCGTCGGGGGAGTCGCTGTCGGTGGAGAGGACCAGGATCACCGAATGATCGTCGGCGACCTCATCGCGCCGCTCACCGGTGACGGTGGGGAACTTCCGGCCCACGCTCACCCGCTGCCGTTCCTGCTCGGAGATCAGCGACTCCTTGGGCACACCGGCGTCGGCTACGACATGGCCTGTCCACCAGTGCAATTCGGCGTGGTAATCCGGGTCGTAGCGGCGCAGGGACGCGGTCATCTCCGATGCGCGAGCCAGCGTGGGGCGGCTGTCGTCGTGCAGCACGCTCAGCGTGGCGTCGGTGGGATCGAACGTGCTGCGCAGCACGGTTTCGAAATCCGGCCATCCTGGCGGCGCCGCGAACGGCAGCCGGTCGGTGCGCCTGCGCAGGATGGCGTCGGCGCGGGCGCGGTCGCCGTCGGTCACGAAATGGGCCCGATGGAACGTGAGGGTGGCCAGATGATCGCGGCGATTCGGATTGGGGAGGTGGGCGACGAGGGTGCGCCAGCCGGCAGCGGACATGGCCGCGCGCAGATGTCCCAGCGCGACACCACAGCTGATCAGCATCTGACGTCCGGTGGTGTCGGTCGCCGGGAGGCGGCGTTCGGGTACGGCGAACAGCCGCAGCGCTTGGCCGTCGAACGTCCAGTGCCAGGGCTGGCTGTTGTGCAGCGACGGCGCCCGTCCGGCGAGGAGGACGGCCTTCTCGATGGTTTCTCCGGTGGGTAGCTCGTTCATATGGCCGACGGTAGGTCGCCCGCGCCCAGGGGAAAACAGTCGTTGGTCCCGGATCTCGCCGCTGGTGGACCCCACCTCAGGCGGTTGTCGCGGACTTTCGTCCCTGGCCTCGGTCAGCGGTGCGCCCATCTTTTCGCCGCCGTATGGTCGTGCGTGGGGATGACCTCGATCTCCGCGGGCAGGCGGTGCAAGCGGTGGATCGCGGCGAAGGCGGCGGATCGGTCGTGGTCGACGAGAAGCCCTGGCAGTGGGGGCTTTTCGCGCAGCAGCGCGATCTGCTCCCGGCGCCAGACGGCGTCGCCGGCCAGCAGCACGGTTCCACCGTCGTCCACCGCGAGGACGAGACCGATGCTGCCGGGCGTGTGGCCGGAAAGATCCACCGCCAGCACCGAGCCGTCGCCGAAAAGGTCGTGGCTGCTGGAGAAGGTGAGAACGGGAGGTCCGTCGAGGTCGATGGATGGCGTCGGCCGGGAGCCGAGCGGCTCGGCGACTCCCATGGGAGCCGTCTCGGGGTCGGTCGCCCATGCCAGTTCGGCCGTGGTGGCCCGCAGCGCGAGGGAGGCAGGCAGGTCCAGCAGTCCGGCCACGTGGTCCCAGTGGATGTGCGTCGCGATCGCGAAGTCGATCGCGTCGACGGGGACGGCGGACATCGCGAGCGAATCTGCGAGGCCCACAAGTGATGTGCGCGGGGCGACGAGATCCCGATAGGGGCGGCGCAGCTGCGGCAGTATGCGGGAGTGCACGTCGGCGCACATCGCCGGATCGACGATGAAACGAGCCTGGGGATGTTCGACGAGAAAACTGGTCATCGCGATCGCCACCTCGGGCGGACGCAGCGCTCCTTCGATGACTCCGTAGGCCGGAGCGGGCCGCACACCGTGGACCAGCGCGGTCAGCCGCACCCTGGCTCGCGCCGGGGGCAGCCCCGCGTTGGCGAGCGTGTCGAGCAACTGCGTGTCGCGAAGTCGCGGTCGCAGCGTGCGCCACGGCATCGACATCCCGGCGACGCAACACGACCACCACGTCCCGGCAGCACCCGTCCGCGCCGTCAACGGTCCCGCTGATGGCATCCCCACACCGGCCCCTTCCAGCCCGGTCGGCAGCGGCGGCCGACGAACAGCTTTCTCAGGCGAACCACGATGTTAACTCAGCTTCCACCAGTGGACCGGTGCCCGATCGCGAAGCTCGGCACCGTTGCCCGACGCGAGCGGGTGCGGCGTTGGGAACATCTCGCGCCCGGGCACCGTGACCGCCGGGTGCGCGCGATGATGGAAGGGTGCGCACCCGCTTCCACGAGCACCTCGAGCAACTCGCCGACCAATTGCGAGCGATGTGCGTGCGCAACCGGGAGGCCATCGCGATGGCCACCGACGCCCTGCTCGGCGCGGACCTGGAGTTGGCCGAGCGCACTATCGACTACTGCGCCGAAACCGTCGCGATGCGCGACGGCGCCGAACACGCCGCGGTCACCCTCCTCGCGCTCGAAGCTCCCGTCGCGGGAGAACTGCGGCGGGTGGTGACGGCACTGCAGTTGGTCGACGACCTCACCCGGATGAGCACGCTGACCGAGCACATCGCCGACACCGCCAGGCGCAGGCATCCCGCCGACGCGGTGCCGGAACCGGTGCGAAATCTGGTGACGCACATGGGCGAAACGGCCGTGGACCTCGCCGATGCCGCGGTCGGCGTGCTGACCACCGCCGACCCCGGCGACGCCGCCGACCTCGATGCCCGTGACGACACCATGGACGATCTGCACCGCGACCTGCTGGCGGCGATTCTGGCCGAAGGGTGGGACAACGGCACCGCCGCCGCCGTCGACGTCACCCTGCTCGGCCGCTATTACGAACGCTTCGCCGACCACGCCGTGGAGGTCGGCCGCCGCACCCTCTACATGACCACCGGACGCCGGGACGAGGCGCTCCAGCTCCGCGAAAGGTAAGCGCCCGTAGCGGATCCGCTGCGCTCGACAGTGCCACCGGCCGGGACGAGGGGTGACCGGAACGATCCAGGCCGGCCCCTTGGAGGGACCGGCCTGGATGTCATCGGATACCGATCAGGCCAGATCGAACCGATCGTTGTTGGCCACCTTCACCCACGCCGCGACGAAGTCGTCGACGAACTTGGCCTCGGCGTCGTCCTGCGCGTACACCTCGGCCACCGCCCGCAGCACGGAGTGCGATCCGAAGATGAGGTCGTTGGCCGTCGCCGTCCACTTCGGCGCACCGGAGGAGCGGTCGAAGCCTTCGTAGACGTTCTCCGCCGACTCCGACGCCTTCCACTCGGTGTTCTGGTCGAGCAGGTTGACGAAGAAATCGTTCGTCAACACACCCGGCCGGTCGGTGAACACGCCGTGGTCGGTGCCGCCGTAGTTGGCGCCTAGAGCGCGCAGGCCGCCGATGAGCACGGTCAGCTCAGGAGCGGTCACGTCCAGCATGTACGCCCGGTCGAGCAGCAGGCGCTCCAGCGGCGCCTTCTCACCGGCCCGCACGTAGTTGCGGAACCCGTCGGCCCGCGGCTCGAGCACCGCGAACGACTCGACATCGGTGTTCTCCTGGGTCGCGTCCGTCCGTCCCGGCGCGAACGGGACCGTGACGTCGTGGCCCGCGTCCTTGGCGGCCTTCTCGATCGCCGCGGACCCGGCCAGGATGATCAGGTCTGCCAGTGAGACCTTCTTGCCACCGGAGGCCGAACTGTTGAAGTTCTGCTGGATCTGCTCGAGCACCGGCAGCACCTTGGCCAGCTCGTCGGGCTCGTTGACTTCCCAGTTCTTCTGCGGCTCGAGCCGGATGCGGGCGCCGTTGGCGCCGCCGCGCTTGTCGGTGCTGCGGTAGCTGGCCGCCGAGGCCCACGCCGTCTTCACCAACTGCGCGACCGAAAGGCCGGATTCGAGCACCTTGCTCTTCAGGTCCGCGATGTCCGCGTCATCGATCAGTTCGTGATCGACGGCGGGCACCGGGTCCTGCCACAACTGCGGCTCGGGAACCCACGGGCCGAGGTAGCGGCTGATCGGTCCCATGTCGCGGTGCAAGAGCTTGTACCACGCCTTGGCGAACGCCTCGGCCAGCTCCTCGGGGTGATCCAGCCAGCGGCGGGTGATCTCCCGATAGATCGGGTCCTCGCGCAGCGCCAAGTCCGTGGTCAGCATGGTCGGCGTACGCGCGGGACCACCGAACGGATCCGGGATGGCGCCTTCGCCCGCGCCGTCCTTCGGCTTCCACTGCCAGGCGCCCGCGGGGCTCTTGGTCAGCTCCCACTCGTAGCCGTACAGGTTCTGCAGGAAGCCGTTGCCCCACTTGGTGGGGGTGGACGTCCAGACGACCTCGAGGCCGCTGGTGATGGCGTCCTTGCCCTTGCCGGTGCCGTAGGCGCTCTTCCAGCCGAGGCCCTGCTGTTCGATCGGAGCGCCCTCCGGCTCGGCGCCGACCAGGCTCGCGTCACCGGCGCCGTGGGTCTTGCCGAAGCTGTGGCCGCCGACGATCAGCGCGGCGGTCTCCTCGTCGTTCATCGCCATGCGGCCGAACGTCTCGCGGATGTCGCGCGCCGCGGCCACCGGATCCGGCTGTCCGTTGGGACCTTCCGGGTTCACATAGATCAAACCCATCTGGACGGCGCCGAGCGGGTTGGCCAGCTCGCGGTCACCGCTGTAGCGCTCGTCGCCGAGCCAGGTGTCCTCCGGACCCCAGAAGACCTCCTCCGGCTCCCAGATGTCCGGGCGGCCGAAGCCGAAGCCGAAGGTCTTGAAACCCATCGACTCCAGCGCCACGTTGCCCGCGAAGACCAGCAGGTCGGCCCAGGAGATCTTGTTGCCGTACTTCTGCTTGACCGGCCACAGCAACCGGCGCGCCTTGTCCAGGTTGGCGTTGTCCGGCCAGCTGTTCAGCGGCGCGAAACGCTGCGCACCCTGACCGCCGCCGCCGCGGCCGTCGGAGATGCGGTAGGTGCCCGCGGCGTGCCAGCTCATTCGAATGAACAGGCCGCCGTAGTGGCCGTAGTCGGCGGGCCACCAGTCCTGCGAATTGGTCAGGACCGCCGCGACGTCGGCCTTGAGGGCGTCGACGTCGAGTTTCTTGAACTCTTCTGGGTAGTTGAAGTCCTCTCCGAGCGGGTTGGACTTGGACGTGTGGGCGTGCAGCACCGAGACATCGATCTGCTCCGGCCACCAGTCCTTGTTGCTGCGGGGACGATGGTCCGTCTTCGCGGTGGGGGACGGGATCGCCGGGTTCTCGCTCTCGCTCGCGCTCTGCGTCTTGGTGTCAGGATTGGGCGGGCGGCTATCGGATGACACAGCATTCCTTCCTGAATGAGTGATGGGACTGCGATCACGAATGTGATCGGGAAGCCTGTGTTTCGACACAGTCGGGGCACAGGCCCCAGTAGATGACCTCGGCCTCGTCGATCGAGAAGCCACTGTCATCGGACGCGGTCAAACAGGGGGCGTCGCCGATGGCGCAGTCGACATCGGCGATCACCCCGCAAGCTCGGCATACGACGTGATGGTGGTTGTCGCCGACCCGCGATTCGTAGCGGGCGACGGACCCGGACGGCTGGATACGCCGGACCAGGCCGGTGGCGGTGAGCGCGTTCAACGAGTCGTACACCGTCTGATGGGACACCTCGGGCAGAGCGGATCGGACGGCGCGGATGATCGACTCCGTGTCGGCGTGTGGATGGTCGTGCACCGCGCTGAGCACCGCGACCCGGGGACGGGTCACGCGCAGCGAAACTCCTCGCAGCATCTGCTGGAATTCCGAGGCCGTTGGCATGCACGGAAGTCTCGTCCGTTTTCTGGAACGAGTCAAGAGTTTGTTTCGAAGTCGCGCTGTGCTAGCGGTTGCCCCGGAGGGGCCTCGGGGACTGCCGGGCAGCGTACCCAGTGGGGCGCGAGGCGCGGGCGCGTTTGCGCGATCCGATCGTGCCGGGGCCCCTCCGGCTACGGACGGGCAACCCCGCGGGCTCCCCGCGCCGCGGTCGGGCAACCGATCAGGGGCGAGGGTTCGTACGGGTCCATCGCCCGCGTTCCCGGCCGCCGGCCGCGGCGCAGCGGCGGCAGGTCGCGATTCGGGATCACGGCCGGAAAACGGAGCGGATGCAGCCTTCCTTCTTGTGCTTGAAGATGTCGTAGCCGTATACCGCGTCGTCGAGCGGCATGTCGTGGGTGATCAGGTACGAGGGGTCGAGATCGCCCTGCTGGACGTAGTCGAACATGCGGGGGACGAATCGCTGGCCGTATTGCTGGGCGCTGCGGATGGTGAGGCCCTTGTTCGTCACGATGCCCATCGGGAATTTGTCGGTGAGGCCGTAGACGCCGAGCACCGAGACGATTCCACCTTTCCGGCACGCGAGAATCGCTTCCCGCAACGGCGTCGCGCGATCCGTTTCCAGCCGCAGCAGTTGTTTGGCCCGATCGTAGAGCTGCTGAAGTCCGGTACCGTGGCCTTCCATGCCGACGGCGTCGATGCAGGCGTCCGGGCCGCGACCGCCGGTGCTCTCGCGCAGGAATTCCTGGACGCTGTCGACGGCGGTGTAGTCGATCGTCTCTGCGTCGAATCGCTCTTTCGCCACGCGCAGCCGTTCGGGAAAACGGTCGATCATGAAAATCCGGTCGGCGCCGAGTAGTCGAGCGGTGTGCCCGGCCATCAATCCGACGCCACCGCTGCCCCACACCGCGACGGTGTCGCCGGGGTGGATGTCACAGAATTCGGCGCCCATCAGGCCGGTCGGCACGGCATCGGACAGGAAGAGCGCCTGTTCGTCGGTGATACCGTCCGGTATACGGAAGCAGTTGGTGTCGCCGAAGGGGACACGAACATATTGCGCGTGCGAGCCCTGATAACCCCCGAAGGGGTGGGTGTAGCCGTAGATTCCGCCGGTCGGGTAGCCGAGAATCGGTTGCTGCACGGCGGCGTTGGGGTTGGTGGTGTCGCACAGGGAATACAGTTCGTGGTCGCAATACCAGCACGACGAGCATCCGATGAAAGACGGAACCACGACCCGGTCGCCGACGGCGGTTGAGGTGACTTCGGCTCCGGTTTCCACGACTTCGCCCATGAATTCGTGTCCGAAGACGTCGCCTTCCCGCATTCCCGGCAGATATCCGTCGATGAAATGCAGATCGGACCCGCAAGTGGTGGTCAGGCGGACCTGGACGATGACATCGTGCGGATTGACCAGCACCGGGTCGGGGACGTTTTCCACGGCGAGGTCGTCGACGCCGTTCCAGCACAGCGCATGCATGTCTCCTCCTGTTCACCGAGCCGAAGAGCGCGCGCTCGGATTGTGGGCCAGGGTGGGCATTTCGCCGGTCTGCAGCCGGGCTCGAGCACGGTAGAGGGCGGTGAACATGCCCGCGCCGGTCAGCAGGTCGGGCAGCGGGGTCTTGGCTCGCATCGTCACCTCGGTGCCGAGATCGCGCGGTGCTTCCCGGAAGCTCAGTTCGATTTCGAGACCTCGGCTTCCGGAAGGGGCGTCCTGGTCGTCCGCGCCGACGAACCGGAAGTGCCCTTCGTCCTCGCGCAGCGTGGTCTTCCAGGTCGTGCGTCCATCGGCGCCTGCGTACAGCGTCCATTCGTAGATGGACGGTGCGGGCGATGCGACCTCGGCGACGTCGCCGAGCACGTCGGACAGGTTCGCCGGGTCGCGCCAGAACTGTTCGACCTCGGCGCGTGGCCGGGCGATGGTTACGGTCTGGCTGCCCGAGTAGCTGCTCGCGGACTCGATCACCCGCCCCACGAGATCGCCGATCAGGTGTCTGGTGTCATCGATGTAGTGCATGGGCCCTCCTCTCGCTCTCCGTGGTCGCAAGCCACCCGGCACACACGAGAAGCGCCGTGCCCTGCGGTCCGGCAGGAACTCTCTCGCCAGCGGCTACCCGCGACCGGGAACGCCAAACCGTTCCCCGCCGACTCCGGCGGCATCCGCTCGCGCCGCAGCGCCGCCGATCATCTCGATCGGCTGATCTCGGCCTGCTTCGCGGCCAGCCGCGCGGTGAATTCCGGCGATTCGAGCGAGGCGAGCTGCGGCGCGATCTCGGCGTCGACGGCGTCGGCGTGCGCGTCGAGGCTCGCGGTGCGGCGCATGGTGCGTTTGGTGGTGACGAGCAGATCGCGCGGCGCTTCGCCCGCACCAGCGGCGAAGTCGATCGCTCCGGCGAGCAGCGCGTCGTGATCGCCGTCGATCACCCGGTGCGCCAATCCGGCGGCGAGCGCGGCCTCGGCGTCCAGGATCTCGCCGAACAGCGTCATCGCTGCGGCCCGTTGCGGTCCGACGGCGCGTTGCAGCATCCAGGTCATCCCGCCGCCGGGATGCAGGCCGAGCCGCAGGAATCGCGCGTCGAACCGGGCGCGCGGACCGGCGATCCTGACGTCGGCGGCCAACGCGAGATTGAGTCCGGCGCCGACGGCGGCTCCGCCGACCGCCGCGATGGTCGGCAACGCGCAGCGCGCGATCGCGAGGAACCCGTCGTAGATCGCCCGCAGTCCCTCCTCGCGGGCCGCGCCGAGCGCGCTCAGATCGGCTCCCGCGCAGAAAGCGGGCGGCGTTCCGGTGACGACGACCGCGTGCACGCCGGTATCACCCTCCGCCGCGGCGACCGCGGCGGCCAGACCTTCCGACAGCGCCGGTGTCAACGCGTTGCGCCGATCCGGGTCGTGCACGGTGATGACCGCGACCTTGTCCTGCCGCTCACTGCTGATCTCCGCCATGACCGGATCGTAGGCGTCGGCGGCGTCCGTGAGACGCCGGGGCGCGTGCGGGCCTGTGGCTGCGCGTCGAACCTTCTCGCGTTCAGTCCGCGTCGAGCACCTTGCGGGCACGGTCGTAGTACTCGCGCCGCTCCGCAGCACCGTTCGTGCCGCCGTTGATCGATCTGCCGATCGCGCCGATGTCCGATTCGTCGGCCTGATCGTTCAAGTTCTCGGCGTCCCAGAACCACCCGGCGGTGGCGAAGGCGTACTTCGGATCGGCGGCCAGCTCGCGATCACCGACGAAATCGACACCGAGGGCCTCGCTCGCCTTCCGATAGTTGTCGCGGCCGGTCAGCTGCAACGCGCCGCGGCCGTGGAAGCGGGCTCCGTCGCCGGGCTCGGTGTTGCCCAAGCTGCGGCCGACGCCGGACTGCGGCCCGTAATTGCGATCGAAATATCCGTTGTCCCCGTATTCCTCGAGCGTTTTCAGGTCGTCGGTTTCCACCGCGAGCTGGGCGAGGAAGGCGGCTTCCCGCTTCGGCGAATCTATCCCGTAGTCGCGCATCGCCTGGTTGAGGTAGGGTAGATATTCCCGCAATTTCGCGCGCGAGGTGCCGGGAAATATCCGTTCCAACTGTTCCAGGGTCAGTGGTCCCAGCGTCCCGGCCCGGTCGGCGTTGTGCCCGGCCACCGCGGCGAACTTCGTCTCCACCCGCACGAGCGTCGCGACGACTTCGGTCAGCAGCGCCTTCTCCTCTGCCGGCAGCAATATCATCGCGCGGGCCGAAACGACGACGGCAGCGGCTTGCAGCAGCGGCGCCAGACGGGCCGCCTCGTCTCTGATCGTTGTGATCAACTCGGTGTTGTCTTTCGCGACGTCGCCCACCTTGGCGGAAACCCCAGTGGCCTGGGCTTTCAGATCGGTGGCGAGCCGGGCCAGCTTTCCGGACTTCTCGTTGTAACGCGTGGTCACGACGGACTTGTTCGCCACGTCGTACAGGTCGGCCTCATCGAGCAGGACGATCAGGTCGGGGATGTCCTCGGTGTGTCCGCTGCCGAGTTGGTCGACCATGAGATCGAGGGCATTCCGGGTGAACTCGACGACTTCCCGCAACGTGGCGGAGGCTTGGGGTGGGGCGATGAGGCTCTCGATCTGTTCGCGGGCATCGGCGATCGCCGAGGACGCCGCCGTGGTCGATTTCGCCCCCGGCACCTTGGCAGGCAGTGCGAGCAGACCGTAACGCGCCCGCCCCCAGGGATCCGCCGCCAAAGGGTCGTACTGGGAGCCCATGGCCACGATCTTTTCGCATGCTCGGCTTCGGCGTCCGTCGATGTGTCCCCAGGCGTGACGACGCGGCCTGCGCACGCACCGTGGCGAGGGCGCCGCCGATCGGGCGGCGCGGCTCGGCGCAAGTGGCACGCAAGAATCCGCAAGAGCCGAGCAATGTCGCCGCCGCACAGTGGTTTCCATGAACGCGGCGGCCGAATTGCAGCGCAGCATCCGCACCGTGACCGGAGTCCCGGTGGTCGTCACCGCCGTGCATTCGGCCACCCGCTTCACCGACAACACCCGTCAGGTCCCCGATTACCGCAAGGGCCGGGTGCTGCTCGCCGGCGACGCCGCGCACGTGCACTCGCCGTTCGGAGGCCAGGGCCTGAATCTCGGCATCGGCGACGCGGTCGACCTGGGCTGGAAGCTGGCCGCCGAGGTGCGCGGCTGGGCGCCCGACGGCTTGCTCGACACCTACACCGCCGAACGGCATCCCGTCGGCGCCTGGGTGCTGGAGTGGACGAGGGCGCAGGTCGCGTTGATGCGCACCGACATGCGCAGTCGCGCCCTGCGCGCCGTCGTCACCGAACTGCTCGCCTCGCGGGACGGAGCGACCGGCGTGTTCGAGCGCATCTCCGGTGTCCGGCACCGCTACGACCTCGGCGGGACCCACCCGCTCGTCGGGAAGGTCACTCCCGACGTGGAATTGGCCGACGGCACCCGCCTCGGCGCGCATTTCACCGGAGCCGAGGGCGTCCTGCTCGACCTCGCCGATTCCGCCGACCTGCGCTCCCGCGCCGCGGGGTGGTCCGGGCGGGTGCGCGTCGTCACCGCGAAAGCCGCACAGCCGCGCGAGCTTTCGGCGCTCCTGGTGCGTCCCGACGGTTGTGTCGCCTGGGCTGCCGACGGCGGCGACCTGGACGGTGTCGAGGAGTCGCTGGCCCGTTGGTTCGGCGCTCCCGCCTGACCTCCGCACCGACCGTGCCGTACCCGGCGAGCGCCGGGCCGCGGTCAGCTCAGCAGCCGTTGTTCCAGTTGCGCGAGGACGGCTCGGTTGCGCTGCGCGTCCAGGGCGAGCGCGGCGGCCCAGACGTGCGCCGAGATGACTCCGGTCTGGACGCGGTCGATCCAGTCGTGAATGGTGCTGCGCCGATCGAGGGTGTCGCTGTCGAAGGTGATCGGTTCGAGCTCCGGCAGATGCACATAGCGCAGCTGGGTGATCTCCCTTCCGCGGGCGTCGAAGATGCTGGCGGCCCAGACTTCCTCGGGAGTGGAGTCCGGCGCGGTGGTGCCGGTGTCCGGTTCGTTGTCGATCCCGTGCACGACGGCGTCCGCGGCGGCTTGGTGGGCCAGCCCGAATCCCCAGAGGCGGCCGTGCATCCCGGTCATCATCCGTCCGGCGATGTCCAGGATCGGGGAGCCCGCGACGGTGGGGCTGTCATTGGGTGAGAATTCCGCGAAGCCCGCCGCGCTGGTGCTGTCGTCGTCGCCGGTGCCGGTGAAACCCCAGATGTGCACGAGGCCGGTGTCGCTGGTCGGCGCTCCGCTGCGGCGCGTGATCATGGCCGGCAGCAGGATGTCGATGACGGATCGGGCCGGATACCGGATCGCCGGTACGGTGTCCGAACGACGTGTGCTGGTGTTGCGCTTGTGGTTCCGGCGGCCGGACATGAGCGTCTCCGTCGAAGTGTGGTTGCGGACAAGACATCGACCCGGTGGTAGTCAGCGCTGTCAGTGTAGATAGATCGACCGGTGACGTTGTCGACAACAACACATACTCGTGCGCGCCGGACGCCAGGTTGCCCTGCCCCGCCGACCGCGCGCGGTGCACCGGCTCGCCGCATGCCGTGGGCTGTTCGCCCAGGTGGCGGCAGGCGGCGGACGGTTCAGCGGTCGGATCTCCCGGTGCGGCGCCGGCATCAGGGCGTATTGTCAAGCCCCGCTGGCGGACTCGCTCCGGCAGCACAGGCGGGGGCGTGCCTGCGGGCGGGTGGTCAAGCGGTGCGATCCAGCTGCGGTGCCGAATCCCCGATGGTGGCCTCGGTTTCGCCGATGAGGCGGCGCAGGAAGGCTTCCTGCTGCTCGCGCCCGTGGACGGCGGCGCGGTCGAGTCCGCCGGGGGTCAGGTGGGTGTAGGCGGTGCGCGCCAGGTTGACGGGGATGCGCAGGGCCGGGTACCAGGGCGGCACGTAGGGCAGGCCGAGCACCCGCATCGCTTTGGGCCCGAGGAAGGCGCTGCTCATGGACAGGTGCTTGGCGCGGGCGAGCCGTCCGCGCAGCGTGGGCAGATCGGGATAGGACCAGTGCAGGGGATCGTCGGCCATGGGCCGGGCGAGCTGGCGGCTGGTCTCGTCGGGATTGGTGATGGCGGTCATGCAGTGGTCGAGGACGGCGATGCCGTCGCGGAAACTGGTGGGCAGCCATTGGTCTTCGACGCCGATGAGCCAGCCGACGTAGCGGGTGAGGTGGGCGGCGGCGGCCAGCTCGCGCGGGGAGAGGACGACGCCGAGCGCCATGCCGCCGACGACGGGTGCGAGCAGGGCGCCGACGAGGGTGGCGGCCATGTCGGTCTGGTTGATCGGCAGGCCCCATTCCTCGGTGCGCCAATCGGGCATGGCCACGACGTGCCTGCGGACCAGGGAATGGATGAGCCGCACGTGCAGGGTGGAGCGGTAGCCGACACCGTGACGGTCCATGCCGTTCTCGGTGGACACGTCCATCGCCCATTGCAGGGTTTCGGCGAACCGGCGGGCGGGCCCTTTCTCCAGGGCGCCGGTGCGCAGCAGCGTCTTGTTGAAACCGGAGGCCAGATAGCCGCCGATGAAGGAGACGTCGCGCGCGAAGTACAGCCCGTCGTTGCCGCCGGATCGGAACACGCGCTCGCCGTCGCGCAGCAGCCGCGGATCGACCCAGGCCGGGGTCGCCTCCACGACGGTGAAGAATTCGCGCAGCGGCGCGGGCGCGCCGGGGACGCTGTCGATGCCCGACCGCAATGCCCGCTCGAACAACGGACGTGTGCCCGCCATGCCTTCGGCGTACATCCACTCGACGAGGCGGTCCATCGGCTCGTCGCCGACCAGCAGCGATTCGCCGAGCGATTGCCAGCGCTGCGCGGAGGGCTTCCCGATGCGCAGCAGCGCGGCGAACGGGCCGAGGCCGGGCGCCTTACGGGGCCGGTCGGGATGGCGTGCGGGGATGGTCGCGGACGTGGTCATGGGAGGGCTCCTCATCGGGGCGGGTGATGCCGTGTTTCAGCAACGGCACGATGGTGGTGCGGACGAAGGCGCGGGCGCGCACGTCGTCGGTGAAGTCGACGCTGCCGCCGCCCGGGGTGAGCAGCAGCGAATGGGCGAGGCGCGCAACGAGTTCGGCGACCGGGCGTGGGTCGTATTCGTCGACGAGGCCAGCGGACTGGGCGTGGGTGATCATGCCGACGATGTACTCGATGCCGATGGAGACCAGGCGTTCGCCCTGCACCGTGGAGAAGCGCAACGCTTCGTCGGGCGCGACCCGCAGCAGCTGGGTGACCAGCCGGTGGATGCGGGTCTGCAACAGGACGTACAGCGTCGTGTCCTCGATCTGGGCGTCCACACCGGTGGCGGTGGCGGCGATCGCGGTGACCTCGGCGAGCATGCGGCGGGTCTCCCTGGCGAGCACCGCTTCGATCAGGTTGTCCTTGCCCGCGAACCGGCGATGGACGGTGATCCGGCTGAGCTCGGCCCTGCGGGCGATGTCCTCCATGCTGGCCCGGCGGATCCCGACCTGCAGGATGCGTTCCAGCGCGGCGTCCATGATCCGTTCGTCGACGCCGTCGGAACCCTCGCTCATGATACAAACATACAAAGATTGTGTCATTGAGTCAATGATTCGATGGGTGCGGCGTGGACGGTCGTGTTCGTCGCGCTCGTGCCGACGGCCGTGAATAGGATTGCGCGCGAAGCGGTCCGGCGATCCGTACGGCCGCGGGGACACTCAGGAGGCGACGATGACCGGACTGCGATGGCCGACCGCCGCCCTGCGCTGGTCCGTCGCGCTCGCGGTCGCGGCGTCGACTTGTGGGTGCGCGACCCTGCTCGGCGAGCAGGCCCCGCCGCCTTCCGCCGACGAGATCGCCGCCGCGGCAGCGGAATTGACCGGTCTGCCGTCTTCGGAGGCGGCGGAGCGGCAGATGGCGGCGGTCATCGATCAGATCGCGGCCGCCGCCTCGGCGATCGAACCCGAATTGCGCTGGGTCCGGAGCGGGGACCGCGCGCTCGGTCCCTGCTACGGGCCGTATGAGCACACCGGCGGAAGGCGTGTCGTCCTCCCGCGCTACCGCGCCGACGCTTCGCTGCCGGAAGGAGCGTGGCCCGGTTTCCAGGAGACGGCTCGCGTGCTGGCCGCGTCCGTCGGCGCGACGGATGTGCTGCCCGGCGGCGCCTCCTCCCCGGACCGGCACGTCACGTTCGAGGGAGCGGACGGGGCGGAGTGGGACAGCAACACCGAGTTGTCGGTGTTCGCCGATGCCCGCTCGATGACGATCACCGCCACCGTGGGCTGCCGATTGCCCGAGAGCGAGCGGTCGACCGGGTGACGTCCGCCGCTCCGCAGCGATCGAGCGGAGCTGACGGCGAGGGCGTGCGCATGGTTCCCGATGAGGTGCGGCCTTCTGAAAGCCCGAGCCGACCGATAGGTGAGCACCGGCCCTGGGCATGGATTGTCGACCGGCGACGACGGGACCGTGGTTTGTCGGCTTCCGGCGGATCAGGGATGTCGATGTGGGTGGGCGGACCGCTCGAGCGGCAACGCTTCGGCTTCGTGGATCACGAGCCCCGGAACGCTCGCCGGTAGGCGCCCGGGGTTGTGCCGACCTGGGCGCGGAAGCGGCGGCGCAGGTTGACCGCCGAGGTCAGGCCGACGCGGGCCGCGATCGCCTCCACCGGCAGGTCGGTCTCCTCCAGCAGGGTGCGCGCCTCGGCCACCCGGCGCGACAGCAGCCATGCTCCCGGGCTGGTGCCGAGCTGATCGGCGAAGCGCCGGGCCAGCGTGCGCGGCGAGACGCTGAGGTGCGCGGCCAGATCCGCGACCGACAGCGCCGTCCCGAGGCGCGCACCGGCCCACTCGAGCAGGCCGTCCAGCGCGTCCGTCGGCGCCGCCGGCGGCGCGTATTGGACTTGGCCGCCCTCGCGGTGCGGCGGCATCACCATGTGCCGCGCGACGAGCGCGGCGTGCGCGGCGCCGTGATCCTTCCGGACGAGGTGCAGGCACAGGTCTATGCCCGCGCCCGCTCCTGCGCTCGTGGCGACATCGCCGTGGTCCACGTAGAGCACGTCCGGTTCCACCCGGACCCGGGGGAATTCGCGCGCCAGCTGCGCGGCGCGCGCCCAGTGCGTCGTGGCCGAGCGTCCGTCCAGCAGGCCGGTGCGAGCCAGCGCGAACACTCCCGAGCAGATCGTGACGAGCCGCGCCCCGCGGGCGTGTGCCCGCAGCAGCGCGCGGCGCACGGCCGCCGACAGCGGCGCCTCCACCGGCGCCCACCCCGGGATGAGGACGGTGTCCGCGGACGCGAGCGCCGACAGGCCCTGCGACACCTCCAGCGTGTATCCGGCCGATGTGGGTACCGGCCCTGGCGTCTCCGTGCACACGTCGAACTCGTAGTAGTGCGGCACCCCGGCCCGCTGGGTGCCGAATACCTCCGCGGCGCAGCCGAGTTCGAAAGTCGACTGCACCGGCCGCACCAGGGCAACCACGCGATGCATGGCAAGATCGTACCCAGTGGTGTCCATTCGGACACTTTCCCGGACCGCCCGCGCGCGGCACCGTGAAAGCCATGCATTCCGACATCCTCACCCAGGAGGGCTACACCTCCGTCTCCGTCGCGGAATCACCGGTCCGAGAGCTGTTTCCAGGCATCCGGGTACGGCACCTCTGGACCGGGCCGTCCGGAGCGAGCGCCAACGTGCTGGAAATGGACCCGGGTACGTCGTGGCCGCACCGCGATGTCCACGAGCCAGGCCCGGAGGAGGTCTACGTGGTCGCGGGCACGTTCAACGACGGCGCGCGCGACTACCCGGCCGGGACGTTCCTGCACGCCCCGGCCGGATCGTGGCACGTGCCGGCCACCAGCACCGGCTGCACGCTGTTCGTCTTCTACCCGGAGGGTTAGCGGCGCCGCCGGGGCAATACGGGTGTTCCGGCCTCGGCGAGGCCGGTGAGCGCCCGCGGCAGTGGGTCTCGGTGCAGTACGCCGAGGCGTTGGGTGGCGCGGGTGAGGGCGACGTAGAGCTCGGCCGCGCCGCGGGGGCCGTCGGCCAGGATGCGTTCCGGCTCCACGACGAGGACGGCGTCGTATTCCAGTCCCTTGGTCTCCGACGCCGCCACCGCGCCCGGCACATCCGGTGGCCCGATGACGACGCTGGTGCCTTCGCGTGCGGCTTCGTCGCGGACGAAATCGTCGATGGCGGTACTCATCTCGTCCGCGGTGACCTGCCGGGACCACGGCCGCACACCGCACGCGCGAACCGACTCCGGCGGCTGGACGCCGGGCGCGAACTCGGCGAGCAACTCGGCGGCGACAGCCATGATCTCCGCCGGGGTGCGGTAGTTCACCGTGAGCGATCGGTAGACCCACCGGCCGGGCACGTAGGGCTCCAGCATCGCGTCCCACGAGATCGCTCCGGCGGCCGACCGGCGTTGGGCGAGATCGCCGACGATCGTGAAGGATCGTCCCGGGCAGCGCCGCATCAACACGCGCCAATCCATTTCGGACAGTTCCTGTGCTTCGTCCACCACGACGTGCCGGTAGGTCCAGTCCCGGTCCGCCGCGGCGCGTTCGGCGAGCTCCCTGGTGTCGCGTTCGAGGAAGCGCTCCGCGAGGTCCTCCGCGTAGAGCAGGTCCTGGGCGAACAAGTGGTCCTCGTCGTCCATCATGTCCTCGCGGCCGACCAGGATGTCCAGCACACCGGCCGCGTACTCGGCCTGGGCCTTCCGTTCCCGCTCGCCGTCGTCGCCGGGCCGCTCGCGTCCGAGCAGATCGACCAATTCGTCGAGCAGCGGCACGTCCGACACCGTCCACGCATAACCGTCGGAGCGCGACAACGTCGCGTCGGCACCCGCCGCTCGCAGCCGTTGCGGGGACTCGTACAGCTCCGCCAGCAACTGCTGCGGCGTCAGGATCGGCCAGAGTTCGTCGAGCGCGGCGGCGAACCGGGCGTCGTCCGCGAGTTCGGCGCGCAGGTCCGACCGCAGGTTCTCCCATGCGTCGCGGTCCTGCCTGGTCAGCCAGCCCCGGCCGATGCGCGCTATCGCGCGCTCGGTGAGCACCCAGGTGACGATCTCGGCGAACACGGCGCGGGCTTCGTTGTGCGGCAGCCCACTCGCCCGCGCCTCCTCCCGGCCCCACTGCGCGGTCTCGGCGTCGATGCGGACGGTGACATCGGACAATTCGATCGGCACCGGATGCTCCGGGAGCCGCTGCCGATCGGCCACGGCCGCCGCGAGCACGTCCAGGATCGCCAGCGAACCTTTGCGCCGCGCGGCATCCGGGTCGTCCTCCGCGGTGACATGCAGGCCGGGCACCAGATCGCCGGTGGTCGTGAACACGACATTCGTCTCGCCCAGCGACGGCAGCACGCGGCCGATGTGGTTCAGGAACGCCGGGTTGGGGCCGACCACGAGCACACCGTGGCGTTCCATCCGCTCCCGCTGGGTGTAGAGCAGATACGCGACGCGGTGCAGTGCCACGACGGTCTTGCCGGTGCCGGGGCCGCCTTCGATCATCAGCACGCCAGGGTGGTCGAGCCGGATGATCTCGTCCTGTTCGGCCTGGATGGTCGCCACGATGTCGCGCATCCCCTCGCCGCGCGGCGCGTCGACCGCCGCGAGCAGCGCCGCGTCGCCCCGCTCGCCACCGTCGGGGCGGCCGAGGATCTCGTCGGTGAAATCGACGACCCGGCGACCCTTGGTGTGGAACTGCCTGCGCCGGCGCATGTTCTCCGGGCTGGCGGCGGTGGCGACGTAGAAGGCGCGCGCCGCGGGCGCCCGCCAGTCGAGCAACAGCGGTTCGAACTCGTTCTCCGGGTCGAACAGGCCGATCCGGCCGATATAGGAGTGTTCGCCCGACAGCGTGTCCAACCGGCCGAAACACAGCCCGTTGTCCGCCACGTCCAGCCGCTTCACCTCTCTGGCCAGCGTGCGCACTTCGACGTCGCGTTCCATCGGGCTTCCGCCGTTGCCACGCAACGCGGCGGTGTACCCGCTCTTCGCTCGCGCGCGCTCGGCGTCGAGCCGAGCGTAGAGCCCGGCCACGTAGTCGCGCTCGGACCGCAATTCGTCCTCGTACCCCTGAGTTGACACAGGCCCCTCCGCTTTCCTGGCTCGACGATCCCGCGCGAACGCCGTTTCTCACCTGCCCGAGTCGAGCAGCGGCGCCGCAGCCAGCGATTCTGCGGCACGACCCGGGTCTTGCCGCAAGCCCCCGGGTGCGCTATAGGTTGGAGGTGGAAGGGGTGAGTTCGAACAGGGGAATCACGCGTTCGGTCTCGGCCTGGTAATCCGCGAGAACGGGCGCCAGTTCGGTGACCCGCTCGAAGTACTCCTCGCGTTCGTCGCGCGACAGCTCACGCGCGATCACGTCATAGGCGTCGGTGCCCACCTCGACTCGGGCACGCGGATGGGCGCGCAGGTTGTGCACCCACGCCGGATCCTTGGACGCGCCGAGGTAGGACCCGATGACCAGCATCCGCCCGTCGACGGTCACATACGCCAGCGGTGACAGCCGGGGCTCACCCGACTTGGCGCCCGTGGTGTGCAGCAGCAGAAGCCTGCCGCCGGGCAAGCCGCTGACCTCGCCGCCGTTGGCGCGGAATTCCGCGACGATGCCGCGGTTGAAGCCGTCCAGCGCGGCGGTGTCGGAAGCCAATCTGTCCTTGTCGATCTCGGTCATGGTCACTCCACCAGCTTCTCGCTCTTCAACCAGTCGTAGGCGACGTCGGCCGGGTCCTCGCCGTCGATGTCGACGCGACCGTTGAGGTCCTGCATCAGCTCATCGGTGAGGTGCTCGGAGATGGTGCCGAGTAGCGCGCGCAATTGCGGGTGACGTTCGATCACCGCGCCGCGCACGACCGCCGTGCCGCTGTAGGGCAGGAAGAATTTCCGGTCGTCGTCGAGCACCACCAGATTCAGGTTCTTGACCCGTCCGTCGGTGGTGTAGATCATGCCGAAATTGCACGGGGCGCTCTTGGCCGTGGCGGTGTAGACGACACCGGCGTCCATCCGCGTGACGTTGCCGGACGGGACGCCGTTCGGATCGTTGTAGGGGATCCCGTATTTCTGCAGCATCGGAATGAAACCGTCCGAGCGGCTGAAGAATTCGTCGTCGACGCAGAAAGTCCGGTCGGGCACGGGCAGCGCCGCAACGTCGGACAGCGACTCGACGCGCAGGCGTTGCGCGGTCGGCGTCGACGCGCCGAAGGCGTACGTGTCGTTGAAGTTGGCCGGCGGCAGCCACTCCAGATCGTGGTCGCGCTTCTCGATGTCGTGCACGCGCTGCCAGAGTTCGGCGGGGTCGGAGATCGTCTCGGTCTGATTGTGGTAGTTGACCCAGCCGGTGCCGGTGTACTCCCAGAGCACATCGGCGTCGCCGTTCAGCTGGGCCTGCCGGGACGAGGCCGACCCCGGCGCACCGGTCAGGTCGGTGACCTTCGCGCCCGCCGCGGCCAGGTAGGTCGCGGTGATCTTGCCCAGCAGCACGCCCTCGGTGAAGCTCTTCGACGTCACGACCAGCTCGGCGCCCTCGAGCGGCCGGTCGCCGCCGGGCAGGCGCGCGTCGTGGAAGGTTCCCGACGAACTCACCAGACCGCAACCGGCGAGCGCCGCCGCCGACACGACGAGTGCGCAGAGCAGGCCGGCCATCCGGGGTCGTGGCGATCTCATGAGATACCTCGCGGGGTCGCGGCCAGTTCGACGAGGCGGCCGAGCCAGTCGATGATCAACGCGAGGAGGCCGACCAGGATCGCGCCCGAGACGAGCAGTTTGGGCAGGAAGAGGGTGACGCCGGTGGTGATCAGCGTGCCGAGGCTGGTCGCGCCGATGAACGTGCTCAATGTCGCGGTGCCGACCAGGATCACCAGCGCGGTGCGCACACCGTTGAGGATCACCGGCACCGCGAGCGGCAGCTCGACCTGCACCAGCGTGCGCGCGGCGGAATAGCCGATGCCGCGCGACGCCTCGATGGTGCGCTGATCGACCTGCCGGAGTCCGACGATCGTGTTCTGCAGGATGGGCAGCACCGCGTAGACGACGAGCCCGACGATCGCCGTGCGGAATCCCGTGCCCAGCCAGAAGGTGAACAGCACGAGCAGTCCGACCGCGGGCGCGGCCTGGCCGACATTGGCGATATTGACCGCGATGGGCTCGAGCCGCTGCAATGCCGGGCGGGTCAGCGCGATGCCGAGCGGAATCGCGACGACCACCACGATCACGGTGGCCACCACGGTCAGCTTGATGTGCTGCACGATCGTGGTCTGCAGGTTGTCCCAGCCCAGCGACGCCTGCTCGGTCGCGGTGAACGTCGTGGACCGATACCACAGGAGGTATCCGGCGGCGACGACGAGGATGACGAGCGGTTCGAACCACACGTCGATCGGGACGCGGCGCAGGCGGCTCATGACGGCCGGTCCGATCCGAGTTCGTCGTCGGCGGCGACCACCGGCGTCGGCGCCGGATCGGTTCCGTCGACGTAGGTCGCGTAGGAGAGGTCCTCCTCGTCGGAGCGCCCCTCGGCGAGCTTGGCCCGGATCACCTCGGTGACCGTGTCGATGCTCAGCGAGCCGAGGACCGCGCCCCGGCCGTCGGTGACCAGCGCGGCGCCTTGGCTGGTGGCGAGCATGGCGTCGAGCGCGTCGTTGAGCGTCGAGGATCGCGCCACGACGGGCAATCGCCGATCGAGGTAGTCGGAAACCTCCGGTTTGGTCGCCACTTCCGCGAGCGAAGGCCACGATCGCGGTCGCCCGGCCTCGTCGACGACGACGACCCAGGTCTGTCCGGCGGCTTCGGCCCGTTCGATCACGCCTCTGGCCGGTTCGCCGACCCGGGCGATGACGACGTCGTCGTAGGCGACGTCGCGCACCCGCGACACGGTGAGATACGCCAGCTTCGCGCCGGACCCGACGAACTCCTCCACGAACGGCGTGGCCGGATCGGTGAGGATCTCCTCCGGACTCGCGTACTGCTCGACGTGACCTCCCTCGGACAGGATGAGCACCTTGTCGCCGAGCTTGGTGGCCTCCTCGAAGTCGTGGGTGACGATCACGATGGTCTTGCCCAGTTCCTGCTGGATGGCGATCAGGCTGTCCTGCAGGCGCACCCGGGTGATCGGATCGACCGCGCCGAACGGCTCGTCCATGAGCAGGACCGGCGGGTCCGCGGCGAGCGCGCGCGCCACGCCGACGCGCTGCTGCTGGCCACCGGACATGTCCTTCGGCAGCCGGTCGGCGAAGGTGGCGGGATCGAGGCCGACCAGATCCAGCAGGTACTCGGTGCGCTCGGCGATCCGCTTCTTATCCCACCCGAGCACCCGGGGGATGGCGCCGACGTTCTTGGCGACCGTCCAGTGCGGGAACAGGCCGCCGGACTGGATGACGTACCCGATCGACTGGCGGAGCTTGTCGGGGTCCTCCCTGGTGACATCGCGGCCGCCGATGAAGATGCGACCCTCGGTCGGCTCGATCAGGCGGTTGATCATCTTCAACGTGGTCGTCTTGCCGCAGCCGGACGGGCCGACGAACGCGACGATGTCGCCCGCATCGATCTCGAGGTCCAGGCGCCGCACCGCGGGTTCGTCCTGGCCCTTGTAGCGCTTGACCACCGAGTCCAGCGTGATGGACGCGCCGGTCACCGGCCGTTGCGGCGTCGCGGGGGTAGGCCCGTTGGTCACATCGTCGGTCATGACAGTCCCTTCGCGATCGTGAGGCGTCCGAGCAGGACGAGGAGTGCGTCGAACACCAGCGCGATGATGACGATGAGGATGGTTCCGGTGAGCGCCATCTCCAGCGAATTCGCGCCGCCGAGGCGGGAAAGGCCGTTGAAGATCAGTGAGCCGAGGCCGGGCCCGAGCACATAGGCGACGATGGCGGCGACGCCGACGATCATCTGGGTGGACACTCTGATACCGGTGAGGATCACCGGCCACGCGATCGGCAATTCGACGGTCAGCAGAATGCGCGGGCGCGAAAAGCCGATTCCGCGAGCGGACTCGACGACCGAGGCCGGCACCGACCGCAATCCCACGATCGCGTTGCCGACCACCGGCAAAGCCGCGAAGAACGCCAGCATCACGAATGACGGGACCACGCCCAACCCGAACGGGACCAGCAGGATAGCCAGCAGCGCCAGCGAGGGAATGGTCAGCGCGACCCGGCTCGAGGTCAGCGAAAGCGCGGACAGCAGCGGAAGCCGATAGACCGCCACCGCGATGAGGACGGCGACGACGGTGCCGACCAGGACCGTCTGGAACGCGAGCGAGGCATGCTGATAGGCGAGGAACGCCAAGACGTCGCCCCGCCCCCGGACATAACTCCATAAATTCACGGGATTCCCATCGTCAGGCGAAAACCGGTCCGTACCTGTACGCGTAGAGCCGCCCGAGCCGTCGATAAGCAGTGGGTTACGCGGGTTCCATGTCCGGCGGCGTGCGGAAAGCGAATCGCAGCGTCGGCGAATTGGCGTTCCTTTTCGACCGTAACCGATTCGCTGCGGCACAGGAGTTCGGTGGGCACGAGTCGTCCAGTCGCCAAGGATGGGCTACGCGGCCCGTGTGACGGGTTCGGTCGTCGAGCAGCACACGGCCTCGCCCGCGCCGGTCGGCGTGCTGCGGATGAGCTTGCGATGCTCGGCGGACATGCCACGGCCTTTCGCTCGAATCGGACGACCGGGTCAGAGGAAACCACGCCCCCTTCGGTTCGGCCAGCATTACGGTCAGCCGGATCGAAATGGGTCGACTTTCGCGATGCCCGTGGTGGAGCAGGTGCGGTCGGGGACGGCGACAGCGCACCGACGGGCGCACCCAGCGGGAACCGAGGCGCGGCGGGCCGTGCTGCGGCGACACCCGCCGGGCAACAAAGGTGCGGCTACCTCCGTTCTCGTCGCGGCGTCGCCCTTGCTCGACGGTGTCGGGGGACGCTACTTCGAGGACTGCGACGAGGCCGTGGTCGGTGTCTTCGGCGCGCGCAACGGAGTCGCCGAGTACGCGCTCGACCCCGAGGCCGCCGCGCGGCTGTGGCAGGTGTCGAGCGCCATCCTGGCCGCGTGAAGGTCTGCCGGTGAGCCATCGCGGGCACTCCGCTGGGCGGGAAAGAACGTTCCCCAGGCCCGGTAGCGACGCCGCGAGACCGCGCTGAGCGGTTGCGCGGTGAGCGACCCCGGCGTAGTCCCGGCGAAGCTCGACACGTCCCGGCAGAGGTGGGACTGATCGGAATAGCCACAGGTCACCGCCACCTCGGCGGCGGGAATGCCCGCAAGCAGCCCTTCGACCGCATGCCGGAACCGGACCAGCATCGCGGCCCGTTTCGGGGTCAGCCCGATCTGGGCTTCGAATCTGGCCCACAACCGTTTGCGGCTCCATCCGCAAGCTTCGGCGAGCTCGTCGACCCGCACCTGCCCTCGGCTCGCGACGATGCGTTCCCAGCCGGCCGCGACTTCCGGGTCCGGCGTCCTGGTCGGCTCGGCGCACTGCCGCAGGAACGAGTTCGTCAGCGCGAAACGCTCCTCCCACGTCTCGGCATTCGCGAGCCGCTCACGCAGCCACACCGCCCGGCGTCCCCATAGATCCTCCAAGCCGACGACCGTGTGGCCCAGAGCGGCCGGGTCGATACTCGACAACGAATAGGCCCGCAGCGGTGACAAGCGCACCTCGACGCATTCGGCCCGCTCGGTGCGCACGCGCATGGTTCCGTGGGGGAATCCGGAGACGAAGCCGCTGAACGCCTGCTTGCCCGCCGTGCTGTCGACGATCAATTCGTTCTCTCCGAACTCGATGAGCACCGTGACCGCGGGCAGCGCGGTGACCCGGAGGTCCAATCCGCCCGCGCCACCAGCGCGATACCCGAGCATCGCCGTGCCACCCACGGCGGGACGGTGAAAAACCCATCCGCCGTCCTGGTCCCCTTCGAGCCCGTTCGCTCCCACTCGCCCAGGCTAACCGCACCGACCCGTCCCGGGGGTGGACCGGTCAGGGCCGGTCGACGCGGCCGAGAGCGAAGCGGGCCAGCTCGGTGGAGACGATCTCCGGTCGCCCGCCGGACTGTCTCGCGGCGGCGGTGAGTACGTCGAGGTGGTGGTAGCCGGGGGCGATCACCGTCTCACCGTGACTACGCGCCCCCGCCGCGACGACGATCCCGGCGCCGCCGATCAGGTTGAGGGTCGGATTGGCGAAGATACCGCCGGGGTGGGTGCGGTGCCGGGTGATCTCGGGGGCTCGCGCTTGGAAGACGTCGAACGCCAGTCGCATCGGGAAGTACCACTCGGTGAAGTCCAGCGGTTGCGCGGCGAGGCTACGCGAGAGGTCGGCGATGTCGGTGACCTCATGGGTGGCCTCGGTGAACAGTGTGCCGTCGCGGTCCGCCACGCCCGCGGTCACGGCCGGTGCGTCGTAGTCGAGCCAGGTGTAGAGCGGGCCGCCGGGTTGATCGGGAATCGCTTTGCGATCCGGACCGAACAACATGCCGGCGAGGCCGCGCAGCGCCGGGAACGCGGTGACGTCGCCGGGAGCCGGGAAGTCCTTGTCCGCGACGGCGCCGCCGCCGAAGAAGCCGAATCCCGCTTGCAGCAGGGCGAGCGGCTGGGAGTTGGCGTCGAGGAACGCGCCGAGCGCGGCGGCGTTCGTGATCCGGAAATCACGGACCGACGGGGAACCGGTCGCGGCCGCCGCCGCGTCCCGCGACAGCAGCAGGCGGTAGGTGGCCTCCTGGTTGACATCGCTCGGAACGTAACGCGCGAGATCGGATTCCGCGTCGGGTGCGAGATGAGCCGCCAGCCCCGCGATGCCGAGCAGGTTCATCGTCTCGGGATTGATGACCGCAGGCAGAGCCAGCACTCGAGGCAGCACGCCACGGTCCAGCGCGGCCTCGATCCCGGCGGAGCCGATGCCGCCGATGGAGAGGTCGAGGAAGTCCGGGATGCCGTTGAGCGCCGACAGCGAGGTATCGATCGCGGAGTCGAGGGCGAAATAGCCCGCACACTGGTCGGCGCCCGCGGCTCCGCCGAAATCCCATTCGGCGAACAACGCGGTGAGCACCCCGCCCAGCGAATGCCCGCCGCACAGCGTCTTCCGCTTCCGCGACACCGGATCGGGCAGTTCCGCGGTGAGCAGATCGTATTGGTCCTGCACGGTCTGCGCGACACCGACGTGACCGAGCCACCCGAGCTGGTCGTCCGGCACGACGCCGCCGAATCGGCGGCCCTCGATCTCGGCGCCGCGATAGTAGTAGTCGATGGCGAGATGCACATCGCGGGCTGCCAGACCGGCCTGCCTGCCGAGGTGGTCCTCCAGGCAGCTGGAACGGCGATCCAGCGCCCAGAACTCCAGATGCCGGCCCTGTTCCGCCGCCGCGGCGACGGTATTGCGAGCGAGGCTGTCGAACGCGCCCGCGCCCTCGAAGATTCCCGGCTGCGCCACCAGCACGGCATCGGCGTCGGCCGACCGCGCCGGGCCCGCGACATCTCGGTAGCGCAGGTACGACAGCCGGTCACAGGCGGCCGGATGCGGTCCGACGGTATCCGGCAAGGGGATACGCAGGCTCACAACGGATTCCGCCACGGACGTGATCGGCGACGAGGAAATCACCACGGTCTCGATACGTTCCGGTCCGTCGGCCCGTGCCGTTGCGCTCGGTGCCGCGGCCGCGACGACCAGTGCGGCGGTCGACACGCCGGATGTCAAGAAACGAAGAACCCTGGCATGATGCCGGAGGAAACCACTGTGGCTCGGCAACGGTTGTGTCGACATCGACAACCCCTCGTCACGACAGCGGAGCGGCCGTATCGCCGAAATGCTCCGCACCGGTGCGAGGAACGTACGGCGGCGGCCCCCCGCTGTCAACGGCGGTCGGTCGGCTTGTGAAACATCCCGAATCCGAATCGGTTTGTTCTGTCCTCCGACCCATATGCCGATCGAGCCCTTGCTCCTCACCTGGCCCCGTGTCTGCTCGGAGCCGTGCCGCGCCAGCCTGTCGTTGACCCGCGATCACGGGTTCGTCACCGGAACGCGTGCTGCGATATAGCCGTCGGGGCGGATGAGTATCGCGGTGTTACCGGTGATGTCGTAGTTGCGGTGAACACTGCCGTCTCCATCGATCAGGGTGTCGGTCCCGGAAGCCGCTGTATCGGTGGTGATCCGGACTGCTCGCGGTGCGTCGATGCGGAGGTCGTCGAGGTCATGGACCGTGCCGGGATCGTTGCCCTGGTCGAAGGTGAGCAGGGTCCAATGCGGGCCGCGCAGCAGATCGAAAACCCGGACTTCGCGACCGGACGACGCGTCGATACCCACGGCGTCAGGAGCGCGGTCGCCGGCACGAACGCGGCAGCCTCGCGGGCCGGGTGCGGTGAGTGGGCTGTCGGGGTAGGCGATGGTGAGCCCGGTCGTGAAATCGTCGGTGAGCCCACGGACGGCGGACGCTCCGTCGCCGTTGCCCGCGGAGTGCATGAGCGCGTGCAGGCGGTCGGTGCTGTCGTCGAGAACCGCCCGCGCGACCGCGCGGCGTTCGATTTCGTAAGTGTCCAAGAGGGTCTCCTCGGCGCCGTCGAGAACGGCGGCGAGTTTCCAGCCGAGGTTGTAGGCATCCTGGATGCCGGTGTTCATGCCCTGCCCGCCAGCGGGGGAGTGGACATGCGCGGCGTCCCCGGCGAGGAAGACCCGACCGACCCGGTAACGGTCCGCCAGGCAGACGTTGATCCGGTACAGCGACAACCACCCCGCGTCCTCGATACGGACGTCTCGCAGCCCGGAATGCTCGGCGAACAGGCGGCGGAACAGCCCGAGCGTCGGCGCCGCCGGATCGGGATCGTCGTCGGGAATGGAGGCCTGGAATTGCCAGACATCGGTACTGGGCAGCGGGAAAAGCGAGAGGATCCCGTGCTCGGGGCTCATCCACACGTGCTGGCAGCGACTGTCCAAGCCCTCGATCCGCACATCGCCGAGCCACCAACGGTGGTCGCCATAGGACACGCCGGCGAGTGTGGCACCGATCCGCTCCCGCACCACACTGCGTCCACCGTCGCAGCCGACGACGTAGCGGGCGCGCATGCGCCGGTCGCCGACGGGCGTGGACATGGTCACCGTCACGGCCTCACCTGTCTGCGCGACGGCGCTGACCTCGGTTCCCCATTCGACCCGGCCGCCGAGTTCGGCGAGCCGGTCGCGCAAGATCTGCTCGAACAGCGGCTGCGACAACCACACCGGCGCGTAGGGAACCCCTGGATCGCGCACTCCCAGCGCGGCCTCCACGGCCTCGGAGATCACGCGGTCACCGTGGTAGTGCCGGGTCGGCACATGTACCCGGCCCAGCTCCAGCACTCGATCGATCACGCCGAGGTCGTCGGCCACCTCCAAGGCCCGAGGCTGGATCGTCTTGGCCCGCGAAGCCGTGCTCGGCCCGGCGGCGCGGTCGACAATGCGGTAGTCGGCACCACGGCGGGCCAGGTCGATCGCCAGTGCCAGACCGGTCGGGCCTGCGCCGACGACGAGAACATCGGTTTCGGTCTGCATTTCATCTACCTACCTTAGGTATCTATTTTTGCGACGGCATGCCATCCGCTGGAGGGGATGGGATGCGAGTACTGTATACCTAACTTAGGTATCTAACAAGGGGAGTGAATGGGCAGCGACGACAAAGCACTGAAAGGCCTGCTGCCGCGCATGGCGCAGCTCAGCAATACGCTGGGCCGCGGGCAGTTGTTCGAAACAGCCACTGCCGCGGCCGGAATCGCCCTGGAACGACCCGCGGTGACGATCCTGGTGATCCTGGAATCCGCCGGGCGCCCATTGCGGGTCGGGGAGATCGCGGCCCGGATGCAAGTGGCCGGACCGCACGTCACGCGCCAGCTCAACGGTCTCGAGCGGCGTCGCTTGGTGGAGCGTGTGCCGGACCCGGACGACCAGCGCGCCCGATTGATCACCCTCACCGCCACCGGTGCGAAGATGATCGGGCGCTACCTGCGAGTCATCGACGGATGGTTCGACCAGGCCCTGTCCGGATGGTCGAAGTCCGATCAGCGCGACCTCGTTCGCCTGCTCGGTCGTCTGGTCGATGATCTGTCGACGCACCTGGACACCGTCGTTGAGGACGCTGTCGCCGAATAGTGTTGCGACGCGGCATCAATCATCCGGCACCGGCCGGGATCGGTGCACCGCCTGGACGGCGCATGACCGCCGGCGGCGCGGGGCCGCTTCAGTGCCGCGTCAGCCTTGGTTCCATGCCAGGCGCAGTGCGCCGTTGACGAGGTAGCAGGCGAACAGGATCGCCGCCGGGGTGAGTGACGCGGCGGCGTACAGCGCAAACGCGCCGGTGCCGAACCAGGCCAATTCGAAGAGCATTCGAGCGAAGCCGTGCAATGGGTAGGTGGCATTCGTTCCGCCGCCGGCGGCGAAAAGGCCCCACAGTACGGCCAGCACCAGGGGTGCGCCGATGCCCGCCGCGAACCTGATCGGCCACTGCGCGTTCACGGTGAAACCCCAGTATCCGGCGCTGCCAAGCACGCTCAGCTCCAACAGGAACATCAGGCCGAGATCGACCGCTTTGACCACGCCGAGCACAACTACCTCCAGTGACAACCGCTCTTTCTAGAGAGCAATGCTCTCACTACTTCCGGCGGTGCGTCAAGCGGTCCTGCTCGCCGTCCGGCGCGGGGGTGATCAGGCAGTGTCGGTAGGGTGGCGGCATGCAGGTCGGGGAACCGAGTAGAACCGCCATGGCCGTAGCGCGAGCGCGGGCCCACCATCAGGTCGCCGCCGAGCCGCGGGTGTTCACCGATCCGCTGGCGTCGCGCATCGTCGGCGAAACCGCGCTCGGGGCAGACGAATTCGATCGAGGCGTCGACGAAGATCTGGCTCGTCGGCGGCGCCTGTTCATCGCGGCGCGCAGCCGCTTCGCCGATGACGTCGTGGCGGCCGCCGTCGCCAGGGGCACGGGCCAGGTGGTCGTGCTCGGTGCGGGGCTGGACACCAGCGCCTACCGCAATACCTCCGAGAACGTGCGATTCTTCGAGGTCGATCACCCCGCCACCCAGGAATGGAAGCGGCGCAGGCTGGCCGAGAGCGGAATCGCGATCCCGTCATCGCTGACGTTCGCCCCGATCGACTTCGAACAGTCGACACTCGCCGCCGGATTGGCCGCGGCGGGTCTGGACCGCACCCGCGACGCCGTGTTCGTCTGGCTGGGCGTCGCCGTGTATCTGACCAGGACGTCGGTCGACGACACGCTGCGCTACATCGCCGGTCACGGCGCGGCCGCGGAGGTGGTCTTCGACTACGTCTACCCGCTGTCCGACGCCCCGGCCGATGGCAGGCGGGCACGCGCGGATCGAGTCGCCGCGGTGGGCGAACCGTGGATCAGTTTCTTCACCGCGGAGCAGATCCGCAGTGCGTTGCTGTCCTTCGGCTTCACCCGCGTCGAAGACCACACCGCGACAGAGTTGCTCAGTGGCTATGGCGTCGCAACCACTGCTTGGCCCGCGGATTCGGTGCCACACCTGGTCCACGCCTCCACGGTGTGAGCCCGCCCCGCCGATCATCGCCGGTCCGGCGAATCCCGATGCACCCGATCGGCTACCACCTTGCGACAGATCGGCGTCAGAGGTCGGCGACCAAGGCCGCGGCCGCTTCGATCGCCGCGGCCTCGTGGTCGAGCAGGACGTCGCCGCCCTGGGTCGTGACGATCGGCGTGTACGGGTCATCCTGGAACTGCTCGCCCAGCAGTTCGCGCAGGACGGCCAGCCCGCAGAACGGAACATAGTGCGGGCTGTAGCCGCCTTCCTGTACGAAGGCGATCCGGCCCGCGGAGGTGGCGGCCGCGATGTCCAGCATCCGGCGGGTCAGGTGCCGGAAGCCGCCGCTGGTGACCATTTGCCGGGCCAGCGGATCGAGAATGCTCGCGTCGAAGCCGGACGCGACGATGATCAACTCCGGCGCGAAGGCGTGCAGCGCCGGTTCGACGACTCGGTCGATCGCATGCAGATACGCGGCGTCTCCGCTGCCGGGCGGGAGGGGAACGTTGATCGCGTACCCGTGTCCGTCGCCCGCGCCGCGCTCCTCCCGGTAGCCGGAGTCCGGTGGGAAGCACAGATGCTGGTGGATCGAGAGGGTCAGCACCGACGGGTCCTCGTACCAGATGTCCTGGGTGCCGTTGCCGTGGTGGACGTCCCAGTCGACGACGGCGATGCGCCGCACGCCGAGAACGTCTTTGGCGTAGGCGGCGGCGATGGAAACGTTGTTGAACAGGCAGAATCCCATGCCGGTAGCGCGGGTCGCGTGGTGGCCCGGCGGATTGACCAGCGCGTAACCGTTGTCGACCGTCCCCGCCAGCACCTGTTTCACGAGTGCGATCGCACCGCCCGCCGACAGCGCGGCGATCTCGTATCCGCCCTTGCCGAACGAGGAGACGCCGTCACCGGCGTCCCCACCCTTGGGCTGTAGATTCTCGGCCTTGATCCGCTCCAGGTGTTGTGCGGTGTGCACCCGCAAGATGTCGGCCTCTTCGGCGGGTTCGGCCTTGATCGAGTGCAACTTGTCCAGCAGCCCGGACACCGAGACCAATTCGTGGAACCGCCGTTTGGTGTCGGGATGCGCGAGGTGGTGGCCGATCGGCTGGAGACCGGCCGTCGCGTCGGACGGGAACAGACTTCCGCTGCCGGTGTCGGCCCACCCGTAGAGGGTGTTCCATACGTATCCAGTTGTCATCGTGAACTCCTAGCGGTCGGCGGACCGCCACGCCGTCCACCTTGGTCTCGTCCCGCCGCGGCGGGTGCTCGGGCTCATTACAAGCACGGCAGCGATCGTTCCGCAACCAGAGAGGTTGCCACGCTTGGGCGGCGGGCGGCGCGAACCCTCGGCGCTCGAACCGGCGCCTCCGCGAGCGACCACGCTTCGGGCAAGCGGTCGTCGAGGATCCCGGCGGAACGCACGTCGTCGGGGGCGTTTCCCTGTCCCGCGCAACGTGCGGCGTTTAATTCCCAAGAACGGGAAGCGAATTGCCCAGGCGTCTTGCGGATCCGAAGCGGATACAGTGGCGTCGTGACATACGAGATCACGGCCGAGCAGATCGAAATCCCCCAGGACGACGCGACGCCCATGGCGGCCTACCTCGCCCGGCCGCAGGGATCGGGCGACTATCCGCTCGTCCTGGTCGGAGCGGAGTTGTGGGGCCTGACGAACGAGGTCCGGGCCGTGGTGCGCGATGTGGCCGCGCTGGGCTATGTGGCGATCGCGCCGAATCTGTACCACCGCTCCGGCCCCGAGACCTCGTCCGGGATCGAGGAGAGCGACGCCAACCGCGCCCACGCGTTCGAACTGCTGGGCCGATTGACACGCGACGGTGTCGAGGCGGACCTGCGCGCCGCCGCCGACCATGCCCGCGCCCATGCCGGGGCTGGTGACCGGACCGGCATGCTCGGCTTCAGCCTCGGTGGTCATGTCACCTATTTCGCGGCGACCCGGCTGCCCCTGCACGCCGCCGCGATCTACTATCCGGGCTGGCTGCCCGACGCGGGTACGGCGTTGAGCGTTCCTGAGCCGTTGCTGGCGGCGACGTCGCGGATCACCGCCCGGCTGGCGCTGTTCTTCGCCGGGCAGGACCACGTCATCGATGCCGATCAGCGGGACCGGATCGGTGCGGCGCTGTCGGCGGCGGGCGTTCGCCACGATGTCGTGGTGTATCCGCAGGCCCGGCACGCCTTCTTCTTTCCGGGCCGCGAGGTCTACGACAAGCAGGCCGCCGAGGATTCCTGGCGGCGCGTGCGCGACCTCTTCGCCGCCGAGTTGAGCGCGTCCTGATCCGGCGGGGTCGGCGGCGCGGACTTCCCTTCAGCAGGCGAACGGTGGCAGCGCCGCGAACTCCGGGGCCAACCGGGCGGTCGGGACGGTGTGCGCGATCCAGCGACGGGCACGGCTGAGCGGATGGTCGGGGAACTCCGCGTCCCAGCGCATGTCGTCGGCGGCGTTGTACGGTAGCCGCCCCCGTACCTCGGGGGCGTACGGATGCGGCGGGTACATGCCGTCGAAGCCGATCTTGGTGGCCAGCAGGGCCTCACGCAGTCCCGTGGTCCCGGTTTCGGGACACAGGATCTGGAGAACCGCGCTGCTGCGGGCCTTCGGAACGATGACGGACGCGGCGAACACCAAGCCGTGTGGCTGCTGGGGCAAAGGCAGTTTCTCCATCCGCAGCAGCGCGGGCTGCGCGTCGAGCCACACCACGAACGCCTCGATCAGGCAGCCGTTCTCGGCGCTCCGCTCGGCCAGGCGACGGCGCAGGGTCGGCAGATCCTCCAATGGCGCGGGCAGATCCGGGACGAGGTCGAAGTACGACACGTTCACCATGTCGCCGGTATGGGTATTCCGCCAGGTCGCGGTGTCGACCTGCTCCAGATTCGCGGTGTCGAACGAGATGGGCACGCGCCCAGCGTATCCGGCGATCCGGACATGCGATCGCGCCGATGACTGGGGTCGGCGGAGCCTCGGCTCGGTCATCGGAGCCGGAGGTGCCGCCGGCTCGGTCGGATAGATTGGGGAAGCACTGGTGGTGGTCGATGTGGTGGAGGAGGCGCGGTGGGCGCGAATGCGGAGACGGCGACTGGTCCGGCCACGTTCGACGATCTGGTCGGGGAGATCCGCGCCCGCTGGAATTCGCTGTCGGCCTCGCACAGGAAGCTGGCCGAGCGCGTCCTGTCGGACCCGGAGGCGGTGGCGTTCATGACCGTGTCCGATCTGGCGAGCGCGGTGGCGGTCAACGAGGCGACCGTGGTGCGGTTCGCCAACGGTCTCGGGCTGAAGGGGTACCCCGGTTTGGCCCGCCTGTGCCAGGAACGGCTGCGCGAGCGGGCGCAGCTGCTGCGGCGTTTCGAGAACCTCGAGCACTTGATGGAGCAGGATGCGGGCCTGCGGGAGCGTCAGGTGGTGCTGGACCAGGCGAATATCGCCCGCTCCTTCGCCGGCATCGCGGACGCCACCTGGGACGCGGTGGCCGCGCGGCTGGCGCGCGCGCCGCGAGTGCACGTGATGGGTCTGCGCAAGTGCCACGCCCCGGCGTACCTGCTGGGCTACCTGCTCGGTCTGCTGCGCGAGGACGTGGTGAGCCTGACGGGGACCAGTGGTTCGCTGACGGACGAGCTGCGCCGCGTTCGCGCGGGGGATTGTTTCGTGGTCCTCTCGATCCATCGCTACAGCCTGGACACCGTCCGCGCGGCGCAGTGGGCCCGCAGGCGCGGTGCGCACGTGGTGGCGCTGACCGACACCCCGGCCTCACCTCTGGCGGCGGCGGCGCACGAGACCTTCTACGTCGAGGCGTCGAGCGCGAGCGTGCTGCGTTCGATGACCGCGTTCACGTCGATCGTCCAGGCGATGTCCGGCGCGGTGGCTCACCTGCTCGGCCACGAGGTGCGCGAGACGCTGCTGGAAGAGGAGCGACTGCTGGACGAATTCGGCGTCTACGCCGCCGACGGCGACTGATCTTCCGGAGTCCGTGGCTGATCCACCGGCGCCATCACCACATTCCGGCCCGCGCGACGCTGGTGCAGCACGCCCGCGGCCACGGCCAGGCAGGTGACCACGAGAGTCAGCGCCAGCGGCGTCCTGGTGCCGGATCCGAAGACCATTCCCGCCACGATGCCCAGCAGGGTGAGCAGCACCAGGTACGGCAGGTAGGAAGCCCCCCACATCCGCACCGCGGGCGCGGCGGATTCCACGGCGGCGCCGTTGCGCCGGCCGGCGATGTAGGTGGCGCAGATGTACAGGTAGACGACCACCGCGACCGCGCCGGACGAACTGAGCAGGAAGCTGAAGACCGCCCCGGTGGGCAGGAAGTAGTTCGCGGCCACGGCCAGGAATCCGGCGCTCGCGGCGGCGAGAACACCGGCCGTCGGCACGCCGGAACGGGTGGTGCGGCCGAGTGGTCGCGGTCCCTCTCCGCGCCGGGCCAGGGAGAACAGCATGCGGGAGGCGGAGTAGAGCCCGGAGTTCAGGCATGACAGCACCGCGGTGAGCACGATCAGATTCATGATGGTCCTGGCGCCGGGGATGTTCAGCAGGTTCAGCACCGCGGTGTACGGACTTTCGGTGATCTCGGCGCTGTCCCATGGCAGCAATGTCACGACCACCAGCATCGAGCCCACGTAGAAGATCAGGATGCGCCCGGCGACGCTGCGCATGCTCGCCCGAACGGCCTCGACGGGATCGGCGGCCTCACCCGCGGCGATGGTCACCAATTCGGTGCCGAAGTAGGAGAAGAAGACCGTCAGCGACGCGGCGAGTAGGGGAGCGAAGCCGTTGGGCAGCAGGCCGCCCCGGCCCAGCAGGTTCGTCGTGCCCGGCGCTGGGTAGTGCGGGAACGCGCCGCAGATCGCGGCGATGCCGATGCCGATGAAGACGACGATCGCGGCGACCTTGACGAGGGCGAACCAGAACTCGAAACGCGCGAACGAGCTGACCGCGGCCAGATTGACTCCGGTCAGAACGCTCAGGAAGAGCAAGGCGAACGCCCAGGCGGGCACGGCGGGCATCAGTTGACCGGCGATCGCGCCACCCGCGACGGCCTCGAAAGCGACCGTCACGCACCAGTGGTAGCTGTACACCCAGCCGACCGACAGCCCGGCCCACGGCCCGAGTTCGCGCGCGGCGTAGCTGGAGAACGAACCGGTTTCCGGACTGGCCGTGGCCAATTCGGCCAGCATGCGCATCACCAGGATGACGACCAAGCCGGTGAACAGATAGGCCAGGACGATGCCGGGCCCGGCGGCGGCGATCGCGTTGCCGCTGCCGACGAACAAACCGGCGCCGATGACGCCGCCGATGCCGATCATCGTGAGCTGACGAGTGTTGATGGCGTGCTTCAGGTTTCCCGCGTGGGGGATTGCGGTGGGCACGATGCCTCCCAAGGACCGTGGGCTGTGACCCGGGTAACTGATGGTCGGTCATGCAACACCGCCCACCCCGCCTGTGCAAATCGATTTGCATCCACGGCTGAGAATGCAATTCATATGGCATAGTGTGGCTTCGACCCCGAGCAGGAGGAACTGAACGACATGTCCACGGTGCTGGTGAGCAGGTCCGGTCCCATCGCGACGCTGACGTTGAACCGCCCGGAGCGGCTCAACGCGGTCAGCGAAGAGCTCTACGAAGCGTTGATCGGTCATCTGGTCGTCGCCGATTCCGATCCGCAGGTGCGCTGCGTGATCCTGCACGGCGCCGGCCGCGCGTTCTGCGCGGGCGCCGATCTGAAAGCGCACCGCTCCGGCACTCGAACGCCCGCCGAGCAAGCCCACTACCTCGATCTGGCGCAGCGGGCGTGCGAGCAGATCCAGCGGATGGACACGCCGGTGGTCGCCGCCGTCGCGGGCTACGCGCTCGGCGCCGGCGCCGAGCTGGCCGTCAGCGCGGACTTTCTCGTCATGGCCGAGGACGCGCAGATCGGCTTTCCCGAAGTGAGCATCGGGACGTTCGTCGGCGGCGGAGTCACCCATCGGCTGCCCCGGCTGATCGGTCTGCGCCGGGCTGCCGACCTGCTCATCCTCGGCGAACGATGCGACGGCACAAGGGCTTTCGACTGGGGGCTGGCCTACGCGTCCGTCTCCGGCGACATCCTTCTCGACACCGCGCGCGGACTCGCCGAATCGCTGGCGGCCAAAGCTCCGTTGCCGCTGGCGCGGATGAAGGCAGCGCTGCGCCGCGACGATCCCCTCGACGTCGCCCTCGCCACCGAGCCGCGCCAGATCCTCGAGTTGATGGCGACCAGGGACTGGGCCGAGGGCGTCGCGGCCTTCGCCGAACGCCGCACTCCCGTCTTCGAAGGGAAGTGACATGACCACACTCGACGCACCGGTGCGCACCGCGCTCGAACGGCTGCTCGACCCCCGCTCCATCGTGGTGGTCGGCGCGTCCGCCGACCCGGCGAAGCGTGGTCATCAAGTCATCCGGGCCCTGCGAGAGGGCGGATACGCCCACCCCGTCTACCCGGTCAACCCGAACACGGATCGGATCCTCGGCCTCGACGTTCACGCATCGATCGATGAGGTTCCCGCAGGCGCCGATGTCGCGTTGATCGCCGTGCCCGCGGCCGCCGTGCCGGGGGTGCTGCGGGAGTGCGCGGCCGCGGGTATCGCCGGAGCGGTGGTGCTGGCCAACGGTTTCGGCGAGATCGGGGCGGACGGCGCGGATCTCGCCGCCGCGCTGGTTGAGGTGATCGAGGAGACCGGGATCCGGGTGATCGGCCCGAACACCTCCGGGCTGCTGAATCTGACCTCCGGTGCGAATCTCGTCGGCTTGCGGGATGTTCCGCGCGGACCCATCAGCGTCATCACGCAGAGCGGGAACATGTTGTTGTCGTTGGTGAACGACGATCGCGCGGCGAAGGGTCCCGGCTTCCACGCGTACGTGGGGTTGGGCAATCAAGCCGACGTCCGCTACGACGAATGCCTCGTCGAACTCGCCCGTCATCCGGAAACCGGTGTGGTGGCGATCCACTCCGAGGGATTCGCCGACGGGCGCTCGTTCCTGGTGGCGGCCGCGCGGACCGTGCCGGAGACGCCGGTCGTGCTGCTGCGCGGCGGGCGTTCGGAGGGCGGCCGCCGCGCGGCGGCCTCGCATACCGGTTCGATCGCCGGCTCGGACGCCGTGGCGACCGCCGTCCTGCGCCAGGCCGGGGTGGAACTGGTCGACCGTTCCGACGAACTCGCCGTCGTCGCCGGAGCGCTCGCCCTCTGCGCTCCCATCGCTCCCGGCCGCACGGTGGCGGTCCTCAGCGATGGCGGCGGTCACGCCGCGCTGGCCGCGGATGCCCTGGCCGCGCGGGGCATCGAAGCGGCGCGGCTGAGCGAGCGAACGCAGCAGCAGTTGCGGCACCTGCTCGGCGCCGCCGCCGCGGTGGCGGGCCCGGTGGACCTCGCGGGCGCCGCCGACGCCGACCCGATGGTCTTCGCCGAAGCCGCCGAGATCCTCATGCGCGACCCGGCTGTCGGTCTCGTGCTGATCATCGGCCTGTACGGCGGCTACCACCTCCGGTTCGATCCAGCGCTGCGCGAGACCGAGGACGCCGCCGCGGGCGCCTTGCTCGCGCTGTCGGCCGAATACGATGTGCCGCTGTTGATCCAGAGCTGCTACGCGAATCTGGACATCGCCAACCACGACCGCCTGCGAGCCGGCGGCGTACCGGTGCTCGGCTCGATCGAGCACGCTGTACGGGTGGTCGCCGCTTTGCGGCGGCGTGGCCTGGCGCGGGCCGACCGCGCCCAGCGCTCCGCGCTGCTCTTGCCGCCGCCCGCCCGGCCCATCCCGGGGTCGGGCGTTCTCGACGAGCCCGCCGCGCGGCGGGCGCTGGCGGACGCGGGAATCGACGTCGGCGGATGGACCTTCGTGCGCGGCGTCGACGCGGTGGGCCCGGCCGTCGCCGCGTTCGGGCGGCCCTGCGCGGTGAAAGTCGTCTCCGCGCAGGTGATCCACAAGTCCGACGTCGGAGGGGTCAGGCTGGGCGTGGTGGCCGCCACCGCGACCGAGCACGCCCAAGGCATCGTCGACGCGGTCACCGCGGAAGTGCCCGGCGCCCGCATCGACGGCATGATCGTGACGCCCATGGCCGAGGCCGGTGTGGAGTTGCTCGTGGGCGCCACTTGCGATCCGGTCTTCGGACCTGTGCTGGCTTTCGGCACCGGCGGGGTGCTGGTCGATGCGGTGCGGGACGTCACCTTCCGGGCCGTCCCCCTCACCGAACCGGAAGCCAGCGAGATGATCCAGGAGACGATCGCTGCTCGGATGCTCGACGGTTACCGGCATCTGCCCGCCGTCGATCGCGGCAGCCTCGCGCGGTTTCTCGTGCGGGTCGGGGACTTCGTCGCCGCGCACCCGGAGATCTCCGAACTGGATCTGAATCCGGTGATCGCGTCGGGGTCGGTGATCACCCCGGTCGACGTGCGAATCGTGCTGGCCGAGAATCTCGCTGGAGAACGTGATGAGTGAGCCGATACTGATCGAGCGGACCGGAGACGTGGTCGTCTGGACGTTGAACAACCCGCGAGCCCGCAATCCGATCTCCGACGCCGACACCATCGACGCCATCGAGGACGCGGTGGCGGCGGCCAACCGGGACCACAGTCTGCGGGCGGCGATCCTCACCGGCGCGGGCCCGGCGTTCTCCTCCGGCGGCAACGTCAAGCACATGCGCGGGCGGACCGGGATGTTCGGCGGCGCACCGGCGCAGTTGCGCCAGTCATACCGGCACGGCATCCAGCGCATTCCGAAAGCCCTCTACCACTGTGAGATACCCACCATCGCCGCCGTCAACGGCCCGGCCGTCGGCGCGGGTCTGGATCTGGCGCTGATGTGCGATATGCGCGTCGCCGCCGCGACCGCGGTCTTCGCCGAGAGCTTCGTCAAGGTCGGGCTCGTCCCCGGGGACGGTGGCGCCTGGCTGCTGCCGAGGGCGATCGGCATGGCCAGGGCCTGTGAGATGGCCTTCACCGGCGAGCCGATCGATGCGAACACCGCACTCGACTGGGGACTGGTCTCCGAGGTGGTCGAGCCGGGCGCGCTCATGGCGGCCGCCCGCGGGCTCGCCGCCCGAGTGTGCGGCAATCCGCCGCACGCGCTGCGGATGACCAAGCGTCTGCTGCGCGAAGGAACACAGCAGACCTTGGACAGCCTGCTCGAACTCTCGGCCGCGATGCAGGCCGCCGCGCACCACACCGAGGACCACCAGGAGGCCGTCGCGGCAATGTCGCAGCGCAGACCTCCCGAGTTCACGGGCCGCTGAGCCGAGTGTGTGCCGCGATCGACCGGGGCGCGGAGGCCGGACGGGGCAGGAAGCCGATATCGATGAGATGGTCGAGATGGCGGTCGAGCAGTTCGATGGACATCGGTGGGCAGCTGATCGCGGATCCGGCCAGCGCGGCGGTGGTGTTGGCGTCGTCGAAGTGGACGGCGCCCGCGCCGGTCCGCTGGCTCAGCGCGAGAGCGCGCGCGAGGCCGGGGTCGCCACCGGCGGCGGAGGTCAGTCTCGCGACGAGTTCGTGCGACGGCAACGGCCGGAGGCGGAACCGCTTGCGCCGCAGCAGGTCCCACAGTGCGGAAAGTGGAATCGAAGTCTGGTTCACCACATGGTGCACCCGGGCGCGGGCCCCGTGCAGCAGGACGTGGACGATGACCGCCGCGACGTAATCGGCCGGCACGAGTCGAACCTCGGCGTCCTCCGCCGGTACGGCGCCGAGGACGACGGCGGCGCGCACGAGTGTCCAGAACGCGTCGTCGGTGCTCACCGCGCCGACGGCGACGCGTCCACAGACGCGGTCGGGCCGATGAACGACCACCGGAAGACCGTGAGCGGCCGCCTGGGCCATCAGTTCTTCCCCAGCCCATTTGGTCAGCGTGTAGCCGCTGCTACGCAGCTGTCCCAGCGTAGGACGAGCGGATTCGGGCACCGGTTCACGCGGCGCCCTTCCGTCCGCGACCGCCACGGACGTGGTGGAAACGAAATGGACAGGGACGCCGCGTGCCAGCGCCAGGCGCAGCACGGTCCGCGTGCCCGTGACATTCGCCGCCCGGAGCCGCGCATAGGGTTCGACGTGATTGACCCGCGCGCCGTTGTGCACGATCGCGTCCACTCCGCAGAGCCCGCGGAACTCTGCTTCGCGCAGTCCGAATCGCGGTTTCGTGAGATCGCCGAGCACCGGCACGATCCGGTGACGCGCGCTCGACCGCCACAAGCGGTAGTGCCGCAGCGCGGCCTCGATCCGTGCCTGCGCCTCGCTTCGATCCGCCGCGCGCACCAGGCACAGTATCTCGGCGTCGGTGCGAGCCGTCAGTTCGCTCAGTTGATGTGCGCCGAGGAATCCGGTCGCGCCGGTCAAGAGAACCCGTGCCGGTGCGGGCACGGACATTCCCGCCGCCGGACCCGGGATGGGTCCGGACTCCCATGCCGTGTCCGCCGCTATCCGCGCGCGCAGCTCTTCGGAGAGCGAGGGCGGCGATGCGGAGGCAGACGAGACGCTGGATCCGATCAGCTCGGCGATCGAGCGCACATATCCCCGCATCCGGTGTCCCATCGAACCGCGACCATTCGGTCCCACCACTATCGTGTGCGGCCGCGGGTGCGGCGAGACCCGTGATCGAGGGGCAATCGGCCGAGGGGCACCAGTTCCGCGGTGGCTAGACCTTGCGATTCTCCGACTTGATGAGCCACGCCAGTTTCTCCAGCGAGGCGGTGATCTGGTGGAGCAGATCGCTGGTGCTCGGGTCTTCGGCGTCCACGGCGTCGTGCACGTCGCGGAGGGTGTCGATCGCCGCGTACGTCCGGGTCGTGATCAGGTCGACGACGTCGGCGGAGTTCACCTCTTGGGCCGGGAAGGGGGAAGGCTCGTCGTCGCGGCGACGGTGTCGGAGCGTCCGTCGGGCACCGCGTCGAGGGCTCGCATCCGCTCGGCGATGGTGTCGCTGCCCTCCCTAGCCGCATCGACGAGTTCGTCGAGCGCCAGGTGCAGGTCGCGGAAGTTGGGTCCGACGACGTTCCAGTGGGCCTGCTTGCCTTGCAGGTGCAACTCGACGAGATCGACGAGGACGCGCTGCAGATCGGCCGCCAGCCGAGGGGAGCCGGTGAAATTCCCGACCTCGTCGGCGAGGCGACGGTTGGTTCGCTGCTGGGCCTGGTGTGCCGTGGTCATGGTTGCACTCCTTTCGAATCTTCACGGAGAACAACGCGGGCTTTATTGGAACCATTCCAGATTGTAGTGTCGGGTAGGTCACGCGGCGGCAGGACCCCGCGCTCATCTCGCCCGTGGCGCGGCGCCGCCGCCGGGGATGGCGGCAGCGTGGACCGTCGTGTATTCGGCTTGCACCTTGTAGTAGCGCGATCGCGGGCCGTAGGCGGCGTAGAGGGTGATGCCGCGTGGCCCCTCGAAGGCGCGCGGCGCTCCGTCGACGAAACGAGTCAGCACCGGATCGAGGTCGCGCGGGAAATTCGCTTCCTGATAGCGCTGCGGGAAGCAGATGCGTCGCATGCGCGGCGACGTCCAGGAGAACGTGCGGTAGACGTTGAACGTGCCGTCGAACAGCGCCAGTTCCTCGTCGGTGGCCGCCACGAAATCCAGATCGGTCAGCATGGTGGCGATGTCGCCGGAGGTGATCGTGCCAGGGGGCAGCACCTGGGAGTACAAGTTCATGGTTCGCCCGGCGAAATCCACCGCGAGGATGCCGATCTTGCCGCCGTAGCGGGTCAAGTGCTCGGCATGCGAGCGTGCCGCGTCCGGAATGCCGGGGAACGCGAGCATCCGCTCGACATCGAGGACATCGGCGAAGAACAGCCAGACCTTCTGCACACCGCCGGTGAGGGAGAGGTCGACGGCCGACCCTGCCGGGACCTCGGCGCAGACCTCGGTCAGCAATCGCTCCATCGGATGTCCGGTGAAGCTGATCAGCCCGGCTTCGCGCAACGTCTCCAGCAGCTCGGCCGGTGCGCCCGAGTGCTGCACCCTGGCGTTGACCTCGCGGTCGGGGACCGGATGGGTCGTGGTGCGCACACCGACCACCGACCCGGTCCATAGATCGGCGAGGGCCTCCAGCGCCGGATCCACCACCGCGGGGTCGTAACCCGCTCGTGCCAAGCGCGCGAATTCCCGCAGATCCCGGCGCAGCCGGTCGAGCGTGACAGTGGCCGATGTGCTGCTCATACGTCAACCCCGAATACTCTCACCGCGGGGTGAGAAGCCAAGTGCATCAACAACGATCGTCACCATAGCCGCGCGGTCCGCCCGGCCGCTACGCGGTGGCCGGCGATCCCTTCGGGCAGAAGACCGCGAAATGCGCTGTCGCCCGAACCATGGCATGTTTGCGGCGTGAACGTGTCAGAGTTGATCTACAACGTCGTAGTCGTCGCGCACCTGCTCGGCATGGCCGCCGTGGTGGGTGGTTATGTGGCCGGGCGCCCCGGCGTCTCGGAGGTCATGGTCTGGGGTGCGCGGTTGCAGGTGGTCACCGGGCTGGTCCTGGTCGGCATGGCCGAATCGATCGACTCGCTCGGCAAGGATCCGAACATGGTGAAGATCGGCGTGAAGCTGGTCGTCGCGGTGGCGGTGGCGGCCTTCGCCGAGATCGGGCACGCGGACCGGAAGCGAGGCAAGCCGGTGCCGTGGCTGACCGACGCCGCCGGTGTGCTGGCGATCGTGAACGTCCTGGTGGCCGTGCTCTGGACCTGAGAGGTGTCCGGCGCCGCGGGGCGCCGGACCTGGCTCAGGACTCGAACAGCGATTGCCCGAGATAGCCGCCCGGTGCGGCGACCCCGGGCGGGATCGCGAACACCGCGGAACCGATCGGTGTCGTCCATACATTGAGGGCGTCGAACTCCGCGAGTCTGCGCTGCACCGGAAGGAACTGGTTGTCGACGTCCCGCTGATAGGCGGCGAACAGCAGACCCGAGTTGGAGGTCGCCCCCGATGCCGGCGCGTCGTCGTAGTTGTAACCGCGGCGCAGGAAACGTTCGCCGTCGTTGGTGTGGTGCGCGCGAGCGATGTGTGACGACGGCGGGATGACCGGAATCCCGTTCGGGTCGACGGCCGTGAAGTCCGGTTCGTCGAACTCGTGTGCTCCGGTCAGCGGCGCACCGTTGGCGACGGTGCGGCCGATGGTGAGTTCCCTTTCCTCCCGGTCGATCTGATCCCAGGTGTCCAGCGTCATCGCGATCCGCCGCAGCACGCACGAGGTCCCGCCGCCCAGCCAGGGCTGCGCGGCACCGTCGTCCCACACCAGCCGGTCGAACTCCGGTGTGCCGGGCGCCAGGTTCACCGTGCCGTCGACCTGACCCATCAGGTTGCGCGGCGTCCGGCCCGGTGCGGCGTCACGGAACCCGCGCTGCACCCAGCGCACGGTGACCAGCGAGGTGACGCTGCGGCACAGCGCACGCACCGTGTGCGACACCGTGGTCGCCTCCTCGGCGCACACCTGCAGAAGCAGATCGCCTCCGGTCCAGGCGGATTCGAGCCGGTCGATGGGGAACGGCGGCAGCGGCCGCAGCCAGGACGGCTTGCGGTGCTCCAGCCCGGCCGCCGTGAACATCGCGGGCCCGAAACCCACCGTGACGGTGAGTCGCGCCGGGCGCAGTGCGAGTTCGGGTTCGGTGTCCGCGAGGGCGGGGCGGCCCTCGGTCAGCCGGGCGGCGTCGCCGGTCCATATCTTCAGCAGGCCCACGAGGTCGTCGCGTCGGACACCCGGTCGCAGATCGAAGGCGACGAACGCCGCGTGCGCTTGCGGGCGGGTGCCGATCCCGGCTTGATGCGGTCCGTAGAACGGCTCCGTCGCCGCGGAGGCCGGTGGATCGGCTTCGCGCCGTCCGGTGCGGGCGACCGCGCCGAGCCCGACACCGGCGGCGCCAGCCGCGGCGGCCCCGCCGCCGACCAGACGCCGCCGGTTGATCCGTGCGGGACGCGGTCCGTTCCGGTCAGCCACCGTGCGCGGGGGTCTGCGCGCCCGCGTGCGTCGCGCCGTCCGCGTGATCGGGCACGTAATTCTCCTGGTTGCCCGCGAAGTCGCGCACCTGAGCGGTGAACGTGCTGGTCGAGCCGTCGTCGAAGGTCAGCGTGACCGACGTCTCCGACCCCGTGCGCAGCGGCGCGCGCAGGTCCATGAACATGATGTGGTCCCCGCCGGGACGCAGCTGGGTGCGGCCGTGCGCGGGAATCACGAAGCCGCCGCGTTTGGGCCGCATCGCCTTCGTCCCGTTCGCGTCGGCGACCACCTCGTGCAACTCGATCCGGCCGGAGGCGGGACTGGTCGCCGAGACGATGGTGCGCGGGGTGTCGCCGCTGTTGATCAGGTCGCCGAAGGCGGCCGACATCCCGCCGTCGGCGGCCTTGACCCACTGGTCGGAGATGGTCACCGCGTCGGCGGATGCGACGGCCTCGGGCTTGTCGGCGGACGAGCACGCGGTCAGGAGAAGAGGCACCGCGGCGACGGCGAGCGCGCCACGCAGAAGGCGAGCGGCGCGCGGTGGAACGGAAAGGTTGTCAGGCATGGAAACTCCACAAGTCGTGAGATTCGGTGTGGTGCGCGCGGACGAGAGCGCCGGGCATGGGCCGATCCGCCGGCGCGCGTCGATCAGCCGCGCTGTCGGTGCACACGCCGGGCATCGCGACGAGACCGGGTGGTCCGGCATCGGGGCCTTCGATCGAATCCCGAAGCCGCCCTGCGGATTCTTCGAAATCGCAGAGCATTCGCGGAGATCCGAATCGTCGGTCGATGCCTCTGTCGCGTACTGCGGGGGCCCGTTGCCGGACGGCGTGTGCCAGTCGCAGCGGACGGCGTGTGCCAGTCGCAGCGGACGGCGTGTGCCGCGACGAGCTGGTCATCCAGCGACGACGGCGACACGAGCGCGACCGCTCGGCGCACCGAAGGCCGCGCCGGCAGCGCCGTCTCGATCCGCGGCCGCGGACCTTGACCCTGGAAATCGGTCCGGCCGAGACAGTCGAGCACCGGCGGGGATTCGCCAGCCGCAGACGACAGCCTGTGCCGGCGCGGACGACCGCGTTCGTGAGCCGCAGCGGCACGGCGACGATCCGAGATCGGAGCGATCGTCGAGCGCGGCCCGGGGTGACGGTGTTGCTCGTCGGCGCGAGGAAGAGGTCAGCGCGGCGGTGGCGGCCCGCGCAGGCCGGAGCCCGAACTGAGCAGTGGGCGACGTGGTTGGGGCAGAATGTGCCCGAAGGCGGGCGACCCGATGCGGGGCGGTGCGCTCGGCCCTTCGCCGAGCACGCGCACCGTGTCGCGCACGTCGGAAGCCGCGCGCAGCACCGCGTGTTCGGCGGCGCGAATGAGCAGCGCGCCCAGCGGGACGGCCGCCAGATGCGTGCCGAGCATGACCGAGGTCGCGCCCGCGTCGTGATGATGCGGGGCCGACAGCGTGGACGCGATGTGCGCGACGGCTTGCGCCACCGCGAGCGTGACCATCATCCTGCCGAGGCCGTGCCGACGAGGTCGCGCCCCGGCCAGCACGCCCACCGCCGCGCAGGCGGCGATCAGCAGGGCGATCGGCGCGGCACCGGGCGCCATCGCGCCACCGCCGAGCGCGTGCGCGGCGATGCTCACCGCCGCGGCCGCGGATCCGACGAACGCGCCGCGCAGTCGCGCCGCCACTACCGTCGGATTACGCACCGGCTCATACTACCGCCTGTCGTAGCGTTTGTTCGCACCGGAACGGATGCCTGCCGGGACGTCCTGCCGAACTCGCCTCGACCTGCCCGGCCGCGCGAGCGGAGTCCAAAGACTGTGTATCGCGGCATTTTTGCCCACAAGTCGGCGACGCATTCATCATCCGGCCGAGCGGGCTACCCGGCACCTGGCATCGTTCCGGTAGGTCAGGCGCTCTTGCGGCATCACGCGGCTCGGCAACCGGTCGGCGGGTCCGGCGGCGCCCGTCGCCACGAAAGACGCGATAAGAGAGGGAATTCGGGACCATGAACGTCCCAGCACTCCGGACGTCGCCGCTCATGTCGTGGAAACCAGCCCGCGGTCGCGTTCTCCCGCACGGCTCGCAACCGAATTGCCGCGGTACCGAGCTCGCGGCCCTTCGGCGTCGGCAGGGCGACAGTCATGAACGTGAACCGGGCGGAACCTCACACCGTGACGGTCGCGTGCACCAGATTGTGGTCGGACACCCCGCCGATGTCGTGGACCGACGCCGTGGTGACGGTCGCGCCGTGCACTACGACATGGTCGATGTGCTGTGACTTCGTGCCCGAGGAACGCGGACGGGTCGGTGGTCCGTCGGCGCTGTGTTCGGCGACCACGAAGTCGTCGCCCAGCGCGGCGGCGACGGTGGCCCGGTCGGTGTTGAAGTCTCCCAGCAGCACCGCGGCGTCCTCCGGAGCGTCGGTGGCGAGTTCGGCCAGGCGGGCCAGCTGATCCGCGCGCCGCCGGTCTCCGGTGACATGGGTGGCGATCACCGTCAGGCCGCCGACGTCCACGACCAGCGCGCCCTTGCCGTGGTCCTGTGCGAAGGATTCGGCGGTCACCTCCCTGCTCGGCTCCGCGGTGAGCACCACGAGGTACTCGCCGCCGTCGAGCAGCGAGCTGGGCATGCGCCGCGGCGTCGGCAGCCGCTGATACCGCATCGCGTGGAAGGTCCGGTCTGGCAGCGCCATTCGCAGGCTGGCCAGCTGATCGCCGCTGACCTCCTGTAACGCGATGATTCCCTCGGTGCGTTCGGCCACTCGCGCGGTGACTTCGGCGATCCGCGCGCCCTCGTCCGGCCAGCGGGTGGCGACGTCCTCGTACCAGTTCTCGGCGTGGACGCGATGCAGGACGTTCCAAGTGGCCACCGTGATCACCTTCGCGATGGTAGGCGAACCGGGTGGAACAGGTTGCGGTGCGGGCGTGCCGATCCGGTGCGCGCTCAGCTCGCGCCGTCGATATCGATGCCCTGCTGCAGCGATGCGATGGCCTGATCGAGGACGCGGTAGAGGGCCGGAACCGAATGGTCCGCCCCCATCATCCAGTGATCGAGGCCGACGCCGAAGGCCGCGAAACAGGCCGAGGCCGTGAGCTGCGGTCGCAGGTCGTCGGCGGGAAGCCGGGCGCGGGCAGCGAAGTTCAGCGCCATCGCGCGCTGGCGTCCCAGTGCTCCGATGAAGTTCTCCCGGCGCAATTCCGGGTTGCCGACCAGCAGCTGCCTGGCCCGGCGCGCCGTCTCCGCCTGGCGGTCGCGCGACGGGACGTCCCGCTCGTCGAGCAGGAAATCGCGCAGCGCCGCCCGCAGTGCGGTGAGCACCGATTCGCTCGCCGGGCGCCGGTCGACGGCGGCGAGCAACTGTGCCATGAGGTCTTCCTCGTGGCTGAAGACCACCGCGAGCTTCGACGGGAAGTGACGGTGGAAGGTGCGCCGGGAGACCAGCGCCGCGTCGGCGATCTGCTGCACCGTGGTCTGCTCGAACCCGTGCGACTCGAACAGCCGCAGCGCCGCGTCGACCAATTCCCGTCGCACGCGTGCCTTCTCGCGTTCCCGCGCGCCGTTCACACCCGTCATGCCCGCACTCTCTCCGCGCGATGTCGCCCACCATTGATGTCTCAAAGTGACACTTTAGCGGCTACAGTGTCTCGACGAGACACCAAACCGATGACCGAGAGGTGGCGCCATGTCGGTGCGACGCGCAGGAATCACCGTGGCCGTGGCCGCACTGCTTTTCGCTGGTCCTCCGGTGGGTTCGGCCCTGGCCGATCCCGCCCGTGGCGCGGCCGCGGGCACGGTCGCCACCGACGAGGCGCTGCCCGGACAGCTCTGGATCGAAGGCGCGGGCGCGGCTCGCCGCTTGACGTACTGGACCAGGACCTCCGACGATCGACCCGCGCTGGCCGGCGGCGCTGTCTTCGTTCCCGCGGGGACGCCGCCGAGCGGCGGCTGGCCGGTGCTGTCCTGGGAGCACGGGACGGTCGGCCTCGCCGACGAATGCGCGCCGTCGGCCGCGGGCCGCAGCAAGCGCGACCTGGATTATCTGGCAACCTGGTTGCGCCAGGGCTACGCCGTCGTCGCGACCGACTACATCGGCCTCGGCACCCCGGGGCCGCACGCGTACCTGGACGGGCGCGCCGAGGCGCACGCGGGGATCGACATGGTGCGCGCGGCCCGCGCCGTCGACGATTCGCTGTCGTCGAAATGGGTGGCGATCGGGCAGTCCCAGGGCGGCGGGGCCGCGGTGTTCACCGCCTCGCTGGCCACGGCTTACGCCCCGGAACTCGACTATCGCGGCGCCGTCGCCACCGGCCCTGCCTCCAATGTCGTCGAGGCCGCCTCGTTCCTGGGGCCCGACGCGCCCCCGATCGACAACGCGCACCTCACCGCCTATGTCGCGTACGTGCTGAACGGACTGAAGGCGGCACGGCCCGGCTTCGATCTCGACAGCTACCTCAGCCCGGTCGGCAAGCAATTGGCGACCGCCGCCGAATCGCTGTGCTTCCAGCCGCTGGCCGACCGCGCGCAAGGGATCTCGGTCGACCGGCTGTTCTCGCGTCCGCTCGCGGACGGCGATTTCGTCGCGACGGCCCGGCCGGTGATGGACGTTCCGCTCACCGGCTACGACCGGCCGCTGTTCATCGGGCAGGGCACCAACGACACCGACGTCCCCGCCCCGCTGACCGCGAAGCTGGTCACCGATATGGAATTGCACGGAGTCCGGCCCGAAGTCCACGTGTATCCGGGCAAGGATCACAGCGCCACGATGGCCGCTTCGCTGTCGGACAGCATTCCGTTCGTCGCGCGCCTGTTCGCCTGACCCGCGTACGGGCCGCGGCGCTCAGGCGCGCGCGGCCGCGGGCTCGGGGTCGGTGGTCTCCGGCAGCGCCGAGGTGGGCTTGCGCGCCGGAATGGCCAGTGCGACCAGCGCCGCGAGCACCGAGACGGCACAACCGATCAGCAATCCGGTGCGGAAACCGGCCTCGGTGGGGATGGTGTGCCCGCCGAGACGGGTGCTCATCTGCGCGAGGACGACGCCGACGACCGCGGCCGAGACCGTGGTGCCGATCGAGCGCATCAGGGTGTTGAAGCTGTTGGCCGACGCGGTTTCCGACAGCGGGACCGCGCTCATGATGAGCGCGGGCATCGAGCCGTAGGCGAGGCCGACGCCGCCGCTGCACACGCAGGTCACGATGAGCAGCCCCCAGGTCGAGCCCATCAGAGCGACCGACGAGCCGTAGCCGATCGCGATCACCATGCTGCCGACGGCGAGCGTCACCTTCGGCCCGCGCGCGGCCGAGAGCCGGGCGCCGAGCGGCGAGACCGCCATCATCACCAGCCCGGCGGGCGCCATCCACAATCCCATCGCCAGCATGGATTGCCCGAGCCCGTAACCGGTCGCCACCGGCAGTTGCAGCAATTGCGGCACGATCAACGACTGCGCGTACATGGCGAATCCCACCACGATCGAGGCCGCGTTGGTCAGCAGCACCTGCGTGCGCGCGGTCACCCGCAGATCGACCAGCGGGTCCGCGGTACGCAGTTCCCACCAGCCCCAGACCGCGAGGACCAGGACCGCGACCGCGAACAGGCCGAGGACGGTTCCGCTCGTCCAGCCCCAATCGCCGCCCTTGGACACCGCGAGCAACAGGCACACCAGCGCCGTGCCGAGGCCGAGCGCGCCCGGGACGTCGAAACCGCCGCCGCCGCGCGCCGGGATGGCGGGCACCAGCAGCCAGATCAGTGTGGCCACACCCGCGCTCAGCGCCGCGGAGCCCCAGAACAACACGCGCCAGCTGGCGTTCTCGGCCACCGCGGCGGCCAGCGGAAGCCCCAGCGCGCCACCGATGCCCATCGACGCGCTCATCACCGCGATGGAGGTGCCGAGGCGTTCGGCCGGCAGGACATCACGCAGCGCGCTGATGCCGAGCGGTACGACGCCCATGCCGATGCCTTGCAGGCCGCGACCGGCGATCATCGGCACGACCGAACTCGCGAGCGCGCAGACCACCGATCCGGCGATGAGCGGAACCGTGCAGGCCAGCAGCATGCGGCGCTTGCCGTAGAGATCGCCGAGGCGTCCGGTGATCGGGGTGGCCACCGCGCCGGCGAGCAACGTCGCCGTGATCACCCAGGACGCGTTGGACGCGGTGGTGTCCAGGATCCGGGGCAGGTCCCCGATCAGCGGCACCACCAGGGTTTGCATCAGTGCCGCGACGATGCCCGCCGCCGCGAGGACGCCGACGATGCCCTCGGACCGAGCTGCCGATGGTGCTGTCACGCGGGTCTCCCTCTCTCTCAATTCTTGTGCACCGTACACATGAATTGCACTATGCACAAGAGTTGTATTATGCAAATGCGCTGGTCCGGCCATGGGGGTGTGGTATAGGTGCGGAGATAAGCCCGGCAGCTGGCGAATATCGGCAGGAGCGTTGTGTGGACAAGCCCGTATCTTCGGTGGAGTTCGAGACCATGCTGCTGGGGCGGCACAGCCTCAGCGCCAAGGCCCGCCGAGGTCGCGGCCACCTCGACCGCAGCGCCTACACGGTGCTGAGCAGACTGCGCGTGCAGGGCCCGATGTCCGTGGGCGAGCTCAGCGACGCCTTCGGCCTGGACACCTCGACGCTGCACCGGCAGACCACGGCCATGCGCGCAGCCGGCCTGATCGAACGCATCCCGGACCCGGACGGCGGCATGGCGCGCAAGTTCCGCATCACCGCGGAGGGCGGCCGCCAGCTCGACGCCGAGCGCGCCTACAACGTCCGCGCCCTGGAGAACGTGCTGGCGGATTGGTCGGCCGGGGACGTCGCCGCGTTCGCCGCATTCCTGAAGCGGTTCAACACCGACATCGAACGCATCGACAAGCGTCCGTGGCCCCGGCCGTGAACGCCGGACCGCGCCGGCGAACGCACACGAAATCTCCACAATCGACGCCGGAACTCTCCACAGCCGGTGGCTAGGGTTCGGTGCATGGAACACAGCGCACCGGCGCAGGCCGCACGGCGGATCCTGGTGGTGGACGACGAGCTGACCATCGCCGAATCCGTCGCCGCGCGTCTGCGGGCGGAGGGGTACACCGTCGACCTGGCGCACGACGGCCCCTCGGCCGTTGCCGCCGCCGAGGCCGTCGGTCCCGACCTGGTGGTGCTCGACGTCATGCTGCCCGGGTTCGACGGATTGGAGGTGTGCCGCCGCATTCAGGCGCGCCGTCCGGTGCCCGTGCTCATGCTCACCGCGCGTGCCGACGAAACCGACCAGCTCGTCGGTCTCGGCGTCGGCGCGGACGACTATCTCACCAAGCCGTTCTCGTTGCGCGTGCTCGCCGCCCGGGTGCACGCGCTGCTGCGCAGGCTGGAACGGGCGGCCGACCGCGACGGCGCGACGATCCTGGTCGGCGACCTGCGGATCGATGTCGATCAGCGCCGGGTCTGGCGCGCGGAGGTCGAGGCCCTGCTCACGCCACTGGAGTTCGATCTGCTCGCCCGGCTGGCCCGTCGCCCGCGCACGGTGCTCGCGCGCGAGCGGCTGCTCGAAGACGTGTGGGACTGGTCCGACGCGGCGGGCACCCGCGCGGTCGACAGTCACATCAAGGCGTTGCGCCGCAAGCTCGGCGCCGACCTGATCCGCACCGTGCGGGGCGTCGGATACGCCCTGGAGGCCCGATGAGCGCCGGTCCCGCGGGCGCTCCCGGGGTGGGAAGCGGAAGGCCCGCACCGGATTCCACCGAGTGGCGGCGGGTGCGCCGCGTGAGCGACCGGATCGCCGAGCTGCTGCCCCGGCCGCTGGACCCGGTGAAGTCGATCAAGTTGAAGCTCGCCGTCCTCATGCTGTGCTCCGGCGGCGTGGCGTTCGGATTCTTCCGATTCAAGATCGGCTGGCTGCCCCCGCGCACCACGCTCACCGCGGTGGGGATCGCGTTGCTCACCTCGCAGTTCCTCGCCCACGGCATCACCAGGCCGCTGCGGGAGATGACCGCGGCGGCCAAGCGCATGGCCCACGGCGACTACACCCTGCGGGTGCGGGCGAGCTCGCGCGACGAAGTGGGGCAGCTGGCCGAGGCGTTCAATCAGATGGCGGCCGACCTCGCCGCGGCCGACCGGCAACGCCGCGATCTCATCGCGAACGTGTCGCACGAGTTGCGCACGCCCATCACGGCTTTGCAGGCGGTGCTGGAGAACCTCGTCGACGGCGTCTCCCAACCCGACCCGGCGACCCTGCGCACCGCGCTGGCGCAGACCGAGCGACTCACGCTGCTGGTCTCCGAATTGCTCGACCTCTCCAGCATCGAAGCGGGCGTGTTCCCGCTCGACCGCGAGGAGCTGCCGATCGCGCCGTTGCTGGCCGACGTCGTCGCCGAGGCGGAGGTCATGACCGCCGCGCTCGGGCGCGGCGTGCGGTTCCGCACCGACGTGCCGCCCGGCGCCGCCCGCGTGTACGCCGACCGTGCGCGTCTGCACCAAGTGCTGTTGAACCTCCTCGACAACGCCGCGCGCCACGGGCCCGCGGGCGGGGAAGTCCGCGTCACCGTGCGCGCCGCGCAAGGCGAGGTCGTGATCGACGTCGACGACGACGGCCCCGGCATACCGCAGGCCGACCGCGCCCGGGTGTTCGACCGGTTCACCAGGGGCGGCCGCACCGCGGGCGGGGGCACCGGCCTCGGCCTGGCCATCGCCCGCTGGGTGGTCGACCTGCACGGCGGCACCATCGCGGTCGCCGAGCCGGGCTCCCGTATCCGGGTCGTGCTGCCCGGCCGCTGATCTGCCCATCATCCGACCCGGACCGCCAGGGCGGTGCCGGGGTGATTCCGCACGCCTATCGAAGGGACGAACCATGCCACCGGAACCCGAATCCGACCCCGCGGCCGCCGTGCTGTGGAGCGCCGAATCCGCCTCCGCGGCAAAGGACTCCGAGACCGCGGCGATCGCACCGCCGGTCGCGGGACCGGAGGCGCCGACGGCGAGCCCCGCGCCGGGCACACCGGACAGCGCGTCCGTCCGGCCTTTCCCGGGCGGACCGACTGTCCGTCGGCGGTTACCCAAGTGGCGGCGTGTGGCCTGTCCTCCCGGCGTGATTCCCGCCGCGCTCGTCTCGGGTCTGGCGGCAGCGATTCTCGTGCGCTGGGACCGGCCCGGCATCGGCTGGGTTCTCGCGGCCGTTGTCGCCGCGACGGCGGTCTTCCTCGTCGACCGCAACGCCCGCAAGGCCGTGAGCGCGACGGAAGACGCGACCGTGAAAGCGGCGCAGAAGGCCGAAAGACCAATCGCTCTATGGATTTCCGCGCGTACAGCACGGTTCGTGGGGCGAGTGTGGTGGGCGACGCTCGCGCTCGCCCTGCTCGCGGTAGGCGCCGTCCGCGCCGCGGGCTGGCTGTTCACCCTGTGCGTCATCGCGGCAGCTGTCGCCGGTTCGCTGGCGGTCGTCGGCCGCCGCTCGGCGAACGGCGTGCTCTACGACACGCTGGCGGTGGGGCTCGAAGCGGTCGCGGCGGTGCCGTGGGCGTACGCCGGCACCGCGGGGGTGCGCGGTGCGAACGCGCCACGCGCCAGGCGGCTCGGAATGTCGGTGGCGGTGACCGTGGCGTTGCTCGCGGTGTTCGTTCCGTTGCTCGGCAGCGCCGACGCGATGTTCGCCGAGCTGCTCGACACCGTGACGCCGGACCTGGACGTGCCCTCGCTGGTGCGGTGGATCGTCCTGTTCGCCGTGGTCGCGCTCGGCGCGCTGGGAGCGTTGTTCGTGCTCGCGGGCCCGCCGCCGCCCGCTACTGCCCGAGCGGCTGGGCGAACGCTGCGCCGCTCGGAATGGGCGCTGCCGGTCGGTGCGCTCGCGATCCTGTTCGCGGCCTTCGTCGCGACCCAGTTCGTCGTGCTCTTCGGCGGCGACGACCATGTCAGGAAGACGGCGGGGCTGACCTACGCCGAATACGCGCGCAGCGGGTTCTGGCAGCTGTCGGCCGTCACCGTCCTGACCCTCGCGGTGCTCGGGGTCGTGTTGCGCTGGGCTGGTCAGGACACGCCCGCCGACCGGTGGTGGCTGCGCGGGCTGCTCACGGCGGTGAGCGTGCTCGCCCTGGTGATCGTCGCCTCCGCGCTCGGCCGGATGTGGACCTACCAGCGGGCCTACGGCTTCACGGTGCTGCGCCTGCTGGTGGAGGCATGCGAACTGTGGCTGGGCTCGGTCTACCTCCTGGTTCTGGCCGCGGTGCTGGGGCTGCGCCGGGCGTGGCTGCCGCGCGCCGTGCTCGGCACCGCCATGGCGACCTTGCTGGCGCTGGCCGTCCTGAACCCGGAGCGGCTGATCGCCGAGGAGAACATCGATCGCTCGCAGCGGGGCAAGGCGCTGGACACCGAATACCTGGTCACGCTCTCGCCGGACATCCTGCCCGCGACCGAACGGCTTCCCGAGCCGCTGCGTGCGCAGGTGCGTGCCGAGCTGCGGTCGGGTCTCGGCGACGACACCTGGCAGAGCTGGAATCTGTCCCGGGCAAGAGCGCGGTGAGCTCCCGTGCAATACACTTGTATTATCGCTGATCGTGGGTTATAACTGGCCTGAGTGGGCGCTGTTGTCGCTGGTGGGAATCGACCCGCGGGAAGTGCTGCAGGTGCTCATGGGCGCTCGCCGATGGCCTCGGCGGGCGCGCGGCCGGAACGAGCTCGCGGTCCTGACGGTGTGGGGCCGGACCGAGGCGGGCCGGCCGCTCATCGTCGCTGTCCGCCGCACCGAGGGCTGGCAGTGGGACATCCTGGGCGCGGTCGAGATGACCGAGGCGCAGGTGGCCGAACTCGAGCGTTGGGAGCACGCCGATGACTGACTATCCGACCAACCCGGAGGACGTCCGGGACTTCCTGTCCGGTCTGGAGTACAGCGACGCGCCGGTCGAGGCGGCCGACGTGCCCCCGCCGCTGCGCGCCGAGGACACCGTCACCGTCACCACGTCGTTGCGCATCCCCCTGGAATTGCACCAGCGGGTGAAGAAGGCCGCCGAACAGCGCAACGTGACCATGTCCGCGCTCATCCGCGACTGGATCGAACTGGAACTGGCCGCCCTGGAGAACGACCAGCCCATCTCACGCGCCGATGCCCTGCGGGCGCTGGCCGCCCTGCACCCCCTGCGCCAGTCGGCTTAGTCGGCGGCGGCCGCAGGCGGTCCGCCGCTCGTCTCCCGTGCTCGAGCCACTGCGAGTATGCGCTCCAGGACGGTCACCGTATCCAGCTTGTCGAGATGACGGAAGGCGGCACGAAGCCACCTGGCCGTGGTGTGGGTGATGGTCGGAGAATCCGTGACCAGGTGTTGCCGCCGCTCGGGAGGCAGGCCGAGATCCGCCGCGCCGGGCTGTGGTGCGCGTGCCGGGGCATCGTGCAGACGATACAACGTGATCCGCAGAGCTGCAATCGCTTTCAGTCGGTTCATTGGCAGGGTATCGCCGCGTCCTCGTTCATCCGGCACCGGTTCCCTCGCGGGTCAGGAGCGGTCGAGTTGCGCGGCGACTCGTCCTCCAACGAACTACATCGGCTTCGTATGACGACCTACCGCTGAGAATTTCCGGCGTGGGCATTCATTCGCGGCACGGGCCAATTCACGACGGCCCGGATTTACGTGGAGTGGATCGCGGTACCGAGCTTTCGGAACGTGACTGGCAGCCGCTGCAAGGAGGCTATACAAGACTCTCGCCCTGTTTCGCCCATACCTCTGGTGCAGCGTCGGAAACCGACCGGTTCGGGCGAAGCGAACGATGGTCGGCTTGCGAAAGCGTTGCGGGGGTGCGACGCTGACCTCGGCGAAATCCGAACGTCTTTCCCGGCCGTCGGTGGTTGCGCAGCGCAATGCCCAGGTAGCGCCGATCGAAAGGTCGAGGTTTGTGAAGAAGAAGAGCGCACCGATCCGGCGGAACAAACAAGTAGAACGGCATCCCGACATCCTCTCGGTGCACGGCATCGGAAACGAGCAGGCCGGTACGATGGTCAACGCGATTATTCCCGTACTTCCTGCTTTCTACGCAGCGGAACCCGCGAAGATCGAGGAGGTGGTATGGTCGGATGAGCTGAAGAAACCGAATCGTTTCCTTTTCGGGCTGTGGGCTCTCCGCAGTGCGCCCATGCTATTCTTTCTGGCCCTTGCCCACGATGTCAGAGATACGGACCCTGGCGTATCCAAGCGGCTGTCACGCTTGTCCGTCGTCATCTTGAGCGCGGTATCGATCTACATCATGAAAGTTCCGGTCGGCATATGGATCGCTGTGGTGATCATACCCATCGGGTGGTCCGACAACTCGCGGCGACAACTCTACAGGTTGATGATGCTGAGCATCCCATTCGGGCTGCTCCTGTCTTTCATCGATATTCGATGGATTGCCGTGTCGGTTGCGGCGGGGGTTGCCGGGTTCGTCGCCTGGGAAAAGAACATCGTCCATGCGGTATATTTCGCCGTTGCCCGCGCGGATGCGGTGACGCATATCGTTTCGGATATTCGGGAACGAATAGATCGAAAGGTGACAAACAGGGACGGATTAATAGTCGTCGCCCATTCGATGGGCGGCTACCTCACTCGCATGGCGCTTATGGACAGGACCGAGCGCCGCGAACCGACGACCGAGTGCCAGAATGTGTCGGTATTGACCTACGGGTCCGGATTCCGTCCGATACACATAGTGGTCCTGATGTTCCGCTCGCTGCGCACTAGGCTACTGGTCTACGCGTACTGCATTTGTACGATCATCGCAATCGCGGGGCTCAGCTTTGCATCGGGTGTCTTCGTCAAGAGCTTCTACGGCTATCATGTAGAAAGCAAAGTGGTCGACGAGTGGTATGCCGAAGCCGACCGCGAATTCTTTGCGAACCACGACATATGGCACAGATTCTGGAGTAGTTTCTACCATTTGGGTTTCGAGACTTTCCACACGGCCGACGGCATGGTGTCCAGCCTCGTTGTGGCGGCAATAGTGCTCGGCTATGTCGCGCTGGTGGAGAAACTGGCCAGGATCATCTTCAATCGTCTGGAGGCAGAAGGAGATTGGAGGCCCGTCCGGTGCAAGGACTGGATCGACTTCACGACGGTGCATGATTCTGTCGGCCGCATCGCAGCGCCTCCGGTACCCGGTGCTGTCCAATATTCGGTTCCCGGGTTCGGTCTTCCGCTGATCGATCATCCGATCAGATACTACTTGAGACCAGGCTCGGTCGGCGGAAGTGTCCTGCGCACGCTCGTCATAGGCCGGTTCCGGCAGGAAGAATTCCGCCGAAGAACGTCGGATCAACTTCAGATTCTGAGCTACGTCGATCGAATTCGAGATCTCGTCCTCATTCTCGCCATAATAGGGATCGTTTCGAGCGGACTGCTGTTCCATGCCGGTTTGGGTTCGATGGGTCTGGTATTCGCAGTCGTTTACGTAGCGGCGGGATCACTCCGACAAGTTCTCTACCGCAGAGTCTCTGGCAGGCTGGGAAACAACCCCCTGGCCTATCTCGTGCTCGAATCCAAGCACCCCCCGGAGTCGAAGCCGGTCGTTACTGCGGTTCTGCTGTCCGCTCACCTCGCCGTTTCCATGGTTTTTCCCTACATGTTGATGACTCGTACGCATATACTGGAGACATCTCTTTCGGACAAATTGCATCCGCAGTACAGGTTGGTCGGCGGGTTGTTTCTTCTGATTGTCGTCTACGACTTCCCGAAGTACCAGCAATGGCTGTACCACCTGATCGGTCTATTGACCTACATATTGTTTTCGGCCCTGATAATAAACGCGCTTCGCGCACTTCTCTCGTTGCGGGTCTCATCGAAGCTGATCGTGATTCAAGCTATAGCCGGCGCGGGCAGCATGGGTGCTTTGCATTACTTGACCTCTGAATTCGATGTAACCATGAAGTGGGAGAGCGTCGTGTACGTGGTAGGGTATTCGGTTCTTTGGCTTCCGTCGTTGTTCTTGGCCTATATCTTGAACCGATCCGATCGATGAGGTGTCAATTCGACTGATCGCTGTCTCGTGGCGCGACGGCTTTCCCTACCTCTCTGGCCAGCACTGACTGCCAGTACTCGGCGTGGCTTCCGGTGAGCTGCATGTAATCATCGAAAATTTTGTCCAGTTGCGCGCGCTTGTCCTCCGGATCGGATGCCCTGAGGTAGTTGAAGCGCTCGCGGAGCGCAACCAGGTCGTTGTAGATTACCTTGCGTTTCAGCCAGTACGCGTCGAGGTTCCAGTAGGTCAGGAGACTCGCGATCAAGGTCGTGAGCGCGACTATTACCAGGGCGACATTCCTGGACACAGTCGCATAGGTCTCGCTGTCGATCTGCAATCCGAGCAAGATGGTGGAAACCCCGCCGAGCACCATCGCGCTGATATGTAGGAACCACGACGCGCGGCGCAGCGTATTCTTTCGTGTTCCGTGGCTTTCCACCGCGCTGTCGAGCAGTTCTTTCAGGTGCTTCTCGAGATCGGCCGACACTCGGACAGGGTACCTGTGTCGGCACGGGATTCGAGCGCCGAATCCGGCGGTCACGCGCCCGCCGCGACGATCGGCTCAGTCGGCGGTCGCGGCGGTCTCGCGGGTCAGGACGCGGTCGAGTTGCGCGGCGAACTCGTCCGCGGCGGTGCGGTAGCCGACGTGGTCGCCCGCGAACTCGACGAGGTCCAGGCCGAGTTCCTTCGCGAGTACGGCGTTCGGGAATCCGGGGAAGGTGTCTCGCGATTCGTGCCCGACGCCGAGCACCAGGCGGTCGGACGCCGCGCGCAACGCCGTCAGGTCCGGAGCGTAGCGGGGATATTGCCGCAGTTCGTGTTCCATCCAGAACAGCAGGTTCTGCTGGATCCTGGTGACCATCGCGGCGACTTCCGGCGGCAGCTGCTCGACCGGGGGAGGCGGTGTGGGCCGCATGCCGATACCCGCCGTGAACTCGGCCATGGCGGCGGACGGCCCGTCGGTCCTGCTGCGCTCGTGGATGCCGTCCAGGAAGCTGAGCCACTTCTCGCCGTCGGGCAGCAGCGTGGCCAGCGGTGGTTCGTGGGCGACGAGCGTGCGCACCAATTCCGGCCGGGCGCGCAGCAATTCGAGCGCGACGATCGCTCCGGAACTGCTGCCGAGCACATGGGCGGGCTCGTCGGTGAGGTGGGTGAGCAGCGCCGCGGCGTCCGCGCCGTCGGTGACGATGCGATCGTGCGGCGGGCCGTCGAGGGGGCTGCGGGTGAAGCCGCGCCGGTCGTAGGCCACCACGGTGTAGCGGTCGGCGAGTCGTTCGGCGATGGCGTCGAAGCCTCCGGCGTCGCCGTTGCCGCCCGGGATGAGCAGCAACAGCGGGCCTGCGCCGCGGATCTCGTAGTAGAGGGTCGCGCCGGGCACGGCGAGGGTGTGCTGGGTCGGTACATCCATGGGAAACGCTCCTGAGAGATGGGACAACTGGCGCAACGCCTCCCGGATGACCGGTAGCGCGGGAACGGGGGGATCGGCCTCGACCCATCGGTCGATGGCCACGCGCAGTGCTGCCGTGACGGCCCCGGCCACGACCTGCGGGAACATGTCGGCCTCGATCGCGCGGCCGGTGCGCTCGGCGATGGCTTCGGCCAGCGCGGCTTCGATCACCGCCTGTGATCTACGGTATTCGCCCTGCAACGACGGCGCGCGGGTGATCAGGCGAACGCCGGCGGTCCAGGCGGAATCGGGTGGCTCGGCGTCGCGGAACTCCGCCAGCACGGCGTGGATCACCGCGGGCCACAGCGGTTCGGTGGCCGGTCGGGCGCGCAGGTCGTCCGCGATCCTGCGGGCCCGGTCCACCGCCACCGAGCAGACGGCCTCGTACTTGCTCGCGAAGTAGTTGTTGAACGTGCGCGCGGAGACCCCGGCCGCCGCGGCGATGTCCTCGACGAGAACGTTGTCCAGCCCGCGCTCGACGGCCAGGCGCAGCGCCGCGAAACCGAGCGCCTCGCGGGTGGCGAGCTTCTTGCGCTCGCGCAGGCCGAGGACGAATGCCACACGTCCACGGTAGCGAAACTTGCGTGATGCGCAAGATTGCGTGATCGGAAAAAATTGGGGGAGGGCGAGTTCGGTAGCTTGGCAAACCGGACCGGCCGTGGCAGCGACGAACTGGCTGGCGACAGCAAATCTTCGCGCCGATCTGCGGCGTAGTCCGTGCAAGCCGAATCCCGCCTGGAGCAACCGCTATCGGCGATACGAGCCACGCAAGGAACGGTCGCCTCCTGGCACCTGGTGCGCTACGCCGATGATTGCCCGCCCGTCCGGGTCGTCGCCGGTCTCAGCTCGATTCGGAACCGATCCCGTCCAGCGCCCGGCGCACCGCATCGGCCGGGTCGGCCGCGCTCACCGTCGCCGCCACCGGCCACCCGTCCGCGTCGCGGATCTCCCAACCGCCCAGCGCGACAACCGGTATGCCACCGCGCCGGCGAGCCAGCGCGACCTCCGACAGCGTGCCCCACGAACCGCCGATGACGATCACCGCGTCCGCCGACTCGACCAGGATCGCGTTGCGCGCCTCGCCCATGTTCGTGAACAGCACCGCCGACAACCCGGGACACACCGCGGCGCGGTCGGTGTCCGGCCGCACGCCGATCACCAGTCCATCGGCCGCGGCGGCGCCAGCGGCGACCGCGGCCATCACCCCGGACCCGCCGCCGCACAAGACGGTGACTCCCGCCCGCGCCAAGAGGCCGCCGACCGCACGCGCCCACTCCGCTTCCCGCCGAGTGCACTCCCTCGGCCCGCAGACCGCGACCTGCCGCACCGGCGTCACCGGTCCGATTCCGCCGGCCGTGGCGATACGACCGACGCCAAGCGCTCCCGCAGCGCGATGGCATCGCGCGGCGCACGCACTTTCGCGTCATTGTCGAAATAGGTGTAGACGTCCAGCGTTCCGGCCCACGCGCGAATCTTCTCCGCCCACATGTCCAGACCCTCATCGGTGTATCCGCTGACGTAGAGCTCGTCGTGCCCGTGCAACCGTATGTAGACGAAGTCGGCGGTGACCTCTTCCAGTAGCGGATACTTGCCCGCCGCGTCGGCGACGACGAGGGCCACGTTGTGGCGGCCGAGCAGATCGGTGAACGCCGGGGTCAGGAAGCTGTCGTGCCGGATCTCCATGGCATGCCGCAGCGGCCGGTCGGCGTCGGTGCTGGTGTACGCGGGATCGACGCGGTGATCGTGCCGACGAGCGATCTCCGCGGCCTGCTCGGTGCCGCGCGGCAGGCGGGACAAGAAGTCGTCCAGCACGTCGGCGTCGAAACGGAACGTCGGCGGCAGCTGCCACAGGATCGGCCCCAGCTTGGGTCCGAGCGCCAGCGGCCCGGAGGCCAGGAAGTTGGCCAGCAGATCGTCACCGTCGCGCAAGCGCTTCATGTGCGTGATGAATCGGCTGCCCTTCACCGCGAAGAGGAAATCGTCCGGCGTCTGCTCGGCCCACTTCTGATAGCTCGATGGGCGTTGCAGCGAGTAGAACGACCCGTTGATCTCCACGCTGTCGAGCTGTTCGGACAAATAGGTCAGCTCGCGCTTGTGCGCCAAGCCCTCCGGGTAGAACGTCCCACGCCAGGGCGGGTAGACCCAGCCCGACGTGCCGATCCTGATCTGGCCCATCTCTCCATGGTGGCAAACGCGCTACGCCGATGGCGTCCTCGCCGCCTTGCCGACCGGCCAGGCCACCGCCAGCGCCGCCAGGAACGACAGCAGCGACGCGCTCATCCACGCCTGCGCGGTGAAGTGCAAAGCCTGCCGGACCCGCTCCCAGAACTCGGTCCACACTCCGGCATCACCGGGATTGATCAGTTGATACACCGCGAACCCGGCCAGCCACGCGAGCACCATGCCCCATCGCGCCGGCGCGTCGGGCGCGGTGTTCCACTCGCGGTGGCCGCGTAGGAAGAAGTCGGCGACCAGCACGCCGAGCAGGGGCACGAAGACCGAGCCGATGAGTCCGAGGAAGCCGAAATAGTCGGCCATGTCCAACCACAGGGCCGAGACCGTGATCAGCGCACCGAGGCCGATCGAGAGCGCCCTGCGGTCGACGCGCGGCGCGAGGTTCTGGATCGACACGGCGGTGGAGTACACATTGGCGAAGGATTGGTCCGCTTCGCGCAGTACGAAGACGAAGAAGAACAGCGCGCCGAGGTTCACTTGCAGAAACGGCGCGTACGGTCCGCCTTCGCCGGTCGCGAGCGCCAGCGCGAACAGGCCGAGGACGTAGGCGACGATCTGGGTGAGCGCGTACGCGCCGCCTGCCGCGCCGAACGCGGAGCGACCGGTGCGGGCGTGCCGGGTGTAGTCGGCGGCGACCGGCACCCAGGAGATCGAGACGGCCAAGGCGGCGTCGGTGGCGATCCAGAAGAGATTCCAGTCGACGCCGAACGGACCGCTTCCGCTCGGGCCCGGATTCGCCCGCAGATCGGGCAGACCGGCGCGGAAGAACTGCGCGTAGAACCAGATCAGGGCGATCACGACACCGGCGGTCACGAACCTGCGCAGCAGACGGACCGAGCCGAGCGGCCAGATCGTGAGCACGGTCGTGAGCCCGCCCGCGACCACGACGTAGAGCCAGTGCGGTCCGCCGCCGAACAGTTCACCGGCCGCGTCGCCGATGACGATCAGCTCGAACGTCCCCCAGCCGATCAATTGCGCGATGTTGAGCACGGTGGGCAGATAACTGAGTTTCGCGCCGAACAGCCCGCGCAGCAGCACCATCGCGGGTTGCCCGGTGCGGGCGCCGGTGAGCGCCGCCGCGCCGAGCATCAGCCCGCCGACCAGGGTGCCGAGGACGGTCGCCAGGATGCCCGCCGCGATCGAGATCCGCGCCGCGCCCGCGGCGTCCGGCGCGAGCACCGTGTACGCGCCGGAGAACGCGATGAGGCTGACGCCGAGATTGGCCCAGAACGCACTCTGGTCCCAGAACGAGAGCACTTTGGGGGCGGGCTGGTCGAGGGTCAGCGGGGCTTCTCGCGCCGCGTTCGCGCGGGTCGACGACATGACGGAAACGCTCTCCCTACGCCGGCATTACCCGGACAGGTTCATGCGGTCGGCGACGCGTGCGGTTCGCCCTCTCAGCCCGGCCGTGCCCGAGCTCCCGCGGTGGGGTGATTCCGGCGAATAGTACACCCGCGCCAGTTTTCGCGCGCCGGGAACGAGGGCACGACGGAGCGGGCGAGCGCGACCGCGCTGACCCGCTTTCGGGGCATCGACGATGTGCCGTGGCGGCTCAGCCCATGAGGAACGAGGCGGCGAACCACGCGAGCAGGACCAGCACCGCGCCGACCAACGCGCCGGGGAACATCGCGCGTCCCTGCCGGGCCGCCAGCACCGACAGCGCGGCGCCGAGGGCGAACCCGACGATGCCGCCGCCCACCATGATCCAGACGCCCGCGCTGGTGTCGACCCGGCATTCCGGCTTGGACGCGCAGATGCCGCCCGCCATCAGGAACCACGGCGCGAGGACCGTCGACATCGCGGCCAGCGTCGCGGGCAGGAACCACAACAGCGCGCTCACGACCAGATCCGCGGTGCGCGGCGGCTCGACGGCGCGGGTCTCGGGCTCGCGCGTCGGATAGCCGGAGGGGGTCGTGCCGTGGGACACCTGGTTGAGGTAACCGTGCATCGTGTCTCGCTATCGCTTGTCGGTGGAGTCGACCGGGCCGATGGAAGTTATACACCAGCCACCTGCACGTCGAAGTGCTTGTCTCCCCGCAGGATGCGGGCGAACGGCAGGCCCGCCGCCCCGGATCGGATGCGTCCGCCCACCCTGCCGCCGGTAGCGAACACGGAGCGCCACCGCGGGATTCGCGCGCACGGTGTCGCCGGGGCGCGCCTTTCGGGAGATCGTGGCCGGTCCGGGGCGGTGAGTCCTCGGCGATTTCGTCGCGGTGCGGAGGAGGTGGCCGCATCGCCGCAGCTCGCGCGCCACTACCGATGCCCGCGAGCTACCTACGCGACGATCCTGTGTGTCGATCCGCTGCGCGGTCGGGACGATGCGTCGCAGTGGTGCGCCGTATGGGCCGAGCGCCGTCGCGACGATCCGCGCCGGGTGCGCCCGCGCTCGGTGCGAACGCTTCTACCGTGAGAGCGACGCGTTGACCACACCCCGAGACCTCGACCGCACCGCGGATGCCCCTGGCGCGCACCATGGTTCGCCCATCGGCCACGACGTCGAGCGCGTATCGCTGTATTCCCCGGAGTTCGCGGCCGATCCGCATCGCGCCTACCGCGACATGCGTGCCCGCTACGGTTCGATGGCGCCGGTCGAACTGGCGCAGGGCGTACCCGCGACCTTGGTGCTCAGCTATCACACGGCGGTGCGAATCATGCACGATCCGGCGCGCTTTCCCGCCGACCCGCGCACCTGGCAGGCGAACGTGACCGCCGACTGCCCGGTGTTGCCGGTGCTGGAGTGGCGTCCCAACGCCATGCGCAGCACGGGGGAGGAACACGCGCGCTACCGCCAGGCGAACACCGCGAGCATCGACGCCGTCGACCTGCACGCCTTACACGAGACGGTGGAGCGGATCGCGGTGCCGCTGATCAACACCTTCTGCGCGACGGGCAGCGCCGATCTCGTATCGCAGTACGCCTTACCGCTGGCCTTCGAGGTGATCAACGCCATGCTGGGCTGCCCGCCGGAGATCGGGAAGGAAGTCGCCGCCGCGACCCGCGCCGTGTTCGACGGAGTGGACGCGGAGGAGGGCAACCGCCTGCTCGTCACCGCGCTGCTGCGGCTGCTCGAGCACAAGCGCGCCGAACCGGGCGCGGACATCACGACGCGGCTGCTGCGGCATCCGGCAGGCTTGGACGAGACGGAGGTGATCCACCAGCTCGTCGTGCTCTACGGGGCGGGGATCGAACCGCTGCAGAATCTGATCATCAACACCCTGGTGCTGATCCTCACCGACGCCCGGTTCGGCGGCGATGTCCTGGGCGGGAGCCTGTCGACCCGAGACGCGCTCGACGAGGTGCTGTTCACCGATCCGCCGATGGCGAATTTCTCGGTCACCTATCCGCGCCAGCCGATCCTGATCGATGATGTCTGGCTGCCTGCCCATCAGCCGGTCGTGATCAGTTTCGCGGCCTGCAACAACGATCCGGCGATCAGCGGGCACGACCACAGCGGCAACCGATCGCATCTGGCGTGGGGCGCAGGCCCGCACGCGTGTCCGGCGCGCAGCGCGGCCTATCTGATCGGCCAGGACGCGATCGACCAGTTGCTGGACGCGCTGCCGGAACTGCGGCCCGCCGTGCCGGTGCACGAATTGGTCTGGCGGCCAGGACCTTTCCACCGCGCTCTGACCGCGCTGCCGGTCGCTTTTCCCGCAACACCGCCCTGGCGGCCATAAGCGCGGAATCGGTCAGGACGGGGCGGTCGCCGCGAGCCGGGCGAGGTTCGCCGGCCGCGCGAAGGTGTTCGCGAAGGCGTCGGCCAGTGCCGTGTCGTGCTGGGCGGCCAGCATCATCTCGCGCATGCCGGGCGGCGGATCGAGCACCGTGGCCGTCCACCGCGCGGCGGGGTGGGCCACGGCCGTCAGCCACGGCGCGGCCGCCCACTCCATCCACGCGCGGTCGTAGGGGCCGTCGGGATCGTGCAGGATCGCCTCGCCGTAGCGGACCGCGCAGTGCACGGCGTTGTTGGCGCCCTGAGCGCCGCCCGGGTCCATCCGGCAGACGACGTCCCCTGCGCCCAGCACCGGCCTGCCCGACGGCAGGATGCCCACCGGACGGCGCATGACCGGAGTCACCGCGCCCACCAGCGTCGCCCCGGCATCGGTCGGCTCGGCGTGCCGGTACCGTTCGGCGATCTCGGCGGGCAAGTGCGCGTTCAGCAGTTCCCTGGCCTGCGCCCAGCGTCGCGCGGGCGTGCCGTGCTGCTCGAACACGTCCAGCGCACCGCCGGGCCGCGCCTCGAAAAGCAGCATCTCACAGCGGCGTTCCTGCCCCGGCCGTCCGGTCAGGCCGGGATAGGAGACCACCTCACCGTGCTCGGGCAGGGCGGTGTAGGAACCGAGGCCCTCCGGATCCGGCTCGACACCGTCGAGGTACAGCACCGCCAGCCGTCGCATCGGCGCGGCGTGCACCGGCCACGCCGCATCGGCCTCGAAACAGCCGGCCAGCTCACGACCCGCCCGGGTCACCACGGTCAGGTCGTGCTCGGCGGCGCGCTGGTCGAGTTCCGGTACCGAGAGTTCGGCGATGCGCAGATCACCGCCTTCGGCCAGGAACTCGCCGAGCCAGCGGGCGAACACCGTCCGCTGATCCACGCTCTGCGCCGGGCGGGTGAATCGGCCGGTCCAGGTGACCACCACCGCGCGCTCGACGGCCATGGTGAACCGGATGCCCTCGATGTTCGGCGCGGTCGAGCGCCAGAAGCCGAGGCCGAGGTCCGATTCGAGATCGAGCGTCGGCGGGAATTTGACCTGGGTGCTGGTCACGGTGCCCGCGAGCACCGCTTCGGCATCGCGATCGGCGACCAGCGTCACCGACCGCCCGCCGCGCAGCAGACGGTGAGCGAGGGGTAAACCGCATTCGCCCGCCCCGAGTACCAGTATCCGTCCCACCGTCGTCTCCTTCCGATCGTGCGATCGACTGCCGCGCCAGCGCAATCGTCCGCGTATAGGTGGGTCGCGCACATCGGTAGAGACTCGGGAATCGCGGGAGCGACCCGACTACGCTGCCCTGCTGTGTCGGTAGGACGTGCGTCGGGTCCGGGGTCTGCGCCCCCGGGCGCCAGTGATTTCGTAGGACGTCAGCGGGAGCTGGAGAAGGTCGGGATGGCGCTGCTCGGCGGCACCCGCCTCGTCACGCTGATCGGTGCGGGCGGCATCGGCAAGACCAGACTGGCGACCGAGGCGGTGCAGCGGTTCCGCAAAGCGCGGCGGGTTCCGGTGCATTGGGTGCGCTTGGCCCTGCTGGCGCGGGGCTCCGACGCGGCGGCGGTGGAGGAGCAGGTCGCGCGCTCGCTGATCGATGCCGACTTCTCGGGGCGGTCGGCGTGGGAGGCGGTGCTGGACACGCTGCGCCGCCGCGACGCGGTAGGGCGCACCCTGCAGACCATCCTGGTGATGGACAACTGCGAACACGTGCTGGACGGTGCGGGGCGGGTGATCGCCGACCTGCTGGAAGCGGCTCCGGGGCTGACCGTGCTGGCCACCAGCCGCGAGGCGATCGGATGGGTCGACGAACAATTGGTGCCGGTACCCGCGCTGTCGCGGGAACAGGCGCTGACGCTGTTCCGTGCCCGCGCCGGGCTGACGGGGCACACCGTCACGGAGGAGGAGAGCGAGCTGGCGGTGGAGATCTGCCGCCATGTGCACAACCACCCGCTCTACATCCGGTTGGCCGCCGCACGGCTGCTGCGCCAGCCGCTGCCGATGATCCTGCGTGACCTCACCGGCGAGGCCGGCGACCGGCGGCTGCGCTGGTCGCATGGTCCCCGGGTCGGCGCGGACGCACGGCACCAGGGTATTCGCGACGTCATCGCCTGGTCGTATGACCTGTGCCGGGACAAAGAGCGGCTGCTGTTCGACCGGCTGTCGGTCTTCGCGGCCGGGTACGACGCCGACCCGGACAACGCGGACCCGGCGCAGTCGGACGTCGGCGCCGAACTGGAGGCGATCGAGGCGGTCTGCGCCGACGACGAGCCGGACGGGTTGCACCGCGCGGAGATCGACGGCCTGCTCGAGCGGCTCGCGGACCAATCGCTGGTCACCGTGCATCTGACCGCCACAACGGTGCGGTACTCGCTGCTGGAGAGCGTCCGCTTGTTCGCCCAGCAGCGTCTGGCCGAACGCGACGGTGAACCGGCGCGGCTGGCGCGCAGGCACCGCCGCTACTACCGCGACAAGGTCGTCGCGGCGCGAGCCGGATGGTTCGGGCCGGGCGAACAGGACCTGCTGAACTGGGCGCGCGCGGCCTGGGACAACCTGCTGTGCGCCATGGCGGGCAGCCTCGCGATTCCGGAGGAGGCCGCGGTCGGGCTGGAGATCGCCGCCGGTCTGATCGCGCTGCGCAGCCCGTTTCTCGCCGGTTCGCTGCGCGAACCACGCCGCTGGGCCGAGCGCACGCTGGCCGCCAGCAGGGCGCTGGACCCGCAGCCGGTGCCGCTGCAGGTGACGGCGATGTCGCTGATCGCGTGGATCTGCCTGTGCCAGGGCATGCACCACGATGCCGAACGGATGCTCGACGAAGCCGTCGCCCTCTGCCTGCCCGACCACGCGGCCCGAGCGGGGTGGCGGGAACGACTCGACGACCTCGATCTGCCCGCCTCGATCGAATTCGCCAGGGGCGCCGAGCTGATGCTGGTGCGTCGTGACGTGCGCGCGATCGCCGTGCTGGCCCGCGCGCGAGAGAAGTTCTGCGCCGAAGGCGACCGCGGCGGGGCCGCGATGAGCGAACTGTTCGAAGCGCTGGCGGGGGCGTTGCTCGGCACACCGGCGCAGGCCTTGGAGATCTCCCGGCGGCACCTGGACCACGCCGAACGCTCCGGCGCGCGGTGGGCGGCGTCGTGGGCCGGATTGGCTCGGGGGATCGCGCTGACCAAACACGGTGACACGGAACAAGCGCTCGCGATGATACGGGCCGCGCTGACCACGCAGCGGGCGTTGCGCGATCAGTGGGGCGTGGCGTGGGCCGTGCACCTGAGCGCCTGGGCACTGGCGCGCTCGATCCGTGACGCCGGCGGTGACCACGCTGTCACGGTGACGGCTCGAGCGCGCGATGTCGCGCGCCTGGTCGGCGGCGGCGCCACGTTGCGCGACAGAATCGGCGTAAACTTCGTCAATCTCGGTCCGTTCGCCACCGAGACCGAGATCGCCGCCGACACCGCTCGCGCGGTTTTGGGTGAGTCCGATTTCGCGGAGGCCGAGCGCGAGGGTGCGCTGCTGCGTCCGGAGCTGGACGAGGTGGCGCAGCTGGCATTGGGGGAGTTGTCGTTGGACCGGCTACCCGTCGAACATCCGGTCCGGCGGCGCCGTCCCTCGCACTGGGAGGAATTGTCGGCGGCCGAACAAGAAGTGGCCGTGCTGGCGGCGGCCGGTTGGACGAACACCGCTATCGCCGCCCGGCGCGGTAGCTCCTTCAAGACCGTCGACGCCCAGATGAGTTCGATCCTGCAGAAACTGATGATCGGCTCCCGAGACGACATCCGCGCCTTGGTGCCCGCCGAACGACAGGCGCTGGTAGCCGAGGAAGCCGCACGCAATCCCCAGCGCGCCCGGCGCTCGTGAGAGCACCGGATCGGGCCGGGCGACGTCTCGGCCGTGACGCCGCCCGGCCCGGTCACCGGCCGGATCCGCCGGCGCTCACTCGTCTCGCTTGCGCGCGGTGATCAGAATGCCGGGCTCGCAGGCGATGCGGCGCACCGTCGCATCGGTGACCGGGAGACCGGCCACGAGCTCGCGGCCGTCCTCCAGGTCGAGGCCGTAGCCCGCTATATAGGTGCGGAAGAAGGGCAGGCAGGCCCGCGCCATCGGCTGCGGCAGCTTCCAGCGGTCGACGAACGCCCGCGCGTCCTCGAAGGTGCAGCCCCGGTCCGCCTCGATCACCAGCAGCAGGCCGCCGGGCCGCAGCACCCGGATCATCTCCGCGAGACCCTTGCGCTGATCGGGCCAGTGTTTGATCGAGCCGGAGCTGATCACCGCGTCGTAGGCGCCGTCGGCGAACGGCAGATCCATCGCCGATCCCTCCCGGAACTGGATCCGGCTGCCCAGCGGCGCGCCGCGCTTGCGCGCCCTGCGCACCTGCTGCGGGGACAGGTCGATGCCGGTCAGCCGCAATGTGGTCCCGGTGGTGGCCAGCCCCACCGCGAGTTGCCCACCACCGCAACCGACGTCGAGCACCTGCGCGCCGTCGTCGAGCTGGGCGACGATGTCGTCGAACAGGGTCGGGGTCATCTCCCGCACGGCGTCGGAGATGAAGTTGTCGTAGAACCACGAATCGATCGGGTTGTAGCGCTTGGTCTTGTCCAGCAGGACGGTCATGGCGTGCTCCTAAACGCGGGTGGCGAACTTGATCTTGCGGCCGAGAGTGGGTGGTTGCTGCTGGGCGATGATCGTTTCCTGGACGCGCTCACGGCTGCTGCGCACGATCTCCATCGCCTCCTTCACCGCGACGTCGACGTCCATCACGGTGGGGATGTCGAGCATCGAGACGATGGATTCCAGGCGCTGCTCCGGGGTGCCGCGCACCGTGACGACCGGCTGCCCGAGCTCGCTGATCGCATGCAGCAGTTGCTGATCGGAGATGGCGCGGTAGCGTTCGTCGACGGGCCGGTGGCCGTCGGGGTCCATCGGCACCTCCACCGGAAGGTGGAAGAAGATGTCGTAGTTCTGCCGGGCCCGCTGCTTGGCCATGTCGCCGTAGGCGTTGAGATAGCGGCGGTAGAACGGCCGGCCGGGCAGGGTGAGGGTGTTCTTGACGGCCTTGTGCCATCGCGACGATCCGGGGTTCGGCCCGGTGATGAGCCGCGTTGTGCCGTAGATCCACTCGTTGAGCACCGAGCCGTCGGCGATGAATCCGCCTTGGGCGTCCAGGATCGCCTCGGCCTGGATGCGCAGCTCCAGCCTGCGGAAGCCGAGCGCCATCAGTTCGGTGGTGCTCAGGTCCTGGAACCGCATGCCCGGATAGAGCTCGGTGACCACCTCGCGCGCGGAGGAGGCATCGACTCGGGGGATGCCGGTCAGCAGGGACAGTGCCGTGGAAGTGGTGGTCTTCCCGGTCGAGTAGGTCCCGGAGATCACGATGCGTCGATAATTGTTCGCCGACATGAAAGTGCCTTTCTGAACGTTCGGAAATGCGCGGGTTAGGCGGGCAGCCGGTGCGCGAGGTCGTATCGGATCTCGCACCCGGCGAAGTCCGACGCCCAGCTGGAGATGCGCCAGTCGCCGCCGCCGAAAGCGAGGACCATGGATCGCGCCATGCGCGTGGTCGCGGTGCCCGAGGTGAACGGCTCCGGGGGAGCGGACGCGCGCGCGGTCATCCGGCGCATCCACAGCGTTTCGCTGTCCTTGCGGGCGATGTTGTCCAGCTCGTAGAGCACGACCTGGGACAGCTGCGCCAGGATCACCGTCGCGTCGACCAGCGTGACGGAAGGCTGGTAGGCGTCGGCCACACCGTGCCATGGACCGGCCGGATCCGGTTCCGCGAGAGCGAAATCGGCCCGGGCGCGGCTGCCTCCGTCGGAGACGACGACATTGCGCAGGTACTGTCCGCGGGCGTACACCCCGCCGTGGAAGTACCCGCGTCCCGTCTCGTGCACGGTGCGTCGTGCGGTGTCGGCCGGTCGCGGTGGCGTGGGCAACGCCACGGTGGCCTCCAGGCTCATGCCGCCGCCCAGTGCGCCGGCGATGCCGATCGTGTTGCCCTCCACCGCGACGACGGTCGCGCTGATCGGGAACTCCGCCAGCGACTCCGTCGCGATGGTCCCGCTGCTGAACTGGACGAAAGGCACCCAGCAGGAACGGATCTCGCCGTCGGTGAGCCCGTAGCACTCGCGCAGGATCACCTCGAGCAGCCGGTAGCCGAAGATCGAGCAATCGATGCTGCTCACGTGCGGAACCAGCACCCGGGTGCTCTTGCGCGACCAGTCCAGCGGATAGTGCACGCCCGCGGTCGCCGTCAGCCGTGGCCTGCCCTCCGCGTCGCGGTCGAGGGTGATGTCGAAGATGCTGTGGGTGATCCGTTTGTAGCCTTCGCCGAAGAACCGTCCGTCCCGGTGCCCGAGCACGGTGTCGATATCGGCGTAAGCGACGAGTTCGGTGGACATGTCGGTGCCTTTCATGCCGCGGCCTTGGCGTCGGCGGGCTCGGCGAACTGGCTGACCACTTTGGCGCCGATACCGCGCAGCGACAGGCCCCTGCTGAGCTCGAGCGCGGAGATCTTGACGTCGAGCTCCTTCTCGGTGCGGGCCCCGAATTCCATCGCCATGAGCGAGTCCATGCCCAGATCGGTGACCGGCTCGTCGATGTTGATGGCGTCGGTGTCCACGCCGAGCACCACCGCGAGCTGATCGGCGAGGCGCTGGGCGACGAAGTCGGCGCGCTGTTCGGTGGGCAGGGTGAGGATCTCGGTGCGCAGGGCGCCGCCCGCCTCGTCGCCGACGCCGATGTCGGCGAGCAGTTGGCGGAAGCGACGGGTGTCGGTGGACGGCCGCGCCACGCGCGACCACACCGTCCAGTCGATGTCGGCCACCGCGACCTGCGTGGTGTCCAGCGACAGGCATTCGCGCAGCAGGGCGGTCGCCCGGTCCATGTCGATGGGCAGGAAGCCGATCGACTTCACGTAGTCCGCCAGCGCCTCGGTCTTGTCGGCCATGCCGCCGCCGCTCATGAAGCCCCAGTTCACCGCGAGCGCCGCGGCGCCGCGGGCACGGCGGTCGGCGGCGAGCGCGTCCAGGGCGGCGTTGGCGGCGGCGTAACCGATCTGCGGGGTGATGCAGCCGAGCGCGCTGATCGAGGAGTAGAGCACGAACAGGTCCAGCTCGATGCCCGCGGCCTCGATCGCCCGGTCCAGATGCTGCGCTCCGCGCACTTTGGCGAACAACTCGTCCAGTGACTGCTGGGTGATCTGCGGGATGGGCAGGTTGTTCACCACTCCCGCCGCGTGGAAGACGCCGCGCAGCGGGGCGACCGACCGGATGCGGTCCACCAGCGCGGCCGTCGCGGCGTAGTCGGCGACGTCCACCCGCTCCTCGATCACCGACACGCCGGCCGCGGTGAACGCCGCGACCTGCTCCCGGGCCTGCGGCGTGGACGCGCCGCCGCGTCCGGCGAGCACCAGTGTGCGTGCGCCCTCGGCCACCAGCCAGCGGGCGGTGGCCAGGCCGAAACCGCCGAAGCCGCCGGTCACCAGATAGCAGCCGTCCGGATCGATCCTGGGATGGGCGAGCTTCGGGCGCACCATCGGCCGTTCCTCGCGCAGGTCGAGCACGACCCGGCCGATCTGATCGGATCGCGCGACGCACTCGAACGCCGCGGCCAGCTCCGACACCGGATACGCCGTATACGGAAGGTACTGATACGCGCCTGCGCGCAATGCCGCGTGGCTGGCGCGCATCGGCGTGCGCAACAGTTCCGGATCGTGCGCCAGCGCCCGGTCCATGTCGACGGAGAAGAACGTGAGATTACGATCGAAGGGAGCCAGATCGATGACCCCGCCGGTGTAGATGTCGGCCTTGCCGATGTCGACGACGCGGCCGAATTCGGCGGCCACCCGGAAGTTCTGGCGCAGGATCTCGCCGGGCGCCGAACTGTAGACCACGTCGACGCCGCGGCCGCCGGTGAGATCGGCGATCTCGTCGACGAAGTCGGCCGACCGCGAGTTCAGCACGTGGTGCGCGCCGAGTTCGCGCACCTGCGCCCGCCGCTCGGGCGTGCCCGCCGTGGCGATCACCGTCGCGCCGATGTCCAGCGCGACCTGCACCGCAGCCATGCCCATGCCGCCCGCCGCGCCGTGCACGAGCACGGTCTCCTCCGGCCGCAGCCGCGCCAGGGTCCGCAACCCGAATTCGGCGGTCAGGAACGGCAAGCCGGAGCCGCAGGTCAGCGGGTCGTAGACTTCGCCGGGCAGCAGCCGGTGCGGCAGGGTCGCGCCCGCGTCGACGGGCATGGTGACGTACCTGCGCAGGATGTCGCGGGCGCACACCATCATCCGGTCGCCGACCGCGACATCGGTGACGCCGGACCCCACGCGTTCGACCACGCCGGACCCCTCCATGCCGACCGTCGTGCCGAAATAGGTGCCGGTGAGCTCCTTCTCGGTGAGCACCCCGATGACCTTCATCGCGTCCTTGTAATTGAGCCCGGCCGCCTCCATCCGGATCTCGACCTCGCCGGGGCCCGGTGCGACCCGATCGGTCTCGCGCAACGCCAAGTCCGCCATCAGACGGGATTTGGGGATCTCCACCACGAACGAGGCCTCCGGGTCCGCCAGCGGGGCGGCCTGGTTGCGTTCGTCGAGATGGGTGCCGAAGTTGCGGTCCAGCCGCACGGCCCAGTGGTCGGTTCCCCGCACACCGATCTCGTCGAGCACGTCGTCGGCGAAGACGAGATCCGCCTGCGGTGCCTCGGACCCCGAGTGCGCGTCGACGAGCCGCCAGCCCGCCGCGGGTTGTTCGTTGAGCAGGGCGCGCCGCGCGCCCACCAGCGCGCCGTGCGAGACCTTCGCGCCGCTGTCGGCGGGCGTGCACAACGCGTTCTCGGTGACGACGACGGCGCGGACACGGACCTGCGGCGCGTCGGCGAGCAGGTGCTCGACGGCGTTCGCCGTACGCGCGAGCCAGTAGACGTTGCGTGACCCGTCGAACGCGTCGCCGAACACCACGACCACCCGGATCCGTTCGGCGATCGGCACGCCGTCGGGTGCGCGCAGCGCCAGCCGCAGGCGCTCGTCGTTGTCGGCGGCGTCGGGATCGGCGAGCGCGACGGTGACGTCGGTCCGCTCGCCCAGCAGCGCCGCCGCACGGTCGGCGGCGTCGGCGCCGACGCAGACGGCCACCACGACCTCCTGCTCGGTGGCCCGCGTATCGGTCTGGGTCTCGACGATCTCCCAGATCGGTTGGTAGAAAACGCGTTCCAGCTGATGGGTGACCTCGATCGCCGTGCTGACCGGGCGGAACTCGACGCCGAGCAGCCGCATGGCCACCTCGCCCTGTTCGCCGACGAGCGCGATGTCGGCGCGCAGCGGGTCGGCGCCGCGCCGGGTCACCACGACCCGTGGCCGCTGCGGCAGCGGGCCGAGCAGGCGCACCCCGGCGATGGCGGCGGGCACGATCGCCACGCCGGTGTCCGAGTCGGCGGCCAGCGCGGCGATGCATTGCAACGCGGCGTCGACCAGGGCCGGGTGGGCCAGGTGCCGGATCGGCGGGTCCTGATCGACCGGCGCGAGCGAGGCGACCACCGCGTCCGCGCCGACGACGGCCGAGACGATGCGCTGGAAGGCGGGCCCGTAGTCGAGGCCGCGAGCGGCCAGACCGCGATACAGATCCGGGCCCGCGACGGCGACGGCGTGCTCGGGGGCCTCGACATCCACCACGGCGGAGGTGAAGTCGGCTTCGATGAGCCTGCCGTGGGCGTTGAGCGTCCAGGTGGCCGCGGTCGCCGAGCGGGAGCGGATCCGGAACCGTTTGGTCGACTCCTCGACGCTCACGCGCAGTACCGGGATGTCGTGCTCGTCGATCACCAGCGGCGCGACGAATTCCACCGACTCCAGGCCGACGCTCGCGCGTCCGGTGCGCTCGACGGCGGCGCTGAGCGCGGCGTCGAGGTAGGCCGCGCCGGGGAGCACCACATGTCCCGACACGACGTGGTCGCGCAGCCACGGCAGCCGCGCGACCGACAGTTGCACCTCCCACTCCGAGCCCGCCGCCGTCGTCGGCTCGCCCAGCAGCGCGTAGCCGTCCGGCGTGCCGAGGCGATCGAGCAGGGTGACGGCCTCGTCGTGCCAGACCCGTTTGCGCTGCCAGGGATAGGCGGGCAGGTCCAGATGCGCGACGACGGAGTCGGGACGGCCGGGCACGGACGAACCGTCCAGCGAGCCGGCGACATACAGGTCCGCGACGGCGCGCAGCACGTTGTTGCGGTCGCGCAGATCGCGCGAGAGCGTGGTCACCGCGGCGCCGATCACGCCGCGATGGATCAGCATCTCGCGGATGTTGCCGCTGAGCACCGGATGCGGGCCGACTTCGAGGAAGACGCGGTGACCCGCGTCGACCAGCGCGCCGATGGCGTCGGCGAAGCGGACCGGCTCCCGGACGTTGCGGCACCAGTAGTCCGCGTCCCAGTCCGTGCCCGCGATCTCGGCGGCGGTCACGGTGGAGTACGTGGTGAGTTTGGCGTCCCGCGGCGTCAGCTGGGCCAGCGCGTCGCGCAGGTCGTCGAGGATCGGGTCCATCAGATGACTGTGGTAGGGCACCTCGACCCGCAGACTGCGCGCGAACGTGCCGGTGGCGGACAAGGTGTCGCGCAGCAGTTCCAGGTCCTCGCTGTCGCCGGCGAGGGTGACCGCGCCGGGACTGTTGACCGCGGCGATGGAGATGCTGTCGGTGCGGGCGAGCAGCTCTCGCGCTTCGCTCTCGGACATGCCGAGGGCCAGCATGCCGCCGCTGCCCGCGGTGGTCGCCTGCAACCGGGCGCGGTGGTAGCTGACGGTGAGCGCGTCGCGCAGCGACAGCGCGCCGGACACATACGCGGCGGTGACCTCGCCGACGCTGTGGCCGACCACCACCGCCGGATACACGCCGTAGTCGGCCAGTTCGGCGGTCAGTGCCGCTTGCAGCACGAAGTTGGCGGGCTGGGCGTAGGCGGTCTGCATGATCCGCGAGCCGTCCTCGTCGGCGAGCATCTCCTCCAGGATCGACCAGCCCGCGATCGAGACGAACTCGCGATCGATCTCCTTGGCGACCTTGGCGAACGTGCTGTCGGTCGTCAGCAGCTCGCGGCCCATGCCCCACCACTGCGGGCCCATGCCGCTGAAGACGAAGACGGGCTCCACGTCGCCGTCGCCGATGATCCGGGACGGGGCGCGGCCCTCGCCCGCGGCGAAGGCACGCAACTGGCTGCGCAGGTCGTCGGCGTCGTCGTAGGCGAAGCCGACCCGAAGGGGATGGTGGGCGCGGCGGGTCCAGGCGGCGGCGGTCAGCGTGTCGGTGGGGTGCCGGTCGAGCGCGTCGGCGAGGTCGCCCGCGAGCGCGCGCACCGCGGTCTCGTGGCGGCCGGAGATCGGCAGCACCCGTGGCACCGGGCGCTCGTCTTCGGCCCGCGCGACCGAGGCAGGCGCTTCGACGAGGATGGCGTGGGCGTTGGTGCCGCCGTAGCCGAAACCGTTGACCGCGACCACACCATTGCCCGGCGCCGCGGGCAGTGGTTCTGGGCGCAGGGGGACACGTAGTCGTAGCTCGTCGAACTTGATCTGCGGGTTCGGCGTGGTCAGCTCGAACTGGGGCGCGACCGTGCGGTGGTGCAGGGTGAGCGCGGCCTTGATGAGGCTCGCGACCCCGGCCGCGGCCTCGGTGTGCCCGAAGTTGTTCTTCACCGAGCCGACCGGCACCGGTTCGCCACGGCCGTCCACCGCGCCGTACACCGCGCCCAGCGCGGACATCTCGATCGGATCGCCGACCGCGGTGCCGGTGCCGTGCGCCTCGAGATAGCTCACCTCGTGCGCCGCGACGCCTGCGTCATCGCGCACCTGACGGGCGAGCTGTTCCTGCGCAACGGGATTCGGCACCGGAATGGCCATGGTGCGGCCGTCCTGGTTGACGCCGGTGGCGCGGATGACGGCGTAGATGCGGTCGTTGTCGCGCTGCGCCACGTCCAGCGGCTTGAGCAGCACCGCGCCCGCGCCCTCCGCCCTGCCGTAACCGTCGGCGGCGGCGTCGAAGGTCTTGCAGCGGCCGTCGACCGACAGGAACCGGCCCTTGCACATCGAGATGAACGTCTCCGGCTGCAGCATCGCGTTCGCCCCGCCGGCCAGCGCGATCTCGCACTCGCCGTTGACGATCGCCTGCACCGCCAGATGCGTCGCCACCAGCGAGGACGAGCAGGCGGTGTCGACGGTCAGGCTTGGGCCGTGCAGATCGAGCAGATAGGAGATCCGGTTGGACAGCAGGGTGTGCGAGGCGCTCATCGCGGTGTGGCCGGTGATCGCCGAGCGGACCAGCGGACCGCTGCGTCCGAGCACGTTGTCGAGGATGAAGCCGCCGACGTAGACGCCGACGCGATGGCCGGAGACCCGGCCCGCCATACCCGCGTCGTCGAGCGCCTCCCAGGTCACCTCCAGCAGCAGCCGCTGCTGGGGATCGAGGATGGCGGCCTCCTTCTGGGCGATGCCGAAGAAATCGGCGTCGAAATCCCACAGCGGCTGGGTGAGAAACCCGCCGCGCCGGGTGTACATACGGCCGGGCGCGTCCGGATCCGGGTCGTAGTACTTTTCGATACTCCAGCGGTCCGGCGGGATATCGACGATCCCGTCGCCTTTGTTCAACAAAAAATTCCAGTAGCTTTCCGCATCGAATACGCCGCCTGGAAAACGGCAGCCGATACCCACTATTGCAATGTCGACCATTATTTCTCCTGGCCTTTTATGCGGGACCATGCTGAGCCCCCCGACCGCAGCAGCACAAATATTATGACGAGCTCCTTCGCTCGAATGCATGCTATTGCTCGGGGCGCTCGGGCGTCAATTGCCTTGTGTTACAGACGCTTCAATTTGCGTAACGTCGCCACCAGGGACGCGTTCGAAATCATCCCCTGTGTGACGCTCGGATGAATTGCGCTGAGATTCATGAGCACGGCATAGCGCAGACCGTGGTCGCGCCAGTGCGCGACCTGCTCGACGATCTCGTCCGGCGTTCCGGCCAGGCAGAATTCGCGCACCAGCGAAGCCGGGATCTTCTCGATGTAGTCCAGCACGGTGCGCTCGTCCAGCGTCTGCGGCAGGTAGTCCTGCAGACCGGTGAAGTCGTCGCCGAGCGGGTGGGTCGCGCCGTGCCTGGTCCACATCTCCCCGGGAGCGCACAGCGTCAGCGCCCGCGCGCCGACGCTCTCGACCAGGGCGTCCACCTGCCCGGGGCGGGCGGCGGTGAGCACGCTGAACACGGCGGCGGGCGCGACCGACGACGGGTCGCGGCCCGCGTCGGAGGCCGCGGCGCGCACCAGCTCGAGGCGGTGCCGGTATTCGTGCGGGCGCTGTGCGAAGCCGGGGAACCACACGTCGGCGTAGCGCCCGGCGGCCCGCAGCATGCGCGGACCGCCCGCGGCCACCCAGATCTCCGGGCGGCTGCCCCGGTACGGCGGCACGTCGAAGACCGCGTCGCGCAGCGGGAAGTACGGGGAGTCCCTGGTCACCAAGCTGCCGTGGGAATCCCACAGCGCCCGGATGGTCGCCAGCGCCTCCTCGAACCGGCCGACCGGAGCGGACCAGTCCACGCCGTAGGGCTCGTTGTTGTCCCTGATCCCGGTGCCGATGCCGAGAATCGCGCGGCCCCGGCTCAATTGGTGCAGCGTGGCCGCGGCCTGCGCGGTGACGGCGGGATTGCGGCGGCCGGCGTCGGTGACCCCGACGCCGAGCCGCAAGCGGGCCAAGCGGTTCTGCGCGGCGAGATAGCCCAGCGCCGTCCACGGTTCGTAGATGCCGTCGGCGTGCGGCGCCAGCCGGGTGATGCCCACGTGCCGCGGTTTCCAGATCGAGGCGGGCAGGATCGAGGGCAGGTGATCGGTCACCCACAGCGAGTCCGCCCCGCCCGCCATCGCCACCGAGCGGCTGCCGCGGAATTGCAGATCGGGCGCGAACCGGGTGTAGACGCCGGAATCCATCACACCTGTGCGGAATTTCGCCATGTTGTTCCTCTCGCACTACTTGGGTACTGGCTCGAGAGCGGCGCTGGTCTCGGGGATTTCGATGCGTTCGTGCCAGCGGGCGAGCCGGCGCGGCGCCCACCAGTTGGCGGCGCCGAGCAGGCGCATCAGAGCGGGCGCGAGCACGCCGCGGATCAGCGTCGCGTCGCTGAGCACGGCCAGGGTCAGCCCGAGGCCGAACAATTGGATGAACGACACGTGCGAGGTCACCATCCCCGCGAAGGCGATCGCCATCAGGCAGGCGGCCGCGGTGAAGATCCTCGCGGTACGGGCGACGCCGGTCGCGACGGCGCGGGTGTTGTCGCCGGTGGACAGCCATTCCTCCCGGATCCGCGACAACAGGAAGACCTCGTAGTCCATCGAGACGCCGAAGGCGATGCAGAACATGAGGATCGGCATGGTCGGCACCAGGTAGCCGGTCGGGGTGAAGCCGAGCAGGCCGGCGAGGTGCCCTTCCTGGAAGATCCAGACCATGGCGCCGAAGGTCGCCGCCAGCGACAGCGTGTTGAGCAGCAGCGCTTTGATCGGCAGCAGCACGCTGCCGGTGAAGAAGAACAGCACCACCAGCGTCGACAGCGCGATCACGACCACGGCGAGGGGCACTTTCGCCGCGAGTGCGTCGAGTGAGTCGGCGCTTTCGGCGGCCGCGCCACCGAGCAGCGCCCGGCCCGGCGCGGGAACCGCGCGCACCTGGTCGAGCTGAGCGAGCGCGGCGGGGGAGTACGGGTCGAGCCGGGTGCCGACCCGCAGATACGTGCCCGCGTCGTCGCGCATGCCGGGCGGCGCGGCGGCCACTTTCAGCCCGCCGGCGTAGACGCCCGCCGCGGACAACACGGACGTCACGTGCTCCACCCGTGACAGACGCTGGGCGTAGGCGGCGATGTCGGCGTCACCGCCTCGGTAGCCGGGCATGGCCACGAGCACACCGGCCATGGCGTTCTCCTGGAAACCGGTGCGCAAGGCGTCGCCGACCACGTGACTGGACGCTCCCGCGATGACCCGGTCGTCGGCGGCGCCGAACCGGATGGACAGGAAGGGCGAACCCAGCACCAGCAGCAGCGCGATCACCGCCAGCGCGGCTACGACCGGGTGGCGCATGACCAGCCGCACCGAGCGGTACCAGCGGGTGGCGGTGAGCTCGACCGGCATGGGTGCCGGCCGCCGGAACCGGCGGCGCAGGAGCACCCGCACATCGAGCGCGTCGACGCGCGGGCCGAGCAGCGCGAGCGCGGCGGGCACCAGCAGCAGCGTGGTGAACACGGCCGCGCCGAGCACGGCCAGTCCCGCGTAGGCCAGCGATCGCAGGAAATACAGCGGGAAGACCAGCAGCGTCGACAGCGACAGCGCGATCACCACACCCGAGAACAGGACGGTGCGTCCCGCGGTGAGCGCGGTGCGCGAGACCGCGGCCGCGGTGTCGCGCCCGGCGGCGAGCTCCTCGCGGAACCGGCTGACCATGAACAGGCTCGAGTCGATCGCGACCGCGAAACCCAACGCGCTCATCATGTTCAGCGCGAAGATCGACACGTCACCGACCTCGGTGAGCAGCCGCAGGATCGGCAGCGTGGCGAAGATGTTGAACACGCCCACCGCCAGCGGGACCAGCGCGGCGGTCAGGCTGCCGAAGACCAGGATCAGCGCCAGACCGGTCAGCGGTATCGCGATCGCCTCGGTGATCAGCAGATCGGTGACGATGCGATGGCTCATCTCGTCGAACGCCACCGCCTGGCCGCCCGCCCGCACGGTCACGCCGTCGAACTCGCCGCTGACCTGCTCGGCGATCGCGCCGGCCCGTTTCGGCGCGTCGGTGTCGTCGCCGGTGACGTGCGCCAGGACCAGACCGTCGCGGCCCTCGGTGCCGCGCAAGCCCTGGCGCAGATCCGGCGGGAGTTCCCAATAGGACTGGACCGCGTCGACGTCGTCGCGGCCGCGCAGATCCGCGGTCACGCGCTCGCCGACCGTCCGGGCCGCCGGGCCGTCGAGCCCGTCCGGCGCGGTGACCAGCAGCACCAGATTCGGTGCCGCGCCAGGGAAATCGCGGTTGAGGAACGCGGCCACCTCGGCGGATTCGGTGTCGGACGGGATGTAGCCGCCGGACTTCAGGTGGGCGGGCGCCGACCAGCCGAGCGCGACGCAGACGACGCCGATGAGCAGCGCGCCGTACAGGATGGCGCGCGGACGCCGGGTCGCCAGACGTGCGAGACCAACAAGCATGATGAAAGACCTTTTCTCGAACTCCGGCCGTGGCGAATGCGGCTGTGGCCGGTGCTATTCGGCGGCGCCGGAATCGATGTAGCCGGCCAGCGCTCGCCATTCCTTGGCATTGCGGTGGGCGAGCTCGGCGACGGCCGGGATGCAATGCGGGGGGACCGTGGCCACCAGCGCGGTCCACACCTCGCGCTGCATCGAGTGGGTGTGCAACCAGCGCAGCAGGTCGCGGCCCTGCTGGCTGTGACGCATGGCCGGGTCGCGGGTGAGCTGTTGCAGCAGCAGCGCGCTGCCCTCTGGCTGGTCCGCGGTGTTGTCGTCCTCGCAGGATCCGGTCTCGCGCAGGCGTTTGCGGATCGAATGCGCCGTGCTGATGGACACCTCGGCCGCGGCGGCCAGCGCGCGCAGCGGCATGTCCGGCGAGGTCGCCAGCAGCTCGGCGACCCGGCGCCTGCGCTGCGCGCGGTCCATCGGCCTGCGCCTGCCGTCGGCGCCGACGCGGATGTTCGAGTGCGGAATTTCCGCACTCGAACGCTGGCGGATCGTGGCCACGGTGCGCGCGGACAGTCCCGTGGTGGCGGCGATCGCCCGGTCGGACAATTCCGGCAGCGACTCGATGATCCGCTCGGCCGCCGCTTTGCGGTCCGAAAGCGTCAGCGGCAGACCGTGCGTCGTATTCAGTTCGACACCGCGCAGAAAAGCCTCTGCCGGTGTCCCGTCGAAGAACACGACGTCGATGTGCTCGCGGCCGAGCCATTGCGCGGCGCGCAACCGGTGCATTCCGTCGATGACGCGCATCGTGCTGCGATGCACCAGAATCGGCGGTAATTCGGTGTCGCTCTCGGCCAGTCGCGCGATATGCCTGCGGTCTTCCCCGTTCGACCGCGGCGAATCCGCGGGCAACAGGTCGTCGATCGACACGAGATAGCTTGCGTTCGATGCCAGTGGCACCACATCGCCGCTCACCAATTTAAACTCAGCGGACATTTCGAACCCCCAGGGTCGCCCGGAATCAGATCGGTCCTCGATGACCCGATGGTCCATCCGGAACCCGGCTAGGCTTCGACCGACCGATCGGTCACAGCGTAGGTGCGGCCGGTGCACGACACTAGGCTTTTCAGAAAGAGTGGGGAGAATTCGGAAACATGACAGTCATTGCCGACCCCGGGCGCACGGCGCTGCTGATCGCGGGCACCGTGGTGGCGGAACGCGAGGGGCTGCACCGTCTTTCGGTCAACGCGGTGGTCGAGGAAGCCGGGATGGCCAAGGGCACCTTCTATCACCACTTCGTCAACCGTCGCAGCTACGTCATCGCGTTGCACCGCCGCTTCTTCGACGCGCTGTCGCAGTCGGTGGCCGCGGCGCTGGCCGGGATCCCGCCGGGGGTGGAACGGATCGCCCCGAGTCTGGACGCCTTCCTCGATGCCTGTCTCGATGCCCGCGGCACCGAAGCGTTCATGGTGCAGGCGCGCACCGATCCGGACCTGCGCGAGGAGATCCGCCGCAGGCACGAGCTGTTCATCGCGGTGGGGCGGCCCGACATGGTCGCCGCCGGATGGCCGGACCCCGACGCCGCTTCCCGGATGAAAGTGGCCATGGTCGGCGAGATCTGCCTGGCCGAACTGACCGCCCGGCGTGCCCGCCCGGATCTGCGCACCGCGGCGGTGCGAATGCTCACCGCCAACCGCACCGGTCCGCTCGCCGCGGAACCGCGCGAGCCCGGCGCGGCGGCGACCTAGGCGCGGCCGTTCAGCACGTCGCCCCAGGGCGCGGGCAGTCGACCGGTGGGTCTCCAACGGTACGGAGAGTAGTGTTTCACCTGGCAGAGCCAGGAGAGTGCGCCTCGATCCGGCAATGCGGCCGGGCGGTCGCGTCCTTCGGGCGAAGGATTTCCCTGAGGAAGGCCGCGCCATGAGTCACGCAACCGACGGCGGCGGGGCGCGCACCAGCCGCACGGCGTCCGCCTGGCAGTACGTGCGCACCGCCCCGTGGACTTTCGCCTGGCTGACGCTGCTGCTGGGGACCACGATCATCCAGCACCTGGTGCCGCGCGGTGATCTCGAGCGCCTGCTGGGTGAGCGTTCCACCAATCTGCGCCACCTCGAATCCGATCCGGTGCACGCCCTCGTGACCAGTCTGCTGTGGATCGACGGCTACTTCTGGCTGCCCTACCTGGTGTTGTTCTGCGTCTTCCACGCCCCGGCGGAACGGTGGCTGGGCTCGTTGCGCTGGGCGGTCGTCGGTCTGTGCGCGCACGTCGCGGCCACGTATGTCAGCGAGGGCATCCTGGCCGTGGCCATCCGCCACGGCTACGCCGATCCCGCGATGGTCGATGTGCGCGATATCGGCGTCAGTTATTTCCTGGCCGCCATCATCGGCGTCCTGACCTACCACGTCGCCCGGCCGTGGCGGTGGCTGTATCTCGGCGGAATCCTGGTGTGGTTCGCCATCCCGTTGCTGCTCCATCCCACCTTCACCGGCATCGGGCACTTCTCGGCGCTGCTGATCGGGCTGGCCGCGTTCCCCCTCACGCGGGGCCGTACTGCGCGGGACTGGAACCCGGCCACCATGTGGCAACGCCGGGCCGATGCCGACCGGGTACCGCAAGGACGTGCCGGAACAGCGGAGCCGCGAACTCCGCAGGACGGGCGCCGGTAGCGCTGGGGCCGCCCGGCAATTCGGCGATCATTCCGGGGTGGCGTTCGCCTCGAGCGCTTCGTCGTAGGCGTACCCGGCGTCGCGGACCTTGGTCGCGAGGAATCGCATGCGCTCCGAGGTGAGGTAGCCGCCGCGCAGAGCCGTGCCGTCCAACTCGGCGGCCACCTGCTCCAGTGCCAACCGCGCGAACCGCGTTCGATCGACCATGGCGGAGTTCTACCAGGTGGTAGTGGCGGACGCGAGCACACCACGCGGGGCGTTCCCGGAGCGCGACGAAATCGATCCTGCACGGCCTTCCCACCAGTGGCGAACTCCTGGCTATCGAGTCGGCCTATTCTCCTCAGCGGCCGCCGGATCGGGGCCCCGAGCGGGAGGCGAACGCCGCACCCGTCTCGTGCGGACTACGTGTTGGACAGGCGATGACGCGACTCGTGCACTTCGTGGGCAGCTTGCCCGCGCCATTGACGACCGATGACAGCGCGGTGCTGGAGTGGTTCGTCCAGCGCAGCCGGGGCCACCGGCTCACCGGTGTGCCGCGCGACCTGGATCCGAGCTGGGTCGTGCAGTACCTGCGCGAGCGCGAAAGGCACGACGACGTCTTCGAAGTGGTGCGCGGCGGTGACTTCGCCGACTACGCCGACATGCGCGTGTACGGCATCCGCCGTGGCGCGACCCTCGAGCCCCGCCACGTGGCGATGGACCGCGTCGACCGCATCGGCGCGGCTGTCACCGCCTTTCGCGCGTTGCGGGCGCGGCATCCGGAACTCGCCGGAACACGATTGCAGATCAGTCAGCCGAACCCGCTGGATCTGGCGCTGTTCGTGTTCGGCGGGGCCGCGGTGGCCGACGGACTTCCGCTCGTGCGCGCGCTACGCCACCTGCGGACGGTGGCCCCCGCGTTGCGCAACCTGCCCGTCTTCGTCGAGGCCGTACTGGACGAAATGGCCAGGGTGACGGCCGAACACGGCGAAGTGATCACCTGGCAGGTGGAGTCGCCGATCGCCCAGCTCGCACTGGTGAAGGCGGCGCGGTTCGGCGCGCAGGCTCCGGTCGGCCGTCTGGTCGCGGGTCAGTTGGCCGGCTTCCTCGCGCGGGCACACGACATCGGCGCCCAGACCGTCCTGCATCTCTGCTATGGCGACTATCAGCACAAAGAACTTCTGGCGCCGCGCAGTCTCGCGCCGGCGGTGCGGCTGTTGAACACCGTCGCACGAGACCTGCGCGCTCGCGCCGTGCCGCTGCCACCTGCGCACATCCCCTGCGCTTACGGTGCGCACCCGGCCCCGCTGGAGCCCGCGTTCTACCGGCCGCTGCGCAAGCTGGACCCCGACTGGCGCGTCATCGCCGGCGTGGTGTCGCCGGCGGGAACGCAAGACAGCATCAGGAGCCTGGCCTTGTTCGAGGCGGCCGCGGGCCGGGCCGCGTACGGTGTGGCGACGGCGTGCGGCCTCGGCCGATGCACCGTCGAGGAGGCGGAGCGGGCCGCCGAAGCGACCGTGACGACCGCCGCTGCCGCCGAGCCCGCGCCGAGCGATGCGGCGCGAGCCCCAGTCGAACCGAGCGGTGACGGCTCGACTGCCTGATCGCAAGTCCGCCAAGGAACAGCGGCCGTGCGGCGGAGTGGTTTTCGACCGGTCGTCGATGCCGAGGGGTAGTGCGCCGAGTATCGCGGATGGGAATAGTTCGGCGACGCCGTGACGGCCGAGAGGCGCCGCGCGGCAACGCATCACGCGTCGTGAGCGGCGACGGCGACGGGCGCGACGGGCACGGCGCCGTTCGGCTCGGGCCGGTACCCTGGATTCAAGCGTGGTCGCCAGAAGCGCTAAGTTACCGCGAATTTCCCTGATCCCGACCGCAATGTGCTCGGCATTGTGTACCTTATGTTATCGAGGGTTCGCTTCGCTGCGGCGCGCGGACCCTGGTCGTGGATACGGCCAGGCAGAAGGACTCCGTCGTCCTGTGCGGTGCATCCGCCCCGAGACGCGG
>NZ_BDBC01000056.1 GCF_001612785.1 Nocardia beijingensis NBRC 16342
CCATGCCGCGGCCGGAAGGCGAACCACCGCGCGGCGCGGGCCGCCGCCGCGATATGCCGCCGCACCCGCAGCCCAATGTGCGTTATCGCGAACGCGATTCGAACCGCCAGGAACGACGCAGGCCGGAGAATCTGTAAGCGGGTTCGCCGTTCGTCGTCGAGTCCGAAGAGGTCCGTACCGAACTCCGGCGCCCAAGCCCACGCGGGCACAGCGGCGGATCTACTCGCCACGGACGAGACCTACGGCACTCGGTATGAGGACATCCGGCTAGGCCGCGGCTACCCGGCCGCAACCATTACCGGCCACACCTTCCGCCGCCGCGAGCAAGAACCGCACGCCGCGGCCAGCCCGGATATCGCACGGCGTCTCCCGCCGAGCACGTACCGCGCCATCGCCGCGGCCGGGCCTCAGCTCCGAGCGTCGCGCAGTTCGCGGGGAAGGGCGAAGACGAGGGTCTCGTTGGCCGTGGTGACCGGCTGGACATCGCCGTAGCCGTGCTCGGCCAGCCGGTCCAGCACGCCGCGGACCAGGATCTCGGGCACCGAGGCGCCGGAAGTGATGCCGATCGTGCGGACGCCGTCGAGCCAGGCCGGGTCGATCTCGCGGGCGAAGTCGACCAGGTACGCGGCCTTGGCGCCCGCACCGAGCGCCACCTCCACCAAACGCACCGAGTTCGACGAGTTGCGCGAGCCGACCACGATCACCAGATCGCATTCCGGCGCCATCGCCTTCACCGCCACCTGGCGGTTCTGGGTGGCGTAGCAGATGTCGTCACTCGGCGGGTCCTGGAGGGCGGGGAAGCGCTCGCGCAACCGCTGCACCGTCTCCATCGTCTCGTCCACGCTCAACGTGGTCTGCGAGAGCCAGATCACCTTCGACTCGTCGCGCACACTGACCTGGTCCACGGCGCCGGGCCCGTCGACCAGCTGGACGTGCTCGGGCGCCTCGCCCGCGGTGCCCTCGACCTCTTCGTGGCCCTCGTGGCCGATCAGCAGGATGTCGTAGTCGTCGCGGGCGAACCGCTTCGCCTCCTGGTGCACCTTGGTCACCAGCGGGCAGGTGGCGTCGATGGTGTGCAAGCTGCGCTCGGCGGCCGACGCGTGCACCGCGGGGGACACGCCGTGCGCGGAGAACACGACGACCGCGCCCTCCGGCACCTGATCGGTCTCGTCGACGAAGATCACGCCGCGTTCGCGCAGCGTCTCCACGACGTGCCGGTTGTGCACGATCTCCTTGCGCACGTAGATGGGCGCACCGTGCTTCTCCAGCGCCTTCTCCACCGTTTCGACCGCCCGGTCGACGCCGGCGCAGTACCCGCGCGGCTCCGCGAGCAGCACGCGTTTTCCGCCGTCGGCGACGGCGCTTCCCGCACCTGCCGATCGGGTGATTCCGACGTTCAAGGGAATGGCCGAAGACATGCCCACAGGATACGTGCGGCCCTGGATCGCGCCACGTGCGGGAGTTGCCCGTCACACTCGGCCGACGCGGGCGCCGAGCGGCCGGGAAGACGGGCACGACCGTACCGGCTGCCGGGTGTCGCGATTGTCTCGGACACTTACGCCGGGACCTGGGTCTATTCTCCGCACTATGAACACACCGCCACGCGATTCCCGCCGATCGGCGGTGCGCCGCAATCGGCGGACGGCAGAACGACGCGCGCCACTTCTTTGCATAACACACCATTTCGGGCAGGCTAGGACCATGTTTCGACCACCCTTTCTGGCCCGGGTCGCCGCAGGCGCGGCCGTATACGCCCTCGAGGAATCCCGCCGGCTACCAACGGCGGCAATGAATTTCCCGATCACGGCGATCAGTCAGGTACTGCAGACGACGATGCACGTCCAGCAGTTCGTCACCAGTCTGGCTCTGAAGGGCGACGCGGTTTTCGACCGCTTGTCCAACCGCCCGGTCGACCAGCCGGAGTGGGCCACCTTCGACGAGGACCTCGCCGACGACCAAGGCCCCGGCACGCCGCGCACCAGCCGATTCGATCTCTACACCGCCGATGATCCCGAGCCGTTCCGAACGCAGGACCCCTTCGCCGCCGACGACACCGGCGCGACCAACGGTCATGTCGCCTCGGTGACGCCCATCGGCGAGCCACCGGCCGAAGACCCGGACCCGGCGCCGACTGACTCGGACACCGATCCCGATCCCGCCCCGGAAGCGACCGCGATCGTCGAACCGGAAGTCGCCACCCGCTACGACTACGCCAATATGACCCTGGCCCAGCTGCGCGCCCGCCTGCGCCTGCTGACGCTCGACGACCTCACCGCGCTGCTGGAGTACGAGCAGCACACCCGCGCCAGGGCGCCGTTCGTGACCATGCTCACGAACCGGATCGCCACTGTGCAGGCCCAGTGACCGAACCAAGGACACCCTCGTCGCCGACGGCTGGCCGGGACACCTCCGGCCAACCCGCCGCCGCACCGGCCAACTCCGCCGAGCACCCCTGGCCGGTGCGTTCGGTCTCCATCAAGGTCGCCCAATGGATCGACCGGCTCGGCAGCATCTGGGTGGAAGGCCAGATCACCCAGATCAATCTCCGGCCCGGCACCCGCACCGCGTTCCTGGTGCTGCGCGACCCGTCCGCCGACATGTCGCTGTCGGTGACCTGCGATCCCGACCTCATCCGCAACTCCTCCGTCCCCCTGCAAGAGGGCAGCCGGGTGGTCGTCTACGGCAAGCTGTCCTTCTTCACCGGGCGCGGCACGATCTCGCTGCGCGTGCTGGAGATCCGGCCCGTCGGCATCGGTGAACTGCTGGCCCGCATCGAACGACTGAAGGCGCTGCTGGACGCCGAAGGCCTGTTCGATCCCCGGCTCAAGCGCCCGATCCCCTTCCTCCCCGGCACCATCGGCCTGATCACCGGCCGCGCGAGCGCCGCGGAGCGCGATGTGCTGAGCGTCGCTCGCAATCGCTGGCCCGCGGTGCGTTTCGAAATCCGCAACACCGCCGTGCAGGGGCCGACCGCGGTCTCGCAGATGCTCACCGCGCTGGCCGAACTCGATCGGCATCCGGACGTCGAGGTGATCGTGCTCGCGCGCGGCGGCGGCAGCGTGGAGGACCTGCTGCCGTTCTCCGACGAGGCGCTGTGCCGCGCCATCGTCGCCGCGACCACGCCGATCGTCAGCGCGATCGGCCACGAACCGGACAATCCACTCAGCGACCTCGTCGCGGATCTGCGCGCGGCCACGCCGACCGACGCCGCCAAACGCGTCGTCCCCGACGCCGCCGCCGAACTGGCTTGCATCCGTGAACTGCGCGAACGCACCGCCGCCGCCCTGCGGGGCTGGGTGGACCGCGAGACCAAGGCGCTCGCCCAGTTGCGTTCGCGGCCCGTGCTGGCCGACCCGCTGCGCGAGATCGAACGCCGCCGCGAAGAGGTGGAACGCCAGCGCACGGCGGCGCGGCGCTGCGCCGAGCAGTTGCTCCGCACCGAAGCCACGGCCACCCGGCATCTGCGCGAGAAACTCACCGCCGTCGGCCCGGCCGCCACGCTGGCCCGTGGCTACGCTGTCGTGCAGCGGGTCACCGGCAAGCAGCGCGAGGTGGTGCGTTCGATCGAGGACGCGCCCGCGGGCAGCCAGCTGCGCATCCGGGTCGCCGACGGCGCCGTCACGGCCGCCGCGCTCGGCACCCAGACCCTCGGGGCGAAGAACACCGACACAGGGAGGAACTGACTTGGCCGAGTCCGGCAAGTCCACCGAAACCGGCGCCGACCCGGCCGACGACGCCGCCGAGATCGCCGGTTTCGGCTACGAACGCGCGCGCGACGAGCTGGTCAATGTCGTCAAGATCCTCGAACAAGGCGGCCTCGACCTGGACGAATCCCTCGCCCTGTGGGAACGCGGCGAGGCGCTGGCCAACCGCTGTGAAGAACACCTGGCCGGCGCGCGCAAACGCGTCGAGGACGCGCTGCACCGCACCGACCTGGAAGAGCGGCAATGACCATCCGCCGCGCCACGCCCGACATACGCACCACCGATCTGGCCGCCAGCCGCGATTTCTACCGGCTGCTCGGCTTCCAGGAGGCGATGGACCTGGGGTGGGTCGTGACGATGGCCTCGCCGTCCAACCCGACCGCCCAGGTCCTGCTCGTCGGCCCGGACGCCGAGCAACCGCAGCCGGACATGAGCGTGGAGGTGGACGACGTCGACGCCGTGTACGCGGCGGTGACCGCCGCGGGCGCCGAGGTCGTCTACTCCTTGCGCGACGAGGCGTGGGGCGTACGCCGCTTCTTCGTCCGCGACCCGAGCGGGACCGTCGTCAACGTGGTGAGCCACCGCTGACGACGGCCCGGCGGCGTCAGCGCGACGCGGCCGCGGCGCGGAACCGTGCGATGCCGTCCGCGCTGCTCACCCGCGTGAATCCGGCTTTCTCCAGTACCCGTGCCGACGACGGGTTCGACAGCTCCACCTCGGCGTGCACCGCGCGAACGCCGGGCGCGGTGCACGCGTGCGCCGTCATGGCGACGGTGGCCTCGGTGGCGTAACCGCGACCCCGCCGCGAGGCGACGATGCCGTACCCGATCTCCAGCTCGCCCTCGGCGGGCGGCCAGAACAGCCCGATCGAGCCGACGACCAGCCCGCTGGAGCGCTCGACGACGAGCCGGTGCCCGAACGGCCCGAGCCAGTCCGGATGTGCCGCGAGCAGGCCCGCGATGACGCGATCGCCGTCGGCCGGGAAATCCGCCGCCCAGTCGGCGGCACGGTGGTCGTCGAGCACGGCCGCCGCCGCACCGGCGGTCCACGACCGCAGGATCAGCCGTTGGGTGCGCAACTCGGGGGGAAGGGGAACAGACACGTGACACTCCTGGTCATCGAAGAGACCGGTCCGCGTCTGCCGGAAATCAGGGGCGCGCGAACCGGCGAAGGGCATGCGAAATACGGCTGAGCGCAGCCATATTCATCGACCTCCGAAGACCGGTTCGGCACGTGTCTCGTACCGCCGCGAAACCTAACGGACGCGCGCCGCCGAAGACAAGCGAATTCTCAGGGCTTCAGCGGTTGCGCCGCCGCGATCGCCTGGGCGAGCGTGGTGAACGCCGCGTGGTTGCCCGCGCCGGTGATCAGCACCCGCGACTGGCCGAGGTCGGTGATCCACGCGGTCTCCGACCCCTGCTCGGCGTAGACGATCCATTTCCGGTCGCCGACCTGCTCGGTGCCGCTGGCGTACCGGGACCCGAGCACGAACCTGGCCAGCGCCTCCTCGGTGGCGTTGCTCTGGGTGAAGCGCATGTAGGTGCCCTGCGGCGTGATGTAGCCGACCGTGCTGACCGGCCCGCCGCCGTTGCCGCCGATGGATTCGCGACTGCCGGAGTTCGGCGTCCAATCCGCGGGCAGGTCCGGGTTGCGGATCGGGAACGGCAGCGAACGAGCGTCGGCGGTGAGCGCCGCGCGCGCGTCGAAATGCGGGATCTGACCCTGCGTCGGACCGTTCGCGGCGAAACTGCACTGGCTGGCCAGCCCGGCGAACACCAGCGCGATCAGGACCAACGGGATCAGCGACCAGAACAGATCCCGGTAGTCGTTCAAGATGCGCGGCTTTTGGTAGGACACGCTCCCAGTATCCACTCGCGCGGCGACGCGACCCCCTGCACCCCGGATACCAGGAGCAAGGGGTGTACGGCCGTGCCACATCGAATGAGACAATTGACCGGTACGTACCGGACGCACAGGAGGCACCCCGCAATGACGGCAACTTCCCCCACACCTAGCCGCCGCGAGGCGCCCGACCGCAACCTCGCACTCGAGCTGGTCCGTGTGACCGAGGCAGGGGCGATGGCCGCGGGCCGGTGGGTCGGACGCGGCGACAAGGAAGGGGGCGACGGCGCCGCCGTCGACGCCATGCGGCAGCTGGTCAGCTCCGTGTCCATGCGCGGCATCGTCGTCATCGGCGAGGGCGAGAAGGACGAGGCGCCCATGCTGTACAACGGCGAGGCCGTCGGCGACGGCACCGGCCCGGAAGTGGACTTCGCGGTCGACCCGATCGACGGCACCACGCTGATGTCCAAGGGCGTGCCCGGCGCGATCTCGGTGCTCGCGGTCGCCGAACGCGGCGCCATGTTCGACCCGTCCGCGGTGTTCTACATGCACAAGATCGCCGTCGGCCCCGACGCCGCCGACGTGATCGATATCTCCGCCCCGATCGCGGAGAACATCAGCCGGGTCGCCAAGGCCAAGAACTCCGCGAAGTCCGACCTGACCGTCTGCATCCTGGACCGCCCCCGGCACGCCGAGCTGATTCAGCAGGTGCGTGACGCGGGCGCGCGCATCCGCCTGATCTCCGACGGCGACGTCGCAGGCGCGATCGCCGCAGCCCGCCCCGACTCCGGCACCGACATCCTGGTCGGCATCGGCGGCACCCCCGAGGGCATCATCGCCGCCGCCGCGATGCGCTGTATGGGCGGTGAGCTCCAGGGCATGCTCGCGCCGAAGGACGACGAGGAACGCCAGAAGGCCATCGACGCGGGCCACGACCTCGACCGTGTCCTCACCACCGAAGACCTCGTCTCCGGTGAGAACGTGTTCTTCTGCGCCACCGGTGTGACCGACGGCGACCTGCTGCGCGGCGTTCGCTACTACGGCGGCGGCGCGTCCACCCAGTCGATCGTGATGCGCTCGAAGTCCGGCACGGTCCGCATGATCGACGCCTACCACCGCCTGACCAAGCTGCGCGAATACTCCTCGGTCGATTTCATCGGCGACGAACACGCGGTCCCGCCGCTGCCGTGATGTCTGGCCGCGACTTCGTCGCGGCGTGTTCGCGGCCCCTTCTT